>NZ_RCWY01000001.1 GCF_003688625.1 Sphingomonas sp. PP-CE-3A-406
CGAACTCGGCCGTGAAACCCGACTGCGCCAATGGTACTATCGCTCAAGCGATGGAAGAGTAGGTCGTCGCCAGGCATTGAAGCCCGTGCAACATGCAAACGCACACATATCAAAACCCATTCACAATTTCTTCTACCCAACGCACGCTGGCCGTGCCGTCGCGGGGTGGAGCAGCCCGGTAGCTCGTCAGGCTCATAACCTGAAGGTCACAGGTTCAAATCCTGTCCCCGCAACCATCTTTGACATACAATCAGGCGTCCCTCGCGGGGCGCTTTTTTCGTTTGCGAGATCAATCATCTGCGCAAACCGGCCACGGATCTCCAGCGCGACGCCGCGTTTGTCCGGCGCAGGGGATGCAACGATCTGGTCGATCAGCGCCCGCAGAGCCTGACGTGCCTGCTCCTGCTCGATCGCATCGCCGCGTAACGCCGCGCCAAGCTGGACGACGCTGCGCCGATAGCTCTCCGCCAGATTGGGCATCAGCGCCAGCACCGGCTCGGCGTCGAGGTCGGCCAAATCGCGCCGGCAGCGTTCGCGGGTGGCGATCTGCTCTTCGAGCACGCTGCGGATTTCTGCAAAGGCGTTGGCGCCGTCGGCAATTGCCAGCGTCAGACGGGTGATCCGGCGTGTGGCCTCGGCTTCACGTTTCTCCAGCCCGCGATGAGCTTTGTGCCGGTCCTTCTGCTGGGCAGTGAAGGCCTGGCGATATTCCTCGATATAGGCAGCGACCGCATCTGGCTCGAACATGCGCTCGCGCAGTGCGCCGAGGATACGTGTCTCCAACTGGGTGTCGACGATGCTTCTGCCGTTGTTGCAGGTGCCCGTTTCACGGGCGGTGCTGCACCCCCAGCGGTCGCGGCCGATGATGGTGAACGTACCGCCGCAGGTGCCGCATGTGACCAGCCCGCTCAGCAGCCGCTTTGGCCGTCGTTGACGCGCAGGCGACAGCGCCTGGCCGTGCTCGAGCCGCCGCTGTGCCGCGGCCCAGCTTTGCTCGTCGATGATCCGCAGGGCCGGCACTTCGTGGGTGACCCACTGGTCGCGCGGATTGGGCCGGGCGACCCGCTTGCGGCTGACGGGATCGCGCACGAAGCTTTGCCGGTTGTAGCTGATGATGCCGGCATATAGCTCGTTGTGGAGAATGCCGTTGCCGCGCTCGCGGTTGCCGTTGATGGTGTTGGCGCGCCACATTTTACCCGAAGGCGAGGGGACACCTTCACCGTTCAGCGTCTCGGCGATAGCGCGCGGACTGCGGCCGGCCGTATATTCTTCGAAGATGCGGCGGACGACGCCAGCCTGTGCCTCATCGATGTCGCGCAAGCCCCGCTCGGGTTCGCCGTCGGTGCCAAGCGCCACCATACGCCTGTAGCCGTAGCTCAGCCCGCCAGGAATACGGCCTTGCGCGACCCGGCCGATCTGACCACGCCTGGTTTTCTCACCCAGATCCTTCAGGAACAATGCTCCCATCGTGCCTTTGAGACCGATGTGAAGTTCCGAGATTTCGCCTTCCGACAGCGTGACTATGCGGATGCCCGCAAAGCGCAGCCGCTTGTAGAGGCCGGCAATATCTTCCTGGTCACGGCTCAACCGGTCAAGCGATTCTGCCACAAGGATGTCGAACGCGTTGGTGCGGCTCATCAGGGCGTCGAGCCCTGGCCGATTGCGCGTAGCGCCCGAGATGGCAAGGTCGGCAAAGACCTCGACCAGATCCCAGCCTTCCTTGTCGATCCGGGTGCGACATAGCCGAGCCTGGTCCTCCGCCGACGTCGTCGACTGCCGGTCGCTGCTATAGCGGGCGTATATTACGGCTCGTGTTGTCATTGGCGGCACTGTGCTCCCGAAGATCCCTGACGGCGTTTGCGCGTGCAAATGCCCTCACAAATACCATAAAGTCGAGATAAGTATCATTGGCGGCGTGCTGGTCCAGCGGTCCTGAGCGCAGGTTTGATGGAACATCGCTGCGCGGCATCGTGCGCACGTGAGCGGGCGGAGCGTCTGAGCCGTCATCATTGTCGGGGGTGTTCATCTCTATCTCTTCGGCTTTTGGCGCCGTCCGGCGCCGGCTGAACCATCGTGCCTCTGCCCCGAACCCGAGCTTCCAAGAGCACGACCGATGGCGGAGGACGTGGCGAAATTTGCGTCACCAGCCACCCGCACGTCCACATGCTGATCTTGTAGAAAGGCTTTCTACAAGATTACGCCATCCCGAAGCTGCCGGATTGCGGTTGCATGACAGGCTAACGTCGCGTGGTCCGTGCGACTCGGCGTTTTGTTGAAGCCACCCCAGTCGGCGCTCGGCCAGCTGCGTCAATCTGCATGCGGCAGGACGCCTCATCCTCGGCGGCAAAGCCCAGCTTTACCGCGGGGTGCATCAGATCTCCCGCATGCATCAAAAGCCGCCTGAAAAGCCCGCGGGCGAGGCGGGGGTTCTTGCGCCGTATCTGGGGACGCAAATTGGAAATGACGAAAATTGGTGGAGAGCGGCCTGACCGCTTTCGGGCTTGCAGATGGCGTAAGCGGCCATTGGTTCATCTCGAACATAACAGCAGCTACGCGCCCTAATTGCAGCCGTTAGATCGAATTCGCGAACATCCCGAAAGCCGCCATTCGTTTGACCGTCGCGCGACGTCCGGTGATAGATGGTAGGCGGCCAGGCCGATATTAGGCGGCTATGCGGCTAGCGAGGCCTGGCGCTCGATTCGCAGATAGTCAGGGTTAAAATCCGCCACTTTGGCGAACCGATCCCAATTCAACACGGTTAGCATGCCGGCACTCAAAGTTATTAGCCCATCCTGCCTTAACGACTGGAGGGTACGATTGACGTGAACGGCGGTCAGCCCCGTCATATCGGCGAGCTGCGCTTGCGTGGCAGGCATCGTAATCGGCAAACCCGTCTCGCCGTCCCGACCCTCCACCCGGCAGGTGAACTCACACAGCGAATGGGCCACGCGCGACTTGGCACTTCGGCGGCCAACATTCACCACCCATTCTGCGAGCCCCCGGGCTACAGAATCTGGCGGCGATGCCAGACCGGTTTTGGATTCGAGGCATAGAAGTCCTGGACCGCACTCCAGGCCTCATCGGCGTCCCGGACTAAGTGGACGAGGCCAAGGTCGCGTTTGGCGACCAGGCCACGTCGGACGAGGGCACCGAGATCGAGCACCTCGCGCCAGAAGGGTTCATCGAACAGCAGAACGGGAATCACAACATCTTGCCGGTTTGCATGAGCGTCAAAGGTCGAGGAGTTTGTCGAGCATACAGTGCCTCGATAATCCATCGCAGCGGCGTGCTGTCTTCGCTGCGGCTGGTTCTCGCATCGAGCAGCGACAATACGTGTGCTGGCAGGTTGGCGCCGCGCATCCATAACGCCGCGGACAGGATATCGGTGAACGATGTCTCGGCAACACTTGCCGCGAGCATCCGATCGGCGATCGCTTGCCGCTCTTCATGCGTCTGCGCGCGTTTCGCGAGCGCCGTTAGCGGCACCAGGCTTGCGGAAAACGCGCTAGCGGCGCTTTCCAGCTCGTCCGATATGTCAATCGACGGATCGAGCGCGGCGCGCGCTTCGGCATCGAGGACCCGTTGCCACATTTCCTGGCGCGATCCGACTGGCATCGCAACGCCCGACAGCAGCGAATGGACGTCGGCGGGCGATGCCTCCAGCATGTGGCACAAGAGAAGAAGTGATTCCGGATTGCCCGTATGCTGGCGAAGCAGGGCAATAGCTGCATCGGTCTGGTCCAGCGTTGCCAGAAGGATCGCATGAAGGTGCGCGATCTGGCCTTTCTCGGGCGAATAGTGCTCGGCCTGTTCCAAGACGGTCAGTGCCTCGCGATTGCGGCCGAGGCCACGCAGCGCATTGGCGAGATTGTAGGGTATAGAAAGATCAGGATGGCTGGGATCGACTGCTCGGACCCGCGCCCACACCTTCTCCAGCGTCTCGACCGCCGCCTCGATCTCGTCATGCGTCGGCACGGCTTCGCCTTTGGCGCCGACATGGGACCCGTCGACTGCTGCCATCCGAGCCAGGGTGGCGTCGGCATGCAATCGCGCCAGGAGTTCGCTGTCGGGATGAAGATCCACGCCACGCTGAGAGAGCGTGATCCAGTTGTCGTCATTGCGGTTGCGCAGAACCTGTGCCGTCCCAACGATCGCCTCTTCGCTATCGCGCAGGTGCGCCGGCACGGATTGCATCGGGTCGGCGATCGGCGCGACCTTTTCCTGGGCCTGGATCAAGGGCAGTAAGGCCGTCGGCGAGTCCGGCTCAAGTTCGAGGAGGCGCCTTGCCGCGCGGAGTCCCACTGCCGGGTCGCCTGCACAGGTCGCAGCAGAGGCGAGATTGGCGAGCCCGCTCGGATCGTCTGGCTGGATCTCGGAGGCCTGACGGAACAATTTTTCGGCCTCCTCGAAATTGCCCAGCCGCCAATAGGCCGATCCTAGGTTCCCGAGGATACGGAAGCGTTGGTTGGGACCCGCTTCTTCCCATTCGTCGTCGCGAAGCGTCTCAAGGTCGGCCAGCGCGCCCCGCACGTCCTCGCGCTCGAGCTTTGCCTTGATCCGATCGATAGCGCGCGACAGCCGCGGATCATCGCTCTCGATCAGGGGCACGACGATCGGCGCGGCAAGCGACTGGCTCGCGAGCAACGCGCTCACCATGTCCTTGAGCTCTTCGTGCTGCGCGGTCGACGTCGCTATCGCCTCGGCGTGTTGGTCGGCACTCTGCTGCGCGAGATCAGCAACACCCTCGATCCCCAGATAGCTGTCGAGGATGTCGCGATGCTCGCCGATCATGGCGCGCAGCTGTGTCCAGCCGATGACTTGGATATCGAGCGGATGATCGCTCGCCTCGCGTGCAGCGGTCAGCGCCCGCGCGTGGTTCTGCAGATCGATGTCGTTCGCGGCTGTCGTCGCGAGCACGAATTCGGAAAGCCGCGGCTCGATCTTGTCGGCCTCGGCGACCTCGGCCTCGAGCGTCTTGCGGCGAACATTTCGATTGTTGCCGAGTTCCTCCTTCAGCTTGCACTGGATCCCGAAATAGCCGCGCGTGCCGGTCGGCCGACGTCCGATGATGTCGAGGCCTTCCTGGTCCTGTCCGGACCTGCCCACCATTTCGCCGAGCGGGCAGTCGAAGACGCGAGAGAAGAGCCGGCGCATCACCCGTTCGAACGCTGGCCAATCGCTTGGCGGCGGCAGTTGAAAACCGGATGCGTCAACCACGGAGAATAATCGTTCCAAACTAGGGGGTCGATGACGCCCCTAGATGGCACTTTCGGGCGATCGTTGCCACGGAGTTCCTACCACCCGAGCGCGTTCCCGAGTTCAGCAGGTCCATTGAAGGCGCCCGCCAAAACCCAATGCTCCCGTGCGGTTCCGCGTGACAATGTCGGCCTTTGCCAAGCACCGATCTGAAAGCTGACGGGCTGCTTGCGGCCCAGGTCCGGTCGCCAGCAAGGGAGTGAATGAACGACCGGTTTTGGGAGGCGCTCAATGTGCCGCGGACGGCCGGGAATGGGTCGTGGCTGAAGAAGAGCAGGAAGGCAGTTTAGCCCATAATTGACCCGTGTCCCACGAGCGCTGCGCCGTACAAGGACGCGTAAAGCAAGCTCGCGAAATGCGAAGCGCCCGGCGCGAAGCCGGCCTGAGGCATCTTGATCGCTGCAGGGGATAGCCCGCGTCGCCAATCCGTTAAAAGCGGCGCTGCATCTGATCCGGAATGATGATCAGTGAGACACCCAACACCGCCCCCAGCGCCAACAGCAGATAGCTGATCTCGGGGGTCTCGACCCAATACGCGCCTGCCGGGCCGGCCAGGGCAGCCATCCCGAGTTCCGCGAAGAAGAATGCCAGACCGGCAACGACCCAATTCCGCATGATAAATACCTCCGACCGGAATTATCTCATGATCTCAAAGGCCAATCCATAGGAATTTGACGGCGGCAATCCGCCCAATCTCGCCGTTTGCACCCTTGCGATGAGGCTACAGTGGGTGCTTCACCTTGCTGAACAAATGTCCGAAGTCGGGAAGTGGAAGGGGCGCGCTAAATGACCGCTTGTGGGTCTAACCCGCCTTTATCGCGCCGCTGCGCGATAAAAGCGTCGCCCCCTGTGTCATCCCCATGGCAGCACCAAGGGTATCACCGGTGCTGCTAACCATCGTCCCCGGCGGGTAGCGCTTTTAGTCCGGCAGCAATCGGGGCGGCGGGCATCGCGCCGGGCGGGGTCGGGGAGGGCCCAATTTCGCGACCCCATCTAACACGCTATTACCCCCGCCTCGCCCGCGGTCTTTTCGTGGCGCAAAAGGTGCACCTCCCCATTGGCAGAAACCGGCCTAGATCCTAGCCCGACGCGCACCGATCGAGCAAATAGCGACGGTGCAGTTTGGTGCAACAATCGCTGGCGTTGCGCGACTTAGGGCTGGCGACTGCTAACACCCAAATACGGACGTTCCGGGTGGCGCCGCGCTTGCCCGACAGCGGTCATTCGTGCAGCTGTTCTCGTATTCTGCCCGCTCGTCCGACCAGCAGTCAGCGGTGCCCAGGTTCGCCCTTATGCGCGCATCAAACTCGCCAGAGGCGACTTCATGGGGATGAAGTGGCAGCATGTGACTCGTTGAAGTCAAGATTTTCAATACAGGTCCTGTGGATAGTAATCACCGGCGGCCATGAATTTTTCCCTGTTCGCTATATAGATAGAGCTTCCATTATGAGATATAAGTCCGTCGTCTACTAACGACTTAAGCATACGATTTACGTGTACTGCAGTCAGGCCGGTCGCGTTGCCAATTTGTGCTTGTGTGAGCGGCATATCAAACGAGTCGCTGTTCATTAGCCCGCGGGCACCCATGCGTTCCGCGTGATGGCATAAAAAGTGCGCTATTCTGGTTCGTGCATCCCTGCGAGCCAGATTGAGAAGCTGCCCTCGAACGAGGCACGCATCCACTAGCGTCATTCGAAATAATGCGTATGCAATCGCTGGCCGTTTTCTGAATAACGTTAAAAATTCTAATTTTGGGATAAATGTTATTTCAGAGTTCTTTAAGGCCACCACATCTGAGTCAAATTTTGCCAAAAACAGCGAAGGAAGGTTTAGTAAGTCGCCTCGCACATTCAGCGCAGAAATCTGTCGGTTGCCATTGCCCGCATTTTTTTGCTGCAGGGCATATCCGCTCGTTAGCAGCAGCAGAGAGTCTCCCACGTCACCCTGTTGGGCTAGGTGAACAACCTTTTTTACTCGATGCACCATTGTCGGAAGCATAAGGATCGATTCACGGTCCTCGCTGTTCAGCGCACCGTAAAGCGATAGCTCATCAATAAATATTTCGAGATTATGTGACACAACGCGTCCTTAACGAAGCTATGCCACAGATAGGGCGATGCCGCTTTGCGTATATGACATCTTTGACCTTATCAAGAAAACTAATCTATGTTGGCTTAGGAAAGGGAGCCTCTATTATGCTCCATGCTGTAAATCATAGCCCAGGAAGGCAGCTTTCTGAGAATTCGTCCCAAAAGCCGCCTGTCCGCTTTCCTCCCCATTCCGGCCGTTCCGCTTTCGCCCCTTTACTGCCGTTCACAGGAGTTCCAGCAAAGGCCATAAGCGGTCATTGGTTCATGTAAGGATGCTGCGTTGATGTCGTTCGTTGATCGCTTCGATCTTACACTGCCGTTGATCCAAGCGCCTATGGCAGGCGTTTCCACGCCTCTACTGGCGGCGTCCGTTTCAGAAGCCGGTGCGCTCGGCTCGATAGGAGTAGGCGCAACCGATGCAGTCGGCGCGCGTGCAATGATCGAGGAAGTGCGGGGCCGCACGGACCGGCCTTTCAATGTAAATCTCTTTGTTCATGCTCGTCCGAAGGTAGATTCCGTCCGTGAGACTGCGTGGCTTCAATTGCTCGCGCCATTTTTTATCGAGTTCGAAGCGACTCCCCCGCCAACGCTCCGGACCATATACAAGAGCTTCGCCGACGATCCCGAAATGGTGGCCACGCTGATTGACTTGGCGCCACCGGTCGTCAGTTTTCACTTCGGCTTACCATCCCCCGAGGTTCTCTCGGTGCTACGCTCATGTGGCATTTACATGTTGGCAAGCGCTACGAACCTTGAAGAAGGTCGCTCGATCAAAGCGGCCGGCGTCGATGCGATCGTTGCTCAGGGTATAGAGGCGGGCGGGCACCGCGGCATCTTCGATCCGAACGCGCCCGATGACGAGTTGAGCATGGCAGTGCTCACCCGGTTGCTGGTTAGAGACGTAGGCATTCCGATCGTTGCAGCCGGCGGGATCATGGATGGTGCCGGCATTGCGGCAGCGCTCGATCTCGGCGCGGTCGCGGCACAGCTTGGCACTGCGTTTGTGGCTTGCCCTGAGTCCGCTGCCGACGCTGCATATCGCGCAGCCTTAACGGGGCCGGGCGCGTATCACACGACGCTGACTCCGCTTATTTCCGGCCGGCCTGCGCGCGCGCTAGCCAACCGATTTACAGCGCTCGCTGGGCTACTCGTTGGCCAGGCCCGGCCAGACTATCCTATCGCTTACGATGCTGGAAAAGCTCTGCATGCGGCAGCAAAAACGAAGGGCGAGCATGGTTTCGGCGCGCAGTGGGCTGGACAAGGCGCGCCTCTGAGCCGAGCCATGCCGGCGGCTCAACTCATTCAGGCCCTTCGAGACGAACTGGACGGCTGCAAAGCGTAAACGTTTCCGCCTTAGAAGGTTCGTAAGCGCGGTCTGAGGGCCGCCTTGTAGGCGGAGCGTTCAACGGGTTGATGGCAGCTCTTTGAACGGGGCCGTGATGTCGGACGAGACTATCGAACCAGCTGCAGATGTAGCGAGTAGTCATACGACCGGTCGTATGAGTGGTCGTATCGAGATTGTCGGGCGGGTGTCGGGCCGGCGCCGCTGGACGGTCGAGGAGAAGCTGGCGATCCTGCGCGATGCGTTTGGGCCGGATGGGTCGGTCCGGGCGGCGGTCGAGCGTCACGAGGTCGGCAGCGGCGCGATCTACACCTGGCGGCGCCAGGCGATGTCGGGTGCACTGAGCGGAGTGCCGGCCCGGCCTCAGACCGCATTTGCCGCCTTCGCAGATAGCGCGTGATTCACCCGCGTCCCTTAATGAACATCACGATCAGAACGAGACAGAACATCGCCATCGCGACCAAGCGAGCGATCCACGGAACGATCAACCAACCACCGATCGCGCCGACTGCCTTACCAGCGACGCCGCTGTCGATCATGCGACGTGATCGTGGCGAACCGGCTACCGGATAGCCGCATCGAGGACAGGCGGGTGCGATATCCGATACGCTTTGCCGGCATTCTGGGCATGGTATCAGCGCCATGTCGATCTACTCCTGCGTCGCGGCCTTTGGGGCGGCAGGCTGGATGACGATTTCCACACGGCGGTTACGCTGACGGCCGTCCGGATTGTCACTGCCGTCGGCATTTGCATTGTCCGCCACAGGTCGTCGCTTGCCCAGCCCAGCCACAGTCGAACCTCGACCGCTATTTTTTTTGAGCCATGTCGCCACCGCCTGCGCCCGGCGCAACGAGAGTGGGTCATTATACGCATCACTGCCCTTGCCATCGGTATGCCCGTTCACTTTCACAGGCGCGGTCGGATAGCTGCCCAGCAGCTCGGCCGCTTTGCGCAACGACTGTTCGGCATCAGCGCGCAGGATGGCCTTGTCGAAATCGAAGAGGATATCGGCCGGTAGGTCGATCACGATCGACTGATCAGCGGCTTGGCGCGCATTCAGTTCGGAAAGCAGATTTTCCGTAAGAGCAATGCGATCAGGTGCAACTTCAGTGGTTCGAAACACGGAGGAACGCTCATTCGCCGCCGCAAAGCTGCTTTCCGGCCCTGCGGTGCCGCCAGCGCTATCTGTGCCAGCGAGCGTCATGTGGCTTTCAGGTGCGTCCACGACAACACGAAAGCTGCTCGCCTCATCCTTCAGGCTGCGCGGTGCCGGCCGGGTATTGCACCCGGCCAGCGTCAGGCCGAAGCACGCGACGGATAAGGAGACCGCTATCCACCTGGTGGTCACGTGCTTTCCTATGCCGGATCGCGTCACCGCGGCGTACCATCCAGCGGAATAGTCATCGTCAAGCCCGGCGAGATGATGCTGTTGCCATCGTTATTGTCGTTCACCACCAGCTTGATCGACTTCGTGTCGGGCGCCACAGCGCCCAGGAACACGAGCTTACCGTCCATCGTCTGGCCGCGCGTGATACGTAGCGACTGGTTGTCTTGTGGAGGCTTCAGCATCAGGCGATCGCCATTGGCAGCTAGCAAATAGGTGCCATTTCCGGCCAATTCGAGACTGTTTGTGATCGTACCGCCATAGGATGCGCTGACATCGAGGGTCGTGGCATCGGTACCGAGTTCTACACTTTTCACCCTAAGCGTGACACCGACCGGGGCGACGCCCTGCACGTTGACGGCGATTGTCCGCGGGTCGGCAGGGATACTGGAGACCGGCAGGGCTGCGGCGGTGGCATTTGTGCTGGCAGGTTGCGGGGCGGCAGTCTCGCTGGTGTGCGGTTGCGACGGCGAAGAGGGAGAACATGCGCCAGCCAGCACTGTCAGCGACGCGACCCAGAACGTCATACCGATCTTGTGCATGCATCCAACTCCTTGTTGATTTCCGACAACCCGAGAAAACCGTTTTGGTTCCGTAACGACTTCGCGAATTGGGGGCTGGACGGTGGTATAAGGTCTGCCGTTCGATGCCCGAGTCCGGTAGACCATATGCGCTCATCCGACGCCAAAACCCGATTGGTCGATAAGAAGATAGCCGCTTAAGCCGATCAACTGAAATCGAACCGTCCAGCATGACCATTTTCACGAGAACGCAGCAACGCCGCGCAATGTCGGCAAGCGCATCAGCCGTCCCCAAAGCGGTCCGTCCGCTTACCTTTCCATTCCGGCCGTTCCGCTTTCGCCCACATCCGGACGTTCCGATTGGCAGCTCGCACTCTCGACAGCGGACATCCGTTCATCTCCACTATCGCTGATGTAAAAATCAAAAGTTTTGCATCAGTGTTAGTACCCTACTTCCAGCGTCACGACCGTCAGCCGACCTTTGATTTTGCCGACCAACGTTACATTGCCGCCGGGGGCGTCAGGGCTGTTCATCGCCATGATGGTGCTGGACGTCATTTGGGCCGTGAAAAGAGGTTTGAAGGTTGTCGCTCCCGGCGCGGTAACGATGGTGACCTTTGCCCGATCATCGACCCAAGCGCCGTAGCCCCATGCTGCCCCTATGAACCGTAGTGAGCGGCCGGGAGGTGGCGGAGGAACGGCCGGCTCATAAAACTTTCGCGGCCCCTCACATCCTGTTTTGCTCAACCGGCCGTTAGAGAGTGTGCCTCCCTCATAATCGGCTTGGAGCACGTAGCAGCGACCATCACTCAATGAAAAAGTGACAGGTAAAAAACCTGGCGACCATGCCGCTACGACATGCGCTTTGCTCGTTTCCGCTATCGCAAATGCGCCAACAACCTCGACCTGGCCTACAGCCAAGCCGCGCTTGTAGGCCGGATCGACGCGGAACACGTTTGATACCGCCGTATCAGGGATGCGAGCTAGGGCCGGTGCGCTGGGATCTGATGGCACTGCGACACCTGGTCGCGATCCTTTACCGCTGTATCCAGCGGACGGGACAAACTGCGCATGAGCGCTTATCGCTGCGACGGCTATGGTAATCCCCGCGCTTGCGCGGACCCATCCAAATGCCCTGTTATTCATCTGCTACTCCCTAATCCTAGCAACTTACGACCGTGGCGAAAAAGAGCCAGCCGACATGTCGGCAGTCGGCCTGATGCAGAACTCACGAGTTTCGAATCAGCGCAAAAAACAGCAGAAAACCGAGGGCTCCAGCGATGCAAAAGAATGATGCGTCTGGGATACCCGTTCAGTGGTCGGTTTCCTGGGCTGTGGCCTCCAAAGCAGACAGTCCGCTTTCCTTCCCATTCCGGACATTGGCGGACGGCGGATATCCCCTCCGCCGCAGTGACGCTTTTCTGCGGTTTTTTACCGCCTAGTACCCCGGTTCGGGGCAGGTGATACCCCGCCTCGAACGGCAAGATAGCTACTTGAAAGCACGAAGTTTCAGGCGCTTGCGCGGCGAACCGAACAGTTATTGCACGGTGTACCGCTGGAGCGCCTGCGCCTCGATGTCGTAGCCCGGCCCGGTTTCGTGGACGCCGTCGGCCGTCAGTCCATTGCTGACCGCGCCGGCGCGACCGCCAAGCAACGCTTCGTCATCCTGGAACGCGCAGCCGTTCGACGACGCTAGCGTCACCAGCGCCGACTTCCACTGCGCGCGCGTCGCGTCGGCACCATAGGACGGTGACGGCCCCTCGATCGACGGCCATTCGAGGATGCAGTCGCCGGTCACCTTCGCCCTGGTGATGATCGCTTGATACGACGTGATCGCACTCGTCAGCGGGACACCATTGAGATGTCGTTCGTTCACAGGTTGATAATCGTCAGGTCGGGAGCAATCGTCAGGTCGGGAGCAATGGGCTAGCTGGCGCGCGCGCGATTTGTGGACCTGCGGAGGCAGCTCTGCCCAATCTCGTCGTAGCTCGGGCTGGTGCCGGACCTATGTATGCGTTGCGAGTCGCCGATTTTTTTACCTTATGTGGCTCGATCAGACCATCGAGGAGGCAATTATCATTTTCGCGGCACCCAAGCCGAATGGATAGTATATTATGTCTCTCCGTGGAACGAGGACACACAGTTGCGGCCACGCCCCTTTGCTTCGTAGAGTGCTTGGTCAGCCAATCGCATAATGACTGTCGGGTCAGCGTCGTTTTCCATCATTGAGGTAACGCCGACACTAACGGTCACGACACCTTCCGAATTCCCCGAATGCGCAATACCAAGGCCTGCTACGGCATACCGGAGCGCTTCTGCTCGCGCTAAGGCACCATTCTGGGGCGTATCGGGCATCAGCACGGCAAACTCCTCCCCGCCGATCCGCGCAATCTGATCGGCGGGGCGGCGGTAAACTTCCCGCATTGCGTCTGCGATCGACTGCAAGGTTTTGTCTCCCGCCACATGACCATAAGTGTCGTTGAACGCCTTGAAATGGTCTGCGTCGATAATGGCGAGGGATAATGGTTGTTTGGTGCGTTCCGCCCGTCTCAATTCCCGCGCCAACCCGGCGTCGAAACTACGTCGGTTTAGCAGCCCAGTCAGGCCATCGGTCGAGGCAAGTTCCGCAAGCTCTGCCTCTAACTTTTCACGGCGTAGAAGCTCGCGCTGGAAGAGAGACGCAAGAACGATTATTCCTGCGCACAATGCGAGCGTGGTTAGAATTACGGGGAGCGACCTTTTCCACCACGGAGCTAGAATCTCCGACGTCGAAGTCGCAACATCCAACAGGAGTGGCAAGCCTGCAGGGCGAGCGAACACATAGAGCCTCTGCTCATTATCGACCGCAGAGCGACCGACAAAAACCCCCGTCATCTCGCGCTTCATTCTTTCGAAAGTCGGTGCACCTCCAATGTTTCCCGCAGCCCCCGGCTTTAATGCTGGGTTACGAAGTAAGATGGTACCGTCAAGATTGAAAAGGTTGATCGCGCTGCGACTACCTATAACGACGTCATCAAGCGTTGGACGGATCAGCCGCAGGGGCATCTCGCCAGCAACGATCCCGGCGAAGCGGCCGTCTGACGTGGCAATACGTCGCGCAAGGATCAGACTTGGTTCTCGTCCTATGCGACTTATTACTACGCTGCTCAACAACGGCTTTCTCGAGCCGGACGAACGTAAGAGGCGGAAGTAGCTCCGTCCGGAAAGGTCGACCCCGACGCCGCGTGCGCCATCCGACAGCGCAATTATCCGCCCACGCTCATTGGTCACGAAAACTCTGCTTAGGTAAGGCGACCAACGAGCCTTATTGAATAAGACAAGATTTCGAACATCTTCCGGATATTTCCACAACCCAGGCAATTCCAGGCCAATAGAGGTAGCAATCACGGCCTGATCGACCAGGCGAACGTTGTTTCCAACGTTGCGTGAGAGAGCAGTCACGAGATTGGATGACGCCACTTCCGAAGCTTTCCAGGCGTCCTCACGCGCCTGCCATAAGCCAAACATTACGAGCATGAGCATCGCGCAAGATAGCGCAAGCGATAGCGCGTTAAGGAAACGCACGATTCGAGAACTTGACGCCGCGCTTTTTTGGCGGATCAACGCGCCGTCCGCCCCACCCGGCTGCGTCAACGGCTCTGGCGGCTCACAACCCCTATCAGACGAAGCTACCTCGACAGTGAGCGACTTCGTTCGTCCCAGTTTCATCGATCAACCCGCAAAGAACTTTTTCCTGCGTGCTGTACTAAGCGCCAACGGTAAATAATCGTTATTATTTAGCCGATCGCCGGCGAACACGCGTCTCTCGGATAAAAATCACATGCCCGCATTTATGATCGCTAGGGCAGTTGCGCGGCGGAGATGCCCTCCACCGCAATCGTCCGCGCCCCGCACAAATACGAGCCTTTTTCGTTGCATGCGTGCGATGTACCCTAGCGACACCCCGGACAAGAACGCCCACTTGTCGACGCTCGCGGTTTCGACAGCGCTCCCGATAGCTGCCGGTCAGTCAGCTATGGCGCTTTGCAATTCCAAGAAGTAACAACAGGGCGGGGATTAAGAACATGGGGAAGGGCAACCAGTCTGCTATGAAATAGCCCAGACCATCTAACATCGCTTGGCCTAACAGGATGGCCACAACTGTAGAGAGAATGACGGCTGTCAATACGCCGAAGCCTTTCCAGTGGCGTGGCATGTAGCTCCACCCCACCTTTTCGAACCAGACTTCGCGCTGCAAAGATCACCTCGTAATGTCGGCTTCAAGTAGGTTAACGCCTAAAGCGGTCAGGCTGCAAACCTTCCCTAGTTGTCGATCAGCAGCGTCCGCGCCGTTTGGCGCGGGAAATCGAGTATGCAGTCCACATGGTCGAGGTGAGCGCCACGAAGGTCATACCGATCCCCGACGCAACTTGCTCGATAGCGAAGGCGATCAGCGCGATCCCCAGCGCGACCACAAAATAGACCCAAACCGGAAACATCAGCATCTCCTTGGCAATCTGCATAGAACTATGCCTCCTCTGGTGCGGAGTCTATGTCTGCTTAACACTGGTGAAGTGCCGAAACCGGCCTGTCCGTTTTCCTCCCCATCCCGGCCAATCCGCTATCGCCCACACCCGGACGTTCAGGCTGGCGATCCGCGTTTCTGATAACGGCCATTCGTTAAGCGGGATCTTTCCCGTTTCTCGGTCTCTGACCGGCCAACTTGCGAAAGAGCAATCGGGCTATGCTCAAACCGCAAGCCCGGTCGAGCGCGTCGTATCCAAGAGCGGCTGGCGGGACGTCGCCATGGGTGCCCCGCCACGGCGGTGGAACGACCGTCTTGGCTCAATCTGGTTGGTTCGCGCTTCTGCGTCGATGGATGTGATCGATTGCCGAGAACAACCAATTATCGCTCCATTGTGCTATAATTGGATAGCTAATACCAAAGGCGTCCGCCTTTCAAACTTGAGACGGATTCGGAAAATTGCGGGCTCGGATGGTAATTGTGTTGTTAACACCTGCTTCGCGCGACTAAAGACGCGCGGAACAGAAAATTAGGAGAGATTCGATGTTTGTCTCGGATCAAAAAGCGCACGTTCAAGAGGCTGTTCAGCTTTTGCGGCAAGCCCTTGCTATTGTCGACCAAATTGAAAATTATGCAGCATCAGCTCAGCTGGATCATGTGATTCACACGCTTCAATCGATGTCCGGTAACAGCGTCGGCGCTTGAAACACAGATGCAAGCATCCCCTCCATTCTAGTGATGCCGGACTGAGTGAATTGCACATCAGCCGCGACATTGCTGTCATCCCAAATAATACCTTCCTGCTGTAATGCGGTAATCCAGCGCCTCGTTGTGCTCGGTGCCATGCGGGTTTCGGAGGCCAGTGTTTCAACGCCGACCACCCGTCCTTCAGCCTCGGCGAGATAGATGGCTACCAGCAGTGTGCCAACCGGGTCGGTGATCAAACGATCGCCAAATGCTTCTCGGCGAATGTTAGCTATATGTTGAATTCGCAGTGCGGCTTCCCACAGCCTTTCTGGACGGAACTCGTTACCAGGATCATGCCAGAATAGCGTACCAACCAGCCGACCAGGATTATTGAAATAGGTTACAAATAAAGACGCTGCAACAGCGCTCCCATCGGGGCGCATGTATCTCTTTTGCAGGCGGAAAGGGGGAGCCCGATCCACGAGCATCGATAGCATAATTGCACTTTTTTCAAGGTCGTCTGGATGGGTTAAATCCCGATAAGATGCTCCGATAACTTGATCTTCGGGACGTTGGACGAGATCGAGGAAGCCGCGATCTACCGCTAAAATAACACCATTCGTGGTTGAGACGCAGTGCGCGGTTGGCATCGCCTATTTCTTGCCTAAAATATGGGGGCTATCAATAGGGATCAACCAACGCCCGTAGCCTTGCTGCAGCTACCCGTATTCAAAATGTAAAAGAATCGCAGATCTGTCCTTAATGGATGTAATGGCCTAACTATGAGCTTGTAAGCTCAGGTATCATGCGAATCTCATTTTTCGCTATAAGTCCAAACGGATGGCCGGCCCGTTAAGTCTTCTCTGCCTTTTCCGTCGTCCTTCATGCAGGGCTTTAAAAGGGCTGGCCGCCTAAGATCCGGCTTACGTGAGCAAATAGCACCTGCATTCGAGATCGACGGAACGGTTTCCGCGGCATTGGTCAGTTGGATGTTGCCAGCCTTGTACAGTTCCTGCCCTCCACTTTGGCAGCGTATAGCATTTGATCAGCCCCTTCGATCCATGACGTCACAGAACTAATCGACGGCAACAGGGGCATGATTCCGAAACTCGCGCTGACGCGCAGCGCCGTGCCATTGGACAAGCGTATAGGCTCATCAGCAATCGCCGTTCGTAGGCGCTCCGCCACGACAAGAGCTTGTTCAGCATCTGTCTCGCTTAAAATAACCGCGAACTCCTCACCACCCAGACGCCCGAAGACGTCCGTCGGCCTTATCGCGACCCCTGCGAGCTCCGCGATCCTTTTCAGGACCTGATCGCCCGCACCGTGACCGTAGGTATCATTGACGATCTTAAAGTGATCAACATCGAGCATAACCATAGAGCTCGGCCGACCATAACGCTTCACGCGCGATAGTTCCCGCTCTGCCTGTTCCAGGAACCCTCGCCTAGTAAGTGCCCCCGTGAGGTGATCCACCTGCGCAATCATTCGCAGTTCGAGTTCGTCGCACACAATGTTCGCAAAGTTGCTGAGGATCGCAACGTCAGCCGGGCTGAACCTCCGAGGCCGCGTGTCCATCGCACAGAGTGCGCCGACGTTATAACCCTCCGGTGTGCGCAGCGGAACGCCGGCATAACTTCGGATGTGCGGAGCTCCGGTGACTAGGGGACTGGAGGCAAAACGTTCGTCGCTCTGCGCGTCCTCGACGACGAACGGTTCTCTTTGTTGAATCGTGTGGGTACAGAACGAAACAGATCGCGGCGTTTCGGAAACGGCTACGCCCCGGCGCGCTTTGAACCATTGACGATCGCGATCGACTAGTGTCACCGTCGAGATTGGCACAGCTAAGACCGTACGAACGAGCGTTACAATCTTCTCGAATGGCTCCTCTATTGAGGTGTCGAGCACATTAAGGCGGCCCAAGGCGAACACCCTGGCTGCGTCGTCTTGCAACAGTGGGTCAACCATTTTGGGCATCCTTAGCCATGCCGCGGATTGCTGCGGTCAGCTCGTCGGCGTAGCTGTCGACTAACACGCGCACACTGCTCTCGATCATGTCGTCCTGCAGTCCCGCGGCCTGTAAGCTCGTGATTAGCTGTGCCAGATGGGCTTGGTGTCGCGTGACACTACTCAGCAACTCCGCCGGGATCTCCAGCGGTTCGGCGGCGGAAGGTCTCGGTTGCAGTTGATCAATACGCACGATTAGCTCCTCCGCGACGCTGTGACCGGATCGTAGTAATCAATGATTAACACGAGCCTCACTGATGAGGTAAGCGACCTCGCGCCCGGGAATAGAAGCGAAAGGACGGCTGAACGCCATGTTCCCTGGCTGGAATCGCCCATACCCAGACGTTCAGGTTGGCATTCCGGGCTCTCGATAGCGGCCGTTCGTTGAGTGCAATCTTTCGTGATTGTCCGACCAATGCGAACGGCTCTAATATCGTAGCTCAGTTTGTCCGGCGAGTATGATAGCTGGCCATGAGCGTCCTCGTTGGTATGAATGTACCCAAATCGGTTTCATGAGAGACGAGCTTTGGATAAGAAATCCTTCCCCATTCCCGTGAATGAGGCCGAGCGCCTCGAAGAACTGATATCGTACAAGGTTCTCGATACTGGATCGGAACGCGTATTTGACGATGTAGTTATGCTTGCACAAAGCCTCTTCGGCGTGGCCACCAGCACGGTCTCGCTGATCGATGACGACCGCCAATGGTTCAAAGCCCGAGCTGGGCTGGAAGTTGAGGAAACTGAGAGGAGTGCCGCATTCTGTGGGCACGCGATCCTTCAAGAAGCGGTCATGGTGGTTCCAGACGCGCGTGCCGACGGTCGGTTTGCAGAGAACCCCCTAGTTACAGGTGTCCCACATATCCGTTTCTACGCCGGCGCTCCGCTAACGACGCCGGGCGGATTCAACATCGGTACATTATGTATTTTCGACCCGAGCCCGCGACCCGACGGGCTCAGCCGGCAAGAAGTATCTCACCTTTCCATGCTCGCCGGCATGGTGATGGAGCGGCTGATCGCACGCCGGTTGCGATTGGAGCGGCAACAGGAATCTCAGCAAGTGAGGTCGGTGGCGGGGCGGTTGAGCACCGCAGCCTATCAGCTGGAAGTGCAGGCCAAGGATCTCTCGGCACTTGCAACAGACGGAGCTCTAAGATCCGATGCGGCTGGTCAGGGTGTTCGTCAGCTCGTCTCGATGGCTGCCGAGGTCGAGACGATCCTGACGGGCGTCACCGGGAACATCGATCACGTAGCTGACGATGCCGAAAGCATGCGGAGGATCGTCGCCGGTCTCGGCGGGCACTTGGAGGGAATCGGTGCGGTCGCCAGCGAGATTTCCAGCATCGCGTCCCAGACCAGGCTGCTTTCTCTCAATGCATCAATCGAAGCGGCACGGGCTGGCGACACCGGGCGAGGGTTTGCTGTGGTGGCCAACGAGGTACGTCAGTTGGCAGGCCTTACTGCCGATGCCACCGATCACATCAAGAGCGAATTGAGGGCGATTGAGGATACCGTCGCGCGGGTTGTTGAGCGATGTGATATTCTCGCTGGGCGCGTCGTCGCCATGCAGACGGGCTCTGCCCGGATCAAGGCAACGGCAGAATTGCAGGCGACCACCCGCATTCATGTCGGGGAGGAGGTCGATGATGCAGTGTCGGCCGTCCGGCAGATCGGCGTCAGTGCCAAGCTGGTCGACGGGCATAGCGAGGCAGTGCTGAGCGAGGTCGTCGTTCTTCGCGATCATGCCGACAGTTTGATGCAGCGCTATGTCGAGGTATCATCTGGTTAGCCAGAGCAATGGTTGGTGCTGAAGCGTGCCGCCGTTCATGCTACCAAATCGAACATACGGCTCGTCTCGCAGCTTTTCCCAAGACTACTCTTTTTCGAGATCTGCCGCAGCACCGCAAGGTCCGCTATTGCTATCCGCTCCTCCCCATACCGGTCATTCGTTTCGCCACAACGCTAGACCTCTGCAGTGCGATTGCCCCCCAATGCTGCAATTTCATGACGTTTACGAGGGGAAGGTGCAGCAATGTCGCACTGCTTTCGCCATGATCTAGCGATTTGCGATACCAGCGCGATACCAAGATTGTATCGCGAACTCGATACCTCCACGCCTCCACGCGCTCTCCTCACTTCGCTGCCTCGATAAGTAGCACGATAGCGGCCCCCGTCTGGTGGAGCTGGAACCCGGCGATATGCGCGGGAATGTTGCGCGGATTTACGCCAGCGCCGTGACCGCCGTCTTTGTTGCGTACCGTTGGAACGCCGCTTTCTAGGATGGTCCGCAAGCCGCTAAACTCGTTTTGCATGTAATCAGGAATGAGTTTGTTATCAAATACTGCCTTAAGCAGCTTTGAAGCCGGGTCGGTCGCCAAGTGGAGCTAGTTCTTTTTGTCTAGAATGATTTTAAGAACGCTTTCGAATGAGTTGCAGCAGTCATGGATGCAGTCATCATAATTTCCGTCCACATACTCTTTATAAGCTTGCCTAAAATATTCGTTGGCTACTGCATACTCCTGACCGCTTAAAAACTGCAAAGCTAGAACGATCACCTCCGAATGCAGGAACTGAGAGTCTATCCACATGATGCAATAGTCTCGGCTAAGCACGTCGCCGCCCAACGGGGCGGTCAAATGCAGACATTCATTCAAAAGATATTCGGCATCGGAGGATGTTTTGGCTTCGCAATTTTGCTCCTCGGTGCGGGTTGGCAAACTTACGTCCTAGAGTTTCGTCCTGTCGTGTCGACTCACGTGCCGGAATTCCCGTCGCCAAATTGGATGTGCGGTCGAGCTATTAGCGCTCGCCATTGCGTCGTCATCAGTATGGGTGAACGATCCGTTTGGGACTACTTCATTTTCTCGCTGCCTCTTTGCATCATGCTGGCGGGAGATGGGATACTCCTATCCCGCTCTGAGCACGTCCGCTAACGCCCAGTTGCAGTCGTTCGCGGTTGTGCACGACCTTCCTAAAACCGGTCGCTACAGCTATCGCAATGAAGGGATTGTGCCCCCCTTTTGGACAAACCCCGGATGCGGAAAAATATTCTGCACTTTGGCCGCAACAAGCCCGATGGTCGCATCGGTTTTGTTTACGTGACCACCATGCACGGCAGCCCGCGACGTTCGGCGATGGCGCTCAACTCGCGAACGACCCGCCGACCTGACAGCGAGGTATCGACGATGCACCCCAGGCACTCCCGGCTGTAATCGTCGATGACGTTGAGCATGCGGAACCGCCGGCCGCAGGCCAATGAGTCCGACACGAAGTCCAGCGACCAGCGCTGGTTGGGTTCCTGCGGGATCGCCATCGGCGCCCGCGTGCCCAGCGCGCGCTTGCGGCCGCCACGCTTGCGCACCGTCAGCCGCTCCTCGCGATACAGCCGGTACACCTTCTTCAGGTTCATGCCTTTCCCCTCGCGCTCGAGCAGGATCGCCAGCCGCCGGTAGCCGAACCGACGACGCTCGTTCGCGATCTCGCGCATCCGCTCGCGGACAGCATCGTCCTTCCCGCGAAGCGGCTCATATTGCCACGCCGACCGGTTGACCCCGATCAGCCTGCAGGCGCGACGCTCGGAGAAGCTGTGGTCGGCCATCAGCTTCTCCACCGCAGCGTAGCGATCTCCAGACCGGGTCAGTTTTTTCCCAGCAGATCCTTCAGCGCCGACACGTCGAGCATCGACTCCGCCAGCAGCTTCTTCAGCTGGCGGTTCTCGTCCTCGAGCGCCCGCAACCGCGCCGCCTCCGACACGGTCATTCCGCCGTACTTCGACTTCCAGTTGTAAAAGGTCGCATCGCTGATCCCGTGCTTGCGGCACAGGTCGGCCGTTTTCACGCCAGCTTCATGCTCGCGCAACACGCCAATGATCTGATCCTCGGTAAATCGGCCTCGCCGCATCACTCGTCTCCATCTGACGAGCTAACTTACCAATGGCATGAATTCTGGGGAGCAGGTCAAGCCTTGGGCTGGCGCAGGGGCCATGCTCTTGGACGCGGGACTTGCACTCGGTGCGCCAAACTTTGTCACAGCTGAAGATCGAGACATTCTCCTCGCTGGATGGCCAGCGTAAAAACGTCGGCCGCTTTAGACTTTGAGTTCCGAAAAGCAGCCGGACCGTTCTCCTTCCCAACCCGGTCGTTCCCGCTACGCGGTCGCTGGCGGGGAGGCGCATTGGGCGACCACATTAGTTGGGCGATCAACAGCCTACGCCTTCGCAACGATTAATGTATGATGTTGGCCAGATCCTGTCCCCGCAACCAACTTTGACGACACTCCAAACCTCGTAGCGATAGCTCCGGGGCTGTCGTCGTTTATGGCCTCTTTCCTTTCCCGTGCGTCCAGCCATCCGACACCAAATTTGCCTTGAAGCGTGACGTCGACTTCGCTGCGCTTCGGGCCGGGCGTCAGTGTCGCACGCTCGATGAGCCAGCGAATGGTGTCCGCGGCTTTGTCGCGGTCTTCAGGGCGGTTCAATGCCTCGGCCAGCTTCTCGACCTTCTTAGCGTAGGTTCCGGCGATGTTGGAAGGAATGTCGGGTGTGTCGGCAGGAGTTTCCGCCAATGCCGCCTTCAAGACTTTCTCCAGCGAGCAGGCGGTCCATCAATGTCTCGTTGTAGCGGCCGTTCTCAATGGCATCGACGATGTCTGCCTTAGCCTCATTGATCTTGGCCAGCTTAGACTCCGTTGCGGTGTGAGCGCAACGGCAAAATTGGTGGAAAGCAGCTCGGCCGCTATCAGCGATCGTCGTAAAAAGCCGTTCGTTCCGGGGGGGCAGGGCATGGGCTCGAAAGTACGCAATCCTCGCGCTTTCACGAAGCGGTCGGAAGCCGTTAAACAACCATCGCACGATTTCAGGAGCACCTTAGAGCCGAGAGCGGGCCAGCTACGGGAAGAATGCCTCGCTCAAGGCAAGTTCGGCGCCCGCGTCTGGGCCGGTATCGGATGCGAGCGTTCATCGATCTCCCACCCGCCTTGCCGCCTGCCCGGCGGTTCGAGTACGGTTCAGTTCCCTTACCAAGAAAGGGAAAGCTGACCGGATGTCTCCGCGACTCGTCCAAGACGGTATCTGTACTATCCGGTAGTCGTATCGGACGATCTTAGTCGGCTCGACGGGGCCAGTCTCCGAGCCATCGTTCTGCTGACCGGTACGAACAGCCACGACATGCTTACGATCGTAGCACAGCATCGGTTCAAATCCGCTGGCCGGATCGAGCCGGCGGAACCATATATATTGCATACCGGCTGATTTCGGTTCAATGCGCACTCGGGGGAAATCGCCTCCCGCGTCGGCGCGGTCGAGACGCACTCGCCGTACAAGGCCAGCGGCCACCAAAGCGTCTATGCGTGGCTCGGCGAGAGCTTCGGCGCTAAACTCGATGGGGGATGTGGCAGACAATAGCGGTGCGCATTGACGTTGCCCTTCCACCTGCTCGCGTATCCGCTGTATCGCATCGTCGGGTTTCGCCCGCGGCTTCGCGGCGTTTAGATGACAACCGGCCAGCAGCGTGAACGAGCAGGCCGAGCGGCACTAAGGGCTGTGCCACGTTCGAGAGCCAAGAAAGTACTTGCTCCGCAGCAGCGACCTCCTTCCCCCTGCCTGATTGGCGTTGTTCTTCCCGGATAGCCCCCCCGCTTCATAAAAAGCTTTGCCCCGTAACTGCTCGCTCGCCGGTTTTAAATTATAAACATTCCCCTGGAGCATTCACGCGACTTTGGATGGCTGTCCATATGTTTGGCGTATCCCGCATGATCACGGCGGTGGCCTTTTCGCCTGCGCGTTGTAGGCTTCCCGGAATTCCTTGGCGAACACGTCCATGAACGCTTCGTCGGAACCGTGCGCAACGCCGCCGAACTCTCGTTCGTACGCTTGCCATAGCGCGGCGTCGCGGGCTGCGGGTAGGATCCGCTCGAGCAGTCCTTTCGACTCGGCGCGCGTGCGGATCGCGGTCGGGGAGAAGCGGTCGAGCGTTGCCCGCAAGGCGCCCTGCATGGCGCGGATGGTCGCCATCTGGTGCGATTGCAGGTCGACATACGCGTCCTCGATGGCATTTTCGGCGTCCATGAAGCCGCGTTGGGGCGGATTGAGCAGCATCGCCATCGCTTCTTCGGGCGTGCGGGCGAACTTGATCGGATTGTTGCCCTCGGACGTGAAAGCAGTCATCTCCGCGCCTAACTGCGCCTTCGCACGGGCGCGGGCCTCGACCATGACGACCAGCCCGGCGACGAGCCGACGCAGCAGGCGACCGCTTCGTGCGAGTACAACGCTGGGCTCGTCGGTCACCTGCTCCTTACGCAATCCCATTTGGGTCAGGAAAGCGTCGATGTCTCCTCGCGGCTGCGATGCAGGCGATGCAGGCGATGCAGGCGATGCAGGCGATGCAGGCGATGCAGGCGATGCAGGCGATGCAGGCGATGCAGGCGATGCAGGTGGCGCAGACGGTGCGGAAGGGGCAGGGGCGGTGCTCGACGGCGGTGCGTCCCAGCCCGACGGAGTCATCTGCGGCGCCGCCGCAGGGAGCGCATCACGCGCTGCGGGCCGCGACAGGCCGAGCGGGTCGGACGGTGCCTCCACGGGCTGGCCAAAGCCGCCTCTTGCCCAATCGACCACATTGCCTTCCGCAATGCGACCCCAGACATCGTCGGGCGACGGCGTCGCAGGGCGGTCGGGCGCTGCGCTCGACCAGCCCGATGCAGGGTCCGGTGCGGGAACGTGCGCGGTCCAAGCCGAAGCGACCGGTACGTCGGGTGCGGCCTGCGTTGCATGCCAGCCACCGCCCGTGGCGGTTGGCGGCGCAAGGGGTGTCGGCGACCGGTGCGGTTCCTGCCGTGCGAGGCCAGGGCCGATCTGCGGCTGCCACCGTCCGCTCGACCCTGCCGCCGCCGGTATCGGCGTGCTGTCCCAATGTTGCGCGGCACCGTAGCCCGATGCGCCATAGGGATCGGGCGTCGATGGAGCTTCAGGTGCCGCGGCGAGACCATCGTCCCAGCCACGCCATTCAGCCGACTTGGGCAGTTCGGCGGTCTCCGCCGCGATCGACGCGCTGTCGCCGGTGAGCCGCGCGGCAATCTCGTAATGGCCGATCTGCACCACGTCGCCGTGCATGATCCGGTGTGGCGCCGGCAGCCGCGTCGATGCGCCGTTCAAATACGTGCCATTGGTGCTGACATCGGTCAGGATATAGCCGCTGCCGTCGAACATGATCTCGAAATGGCGCGACGAGATGTGGTTGCGCGGATCGGGCAGGCTCCAGTCGCACGAGGCGGCGCGACCGACGACGGCACCGCGACGGCTGAGAACGAACTCGGTCGGCATGCCATTGTCGAGCCGTGCGACATTGCCGATCGTCAACGTGAGCGTCATGGTTTCGCCAGCGCCTGAACCCCGCGTTCCGCAACCTGCTCGGCGAGCGCGAGTGCCTCGGCCAGAGTGGTGCCCGGCGTGCCGCTGCGATAGGCCGATGCCTTCACCGCGCCGGCAGCATAGCGCAGGCAGGCTTCGGGAGGCGCGAGCACGGGGGCGGCATTCATGGGCGCGATCGAGCCGCCTGAATAGAAAACGGCCATCCCCAACAGACGTTCTGGACTGCGTTGTCCGGCGGCCTCTGCGGCGGCGTGGGTCGCTCGACGATTGGTGTCGCTCGGCTCGTCGATCCAGCGCATCGCATGATCCAGCGCGAGTTGATCGCGGATCGGCAGGCTGCGATCGCAAGCATGATCGTGCAGGCATCGTGCGGCCCAGGCGACCGTCTCCTGACGCGGCAGCGCGTGCGCGATATAGTCGAGCGCATCGGCTGGGGCGTCGCCGCGGCGAAGCAGGTCATAGCGCGCATGGAGATCGTCCGCCGCGGGCGGAAGATCGTCCTCGTCGACGTCCATCAGCGCGAACACCTGGCGCGCCTGGGTTAGTTTCACGGTTGGCCAGCGGGTCATGGATTGATGAACGTCTGTGCGCCCTTAAGGATCAAATTGGCCCCAGCCTTCACCAGCGTATCCATGCCGCGGAAGATCGCGTTCACCTTGCCGTGGATCGACACGGTGTCCGCGGTCATGCTGATGCCCGTCGGCGTGATGAAGACATGCGACTGGCCGACCTTCAGCAGGATGCTGTCGGTCGCGCTGATTTCGAGTGTCTTGCCGACGATCAGCTTGTCGTGATCGCCGATCGTGGTCTTGCGGTTGTGGACGACCCTGACCGTCTCGTTGTTGCCGACCTCGGCAGTACGGTCGTATCCGACGACCTCGCCCTGGTTGTGGCCGACGTGATGCGTTTCGTCGAAGCGCACGCGCGTGTTCATGTCGCGCTCAGCGTGGACGAAGATTTCCTCCTGGCCGCCCTTGTCCTCGAACCGCATCTCGTTGGCGCCCGGCGCGCCGGTGTCGAGCGGCCGAGCATTGGGATACGCCCCCGCCTGGCCATAGCGCAGCGTCCGCCACAGCACGCGCGTCTTGTTCGCGGGCAGCGGATAGACCGGCATGTTCGATTTGTTGAACACGCGTCCGACCACTAGCGGGCGGTCGGGGTCGCCGTTGAGGAAATCGACGAGCACTTCGTGGCCGACGCGCGGCAGGATCAGGTTGCCAAGCCCGCCGGTCTGCGAGACGCGGATCCAGCAGGTCGATTTCTCGCCTGGCGTATCCTTGCGATCCCAGTGGAAGCGGACTTTTACCCGACCATATTCGTCGGTGTAGATCGTCTCGCCGGACGGTCCCGTGACCACCGCGGATTCGAGGCCCTGGACCACCGGGCGGGGCGTCGACTGGATCGCCTGATAGGTCGTGTCCGCCGGGATCGCGTCGAAGCGGACGTTGAACGACAGTTCGTCGCCCTGCTTGCCCGATCGATAGGTCTCGGCGGCGATGCTGTGATAGGTCGAGGTGACCATGTACGCGGCATTCATCCGCGCCGCCGGATGTTTGGTGACGTTGACCAGCGTGCCGCAAGCGAGCCCTGCCGCCTGCGACGTGCCGGTGAACACACGACGGCCGGCGCGCAACCCGTCGAGGACGGTCTGGCTGCGTTCCTGCCCGGTCTTCTGCTGATCCTCGCGTCCCGTCTTCTCGCGCGTGTAGCGGCCGGGATAGTGGAACACCTCGCGGTCGTCGCGCGGGTGCGCGCCTTCCGAATCATGCACCGCGACCAAGGGTTGATCGGGCGATTCGAAATCGAAGTCGCGGTAGGTGACGCGCGATTCCGCACCGGTCGAGACGCGCTCGGTCCAGGCCTGGAGATGCGATGCGGGTTTCGCGAACCGCTCCTTCGATTCGGAGGCGAACACCGACACCGCGTTCTGGTTGAATTCGAGCGTCGCGGGATCACCGGCCAAGTGGCATTTCGGCCCCTCGCACAAGATCATCACATGACGCTCGGCATCGTGACGGAAGAAGTAGTAGATCCCTTCCTCTTCCATCAGCCGCGAGATGAACGCGAAGTCGCTTTCCTTGTACTGCACGCAATAGGCGCGAGGAATGCGTGTCCGCGACAGCCGCGAATACTCGATGTCGGAAATGCCTGCGGCTTCGGTAACCTGCTTGATGATCTGGATCACCGTCAGATCCTGGAAGATCGCCATGTCGCGGTTCTGCGCGAGAAAATACGTCCAGGGCTGCAACGTCAGCCGGTAATGATGCCCGCTCGTGCTCTCGCGATCGTACGCCGCCGACGTGATCAGGCCGTGGAAACGACGCACGACCTGACTGTCTTCCAGCACGGCGAGCGCGGTCGGCTTGCCGAGGTGGGGCTGCAGATCGATTTCGAGCGGCGATATAATATCCGCCGTGATCGAAAAGGGTCGACTGAGCGTCTCGACGCTGTCGATGCGTTCGAGCACGACCTGTTCGTCGCCGACATCGATCGACATCTGAGTTAAACGGGATGGAGCGCCCGACGCCATCGGTCTTCCTCGCCTTTTGAACGGCCCGTAGCAGGCGGCAGGCCGATAAATAGCCGGATCGTCGGACGGATCAATCCCAAGAAATCCTTCCGGGTCTGCAATTCAGCAACTTGGATGTTACATCGAAAATGGACGTAGATATGCGACAGCAGTGTTAACCATCGCGCCTTGCGATACTGGATCTTTGTACGTAAACCGCGACTAGAAATTCAGTAGACGCACGTCCGGACGCGACTTCTCGGGAGAGTTTAGCAATGCGGTTTCATCGAGTTGGCGTAACGGCTGTCCTGATCGGGATGGTGGCCACGCCATTGGTTGCGCAGGACACGGCCAAGCGCGCGCCTAGCGTCGAAGGCTATCTTTGCACGTTCGCGGGCAAATGCGGCGGGGCGCAGACGGACGCCGGGCAGGCAACGCGCGATGCGCCCGCGACAAAGGGTTTCCGTCTGGCGCGTCCGGCGGGCGAGGTCGGTTCGGCGCAGAAGGCATCGCCGGCTTCCGCCTCATCCAATGGGTATGTCCGTCCTTCCACCGCCAAGGCCACTCGCCCGGGACGTCGTCAGGCATGGCGCGGTGCGCAAAGCCCGGCGGCTGCGGGTTCGCGCGCTGACGGTGTCACCGCTACCGCCGCGGCCAACGTCGAATCATTGGGACAGCGTCGTGCCGATCTCATGATCGGGTTCGATCTCAACTCCGCACGGATCAGTCGCCAGGGGCTCGCCTCCGCGAAGGTCTTCGCACAGTCGCTGGTCCGTCCCGAACTTTCCGGAACACGCTTCCGGATCGAAGGTCATACCGACTCGCGCGGCAGCCAGGCGTTGAATACGTCGTTGTCGGCGCGGCGTGCGCAGGCCGTCGCGGACTTCCTGGCGTCGCAGGGGGTCGATCGATCGCGCCTCGTGACGCGCGGGTTTGGCGCGAGCGTGCCGTTGCCAGGGCATAAGCCGGGGGATCCGGCAAACCGCCGTGTCGAAGCCGAGTTGGTGCCGTAAGGCGCTGATAATGGTGCGTTTCGTCGAAACTCATGCCGGCACCCATGCCGGTAATCGCATCGCCGCGGAGGCGTAGGTGACGGTCGAGGATCTTCTCGAACCCGTTTCCGCGGACGCGCCGGCGGGCGAGGACCTTTCCTATGACGCCGAGCGTCAGCGGATCGAGGAGGCATTCGAGGTCGCCTCGCTTGCGGCCGACGTCTCGGAGGCGGTCGACTGGCGTGAGACGATCGCGCTGATCGAGGCGCAGAGCCGGCGTACCAAGGACGTGTGGCTGGCGGTCTATCTGGCGCGTGCAGGAACGCGAACGGGGTCGCTGGAGATCGTCGAGACGGGCTGCGCGATGCTGGCCGGTCTGTTCGACCGATACTGGGACAGCGTCCATCCGACGCTGGACGAATATGGTATCCAGGGGCGCAAGGGGCCGTGTGAATCGCTGACGCGGATCGCCGAATTCCTTGGGCCGTTGCAGCGAACCGTGCTGCTCACGCATCCGCGACTGGGCAGCTATTCGGGCGACGATTTTGCGCGGTTCGCACGTGATGGCGATGCCGCGGAGGGCTATGGCCTGTTTCGGGCCGCGCTGAACGACACGCCGCTCGATGTACTGGAGACGGTACTTGGCAGGCTCGATCAGATCGAATCGTCGTTGCGCCAGGCCGATGCGATCCTGACGCGCGAAGCAGCGGCCGCCGACGAAACGGGCACCAATTTTGCGCCGACATTCGAGGTGCTCTCGGCAATCCGTCGGGCCGTCGCGCCGCACGCCGGTGTCGAGGTCGAGGCGGTTGCGGACCGTATGGAAGAGCCCGCCGGCGATATCGAGGCACCGTCTTCGAAGGGTGCCGCCGTCGGTCGGGTCGACAGCCGCGAAGACGTGATGCGCGCGCTCGATGCGATCAGCGACTATTACCAGCGTCGCGAGCCTTCGAGCCCGATTCCGGTGGCGTTGCGGCGCGTCCGCGGGTGGATCGGGCTGGATTTCATGGCAATTATTAAGGATATTGCGCCAAACAGCGTCGCCGATGCCGGAACGGTATTGTTGACGAGAGTAGAGGAAGACGGCGCAACGAATTGGTAATGCTGAATAATCGAATTTACATCATGCCTTTTTCGTTTCGGTTGGAGCGAAACAGGGGGTCAAAGCTTTCTAAGCTGCTAGTCTGAGTTGAAAAGGACGGGGAATGGCGATCAAGAGCGGACAGCGGTTCATTCGCGAAAACAGGGCGCCGCGCGTCCATATCGAATATGAAGTCGAGACCTATGGCGCGCGCCAGAAGGTGGAATTGCCGTTCGTGATGGGCGTGATGTCCGATCTGTCGGGCAAGAGCCATGTCGAGCGCAAGGCGACCGATCAGCGCGACTTCGTCGATTTCGACATGGATAATTTCGACCAGCGTATGGAGGCGATCGCGCCGCGGGCGGCGTTCGCGGTCGACAATTCGCTCAGCGGCGACGGCAAGCTTGCAGTCGACCTAACGTTCCGCAGCATGGAGGATTTCTCGCCGGGCCAGGTGGCGCGCAACGTCGAGCCGCTCGCCAAGCTGCTCGAAGCGCGGACGCAGCTCGAGGATCTGCTGTCGTACATGGACGGCAAGAACGGCGCGCAGGAATTGCTCGACAAGGTGCTGAAGGATCCCGACCTTCTTGCCGCGCTGTCGGCAGCGAAGCAGGCTAAGGCGGCCGAGGCTGACGCCGCGCCGGACGCGCCGACCAACGGCGCTGCATAAGCACAAACCCAGAGCGGATTGGAACGAGGATATGGCGCAAGACGCGCTTCAGCAGACCCCATCTCAGCCGCATGGCGAAGAGGTCGCGCTAGACGAATTTTCGGCGCTTCTGCAAAAGGAGTTCAAGCCGACCGACGCCGCGCGGCAGACGCGGATCGAGCAGGCGGTGCAGACGCTGGCGCAGCAGGCGCTGTCGAATGCGGCGATCATCGGCGGCGACGTGTTCGCCACGGTCGACGCGATGCGCGCGGCGATCGACGCCAAGCTCAGCGAACAGATCAACGCGATCATCCACAATCCGGAATTCCAGAAGCTGGAATCGGCGTGGCGCGGTCTTCACTATCTCGTCATGAACACGTCGACGGGCAAGGACATGAAGATCCGTGTGATAAACATGTCGAAGGAGGAATGTCGCAAGATGTTCCGCCAGTTCCGCGATGCCGCGTGGGACCAGAGCCCGCTGTTCAAGAAGATCTACGAGTCCGAATTCGGCCAGCTCGGCGGTCAGCCCTACGGTGCGTTCGTGTGTGACTACACGTTCGATCATAGCGCGCCCGATCTCGAAGTGATGAAGGGGCTGGCGCGGATCGGCTCGGCGGCGCACTCGCCGTTCATTGCCGCAGCGGCCCCGTCGCTGCTCGGAATGGAGAGTTGGACCGAACTGTCCAATCCGCGCGATCTCGGCAAGCTGTTCGACGCGACCGACTATGCCGCATGGCGGACGTTCCGCGCGTCGGAGGACAGCCGCTACATGGCGCTGGCGATGCCACGTTTCCTTGGTCGTCCGCTGTATGGTGCGAAGACCGAGCCGGTCGACGAGTTCGATTTCGAGGAGAGCTCGACGGGGTCGCACGACAAGCATCTGTGGCTCAATGCGGCCTATGCGATGGGCACGCGGATCACCGAGGCGTTCAGCACCTATGGCTGGTGCACGCGGATCCGTGGCGTCGAATCGGGTGGTACGGTGCAGGATCTGCCGACCGCGACCTTCCCGACCGACGATGGCGGCATCGACCTGAAGTGCCCGACCGAGATCGCGATCTCGGACCGGCGCGAGGCCGAGCTGTCGAGCGCCGGTCTGATGGCGTTGATCCACCGCAAGAACACCGACCAGGCGACGTTCATCGGCGCGCAGACGCTGCACCGGCCGAAGAACTACGAACTGGCTGATGCGACCGCGAACGCCAATCTGTCGGCGCGACTGCCGTATATCTTCGCCAGCTGCCGTTTTGCGCATTATCTGAAGTGCATGGTGCGCGACTGGGTCGGCGGCACGCGCGAGGCCGATCAGCTCAAGCGCGACCTGAACAACTGGGTCCTGCAATATGTCGACGGTTCGCCGTCGACGTCGAGCGAAGAGACGAAGGCGCGGCTGCCTCTCAAGAATGCCGCGATCGACGTGATCCCGGACGAAAGCAATCCGGGCTATTATCTTGGGAAGTTCATGTTCGTGCCGCATTATCAGCTGGAAGGCATGGACATCGCACTCAGCATGGTTTCCAGGCTTCCCAAGACTTCCGGCTGAGCCAAATCTGGCCATCGTCGCAGGGTGTGGCGATGGCGGTTTTCATGATGTGGGAGAAGTATCATGGCAGTAGATCTGTTCTTGAAGATTGACGGCGTAAACGGCGAATCGCGCAAGAAGAACCACCAGGACGAGATCGATATCATCTCGTTCGACTTCGGTGCGGTCCAGCAGGGCTCGTTCCACACCGGCGGCGCCGGCGGTGGCTCGGGCAAGGCCGAGATCTCCGACATCCGCATCCAGAAGCAGGTCGACAAGTCGTCGCCGATGCTCTTCAAGGCGTGCGCATCGGGCAAGCACATCAAGGAAGCCGTCATCTATTCGCAGAAGGCGGGCGATGGCTCCAATCCGCTGACCTATTACAAGATCAAGCTCGAAGACATCATCGTCTCCGACATCCACAATTCGGGTTCGTCGGGTGGCGATTCGATCATGGAATCGGTGACGTTCAACTGTGCGAAGGTCACGTTCGACTACCAGGCGCAGAACGCGCAGGGCGGCAAGGACGGCGGCGTCGTCACGGCGTATTACGACATCCGGCAGAACGAAGCCGGTTGATCTTGAAGACCGAGGGGAAGTCCGTGGAGCGGATGATGCGCGATGCGGACCAACTCCTGAAATCGGGCGATCTCGACGGTGCGCGACGCGCACTCGTCGAGGCCGTTCGGTCGTCCCCCGGCGATGCGTCGGCGCGGATGTTCCTGTTCCAGGTGCTGGCGCTGGCCGGCGAGTGGGACAAGGCGAGAATTCAACTCGATGCGCTGGCGAAGATTTCGCCCGAGGCGCAAATGCTGTCCGTCGTGTACGGGCAGGCGATCGCAGCCGAGCGCGAGCGCGCCGATGTGATCGCTGGACGGGCGCTGGCGGTGCAGCACGTCGCGTCGGACTGGATGCAGGGCGTGATCGAGGCACTACAGCATTTTGGCCAGGGTCGCGTCGCCGAGGGCGAAGCGGCGCGTGATGCGGCATTCGACGCAGCACCGGACACCGCCGGGACGCTCGATGGTGCCGCGTTCGACTGGATTGCAGATGCCGATGGTCGGTTCGGGCCGTGCTTCGAGGCCATCATCGGCGGACGGTACGGTTTGCAGGCGTTCGACCAGATCGAGCGGATCGTGAGCGAGGGACCGCTCGATCTTCGCGACGTCATTTGGTATCCGGTGCAGATCACGTTTCGTACCGGGCAGTCGGTCGCGGCGCTTTTGCCGGCGCGCTATCCGGGGACCGAGACCGAAGGCGATTCCGCCGAACGGCTTGGACGGTCGACCAGTTGGCGGGACGGTGCGGCGGGATCGGTCGGATCGGGGCAGCATCTCTGGTCGCTGTCGAACGGCGACGAGCGCGGCCTGTTGTCGCTGCGCGCGCTCGTCTTCGCCTGATCCGTCATGGCCGTAACGCAGCGCCTGACGCCGACCCTGTTCGACAAGCTGGTCGCCGATCTCGAAATTTCCGGGATGCGCGACATGAGCGACGACGCCCCCGATATCGCGCGGGAGAAATTCCGGCATTATTCGGTGCCAAAGCTCGAACGCTTCAACGAAACCGCCCTGCGCGCGACGATCCGGCGTGATCTTGCCTGGTTGCTGAACACGACGAACCTGGAGTCGCTGGTCGACCTGGAGGCGTATCCGCACGTGCGCGCCTCGGTGCTGAATTACGGGCTGACCGATCTGGCGGGGCGGACGCTCAACCGCCGCGCGGTTCTGGCGCGCGCGCGTGAGACGCGGAAGGCGATCCGCGTGTTCGAGCCGCGGATCCGGCATGACAGCCTGACGGTCGAGCCGGTCGAGGATCCTGATCAGCCGCATTCGCTGACATTCGTGATTCAGGGCGACATCACGTCCGCAGCGCAACTGATGCCGGTCAAGTTCCGCACCGAGGTCGAGGCGGAGACGACGGCGGTGAACGTCCGTGAATAATATTCGGGGGCGGCGCCGATGAGCGGCGGGATCGATCCGCGGCTGCTGCGATTCTACAACGACGAACTCGCGTATCTGCGCGAGGAGGCGGTCGCGTTCGGGCAGGAGCATGAGGCGGTTGCCGGGCGTCTCGGGCTCAAGACGCCGACCGATCCCGATCCGTATGTCGAGCGTTTGCTGGAGGGCGTCGCGTTCCTCGGCGCGCGCGTCCAGCTGAAGCTGGCGGACCAATATCCCGAATTCACCCAGCACCTGCTCCACGCGATCCAGCCGCATTATCTCGCGCCGATGCCGTCGATCTGCATTGCCGGGTTCGAGCCGCGCGATGGCGATCCGATCCTGCTCGACGGCTACAAGGTGCCGCGCGGGACCGAGATGACCGCAACCGCGGCTGACCACGCGAACGCGCCGGTGCAGTTCCGTACCGGGCACGACGTGACGCTGTGGCCGTTGAAGATCACGCAGGTCGAGTATCTGTCGAGCCGCGCCGCGGTGGCGCCGTTCGTGTCGGCGACGGGCGTGCGGGCCGAAGCGGGCCTGCGGTTGCGGTTCGAGTCGACCGGCGGCTTCGACCTCCCGACCGTGCTGCCCGCGTCGTTGCCGATCTATCTTGCCGGATCGGAAGCGGTGCCGGCCGAGCTGTACCGCCAGATCATCGGCGAGACCTTGGCGGTGATCGGCCGGTCGGCGGACGCTGCGGCGGGGCCCGAGGGCTGGTTGCGGCTGCCGCAACCCGAACAGGTCGGGTTCGGTGACAGTGAATCCTTGCTGCCGTCCGAGCAGCGATCGTTCCGCGGCTACCGGTTGCTCGCCGAGTATTTCGCCTGTCCCGAACGCTTTCTGTTCGTCGAACTGAAGGACCTCGCGCGCGCGTTCAAACAGTCGCCGCGCGCGTGTGACATCGTCATATTGTTCGGGCGGTCTTCTCCGGTGCTGAACAACGCGCTCGAACCCGCCAACTTCAAGCTGTTCGCGACGCCGGCGATCAACCTGTTCGAAAAGCAGCTCGGTCGCGTCCAGGTATCGCGCTTCGATCATGAGCATCACGTCGTTCCGGATCGCACCCGGCCGCTCGATTTCGAAGTGTTCCGGATCCTCGACGTGAAGGCCTATGCGCGGGACAAGGTGGATTCGCGTACCGTCGCGCCGCTCTATGCGTTCGGCGCGCTGCTCTACGACTGGCAGGAGGCGTTGTTCTACACGACGCAGTTGCGCCCGCGCCGGCTATCGACCCGCGAGCAGCGGTTGCGGCGACGGCATGAATATACCGGCACCGAAACCTGGGTCAGCCTGACCGCGCCGGGCGATGCGACGCGGCTCGACGAGGTGCATGAACTGGGCGTTCGCGCGTTGGTCACCAACCGCGAGCTGCCCGAACTGCTGACGTTCCGCGGGGATTCGAACTTCGTGGTGTCGGGCGTGCCGGCGCGTGCGGTTACGGTGTTGCGCGCGCCGACCCGGCCGCGGCCACCGCTCGGGCTCGGCGATGCGGCATGGCGCGTGATCGGGCATCTGACGCCCAATTACATGACGCTCGCGCCCGAGGATGGCGACGATCCGCACGTGTTGCGCGATCACCTCGCGCTGTACGGCTGGCAGGACGATGCGGGTCTGCGGCGACAGATCGATGGCATGCTCGGCATCCATTCGACCAAGGTGGCGCGGCGCGTGCCCGGGCTCGACCGGATGGCGATCGCGCGTGGCCACCGCATCACGATCAGGCTCGACGATGCGGCGTTCGACAAGGGGCGGATGTTCCTGTTCGGCGCGGTGCTCGAACGCTTCCTGGCCGAATTCGCGAGCATCAATGCGTTTACCGAGACTCATTTCACCAGTGCCACCGAGGGGGAGTTCGCCAAATGGCCGCCGAGGATAGGCCGCCAACACACCATCTGAGTTTCCTTCGGGATGCGGCGGTGGATGCGCGACGGTTCGGCTTGTTCCCGATCGCGCGTGGGGCGGAGGCGCGTGCGCCGCATCTGCCGCGGATCGGCCACGCACGCCGTCCGTCGCAGAGCATCGCCGACCTGGCGCAGGTGCCGACGCTGGCGTTTCCTGATGCGACTCTGGATTCAGTCGAGGTCACCGGCGACCGTGCGCGCGTGTCCGGCTTCTGGCTCGGGCTGACCGGGCCGATGGGGCCACTGCCCGCGCATCTGACCGAGTTCGCGGTGTTCGAAAGCCGCTATGCCAAGACGCGGCCGTTCGGGCGGTGGCTCGATCTGCTCGCCAACCGGATGTTGCAGCTCTTCTACCGGGTATGGGCGGATTCGCAGCCGGCGGCGCAGGCGGATCGGCCGCTCGACGACCGGTTCGCGCGCTATCTCGCGCAGTTGACCGGTGCGGGCGAAGGCGTGGCGGAGGATGCCGCGTTCCCGGCGCGCGCGCGGCTGCATTATGCCGGGCTGTTCGCCTCGCGGCGCAGTGCGGTCGGGATCGAGGATGCGCTCGGCCATCTGCTCCGCCAGCGCGTCAAATTGCTCGAATACCAGCCGCGCTGGCGCGACGTCGAGCGCGACGACCAGAGCCGGCTTGGGCGCGGCTTCAGCGGGCTCGGCACCGACATGATGATCGGTCAGCGGGTGCGGGTGGCGTCGGATGCGTTCCGCGTCGTGGTGCGCGCCAATTCGCTGCACGAATTCGAGGCGTTACTGCCCGGCGGCAACCGCTTCCGGATCGCGTCGGAGGCACTCGATGCGTTCGCGCCAAGCCATCTCGAATGGGATATCAAGATCGAGATGGAGGAGCGCCACGCGCGGCCTGTTCGTCTCGACGGACGCGCGCGGCTCGGCTGGACCGGCTGGCTGGCACCGGGGCAGGGCGACCGGGTTCGCGCCGACGCCCGGCTCACGCGCCGCGCCGCATCACGCAGACAGACTGTTCAATCGACTACGGGGGATATGTAATGACCGAGATCAGCCGCACCGCGTTGTTCGGCCGCCTCGACACCGCGACGCGGAAGGCGATCGAGACCGCGACCAGCTTCTGCAAGATGCGCGGCAATCCGTATGTCGAGCTGGTCCACTGGGTGCACGTCCTGCTCCAGGATCCACGCAACGACGTGGCCGCGATCCGCGCCGCGTTCGCGATCGACGATGCGCGGCTGGCCGCCGACGTGACCGCGGCGCTGGATTCGTTGCCGCGTGGCGCGAGCGCGATCTCCGACTTCGCGCCGCAGATCGAGGAGGCGATCGAGCGCGGTTGGGTTTATGCCTCGTTGCAGTTCGGCGCCGGGCGCGTGCGGAGCGGGCATCTGTTGTACGCGATGGTCCGCACGCCGACGCTGCGCAACGCGCTGTTCGCGATCAGCGCCGAATGGCGCAAGGTCCAGGCCGATCGGTTGGGCGAGGACTTCGCGACGATCGTCGGCGCCTCGGCTGAGACCAACGAGGCGCCCGTACCCACCGAGGGTGGCACGGATTCTCCTCCTCAGGCGGGCGGCAAGGTCGGCGAGGCGCTGGCGGCGTATTCGATCGATCTGACCGCGCGGGCGCGCGCCGGCGAGATCGATGCGATCGTCGGGCGTGACGCCGAAATCCGTCAGGTGGTCGACGTGCTGCTGCGGCGGCGGCAGAACAACCCGATCCTGGTCGGCGAGGCAGGGGTCGGCAAGACCGCGGTGGTCGAGGGCTTTGCGCGGCGGATCGTCGACGGCGACGTGCCGCCGGCGTTGCAGGGCGTGACGCTGCGCTCGCTCGACATCGCGCTTATGCAGGCAGGCGCTGGCGTGAAGGGCGAGTTCGAGAAGCGCCTGCGCGCGGTGATCGACGAGGTCGAGACGTCCGAGACGCCGGTGATCCTGTTCATCGACGAGGCGCACAGCCTGATCGGGGCGGGCGGGCAGGCGGGCACCGGCGATGCCGCGAACCTGCTTAAGCCGGCGCTGGCGCGGGGGCGGCTGCGGACGATCGCGGCGACGACCTATGCGGAGTATCGCCAGTATTTCGAGAAGGACCCGGCACTGACCCGGCGCTTCCAGACGGTCGATGTCGGTGAGCCCGAGATCGATACCGCGATCGCGATGCTGCGTTCGGTCGCGCCGATGATGGAGGCGCATCACGGTGTCGTGGTGCTCGACGAGGCGGTCGCGGCGGCGGTGACGCTGTCGCAGCGCTACGTTCCCGCGCGGCAATTGCCCGATAAGGCGGTGAGCCTGCTCGACACGGCGTGCGCGCGCGTGGCGGTATCGCAGCACGCGACGCCGGCCCCGGTCGAGGATCGGCGGCGGCGGCTCGAATTGCTCGAGGTCGAGCGCGGCGTGGTCGAGCGCGAGGCGACCGGCCGCTACCGCGAGGATGATCGGTTGGGCGAACTCGACGAGGCGATCGTCGCGGCCCGCGCCGACGTCGAGGCGGTCGAGGCGAAATGGGCGGCGGAGAAGGATGCGCTCGACGCCGTGCGCGCGGCCCGCGATGCGCTGACCGAAGAGGCGTCCTCGGATCCGCTCGATGCGGCGCTGGCGGCGATGCGCGCTGTGCAGGGCGATGCGCCGATGGTGTTCGGCGTGGTCGATGGTGACGCAATCGCCGCGGTGGTCGGCGACTGGACCGGCATCCCGATCGGCCGGATGGTCAAGGACGAGATCGCCAGCGTGCTGACCATCGCCGACAAGCTGAAGGCGCGCGTGGTCGGTCAGGATCACGCGATGGACGCGATCGCCAAGCGCATCCAGACCAGCCGCGCCAAGCTCGACAATCCGTCGAAGCCGGTCGGCGTCTTCATGCTCTGCGGCCCGTCGGGGGTCGGCAAGACCGAGACCGCGCACGCGTTGTCCGAACTGCTTTTCTCGGGTGACGAATCGATGATCGTCATCAACATGAGCGAGTTCCAGGAAGCGCATACCGTCTCGACGCTGAAGGGCGCGCCGGCGGGCTATGTCGGCTATGGCCAGGGTGGCGTGCTGACCGAGGCGGTGCGGCGCCGGCCCTATTCGGTCGTGCTGCTCGACGAGGTCGAGAAGGCGCATCCCGATGTCCATGAGATGTTCTTCCAGGTGTTCGACAAGGGGTTCATGAACGACAGCGAGGGGCGGCATATCGATTTCCGCAACACGGTGATCCTGCTGACTTCGAACGTCGGCACCGACCTGATCATGAGCCTGACCGAGGACGAGGAGATGGCGCCCGAGGCCGACGGCCTTGCGACCGCGTTGCGGCCCGAACTGCTCAAGGTGTTTCCGCCTGCGCTGCTCGGGCGGTTGCTGGTGCTGCCTTATTATCCGCTCAGCCCGGCGATGCTGACGGGGATCGTCGGGTTGCAGCTCGACCGGATCGTCCGGCGGGTGCGCGACAATCACGATATCGCGCTCGATTACGACCAGGCGGTGGTCGATCACATCGTCGCGCGCTGTACCGAAGTGGCGTCGGGCGGGCGGATGATCGATGCGATCCTGACCAACACCATGCTGCCGGCGATGTCGGTGGCGCTGCTCGAGCGGCAGATAAGCGGCGAGCGGGTGGCGGCGATCACGATGCGGGTCGAGGGCGGCGACTTCGTCTACGATTTTCGCGCACGCGAGCCTGTGAAACGCGCGATCGCGGCCGAGCCGACGGTGGAAGCGGTATGATCCGGGCGCCGCTCCTGCCGGGAATCGTCGCTGCGGCGATCTTCGCCACGGGGTGCAGCGCGCAGCCTCGCGCGGTGGCGGCGGGAATGCCCGCCGACGTTCGCGCATTCGTCGCCAAGCGGACGCAGTGCGACCATTTCAGGGGCGAGGAGCCCTATGATGCAGCCCGTGCGGCCGACCTCGATCGGCGGATGCGCGCGACCTGCACGGGCACCGACGCGACGCTCGCGCGGCTGAAGCGCGCTCACCACCGCAACCGCGCGGCGATGCAGGCGCTCTCCGCCTATGACGCGCGAATCGAGTAGGTCATGGCCAGGGAACCCGCCGCCACGCCTGCGCAGACCGCCGAGCTCCAGCGGCTGCTCAACCTGCGCGCGAGCACGCTTGGGATGACGCCGCTCAGGACCGATGGCGTGCTCGACGGTGCGACCAGCCGAGCGATGCGGACCTATGCCTCGCGGGTGATGGGGCGCAGCGCGAGCCGCGGCGACCTGGCGACAGCGCTCGCGCAGCAATCGCCGTCCGACCTGTTGCGCGAACAGGCGCGGGCGCGGGAAGCTGCCGCCAAGCTGAGCGGGGCGGACTGGTTCCGCCGCAACCAGGCGCGGTTTCCCAACAGCGACCGGGTCGCCGACCTCGCCCCGGCCTTCGCCGCGCAGGTGAGCCAGTTCCTGACCGCGCTGGCGAACGCGGGGACGATCGTGCGGATATCCTCGACACGGCGCAACCGCATCCGCGCGTGGCTGATGCATTATGCGTGGCAGGTGTCGCACGGGGCAGTCGCCCCCGCGGATGTTCCAGATGAGCCGACGGCGGGGATCATCTGGGATCACGGCGACGACACCCGCTCGATCGCCGCGGCGGCCGAAATGGTCGCGCTGTTCGCGATCCGCTTCAAGCCGTCGCTGACCTCGAACCATATCGCCGGGCTGGCGATCGACATGACGATCAGCTGGTCGGGCCCGATCGAGGTCGTCGACGCCGCTGGTGCGAAACAGCCGATCGACCAACCCCGCAACGGCAACGACAACGCGGCGTTGCACACTGTAGGCGCAAGCTACGGCGTCAGGAAACTGCTGTCGGATCCGCCGCATTGGTCGGTCGACGGGCGGTGATACGCCGGTACCGCGCCGCGATCAGGTCATCCGGTGCACAGGTTCGGCGATCGCGGAGAACACCTATTCCGCTACGCCATGCGAAAACTGCGGAGCATGGCGTGAAAGACGGGTTCGACTGCGGCAAAATCGGTTCTGCCGGCTGTTCCGGTCGCGATCACGACTGTTCCGTCGCTGGCCTGATTGTACCCAATCCACTGGGTCAGTGGAATGCTATCCGCGGTCCAGTCGATTCGCAGTTCCGGCAGCGCCGAAGCATCCGCCGCTTGCCGTCGCGCAATGCTCACCGGGCCGGGCAGCGTTGTCTGCATTTGCGCGATCTGCCGTTCGACGAAGGCGTCGAGCGCGTCTTCGGCGAGGGCGCGTAGATCTTCCGGCATGAGTTCGCGCGTTACTACGAAGTTCGGCGAAACGCGGCTCGCTCCAGGCATAGCGGCCGAAAGTACCAGCATCGACTTATCGAGCCAGCCGTCGGGGCAGGCCATCGTCATACCTTGGACCTGCGTCATCGTGTCGCCTCCAACGGTGGCCATTTACCGTCTTTCTCGAGAGACAGGATCCTTTCGGCATTGGGCGGCGGAAAAGGATAACCGCGCGCCTTGAGCTTTTCGATCACTCGCAACCTGGCCTTGTCTTCATCCGAGCCGGGTAGGATACGGCTTGTGACAGCCATTTGTGCCATCGTGACACCGAATTGGTCATGCGCCCAGATGTCGGCGCCATGGTCTACAAGGATTTCAACCACTGGCCATTGGTCACTCCCGGATGCTACGATCATCGGCGTAGATTGATCCGCTGGCTCGCGTTCGTCCAGACCGATACCGTGTTCGGCCAGTCGTCGCACTTCGTCGGTGTCGGAATGCATGACGGCTCCGAGCATTGGCATGATTGCGGCTTGGTTCACTGAGGCGTCCTCGTTGAAGCAGGCGGCCAGAAGGGCAAAGCCGACCAGCGTGGTAATGGGAAGCAGTCGAATCATGAGCACCCATTCGTAGACAACGCACGCTCGGTTTCAGCGCGCTTCTGAGCGAGTGCGGCGTCGACGGCCGTCATCCTGTGCAGCAGGAGGTTACGTATCGCCAATCCTCCGCCGACCGCAAGTGGACCAAGCGGTATAAGTGCCAACACCGCGAGCTGATGGGCGCGATCGGCGGGCTCCAATGGCCAATCCTTACTCGCGGCAGAGTCGGGAGAGAATGGCAGCGATTGAATACCGCGCACCGGCTCGCCTTTGACATAAACCGCATCAATGTTCGCTGCGACGGAGTGCGGTACCGTTTTCGCGTTGAGACCGGCAGCATTGAACGTGGTGGCGGGGAGCCCGGATGCCGTTGCACCAGCAGAAGCCATGCCGCCGCCTAGCGAATGGCCAGTCAAGCGTGCGCCAGCACCAGAGGGTGACGTCGCAACTTTCCGGGCGATAAATTGGGCCTGATCGTAGTAAAATGTCTCGTTGCCGAGACCTTGTTCGGCATTCACCGTCCAATCTGCTCCACTGTTCATGGTCGTGCCTTTGTAGGCAACGAGTGGCGAGCCGGTTTTTTGATCTATAAACACCGCTGCGCGAAATTTTGACGGTTCGCCCGTCCTTCGGTCAATTGGATGCTCCAGCATCTTCGCGCTCAGGCGAAGACGACCTAAATCTGCGTCAGTTGCGTTTCTATATCCCTCTGGCGGCGTCCTCGTCTCGAGTGGTTCATACGCGGCGCTTGCGGCCTGCGCATCGATTCGGAAGCGTTCGAGCTTGGCCTGTTCGGCGCGGAGCGAAACGCAGATCGGCGACAGTCTTGAGCCGCCAATGTACACGTTGGACGAGCCGCTGCGGATCACTGCGCCACAGTCCATTGTCTCCGATACACGCGCTGCAGGCCTGCCGTTGATGAAAACCGTGGCAGACCCCGTCGCCACCCTATGCGCAGTTCCACCGTCCTGCGAGCAGTCTCCGCGGGCCTCTCCGACCATCGCCGCGGACAATCCGTTGATGAAGACGTTGACCGACCCTGTTCGGAGTTGCCCGGTCACAGGACCCTCCAAATTTTTGCCGATTGCTGCTCCTGTCATCCGGCCGGCACCGATGGTCACGAGCGCAGCACCAACAGCGATCGCGGTCAGCCCGCCGGATGCAATGATGCCGACGGCAAGTAACGCGCCGAGGGCGACCCCGGTATCGATTCCGACGAGCGTCGCGTCATGGCCAAAAACGTCGGTGACGCGCGCCGCAGGATGAAGGCTCATCGACATTCCCCGTGGATTGAATTCGAGATCTGGAGGTCCGCCCCGGTAGACCCAGGACCATCCCAAACAGTCTAGGCGTGCGCTCGTCGTCTTTTTACTCGTGCTGCGTGTGGCTTTCACAGGTATCGGCGAGATGTCCCATCGTACCGTTGACCCGTCGGAAACCATCGCGTTCGGGCAACACGAAATTGTGAACGCCAGCACCGTCATCGATCGGAATTGTCGCCGATCCGTGATCTACGGTTGCGGCAAAATTGCCCACCTTATTCCAGCGCACGGTAACAGTTGCATTGGATTTGGTGGTGAACACCGTCTGGCAACGCGACACTGCCTTGACGTTGGTGATCGGCTGGCCATCCAGCGTTGCGGCCGCCCCGATCAGTTCGCGACGCAGCGATGCCACCCCGATCGCGTTTGTCTGGTCTTCGGTATATTGCGAACCAGCAGTAGCGGTCGGATCACTCACACCTTCTGCATTGATCGATGCCTTGGTTGTCGCTGCGTTAGCGTTGCTCCCGCCAGCGCAAAGTATCAGCGCCGAGGCGGCGAGTGGTAGGCAAGATCCAGTCATGTATAGGTGCCATACAGTTCGTAGTTCAGCTGTCCGCCTTTCGTCAGGATCGATACGCCGTTCTGGTAGGTGCTGTCCGGAACCGACGCAGTCAATTTTCGCGCCCAATGTTTGCCAACGGTCCGCGGCACGTACCCCGTGACTGCACGCGCGATCGCACCGATCCACAGGCGCGTAGCAGGATCACGGCAGTGGTCTCGCCCATAGCCTGCATCGCCTATCGAGGTGTACAGCAGGGGTGGGAACCCTTGCCGTACTGCAGCGCAGCATCAGTTCGGTGCGCAGCCATCGGCGATACCGGACAATCCCATGTTCACCAGCGCCGCCACATCGCCGACGGTGGCGGTCTTCGTATCCTTGGGGAGAGACAAATCGTGCGATCCGTGACCGTCGTCGATCGGCGTCACGACACGGTTACCCTCGTCATGCTCGGCAAAATTACCGACTTTCGTCCAATCGACTACCACGGGTCCCTTGGTCGTGACAAAGGCCGTCTGGCAGCGTGACCGGAGCTGAAAGTCCTTGATTGCCGCGCCGTCGATCGTTCCGAACTGGATGAGCACGGGGCGGATCGTGCCGGCACCCGTTGTATTCGTCCGGTCCAGCGATTGCGCCGCAGGCGCGTCTTCGGACGCATTTTCCGTCGCTGGCAGCGGAGCCGAAGGTTCTCGCGCGGCCATGTTACCGCTGGCGTTCACGTCGGTGCTCGTGTCGGCGGCTGGCTGCGCGACGGACGCCGCGGCGTTGCCGTTCTCTGCGGCCGAACCATTGGCGCTCGCACCACATCCGGCGAGCCCGACGGCGAGCGCCAGCATTACAGAACGCGAAACCATCACTTATATTCTCCGTATAGAAAGAGCTTACTCTCGGCAGCGCGTCGGGTCACCAAACTGCGGACCATCTGGCCCTTGGAATAGACGTGGCGCTTGATCTCGACCATCGCGTCGTGAAGCTTGCCCTCGTTGACCAGTTTGGTGGTCTTGGACCAGCCGCCGCCGGGGTTGTATGCATAGGATACGAGCGCATCGAATTCATGCTGATGCAGCGGTACCTTGATCGCACGCTTGACGCGGTCCTCGTATGACCCGACGATCCGGCGCAGCAGCAAGGCTTCCTGGTCGATCGAAATGTTGATGACGGACTTGTTGTCCTTCACAAATTGCGTCGCCGGCGCGCCCGATCGGCCTGCACCCGCCGCGGCGGTCTTCGCGGCCTCGATCGGTACGCCGATTGCGGTCAGATCCGATTGAACCTCCGCACTGGAGCGATCCTTCATGTCGTAGCCGGGTCCGATCGTCACGCCGCTGCCGGCGGTCGGGTGATGCAGCCGATTGCTGACGCCGCGTTGCGACTCATGTTCGACGATGAAGCGCCGGCCTTCTCGAGACATGTGCATGCTCGACACCGGGCTGGCCGTGCCCGCCGGCATCGCGGCGGTGCGGGCGCGTTCGCGGGCGGGCTCGACGGCGGCTTTCAGGGGCCCGGGATCGCCCTTGCCGACACTTGCCGCGCTGGCTGCGGTCTGCGCCTTCTGGAAGGCGGCGGAACGGGTTCCAGGAATCGCGACGGTGCGCGTCGGTGTGCCGGCGGGGATGGCGCGCGCCGGGCTGGCGTAGCCGGCACCGTTGCCGGTCAAGACGCCCATCGTCATCGGGCCGGCGATGCCGTCGGGGGGATAGAGCCCGTTACGCCGCTGACCCAGCCGCACCGCGCGCTCGGTCTGCGGACCGAAGACGCCATCGGCGCCGAGTTGCGGGTCGTACTGGCGCAACAGCGTCTGTAGATTTCGGACGTCCTCGCCACGGCTTCCAACGCGTAACATCGCCATCCTTCCTGTCTCCTGGTCGTGGATACTACCCAATTCCACAGGCTTGCACCTCAATGCAGCGGGTGGGCCAGCCTGCAACGGGCCCGGTCGTGCGGCGACTACAATAGATCGAAAGCGAATGATCTCCAGCCGATTTTACAAGTTTTTTGAGGTTAACCATAGTCTTCGAAAGATCACAGCGACTTCGCATCTATGCATGGCGTAAAAATGTCGTCATGGTCCGCCGGGCCTTTCAAGGCGTCGTGCGTATCCCCAAAGGAGAGCGACAGTTCGTCTGTCTGCAAATCGCACGTCGTTATCGGCAACGCGCGGGGGATTGATGACATCGAAAGTATGGCGTTCATACGTGCTTATGATGGCTGGCGTTGCAGGGGGGGCGCTTCTTGCGCAGCCTGTTGCAGCGCAAGTAGTTCTGCCTTCTCGTCAGGAAGTCACTCCACCCGCACCTGACACGCGCCAGGAATCGGCGGTCAGCGTCGATTCGAGCCGTGCGCTGGAACAGCCCGCCTGTCCGTTCGAGACGTCGTCGCTCAAGGTCACGCTGACCACGCTAAGCTTCGTGCGGCCGGATGGCGGCGCGTTGCAACCCGAGATCGCCGAAGCGGTCGCCGGCATCGACGTGCCGCAGGGCGAGCAGCCGATCAGCGTCGTCTGCGCGCTACGCGACCGTGCCAACGCCGCGCTGCGACATGCGGGCTGGGTAGCGTCGGTGCAGATCCCCGCACAGGAGATCACGGGCGGAACGTTGCATTTGCAGGTCGTGACCGCGCGCATCGTCGAAGTTCGCGTGCGTGGATCGGCCGGGCCGTATGATTCGATCCTGCGCGAGCGGATCGCGCAGATCCAGGCGCTCGATCCGCTGAACGAGAAGAAGGCCGAGCGGCTGTTGCTGCTCGCGGGCGATATCCCGGGGCTCGAGGTGCAGTTGTCGCTACGTCCGGCAGGAACGCGACAGGGCGAGGTGATCGGCGAATTGTCGCTCGCGTTCCGCCGGTTCGCGGTGATCGCCAACGTGCAGAACCAGAATAGTCGGCTGACCGGGCGTGAGACGGGCTATGCGCGGGCCGAGATCTATGGGCTGACCGGGCTGTCCGACGTCACCTATGTCGGCGTGTCGTCGACCGCGGACTTCAAGGAACAGCGCGTCGTGCAAGCGGGGCACATCATGGGTCTCGATCGCAACGGCACGACGCTGGGCGCGCGCTTCACCTACGCATGGTCGCGTCCCGACCTCGGTGCACTCGACCTGCGGACCAATACGCTGATCACCGGGTTCGATCTGGCACGACCGCTGATCCGGTCGTTGCGGACCAACCTGCGTGCGACAGGCGGCTTCGACTATGTCGATCAGCGCTCGGTTGTGCGGACGGAGGGTGGGTCGGTGCCGTTGACTCTCGATAAGCTGCGGATCGGCTTTATCGGTATCGATGGCGACTATCGCACGGTGCGGTACGACGGCGCGACCGCATTCTCGATCGCCAGTTCGCTGCAGGTCCGCAAGGGCGTCGATGTGCTCGGATCGAGTGATATCGGCTTTGCAAACGGTCGGCTGACCTCGCGGATCGACGGTAATTCGCGCGCGCTGGTGGTGCGTGGTACGGTCGACACGGTGATCGGGGTCGGTCCTATCTTCAGTCTGGCCGGCCAAGGCCAGGCGCAATGGACGAACGACCCGCTGCTGAACTACGAGGAATTCTCGGTCGGCAATCTGACGATCGGTCGCGGCTACGATCCGGGCGTGAGCACCGGCGATCGTGCGGTCGGCGGTCGCGGCGAAGTCCGCGCCGAACTGCCGTTGATCACCGGCCTCGGGACGCAGCTGTTCGGTTTCTACGACCACGTCTATCTGCGCAATCTCGATCGCAATGCGATAGAGCCGAAGCGCACCTATCGCAGCTATGGCGGGGGCGCCCGCTTCTCGTTGCCGGGGCTGCTGGTGCTCGAGGTGATGTATGCGCATCCGCTGGATCGGGTTTTGAAGCTGGACGAGAAGCGCCCGCCCAACCGCGTGCTGGTGTCGTTGACCGCGCAATTCCGCGACAAGACGCGCTGACCCGCGCGCCGTACCGAGTTTAGGGGAGCCTTCGATGTCCATCCCATTATACCGTCGCCATATCCGCCGCACGCTGGCGATCAGCACCGTGCTCGCAAGCGGCTGTGTACCCGCGGTCGGATGGGCACAGGCGCTGCCCAGGCCGAGCGACGTGAGGGCGGTGATTCCGTCGCCCGGCGGCGGCAACCCGACCGTCACGCGCTCGGGCTCGACCTTGTCGGTCGATCTCAAGGCCACCAGCACGGTGATCGACTGGAACGGCTTCAATGTGCCGACGGGAGCGACGGCGGAGTTCACCGACGGTCGGGGGGTGGCGCTTGCGCGCAACATCGCCGTACTCAACCGCGACGTATCGGGATCGGCGGCCGTCACGCAGATCCTCGGCACGCTCAAGTCCGATACGAACGTCGCGGTCTGGGTCTTCAATCCCAACGGCATCCTCGTCGGATCGGGCGCCGAGATCAACACCGGGTCGCTCGTGCTGACGACGTTGAAGCCCGATCAGGCGAATTTTCTCGCCGGTAACGATCTCGGCGGCAGCTACGGCCTCGGCAAAGGAGGTGGCACCGCCGGCGATATCCTCGTCCAGTCGGGCGCGACGATCACGCTGTCGAGCGGCAACCGCGGGCTGATCATGGTCGCGCCCAAGATCACCTCGGCCGGCACGCTGATCGCGGGCAATCAGGATGTCGCCTTCGTTACCGCGACCGAGGTGACGCTGAACTACGCCGCCGGCAGTCCCTTGTCGGTGACGTTGGACAAGGGAACGTCGGTCGCCGGCACCAGCCAGCTCGTGACCGGGTCGGTCAGCGGCCGGAACGTCGTGTTCGCGCTCGCCTCCAAGGCCAACGTCACCGATGCCCTGCTCAGTGTCGATGCATCCGTCACCAGCGCCTCGAACGGCGACAACGGCATCGTGCTGTCGGCGGGGCGCAGCGGTAACGGCGTGACCGTGGGCAGCACGGCGACCGAGACCGGCGGTGTGGTCGGCATCGGCGGGTCCGGCGCATGGCGTGCGATCAATGACGATGTGACGCTGACCGCGAACGGTGCGGTGGCGCTGACCGGCACGCTGCGGTCGGGCGGCGACGTCGTCGTCAACGCTGGGGGGCTCGCCAGCGTGGCGGGCGCGGTCACGGCAGGCAATGACTACCGCGTCGCCGGGACCGGCGTCACGCTGGGGCGCTCGACGTCGGTCGTGCAGTCGGCGGTCGACGTGGTCGACATTACCTCAACCAATGGGACCTTGTCCGGCGGCGCTGGACTGACGCTTCGCGCCAACGCGAATGGCGCGGGCAACAACTTGATGACGCTGTCGACGGCTGGCGCGGCAGGCGGTGATATCGTCTTCGCCAAGGGCTCGTCGATCGAGGGCGGTCCTAACCTCGACTCCGACGTCCGAATCGGCGTCGGGGTCGCGGGCAACGCGATATCGCTCGGGGACGTGTCGGCACGCGGTCTGCTCGGCGCAGTCGGCGGTGGCGCCTATACCAACGGGCTGTCGGTCGGCGGCCCGCTGGACCTTGGCGATGTGACCACGCGGTCGGCGTTGTCGCTGAGTTCGGGAGGCAGCTTGACCGCCGGCGTGCTGACATCAGGGGGCGCCGTTACGCTGAACGGTACCGGCGCGATGGGCCTGGCGGCAGTCGATGCGAGCGGTGACATCGCGCTGAACGGGAGTGGCGCAACGACGGTGTCGAGCGGCCTCGTCAGCCGGGGAGCGTCCAGCGACATTACGATCGCACGCGATGGCGCCTTCACGGTGACAGGCGCGGTGACCGCCGGTGGGATTTTGACGATCGGAACGACCGCAGCGACCGCCGAGTCGACCGCCATCGGCGGCGCGGTCGGCGCACGCGACATCAGCGTCGTGACCAGCGGCGCGCAGACCTATGGCGGCGCGGTGAGGGCAACTGGTGGTCTCACCGCAACGGCTGGTGGCGCGTTCACCTCGTCCGGGGCGATTACCGCTGCGAATACGGTAACGCTCACCGGCGCGAGTCTGGGGCTGAACGCCGTGACAAGCACGAACGGCGATCTCACGCTCGTCGCGACGAGCGGGGGCATTGCGGGGATTGCGCCCAACGGCGTACGCCTGACCGCCGGTGGTGCCTTGAGCGCGACCGCGGCCAACGGCGCGGTAACGGTAGCCAGCGGCACTGCGAACGGCGGTGTTCTTCGACTGACGGGCAGCGGCGGTGCGACGGCGGGCAGTTTGACCGGCAGCAACGACGTCATTGTCGACGCGGGGGGATCGGCCGCGATCGTCTCGGGCACCGTTACGGCGGGACGCAACTATGCGGTCAACGGCGGCTCGGTTTCGCTGGGAACGACGGGATCCGGACCGATCGGCGTCGTCTCGCAGGCCGCCCGAGGCGCGGTGACGATCAGCGGGGGTGCGGGGGGCATAATCGGGCTCGACCGGCTGACCTTGCAGTCCAATTCGGACGGTGCGGGCAGCGAAGCGCTCGAGCTTGCGATCGCCGACACGACGAATGGCGCGATCGCCTTCGCGCCGGGAACGACACTGAGAGGCGGGTCGGCCTCGCAATCTGACGTCGTGATCCGCTCCGGCGTCGCGGAGGGCAGCGTCGCGCTTGGCAACGTCGTTGCGCGCAACCTGCTCGGCGCGGTCGGTACCGATACCGCGACCAGCGGTCTCACGCGTACATCCGCGCTCTCGCTCGGTAACGCCACGCTCACCGGCCCCTTGTCGCTGTCTGGTGCGGGGCTTGCGACCGGTGCGCTGACCGCCGGCGGGGTTGTGACGTTGACCTCCTCGTCCACCCTGACGACGGGTGCGATCAGCACCGCCGACGCCGTCACCGCCGTAGCAGCGGGCAATCTGCGGATCGCATCGGCACGCGGCGTCACGGGCGTGACGCTGACGTCGACCGGTGGCGATGTCGACGTCGCGGGAGCGTTGAGCGCGACGGCCGGCCCCGTGACTGTCGTGGCGAATGTCGGTGCGGCGCGCTTGCTGGGCGCGGTGACCGCAGGGGGCGATTACCGTGTTTCGGGCGGGTCGGTCACGCTCGGCGGCGTGCAGGCGGCGGTGGGCGCGGTCTCGATTGCCGCGACGGCCGGCACGCTGACCGGCGCGTCCGGACTTTCGCTGACGTCGGGAAGCGATGGCCGGACGGCGCAATCGCTTGCGTTGTCGGCAACCGGTGGAATCGGGTTCGCTGCGAACAGCGTGATCAATGGTGGTCTGGCACAGCAGGGCGCGGTCACCGTCGATGGCGGCGCGAACGCGATCACGCTCGGCGACGTCAACGGTCGATCGCTGGTCTTCAATGCGGGGCAACCGCTGACCGGGGCGCTGACGACCGGCGACATCGCAGTCGTCGATGGCCTGTCGATCACCGGCGGCGCGGCGGGAATCCGTCTCGGCGACGTTTCGGTCTCGTCGGGCGGGTTGGCGATCACCGCGGTGGACGGCGGGGTCAATTTCGGCAACGCGGCGGTCAGCGGTGATCTGGCGGTGTCGGGATCGCGGATCGATTACCGCAAGATCGATGCCAACGCAGTCGATCTTCGATCGGTCGGCACCTCCGCAACGGGTATCGCCGGGGGACTGATCGATGCGAGCGGACCGGTGACGATCACCGCGACCGACGGCATAGGCGGGGTCGCGACCGGCGCAATCACCACGAAATCCAACCTGACGATCAACTCGGTCGGCGAGATCCGCCTCGATAGCGTCGATGCCGGGGGCACGGCTGACCTGGCGACGCTGACCAATCCGGCCGATGTGCTGATCGTCAACGGTCTCACCACGGTCGGCAAGGTCACGATCGCCTCGACGCGCGACATCCGCGCACCGTTCATCACCAGCACCGGCAGCAGCCTCGCGCTCAGCGCCCCCAACGGCGACGTCACCGGGTACCTGCCGGGCACGACGATCGAGCTCAATACCGGCGTCGATGGCGGCTATACGGTGGACGGTGGGCGCGCGGTGCGGCTGGGCGCGGTGACCGGCGGTCCGGTCTCGTTGCGCGCGGATACGATCGAGATCGGTTCGATCAGTGTCGGTACCAACCTCGTCAAGCTGTTTGCGGACAGCGGCGATCTCACTATCCGCAACGGGATCAAGGCCGGGTTGGTCGACCTCCGCGCGTCGGGCGCAGTCTCGGTCGGCGGCCTGATCGACGCGAGCGATGCGGTCACGCTGACCAGCACCGACAGGTTGTCGTTCGGCGGCATCCGCGGACTTTCGGTCACGGCAAACTCGGGCGGTGCGATCACCGGCGGCGCGATCCGGAGCACCGGCGCGATCGACCTGATCGGCGGCTCGCTCCGGGTCGGCGATCTGACCAGTGCCACCGGCGCGATAACGCTCCAGGCCGTGTCGGGAAAGCTCGTGACCGGCGATCTGACCGCCGTCACCGGGATCGGCGCGCTCGCGCGCGGCGACGACCTGTCGGTGGGGGCGGTCACAGTGTCGGGCGGCAGCGCCAACCTGGCCTCGACGGCCGGCGATGCGCGGCTCGACAGCGGCTCCGCGAGCGGCGACATCGTGTTGAGCGCGGCAGGCGTCGCCGCATCGCCCGGCGCGATCCTGGCGGGGGGCAATTATCTGGTCACCGGCGGGACGGTCTTGCTGGGGCGCAACGTCACGCAGGAAGCGGGCGGCCGTATCGCGATCACCGCCACCAGTGGCAATATCGGCGCAGGCGATAGGCTTGTGTTGATCGCGAACAGCGGCAACGGCGTCGCGGGCGATGCGATGTTGCTCGATGCGGCGGGCGCGATCGACCTGCTCGGCTCGCGCATTTCCGTCCGCAACAGTGGCGCGCTGGGGTTGCGCGCGGGATCGGGCAAGACCGTGACGCTCGGCGATATCGATGCCGGGCTCGTCGGCGGCATCGCCACGGCCGCGGATGGCAGCCGTTCGGTCTCGACGCTGTTTGCCAATGACGCGGCGTTCACGGCCGGTACGATCCGCGCGGCGAATCTGGGAATCGCTCTGTCGGCGGGCGATCTCGCGATCGATGCTGTTACGACGACGCAGGCGACGCAATTGTCGACGGCGGCAGGCGCGATCAGGGTCGGGTCGATCACCGCGGATACCTTCGCGGTGGACGCAAGCGACGTGCTGGCGGGTGGTGCGTACGCGTCGCGCGGGGATAACAGCGTGGCGGCGGGCAGTATCGGATTGACCAGCCTCACCGCCAGCGTCGGGTCGACCAGCGCGGCTGCGCGCACCGGCGATATCGCGATCGCCACGGTCGCGGCGGGTAGCACCGCGACGCTCACCGCACCCGGTGCGATCGGTGTCCGATCGATCACGGCGAACGCGCTGACGCTCGACGCGGGCGGTACGGTGATTGGGGGAACCTATGCCATCAAGGACGCGACGTCGGTTGCCGGGCAATCGATCCGGCTTGCCGGTCTCACGTCCGAGACCGGGAGCATCACTGCGACGGCTCGACGGGACGGCATTGCGATCGATCAGCTCGCTGCAGGGGGCGGCGCAACACTCACCGCACCCGGTACGATCGCGATCGGCGGCCTGACGGCGAATACGCTGACCGCCACGGGGGGCGGTGCGCTGTCGGGTGGCGACTTCACGACGACGGGTATGGCATCGCTGACCGGGCGGTCGATCGCGCTGACCGGGGTCACGACGACGCAGGGATCGCTGACCGCCAGCGCGACCGGCGGCGACCTGGCGATCGGCCGAGTGACGGCCGGGGGCTTGGCGACGCTGACCGGAACCGGCGCGGTTACGGTGAATGGCCTGACAGCGGGCGCACTGGCGGTGGATGCAGGGGGCGGCCTTTCAGGTGGCACCTACGCGGTGAACGGCGCGGCGTCGGTGGCCGGGCAGGCGGTTACGCTGGCTGGGCTGACGTCCGACACGGGCGACGTGACGGCGACGGCGCGCGCGGGCGACATTGCCATCACCCGGCTTGTCGCTGGCGGCGCGGCAACAGCCACGGCGAGCGGTGCGGTGGCTATCGGTGAGTTTGGCGCAAAGGGTGCTGGCACGATTACGGCGACCGGCGGCGGTATCCGGCTCGACACGGCGACCGCGAGCGCCCTCACGCTCAAGGCGGCGGGCGATATCGGTGGGCGCACCGGGGCCGGCGCGACGTTGGCGAGCACCGTCGGCGATCTCACCGTGACCGGCGACCGCGCGGTGACGCTGGCGGGGGCGACCTCGGCAGGCGATGCGACGATCGGCGGTACCGATGTTCGGGTGTCGGGCGGGCTGAGTGCCGCCCGTGCGTTGCTGGTGCAGGCGCGCACCGCGTTGACGGTGGGCGACGCAACCGCGGGAAGTACGCTGTCGCTGACCGCGACCAACGGGCTGACCGCGCAGGCGCTGAGGGCCGGTGGCGATACCAGTCTGAAGGCGGGGGCCGCGTTGGCGACGGGCGCAATCGACACCGGTGGCGCGCTGTCGGTGACCGGCGGTGGCGATGTGTCGCTCGCGGCGAGCCGCACCAGCGGTGCCGCGACGATCGACGCGGTCGGGACCGCGACGCTCGGCCAGATGATCGCGGGGCCTAGCCTGACGATCAAGGCCAGCGACGCCCGTCTATCGGGTATTCAGCGCGCCGCCGCGGTCGGGTTCGAGAACCGTACGGGCGATACCAGCGCGCTGCGGCTCGGCGACGGCACCGCCGCGGATGGCTTCCAATTGTCCGATGCCGAGATCAAGCTGGTCGAGGCCGATGCGCTGACTTTCCGGCAAGGCACGGGCGCGGTCGAGATCGGCACGCTGGCGTTCGGCGCCGATGCGGGCCGCCGCACGGTCGACGTGCTGGGGACCGGGCGGATGACGATCGATGGCGTCGTCAGTGGTGCAGGGGCGGGGCGGATGTTCCGGTTCGGTGGCACGACCACGTCGGAGACCGATACCGCGTCCGCGATCCACGTTGCGGCGACGAGCACGGCGGGCGGGCGCCTGTTGTTCGATACCGCCGATCTGGATCTGCGCGGCAACCGGATCGCGGTCGGGCTCGGCGCGGGGTTCCTCAACCTGCTGAACGACGATGCCACCGTCACGCAGGTCGTCGCAGGACTGGTAGGGAACGCCAATTCGGCGCTCTACAACGCCAATCTCGGCGGCGGCACCTATGATCCGTCGGCCCCGACGACGGTTTCGGCACGCAGCCTGACGGTACGCTACGGCGACTATGCGCTGTTCCAGAATACCGGCGTCGCGCGCACCAACACGGGTATCGTCCTGGGCGGCACCCCCACCGCACCGGTCAATCCGGCGCTCAGCCTGCGCCCGACCACCGCATCCAACACCTTTGCCGCGTTCGGCACGATCAACGGCGTCGGCGCTACCGCGGCGGCGCTGTTGGGGCCGGACGCCGTGGCGCTGGGGAACGCCAACGTCTCTGCCACCCGGATCAACGGCTGCGTCGTGGGATCGGGCGCGGGTTGCCTCACCGCCATCGTGATCCAGCCGACCTTGCAGGTGTTCTCCGCGAGTCAGGCCGATCTGTTCGGATCGGTCGCCGATCTGACGGTGCCGTTCGATCCACTCGTCGGGGGCTCGAACGAGGAACTGCTGACCGGGCTGGCGGCACTGGCGCCGAAGCCCGATACCGATGGCTGCGTCGCCGGCAAGAAGGAGTCGTGCAAGTGATCCGATCGATGGCGCGCCCGCGTCTTGTGGCGGGCGCCGCTCTGACGAGCGTTGCCATGTTGTTGGCATCGTGTGCGACGGTGCGCGCGCCTGACCGGCCGGACGTCGTCACCCTCGGTCGCAACCCGAGCGGCGAGCCTTGCGTCGCATCGCGCAACTGGTCCGATCCTGCCGTGCCCGATCCGTTCGCGCGGGCCTATGCCATCACCTGTCGCGGCGTCACCGCCAGTCGTCCGGTCGGCAGCATCCGCATCGTCCCGGCAACCCCGGCGGCGATGACGCCGATCGATGCGGTGCTCGACTGCGGACCGGTGTCGCCGATGACGATCGCGGCCGGTGCGGTGCAGGTCAGGCGCTGCAACGACCGCGCGCTGGGGACCGCGACGATCCGGATCGACATGCCGGTGGGCGAGACGATGCTGGTCGCGGATGCGCCGCCGTCGCTGCTCGGGCAGCTTGAGGAAGCGGTTGCGATTCTGGCGGGCACGAAGCGGCCGAGCGCGGACGCGATGCGGCCGATCGCGCCGACGATCGATCTCGCGGGGGTCGCGCCGGGGCGCACGACATCGTCGGGGGCGTCGACCACGACCACCGCAGGCGTGTTCGATCCCGCGACCGCACTCGGCGAGGGCATCGGCTTCAACCACCGTGGCCTCCATGTCGAAGCGTCGCGCGTTCTGAACGACGCGCTCAGCCGCGTATCGACCACCGCCGATCCGGCGATGCGCGTCGACTTGTTGCTTGAGGCGGGGCTGGCCGATTCGAACATCCGCTTCAACGACGCGGCCAAGGAGCATTTCGACGAGGCCGATGCGGTCATGGCGGCGTCGCCGGCCAACCGGTCGCTGTTCCTGATGCGCAAGCGCGATGCGTACCGCGCCCTCGACCTGATCAACCGGCACGCTTTCCGCGAAGCCGCCGACATGCTGAGCCAGTCGACCGGTGCGGCGGTTGCCGCGAAGGATCCGCTGCTGGATCCGGCGACGCTGCGTCAGTTGAACCAGCCGCGCTCGAATGCTGCCGATGCGGTCAGCGCGATCGCGGTACCCGATACCGCCGACCTGGCGCAGCTGGTGCTCGATATCCAGGCGAAGTGGGCGCTCAGCGTCGCACGGCTCGCGCTGGGCGACGATGCGGGGGCGCTCGCCGCGATCGATGCGGCGGCGCGGTCCTATCGCCCGCTCGAGAACGAGCGGATCAATCCGTCGCAAATCCTGTGGCTGAGCGCGCGGATCGAGCGGCAGCGCGCGCGCCTGCTCGCGCGGGCAGGCAAGTCGGGGGCGGCGCTCGATGCGTTCGATTCCGCGCTGGTCAACCTAAAGCGCGGCGCGCTGGCGACCGGCGGGACCGGTGCCGAGCCCGCGATCGCGCAGGCCGAACTGGAACGCGCCAGCCTGTTCGCGCGCACCAGCGCACCGCGGGCGGCGGTGCGGACCGAATATGCCCACGCGATCGACGCGATGATCGATGCAGATGTCGACACGCTGGCGACGTCGAACGGCATGGAGGAATATCTCGACCTGCTGGTCCGGGAGGCCGCGACCACGCCGCAGGCGGATACGTTCGCCCGGTTCTTCCGTGCGGTGCAGGCGACCGGCGAGCCGGCGATCGCACGACAGGTCAGCCAGCTGCAGACGGTGGTGACCGCCGACCCTGCCACCGGTGCGCTGGTCCGCGAACGCGGCGAGCTGGAGCGCGAGGTCACGCGGCTTCGCTATGCGATCTCGGCGAAATCGAGTGATGTGGCCGTGCCCGGGGCCAACGCCGGCGTGAAAACCCCGTCGAGCGATCTGGGCGCCGCGCGCGCCGCCGCCGAGCAACGGCTGCTCGACGTCGAGGCGAAGCTCGCCAGCGATCCGCGTTATCGGACGGTCGACGATCAGCCGGTCACGATCGAGGCGGTGCGCGCGGCTTTGAAGCCCGGCGAGGTGTTCCTGAAGCTGACGACGCTCAATCGCCGGATCTACGGCATGATCGTGAGCGCGGACCGGACCTATATCTACGCGATCGCAGCCGACGCTGCGTCGAAGCAGGCGGTCGACGCACTGGCGTCGCAGGTTCGCGGGTCGATCGACGGGGCGTTGTCGCAGGGCAAGCTCGTGCCGTTCGACGACGCGGCCGCCTATGCGCTGTTCCGCCTGGTCGCGGGGCCGGCCGAGCCGATCCTGGCATCGGCACGGGCGCTCGTCGTCGATCCGTCGGGGCCGCTCGAACGGCTGCCCGCGGGTGTGCTCGTCAAGCGCTATGACAAGGCGGCGGTGCGCGAGACACCGTTCGATTTCTCGCGCACTGCGTTCCTCGCGGCGGACACCGCGATCTCGACGGCGCTGTCGCCGCGATCGTTCCTGGTGGCGCGCGCGTTGCCGCCGTCGCGTGCGCACAATCCGTTTCTCGGGTTCGGCCAGCACCGTCCGACCGCGTTCGGACTCGGCGAGGCGGGGCGGATGATCAAGGTCGGCTTCGGCTGTACGGTCGGCGCCGGCCAGCTCGGGATGCTGTCGCAGGCGATCAAGCCGATCAGCGATCACGAACTGACCGTCGCGTCCGATGCGCTGGGCGTGCCGGGCGCGCCGCAGATGACCGGCGCGGCGTTCAGCGATACCGGCGTCGAGGCACGCGCCGATCTCGACCAGTATGAGGTGCTGCACTTCGCGACGCATGGTCTTGAGGAAGGGCAATGGGGCTGTGCGATGTCGCCGCCCGCGCTGGTCACGTCGTTCGGCGATGCGGAGTCGGACGGCCTGCTGAGCTTCTCGGAGATCGCCGGGCTGCATCTCGACGCGAACCTCGTCGTGCTGTCGGCCTGCGATACCGCGAGCGGCGTCCGCGATCAGGAACTCGCGCGCCGGTCCGGTCAGGAGGAGTCGGGCTCGACGCTCGAAGGATTGGTCCGTGCGTTCCTGACCGCGAATGCGCGATCGGTGCTCGCCACCTATTGGCAAGTCTCGGCGGAGCGCGAGAGCGAGGAGTTCATCAAGGTGTTCTATGGCGCGGCACGGACCAAGACGATCGGGGGCGCGCTCCAGGATGCACAGCGCGATCTGATCCGCCAGCCGACCTATTCGCACCCGTTCTACTGGGCGCCGTATTTCCTCGTCGGCGACGGGAGCAAGACGATGTTGTCGCAGCCGGCGGGGCAACCGCTTGGCCAACCGGTGCGCGCGCCGATCGTCACCGCCCAGCGATGAGCGTTCCGGGTGCAGCGAAAGGCTCGCCCGTGAACGTGGCGGCGACGGCGATTGCCGGTTTGGCGGCGGCCGCGCTGGTCGTCGGTCTCGGGCCCCAGCTGATTGCTGCGTCAGGGGTGATCGGGGCGGACGGGGTCTACGGCGAGACCGTGTTCACGTTGGCGATCTTCGTGCCGCTCCTCGTGATGGCGATCGTCGGCGGCCGATTGACGGGAATCCCGACGTTGAACCTTGGCACGCGTCCGGGAGCAAGGCTCGCGCAGGGTGCGGCGATCGGTTTCGGCGGCCTGTTGCTCGCGATCGGCTACGCGGCGATCGCAGGAACGCTCGTTCGAGGTGCGGGCGCGCCGCTGCCGATCGCGCCGCTGGCGATCGGGGCGGTCGTCGTCCTGGTCCAGGTCACTGCGGAGGAAACCTATTTTCGCGGCTGGCTGCAACCGCTGGTCGCGACCGCCTGGGGTACGCGGATCGCGGTGCCGGTGGTCGCGATCGGTTTTGCGCTGCTCCATGTGGCGGGCGGCCTGCGCGGACCGATCGAACTGCTCAACCTGTTTGTCGGCGGGCTGGTGTTCGGATTGCTGGCGGCGCGCGGTGGCGGGCTTGCCGGCGCGATCGGCGCGCATATGGCGTGGAATGGTGCGGAGCAGCTCGGGTTCGGGCTCGATCCCAACCCGGGTATCGGCGGCTATGGCGCGCTGGTCGACTACGATCTGGTGGGCAAGGCATTATGGGGCGGATCCGACGCGGGGCTGAATGCGAGCGTCGCGATGACGATCGGCCTCCTCTCGCTGCTGGTGCCGCTAGTCCTGCTTTTGCGAAATCGTCCCACACGATCCTGAGCCTCAGTTGGGCCTGAGCGTCAGTTGGCGGCGCTTCGACGGGCATCGACGCGGTCGCGCAGGGCGTCGAACGCCTTCAGCGCCGCACCGGTCAGGGTCTCGCTGCTCTTACCCATCTGGAGCGCGAGCGGGTCGGTCGGTTGGCCATCGATATGCACCTCATAGTGGAGATGCGGCCCGGTCGAGCGCCCGGTGGTGCCGACCTCGCCGATCTGCCGCCCTTGCACGACGCGTGCGCCCACGATGATGCCGGGCAGGATCCGGTTCATGTGGAGGTAGAGCGTCTCCCAGCCATTGTCGTGGCGCAGCTTCACGAAGTTGCCGTTCGGCCCCTTCAAGCCGGCGAACTCGACCACCGCGTCGCCCGAGGCGAAGATCGGTGTGCCCGTCGGCGCGGCAAAATCGGTGCCGCGGTGCAGTTTCATGAAGCCCAGCACGGGGTGTTCGCGCATACCGAACGGCGAGGATATCCGCGCGCCGTCGATCGGCGTCCGCATCAGCGTGCGGACCGTGCTGCGACCGTTGGCATCGTACCATTTGGGCCCGGCCGGACCCTTTTGGCCCGGCGCATCCTTCTGCCCCGGCGCATCCTTCTGCCCCGGCGGAGTGAACCGGTAGAGCGCGCGCGATTTCGCGGCGGTCTCGAGCGAGGCGTAGACGAGGACCGGGACGCCGACCGGGTTTCCCGCCGCATTGTAGCGCTGTTCGAACCCCGCCTCGAAGATGTCACCGGGCGCGACTTCGCGCTGGAGATCGAAATCGAACGCGAAGGCGTTGGCGAAGTCGCTGACCAGCGTGTCGTTGATCCCCGCCGCGACCGCCGCGCTGTAGAAATCGCGCGCATCGAGCTCGCCGCGGACGATCGTCAGCCGCTGGACCAGATGCGCGGACAGGATCTGCTGCGTGAAGCCGCCAGCACCGCGCGCCAACGCGATCCCCGCGCCGTCTTCGCGGGTGGCGTCGAGATGGACGAGATGGCCGGACTCGATATCGAACACGAGGCGGACGTCGTCGCTCCCCGCACCCAGCGGGCCGCGCGCGCGCGTCGCGGCGTCGTTGGCTTCGGTCGCGTCGACCCCTGCCGCGACGAGGCTCGGGCCGATCGCGTCGGCACCGGCGACGGTGAGGATGCGACGACTGGCGGCAACCGCTGTGGGACTCGCGGACGCCGTGGTTGCTGCGACTGATTGCGGTCCCGCTGCGGGCTGGCGATCCAGCATGGCCCAGACCGCACCGCCCGACGCGATGGCGACACCCGCCAGGATCGCCGGACCGAGCTGCGCTACCGCCTTGGGGAAGGCGTGCGCCGGCGCTGGCGACGGTGGCGTCGGCGACGTTGGCTGTTGTTCCGGCGCGGGCCGAGGATCGCTTTTCCCCCAGCTTCGCGGATCGAACGACGGGGACTGGGGCGTCGACCTGGGCGACGGCACGGGCGGCGCAGTTGGTCGGCCTATATCCCAGCTTCGGGGATCGAACGACAGGTCGTCATCGTCGCTGTCGTTCAATCCAAATCGCCTTCAAAACTGCGCGTGCGAAGAAAGTTATTGTCTGAAAGCCTCGCGGGCGCAATAACCGCAAGTGTTTCCTAGTGGCGCACCGTGTGCCCTGACGTAACGAAACGGGGGCGGATCATTGGCTGGCAAGAACCGTGTCGCTTGGCACGAAGGTATGTTCCTGCGGCCGCAGCATTTTCAGGCGCAGGATCGGTTTATCGATGGCTTGATTCGGGCTCGGGTCGATTCGGTTCGACCATGGCCTTGGGGCCTGACCGAACTGGTGCTCGATGAGGATCTGGCGACGCTCGGCAAGTTCGGGGTCGTCCGTGCATCCGGCGTGATGCCGGACGGGACGCCGTTTTCGATCCCCGACGACCTGCCGCCGCCGCCGCCGCTCGACGTGCCCGCGGATGCGCGCGACGCGATGATCGCGCTCACCTTGCCGGCACAGCAATCGGGTGCGGTCCAGTTCCGCGATGCCGAGGGGGGGGCGCTCGAAGCGCGCTTCCTCGTGTCGGAGGCGGAGGTGTCGGACACCTATTCGGACGATCGCACGTCGGAGCCGATCGAGTTCGGCAGCCCCAATCTCCGCTTCGGCGTGACCCGTGACCAGCTCTACGGTCGGGTCACGCTCGGTCTCGCCCGCGTCCGCGAGGTGCAGAACCGGCGGCTGATGTTCGACGACCGCTTCATTCCGCCGACGCTCGACATCGCCGCCTCGCTGCGGTTGCGCGGCGCGCTCGCGGATATCGGTGGCCGTGCCGACCAGCGCGCCGAGGAACTTGCGTTGCGCGCGGTCGAGGCGACCGATGGCGGCTCGGACACGTTCGTGAGCTTCCTGCTGTTGCAGGCGCTCAACCGCTGGATCCCGGTGCTGGCGCATCTCCAGCATCTGCCGACGGTGCATCCCGAGCGGCTGTACGAGTCCTTCATCGCGATGGCGGGCGAACTCGCGACGCTGATTCGCCCAGAGCGCCGGCCACCGCCGCTGCCGCGGTACGACCATGAGAATCCGCAGACCTGTTTCGAGCCGGTGATCGACCTGCTCCAGTCGATGCTGTCGGCGATGTTCGACCGGTCCGCGGTGCAGCTGCCGCTGGAGCAAGCGGGGCCGGGGGCGTACGTCTCGAAGATCACCGACCACAATCTGTTCCAGACGGGCTATTTCTATCTCGCGGTGTCGGCCGCGTCGCCGGTCGAGGAAATCCGCAGCATCTTCCCGTCGATCGCCAAGATCGGCACCGTCCAAAAGATGCGGCAGATCGTCGATTCGGCGCTGCCGGGCGTGCCGTTGCGGCATACCCCGACACCGCCGCCGCAGATCCGCGTCCTGCCGGGGCATGTCTATTTCGAGCTGGATCGCGGCGTCCCCGACTGGCGCGATTTCGCCACCGCGCCCGCGCTCGGCCTGCACGTCGCGGGTGACTGGCCGCAGCTCCGGATGGAGCTGTGGTGCGTGAAGCGAGCCGCACGGTGAGCGTCGAGGACGGAAATGGCGGCAAGACCGTCTTTCGCCCTTCGCCGCTTCAGGGCCTGAAGCAGGGCGCGTCCCCGCCGCCACCACCGCCGCCGTCATTCCCCCCGCCGCCCTTCGCGCCAGCGGGGGGTGCGGGGGCATCGGGGTTTCCGCCTGCCGATCCCGGCTACGGCACGCCGCCGCCATTGTCCCGGACCGGTATGCCGTCTGCTGGCGGGGGCCTAGCGCCGTCGCGGCTGGCCGAAGACGACGTGCCGTTGCCGGCGACACCGCGGGTCGTGCGCAACATCATGTTGGCGGAGGCCGAGCCGGTGCTCGCATTGGTCGCCAGCGTGCGCAGCGGGCGGGTGCGGTTGGCGATGCCCGAGTTCCACCGGCAGGCGAGCCAGGCGATTGCACGGTTCGACCAGGCGATCGCGCCGCATTATTCGGAGGAAATGCGCCAGCGTGCCAAATACGCGGTCTGCGCCACCACCGACGACGTCGCGCAGAACCTGCCGGCGATCGGCACCGACGGCGCCGAATGGGCGCGGCGATCGATGGTCGTGCAGTTCTTCCAGGAGAATATCGGCGGCGACCGGTTCTGGCAGCTGGTCGACGACATGCTGCGCGTCCCGAACGACAATTACGCGCTGATCGAGCTGTACCATGCCTGCCTCGCCGCCGGGTTCGAAGGCCGGTTCCGGGTTATGCCCGACGGCCGCCGCCGGCTGCACGAGATCATGGCGCGGCTGCAGGGTGCGTTGCCGCATGTCCGGTCGCAGTCCGCAACCGAGCTGTCGCCGCGCTGGCGGGGCGAGACCGCGCCGGTCGGCAAGCTCGGCTTCTGGAGCCTGATCGCGTTGGCGTCGGCGATCGCGGCGGGGCTGTTGCTGCTGGTGTTCATCGTGCTGCGCCTGATGCTGATGTCGAGCGGCGACGCCCCCGGCCAGCGGCTCGGTGCGCTCCGGCCCGAAGCGCGGCTGACTCTGTCGCGGCCGGGCGGGGCGATCGCCACCGCGGACAGCGCGCAGGCGAGCAAGCTCAAGCGGTTCCTGGAGCCCGAGATCCGCGAAGGCCTGGTGGTCGTCGAGGAGGACGCGCAGACGGTGCGCGTCCGCACCACGGTGGGCCAGTTGTTCCGGTCGGGCTCCGACGTGCTGGAGCCGGGGCGTGAGCCGCTGTTCCACCGCATCGGCCGCGCGATCGAGGACGAGAAGGGCGATGTGCTGGTCGAAGGCCATGCCGACAGCGACCGGGTCGCCTCGCTCGCCTTCCCCGACAACATGGCCTTGTCGCAGGCGCGTGCGGAGACGGTCGGCGACATCGTCCGCACCGAATTGAGCGAGACCGGGCGCGTCACAACCAAGGGGCTCGGCGACACCGTGCCGATCGCGAGCAACGACGATGCGGCAGGCAAGTCGCAGAACCGGCGCGTCGAGATCGTCGTGCCGCGGCGCTACTGACAGGATATCCAGTGATGCGGCGCTTTTTTGGCAATTGGTGGGCGGTGACGATCACCTGTGCGGTGCTGCTCGCGGCGTTGCTCGCGTTCGGCTTGCCGCTGTTCGTGAGCGCGATGCGGCCGCTTTGGGTGCGCATAGCGTGCTTCGTCGGGGTCGCGCTGATCTGGGGCCTCGCGGCGTTCCTGCGGCGGCGTCGGACTCAGCGCGCGGCGGATGCGATCGCCGCCGAACTCGCCGGTCCCAACGCGGTCGACGAGGAAGGCAAGGCGCTCGGCCAGCGGATGACCGAGGCGCTGTCACGGCTGAAAGGCGCGGCCGGCAAGCGCCGCGACTATCTCTACAAGCAGCCCTGGTACGTGATCATCGGCCCGCCGGGATCGGGCAAGACCACCGCATTGCTCAATTCGGGCTTACGCTTTCCGTTCGTCGAACAGGCGGTGCGCGGCGTCGGCGGTACGCGCAATCTCGATTTCTGGTTCGCCGACGAGGCTGTGCTGGTCGACACCGCGGGGCGCTACACGACGCAGGATTCGGACCATGCGGTCGACTCCGCGGGGTGGAACGCGTTCCTGTCGCTGTTGCGGAAACATCGCCCGCTCCAGCCGATCAACGGCGTCATGGTCGCGATCGGCATCGACGAACTGGTCCGCAGCGATTGCGCGAAGATCGATGCGCACGCGCGCGCCGTCCGCCGTCGGCTGGTCGAGCTGCGACGGACGCTGGAGGTCGCGGCGCCGGTCTATGTGGTGCTGACCAAGGCCGATCTGCTGGCAGGCTTCACCGAATTCTTCGACGACCTCGATGTCGAGGGCCGGCGGGCGGTGCTCGGCAGCACGCTGACTTTCGGCGACGGCCGCGCGAATGCCGAGACGCTGGCAAAGGCGTTCGACGAAATCGCGCAGGCGATCGCCGACCGCCAGGCCAAGCGGCTGTTCGACGAGAGCGACCCGCGGCGCCGTGCACTGATGCTCGGGCTTCCCGCGCAGATGCGCTCGCTGCGGGCACGACTGATGCGGTTCCTCGACGGGGCGTTCGTGTCGGGCGACGAGCCCGGCGGCGTCCTGCGCGGCTTTTATCTGACGAGCGGATTGCAGGAGGGCGCGCCGCTCGACCGGATCATGGCGAGCATGGCCGAGGTCTATGACCAGCCCGCCGCCGCATCGGAATCGAGCGGGCGCGCGTATTTCCTCAACCGGTTGCTCGGCGAGGTGATGTTCCCCGAGGCGGGGCTGGTCAGCACCGATCCGCGGGCAAAGGCGCGGATGCGCAGCCGCCTGATCGGTACGATCGCCGGGCTGGGGATCGCGGTCGCGCTGGTGCTCGTCGCATGGGGCGTGAGCTATGCGCGCAATCGCAGTTTCCAGGCCGATCTCGCGACCAAGGCGGGGGCAGCCGAAGCACAACTCCGCGACGCCGGAGTCGATCTGCGCCAGGTCCGCGACGGCGATGCCGACCTGCGCGCGGCGCTGCCGGGGCTGAACGCGTTGCGCGCGCTGCCCCGTGGCTACGCTGCGCGCGTCGCCGGCGGGCCGCCGCTCGCGATGACCTTCGGCCTGTATCAGTCGAGCCTCAGCCGCGAGGCGGAGGAGACGTACCGCGAGGCTCTTCGCCGCGTGATGCTGCCACGCCTGCTGCTGCGGCTGGAGACGGCGATGCGCACCGACGGCGCCGATCCGATGCGGCTGTACGAACCGCTCAAAGTGTACCTGATGCTCGGCCAGCAGGGTCCGATGGATGCCAAGACGGTGCGCGCCTGGGTGACGAACGACTGGGCAACTCAGGTCTATCCGGGGGCGGACAGCCAGGGCGAGCGCGACCAACTGGCGCAGCATCTCGATGCGCTGCTGGGCGATACTGACATGGCGAGCGTCTGGCCGAACCGGAAGCCGCCACTCGACGGTGCGCTCGTCGCGCAGGCACGTGCGGCGGTTCAGACGCTGTCGCTTGCCGATCGCGCCTATGCGGTGCTGCGGCAGAAGGCGGCGAGCGCCGGCGCGCCGTGGGAAATGGCGAACATCCTGTCGCAGGGCGACGCGCTCGCCTTTGCCAATCCCAAGCAGGTGCTGACCGCGCGCATCCCGTATTTCTTCACGCGTGCGGGTTATGAGCGCGCGTACATGGTCGGGCTGGCGACGGTGCAGCAGGACTTGAAGCGCGACCTGTGGGTGCTGGGTGGCGATGCCGGCAACGGCGGCGTCCGCGACGAGATGAGTAACGTCCGGCCGGGGGTCGCGGGTCTCTATGCCAAGGACTATATCGCCGCGTGGGAAGGCGTGCTGAAGACGTTGCAACCCGGCCCGTATTTCCGCGATCCGGTCGCGTTCGGGGCGTTCACCAAGAGTCCGTCGCCGCTGAAGCGCGTGCTGCTCGAACTGCGCAAGAACACCATCTTCGAGGGCGGTGCCAAGGCGGGGCTGGCGCGGGCGACCCGCTATGGCCTGAACCGATCGCGACTGGGGCGCTTCGCGCAGGAAGCGAACCGCGACCGGGCCTCCGGGATCGATGCGGGCGAGGAGATCGCCGCGTATTTCCAGCCGTTGCAGGATTATGCCGGCGACGGACGCGGATCGGCGCCGGTCGACGAGTTCGTCGCGGCGCTGAAAGAGGCGGGGCAGGCGGTGATGGCCGCGCAGTCGGTTGGCGGCGGCGGCGGTGCGGATGCCACACAGGCGGGCATGGCGACGGCGATGGCGTCGGTGAAGGCCGCCGCAGCCGGCGCGCCACCGCAGTTGCAGGGGTTCGTCTCGAGCGCGACCGGTGGCGGCGCGTCGGCGCAGATCGGCGCGGCGAAGGGCGCGATCGCGGATGCCTATGCGCAGACCGTCCTGCCGGCCTGCAAGGAGGTTGCCCAGGAGCACTACCCTTTCTTCGCGGCGTCAGCGCAGGATGCGTCGATGGTTGATGCGCTGCGCGTGTTCGGGATGGGCGGCGTCATCGACGGCTTCGTCCAGACGCGGCTGAAGGCGCTGATGCAGACCGATGGCCCGGTCTGGCGCTGGCGCAGCGAGGACCCGATCACCGCGTCGCTCAACCCGTCGAGCCCGGAGGCGTTCGCCAAGGCGGGCCAGCTGCGCGACCTGCTCGTCGGCGGATTGCCGATCAAGATCTCCGTCGCGAGCTTCGGCAGCGACGTCGGCATGGTCGAAGTGGCGAGCGGCGGCACGCGCTATCGCTTCACGCCGTCGATCAACGGCGCCAAGCCGTTGCTGTGGTCCGCCAGCGGTGGCCTGCCCGAAGCGTCAGTCGTCCTCTATCGCCCCGGTCCGGCGCAGACCGATCCGACCAGCGAGCCGAAGCCAGGCGCCGAGATCGCGCATTGGAACGCCGAGGGCCCCTGGGCGCTGTTCCGAGTTATGGACAAGGCCGACAAGCAGAATGCCGGGCAGCGGGCGATCAAGGCGCGGTTCGGCGACGGCGGCGGTGCGGCGACGTTGCTGGTCGGGCTGCCGAGCGACCGCAACCCGTTCAGCCGCGGCGGCCTGTGGTCGTTCCGCTGCCCTGGTGCGCTGTGACGGGGCCCGCGCGACTGTTTGGCAAGCTGCCCGCGCATGGCGACTTCGTGTCGCGTGGCTGGCGTGCGGACGAGCGTGAGGCGCTCGATGCCTGGCTGTCGACGTCGCTGGCCGACGCGCGGACGGTGCACGGTGCGGCGTTCGAAGAGCGGTTCGACAGCGCGCCGCCGTGGCGCTGTGTCCTCGACGTCGTCGAAGGTGGCCTGTCGGGTGCGCTCGCGGCGTCGCAGGATGCTGTCGGGCGGCGTTTTCCGGTATTCGTCGGGGTGACGGGAGCGGCGGACGCGGCGGTAGCGGAAGCGTGCGAGGGCTTGCTGTACGACGCGATCGCCGGGGGCTGGACCGCCGACGCACTGGTCGAGCAGGCGGACATGCTCATGGTCGCTCGGGAGCCGGCGGAACGATCCTGCCGGTGGTGGACGTTGGGCGGCGAGGCGTTCGCGCCCGGTGAGCGGTCGCTTGCATACCCGGCCGACCTGATCCCGGCCATGCTGACCCCCGCCATATCGCCCCCCGAAATGTCGACGGTTGCGTCGTGAACGGCCGCACGTTGCGCACCGAAGGCGTCGCCGCGTCGCACGTCGGCATGGTCCGCCGCGCCAACGAGGACAGCTTTTGCGATCGTGGCGCGGACGGCGTGTGGGCGGTCGCCGACGGGATGGGGGGGCATGCGCACGGCGACTGGGCGTCTCAGGTCCTGACCACGGCGCTGGCGGACGCTGCGCTCCCCGAGGATTTCGACGACGCCTGTCGGGAGATCGCGGCGGCGATCCACGCGGGCAATGCGCGGATCTGGACGGAGGCGCAGGCGCGCGGGCAGCAGATGGGCACCACGGTCGCCGCCTTGCTGGTGCGCGACGGTCGGTTCGGCGTGGTCTGGGTCGGCGATAGCCGCGCCTATCTGTTGCGCAGCGGCGTGCTCTATCAACTCACGCGTGATCACACGCAGGTGCAGGAGATGGTCGACCGCGGCCTGCTCGAACCGCACGAGGCCGCCGCGCATCCGCGCTCGCACGTGCTGGCACGCGCGGTCGGCGTCACCGCGACGCTCGAGGTCGATGTCGTGGTCGACACGGCGGAGGCGGGCGACGTGTTCCTGCTGTGCAGCGACGGGCTGACCGGGCAGGTGAGCGATCCCGAGCTGACCGCGATGCTCGCCGCGGCCGATGGGAAGGCGGCGATCCGCGACCGGTTGATCGCGCTGACACTGGAGCGCGGTGCCCCCGACAACGTCACGGTGATCGTCGTGACGACGGGCGAGCCGACCTTGTTGTCGCTGTCACCGATGCCGGGGGGCTTCGCGTGATCGACGAGAACGACCCGCCGATCGATGATGGCCCGATCGATGATGGCCCGATCGATGATGGCCCGATCGATCATGGCCCGGTCGATGGCAGCCCTGTCGACGACGGCCGCACCGTCTTCGTGCCGCAGCAGCCCGACCAGGCCACCGTCTTCGAAGCCGGATCGGCGACACCGCCGCTCCCCCCGATCGCGCCGCGCGTGGCGGCACGAGGCATCGAGGTCGGCGATGTCCTCAACCACATCTTCGAGGTCAAGCGCTTCATCGCACGCGGCGGCATGGGCGAGGTGTTCGAGGGCGCCAACGTCATCACCGACGAGCGCGTCGCGATCAAGGTGATGCTGCCCGCGCTCGCCGCCGACGAGAACGTCATCACGCTGTTCCGCCGCGAGGCCCGGACGCTGACGCATCTCCATCACGAGGCGGTCGTGCAATACCGCGTGCTGGCGCAGGAGCCGCAGCTCGGCGTACTCTACATCGTCACCGAATATATCGACGGCACCAATTTGTCGGATGTGCTGAAGATCGTCGACGCCTCGCCCGAAGCGCTGGTGGCGTTGCTGCGGCGGCTCGCATCGGGGCTTCAGGCGGCGCATGCGCTCGGCGCGATCCACCGGGATATCTCGCCCGACAACATCCTGCTCGGCGGCGGCGATCTGGCGCGCGCGAAGATCATCGATTTCGGGATCGCGAAGGACCTTGATCCCGGCACCGCGACGATCGTCGGCGACGGGTTCGCGGGCAAGCTCGGCTATGTCGCGCCCGAACAGCTTGGCGACTTCGATCGCCGGCTGGGGCCTTGGACCGATGTCTACAGCCTGGCGCTGGTGATTTTGGCGGTGGCGGCGGGGCGCGACGTCGGGCTCGGCGGGTCGCTGGTCGATGCGGTCGACAAGCGGCGGGCGGGACCGGACCTGTCGCCTGCGCCGGAGGTTCTGCGGCCGCTGCTCGCGCGCATGACGAAGGCCGATCCGACCGCACGGATCGGCTCGATGGTCGAGGTGCTGGCGGAGATCGCGAAGATCGAGGCAGTGCCGGTACCGGTCGAAAAGCCGGCGACCTTCCCCGTGCGCTGGATCGCCCTGGGGATCGTCGCCGTCATCCTGCTCGCATCGCTGGTCGTCTATGCCACCCGCCATCGCGCGACGCCGGCGACCGCGCCGGTGGCAACCGCCAAGCCCGCGATGGACGGCATCGACGACGTCCGCAGCGCGGTCGCCTCGGCGCTGCCGTCGGTCAGTTGTACGTGGCTGCGGATCGTCAGCGTGACGCAAGGTCGCGACCAGCCGCAGATCGCGCTGACCGGGGTCGCCGGCAACCCGTCCGCCGCGCAGGCCGAGATCAGCCACGCGCTGGCATCGCAGGGCGGCAAGGGGGCGGTGCTCGATTTCTCGGAGGTCGCGCCGATCACGCCCGCGGGGTGCGCCGCGCTCGACGCCTATCGCCAGATCGGCGCGCCCGACGACACCCGCCTGTCGGTCGCGCAGCGCAAGTTCGAGATGCGCCGCCAGACGGGCGACTCCGCCTATGCCGGCACGAGCGCCGCCAGTGCGATCGTCAAGGTCGCGGTACGCGATCCGAAAACCGATTTCACGCTCGTCGGGCTCGAACCCTCGGGCAAGATCGATCTGCTGATCCCCGATCGCGCCGCGTTCCGCGCGCAACTCGCGAGTTCGCGCAACGGCGTGCCGATCACCGATCTCGGCGGTGACACGTATCGGCTCCAGATCGATCTCGACCACCAGGGCTGGTCGGGCTTGCTGCTGATCACCGGCCGCGCGCCGTTCGACCCGGCAGTCGTCGCGCCGCCGCTCGGCGCGCGCGGCGCAGACTGGCGCGACCGCCTCGTATCGCTCGCCGCCGAACGCGGTTGGCAGGCCGACATGGTCTGGTTCAAATCGATCGACGAGCAGAACGACTGACGACGGAACGATTCTTCGATGCCGTTTAAAATCTATACCAGATGAACCGGATCAATCCTGACATCCAGATGTCCGGATTGATCCGAGATCTTTGAAGCGGATTGTGGGCCTATCTTTGCCGAGACCATGTGACTAGCGTCAGAATGCGAGGGCGCCCGGTCATAACGGAAGCGTCAAGCAAACGCCCGAGCGCGGCCTTGGAATCCACAAGACCGTGAAATTATATCATTCCAGCAATGCTGCTTACCAGAGCGCAAGAAATCGCCAACTTCGGAAAATAGCGGATAAAAAAGAACTTTATGGCGGTGGCTCGGAGGTCGGTATATCTTCGCGCTCGACCTGATCTTATATCTGCGTACCGTCTGCACCTGCCGTCTTTTGGCAGTCTCCACCGTTTAATGCAGGCTACCCGCCGCGATCGTACCCCTACAGGTTATGACGAAAATCGTCGAACAAGCTGTACGTCATTCAGTGTCCACGAAATCGGGGGTGCTGCCAGCAACCGGCTAAATTGATCGGCAACGGTTACCTGAGTCTCATTCTAATTGACTCTGTGATAGTACTCAATGCTCGACGCAACGTATTGACTTCACATTAACAGGTGTTGGACAGGCGACATGGCCCTTGAACGCTCGGCTGTGGTTCGACGGGCCAGAAGTCGTAGGGCAGGGACGCTGTCCACACGTGGACGTCCAAGCTGACCATCCGAATTCCTAAATAACGGCCATTCCTTAGGCGCGATCTTTGTCGTTTCTCCGGATCGGACAGGCCATTTCGGGAAAGAGCAGTTGGGAACGGAGTTGGGGAAGCAGGTGCCCTGACCGGCATTCCGCACGCTCGCCCAAGCAACTGTTCCGCAACAGGTTTCTTTTCAAAAAAGCTTCGGCACGTGAAGTACCGTTCGATATTGGAACTTGATAAAGAACGGAGGCAGTGGCGGAAGGCCTTCACGATGCCACATACGTAACGTGACACGTAACTTGTTACCGAACACTCTTCCGTTATGGCCGACTTCATCGAGTTACACGGGAGCGCATTCCTAACGCATCGACTGCGCCGCTCGTCGGACCGTATTGTCGATCAGATAAGCGGCGTTCTTCTCCAGCTAGGCCTCGACGTTCCACCGCGTGGCGCTTCGATGCTGTTACTGATCGTTGAGCACCAACAGATCGGGGTGGTAGAAATCGCGCGACGCCTGCGATTGTCGCACCCGCTCATCGTACGCATGGCGAGGGAATTTCAAGAGCGTGGCTTGGTCGAGGTCAACGCTGATCCGACCGATGGCCGGCGACGCGTCTTAAGCCCGACGGACAAGGCGCGTCACGAGGCTGCCGCACTCAAGGCTTTCAACGCGGACCTAAACGCCTTGTTTGAGGGCTTGTTTGCGGACATCGACGCTTCTCTGATCTCAGTCCTCGATCGCTTCGACGCCCAGCTTGATGCGTCATCGATCCCAATGCGCCTCGCCGCTCTCAAATCGACCAAGGAGTAATCGATGCCCTGTCGTCGCCATGCCCTGATGCTGCTCCTCCCTTTTTTAGCCTTATCCAAGCCACCGTCTGCCGGCGCTCAAACCGCCACGGCTTCGGCCACGCCTGCACGGACTTCGAATCTCGAGGCGGCCGCTCGCACAGCGATCGTGGCGCGCTTGTCGACCGAGTTGCGCAGCAGATACATATATCCGGTGGTCGGCGAGAAGGGGGCCGCCGCGATTACCGCCGCCGCAGCCTCGGGTGCCTACGATCGGATTGTGGATCTGCCCGCGTTCGCCACGCGCCTGACCGAGGACCTCCGCGGCGTCATGACCGACAAACATCTGATGGTGTTCAACACAACGAACCGGCCAGCGTCGAGCGTTGCGTCGATGCCAGCCGGCGAGGCCGGGATCGTCCGCGCTGATCGGCTGCCCGGCGGGATTGGCTATCTCCAAATCGACGGGTTCGCCAACCCTCGGGCGTTCAAACCAGCGCTCGATCGCGCGATGGCGGGGTTGAAGGGCAGTCGCGCCTTGATCCTCGACATGCGCGGCAACGGTGGCGGAGATCCGGCATCGGTAAGCTACTTGGTCAGCTATCTTCTTTCTGCGGACAAGCGGACCAAGATCAACAGCATGGTTGAGCGCAAGGCAGGGACCACTGAGCTCAGGCGCGATTACTTCTTCAGCGAGCCGACCTCGGTCAGCTTCGCGGGTGTGTCTGCCTATGTCCTTACGAGCAGCGATACCTTTTCGGGCGGCGAGGAGCTCGCCTACGACATGCAGACGCTGAAGCTCGGCACCGTTGTCGGCGAGGTGACCGGGGGCGGCGCGAACCCCGGGGAGCGTATTTCCATTGGACACGGTGTCATGGCGTTTATCCCGACCGGTCGCGCGGAGAGCCCCGTTACCGGATCGAACTGGGAAGGGCGTGGCGTGCAGCCCGATCTCAAGGTCCCCGCCGCGGATGCGCTCGCCACGACGCTGCGGCGCCTCGGTCAAGTGCCCGCCGGCGCTACGATCGAAGCGGCGTCTCCCGTCTCAGTCTTCGCGCCGCGGACGGTGGCGCTCAAGGGCGGGGAGGCGATGCTGCACCGCCTCTTTGCCGGCCGTACCGCGCCTGAGGCTGATTACACGTTGATGAAACCGGACGCCTCAGAGGCAGGCCGCGCGGCGCTGGCGGCCACGCACCGCCGCCTGCAACCACTCGGGATTCCGCAGGCCATCCGCTTTCGACGGCCCGATGGGTTCGGGTTTGACGAGTTTACGCTCGTCTATCCCGATCGCACACTTCTCGTCGGGATCATGCTCGACTCAGACGGCAAGTTTATTGACCTCATTGGCCCTGATCCCAGCAAGTAAGTTTGACGCTCAGCCTTTTCTTCGAAGCTGGAAGGATGGTTGGGAATGGCGTGTTGATTGCGAACGACATGGAACGCTGCTTTTTTCCGCCAGCCATGTTGTTGCCCCAAATAATGTAATGCAAGATCTACGCCTAATTCTATTCATAAATAGTTCACCGGTCAGCTCAAGGTATAAGCAAAGCTACATATCATCTTAAGTCAATAGCCTATGATCGCAACGTCCAATGTAGTTGTTAGAACTAGATGAAATTTATGAATTAATCGTTCATCAACAATCCAAAATTTAATTAATAGGTAATCTATTGAAATACCATTATCTAGCTGGACCATGCGCTGTCGTGTAGATAGCTAATTTATAAAGCTGTTGACTAGTGATGGTGATCTCCGCGATCAAATATCGTCCAAGACTATGGTGCACTGTGGTCCGTCCGCTGTCGGCTCACACTGTCGTCGGCTCGTTCTTGGCCGCACGGAACATTAGCGAACCGTTTTACCGTTCGCTTTTGCCGATACCTAAAAACCTGACTATCCCAGAGCTACCACCTAATCGGCTCTCCGCTTGTTGAAACGGCAATCGTTAATTTGTGATAGTCCTTAATCGAGAATCGATCTGGTGAACTATCGACCCTAAATCCGTCTGAAGGCGTTGGACTTGCGCAGCCTTGCGCCGGCGAGCGAGCGCGTGACGAAATGGCGGGCAGAAGACCTGACCGTCGGGGCGTCGGTACTTGGTCGGTCGCCATCATACTGGAGCAGTCCCCGCACTTCATACCAGTCAGAGGCGGCACGCACTGGTAGCGCTTTTGCGCCCATTCTTCACAGTCTCCCGGCGCACGAGAGACCCGTCTGGTTATCCCGTCTCGTTATAAGGCAACCCTCAAAAAAATAACGAATTTTTCAATTGTCGTACAATCATGGTAAGGCTACCACGCCGAGGAGGCAGCACGACAATAAGGTGCGGCTTGCTGGGGGCGATGCGTAGAAACGCGTCGTGCATAGGGGAGGGTTCTATGAACATGTTTGTTATCGGTTCTCATTGCCGCGGGAGCGCCATGGTTGCGATGCGTGCTAGCGTATCCGCAGCGGCACTGATCGCTGCGGGCTTCAGCGGAAATGCCTGGGCCCAGGCTGAGACGCAGGCCATGTCGCCTGACACAACCCAAGCGGCGGCACCCGAGCACGCTCCTAGCGATCCGGCGGCTGATCAAACGGGTGGTGATATTGTCGTTACCGGTCGCCGCGCCGCGCTCGAAGCTGCCGACGAACGCAAACGTCGCAGCGAGACGATCGTCGATTCGGTCGTCGCCGACGATGCGGGGAAGTTGCCTGACAATTCGATTACCGAAGTCTTGCAGCGCGTTTCGGGCGTGTCGATCGTGCGTTTCGCGGCGCTCGGCGATCCCGATCACTATTCGGTTCAGGGTTCCGGCGTGCAAGTGCGCGGCCTGACCGGCGTCGCATCGCGCCTGAACGGCCGCGAGATCTTCAGCGCGAACAATGGCCGCGCGATCCTGTGGAGCGACGTCACCCCCGAGCTCATGTCGGCGGTCGATGTCTACAAGGCATCGACGGCGGATCTAATTGAAGGCGGCACCGGCGGCCAGATCGATCTGCGCACCAAGCTCCCGTTCGACTTCAACGGCAAGTTTCACGTCTCGGGAACCGGCGAGCTCGCGCTCGGCGACATGGCGAACAAGGCCGATCCGTCGGGGTCGGTGCTGGTCACCGATTCGTTCGAGACGCCGATCGGCCGGATCGGCCTACTCGGCGACGTCGCGTTCAGCCAGTTCAGTTCGCTGTCGCAGTTCCTCCGCGTCAGCCCGTATTTCAAGACCGCGCTCAGCGACGGCAGCAGCAAGTACGTCCCGAGCGGCTTCGCGTATGGCGACGAGGCGTTCCAGTACAAGCGCTACGGCATCTACGGTGCAGCGCAGTGGCAGCCGGCGGAGTCGCTGACCTTCACCGGCAGCTTCTTCCAGTCGCGCTACAAGAGCCAGTCGAGCGACTACGGCACGCAGCTCGATTCGCAGACACTGGCGGTCGATCCGTCGAGCAGCAGTTTCGACAGCAACGGCCTGCTGACGAAGACGAACGCGCTGTTCAACCGCGATACAGGGACGTTCGCGCCGACCGGCGGTGCGGTCAACAGCAGCGGCAACAAGGGCTTCGTCCAGAGCAACACGCGGACGCGCGATTACTCGCTGTCGTTCGCCTGGGCGCCGGTCGACAGCCATTTGTCATTGAAGGGCTCGCTGCAGCGCGTCGATTCACGCCAGATCTATGATCGCATCGACATCTTCCGCGACATCGGCTTCGGCCAGAGCTTCGGCATGGACCTGACCGGCGATCTGCCACAGATCAGCGTCAATCCGGCGACGCAGGCATCGTTCGCCGATCCGGCGAATTATCTCTGGACGGCGTCGATGCCACACAACGAACGGAACAAGGGGCGTCTCGACGCAGGGCAGCTCGATGCCGAATACAAGTTCGACAACAGCTTCTTCCGGTCGGTCAAGGTCGGCGGCCGTTACGCCAAGCGTACCGAGCGCGATCTGGCAAACGGCTATAACTGGACCGCGCTTGGCCGCGGCTGGAATGGCGATCCGCAGCTGACGTACGCCAACGCGGCACCGGGCGACGTCGCCAGCCACGCGTTCAAGGACTTCTTCCGCGGCGAAACGACGTTGCCGGGCAATTTGATGTTTGCGTCGGAGGATTTGGCGTCGCGGTTCAACGTCAACCGCACCGGACTGGTGACGGCGCCCCCCGCTGGCTTCTGTACCGGCCGCGAGTTCGACTGTTCGGCTTCGGGACCTCTGCCGGTCACCGGCTATGGTGGCCAGTTCAATCCTGATGGCACCTTGGCGATCAGGCCGGTCGGTTTCGTCCTGCCGGGCGATCAGGTCGAGAACCGCACCAAGAATACCGCGGGCTACGCACTGGTGCGCTTCGGCCCAGAGGAGGGCGCGCGCGGCATCTCGGGCAACGTCGGCGTGCGGGTCGTTCACATCGAGAACGAAGGCAGCGGTTTCATCCAGCAGAACGGCGGAACGGTCTTCATCCGCAACGGCGTTCAGCAGACGCTGGCGAACACCTTCCTCGCGCGCGGCGGCAAAGCCGACTTCACGCGCGTCCTGCCGTCGATCAATCTCGAATTTTCGCCGACGGACAAGATCAAGCTCCGCGGCGGGTACAATATCACGATGGATCTACCCACCTTCAACGCGTTGCGGGCCTCCGGTTCGGTCGGCGTAGCGACGACCGCCAGCCAGACTCCGGGCGGGTTCGGGACGTTCAACAACTTCACCGCAGACACCGGCAATCCGTTGCTCAAGCCGACGCTGTCTGACAATTTCGACGTTTCGCTTGAATATTACGGTCGTGCGGGGACGTCGTTCCACGTCGCACCGTTCTTCAAGCGGCTGACCAACCTGCCGATCTACGCGCTGACCACTCGGCAGGTGACGGTTCAGTTCACCGACGGCACGACGGAGAACGTCTCGGCGTCGGCCACCGACTACAGCAACTCGACCAAGGCGGCGACCGTCAAGGGCGTCGAGGTCGGCGGTCGTTTCTTCTTCGACATGCTGCCGGGTGCGCTTGCCGGGATCGGCTTCGAGGGCAACTACACGTTCATCAAGAGCAGCAATCCGGGCGACGCCTATCGCGATATAACCGGTACCGTCAGGAACGATGCGCCGCTGGTCGGCCTGTCGAAGCACAATCTGAACGCGACGTTGCTCTACGAGCGCAACCCGATCTCGCTGCGCATCGCCTATTCGTGGCGCTCGCGGTACCTGCTGTCGACGAACAGCAACGGGACGAACGGCACGTACACCTACTACAGTGCGCCGGGTGTCGTCAGCAATCAGGATGGCGGCAACGATGCCACAACGCAGATCGCGCTGCCGATCTATGGTGGCAACTACGGGTCGGTCGATGCCGGTATTCGCTTCAAGGTGAACGACCAGTTCTCGTTCGGCGTGCAGGGCACCAACCTGACCGCGTCCACCCAGCGCACGCTGATGGGCGGCTATCCCGGTGGTGAACTGGTTGGCCGGAGCTGGTTCCAGGCCGATCGCCGGATCAGCACTGGTATCAACCTCGCCTTCTGACGATGATGCATCGCCGGTCGACACGCGGTCGGCCGGCGATCGAGCGGAGGGCGCGATGCGCAAGCGAATCCTGATCGTCGGCGGCGGTACCGCCGGGTGGCTGACCGCTGGCTATCTGGCCAAGCGTCTCGGTGCCGACCTTGCGGGCGGGGTCTCGATCACGCTCGTGGAGTCGCGCGATATCGGCATTCTCGGGGTGGGCGAGGGGACGTTCCCGACCATCCGGCGGACCTTGGCGACGATCGGTATCGACGAGGCCGAATTGGTCCGCCGCTGCGGTGCGACGTTCAAGCAGGGGGCGAAATTCGTCCATTGGCGCCATGAGCCCGGCCAAGGTCGTACCGATCATTACCTGCATCCCTTCCAGATCGCGGATGCGAGCGACGGGCTGGATCTGCTGCCCTACTGGTTGCTCGGCTATGGCGGTCCGGACAATTGGGACGAGGTTTCCAACCCGCAGAAGAAAGCCGCGGACCAGATGCGGGCGCCGAAACTGGCAACCAACCCGGATTATGTCGGGCCGCTCAACTACGCGTTCCATTTCGATGCGGTGGCGCTCGCCGGGCTGTTGCGCGAGCAGGGCGTGAAGAACGGCGTGCGGCACCTGACCGATACCGTCACCGAAGTGCTGCTCGATGGGGATGGTGCGATCGGCGGGGTGCGGACTGAGCAGAACGGTCTGCTCGACGCCGATCTCTACATCGATTGCACGGGATTTCGCGCCGAGCTGATCGGCAAGGCGATGAAGATACCGTACCGATCGTGTCGCGATGTGCTGTTCTGCAACCGCGCGATCACTGCGCAGTTGCCCTATGCGCGGCGGGATGAGCCGATCGCCTCGTACACCATCTCGACCGCGCAGGAATCGGGCTGGATCTGGGATATCGGGCTCGATCGCCGGCGCGGTATCGGTCACGTCTATTCGTCGGATCACAGCGACGACGAGACCGCCGAGCGGGTGTTGCGCGGCTATCTGGGGGCCGGCGGCGACGAGGCCGACGTGCGCCATTTCAAGTTCGATGCGGGCTACCGCGAGGTCAACTGGTACAAGAACTGCGTCGCAGTGGGGCTGTCGAGCGGGTTCTTCGAGCCGTTGGAAGCAACCGGGATCGCGTTTGCCGAGGTGTCGGCGGGGATGATCGCCAACCTGTTCCCCTGGGGCGGCGATTTCGAGACGTCCGCGCGGCAGTTCAACGCGAATATGCTGCGCCGCTACGAACGCGCGCTCGATTTCATCAAGCTGCATTACTGCATCTCGGAACGTCGCGACACGGCGTTCTGGCGCGACAACGTGGCGGATTCGTCAGTCCCGGACAGCCTGCTCGAACTGCTCGACCGCTGGCGGTTCCGGCCGCCCAACGAACTCGATATCGACGGGCAGGTCGACATCTTCACCGACGCGAGCTGGCAATATGTCCTGTACGGGATGGGCTGGAAGACCGACCTGAGCGCGAAGGCTGGGGCGTTGCGCTATCACAACGATGCGCGGCGCGCGTTCGCCGAGGTGCAGCGGCAGGCGCAGTATGCGATCGCCAACCTGCCGTCGAACCGTGCGCTGGTCGATTATGCGCAGACGCATCGTTTCGGCGCGCGGGCACCCGCATGACCGGTACGCCGGCGGCGCGCATCACCAAGGTCGTGATCGTCGGTGGCGGGACCGCCGGGTGGATGACCGCCGCGGCATTGTCGCGTCTCGTCGCGACCGGTGTCGCGGTGACGCTGGTCGAATCCGAGGACATCGGCACGGTCGGGGTCGGCGAGGCGACGATCCCGTCGCTACGCGATTACAACCGGATGCTCGGGATCGACGAGGACGCGCTCGTCCGCGCGACCGGCGCGACGTTCAAGCTGGGGATCGAATTTCGCGACTGGCGGCGGCTGGGCGACTCCTATCTGCATCCGTTCGGTACGCATGGCCGCGATATCGAGGGCGTCTCGTTCCATCAGCTGTGGTTGCGGCAGGCGAACCTTGGCGGCGATCCGGGCCCGATCGGCGATTATTGCCTGTCCGCGGTCGCCGCGCGGAAAGGGCGGTTCACGCGCCCGGCGAGCAATCCGCAATCGGTGCTGTCGACGCTGTCCTATGCGTTTCATTTCGACGCCGCGCTGTACGCGAAGTTTCTGCGCGCGATGGCCGAAGAAGCGGGCGTCGTGAGCGTCGAGGGACGCGTAGCGGCGGTCGACCGCGATGCCGAGACGGGCTTCATCACCGGTTTGCGGCTCGACGGCGATCGCCGCATCGACGGCGAACTGTTCATCGACTGCAGCGGGTTCCGGTCGTTGCTGCTCGGCGATGCGTTGGGGGTGCCGTTCACGAGCTGGCAGCATTGGTTGCCGTGCGATCGCGCCTGGGCGGTGGCGAGCGAACGGCAGGGAACGCTGACGCCGTATACGCGCGCGACCGCCGAGACGGCCGGTTGGCGGTGGCGGATCCCGCTCCAGCACCGCGTCGGCAACGGCCATGTCTATGCCAGCGACCATGTCGACGACGACGCTGCGATGCACGCGCTGCTCGCCGGGCTGGACGGCAAGCCATTGGCGGAGCCGCGCCAGTTGCGGTTCGTCGCTGGTCGCCGCGAGCGGTTGTGGGAAAAGAACTGCGTTGCGATCGGGCTGTCCGGCGGGTTCCTGGAACCGCTCGAATCGACCAGCATCCATTTGATCCAGTCGGGTATCACGCGGCTGATGGCGCTGTTTCCGGACCGGGGGTTCGGCGGTATCGAGATCGCCGAATATAACCGCGTGATGCTGCGCGAATATGCACAGATCCGCGATTTCATCATCCTCCATTATCATGCGACCGAGCGGTCGGATTCGACGTTCTGGAACCACTGCCGGACGATGACGATCCCGGATACGCTGCAAGCCAAGCTCGATCTCTGGTCGGGCAAGGCACGGACGTTCCGCGAACAGGGCGAACTGTTCACGCCCGATGGCTGGATCGCGGTGCTGCTCGGGCAGGGGGTGCGCCCGGTGTCGACCGATCCGCTGGTTGCCGCGCTGCCACCCGAAGAATCCACGCGGTTCATGGACCATGTTCGCGACATGATCGGCAAGACCGCCGACGCGATGCCGACGCACGAGCAGTTCATCGCGCAGCATTGCGCGGCGACGATCGCGCCATGATCCGCATCGCCGCCCGACGTCGCGGCCTTCAATGCCTCTCGGCGGCGCTACTGATCACAGTGTCCGCGCCGGGCTGGAGCCGGTCGCCGGATGCCGTTCCGTATCGCTGGACCAACGTCACGGTCGGGGCGGGCGGCTATGCGCCGAATATCGTGTTCAGCGAGGTCGAGCGCGGGCTTGCCTATCTGCGGACGGATATGGGCGGTGCGTACCGGTGGGACGACGCGACGCAGCGCTGGTCGGCGTTGCAGGACGGCACCGCGACGTCGAGCTATATGGGGATCGAGAGCATCGCGCCCGATCCCCATAATGCCGACATCGTCTACATGGCGGCTGGCGTGGGCGCGCGCCAGCCCGCGGCGATCCTGCGGTCGACCGATCGCGGGCGTTCGTGGCGGACTACCCCCGTGCCGTTCGCGATGGGGGGCAACGAGGACGGCCGGGGCATGGGCGAACGGCTCGCGGTCGATCCCAACCAGACGCAGACGCTGTTCTTCGGATCGCGCCATGACGGCCTGTGGCGCAGCAGTGACGCGGGCGCGACCTGGGCGAAGGTGGCGGGTTTCCCGGTCGCGGGGCTTGGCAAACCGGCTTCGCGGACAACGCATGGCGGCGTCTCGTTCGTGGCGATCGACCCGACGAGCGGGCGTCCGGGCGAGCGTCCGGGCGGGGGTTCGCGCAGGCTCTGGGCAGGTGTAGCGGATTCCGGCGCGGCCAATCTCTACCGCTCCGACGACGCCGGACTGACGTGGCATGCGGTAGAGGGGCCGCGGCTGTTCGCCGGCAAGGGCGTGATCGATCGCCGCGGCGTGCTGTGGGTGGGCTATGCGAGTGGTCTGGGACCGAGCGGCATCGCGACGGGGGCGGTATGGCGCTACAGCCCCGACGGGAGCGGGCGCGACGTCACCCCCCCCGCCTGGCGCGCGACCGGTGCGGAAGGCGCGTTTCTCGGCGTCGCGGTATCGAGACGCCAGACCGGGACCGTCGCGGTCAGCTCGGTCGATCGCTATCGCCACGGTGACTCGGTGTGGATCAGCCACGACGACGGCCGCAGCTGGGACGATCTCGGTCCGCGCAGCCGGCGCGACGTCTCGGCGACGCCGTTCCTGCTGCACGAGGGCAAGGGCGCGGATTTCGGGCACTGGATCTCGGGGCTGGCGATCGATCCGTTCGATCCCGCGCGGATGGTCTATACGACCGGGGCGACCGTCTATGCGGCGCGGAATGCGACCAATCCAGGCAGGATCAACTGGGCGCCCTGGGTTCGCGGCATTGAGCAGACCGCGATCATCACGCTCGTGTCGCCGACCGGTGGCGCACCGCTGATCTCGGGCTTCGGCGATCTGGCGGGCTTCGTCCACGACGATCTCGACCGATCGCCGCAGCCGACCTTCGTGAACCCGTACATGTCGAACACGAACGCGCTCGACTATGCCGGGATGGCGCCGAACGTGATCGCGCGCAGCGGCAGCCTGTATCTCGACCGACCGCGCGATGGCTCGCTGGGGCGTTCGGAGGATGGCGGCCGGAGCTGGGCGATGGTGACCGTGCCGCCGATGGGCACGCCCGCCCGACGCGAGGACCTGAACGGCGATTGGCCGATCACGGTGTCGGCGGATGGTGCGACGATGGTGGTCGCGACGCCGATCCCGCAGGTGACGCGCGATCGCGGCCGCAGTTGGATACCGGTGCGCGGACTGCCGGGCAAGACGCGGGCGGTCGCCGACAAGCGCGATCCACGGATTTTCTACGCGGTCGATGTCGAGCGGGGCCGGGTGCTGCTGTCGCGCGATGCCGCCGCGAGTTTCGCGCCCGTCGCGGGCCACGGTCTGCCCGCGCAGCTTCGGGCGATTGGCCGGCAGGGCCGCGAAGCACAGAGCGCGCTGCTTGCGGTGCCGGGGCACGCTGGAGCGCTGTGGCTGCAGGCGGGCGACCGCCTGTTCCGCAGCATCGACTATGGCAGTAATTTTGCCCCTGTCAGCGAGACGCTTAGCGTTGAACTCTACGGCCTTGGCAAGGACGCGGTCTTCGCGGTCGGTACGCATGACGGCGTGCGTGGGGTCTGGCGCTCGGTCGATGACGGCCAGAGCTGGTCGCGGATCGACGATGACGATCATCGCTGGGGTGGCCGTTACCGCGTCGTCTCCGGCGATCCGCGGCGCGAGGGCCGCGTCTATCTCGGCACGGACGGGCGCGGCCTGTTCTACGGCGACCCCAAGGAGGTTCAATGATCCGGCGACTTCTAGTTATCGCGGCGCTCGGCGCCGCGCATCCCGTCCTCGCGCAAGTCGCACCCGGGCGGGCCACGACGGTCCCACATATCGAGACGCGCAACGGCCGACATGCGCTGATCGTCGATGGTGCGCCGTTCACGATGCTGGGCGGGCAGGTCAACAATTCGAGCAACTATCCCGACGCGCTCAAGACCGCGTGGCCGGTGCTCGACCGGATCGGCGCGAACACCGTCGAGGTACCGATCGCGTGGCAGCAGGTCGAGCCGCGCGAGGGACAGTTCGACCTGTCGTTCCTCCAGGCGCTGCTCGATCAGGCGCGGGGGCATGACATGCGGGTGGTGCTGCTGTGGTTCGGGACGTGGAAGAATACCGGTCTCGCGTACACGCCCGACTGGGTGAAGCTCGACAACCGGCGCTTCCCGCGGATGAAGACGCGCGACGGCAGCGATCACGGCGTGCTCAGCGCGCACGGCAAGGCGACGCTCGACGCGGACCGGCGCGCGTTCGTCAAGGTGATGGAATATCTGCGCGACCATGATCGCCAGAACACCGTGATCCTGGTCCAGCCCGAAAACGAAACGGGCAGCTATCGCAATCCGCGCGACTATTCGGCGACCGGCAACGCGTTGTTCGCGCAGACCATTCCCGCCGCGCTCGCCCGCGCGACCGGCAAGCGCGGTACCTGGGCGCAGGCGTTCGGCGCGCAAGCCGATCGCGCGTTCAACAGCTGGTACGTCGCCGCCTATGTCGACGCGATCGCGGCGGCGGGCAAGGCGGTCAAGCCGCTGCCGATGTACGTCAACGCCAGCCTGTCGGGACCCTCGAACGTGCCCGATCCCGACGGCGTCGCGAGCGGGGGGCCGCAGCAGGACGTGCTCGACATCTGGAAGGCGGCGTCCCCGCATATCGATTTCCAAGCGCCCGACATCTACGATCGCGATGCGGGCAACGTCGTCCAGTATCTCGACAAATACGCGCGCGCCGACAATGCGCTGATGGTGCCGGAGATCGGCAACGCACGCGAATTCCACCGCTTCATCTATCCGGCGCTGGGGCGCGGCGCGATCGGCTACTCGCCGTTCGGCCTCGATGACACCGGCTATTTCAACTACCCGCTCGGCGCGCGCGATCTTGACGAGAAGACGCTCGAACCGCTCGCGCTCGCCTATCGGATGTTCGGGTCGATCATGCGCGACTGGGCGCGGATCGCGTTCGAACGGCCGACCTGGGGCGCTGCCAAGCCCGATGACGGCACGATGGTCTCGACCCGGATGGGCGGCTGGAAGGTCAGCGCGAGCTGGGGCGAGTGGCAGTTCGGGATGAAGGACTGGACCTGGCTCAAGTCCGACCCCGCGCCCTGGGCGAACGAACCGATCGGCGGCGTCGCGGTCGCGCAACTCTCCGCCGACGAGTTCCTGCTGGTCGGCGATCATGTCCGCGTGAACATCGACGGTGCCGACGGCAAGCCCGGCGGCATGGTGGTGCGCGTCGAGGAAGGCGGCTTCGAGAACGGGCGCTGGGTGATGGCGCGGGTGTGGAACGGCGACCAGACCGACTATGGTCTCAATCTGCTCGACAGGCCGCAAGTGCTCAAGGTGACGATGGGCCATTACCGCTGAGCGACCGCACACAACCGCCGGCAAGCGGCCTTTGCATGACGAGAATTTCATTTAGGGTAGCGATACCAGTCGGCGGGTCTACCGCCGAAGGAGAGGACGAGCATATGCGACCGATATCTTCCGTGCCAACGAGTACGTTTCGTTCACGCCGCGTCGGCGGCCTGCTCTCGTTGGGGGCGCTGCTGGTCTCGACCGCGGCCTGGGCCGATCCGATCGCGACGGTCGAGCGCAACGGCAGTTTCGTCGCGGTCGAGGCGTATGCGCCGAACATCGTCCGCGTGACGATCTCGACCGATCGCGGTGAGGCCACCGCAGCACCGGGGCCGGGACCGAACGCCAAGCCCGACGCGGCAGGCTGGGCACGGCGTAGCGACGCCGGCGCCGATGTCTTCACCTCGTCCGCGCTGGCGCTGACCGTCGAGGCGCAGCCCTGGCCCAAGGCGCCGAGCCAGATGGAACGCTATTTCGCGCCGTCGCTGCCGCCTGTCGCGGTAACCGTCCGGGGCGCCGATGGCACATTGCTGACCCGCATGACGGGCTGGGAGATGGCGCCGCACACGGTCAACGACGAGAAGACGTTCCGCGTCGGTGCGCAGTTCGCGGCGCCCACCGACGAGCATTATTACGGGCTCGGCCAGAACCAGGAGGGCGTGCTCGACCTGCGCGGCCGGACGATCGATTGCCGGCACAATTACGATGCGCCCGCGGGCGAGACGGTCTGCGTGCCGTTCATGGTGACCAACAAGGGCTACGGTATCGTCTGGGACAATCCGTCGCAGACCACCGTGTCGCCCGGCCTCCACGGCTCGACGCACTGGCAGTCGAACGTCGGCGAGCGCGTGTCGTTCTTCGTGATCTCGGGCAAGACCACCGACGAGCTCTACGCCGGCTATGCGCGGCTCACCGGCGCCACGCCGCTGCCGCCCAAGGCGGCATTCGGGCTGTTGCAGAGCAAGGCGCGCTACGAAACGCAGGCCGAGCTGTTGGGGGTCGCCGAGGGCTATCGCCGCCGTGGCCTGCCGCTCGACGCGATGGTGCTCGACTGGTTCCACTGGACCCGGATGGGCCAGATGGACATCGATCACACCTATTTCCCCGACCCCAAGGGCATGAACGCCAAGCTGAAGGCGATGGGGATGCACTCGATCATCAGCGTGTGGCCGCGCTACGAGCCCGAATCGCGCTATTTCGACATGCTGTCGAACAAGGGCTGGCTGCTCCACGAGAAGGACGGCAGCGTCGTCAACGGCCTGCCGATCCGCTCGGACCGGACCGGCGGGCTGATCGACACGACCAACCCCGACGCGCGTGCCTGGTATTGGGACCGGATCCGCGACAACATCATCTCGCAGGGGTTCGACTGGATCTGGCTCGACGAGACCGAGCCCGACCTCGTCCCCGACGGCCATTATTTCTCGATCGGGTCGGGCGATCGCTATCACAACGTCTTCCCGCTGCTGCACACCACCAGCGTCGCGGAAGGATCGGCGCGCGATCGCCCGACGATGCGCAACCTGATCCTCGCGCGCGCCGCCTATCTGGGCGCGCAGCGCAACGGCGCGTTGTTCTGGTCGTCGGATATCCAGGCGACCTGGGAGGCGCTCAAGCGGCAGGTGCCGACCGGCCTCGATTTCACCGCGACCGGCATCCCCTATTGGGGCAGCGATATCGGCGGTTGGCAATGGCCGAACGGGCCCAAGGCCGAACGCCCCGTGCTGGTCGATCCGGCCGGCGCGACCGCGATGGCGCCGGGCTATACCGACTATCCCGAGCTGTTCGTGCGCTGGTTCGGGTACAGCGTGTTCACCCCGACGCTGCGCATCCACGGCCAGCGTCCCGGCACCGCGCTGTGGGAATACGGCACCGCGGCCGAACCGCTGCTCGCCGATTTTCTGCGGCTTCGCTATACGCTGATGCCGTATATCTATGCGCTCGGCCGCAAGACCTACGAGAGCAACGCGCCGATGATGCGTGCGCTGTTCATGGATTTCCCGAACGATCCCAAGGTCGCGAATATGGGCGACGAATACATGTTCGGGTCGGCCTTCCTGGTGGCGCCGGTCACCGATCAGGGCGTGACGCACCGCTCGGTCTATCTGCCCGCGGGCGCGGACTGGTATGATTACTGGACCAACGCGCGGCACAGTGGCGGGCAGACGATCGACGTCGCCGCGCCGATCTCGCGGGTTCCGCTGTTCGTGCGGGCGGGCTCGATCATCCCGATGGGCGTCCAGGTGCCGAGCACCGCCACCGCGCAGAAGCTGTCCGAGATCCGCGTGTATCCGGGCGCGGACGGCAATTTTACGCTGTACGACGATGACGGCGTGACCAACGCCTATCGGGACGGCAAGGGCGCCGGCAAGACGGGTGGAAAAGGTGTGAAATCCGCGCTGCACTGGGACGACCGCGCCGGGCGGCTGACCCCATCGGGTCCGCTGCCGACCGGGCAGGCTGTGGCCGGGCTGGTCAAGATCGTCGGCCGACCATGATCGGCGCGCGCGGTCTTCGCACGCTCGCGCTGTCGCTTGCGGCGGTGTCGAGCCCCGCGTTCGCGCAGGTCGACCTGCCCGGCGATCCGTACGCCCGCGACCCGGTCGGGATCGTCGCCGATCCGTGTCCGTCGCATCCCAAGCCTAGCGATGGTGCCGGGTGGCAGGCGTGGAAGCTCCACATGCTGACGCGCGATTTCGGGCAGCTGTGTCGGTACCAGGCGCAGAACCGCGAGGTCCTGGCGTCGGGCAAACCGGTGCGCGTGGTGTTCATGGGGGACTCGATCACCGACAATTGGATCGGCGCGGATTGCGACCTGTTCACCGACGGGCTCGTCGATCGCGGGATCGGCGGGCAGACCACCGCGCAGATGCTGGTCCGCTTCCGACAGGACGTGATCGCGCTCAAGCCGCGTGCGGTCCACATCATGGCCGCGACCAACGACATCGCCGGCAACACCGGCGCGGCGACGATGGCGACCGTGCAGGGCAATATCGAAACCATGGCCGAACTCGCGCGCGCGCACGGGATCAAGGTGATCCTCGCGTCGGTGCCCCCCGCGGCGGCGTTTCCGTGGAGCCCCGACAAACGTCCGGTGCCGCAGGTCCGCGCGCTGAACGCGTGGCTGCACGCCTATGCGCGCCGCAACGGCTTCGTCTTCGTCGACTATTATGCCGCGCTGGCGACCAAGGACGGCGCGATGAAGCCGGGGCTCGCGAGCGACGGCGTCCATCCGACGCCTGCGGGCTATGCGGTGATGCGTCCGCTGGCGCTCGCCGCGGTCCGTACCTCGATCGGCGAGCGATGAGCATGGCGCTCGACCGACGCGGCGTGCTGGCGGGGCTCGCCGCGATCGGTCCAGCGACGCACGCGCTGGCGCAAAGCCCGATGGGCCTCGCGCGCGGGCCGGTGAAGCCGAGCTGGGAGTCGTTGGTCGATCACTATCGCTACCCCGACTGGTTTCGCGACGCGAAGCTCGGGCTGTGGTCGCATTGGGGGCCGCAGTCGGTGCCCGAGCAGGGCGACTGGTACGGCCGGTTCCTCTACATGCAGGGCCATCCGGCCTACGAGCATCACCTCAAGACCTATGGTCATCCGACGAAGACGGGCATGCTGGACATCCTCGACCGCTGGACCGCGGCGCGCTGGGATCCGGACGCGCTGATCGACCGGTACAAGCGCGCCGGCGCGAAGTATTTCGTGTCGCTCGCCTGCCATCACGATAATCTCGATTGCTACGACAGCCGGTATCACGCCTGGAACGTGCTGCGGGTCGGGCCGAAGCGCGACATCGTCGGCAGCTGGGCGGGCGCGGCCCGGCGCGCCGGACTGAAGTTCGGCGTCTCCAACCATGCCGCGCACAGCTGGCACTGGTATCAGACCGCGTATGGCTTCGACCCCGTTGGTCCTCTGAAGGGGCAGCGCTACGATGCGTTCACGCGCCGCGCGAGCGACGGGAGCGGGACATGGTGGGACGGGCTCGATCCACAGCAGCTGTACACCGGCGCGCATGCTGTGCTCCCCGCCGGGATCGACACGATCGCAGCGATGAACGCGTGGCACGATGCGCATGACGGGCAATGGGTCGAGACCGGGCCGCCGGGGCATCCGGGCTACGCTGCGAAGTGGCTGTTGCGTCAGGCAGATCTTGTCGAGAAATACCGGCCGGACTTCTGTTATTTCGACGATTACGGCCTGCCGTTCGGTCCGATCGGGCTGCAGGCGGCGGCGGATTATTACAACCGCTCGATCGCCTGGCACGGCAAGATCGACGTGGTCCTGACGGGCAAGATGCTCAAGCCGAACGAGCGGTTCGGTATCGTCCAGGACGTCGAACGCGGCTTCACCGATCATTTGTGGGACGAGCCGTGGCAGACCGATACCTGCATCGGCGACTGGTTCTACAACGTCGCGCGGCTCAACGACAAAAGCTACAAGACCGCCGAACAGGTCATCCAGCGGCTCGCCGACGTGGTGTCGAAGAACGGCAATCTGCTGCTCTCGATTCCGCAACCTGGCGACGGCTCGATCGACGGCGAGGAGGAGCGTATCCTCGACGGCATGGCGGCGTGGATGGCGATCAACGACGCGGCGATCTTCGGCTCGCGGCCGTGGCGGAGTTATGGCGAAGGACCGGCCAAGGTTCAGGAAGGGATGCAGAACGAGGGCAGTGAGGGCCAGTTCACGTCGCGCGACATCCGCTTCACGACGAACAAGGGCGTGCTCTACGCGCTCGTCCTCGGCAAACCCGAAGGCTCCGTGTCGATCGGCGCACTCGGCAGCGGTCGGTTGAAGGGCGCGGCGATCGAGCGCGTGACGTTGCTCGGCGCCGGTACGTGCGCGCACCGCCAGGATCGCGCCGGGCTTCATGTCGACCTGGCGCGCGGTCGCAGCCCGTTCGTGCCGGTCCTGCGGATCGACGGTCACGGGCTTACCGGACTGGCTTAGTTGAGCAACTGATTGCGCTACCACTACGGTACCTAGAAGACAGAAGACGGCGGGGAGTTGGATATGCGGTGGGCACTCATGGCGGCGGTCGCGGTCGTTGCATCGCCGTCGGGCGTCTCGGCCGAACCCGCCGAGCTTAAGCGGACCGTCAGCATCGATGTCGCCACGGCGGCGGCACGGGTCGACCGCGCGTTCGATCTGTCGGTCGGGTCCGACTTTCCCGGCACGCTGATCCGCCGCGACAGCCAGGCGCAGCTCAAGACCGCGGTCGACGAACTCGGCTTCCGCTATGTCCGCTTCCACGACATCTTCCACGATGTGCTCGGCACGGTGCGGAAGGCCGATGGCAGGATCGTCTACGACTGGACCAGGATCGACCAATTGTACGACGCGCTGCTCGCCAAGCATATCCGGCCGTTCGTCGAGCTCGGCTTCACGCCCAGCGCGATGCGGACGTCGGAGCAGACGATCTTCTACTGGAAGGGGAACACGTCGCATCCCGACCCGAAACTGTGGCGCGACCTGATCGACGCGTATGTCCGCCACGTTCGTCAGCGCTACGGCAATGAAGAGGTGCGGCGGTGGTATTTCGAGGTCTGGAACGAACCCAACCTTGCCGGCTTCTGGGAGAAGGCGGACCAGCAGGCGTATTTCGACCTCTATGCCAACACCGCGCGGACGATCAAGGCGATCGATCCCGCGCTGCGCGTCGGCGGGCCGTCGACCGCGGGCGCCGCCTGGGTGCCCGAGCTCCTGAAGTTCACCAAGCTCAACAACGTGCCGATCGATTTCGTCACGACGCACACCTACGGTGTCGATGGCGGCTTTCTCGACGAGGACGGCAAGCAGGATACCAAGCTTTCGCCGTCGCCCGACGGGGTCATCGGCGACGTGCGCAACGTCCGCGCGCAGATCGATGCCTCGGCCTATCCCGGTCTGCCGCTGTTCTTCACCGAGTGGAGCACGAGCTACACGCCGCGCGACTTCGTCCACGACAGCTATATCAGCGCACCGTACATCCTCACCAAGCTGAAGCAGTCGCAAGGGCTGGCGCAGGGCATGAGCTACTGGACCTACACCGACTTGTTCGAGGAGCCCGGACCGCCGCCGACGCCGTTTCACGGCGGCTTCGGACTGACGAACCGAGAGGGCATCCGCAAACCCGCGTGGTTCGCGTATAAATACCTGCATGCGTTGCAGGGCCGGACGATCCCGGTGACCGACGACTATGTCATGGCCGCCGCCGATGGCCGGCGGATCGCCGCGCTGGTCTGGGACTGGCAGCAACCGGTCCAGTCGGTCAGCAATAAGCCGTTCTACACGCGTCTGGTCCCGGCTACCGCGGGCAAGCCGATTGCCTTCCGCTTCGCGCATGTTCCGGCCGGCACCTATCGGCTGGTGGTGCGCAAGACCGGCTATCGGCGCAACGATCCGCTCTCGCTGTACATCGACATGGGGATGCCGAAGGCGCTCGACGCCGCGCAACTCGGTCGTCTCCAACAGGCGACCGCGGATTTGCCCGAACAGGACAAGGTGGTGAAGATCGGCGCGCGCGGCAGCGCCTTTGTCGCAATACCGATGCGCAGCAACGACGTCGCGCTGGTGACGCTGGAGCCGGTCTTGCGTGATGCGCGGGCTCGACGATGACCGGTCAATACCGGACCTGAAAAAGTGCCTGTGATTTTTTCCGATGCACGCTCGTAAAAAGCATGTTGGCGGGCGCCAGGGTGTCGCGTGCCAAGGCGGGACCTTGCCCGACCCCGACCACTTTCGAGGTTTCCTAGCACCGCTTAGCGGTGGTCTGTCGCAGGTGGCCGTTTCAGCAGGCTGCTGATCTACTGGATTGGACGTCTAAGCCTTGATCGGCGGCGAGGCATAGGCTTGGCGACGTGACGGAAGCGAGCACAGCGCAGGAGCGTCCCTTTAGCTTTGCATCGTACAGGGCCCTGTCCGCCTCAAGCAGCAGGGTCGAGAAGTCCGGCTGAGCATCCGATTTTATCGCGATGCCTACGCTCGCACCGACCGTCACCGCGGTTTCGTTCAACAAGAATGACGTGCTGGACAGCGTGTCGATGAGACGCTGTCCGGTTTGACGAGCGGTGGCAGCGTCCGTCTCGTCGGCCAGAATGACGAATTCGTCGCCTCCCATCCGGGCGACGACGTCCGTTGCAGGGGTCACCTGTCTCATCAGGTCGCTGACTTCGACGAGAAGTTGATCGCCCGCCGCGTGGCCGAGCCTGTCGTTGATCGCTTTGAAGCCGTCGAGGTCGATGTAGAAGAGCGTGGCGCCCGTAGTCGTGCCTGCGCGGCGAGCAACGACTTCCTCGAGACCCGCACGGTTCAACAAGCCTGTCAGGGTGTCATGCCGCGCGCGACGCCCGTTCTCGCGCTCGGACCGCATGGTCTGGACCAGCATGGCGTTCAGACGATAGGCGGCATGCGTCATGGCGTAGATGTACATCGGAATCTGGAATGCCGTCGCGAGCATGATCAGTTCGCCGGATATGACCCCGGCGATCGCGCACGGCCCGAGGCTGAGAAGGATCATGGTCGTCACGAGCCGAGGGGCCGCAAAGTTCCGAAATGCCACGCCGCCCGTCATCGCCGCCGCGGAGAGGACGACGAGCGTTGCGGCGAGCCAGTCACCGCTCAGCACGGTAATGAAGCACCCATAGCCTACCGAGGCAGCCCAACATACCGCAGCCAATATGTATAGGTCGATATGCGCGGGGCCTCCACTCTTCGCGGCGCGGGCTCCTTTGATAAGCAGCGGCAGGCGCAGCGCCGCCAAGCCGACCTCCAGCGCTGCCCAGAGCAGGAACGCGGGTTTGGGAAGACGGGTAGCCACGATCGAGGAGACTAGAATGGTGTTGAACACCCCGCCCAGAAAGATCGGGAGTGATCCATACAACCCCTGAACGAGTGAAGGGCGGATTTCAGCCGGAACTTCACCAGCACACTCGACCAGCCAGCGCGTGACAGCCCAACGCGGCAGCACGCCATCACCATGCGGCATCAACATTACTCCCTGGGGCTTCCCCCAGGAGCGCATCGCATGGATGCCGTTTTGGGGTTAAATTTCAGTCAATTCGACAGGTTAATCGGACCGCTGGACACCCTGTATCGGTGGAACGGCTGAGGTGAAGGGACGGCCGAACCGGGCGAGCGGCACGTCGCCGCTTATGCCTGGTGCCCCGCGGCATCGGGGAGGGCAACATCGGCGAAATGGTGCCGGATATAGTCCAGCTTGGGATCGATGTAGCGGCGACAGAACGGCCTGTCTGGATCAGTCCGATAGTAGTTTTGGTAGCGTGCTTCAGAGGGTCTGAAACCGACGAGCGGAAGAACCAGCGTCCGGGGACCTTTGCCCGACTCCGATGCAAACCGTGCGATCGTCCGTGCGGCTATCTCGCGCTGCTGCGTATCTACGACGTAGATTGCACTTCGATACCTCCCGCCAGGGGAGTAGGTCCCGTTCGCCGAATGGGTCCTGAGATGGACTTCGGCGAGCGTCGCCAGGCTTATGGCCGTGGGATCGAAGCTCACGAGCACGCCCTCCGCCCATGTGTCCCAAGGGGCCTCGGATTGGATAAATCCCTGATCCACCTGATAAACGCCTTTGAGCGCCTGAAACACGCCCTCGGTGCACCAATGGCACCCGCCACCAAAGCCGATCTTTTCCATTGCCAACCTTCCGCATCCGTCAGCGTCGGCGTTTTCGTGAACCGCGCCGGCGTCGTCAATTCCAGTCAGTCGTCGGCACCGCTCAGCAGGACGCGCAGCCGCTCGGCATCATCTGGTGAGGCGGGGTTGTAGATGATCATGCCAAGTTCGGGGCGTCCTTCGACGGCGAACGACGAGAACTCCATCGCGAGCAGCCCCGCATCGGGATGATGGATGCGCTTCAGCCCGTCGCCATGGGCGACCACGTCGTTGTCCTCCCACATCGCCGCGAACTCCGGGCTGAGCCGGGACAGTTCGGCGACCAGCTTCGTGACCTCGACGCTGGTGCTGGCGCCCGCGCGTGCGACATCGGCGCGAAACGCACCCACCACGAAGCGGGCGATGCTGTCGAAATCGGCATTGCGGGCACGGACATGGTCGCTGCCGAACATCAGCCGCAGGATGTTGCGCCCCTCCCGCGGCAGCTTGGCATAGTCGGTCAGCAGCACCGCGGCCGCTCGGTTCCAGCCCACCACGTCCCACATCGCCGTCTTGATGATCGCCGGGCTCAGCACCATCCCGTCGAGCACGCGCTGGAGCCGCGGGGTGATCCCCTCGACAGGCTGGTAGCGTGCCTCCGGCGGACGGCCGAGGCCGAGCATGTAGATGTGCTCGCGCTCCGGTTCGGTAAGCATCAGCCCCCTCGCGATGCGATCGAGGACGTCGGCCGATGGCGCACCGCCGCGGCCCTGCTCGAGCCAAGTGTACCAGGTCGGGCTGATGTTCGCGCGGCTCGCCACCTCCTCGCGGCGCAAACCCGGCGTGCGGCGCCGTCCGCCCGCAAACCCGAACGCCGCAGGGTCGAGCCGGGTACGGCGATCCCGCAGATAGGTCCCGAGCGGATTGGACACGTCGCTGGCCATGATCGATCCTGTTGAAGCTTATACCACGATAAGATCACTACTTTAACACGTAGACGAGGGGTTGAATATGGTCGCCAGGCAACAAGGAGATTTCCCATGCGTGTTTTTGTGACCGGTGCGACCGGCTTTATCGGCTCCCACGTCATCCCCGAACTGCTCGGCCGCGGCCACCACGTGCTCGGGCTCACGCGGTCCGACGCCGGTGCCCAGCAGCTCGAGCGGGCTGGCGTCGAAGTTCATCGTGGCGACCTGGAACGGCCGGAGACGCTCGCCAGTGGCGTGGCTGCGGCCGACGCGGTCATCCACTGCGCGTTCGACCACAATTTCGAAGCCTTCCTCGCGAACACGGCGAAGGACGAACGCAACATCAGGGCGATGGGCGATGCGTTGGCGGGGACCGACAAGCCGATCCTGATCACTTCGGGGATCGGCATCGGCACGCCGCGGAACGGCGGTCCTGCGACCGAGGACGTCCTCAACCCGCTCCACGCCAATCCGCGCATCGTCACCGAGCTCGCCGCCGCAGCGCTGATCGCCCGGCGCATCGACGTACGCACCATCCGGCTGCCGCAGGTGCACGACACCACCAAGGCCGGGTTGATCACGCCGCTGATCGCGGAGGCGCGCCGTGCCGGAGCGATGGCGTATCTAGGTGAGGGCACCACGCGTTGGGCTGCCGCGCACGTCAGCGACGTCGCCAAGCTCTACGTTCTGGCGCTCGAACGCGGCGAGCCAGGCGCGAGATACCACGCTTCGGCAGAAGAGGGCGTCGATGCGCGCACCATCGCCGAGGCGATCGGCAAAGGTACCGGACTGCCAGTCCGCTCGGTCGGAAACGACGAGATCGAGCACTACTTCGGCTGGATGGCGCCCTTTGCCGCACTCGACATGGTCGCATCGAGCACTTGGACGCAGGCGCGGCTGGGGTGGAAGCCCACCGGTCCCGATCTGCTCAGCGATCTTGCCGCGATGGACTATTCCGTCCCTGTAGCCGCGTGATCGGCTGCCGTTGCATGCCGACTGATGGCAACATCAGCCGGCGTGCAACGGACCTGCCTGCCTCCAACGCAAGTCGAATCGTCTTCGGAGTTCGGCGCGGTATCCGATGTCGCGATTGATCAGCGCCAAAACGAGTTGGGGCAGGGGAGGAGGGGCGTGATTGTCTGCTGCTGGGTCGGCGCCTCTGCCGGGGCCTCGCCTCTCCGCTAGGTGTCGACCGCCAATGCGGGCTTGAAGCCTCGCTCAGAAGTGCGTTGAAGGTTTCCGCCCGACTTTATACTGGCATCGGATCAGGTACTTCGGTCGCCTCGCGCTCGGCAACCGCGCCCAGCGGCACGCATCAAGGTAGATCGTCAGGATTTTGAGTTGCAATGAATTATCGCCATTCCTTCCATGCTGGCAACAGTGCCGACGTCGTGAAGCACAGCTTGCTGATCGCCCTCGTGCGGGGCTTGCAGCAAAAACAGGGCGCTTTGACCCTGATCGACACCCATGCCGGCTGCGGGCTGTACGACCTTGGCGGCGAGGATGCCCAGCGCACCGGCGAGTCCACGCAGGGCGTGCTGCGGACCTTTGCCGACCCGAACGCCTTGCTCAACGACTACCGCGCCGTCGTGCAGGCGGTGAATGTCGGGGCCGAGCCGCACTTCTACCCCGGCTCGCCGCGGGTTCTGGCGCAGCTTCTGCGCCCGCAGGACTTCCTCATCCTGAACGAAAAACATCCCGATGACGCCTATACCCTGCGCGGCGTGATGCGCGGTACATCCGCTGCCGTGCATGAGCGCGACGCCTACGAGCTTTGGCTGGCGATGCTGCCGACCCGAACCCCGCGCGGCGTGGTGGTGGTCGATCCGCCGTACGAGCAGCTCGATGAGCGCGACCGTATCACGGCCACGCTCGCCGCCGCTCACCGCAAATGGGCGCATGGCGTGACGGTGATCTGGTATCCGCTGAAAGACCGCGCCACGCATTCGCGGTGGAAGGCGCAATTACGCAAGCTCGGCATCCCGAAATTGCTGGTGGTGGAACATTGGTTGTACGATGACGATCAGCCCGGCATCTATAATGGCGCGGGCCTTTTCATCGTCAATCCACCTTACGCTTTCATGCAGGCGCTGCCGGCTCTGCTGGACGCGCTGCGCGCCGTGCTGGCGCCGGAGGGGCACAGGGGCGAGATCACAGCCGCGTGGTTGGAGGATTGACGTAAAACCCGCGTAGCCCCGTGCGACGGCTACGCATCGCCTCGCTACTTCGTGGAGATTGCCGTGCCGCGAAAACCGATCGCCCGTTCAACGGATCGTAAGGATGAAGGCTTAGCGCCCTCCAGAGGTACAGGAGACGATCATGCCCCTCATGCTTCGCGCATCCCGATTGACGGCCATCACGGTCCTTTATGCGACAGCCGCGGCGGCCGACGCTCCCGAGCCGAGCCCTTCCGTCTATCTCCAGGCATTCAACGAGACCTGCCGCGGCAGCTTTCCCGACCTCAATGCCATTGCGAAAGTGGCCGTCGCGCGCGGGTGGATCGAGCGCGCGGTCCCCTCGGTAGCGATGATCGGCAACAGGCCGATGATGCTCCCCCATGTGTTCAGCAAGGGTGGTATGATGCTGGTCCTCACCCACGACACCTCCGGTGCTTTCACCGCGGTGTGCCAAGTTACGGGCGCCGCGGGCACTCGCCTTACCGGCCGTGACATCGCGGCCGCAGTTGGGCCGGGGTTGAACGCTGGCGCTGCAGACCCTGGACCGGGCGACTACAAGAAGGATGATTTCACCGTCTGGAACCTGGGCAAAGGCATCACCGTGCAGGCGGGCGTCAGCGTCTATAGGGGTAAGGCGCGGAGCATCTCGCTTGCGATCCGGCAGGCGGCTTCCACCGACGTCGGGCCGATCGATGCTCCCCCCGCCAAATCGTCGAACGATATTTCCATGGTGGCCATCGGGCTCCCCTTTGCACCGGAGGTGCCCACACCCGTCGGATCGTCGCACCCTCTGTTCCACGACGTCACGATCGGCGAGATTCAGGGCCTTCCCGCCACCGTAAAGAGTTCGGCACTAAACTTCATAGCGGCGGCCAAGCGTTCCAGCATCAATGCAGCGCTGAGCGAAACCTTCCGGCAGATGAATCTCCTCGCACCAGCGCCTGCAGCCGGGCGTAAGCGGCTCGTGGTGTCATGGCTGGGCGACAAGACGCCGTTCCACATCGGCAGCGGCAACACGACGAGCGTGACGCTCCACTACCGCCTGGAGCGGGTCGACAACGGGCAGACTTTGTTTGATCGAGAGATCACCACGTCTGCCCACGGCGGCGGCGTGGACGCGTCGATGCGCGACAACGGGATCGTGCGGGCCGCGATCGCGGCGAACTTCGCATCTGCGGCAAATTGCCTGGATCACGCAGCGTTCGGCACGGCGCCCTCGGACTGCGCGCTTACCCCACAATACAGCGTTTCGGTCGTGCGCACCGGGCGGTAGTGCGGCGGGATACCGGACTGTCGCTTGACTATGCAGTCCGATCGGCTGGCAACGACCTAAAAGACCTCAAATGTGTCCGTTGCCTCGATCGACGATACTGTCCGATGGCTGCAGGGAAGACGAGTTCTACGCGGCTGTTAAAGGCTAGGAAGGTCTTAGGGGCTAAACCGCGCTTCAACGTGGCATAAGGCTACGCATCCGGAGCAGGCAATTTGGCGACATCCCTCTCGATCCGGTTGTTCGCGGTCTTGTTCGCGATCAGTCTGATGTTTTCGGCGGCACTGGCGTACTACGCCACACGCACGATGAGCTTCGCCTTTTCGATCGCACCCGAGGCGATGACGACGTTGGTCATGCGGATCCAGGCGATCCGGGCAGTGGGCCTGGGGCTGGCCTTGTTCCTGATGTTACTGGTGGTCTTGTCGGCGTCGCGCGCTGCTCGCAGTGCGCTGGCTCTGCGTTGGCTTCTCGGCGTCGTGACGAGCTTTGCGTTTCTGCGCGGATCAGGGCTGATCCAACCGCTGGCGCAGCATGATACTGCGATCATCGCAACCTCGGCTTTGCAGCTCGCGATGGAAGCGTTGGCGATCCTGTTGCTTTACGGGGAGGATGCGACCGATTGGTTCGAAACTCGCCGCTGACGGTGTTGCAGCAGCGTTGTTCAGAGTATTGGCGGTGCAATCCGCTACTGCGGGACCGCCCAATTGCAGACATCCTCTGGCCGTGAGACAAGGCTAAATCGTCTCTGATCGGTTCCTCGCTGCCCGGCTTCGGGGCGTTAACCGCGTCTTCCTGATGTTCGTCGGCCTCGCCCTGCTCATGTGGATTGCAACCCATTGCGATCAGGCATTAAATCTCGGATGGGGTTGGGAAAAGGAAGGCCTTTGGGACTTGCCGCTCATGGTGCTGTTTGCTGCATTCGCGCGCTTCTGCTCGCTCGCGATCATCAAGCTTACCGGTAGCCTTTTCAACGGCAGCTAACCTCCCCAATCACGACATTCGCGAGCGGATAGCCGGGGCTCAAAAATCGGTCTTATCGCAAAGCTGAACCAGCGTCCGGAGTTGGGAAGCGAGGGAAGGGGCGTGAGCGTCCGATTGTGGTATCCGTGGCTGACCTTATTCGTTTTAGGTTTGGAAGTCCGAAGAGGCTTATTACAAATATGCCGGCTTGGCCCGAAGATGGTCAGACGCCGTCACTTGCTTCACGCGACGATTTGCAGATCCAGATCGCCGGCTAGATGACGTCGACGTCTCGTCCTTTGGTTTCGCGGCCCAGCCACGCCACGAGTACGAGAGAAGCGGCCGTCGGTACCAGAACTAGACCCGCTACGGTCGCCAGCGGCGGGACCGCGCCTGCGATCGCGAGCCCTTGTGCGCCCAGGCCACCGGCTTTGGAACAGGCCGCGACCCATCCCGTGGCGCGCCCACGAACGCGCGCCGGGAAGCTCTCGGCAACATAGGGCAGCAAGATGGCGATGATCGCGTTGACGCCTACGATCAGCGCGGCGACCGGCAGGACGGGGCTGACGGCGCCGGATTGCCGCTCGACCCATAATACACCGACGAGTCCCAAGGCGAGCATCGCGATGGCTGCGACGAGCGCACCCTTGCTGCTCCAGCGGCTGTAGAGCAGCGCCGCGACGAAGATCGTGGGGACCGCGATCAGCGACGCCTTGGCGAGCAGTCCGCTGGCCACGCCGACGCTATAACCGCGAGCGACGAGGTCGGCGGGCAGCCAGAGCAACAGGCCGAAATTTGCGCAGCCCCAGGCCAGCGCGGCGATGCTGAAGGCGACGAGCGCCCCGGCGTTGCGCAAGGTCGGCCGTGCCGCAACGTCCGCCCCATCATTTGACAGCGCGCCCTGCCTCGTCACGCGCCCGCCGCCGAAACGCGCGAGCACCATCTCGGCCTCGCGCATCCGCCCCTGGACGACCAGGAACCGTGGCGATTCCGGTATAAGCCGACCAAGAAGGATCAACAGCAGTCCGGTCGGCAGATTGGCGAGCCACAGGATCCGCCAGCCGAAGATGGGTTGGAGGAGCGCCGACAGGCCGCTGGCCGCGAAATAGCCTCCCGCTGCGCCCAGGCCGCCGATGAGCACGAGGCTCCAGCCGCGGTGTCGGTTCGGCATCATCTCCGCGAGCAGCGCATAGGTGACCGGCAGCATCCCGCCGGCGGCCGCGCCCATCATGAAACACATCGCGATGTTCCAGGCGAGGCTCGGCATCGCGCCGCAGATCGACGTGCCGACGAACATCACCGCCGAGAGCAGGATCGACGCCTTGCGCCCGTATATGTCCGCAACGAAGCCCCACAGGATCGATCCCGCGACCGTCCCCGAGAGCGCCGCGAACGGCACCAGCGACGCGGTGGCACGCGACACGCCATATTCGCTCGTCATGCCCGACAGGGTGAAGCCGAGCGCGGCGGGTTTCATGACGTCGATCACCAGCGCCACGATCAGTGCGCCCATCATGACCCAGTGCGACGCGCGCAACGGTGCATCCTGCAGCCCGGTGACGGTCATATGCGTCAACTGCCGCCGCAACCGCATCGCATCGCCCGGCAGCAACCCATAGGCGGCGAGGCCGGTCCCGCCGACGATCAGCGCCATGCCGACCAGCATGCCGACGTCCATCGGCATGCCGGCCATCCGGTAGCCCATGCCGCGGGCCATTAGAAACATCGGCAGATGCAGGGCGACCCCGATCGTCACCGCGATACAGCCGAGCACGAAGGCCCACAGACCCCGCCTACCGGTCACCATCGTCTGCATTTCCCCCTCGTTTCGCCACCGCGTTCCGCGCTGTGGTCGTTTGCGTAGCGGCTACCGATACGCGCAAGCTCACCTTGGCATTTTAGATCGTATCGCGACAGATGTTTCCCGCCGGGCACGGGCGCATGCCTTACCCAAACCGATCGAGCATTTCGGTCAGCATTGGCCGGAGACGGGCGATCTCGTCGCGATGAACCGATGACAGACCCGCGAGCATCGTCTCGCCCTCGGGCGTCAGCCGGAGCAGCGAGCGGCGCTTGTCGCCGTCGGAATTGTAGCGAACGACGAGGTTTGACGCCTCCAGACGGTCGATCAGTCCCGAGGCGCTATGCGGCTTGAGGACGAGCCGCGTCGCGACATAGCCGATCGTGATGTCGTCGACCGGCGCGGCCCGGATCGCGAGCAGCGCCTGATGCTGTTGCGGCGCAAGCCCAGCCGCCGCAGCCGCAGTCTCGCTGAAGGTCGTGAACAGCCGCAACGCATGGCGAAAATCCGCCAGTGCCCGGTAATCGGCGTCCTTCAATGCGTCCGTATCGCTCATCGCAGTCAGCCCGTGTTGATATATATCGCACTACGATATAATAGTCTGCCTTCCTTGGAGGCGAAAGACTCTCATCATGATCGCAGCGGTACGAGCAATCGAAAACCACCGGCTCGCGGACCATAGCGCGGACCGGCGAATGCTGATGCTGGCGGCGATGGCGATCGTCGTCGGGACCGGCGGGGCGCTTGCGGCATGGATGCTCATCAAACTCATCGCGCTCGCGACCAACCTCTTCTGGTTCGGTCGACTTTCCACGCGGTCAGCCGCGATCGTCGACACGCTTGTCGGGCCGTGGATGGTCGCCATTCCCGTCATTGGCGGTCTCATCATCGGCCTGATGGCGCGCTACGGCTCCGACAAGATCCGGGGGCATGGCATACCCGAGGCGATCGAGACGATCCTGTTTGGCGAAAGCCGGATGTCGGCCAAGGTCGCTCTGCTCAAGCCGCTATCCGCCGCGGTATCGATCGGCAGTGGCGGGCCGTTCGGGGCGGAAGGGCCGATCATCATGACCGGCGGGGCGATCGGATCGCTGTTCGCGCAACGCTTCCACATGAGTGCCGCCGAGCGCAAGACACTGCTCGTCGCGGGCGCGGCGGCGGGCATGACCGCGATCTTCGGAACGCCGCTCGCCGCGATCCTGCTGGCGGTCGAGGTGCTGCTGTTCGAATGGAAGCCGCGCAGTTTCGTGCCGGTGGTGGTCGCCGTCCTGGTCGCGTTCGCGTGGCGACCCGTGCTGCTCGACGGCGGCGCGATGTTTTCGTTCGTGGGTACGACTCCATCCGGGGGGTGGCCGATCGCGTTCGCGGCGGGAGTCGGTCTGGCCACTGGCATGCTGGCGGCGGCGCTGTCGGTCGCGCTTTACGCGGTGGAGGACGCGTTTCATCGCCTCCCGGTGCACTGGATGTGGTGGCCGGCAATAGGCGCGGTCGTCGTCGGTCTCGGCGGACTGGTGGACGCGCATGTCCTGGGTGCCGGCTATCCCAATATTCAGGCGTTGCTCGATGGATCGCTTGCGGTGCGTGTCATCCTCGCGCTTCTGGTCGTGAAGGCCATCGTCTGGCTGGTGGCGCTCGGGTCCGGAACGTCTGGCGGTATCCTCGCGCCGCTGTTGATCCTAGGCGGGGCGGCGGGCGCGCTGATTGGTCAGTTTTTACCCGGTGGATCCGGATTCTGGGCGATGATCGGGATGGCCGGGATCATGAGCGGGGCGATGCGCGCGCCGATCACCGGGGCGCTGTTCGCGGCCGAACTGACGCGGCATTTCGATGCCTTACCGCTGACCATCGCCGCCGCTGCCGCCGCTTATGCGGTCAGCGTCCTGCTGATGCGGCGGTCGATCCTGACCGAGAAGATCGCACGCCGCGGTCGGCATATCCTGCAGGAATACAGCGTCGACCATCTCGACCTGATGCAGGCCGAGCAATTGATGTCACGCACGCCGGCGACGTTGCCGGGTTCGATGACGACCGCAGACGCGACGACCTTTTTCGCGGAGCGTGCCGAGCATCGAAGCTATCCGGTCACCGACGATGCGGGTCGGGTGCTGGGCCTGGTGTCGCGGACCGACGCCTTGCGCTGGCGGACTATGCAACCGGGCACCGACGTGTCGCTGACCGAGACCTTGTCGGACGCTTCGTTGCTCGTCGCGTATCCCGATACGCCGATCGGAGTCGTCGCCGACATGATGGTCGAAACCGGCGTCGGACGCGTGCCGATCGTCGCGCGCGATACGCGACAGGTTGTTGGCATCCTCTCGCGTCAGGACTTGCTCAAAGCTCGCCGCACGCAGCGTCAGTCGGAAACCGGACGGGCCGGTTCGCGCTAGCAGCCCGAACTCCGAGTTGCGCGTCTGCGCCGTCGTTTGCACCGCATGCTATCGACGATACCGCGATCGCCTCGCCGATCAGCAGCAGCGCCGGATCGTGATCGCTGATCGTCTCAACCAGGAACGCGAGCGCCGACAGCCGGCCGCGCAGGATGCGCTCGGAGGGGAGCGAGACGTTGACCGCGACCATGACCGGCGTGTCGGGCGCCCGCCCGGCCGCGATCAGGTTGCGCGCGACTTCGCCGGCGGCAGCGCGGCCCATATAGACGGCGAGCGTGGCATCGGGCGCGGCGAGTGCGGTCCAGTCGAGATCGAGCGCTTCGCCGGCACGGGCGTGCGCGGTGACGAAGGTGAGTTTCCGCGCGAGGCCGCGTAACGTCAGCGAGGCGCCACCCGAGGCCGCTGCGGCGCTGGCGGCGGTGATGCCGGGGCAGATCCGTACCGTGATGCCGTGCGCGGCGAGGTGGTCGAGCTCTTCGGTCGAGCGGCCGAAGATCGACGGGTCGCCGCCCTTGAGGCGGACGACGCGCTTGCCGGTGAGCGCTGCCCTGGCGAGCAGGACGTTGATCGAGACCTGATCCTTCGAATGCCGGCCCGATCGCTTGCCGACACTTACCCGCTCGGTGCCGTCAGGAATGAGTGCAAGGACGCCCGGGCCGACCAGCGCGTCGTAGAACACGATGTCGGCCGCCGCGATCAGTCGCTCGGCTTTCCGCGTGAGCAGGTCGGGATCGCCGGGCCCGGCACCGACCAGCCAGACCGAACCGGGCGGGAAATCATGCGACATGTGCTGATCCTTGCGTGACGAGGAGTTTGGCGAGGGCAGGGCGGCACGATCCGCAATTCGTGCCGGCCTTCAGCGCAGCCCCGATCGCGGTAACGTCGGCGAGATGCTGGTCGGCGATCGCGGCGAGAATGGTCTTCAGCCCGACGTCGAAGCATGCGCAGACGATCGGGCCACGGTCGACCTGAGCGCCCGGCGCGCGGCCGGCGAGCAGGGTGGGCGCAGCGATGGCCTCGCTCAGTTGTGCGACGAGCCAGTCGCGGGGCGGAAGTGCACCGTCCCGGGTCACGAACAGGACGGCGGCGAGCTTGCCGCCCTCCAATATCGCGATCCGGCGCGAGCCTCGAGCCGCATCGACCGCCTCGATCCGCTGGCCCTTCGGCAGCAACGCGTCGAGTGCGGCGGCGTCGCCGTTGCCCGCCATGTCCCACGCCGTTCCACCCGACACCGCGACGCGCGTCGCCCACAGGCAATCGGGGCGCGTCGCCGGTTCGCCGCGGACCACGACGAAGCCGCGCCATTCGGTCGCGACGGGCTCGATCCGAACGGGCGTGAATTTGAAGCCCGGCTGACCCGAGACAGGGTCGGCGAGCGGGCGAGGGAGAAGCCCGGCGCGGCCGCCGGTCGCGGTGCGGTCTGTCCAGTGGATCGGTACGAACAACTCGCCGATCCGCTGCGTCGCGACGACGCTCGCGCGGAAGACGCTGTCGCCCTGTGGCGTCGTCACGCGCGCCAAGCCGCCATCGACGATCCCCAGTCGCGCCGCGTCGTCGGGGTGGATCTCGACCAGCGGTTCCTCGCGGTGGCGCGCGAGCTTGGGCGACAGGCCGGTACGGGTCATCGTATGCCACTGGTCGCGGTAGCGCCCGGTGTTGAGCGTCATCGGCCATTGCGTAAGCGGGGCGGCAACCGGCTTTTGCGCCACCGGCACGAGGCGCGCACGGCCATCGGGTGTGGAGAACCGGCCGTCCGCGAAGGGTGCGCCGCCCCAACGGAACGGCGTCATCGTGTCATACTCGGCGTTGCCCTTTGCGGCATGGCCAGGAAGCGCGAACAGCCGCGTGCCGCCGTTCTCATAGGCCGACAACCGGCAATGTTCGCGCCAGATCTCGGCCGGGCGGTCATAGGAAAACGCCGTCTTCCACCCCATTCGCCGCCCGACATCGGAGATGATCCACCAGTCGGGTTTCGCCTCGCCCGGCGCGGCCATGAACGCGCGCTGGCGGCTGATCGTGCGGTCCGAGTTGGTCACGGTGCCGTCCTTCTCGCCCCAGGCGGCGGCAGGCAGGCGGACGTGTGCGTGGACCGAAGTGTCGGTCGTCTCGATCACGTCGGAGACGACGACGAACGGGCAGGCGGCCAACGCCTCGCGCACGCGGCCGGCATCGGGCATCGACACCGCGGGGTTGGTCGCCATCACCCACAGCGCCTTGATCCGGCCGTTGCCGAGCTCGCGGAAGAGGTCGACCGCCTTCAGCCCCGGCTTGGTCGCCATGTTCGGCGCGGCCCAGAACCGACCCACACGGGCGACGTTCTCCGGCGCGAAGTCCATGTGCGCGGCGAGTGAGGACGCGAGCCCGCCGACTTCGCGACCACCCATCGCATTGGGCTGGCCGGTGATCGAGAAGGGCGCGGCACCCGGCTTGCCGATGCGGCCGGTGGCGAGGTGGAGGTTGGTGATCGCGTTGACCTGATCGGTGCCCGACAGCGACTGGTTCACGCCCTGGCTGAACATCGTTACGGTCTTCGGCGTCGCCGCGAATAGTTCGAAGAAGCGCCGGAGGTCCTGCGGCGGAACGTCGCAGATGCGTGCCACCGACCACAGGTCGCTGCCTTCGTCGAACTGGTCCCAGAACGCATCGGGCGTCGCGACGTGTGCGGCGAGATAGTCGTAGTCGACCACGCCCGCGTCACGGCACCACGCCAGCAAGCCGTTCATCAGCGCGACGTCGGTGCCGGGCCGGATCGCGAGATGGAGGTCGGCCTCGTCCGCGGTTTCGGTCCGGCGCGGGTCGATCACGACGAGCTTGGCGCCGGCGTCGCAGCGCGCGCGGATGCGTTGATAGACGATCGGGTGGCACCAGGCGGTGTTCGATCCGACCAGCACGATCAGGTCGGCGGCGTCGAGATCGTCGTAGCTCGCGGGCACGATATCCTCGCCGAACGCGCGCATGTGGCCCGCGACCGCGCTCGCCATGCACAGCCGCGAATTGGTGTCGATGTTCGCCGAGCCGATGAAGCCCTTCATCAGCTTGTTCGCGACGTAATAGTCCTCGGTGAGCAGTTGCCCGGAGACATAGAACGCGACGCTGTTGGGGCCGTGCTGCGCGATCGTGTCGCGGAAGCGTTTCGCGACCAGGTGGAGCGCCTTGTCCCACGATGCGCGGCGCTGGCCGATCATCGGGGTGAGGAGGCGGCCTTCGAGCCCGATCGTCTCGCCGAGATGGGTGCCTTTCGAGCAGAGCTTGCCGATGTTGGCGGGGTGGTCCGGGTCGCCTGCGATCGTGACGCGGCGTTCGCCGGTCGGCGCCGCGAGTATGCCGCAACCGATACCGCAATACGCGCACGTCGTGCGAACGGGCGCCATTAGCCCTCTCCCCCTCGGGGAGAGGGTTGGGTGAGGGGCAGTTGGGACGGGCAGCACGCGCCCCAACCCCTCACCCCGACCCTCTCCCCGCAAGGGAGAGGGAGCAGTGGCACGATCACGCGGCGGCTTTCATGGTCGAGGTGCGGCACAGCAGCACCCGCCCACCGCTCACCTTCACCGGGATCACCGGCGTACACCCCTTGTCCTCGCCGAGCGCCTCGCCCGTATCGAGCGCGATCCGCCAGTTGTGCAGCGGGCACGCCACCGCGCCGCCATGCACGATCCCCTGCGACAGTCGCCCACCCTTGTGCGGGCACCGATCGGCCAGCGCGAAGACCTTGCCGTCGCCGGTGCGAAAGACCGCGATGTCGTCGCCACCGGTGACCTGCACCGTACGGCTGCCGCGGACCGGGATCTCGTCGACCCAGCCGATATCGAGCCATTCGCCGATCATGCCATTTCCCTCCCGAGAAAGACGGGCGTGTCCAGAGGTGTGAAGCGCGCCATCGGGGCGTGCTGTTCGCGATGCTCGCCCGCAGCGCGGGCCGCCCACGGGTCGTCCTGCGTGAACTGCTGCGAGAACAGGAACCGTGCCGCCAGCGCATCGCGGCCCTCCGGATCGTCGGCGATCCGTTCGCGAATATATTCCACGCCGATCCGCTCGATCCACGGCGCGGTGCGTTCCAGATAGCGCGCTTCCTCGCGGTACAACTGGATGAACGCGGCGCAGTACTGCATCGCCTCTTCCTCGGTCGCGACCTTGCACAGGAAGTCGGTCGCGCGGACCTTGATCCCGCCATTGCCACCGACCGACAGCTCGTAGCCGCTGTCGACGCAGACCACGCCGAAATCCTTTATCGTGGCCTCGGCGCAATTGCGCGGGCAGCCGCTGACCGCGATCTTGAACTTGTGCGGCATCCAACTGCCCCAGGTCATCCGCTCGACCTTGACGCCGAGCCCGGTCGAATCCTGCGTCCCGAACCGGCACCAGTCCGACCCGACGCAGGTTTTCACGGTGCGCAGCGACTTGCCGTACGCATGCCCGCTGACCATCCCGGCGGCGTTGAGATCGGCCCAGACCGCGGGCAGATCCTCCTTCTTGATCCCGAAGATGTCGAGCCGCTGACCGCCCGTCACCTTGACCATCGGCGCATCGTATTTCTCCACGACATCGGCGATCGCGCGCAGCTCGCGCGGGTTGGTGAGCCCGCCCCACATCCGCGGCACCACCGAATAGGTCCCGTCCTTCTGGATGTTGGCGTGCACCCGTTCGTTGACGAACCGGCTCTGCTGGTCGTCCTTGTAGTCGCCCGGCAACGCGCAAAGCAGGTAGTAATTGAGCGCAGGCCGGCACGACGAACATCCGTCGGGCGTCGACCAGCTCATCTTCTGCATGACTTCGGGGATCGAGCGCATGCCCTGCGCGACGATCTCGCGGCGGACGTCGTCGTGGCCGAAGCTGGTGCATTTGCACATCGTCTTCACCGAACGTTCGCCCGAATACTCGTCGCCGAGCGTGACCGCGAGCAGCGTCTCGACCAGTCCGGTGCACGATCCGCATGATGCCGACGCTTTGCAGGTCGCGCGGACCGCGTCGAGCGTCGCGTTGCCGGCGCCGATGCACGCCACGACCTTGCCCTTGGTGACGCCGTTGCAGCCGCAGATCTCCGCATCGTCGGAGAGCGCCGCAACGGCCGCCTTAGGGTCCGCAGTGGCTCCTCCCGAGGCGAAGGACTGGCCGAAGATCAGCATGTCGCGGATGGGGGCGATGTCTTCGCCGCGCTTGAGCAGGTCGAAATACCAGCCGCCATCGGTCGTGTCGCCGTACAGCACCGCGCCGACGATCCGGTCGTCCTTGACCACTACGCGCTTGTAGATGCCGCGCGACGCATCGCGCAGGACGATGTCCTCCGCGCCGGCGCCGCCCGAGAAATCGCCCGCCGAGAACACGTCGAGCCCGGCGACCTTCAACTTGGTCGAGGTCACCGATCCGCGATAGCCGCTGTGACTGTCGGTCAATCCATCGGCGAGCGCGCGGCACATGTCCCACAGCGGCGCGACGAGGCCGTAGACGTTGCCGTCATGCTCGACGCATTCGCCGACCGCGAGGATCGACGGATCGCTGGTGACCATGTGGTCGTCGACCTTGATCCCGCGGCCGATCTCCAGCCCGGCGTCGCGCGCGAGCGCCACCGAAGGTCGGATGCCGACCGCCATGACGACGAGGCTCGCGGGGATCAGCGTGCCGTCTTTCAGCAGCACGCCCTCGACGCTTGTGTCGCCAACGATCTCGGCGGTGTTCGCCTCGGTGAGAATGACCTGACCGCGCGATTCCAGCGCCGACTTGAGCAGCCAGCCGGCGGCCTCGTCAAGCTGGCGTTCCATCAGCGTCGGCATCAGGTGGATCACCGTCACCTTCATCCCGCGCAACGTGAGGCCGTGTGCGGCTTCCAGCCCGAGCAGCCCGCCGCCGATGACGACCGCCGCGCCGCCCTTTCCAGCAGCCTCCAGCATGTGATCGACGTCCGCCATGTCGCGGAACGAGATCACGCCGGGCAGGTCCTTGCCGGGGACGGGGATGATGAACGGATCGGAGCCGGTCGCGATCAGAAGCCGGTCGTATGACACCGTCAGCCCCGACCGTGCGGTGACGGTCTTTGCGGCGCGGTCGATCGCCTGCACCGGGTCGCTCGTCACCAGATCTATGGTGTTGGTCGCGTACCAGGCGTGATCGTTGATGACGATCTGCTCGAACGTCTTCTCGCCCGCCAGCACCGGCGACAGCATGATGCGGTTGTAGTTCACGTGCGGCTCGGCACCGAAGATCGTCACGCGGTACCGGGTCGGATCGCGCGCGATCAGTTCCTCGACCGCGCGACAGCCGGCCATGCCGTTGCCGATCACGACGAGGTGCTCGCGCCGCTTGGAAAAGGGGGTGTCGGGGCAGGGGGGGTGGTGTTCCATCAGATCATCCAGTCGGGTTGGAGCCGGGAATGGGAGGGTCATGCAGGGAGCGCGCCGTTGACCGAGCGGTCGCTGGTGCGGCGTGCGTCGAGCGCCGCGTCGAGCAGCGCGCGCTCGTTCGATTTGTGCGTGGCGGAGAAGCGGACGGCGAGCGCGCAGACCGCGGTGCCTGCGACGACGTAGCCGAGCACGATGAGGCATTGCTGCGGGGTGGCCGACGCCTTGTTGAGGAACCCCGCCGCGACCGCGCCGATATTGCCGCCCGCGCCGATCAGCCCGGCGACCCCGCCCAGCGCCTTGCGGTCGATGAACGGCACCAGCGCATAGGTCGCGCCGCACGCCATGTGCGTGAACAGCCCGAACATCGTCATGGCGAGGATCGCGAGCGTGACGCTGCCGGCATGACCGAACAGCACCAGCCCGACGCCTTCGCCGAGCATCAGCGCGAACAACAGCAGCGCGCGGCCATCGAGGCCTTTTCTGAGCGCGATCCGATCGCTGGCGATTCCCCCGAGCGCACGGGCAAAGAGCGCGAGACCACCGAAGATCCCGGCGGCGAGGCCCGCATTGGTCAGCGAAAGCCCGAACCGGTCGACGTAATAACTCGCCGCGATGTTGTGGATGAAGATCTCGACGCCGAAGCACGCGCCGTACGTCGCGGCGAGCATCCAGGTGCGGTAATTGGCGGCGGCGCAGCGGAAGATCGCCATGCCGGTCGCCTTGCCGCCGTCGAGTTCGATGCCCGCCGCGCGGAGGTCGACGATGTCACCCTGCGGCGTGTCCTGTGTGTAGCGTGCATAGACGAACGCCATCGCGAGCATCGCCACGCCCGGCACGAACATCGCCGCGCGCCAGCCGAACGCATGCTCGACGCCGAGACCGACCAGCGCCGCGACGACCAGCGGCATCAGGCTCTGGGCCGCGCCGCCCCCCGCATTGCCCCAGCCGCCGACGGTCGCGTTGGCGGTGCCGACGACGTTGGGCGCGAACATCACGCTGGTATGATATTGCGTGATCACGAACGACGCGCCGATCGCGCCGATCGCGAGCCGGAAGAACAGGAACGTCTCGTACGTCTGCGCGAACGCCAGCCCGAACACCGGGATCGCGCCGAGCAGCAGCAGCCACGTATATGTGCGCCGCGGGCCGAACCGGTCGCAGAGCGGTCCGACCACCAGCCGCACCAGGATCGTCACCGCGACCGCGGCGATGTTGATGTTGGCGATCTGGTCCTTGCTCAAACCAAACTCGGCCTTGATCAGCGGCATCAACGGCGCGGCGGCGAACCACGCGAAGAAGCACACGAAGAACGCCAGCCATGTGACATGGAACGCGCGCATCTGCGGCGTGGCGGCACTGAACAGGTCGATCCTGGTGGCTTTCGGCGCGGCGGTGTCGATACCTGGTGATGCGAACAACATGGTCGGCCCTCCATCTGCGGCGGACAAAGAAAAAGCCGCCCCGACGGCGACCTTGCGGACGCATCGGAGCGGCTTCGTTGCCTATGGACGATCGGTGGATCGTCCTACGCGGTCAGGTCCCGTCGTTGGAACCGGTCTCGCGATGATTTCGTGTCCGACTCCCTTGCCGGACGATGCGAAGATGACCGAAGTGGCCTTATCGTGCAAGCGTCATTTCGCGGGTGCAGCAGATTCGGGTTGAGCGGAGCGATTGACCGCTAAAACACCCCTCCCTGAAAGGGAGGGGCAGGGGGTGGGTCGGCTTCCGCATGTCCGAACCGAAGCGGCTCAAGCCGGCCAACCCACCCCCAACCCCTCCCTTCCAGGGAGGGGAGAAGCGGGATTTAGGGCAAGCCGGCCAGATACCCCTCGATATCATCCGGATCGAACGCCCGCCGATCGAAGAACGCATCGCGCCCAAGGATCAACCGCCCCTGCGTAGAGCCCGCCCCAATGCTGTCCGCCCCGATAGCCCCCTCCAGCTTCGAACTCGCATTCGGCAGCGGCGCGCCCGAACCCGCCAGCGCCGCGCGATACACGTCCGGGCGGAACACACCTTGCGCGACGTTCGCCTCTTCGGCCGAGAACGGCGTGCCGTCCCACCGCACCATCTGCGAATACAGCCATGCCGCCTGACTCCGCCACGGGAAGTTCGCGGCCTCGCGGTACTGGAACATGAAGTCGGGAACATGGATCGGCACCGCGTCCTTCACCAGCCGCACCCGGTCGCCGATCGCCCGCGACACCGCATCGACCGGCGCGTCGAGATATTCGGGACGAGCAAGGATCGCCGCATTGTCCTCAAGCGTGTCCGGGTCGACGAACTGCGCGGCGGCGGCATGCAGCGCCCGGATCAGCCGGTGGACGACGTCGCCGCGTTCGGCCAGCGTGGCGGCGCGCATCGCCAGGACCTTTTCGACGCCACGCTGCCAGACCTGCGCGGTTACCAGCGCGATCCGCCCGACGCCGCGATCGACCGCGACGCCGTTCCAGGGCTCGCCGACGCAGATGCCGTCGACCTCGCCCGCCGCCAGTGCATCGGCGGCGAAGGTCGGGCTGGTCGTGACGATCTCGACGTCGGTATCCGGGCGGATGCCGACCGCGGCGAGCCAGTAGCGCAGCATGTAATTATGGCTCGAATAGCGATGCACCACGCCGAACCGCAGCCGCCGCCCCGTCGCGGCACGCTCGGTCGCGACCGCCTTCAGTCGCGCACCCAGCACGACCGGATCGCCGAGCGCATCGCCGTCCATCACCTGCGCCGCGAGCGGCAGCGATAGCGTGATCGCATTGCCATTGAGCCCTAGCACGAACGGGACTGCCATCGCTACTGCTGGCCGCCCACGCCCCAATGCCGTCGCGATCGCCAGCGGCGCCACCATGTGCGCAGCATCGGTATGCCCGTACAGCAACCGATCGCGCACCGTCGCCCAGGTCATGTCGCGGACCAGTTCGATCTCCAGTCCCTCGGCCTCGGCGAACCCGCGTTCGCGCGCGAGGATCGGCAGCGCAGCATCGACGAGAGGGAGGAACCCGATGCGGACCCGGTCGAGCGCCATCACAAATCTCCCATGAGCGCATCGCTGGTGATGATCGCATCGGCGATCTCGGCGATCCTGCGGTTGGATCGCATCGCCTGCGCGCGGAGCAGGCCGTACGCGGTCGGCTCGTCGATGCCGCGACGTTTCATCAGGATCGCCTTGGCGCGGTCGACGGTGGTGCGATCGGCGAGTGCGCTGCGAGCCTCGTGCAACTCCGCCTGCAATCGTGCAAACGCCTGGAAACGGCGGATCGCGAGGTCGATGACCGGCTTGATCCGCTGCTTGGCGAGTCCGTCGACGATATAGGCCGAGACCCCCGCATCGACCGCGGCAGCGGTGGATTCCGCGTCGCTCTGGTCGACGAACATCGCGATCGGGCGGGCCAGTGCGCGTGATACCGCGAAGAATTCCTCGAGCACGTCGCGGCTGGGGTTCTCGAGGTTGATCAACACCACTTCGGGCGCTGCCTTCTCGAGCGCGGCGACCATCCCCAACGTGCCGTCGATCACGACGATATCGTCGAGCCCCGCCTCGCGCAGGCCGTCCGAAATGATCGCCGCCCTCGTGTTGCTTGTGTCGATGATCGCGATCCGCATCGTGCGATCTTATGCTGCACCGATCCTCGTGGCGAGGGCACATCGATTTAGGTTGGGACAGTAGGCGAAGAGAGCGAGTACGGCCTGAGACCGATCGCTGGGCCAAACAGCCACACTGGTATTGAAGAATCTACGCCTGAACGTATTTCTAAGCTGCTGAAAATGATAGCCAATCGCCGTTAATACAGGGCGAAAGTTGGAACGCTGCTAATTACCCGTAAACGACTGCTTATGGGTCGACGCCCCCCCCGCGCGGCGATGGTGACTCGAATGTGAGGGGCTTCAGCGTTGAGCGATTGCGATCAGCGCAAGTGCCTATATCATCGAATGATACCGTCGGCATCGGGACAGGCTTGTTCGGCCTCACATCGATCATCACGTCCTTCGATAGCGAGATTTCGCCCAGAACGTGGAGGGTCGCGGACAGGCCGCGACCCTCCAAAGGGGTTAGAACGAGAAGCCCGCCGACAGCTTGACCGTGCGCGGCGGGTTGCCGCCGATGCTGTACGACGACCGCTGACCAAAGGCCGGATCGCTCGCATTGCTGTTGAAGTCGACATAGTTGCGATCGTTCATCACGTTCAGGATATCGACACGCATGCGGATCCGCGCCTGATCGCTGACGAAGCCGATCGGCACATATTTGGTGAACGCGAAATCCAGCTGTCGGCGGCCCCAGACATCGCCGAGGCTATCCACCTGGCGCCCTACAAGGATGCGCCCGAACGGATCCGCATTGTCGATGAAGCCCTTTACAAACGCCGGCGATTCGATCTGGAACTTGCTCGAGAAGGTCACGCCGATCGGGGTGTCGACGCTGCCCGCGATCACGAGCCGGTGCCGTGGCACGGCCGACGAGCGCAGCGTGGGGTAATCCGAGATCTGCGCGTAATCGAGCGAATAGGTCTCGCCGAACTTCCGGTTCTCGTCTGCCCGGGTATAGGTGTAGGTGGCGTCGATGCTCCACGGCGAGGATGCCGAATAGACCTTGGTCAGCTTGAAATAGGCAGCGTCCGAGTTGGTCTTCAGGCCATTGCTGCCAAGAATGATCGAGCCATAACCGTTTGGCGTGAAGGTCGTGGGCGATTGCGGTATGTCGGTGGCAGAGGTCGGATCGTTGAAGAAGAACGAGCCGTCCGTCCTGCGATTGCCGAGGAGGAAGACGAACCCGTCGTTGCTTTCGATGTGGGTGACGCCGACCTCGAGCTCGACCGGCGAGAAGCGACCGCGCACGCCCAGGCTGAACTGGTCCGAATAGGGCACTTTGAGATCGTTGTTCATGAAGCGGAACTCGCTGCCGCCGCCGGTCGCGGCGCCGAGCAACTGCTGCCGTCCGGCGTCGGTCAGGTAGATCGGATTCCACGCGATGCAGGTCTGGCTGGGCGTGCAGGGATTGACCGAGTCATTGCCGATGAAGTTGAAGCTGCGGACCTGGAACCGGCCCTGGCTGACCTCCTGCTGGAGGAAGTCGAACTGGTTGCGGTCGTACGACCGGCCATAGCCGCCAAACATCGAGAAGCGACCCGCCTCGTCGAAGCGATAGGTGAAGCCGAGCCGCGGCTGCCACGCGCCCTTGAACGCCTTTCGCTTGCTGCCGTCGGTGATGAAATCGTTGATGTTGTAATCGGCTTTGTCGAGGTTCGGATAGTTTTCGGGGGACACCGCCGCCACGTTGACCGCCGGCGTCACGTAATCGAGATAGGCGGGTGTTCGCTCGTAATCCCAGCGCAGGCCGAGGTTCAGCGTAAGGTGGCTGGTGACGTCCCAATCGTCCTGCGCGTAGAAGCCGAGCTGGAAGTTCTTGGAACTGACCGTCGCGTTACCCGACGCATCCTTCGTCGCACCGAACTGGAGCCGGTAGGGCAGCGTGTCGTTGAAGGCGACGCCGGGAATCGCGTTGACGTCATAGGTGTATAACGGGTTGGTCAAGTTCTGCTCGAGTGAGTTGAGCTTCACCCATTTGGCCTTGCCGCCCACCTTGATCGTGTGGCCCTTGAAGCCGGTGAACGTGAAATCATCCTGCAGGGTCCAGCCCTTCTGGCCCTTCGACTGGAAGTTGCTGCCCGCGCCGAACCGCAGGATGTCATTCCGCTGGACGGACGTCCCGAACCGTTCGGTCGACTGGAAGAACTGCGTTATACCATCGGTCGAGGGCGTCGGTGAGAAGATCGCATTCTCATAGGACACCCGCACATCGTTGATCCACTGATCGCCGGTATGCTGCCAGCGAAGCAGCCCGCGCTTATCTTCGACCTTGTTCAGCGTGGCGGTGCTCGCCGCGTCGATCCCGGTGATATTCTGAAGCCCGGATTCCTTGCGGTACTTGCCGGACAGTTCGATCAGGTCGTTGTCGGTCGGCACGATGTCGATCTTGCCGAAATACAGGTCTTCCTTGAACTGCTGCGCAAACGTTCCGAAATTATCGCGATACTGCTCCGGGACGGACGAAATCGGGAAGTTGTTGTTGGGGCGAACATCGTACGGGCTGGAGATGCGCTTGCCTTCGTAGGTCCCGAAGAAGTGCATCTTGTCCTTGATGATCGGGCCACCCAATGCGGCGCCGAACTGTTTGTTGCTGGTGTCGGTCTTGGGGATATAGGTCGGGAATATCTCGCTCGGCCGGCGATCACGCAGGTCCTGGTTGGTGAAGTCGAAAAACGCTTCGCCGTGGAATTCGTTGGTTCCAGACTTCGTGCCCGCGGTGATCGCGACCGAGCTCACCTGGTCGAACTCGGCCTTGTAGTTGGACGACAGCACCTGATACTCGCCGATCGCGAGCTGCGGGAAGGGATTGCCCGAGCTGGTGTCCTGGCCGGTGATGCCGTTCTTGAGGACGTAATCCTTCTGGCTGACGCCGTCGATGAAGACGTTGACCGTGCGGCTGTCCTGCGCTCCGCCCTGGATGCGCGACGAGCCGCTCGAATCCTCGATGAAGCGGACGCCGGGGGCGAGATCGGCGAATGCGAGGAAGTTGCGGTTGTTCTGCGGCAATTGCTCGATCAGGCGCGACGAGATGACGCTACCGACCTGGCCGCCCGACAGCGAGCGGATGCGGTTGCCGGTGACGATGATCTCGCCGCCGGATCCTGCCGCCGCGGCATCGGTGCCGGCTTCGGGTGTCGTAGCGGCGGGCGCGGTACCTTCGGTTGCGGGAGCAGCCGGGGTGGGCGCGGTGGCCAGATCGAGGTCCAGGCCGGCGGTCTGGCCGACGCGGAGCGTGAACGCGTCCGAATTGCGCGTGCCGTTGCGCTGCTTGATCTCGAGCCGGTAGGTGCCGGCGCGCAGCGATGCGAAGTTATACGCGCCTGCTGCGTCGGCGGGCACGACCCGGCGGATGCCGGTCGAAATCTCGACCGCGGCGACTTCGATCACCGGATTGTCGGCCGGCGCCGTGAGTGTGCCGCGCAACGACGCCTGGCCGACCTGTGCCGACGCGGGCGCGGGCGCGAACAGCAGCCCGCTGGACAGCGCCGTCAGCGATACCACCGCCGCACGCAACATCATCTTGTTCATCGTAGTTCCCCTTTTCCCGATTGTTCGGGTGTCTTGTTGTGGACATTGAAAAGCATTGGACCGGTCGACTCGCGGACGACCACGACCGGGACGCGGTGCTCGATCAGGCCGTCGTCTTCGCCCGCGATCGCCTTCACCAGCCGCGCGACGGCACCCGCTCCGAAACTGGCGATGTCGATGCTGGCGCTGGTCAGCGACGGCGAGATGAGGCGGGTCAGCGGAACGTCGTCGAAGCCGCAGATCGCCACCTGGTCGGGGACCGCGACGCCGGCGCGCTTCAGCGCCATCATCGCGCCGATCGCCATCATGTCGTTGGCCGCGAAGATCGCGTCGAATTCGGTGCCGTCGTCGAGCAGCGTCGCCACCGCGCTAGCCCCGGCGGGTTCGCGGAAATCACCCGGGAGGACGTGCAGCGCGAGTCCGGCGCGGGCGCAGGCATCGCGCGCGCCGCGCAGCCGCTCCTCGGCGTCGATGTTGCCCTCAGGGCCGGCGATGTGGACCAGCCGCCGCCGGCCGCCCGCGATCAGATGCTCGACCAGCGTGGTCGCGCCCGCGACATTGTCGATGCGCAGCTCCGAACGCCCGACTTGGCCGGGCGCGCAATTGACCAGGATGGCCGGCATGCCCTGCGGCAGGTGCGCGAGCAACTCGCCGGCTGATACCTGCGGCGCCATGACCACCAGCCCGTCGACCCGGCCACGCATCGCGTGCAATGCCGCGACGCCGCGCTGCGCATCGCCGTGCATGACCATCATCATGAGGTAGAGGCCGAGCTCCGACGCCTCGCGGTCCATGCCGCGCAACAGTTCGGAGAAGAATTCGCCATGCAGGTCGGGGACCACGACGCCGATCATCCCCGACCGCGCCGAACTCAGATGTCGGGCCGCGGCGTGAGGAACGTAGCCGAGTCGCGTGGCGACGCTTTCGATGTGCGCGCGGACTTCCGGACGGACGTTGCTGTGCCCGTTCAGCGCCCGCGACACGGTCGCCACCGACACCGCAGCTTCGCGGGCAATATCACGGACGGTGGCGTACGGCATGAAGCGTCAGGGTCCCCTCTGGCACCGGTCTTACGTGTTGCGACCGGCATCTTGTTCTTGATGTAACCGGTTACATGATCCAGAAACATGGATCAAGAACCTTGCGACGATTGCCGTTCCGACACGCCGGGACGGGATTGCAGCAGGCATAGGCAAGGGATGAGCGAATGACGGCAACAACGATTTCGCGACGTGCGATTCTGATGGGTGCAGGTGCGGTGGCAGCCTGGGCTGCGAGCCCAGCGCGCGCCCTGTTGCAGCAGACGAAGGCGGGTACGGCGGCGCTGCCCACCTCCGTCGAAGCGCTGATCGGGCGCATGACCGTGATGGAAAAGGCGGGGCAGTTGACGCTGATGGCCGCGGCTTGGGCGGGGGGCGCGGCGACGTCGCTCAATCCGGCCGGCGGCGCGGCGAGCTTCGACGGGCAATTGGCGGATGTCCGGGCCGGCAAGCTTGGGGGTGTGTTCAACGGCAATGGCGCGGTCATGGCCAAGCGGATGCAGACGGTCGCGATGCGCGAATCGCGGTTGAAGATCCCGCTGATCTTTGCCGCCGACGTGATCCACGGTCTGCGTACGGTGTTCCCGGTGCCGCTGGCCGAAGCGGCAAGCTTCGATCCCGAGCTGGCACGGCGGACCGCGCGAGCGGCAGGTGCCGAAGCCGCGGCGGCGGGAATCGACTGGACGTTCGCACCGATGGTCGACATCGCCCGCGACGCACGCTGGGGGCGCGGTGTCGAGGGATCGGGTGAGGACGTGCTGCTTGGCCGGATGATGGCGGCCGCGCGCGTTCGTGGTTTCCAAGGCGAGCGTGGGTTGGCCGCGGCCGATGCGGTCGCTGCCTGTGCCAAGCATTTCGCCGCCTATGGAGCGGCCGAAGCGGGGCTTGATTACAGCACGGTCGACATCTCCGAGCGGACGCTGCGCGAGACCTATTTCCCGCCGTTCGAGTCCGCCTTCGGGGCCGGCGCACCGACCGTGATGGCATCGTTCAACGAGATCAACGGCATCCCGGCGACCGCGAACGACTGGTTGCTGACCGATGTGTTGCGCCGCGAATGGGGGTTCGGCGGGCTGGTCGTCTCCGACTATACCGGCGACGAGGAACTGATCGCGCATGGTTTCGCCGCCGATGCGCGCGAGGCGACCAAGCTTGCCTTCATGGCCGGCGTCGACATGAGCATGCAGAGCGGTTTCTATATCGAGCATCTGCCCGATCTGGTCGCTGCGGGCGAGGTGCCGATGGCGCGGCTCGACGAGGCGGTGCGCCGCGTGCTGGCGCTGAAGGTGCAGCTTGGTCTGTTCGACGATCCGTTCCGCCGTATCGACCCGCGTCGCGAGCGGACGCGTATCCGCACGCGCGAGACGCTGGCGCTGGCGCGGGAGGCGGGCGCCAAATCGATCGTGATGCTCAAGAACGACGGCGGCCTGCTGCCGTTGCCGCGACAGGGTAAGGGAATCGCGCTGATCGGTCCGTTCGCGGCGGGGCAGCACGACCTGATCGGGCCGTGGAACGTGTACGGCACCGACGCCGAGGCGGTCGACCTCGCGACCGGCGTTCGCGCCACGGTCGCCGATCCGTCGCGCGTCAGCGTCACGCTCGGATCGGGTGTCGATGCGCCGCTGGCCGGTGGGATCGCTGCGGCGGTTGCCGCGGCGCGCGCGGCCGATGTGGTGGTGCTGGCGATCGGTGAGAGCCAGCGGATGTCGGGCGAGGCGCAGTCGCGCGTCGACATCGTCATGCCGCCCGCGCAGATCGCGCTGGTCGAGGCGGTCGCGGCGACCGGCAAGCCGATCGTCGTGTTGCTCCGCACCGGCCGCGCCCTGGTGCTGAGCGGCGCGGTGCTGGCCGCGCCCGCGATCCTCGTGACCTGGTTTCTCGGGTCGCAGGACGGCCTGGCGATCGCGGACGTGCTGTTCGGCAAGACCGGGCCCTCGGCGCGTTTGCCCGTCTCGTTCCCGCACGCGACGGGGCAGGAGCCGTATCATTACGATCACAAGAGCACGGGGCGTCCGAACCCGCCCGGACCGCTGCTCGAATACAAGGCGCATTACCGCGAGTTCGCCAACGAAGCGCTGTTCCCGTTCGGTCACGGGCTGACATACGGCACGATAGAGTATGCCAGGCTCGATCTCGGCACCGGACAGATCGCCGGGGACGGGGCACTGACGGTCCGCGCGACGATCGTTAATTCGGGCACGCGGGCCGCCGAGGAAACGGTGCAGCTCTACATCCACGATCTCGCCGCGAGCATCACGCGGCCGGTCCGCGAATTGAAGGTGTTCCGGAAGATCATGCTGAAGCCCGGCGAGCGACAGATCGTCTCGTTCACGCTGCGCAAGGCGGACCTTCTGTTTGTCGGGAGGGACCTGAAGCCGACGGTCGAGTCCGGCCGCTTCCGTATCTGGATCGCACCGTCCGCACAGGCCGAGGGGGTGTCGGGCGAGTTTATGCTCGCCTGAGGCTGGCCATCGTATCGCGGCGAAGCGGGATGGCGAGGACCGCCGCCAGCATTGCCGCGATCAGCAGCGCAGGGCCCGCCAGCATCAGCCAGCGGATCGCGTACAGGCTGGCCGAGCCCTGGACTGCACCGGCGACGAAGCCGTTCGCCTGATAGATCATGCCGATCGCGAAGCCCGTGCCCGCCAGCGCGATCTTCTGCATCAGAGCGTAGGTGCCGAACGCGAGCGCCTCGACCCGCTTGCCGCTCTGCGCTTCGCCCCAATCGACGGTATCGGGCAGCAGCGTCCAGGCGGCGAGCGCGAAGCCGACGAACGCCGCCTGCATCGACAGCAGGAACGCCGCCGTCGCCGTGCTGCCGGGCGAACCGGTTAGCGCGAACACAGCGGGCACGATCAGCGCGAGCACCCCGGCGCCCAACCATGCGGTGCGTGCGCCGCGGGTACGCGCGAGCGCCGTCCAGAGCGGTACCGCGACGAGGCTGCTGACCGCCATCGCCGCCAGAGCGCGGGGACCGCCCGGCGCGTCCTGCAGAACGTAGCGGAAGAAATAGAGCACCGACTGGCTGGTCAGCGCGGTCGCGGCCCCGCCGGCGGCCGACGCGACATTGAGCACGATGAAGGCCCGGTTGCGCGCCAGTACCGCCAGTCCGGACCAGATCGCGAGCCGCTCTGCCGGTGCGGCACTCGGTGTCGGCTCGGGCACGCGCCACGCCATGATCGCGAGCAGGGGCACCGCGACGACGGCGAGGATGGCGGAGGCCACGCCGTAGCTTCCGGTTCGCGCCACCAGCCAGGGCAGCAGCAGCGCGACGAGGGCTCCCGCTGCCGAGCCGAACCCCATGCGCAACCCGGCGACCAGCGAGCGATCCCGACTGGTCTGCGCCACGCGTGTCGTCCACGCCGCATAGGGGATGTTGGTGAATGCGTAGAGCGTGCGGAACATCATCTGCGTCGCCAGTGCGAAGGCGGCGGCGCCGGTCGGCACCGAGAACATCGCGACGAACGCCAGCCCGAGCGGCAGCGCACCCCATCCGACCAGCCGACGGTACGAAAGCCGCATCCGCTCCGCTGCCGCCCCGGCGAGGAAATCGGCGGCACCGTCCCAGATCGCGCCGATCATGAACACCAGCCCGGCGGTCGCGGGCGGCAACGCCAGCGCATCGATATAGTAGAATAACAGGTACAGGCTGATCGCCTGCCAATAGAGGTTGAACGCGAAATCGCCGGCGCTGAAGATCACCAGCGTGCCGTTCGCGCCTGCCCTATTGCCGCGCTCAGCGCGTATCGCAGATTTTCGCGTGGATATTCGGTTCATAGGCTGCGGAGTCGTGGTACTGGTTTTGACCACGAGTTTCGTGGCGGAGCGTGACTTGCTTGAGAACGTCGTAGACGCCCCGCAAGACGTCTACCAGCAGTTCGACCGCGCGGTGGCCAATCCTGCACTTGGGTTGGGCGATCGTTGTGAGCGGCGGCTTGAATGGCGCGCGGCCTCTTCGCCGCCGCGGAGGACTCTGGCGCTATATGTCTGGAGTAATCATATCCGACGTACTCATTTATGTTACAGACCAGCGGCATGGGACAGCGAACGCCGCCCGCTACGTGACAGGGCTGGGCCGAGTCCAGTCGGGGATGCCGGCACCGCAGCCCCAGAAGTGGGTGGGTACGGGTTTGCCTCGGTGCTGTGGCGGGAATGGCCAGTTTATGAGCGCTTGCGCTGCGACCGAGCATCGACGGCCTGGCATGCAGTTGATCTGGGTCCGGGCGATGAGACCGGCGTCACTTTCCCAGGAATACAGCGTCGCCTCGCCGCGAAGCTCAAATCCTTCGAAGTTCCAGTCCCCGCGGCATCGTTTGACGAAGCTCGCAATCATGCGTTCGCGCCCGAGTTCCGGCCACGGCGTCGAGGCGGCCGCGCTCGCTAGCGAGGCGCTGGGTACGTAGCGAGGGGTTAGGTAGCCAATGATTATCAAAGGCGCGAGCAGCGGAAGGCCAAACATCCCGGCGAAGAAAGAGACCCTGCCCATCCTTCGCACACTACGAGCAGGAGCTTGGCAATCGCTTAACGCGGAACGGATCGACTGCTAATATGCTTTTCTCCTTGTTGGCAGGAATGTCGGCCGACCTCTCCCTTCACGACATTCATGACGTACGAACAGGCGCCAAAAGCGGTCAGCGCGGCAATGAACGAGTGTTTGAAGTCGGGAAGCGGGGAAGGGGGCGCGAATGGCCGACTATGGATATCTGGCGAAACGCGTCGTCGTCGATGCCATCCCGCATTGACGGCATCCGGTTTCTAAGACCATCGCGTCGTCCATGACCAAAAGCAAAGGACGCACCGGTGCACACGCGCGCGCCAATATCCAACCTGCTCCGACAGCCACCGAGCTCGATGCCGCCAAGCGAGAGGCTGCGCAGATCGAAGGGCGGCTTGCCGGCCTGGCTTCGGGGCACCCATCGGTTAAAATATGGAAGGCCCGTCTTCGTTCGGCCCAAGCGGTGATCGCTCGCGCGCCACGCGATTGAAAGATGGGCGGCTCGGCCATCGCGATTGATCACCGGTGCATGGCGGTCACGGTGCCGCTCCCGTATCGACCGCTTGCGCTCGCCTGCCGAGCCGGCGAGGATCGCGCCGATAGCGTGGAAACGATACGGCTTGGGGAGGACTTGGCGATGGGAGGCAGGAACATGCAACGGTTCGTGAAAATACTCGCATTGGCCACGGTGGCGCTGCCGACGGTTACACAAGCGCAGGTGCCCGATACCATCCTTTACGGCGTCGCCTATTACGACGAGTACACCCCGGTCGACCGCGTCGACGAGGACGCGCGGATGATGAAGGCGGCGGGGATCAGTGTCGTCCGCATCGCGGAGTCGACTTGGGGCACGCTGGAACCGCATCCCGGGGTGTTCGATTTCAGCCATGTCGATCGCATGCTCGCCGCGATGCACAAGCAAGGCATCAAGGTGATCGTCGGAACCCCGACCTATGCGATACCGACCTGGCTCGCGCGCCAGCATCCCAATGTCCTCGTCGTCGGTCGGGACGGCGTACGTGCGCAATACGGCACCCGGCAGAACATGGACATCACCGATCCCGACTACCGGGCGGCGGCCGAGCGGGTGATCGTGGCGCTGGTGGACCATGTGAAGGATCATCCCGCGGTGATCGGCTATCAGCTCGACAACGAGACCAAGCCTTATGACACCAGCGGTCCTGCGGTGCAGGCGGGGTTTGTTCGGTCGTTGAGGACGAAATGGCCGAGCCTCGATGCGCTGAACCAGGCGTGGGGTCTGAATTACTGGTCGAACCGCATCAACCGGTGGGAGGACTTCCCGTCGACCACCGGCTCGATCAACGCCAGCATGTCCAACGCCTTCGCCGCCTACCAGCGCAGCCTCGTCACCGATTTCCTCGCGTGGCAGGCCAAGCTTGTGCGCGCCCATGCCCGGCCGCGCCAGTTCATGACGCAGAACTTCGATCTGGGCTGGCGTGATGGCTCCTACGGCATCCAGCCGGAAGTCGACCATTGGAAGGCGGCAAGGTCGCTCGATATCGCCGGCATCGACATCTATCATCCAACGCAGGACAAACTGACCGGCGCGGAGATCGCCTTTGGTGGCGACGAAGCCCGCTCGATCCGCAACGGACAGAATTATCTGGTGCTGGAAACCGAGGCGCAGGGCTTCCCGCAATGGACGCCCTATCCGGGCCAGCTTCGCCTGCAGGCGTTCAGCCATCTCGCCTCGGGCGCGCAGATGGTCGAATATTGGCACTGGGCGACCACCGCCAACGCGGTCGAGACCTATTGGCGCGGGCTGCTGTCGCAGGACTACAAGCCCAATGCGGAGTATGCGGCGGCAAAGGTGATCGGTGCCGAGATCGCGCGGCTCGGTCCGAAGCTGGCAGGCATGACGAAGCACAATCAGGTCGCCGTCTATGTCAGCAACGCCGCCCAGACCGCGTTCAATTCGTTCAAGCCGACGGGCATCGAGTATAACCAGGTGATGCGGCCCTTCTACGATGCGCTCTACCGGATGAACGTCGAGGCCGACATCGTGTCGCCCGACAGCACGCGGAAGCTCGATGATTACAAGCTCATCGTCGTGCCGGCGCTTTACGCGGCGAGTGACGCCGAGATCGCGCGGCTGAACGACTATGCCAAGCGCGGTGGACATCTGCTCTACACGTTCAAGAGCGGGTTTTCGGACGAGAACACGAAGGTCCGCTATGCGTCACAGCCGGGTGCGATCGCCGAAGCGGCTGGCGTCACCTACCAGGAGTTCACTATCCCCGAGGGGGTCACGCTGGCGGGCAATCCGTTCGGGGTTTCCGATGCCGACAACGCGCCGCGCTGGTGGATGGAGATGTTGAAGCCCACCACCGCCAAGGTCGTGGCACGCTATCAGCATCCGTCATGGCCGGCCGCCGCCGCGATGACCCGCAACCGCTGGGGCAAGGGCGAGGTCAGCTATGTCGGCTTCATGCCGAGCGACGGGCTGGTCGAGAAGATCGTCGCCGCCGAGGTTGCGCGTGCAGGCGTCGTGCCATCGGTCGCGGGCGTGCGTTTCCCGCTGATCGTGCGCGGCGGCATTTTGAAGAACGGCCATACCGTTCGTTACGTGCTCAACTATTCGGCGGTGCCACAGCACATGGCGGCCCCGGCTGCGGGCATCGAACTGTTGCAGGGGCGCAAGGTGAAGCGTGGCGGACCGATCGAGCTTGCCGCGTGGGACGTGGCCATCATCGAGGAAGATGGACGATCCGAATGACGGCCGCGTCATGCGGAAACAAAGCAGGGGGGAGGTTGCGTGACCGATCAGAAAACGCCGCGTAGCGCCGCCATCAGCCGGCGCGCGCTGCTGGGAAGCGGCGCGGGGGCGGCGATGGTGTCGAGCGGCCTGCTACACGCCGCGACCAGAAGTGCTTCCACCGATTTCGTGATCCGCACCGGCGACCTGTCGATTGCCGTCACCGCCCTGAGCGATCGTGCGTTCCGCGTCCGTGTCGCACCCGTGGGAGCGCCGCCGGCCGTGCCAGGCGAAATGCTGGCGCCCATCGCGAAGCCGCCGATCCTCAAGAGGACAAGGGAGGGCCGCCGAACGCGGCTGACGCTCCCGCAGGCACAATGCGTATGGGATGAAGCGACCGGATGCCTGTCATTCCATGACGGCGCCGGCAACCTGCTCCTCAGCGAAACCTCTGGATCGCGCCATGTCGCGCAATCGACGATCGGAAACGAGCCGACCCTGGCCGTAGCGCAAGGCTTCGCCAGCCCGGCCGACGAACGCCTCTTCGGCACGGGCTGCTTTCAGGACGGCCATCTCGATATTCGGGGCCTGCCGCGACGCCTGACGCAGGTGAACACGCAGATCAGTCAGCCGTTCGTGCTGTCGAGCAAAGGCTATGGCCTGCTGTGGCATAATCCCGGGATGGCGGAGCTGAACCAGCCGGACCGGCCTATCGTGCTAACCCGGCAGGCGGCAGCGGGCGACGCGCGCATGGCCGATGTCACCACATCCACCGGTAATGCCCGCGTCGAGCGCCGCGATGCCGTGTTCACGGGCACGTTCACGGTCCCGCAGGGCGCGCGCTATGCGTTCCTGCTCGATCTCGGTCGCAGGATGTCGTCGCGCCATTATGTCGAGATCGACGGCAAGCCCATGACGGATCACACCAATCTATGGCTGCCGCCGACCGCCAGCTTCATCGGCGAGCTCGCCGCCGGAGAGCACAGCGTGCTGGTGCGGGCGGGTGACGAGGACATGCCGGTGCTCCACTTCGCACCGGTCGAAGATCGCACGACCTGGTCGTCGCCCGTATCCGAAGGGATCGATTATGTCGTGATCGCCGGGCCGAACGCGGCGGACGTCATGGCCGGCTATCACGCGTTGCTGGGGCCGCAGCCGATGATGCCGCTATGGGCGCTCGGCTACATCCATTGCCGCGAGCGGTTTCACTCGTCGGACGAGATCATGGCGACGGCACGCGAATTTCGCGCGCGAAAACTTCCTTGCGACATGATGGTGCAGGATTGGCAATATTGGGGACAATACGGCTGGAACGCCATGCGTTTCGACGAGGAGCATTATCCCGACCCCGCAGGCCTCGTTCGCGATCTGCATGCGACGGACATGCGCCTGATGCTGTCGGTCTGGTCCAAGGTCGGCAAGGAAACGGCGCTGGGCAAGGACGTAGCCGCGAAGGGCTTCTACATTCCGGGCACCGAGTGGATCGATTTCTTCAATCCGGTCGCCGCGCGCTTTTATGCCCGGCAGCAGAACCAGAAGCTCGCCTCGCTCGGTATCGACGCTTGGTGGCAGGACGCGACAGAGCCAGAGAATGACGATCTCGTCGGACGGCCGATCTATGCGGCACCGGGCAGGACCCAGCCCGGCGAGAAGCGCCGTAACCTCTATCCGCTGCAAGTCAGCCGAACGGTGTATGAGGAGCAGCGGCGCGCCTATCCGGACAAACGAGTGATGATCCTCACCCGATCGGCCGCACCGGGCCAGCAACGCTATGGTGCCGCGACATGGTCGGGTGACATCGGCCACGACTGGGAGACGCTTAAACGGCAGATCCCGGCCGGACTCAACATGGCGGCGGCGGGCCAAGCTTGGTGGACCGTCGATGCAGGCGGCTTCTTCCGGCCGGGCAAGGGGCAATATACGGACCCTGCCTATCAGGAACGGTTCCTCCGCTGGTTCCAGTTCGCGACGTTCCTGCCGTTGACGCGCGTCCACGGCTACATGACCGATACCGAGTTCTGGCGATATGGTGAGACGGTGGAGCGCATCGCCCGCTTGTACCTCGAACTCCGCTATCGCTTGCTGCCCTACACCTATGCTCTGGCAGCCGAGGCGTCGGCGGCTGGCATGCCGCTCATCCGACCGCTGGTGTTCGACTTTTCACACGACCCGAAGGCGCTCGATCAGGTTCATGCGTACATGTTCGGTAGCGCGATTCATGTCGCGCCGGTGCTGGCGGCCGGCGTGAGGACCTGGGACGTCTACTTGCCGGTTTCGGAGGGCGGCTGGCACGATTTCTGGACAGGCGAGCATCGTGAGGGTGGGCGGACGCACACCGTTCCGGTGACATTGGACCATATTCCGCTTCACGTGCGGGCGGGTAGCATTTTGCCGCTGGGGCCGGTTGGCCAGTCGACGGCCGGGCTGCTTGGCGGGGCGCTCGATCTCCTGGTTTATCCGGGTCGGAACGGCACCGCGTCGTTGTACGAGGATGACGGGCTTACCTATCGCTACGAGCAAGGCGCCGCGGCGCGGACGCCGCTGGAGTGGAAGCAGGCAACGGGTGTGCTCACCTTGGGGGCGCGGCGGGGCACGTATCACGGCATGACGAACAGTCGGGTGATCCGCGCTCACCTGATGCGCCCTGGGATCTCTGCGCTGTCAGTAAGCCCGGGCGTGGCAGTCGATTATGCCGGACGGGCTGAGCAAATGATCCTTGGCGCTTAGGCTATCATGAGAACCGGTTTGTTTCACAGGGTCCGCCCCTTTCTGCGGGATCTGGTCGTCGCAATGACTGCTAATGGCTGGACAACCTCGCCGGGAACGGTTGTCGGTCGGGAGGCGGCGGCTGATTAGAAGTACACGAGGCCCATGCTGCGCGCCCGGCCTTCCACAAGTCGAGATATTCACCCAATTCAACCAAGCTTCTCTTGCTGCAATAGGCCGAGGAGCGACGCTCCTCACTTCGGCTTTAGTGAAGCAGGGGACAGGACGGGAACGCGCCACCACGGCAAGGACGATGCTTTCCGATTAACCTTGCGGCCGGTTAATTGTCGGACATATTATGGTTGGTAAGGGAACCTGCAAACTCGCCGGCCCGGTGGTGATTGGGGGGACCCGAATGAATCAGGCACTTCGTTTCTTACTGCTCATGATTGCGGGTACTCCCCTGATCGGCGCCGCGCTCGCCCCGCTGCCGCCGCTATCGGCCTATGTCTTCGTCTACTTCACCGGCAATACGATCGACGGCGAGAAGCTGCGCTTCGCGATCTCCGATGGCAACAATGCCTTGCAGTGGAAGACGTTGAACGATGCCCAGCCGATCCTCGAATCGACCAAGGGCACACGGGGCCTGCGCGACCCGTTCATCATGCGCTCGGCAGAGGGTGACCGATTCTTCCTGCTCGCTACCGATCTTTCGACCGGCCGCACCGGCTGGGGCGGGGCGACCAACCACGGCAGCCGCCATCTGGAAATCTGGGAAACGACCGACCTGATCCACTGGGGCAAGCAGCGCCACGTTCGCGTGAACGTGCCTGCCGCGGGCATGACCTGGGCGCCCGAGGCCACCTATGATCCCACCATTGGCGCCTACGTCGTCTATTGGACGTCGACGCTCTATAAGGATGCAGCGCACAAGCGCGAGGACGGCAACGGGCCGCAGATCCTGACTGCGATGACCCGGGATTTTAGAACGTTCACCGCCCCGAAGCCGTGGTTCAAGGCCGCCGACGTTCCGGGAGCGGTCAAGGCGAAGGGCATGATCGACGCTACCGTCATGAAAGTTGGCGATCAATATTATCGCTTCACCAAAGTCAGCGACGCCAGCGGCTGCCAGTCGAGCGATATCCTGGCTCAGGTCTCCCCATCGCTGCGCGCGTCCGGTGCCTCGGGCGCGTGGAAGATCGTCGACCGCTGCGTCGGCCGGCGCTCCGGCACACCGGAGGTGGAGGGGCCGAGCGCGTTCGTCGCCAATCCGGGTGACACCAGCGGATTCAAATACTTCTTGTGGGTCGATGACTATGGTGGCGTCGGCTACATTCCGCTGGCGACGAATGATCTCAGCGGCAAGATCGCCTGGACTTACCCGCGCGCGTTCAGCCTGCCGGCATCGCCGCGGCACGGTACGGTCATGGCGATCACCGCGTCGGAACGCGATAGGCTCGTCGCGCACTGGAACCGCCCCGCGCCCGCGCCCGCGCCCGCCGCCGATAGCTGGGTGGTTCCTCCCGTGCTGGCATCCGGTACGCGCCTGCCGGTACCAGACGGCCATCTCGTCACATGGCGCGTCGACGGTCGCGCGCTGCCCGACGGTGTTCTCCTCAACCGTGACGCGATGGCGCGCGTCGTCCATCTTGACGGAACCCTGAAGCGTTTGGACGGAACGACGCTCGCCAAGTACTTCACCGTCCGCCTGCTCGGCACTGCGTCGCGCCGCCTCAAGTCCTATGCGCGCGTTCCAACGACCGCGCACGACGCGAACCAGTCGACCGTGGCACGGAGCGTTCACCTCGCGCTTACCGGCACTGACGGCGGCACCGTCCCTCTGAACGACGATTACGGCGTCCTATTCGCGCGCGGCAAGTATGTTGGGGTGGATCGCGTCGCGCTACGCGGGGTTGCCGACCCGTCGTTGTTCTACTTCGTCGACGGGGCGCTCGGCGTTATCGCGACGCGTGTCGACATGGCCGGCACGCCAGACCCCGATCCTACCGCGACGATCGTCTTCCGCAGCGGTTTGAAGCACCCGGGCGACTTCGTCGAACTGGGCTCTCTTGACCTGCACACCGCCGACGGCGTCGCGAAGCCGCACGCGCGCTACGATTCCGCCGCCCGCCGCTACGTCCTGTCGTGGACCGATCGCTTCGGGCAGCCGCGCTGGACGACAGCCGCCGATCTGACGCGCACCGAATGGCGCGATACGCCCTTCGAGCCTGGCGGTCGTCGCCAGCAGATCGTCTCTGCCGGCAACGTCGGCGACGCCCGCAACGGCCGCATCGTTACCACCGACGACGATACGCTCCCGATCGACGCCACCCTAGCCACCGTGCTCACCCAACGCTTTGGCCGCACCGTCAACACCACCGCCGCGGTGGCGCCGCAGGTGATCGCCGCTCACCAAGCCGCTACGCTGCGCGACGCACGTGTGACTCTTGGGTATTCGGACGGCTCCACTGCCACCCGCGCCGTCGACTGGGACGCCGCCGATCTCGCGCGCCTTACCCATCGAGGCCGCTACGTCGTCCACGGCACCGTCCGTCAGCGCAGCTATCCGACAATCTTCGCCTATAATCGCGCCGACCCCGATATCTATTGCTGGGAGCACAATGGCCAAGTCCGCTACCTCTTCGTCGCGACCGACGACACGAACAACGACAATGTCGGCTCCGCGCACCTGCCCATCCGGGTCGCCGGCACGATCGCTGACCTCGCCGACGACAATGGCGGCCGCGCGCGCGAGGTCGACTTGCTCAACCGCCGCACCCGCCGCGACCGCACCGCGGAGGGCCGCGTCATCGCCGGCTGCTATTGGGCGCCGGAGCTGCACGAGATTGGCGGCAAGCTTTCGATCCTGTTTGCGCCCTGCTTCAACCCGACGGACACGACGGCGAACGAGGGCGGTGCATGGTTCACGGTCGAATCGCACATCATGCAACTGCGCGACGATGGCGACCCCGCCAACCCTGCCGACTGGTCGAGACCAGCGGCGATCCGCAAGGCCGACGGCGCACCGCTCGGCCGCGCCGAGATGCCGAGCAACATCAGTCTCGATATGTCCTATGTCGAAGTCGCTGGTCAGAGTTATTACATGTGGTCGCAACGCTATCTGCCGACCGCTGGCGCGCTGGGCGACCCGCTGACGTGGATCGCCAAGGTCGACCCTACGCATCCGACGCGCCTTGCGAGCAAACCAGCCCCGATCATCGCGCCCGAGACCTCGGTCGAAGAGAACCTTGCCGAAGGCGCGTTCGCACTCCAACACGATGGACGGCTGACGCTCGTCTATTCCAGCTCCGGTGTCAGTCCGACCTATGTCGTCAACGGCATCTCCGCGCCGCTGGACGCCGATTTGACGAGGGCGAGTTCGTGGCGCAAATGGTCGGCACCGCTCCAGAAAAGCGTGCCGATGCCCGCAATGGTCACCGATTATCGCCGCTACGAACAGGGGCCGGGCCACGGTGCCTTCACCACTGACGAGGACGGCAATGACCTCTACGTCTACCACAGCTGGGGCAATGGTGTCGGCGGTGACGGCCGAGACGCGCGCGTGCGCCGCACGCACTGGAGCGCGGACGGCCGACCACTGCTCGACATGACCGCCAACGAGGAAGTCGCCCCCGTCAACCGCCGCGTCACAATGAAGGTCACAATCCGCTGACGCTTGAGCGTGAATACAACGCGGCGATAACCCCGATGGCGAACCATCTCGCGGGGCCGAAAGTCGCTTGTCCGCTACCTTCCTGCTGAAGCCTAACGAACATTGGATCAACGCGTCGCTACCGGCGTGGCGATGATTATGGCATGTCTGCCCCGTTGGCGGTGTCGCTTGCCGCTTGGGCGTACATGTGCGCATGCCGGGTTAGGATCGATGTCCGTCCGCTGTTTGTGCAGACCGCACGGTATGCTTATCAACGCATTGGGTTGTACCTGACATTCGGAAAACGCGATCCTTTGTGGCAAAAGCAGCAGCCCCGGAATGTCGGCTATTGCCACCCGCCTTATCGATAGCCGTCCTCCGCTTTCCTGTCCTTTCAAGCCGTCCAGACAACGGATCGGTCGTCGAGCGCTACCCTCCGGCCCGACGAACGAATGGCTGAAGATGGAGGCGGGGAAGGGCCCCGAACTTCCGCTTGTGGGTCTTCTAACGGGTGACCACGTACGGCTTCATAGCGGCAAGCTTGCCGAGGAACGCGTTTTGAGCTGGAAACGTCACACCCTCGCTACGCATGGCGGCCTGGAGGTTTTCGACCAGCGCGTTCATGTCCTTGGCCTGGATGCCGAGGTTCCTGTGCGTGGTCGCCATGTCGCGGCCGGTGTAGTGGCAGCCGCCGTTCAACAGAACGCAGAACTGCTCCTTCAGCGTGCGGCGGAGGCGGACCATGTCCTGCCCCTTGAAGATGTCACCGATCCGCGGATCGGCCTGGCTTGTCGTCACCAGATCGTCGACGATCCGGCCGATGCCGGCCACGCCGTGAAACGCCTCGAGCATGGCAACGCCCTTGAACGGACCGCCGCCGGCATTGGCATCGCTCATCGCATAGGGCGCGACCGGGTCCTCGCCCGGCGGCGCGGGCGCGGTCTGGAGGAGGACGAGCAAGGCGAGCACGAGCATCAGAAACGTCCCCTAAAAGGCAGTCTGGAGCGACAGAAAGCCGCCGCGCTGGCGCTTGGCCGTCGCGATCGATCCCAGGTCGACATAGGCTGCGGTCGCGGTCAGATTCTTGTTGATCGCATAGGCGGCATAGGCGGACTTCCAGTCATTTTCCTTGGCGAACCCGAGATTGTCGGGCTTCGACCGGTATTCGCCGCCGACGACCAAATGGCGCGAGATCTGATAGCCGAGCGTGCTCTCGACCTGGACGGTGCGAGGTGCGCCGCGATCGCCGCCGAACCCGAGCAGGCCGTTCTGGTTGGCCTTGGTGTAGCGGATCGTGGCGCCGAGCAGGATGCTCTGCCGCAGCAGGAGCTTGGTGGCAGCCACGTAGATATCGGTACCGCTGGCGTGGCGGCCACCGACCGCAGCGACGATCTGCGGATCGAGATTGTGCTTGTACTGCACGCCGATCGCGATCTGCGGCAGGTAGGTGCTGTCATAGACGGCATCACCGGCAACCCGCAGCTTGGCACCGAACACGTCCTGGTTGAGCGTATAACCGCGCCCGATACCGAGCTTTGCACCGACGTCGCGCGTGTCGAGATTCTGTCGGGCGTAGCTCAGTTCCAGTCGGTCGTGGACCCCGATAGCTACGCCGTGGCTTTCCCATCGATAGTCCGGCAGCAGGATAACCGAGACATGCCCGGACCCGCCGATCCCGTCGACGGTCTCGTTGCCGGCAATCAGCGCCCAGGTGGAGATCCCGCCGCCCGAACTGCCCTCGATCGTGGTAACGCCGTTGGTCAGCATCAGCTTACCGCCTGCGCGACCCTCGCGCGCTGCGGCGGGAGACGCTGTCACGACGGTGATCGCCACCACGAAGTTGGCGATGCATCCGGCGACGGTCGATGGCATGCGAATCATCCGGTATCTCATGGAGACCATTGGTTAAATCTCGGTTTCCCTAGCCCGGCTTTCCACGCGGAGCCGGGGCGAAAAAGACATGAGCGGCATTTACGGGTTGGCAATCTTCCGACCGTTAGAAGTCGCTCTATGTCCGCATCCGTCCTCCGCCTGAGTTCGATGATCGTCGCGTTTGCGCTGCCCATGGCCGCGCATGCCGCCACGGTGGCGATCGATGTCCGCGGCTTCGACGGCAAGCCACTGCCGGGCGCGGTGGTCACGATCGAGACGCCCAGGGCGCCGGGGGTGACGGTGCGCGGGCCGTACATGATCGAACAGCGCGACATCGCGTTTCAGCCACACGTGCTGATCGTCCCGGTCGGCGCGACGGTCGGCTTCCCCAATCGCGACCGGGTGCGTCACCACGTCTATTCGTTTTCGAAGGTCAAGAAGTTCGACCTGAAACTCTACGGGCAGGAGGATGCGCGGACCGTCCTGTTCGACCGTCCGGGCGTGGTCCCGCTCGGCTGCAACATCCATGACTCGATGAGCGGGTTCGTGTTCGTGACTGCCACTCCGTTTGCCGCGCTGACCGACCAGGCGGGGCATGTCAGCATCACCGGCGTGCCGGCAGGGACAGGTACGGTCCGCGTCTGGCACCCCTCGATCCGCGCGCCCGGCAGCACCGCCTCGCAGCCGATCGATGTCGCCGCCACCGGCTTTGCCACGACCTTCGTGCTGCACCGGTGATGCGTCTCCGCACGCCGCGATTCCGCCATCTCCGGACCAAGCTGTCGGTGCTGTACGCGAGCCTGTTCGCGGTAACGATGGTGCTGCTCGCGATCGTCGCGCAGGCGATGATCTGGACGCACGCGCGCGAGTCCGTGCGCCAGGAGCTTATCGCCAGCGGCAGCGTCTACGACCGGGTCTGGACGCTCAGGTCGCAGTCGCTGATCGCGTCGGCCGACCTGCTGTCGCGAGATTTCGGATTCCGCGCTGCGGTGGCCAGTGGGGATCGGCCGACGATCACATCCGCGCTCGCCAATATCAGCCACCGGGCCGAGGTTACCGCCGCGTTCGTGGTCGATCAGGACGGCCGGGTCACCGGCCCCTCGGGCGCGCTTGCGGCGACGGTCGCTCGGTTTCCCTTCGCGGTTCCGGACGATCGGCGCGACGCGGTCGTGGTGGTGGCTGGGCAGGTATACCGACTGATCCTGTCGCCGGTGATGGCGCCGGCACAGGTCGGCTGGGTGGTCTTTGCTGTACGTCTCGACGGCACGGAGATGCATGCGCTTGAGCGCCTGTCCGCGATCCCGCTGATCGCGACGATCATGCGCAGCGACGACGCAGGCCGCTGGCATGTGGCGGACCGGTCGATCGGATCGGATCCCGACGTCGATCGCCTGGTCGGCGCATCGCAGTCGACCCGGACGCTCGCCATGTTAAATCTCTCGACCGGCCGCGCTTTCGCGATCGCCAAGCCGCTGGCCGGTCTGACGCGTCGACCGCAGGCGGCGATCCTGATCCGCTATCCGCTCAACGCTGCACTGACACCGTATCTGCCATTGCAGGCGGGCATCGCGCTCGCCGGGCTTGCGGGACTGATCCTCGTTGTGCTGGGCAGCCGGCGGCTGGCGCTGGGGATCGCCGGACCGCTCGCGGCGCTGGACGCCGCAGCGCGAGCGCTGGAGGAGGGGAGCCGCGCGCATATCGTCGTGAAGGGGCGCGACGAGATCAGCAGGCTCGCCGCCAGTTTCGACCGGATGTCGGCCGGCATTCTCGAACGCGAGAACCGGATCACCCATCTCGCGTTCCACGATGTCCTAACCGGCCTGCCGAACCGCACCTTTTTTCGCCAGTCGCTCGACCAGGCAATCCTCCAGGTGGGGCGCACCGGCGGGGCGATCGCGGTGCTGTGTCTCGATCTCGATCGCTTCAAGAGCGTGAACGACACGCTTGGCCATCCGGTCGGCGATGCGTTGCTGAAAGCGATCGGCACGATGCTGAGCGAGGTCGCACCCGATGGGCTGGTCTCGCGGCTCGGCGGCGACGAATATGCGGTGATCCTGTCGGGGCAGTTCGATGCCGATCGCCCGCGCGTCCTCGCACAGAGCATCCTCGATATGATGCGCCAGCCGGTCGTGGCCGATGGCCACCACATCGCGACCGCGGTCAGCATCGGCATCGCGATCGGCCCGATCGACGGCGAGGACGCCGACGAACTGCTCAAGAATGCCGATCTCGCTCTGTATCTTGCGAAGGAAGACGGTCGCGGGGTGTTCCGGTTTTTCGAACCCGCGCTCGACGCCGCGGCACGCTGGCGGCGGCAGGTCGAACTCGACCTTCGCGAGGCGATCCAGGCAGGCCAGTTCGTGCTCAACTACCAGCCGGTGTTCGACCTGAAGGCGGACCGGATCGGCGGGTTCGAAGCGCTGGTGCGCTGGCATCACCCGGAGCGCGGCATCGTTCCACCGGCCGAATTCATCCCAATCGCCGAGGATACCGGGCTGATCATCGCGATCGGCGAATGGGTGATGCAGGAGGCCTGTCGACAGGCGATGCACTGGCCCGAGCATATCCGCGTCGCGGTCAATGTTTCGCCGCTGCAGTTCCGCAACAGCGGGTTGCAGGCGATCATTCTCCAGGCGCTCGCACATAGTGGCTTGGCGCCCGACAGGCTCGAGATCGAGATCACGGAATCGGTCTTTCTCGACGGCGAGGGCCCGGTCATCGCATTGCTCCACACGCTGCGCGCGATGGGCATCCGCGTCGCGCTCGACGATTTCGGCACCGGCTATTCGTCGCTCAGCTACCTGCGCAGCTTCCCGTTCGACAAGATCAAGATCGACCGCTCGTTCATCACCAGCATCGCCACCGATCCAAGCGCCGCAGCGATCGTCCGCGCAATCGTCGACCTGGCGACCGCGCTGAACATGGAAACGACCGCCGAGGGCGTCGAGGATACCGGGCAGCTCGACCTGCTGCGCGGTGAGGGCTGCGGTAACATTCAGGGCTATCTATTCAGTCGCCCCGTCGAGAGTGGCCGTATCGCCGGGTTGCTCGATAATAAATTCAGCCAGGCAGCCTAGCGGGTGGAAGAGGGAGCATCGCGTCCGGGCGGTGCACGACAAGGGTCGGATAGACGCCAAATTCCTGCGGCAGATAGCCGAGTGTCCAGCGCAGCGCCCCCGGTTTTTCGAGGACATCGGTACCTTCGAACGCAACGCTGCCGCACGTGGGCAATTGCAGGGTCGAGACGATCCTCATCAGCGTCGACTTGACCGCCTCGTTGGGGCCCAGGAGGCCGAACATGCCCGCAGGGATGAGAGGGGCACGCGATCGAGCGCGCGCGTGCGGTTGGCGTAGACATGGCTCAGGTCTGTGATCGGGAGCATAGCCGTCTCCTCTAGGCAGGCATTACGACATCTGTAGATTTAAGAGTCAATTGACGGTGGCTCTGACCAGATCACTCAAGCTGATGAACCCTCGCTTCGAGATTAGTTGCGAAGATGTGGCGTCAGCCTTTTGAAGACATAGGGGGTCAAGCCCTCATGTAACGTAAGCTTTGTCGCTGAAGGTAGCCTGTCGAGGCGCAGCTTGCGCACCGAGCGGGTTCCATCTACGTCGAGCCCCTGATCGGATACGACGCCGACGTCAAAGCGGGGCAGGATGTACGGCCCATCTGCATCTCTAGCGACAATGTAGGCGATGGACTGCTTATCGTTGAGCAGCATCTCGCCGTCCGCGAGCTTTACCGTGCCGCAGCAGTCGTTGGCGAATAGGCCGTTCGCACCGGCGTCAACGACAGGCTTACGCAGGAAGACGAGAAAAGCGATGAGCAAAACAGCGCCGGCCGCAACGACGCCTATGCCGATAATACGCCGCATCTTCGTTCCCCTTCGCCAAGTCGGACGCTGTTCCCCCTCGGCCCGCAGTCGCCTCGCCGGCGTTCGTCGACCTTCAGCGTTGAACCTCGCCACCCTCATCTCAAAAATAGAACAACATATGTAGATTTAAAAGTCAAGTAGATCGCAAAGCTTCAGTCGGTCGCCTGGATCATTGAAGTGCGCCTAGAAGCACCGGGCAGGCATTTCGGGCGAGGCGTTTAAAAAAAACCGAATATGCCACCGCGAGATGAGTACCACGGCTGCAAATTCGATCGCCAGCTCCGCGACTTGCGCCCTCAATGGCGACAAATTGAGCATCAATACGCCCATGAACAGCGACAACGTGATCATTGCCGCCCCAATCAGCGTGCCGCACTTTACGATGCGTGGCCAATCCCCCTCGACGAGCATCCACGCAAGACAAAGGTGCGCCATGCCGAGCAGAAGCCACGTGATCAGCAATATCGGGATGGCGCTATTCTGAGACCAGATCAGGTAGAGATTCGGTCCGGCGCCTGTCATGTCGAAAGGCGGACCTTCTGCCGAGGATAGGAAGCCGGCCGCCTGCTGGAATTGCAGAGCTGCCATCGGGATAAGTAACCCTAGTGCGAGCGCGTAGTTCGCAAGGATCAGGCGTCCTTCGCTGTGCTTCCCGATCTCGCGCCACGCTGCGAACAGGCAGCCGAGAGCGAAGAGGAATGGACGCCGATCTTCGACTGCCTCTTCGAACTCCGCTTCCATGGCCATCGCCCACATTCGGCGATCCGGGCCGAGAGACCGACTGGCCAATGACAGCAAAGCCCGCGACACAGCAGCTGTCATGCGAAGGAGGCCTTGGTGAAGGTGATCGGACCGGAAGGTATCGCCGCCCGCGCAAATGCCACACCAGCATTCGTTAAACGGTACGCATGGCGCGCAGGGCGGCCGGGGTGTTCCGGCTCGCGCCACTCGGCCTCGACGAGCCCTTGGTCGGTCATGCGGATCAGTAACGGGTACAGCGTCCCCGACAGGAGCCCGGTTTCTTTCATCAGATCGTAGCCGTGGCGCCATTGCTGGGTGCGCGCAGACAGCGCCTCCAACAGGAGGAGCATCTGCTTCGATGGTCGACGATTACGGCCCATGCTCCGACTCAACCTAAGTAGAGTTATCTGTCAACTGCGGAGCAAGTAGTATCCCCGTGCTATCCGCCTTTTCGACTTTGGTGCCGCCTACCGGCGGTCAGCGAGCGCGAGGGGCCTGTGGACCGGACTTCACGCAACGCCCAAGTCCGGGACGGCCGAAGTTGGGAGACGGGCAGCGCACGATAAATGACCGATAGGGGGTCTCATCCTTCGGCCGACGGAGTGAACAATCGGTCTGCAACTATAGACGGAACGCCTCCGAACCAAAAAGTGCTGCAAGTCAGAAGTTGACTCGCAGCGTAGCACCTGCGGTGCGCGGCGAACCCAATTGTCCGGCATAGGCGAACGGCGATGCACCGACGATCGCGGTCGTGCTCAGGTTCTGGAAATACTGTTTGTCGAACGCGTTGTTGATCCAGGCGGAGAGGTCGTAGCGTCCGTTGCCGAGCACCGCGCCGATCCGGAAATTGGCCAGCGCGTAAGCTTCAATGCGGCTATAGGGTCCGGCATCGGCGGTACCGAAAACGCTCGAGCGATAGCTGATTTGCGCGAGCGCGTATGGGCGTGTGCCGTTTCCCAGATCGACATGGTAATCGACCGTGCCGTTGCCGATCCATCGGGGCGCCTGAAACAGCGGTCGGCCGGTCAGGTCGCAGACGCCGCTCACGCCGACAGGGCAGGGCGCGTTTGCGTAGCGCTTATAGACCGCGTCGTTGTACGATCCGTTGCCGCTGAGGGTCAGCGTGTCGGTGACGCGAAGAAAGGCGTCGAACTCGACACCGCGAGACCGAACGTCGCCGACGTTTGCGAGATACGAGCGGTTGCCGTTCGTCGGGACGATGTTCGCCTGCAGGCCGGACAGGTCGGTCGCGAACGCGCTGAGATTGATCGTGACACGACAATCGAAGAACTGGCTCTTCAAACCGAGTTCCCAATTCTTCACCTTCTCGGGCGACAGGACCAGCGGAGTCCCAGCGGACACCGCGGAGTTCAGGTTCAAGCCCGATCCCTTATACCCGGTCGAATACGAGGCATAGGCGAGCACGTCGTCGGCCAGCTTGTACGATGCGCTCGCGAGGTAGGAGACATTGTCGTCCTTCACCGACACGTTGTAGTGAAAGGGGATCGACGTCGCCGCGTAGGGCGTGCCGACGATCGAGGTGTCCGACACCCCCGAGCGCTTGTCGCGGGTATAGCGGATGCCGCCCGTGACCGTCAGCCGCTCCGTGATATCGAAGTTCGCCTGCCCGAACGCGGCGACACTGTCGACGCTGGTATCGACATCGTCGAGATATTGCGATCCCGGCGCGATCACCACGGCTGCCGCAGCCGGATTGGCGAGGCGCAGATAGGTCGTGTAGAACGCGCTCGCATCGGTACCGAACTGGTTGAGGATGAAGTGATCCTTCAGCCGCTGGTGAAACAGGTAGGCGCCGACCTGCCAGTTGAACCGCCCCGGCCGCGACGCGAGCCTGAATTCCTGTGAATATTGATCGTCCTTGGTCTGCGCGACGTTGACCTGGATGACGTCGAGCGGCGTGCCATCGCTGTCCTGCAAGGGATTGAAATGCCAATAGCGCCAGGCGGAAATCGACGTGGCGGTCGCAAAGCCGAGATCCCAGTCGACCTGCAGCGATACCCCTTTCTGGTCGGTCTTCATGTTCTGCGGCGAATTGTTCTGCGTGAAGTCGAGACTGCGTTGCGGCACATAGCCGAGCGACGCGAGCGCGCGGAGCGTCCGGCTTGTCGTTGCGCTGAGTGATGCTGGCAGCACGAGCTTCGTGGCGCTGACGCAGCACGTGTCGTCTTCCTGCGAATAATCACCCGACAGGCGGATCGTCAGGTTGCTCGCGGGGGTGGCGAGCAACTGGACCCGGCCGCCGCTGCGCCCGACGCTGTTGGCGTCGATCCCGGTCTTGATGTTGTCGAGTACGCCGTTCCGGTGGGTGTTGAACCCGGTGACGCGGAACGCGAGCAGGCCGTCGATAACCGGGCCGGTCACGCTGATCCGCTCCTGATTGTAACCATAGGTGCCGAGCGAAACTTCGGCGGTGCCGCCGAACGTGAATTCGGGTTTGCGGGTCGTGATGTTGAGCACGCCGGCCGAGTTGTTGCGTCCGAACAACGTACCTTGCGGCCCTCGCAACACCTCGACGCGATCGACGTCGATCAGATCCGCCAACGCCATGCCGGGGCGCCCGAGATAGACGTTGTCGATATAGACGCCGACCGACGTATCCAGCCCGTCGGAGGCCGAAGACACGCCGATCCCGCGGATGCCGATCGAGCTGTTGCGCGGGTTCGAGTTGAACGCGGTGAGGCTGGGCGTCTGAGGGTGGCTCGTTTGCCCTGATTACCCCGGCTTACATCGCCTTCAGCATCATGATGTGATGCTCGACGACCGGTACGATCGCGGCGGCCGTGGTCTTCAGCGCAGGCGCGGTGCCCTCCGTCGCGTACGCCTTTTGCACGGCGAGTGCCTGACCATGCGCTGCCTTCTGCTGCGCGACATAGGCCGCATCGCGCGCGGTGCCCTTCTCGGCGCGGAGTTCGGTGACGAGTTCCTGCTGGAGCGGGGTGAGCTTGGGCGGCGCGACCTTGACGCGCGACTTCAACGCCGCAGCCTTCACGTCGGCGGTGCTCTTGGTGTGTTGCGTCACCATCGTCTGCGCAAAGTCGCGCAACGCCGGGTTCTGCGTCGTCTCGAGCACAACCTTGCTCGACGTGATCTCGTACAGATCGCTTGCGCCCGCGGTCGTGACGTATTCGCTCGGGGTCATGACCTGCGCCATCGCAGGGGTGGCCAGGATCGCTGCGCCGAATGCTGCGGATATCATCAGAGTCTTCATGGGAATTGTCCTTTATGGTGGGTTAGTTGCGGATGCCGAACGCGGCCTTGAGACGGACGATGGCATATTGGTTGGCGTCGTAGGCGCCGCGAACGACCGCCCCCATGGCGAACATCTCGTGCGTCACGCCGGGAAAGGTGCGCTGCTCGACCTTGTCGCCCGCCGACTTCATCGCGGCCGCCAGGGTCTCACCGTCGGAGCGCAGCGGATCGATCTGCGCATTGACGATCGTGGTCGGTGGCAGGCCGCGCAGGTTTGCGCGGACGAGGTTCAGACGCGGGTCCTGCATGTCCGCCATCGACGAGGTATAGTAGTTGCCGAACCACTTGAGCATCGCGGTGTTGAGCGGCTTGGCGTTCGCCGAATCCTTCCGCGACGGCAGGTCCATGCTGCTGTTCGCGATCGGATAGACCGACAGGATATGCACCGGAGCGGTCAGCTTGTTGTCGCGTGCAAAGATTGCCGTCGCGACGGCGAGATTGCCGCCCGCGCTCTCGCCGGCGAGCGCGATCTTGCTGGTGTCGCCGCCCCAGGACTGTGCGTTCTGCAGGACCCAGCGATACGTGGCGAAGGCATCGTCATGTTGCGCCGGGAACTTGAATTCCGGGGCATGGCGGTATTCGACCGACACGACGATCGCATTCAGTTGCTTGGAAAGCAGGCGCGGCGCGGCGTCGTACGTGTTGACGTCGGCGATCACCCAGCCGCCGCCATGATAATAGACGATGACCGGCATCGGCGCGCTGGTCGCGGCAGCGGGTTTGTAGATGCGCGCGAACTGCATCGGATCGCTGCCATAGGGCAGGTCCTGCGTCGTGACCGCCGGATCGGGCGCGGTCGAGAGGCCCTTCTGGCGCATCACCGCGTGCGTCGCATCGGCGGCGGATGGCTGGATCCGTGCCTTGACCGGCGTCAGCGTCTCGATCGGTTTGGCACCGAGCATCGGCAACTGATCGAGGACCATCTGCATGTCCGAAGCCGCCACTGGTGGTTGCGTCGCGATGCGGGGTGGAGTCGGCGGCGGCGGTGCGTTGGTGGACGTGGTGGATTGCGCGATCGCCGCACCGGATGTCCCGATCAGCGCGGCCGCGACCAGAAGCTTCAACGTCATGATTATTTACCCTGTTTATGGTTGAAACCTCAACAGGAGCGTCGGCGGATCGTTCCGCGAATGCGGCCTTAGATTCATCCAACTTAATCGAAGTCAAACAACTAGTTGGCGGCGGCCTGCAACTTTGCCGTGGAGAGCCTTTAAGAGAAGGACGCAACCGCCGGTCGCTGCTACGGAGATGGGCTGCGCGATCATGTCGGCGCTAGGGCGGCGAGATGCTCAGGAGTTCGGAAGAGTGAAACGGAAAAGGCGGCATCTGGTCTCACTCCCGGTCCTGCTGGCCTGTCTGGGCGGCTGCACGGCGCTGTCGCACGGGTTCCTCAATCCGCAGGGGCCTGTCGCCGGGCACGAGCGCGACCTTTTCTTCACCGTGTCGATCGTGCTGCTGTTCGTCGCGGGGCCGGTGCTGCTGCTGACGCCGCTGTTCGCGTGGCATTATCGGCTGTCCAATCGTAGCGATGCGTACCGCCCGAAGTGGAATTTCTCGTGGTGGGTCGAGGCGCTGATATGGATTCCGCCAGCGGGGATCGTCATCGGCCTTGCGGTACTGTTGTGGCACTGGACGCAGATCGACGATCCGTATCGGCGGTTGCCGGGCGCGGCGCCGGTCGAGGTGCAGGCGATCGCGCTCGATTGGAAATGGGTGTTCGTCTATCCCGACCTCGGCGTCGCGTCGGTCGATCGGCTGACCATTCCCGCCGGGCGCCCGGTCCATATCAAGCTGACCAGCGGCACGGTGATGCAGTCGATGCTGATCCCGCAACTCGCCGGGCAGATCTATACGATGGGCGGCATGACGACCGAGCTGAACATCCAGGCGCACCGGCCGGGACGGTTCCGCGGCGAGAACACGCAGTATAACGGCGCCGGCTTCCAGCATCAGAAGTTCGACGTCGTTGCGGTGTCGCCGGCGGAATACGATCGCTGGGCGGCGGCTGCACGTCGTGGCAAACGCACACTGGATGCGCAGACGTGGCGGCGGCTGTCCGCGCGGTCGATCATCACGCACCCCGTCGAGTTCGCCCACGTCACGCCGAACCTGTTCGACCACGTTGTCGCCGCGACCGGCGGCATGACCCATGCTCCCGCGCCCCATTCTTCTCCGAAAGCCGTTCGATGACTGTTTCCGTTCCCCTCTGGCCCGCCGTGCTCGGCCGGTTCGGCTGGCAGGACCTGCCGTTCGTGCGCGCATGGGAGAACCCGACGATCAGCGAGATCATCGGTGCGTTCGCGGGTGCGCTGGTGGTCGTCGGCGCGATCGTCGTCGCGGCGCTGCTGACGCGCTATGGCAAGTGGCGGTATCTGTGGACCGAGTGGCTCACCAGCCTCGATCACAAGAAGATCGGCATCATGTATATCGTCGTCGCGTTCGTGATGCTGTCGCGCGCGCTGGTCGAGGCGGTGCTGATGCGGATGCAGCAGGCGGTGGCGATCGAGAACCCCGGCTTCCTGTCGCCCGATCATTTCGGCCAGCTGTTCTCGACGCATGGCTCGATCATGATCTTCTTCATGGCGATGCCGTTCCTGACGGGGATGATCAACTATGTCCTGCCGCTCCAGATCGGCGCGCGCGACATGGCGTTTCCCTGGGCCAATTCGATCGCGTTGTGGCTGACGATCGGTGCGGCGGGGCTGATGATGGCGTCGCTGGTGGTCGGCGAATTCTCGACCGGCGGATGGAGTGGCTACCCGCCCTATACCGAGCGCGCGTTCAGCCCCGGCGTCGGCGTCGACTATTGGATCTGGGCGGTGACATTGGGGTCGATCGGCTCGACGATGGCGGGGATCAACATCGCCTGCACCGTCTATAAGCTGCGCGCGCCGGGGATGCGGTTCATGCGGATGCAGATGTTTTCGTGGACCAGCCTGTGCACGTCGATCCTGATGATCTTCGCGATGCCGCCGCTGACCGTCGCGACGCTGCTGCTCGCGCTCGACCGCTATCTGGGGTTCCATTTCTTCACCAACGACCTCGGTGGCAACATGATGAACTACGCCAACATGTTCTGGCTGTTCGGTCATCCCGAGGTCTACATCCTGATCCTGCCCGCATTCGGCGTGTATTCGGAGGTCGTCTCGACCTTCTCGACCAAAGACCTGTACGGCTACACCTCGCTGGTGATCGCGACGATGGCGATCGCGGTGCTGAGCTTCACCGTGTGGGTCCATCATTTCTTCACGATGGGGCAGTCAGCCAACGTCAATGCGGCGTTCGGGATCGCGACGATGACGATCGGCGTGCCGACGGGCGTGAAGATCTACGACTGGATCTGGACGATGTTTCGCGGCGAGGTGCGCTTCACCGTGCCGATGCTCTACGCGCTCGCGTTCATGATGACGTTCGTGCTGGGCGGCTTCACCGGCATCATCCTGGCGATGCCGCCGCTCGATTACCTCGTCCACAACACGTTGTTCCTGGTCGCGCATTTCCACAACATGCTGATCCCGGGGCTGCTCTACGGGATGCTCGCGGGCTATCATTACTGGTTCCCCAAGGCGTTCGGGTTCCGCCTCGACGAGCGTTGGGGCCGGATCGCGTTCACCTGCTGGGTGGTCGGCTTCTACCTCGCCTTCTTCCCGCTGTACGTGCTCGGCGCGAGCGGGATGGCGCGGCGGACGCAGGCGATCTTCGAACCGTCGTTCCGGCCGTGGCTGTACGTCGCCGGCGTCGGCGCGTTCGTCCTGCTGGCGGCGCTGACGTCGCTCGGCATCCAGTTGTGGGTGAGCATCCGCGACCGTGCCAAGACGCAGGTCGAGGCGGGCGACCCATGGGATGGCCGTGGACTCGAATGGTCGGTCAGCGCACCGCCGCCCGAGTATAATTTTGCGGTCCTGCCGCTGATCGACGGCCGCAACCCGTTCTACGATCACAAGCATGACGAGGGCCAACCGGACCCGTACGCCTCACCAGCGTCTTACGAGGACATCGTCGTGCCGAAGGGCAGCGCGACCAGCGTCGTGATCGGGCTCGCCGCCGCAGTCGCCGCGTTCGGACTGATCTGGGAGATCTGGGGGCTGACCATCGTCGCTCTCCAGGTGATCGTCGCGGCGGTCGTGCTGCGCAGCTTCGGTCGCGACCAGCATCGGACCATTCCCGCCGCCGAAGTCGCGCGCGAGCATGAGGCCTGGCTCACGCGCGTCCGGGCCTCGCCCGCGATCCCGCGCCAGCTGGAGACCGCGGCAGTCAATCGTGGCCTTGCGGAGATCGTGGCGTGAGCGAACCAGAACTGGCGCATGCCGGTCTCAACCTCGGCGACACCGGCGCGCTGACGCAGGACCAGACGGAGAACGCGATCTTCGGCTTCTGGATATTCCTGATGAGCGACGCGGTGATCTTCGCGCTGCTGTTCGCGACCTACGGCACGATGATCGCCAGCACCGTCGGCGGTCCGACGCCCGCCTCCGAGTTCAAGCTGTTGCCCGCGTTCGTCGAGACGCTGCTGTTGCTGACAAGCAGCGCGACGTTCGGCCGCGCGACGATCGCGATGAAGTACGACGAACCGCGCCGCGTGCTGTTCGGCTGGCTCGGTGCGACGCTGGGTCTCGGCCTCGTCTTCCTCGCGCTCGAGGCGAACGACTTCGCGACGATGTTCGCCCGCGGCGCCTATCCGATGCGCAGCGGCTTCCTGTCGTCGTTCTTCGCGCTGGTCGGGCTGCACGGACTCCACGTCGCGGTCGCGTGCTTCTGGCTGGTTGTGATGGTCGCCCAGGTGTGGGCCTACGGCCTCGATGCGCGCGCGAGGATCAACCTGTTGCGGCTGGGGCTGTTCTGGCACTTGCTCGACATCGTCTGGATCGCGATCTTCTCGGTCGTCTACCTGCAAGGGAACATCGGATGAGCGACCGGACCCGCGAACTGCGCACCTATGCGGTAGGCTACGGCCTGTCGCTCGTGCTGACCGTGGCCGCGTTCGCGATAGTCCGTTGGCCATCGTTCGGCGCGCGCGCGATCTTCGGCACCGTGCTGGCGCTTGGCCTCGTGCAGATGGCGGTGCAGTTCCGCTGCTTCCTCCACATCAGTCTCAAGCGCTCGTCGCGCCACGACCTGCAACTGATCCTCTTCTCCGCGCTCATCATCGCGCTGATGGTATCGGGTACGTTGGTGATCCTGTTCAACCTGCGCGGGCGGATGATGGAGTAAGCGCATCACCGGCCCGACCGCATCACGATCACGCTATGTCATGAGTGAATAGCGCCGACCTCACCCATGCGCGCCGAAGCGGCGGCAGTGTTCGAGATAGCCAACTTCATGTGCTCCGGCCATCGCGACGATGGCTTGCCATAGCCAAGACGGTGCATCGAGTTTCTCGTCGCGGGCGGTCAGTGTGTCGCGCCATGCCAATCTCGCGTCGTCGCTGAGTTGTCGGGCGTGCGCCTGACCCACGACGAACGACAGATACGACGCGGCGGCGACCGCTTCCTTGCGACTGAATTGTTCGACCTCGATCTTGAGGTCCTGCGGCGCCAGTTCGCGCAGGAAGACAGGCTTGCCCATCAGGTGCGCCGCGACCATTCGCTGGCCTAGGTTCGGCGACAGCGCGTTGGCCCCTGCGAGCACGCGCTCGCCCGCGTCGCGCGGCATCGTCGTCTCATCCGTTACCGGTACGACGGAGGCCACGGCCTCCTTGATATCGACCAGCGCCAGTCGTTCATCCTTTGCCTTGCCGTGCGAGATGCCGATCAGCACCGCGAAACGAAGGTGCCCGAGCGAACTGCACCCCTTCCGCCAATAGGCGGCGTCGACCACCCGAAGTTTCCCGTCGCCGACAACACCGGCCAGCTCCATGCATCGCGCGCGAACCGAATCCTCGCCAAACAGCGCGACGATCTCGCTCTTTTCCGCGCGCGAAAGCTTCCAGAAGCGTTTGTTGTGCGGAATGTTAGGCTCGACGTCCTCGAGACGGTCCTTCGCGAGATGGCGCCACCGTCTACCGATCGCCTCGCGCCTTACCGACCGGACGACGTCGGGTTCGCGCGGATCGTCTTCGATGGTCGGGGTCAGCGCCCGGCAATACCCGTCGACCATCGCCTCGATCATCCGTGCGGTGGTGACGCCCGGCAGATCCGAACTGCGTGCCGCGGTTTCGAGCGACAGGCCAAGCCGGATGAGGTCGTAGGCGGGATTGGCGATGACGGTCTGGTCCAGATCGCGTATCTGGATGTCGACGCGATGATCGGCATCGGCCACCGGCCCGAGATTGCCAAGATGACAGTCGCCGCAAATCCAGACTGCCGGACCTTCCGGAATGCCGGCGGCGACGGGCGATTCTTCAAGCCATTGATAGAACTGCGCCGTGTTTCCGCGGACATAGGCGTGGACCGACCGTGCCATCTTGAGGGCGCGGGTTCGTTCGAGCACGGCCGAGCGTTCGTCGGGAGCCACGGCCATGAGTTCGCTTTCTAGAGAGTAACGAGGGATCGGCGCCTGCCTCCCCGGCGGTCATCGTGACTACGAAGACTGGGGTCAGGCAACCGCCGAATTGGCAGGGTGATGAGAAGTGACGGTCAGCCACCGTCCTGGCTGGCCGTCGCCGATAGCAATTCATCGCCCGGCATCGCAACACCCATCTGCACGTTACAGATCGGCGCTCTTAACCGCGGCTATCTCCGTGTTCGAAAGGCCTGGGGTTTCTTCCCGGAGAAACCGTAAAAGCTCGCTGATGTCCCGGGGGCCGAACTTGAGGTCGATGTCATCCATCTGGATGATGACCGATTTTTGCTCGTCCGCGGAAAGATCGGCGACAATATCCACGCACTCTTCCAGCGTTCCTTGTCCGACCGATTCTGACGTCGCATCGCCGGATGGTTCCGCGGCATAGATCGTAGCCGGTTCGCTCAAAGGGTAGGTCGTCATCGTCGTCGCTTCCATCGTCTACGTGGACCGGGTCGTGGCCCGCCGGATTGGTGCCGGCGGGCGATCATCTCATTCGTCTTCGGCGTCGACGTTGACGGTCGTCTCGGCGAGCTTCGTCATATATTCGTCGCCACCGTAGATGTCCTTGGTGGCCGCGCTGAGCTTCTTGTGGTCGTCCTTGAGCCCCAGCGCCTTGGCGTACGCCGTCGCGGTGCCGAACCCGGCGATCCCGTAATGCGTCATCCGCTGATACTGCGCGATGATCATCACATCGAGCAGCGGACCCTTCTCGGGACCTTCCTCGAGAACATGCTTGGTGGCTTCGGCGACGAGGCCTTCCATGCCCTTGCAATGTTCCTTCGAGACCTTCTCGTCGTTCGACGCGATCAGGTCCTTGAGCAGGTCGGTATGCGTCTCGATATCCGCTTGCGACTTGGTCAGCATATCCTTCAGCGACGCATCGCTCGCCTTCGACGTGATCTTCTTCAGGACCTTCTTCATCTGGTCGTTCGCGGACCACAGGTCCTTCAATTCGTCGGTGTAGATTTCCTGGAGATCTTCGGGTGCAGACATGGGATCATCCTTGTGGGCTCACCGGCGGAATGCGCGGCGACTGGTTTTGAAACTTAGGAAATGCGGATCGAAGCGTGGCGACCTCAGCCGGCGCCGGGCTGCTTCTGCTCGTCCTCGTAGTCGGCATCGGTCCCAATCTTGCCGTTGGCCTCGGCTTCGGCGACGCCCGATGTCTCGACGACCTCGATCGTGCGTTCTTCGGCAGCGATCGCATGCGGCTCGCGGTCCGCATCCGGGTCGGCAGCGATCGTCGTACCGCCACCGCCACCCGAGCCAGCAACGCCGTTCGCCGCGCTGCCACCGTCTTCGCCGGCCTGACCACCGCCGTGATAGGCGATGTCGGTCTGGCCGCCATGCGCCATGAAACCGGTGTTCGTCTCGGTCTTGCCGGCGTGCGGGTTGGGATAGGACCCACCACCGCTTTCGCCGCCTTCGCTGCGGCCGTGAACGTCATCGTTGCCGCGCGGCGAGTCCGAGACGCCGTCGGGTGCGCCCTTGCTCGCAGAGTTGCCGGGAACGGGGGTATGAACCTTGTCACTCATCGGTATGTCCTTCTGAATGTAGCGGATCAAAACGAACCGAGCCGGTCCGCTCGACGGGAGCGAGCCGGCTCGGGACGGGGTTACGGCCGGAGCACGACCTTGATGACGCCGTCCTGCTTGTCGCGGAACTTCTGGTACATCTCGGGCGCGTCCTCGAGGCTCGCCGGGTGCGTCACGACGAAGCTCGGGTCGATATCGCCCGCCTCGATCCGCGCGAGCAGCGGCTTGGTATAGGCCTGGACGTGCGTCTGGCCGGTCTTGATCGTCAGCCCCTTGTTCATCATCGCGCCGATCGGGATCTTGTCGCCCATCCCGACATAGACGCCGGGGATCGACACCGTGCCGCCCATCCGACAGCTCATGATCGCCTCGCGCAGCACATGCACGCGGTCGGTGGCGAGGAACGTAGCCGCCTTCACCTTGTCGATCACCGCATCCATTGCGCCATGCCCCGAAGCCTCTGCGCCGACCGCGTCGATGCAGCTGTCGGGACCGCGGCCCTTGGTACGGAACTGCAACTCGTCATAGACGCTGTCGACCTCGGCGAAGTTGATCGTCTCCGCGCCGCCGGCCTCGGCCATCGCTAGACGCTCGGGGACCTCGTCGATCGCGATCACGCGGCCCGCGCCCAGCATCAGCGCCGAGCGGATCGCGAACTGGCCGACCGGGCCGCAGCCCCAGATCGCGACGGTGTCGCCCGGCTCGATCTGCGCATTCTCGGCGGCCATGTAGCCGGTCGGGAAGATGTCGGAGAGGAACAGCGCCTGCTCGTCGGTGACGCTGTCGGGCACCTTGATCGGACCGATATCCGCCATCGGCACGCGCAGATACTCGGCTTGGCCACCGCAATAGCCGCCCAACATGTGGCTGAACCCGAACAGGCCGGCGGGCGAATGGCCCATCGCCTTGATCGCCATCTCGGCGTTCGGATTGGTCCGCTCGCACGCCGAGAACAGTCCCTTGCGACAGAAGAAGCAATCGCCGCAGCTGATCGTGAACGGCACGACGACGCGGTCGCCGATCTTCAGGTTGGTGACTTCCGAGCCGAGCGCGACGACGACGCCCATGTTCTCGTGCCCGAGAATGTCGCCGGCCTGCATCGTCGGCTGGTAGCCGTCGAGCAGATGAAGATCGGATCCGCAGATCGCGCAGGCCGTGACCTTGATGATCGCGTCGCGCGGATGCTTGATCTCGGGATCTGCAACAGTATCGACGCGTACGTCGCCTTTTCCATGCCAAACCAGTGCGCGCATCAGAAAGTCTCCGTGATAGAATTACAGTATTTCTCTCACGCACGACATGGCATCTCGTCAGACATGACTCGGCGTTGGCGCAAATGCCGCCCGATCATCATCAACACTATGCACTATCGCCACTAAGGTCCGGCCTCCACGCATATGCGTCGTTGCCGTCAGCGTGAGCGTATCCTGGGGCGTATAGCGATCAACGTGGCGTCATCGTTCCTGCTTCACGCCAATATCCGCCATTTATATTTCATATTGATTGGTATCAGTATTGGTCCGCCTAAATCAAATTGTGCTGATAAGGCGAAAATCTCATACATCGTAATGACTTGGCGAGCTTGATTGTTACGCGATGTCGTTGCGGCTGCGACATGGATGCTTTGGATCATCATCCTGATCGGAGATCGCATCGCCAAGTTCGCCGGAGCGTGGGTCAATTCGGAGCGCGAGCCGTTAGGACGCTATCGCACTCTGTCGAAGCCGTTCGACCGCCACCCCTGCAATCGGGCTGCGCCGTTCCGACGGGCGGGTGCACGAACCAGATTTGGGATGACCTATGCAAATCAAAGCCATTCTCTTCGATATCGACGGTACGCTGGTCGACACCAACGACATGCACGTCCTCGCCTGGGAGGAGGCGTTCGCGACCGTCGACGCGTCGTTCGACCGCCAGGTGATCCACGACCAGATCGGCAAGGGGACCGATATGCTCGTGCCGACGCTGTTGCCTGATGCGGACGAGGATGAGCAGGAAAAGCTCGGCGACGCGCATGGTGCGATCTTCAAGGCGAAATACCTGGAGACCGCCAAGCCGTTCGCGCACGCGCACGACCTGCTGGTACACGCGCATGGCCTGGGGCAACGCGTCGTCCTGGCCTCGTCGGCCTCCGAGGCAGAACTCGACCATTACATAGACCTGCTGGACGCACGCGACCTGATCGCCGCGACGACGAGCAGCGACGACGTCGAGAAGACCAAGCCCGCACCCGACATTTTCGCGACCGCGCTCAAGAAGCTGTCGGGGATCGACCGCACCGAGGTGATCGTGGTCGGCGACACGCCTTATGACATCGAGGCGGCGGCCAAGTGCGGGATCGGCGCGGTCGCGGTCCGTTCGGGCAAGTTCAAGGACGAGCAACTGCACGCGGCAGGCGCGATCGCGATCTACGACGACGTTGCGGCCCTGCTCGCCGGCTATGCAACCTCGCCGCTGGGACGCTGATCGACATGGGCCTCACACTTAAACCCCTGCACGATCAGGTCATCGTCGTCACAGGTGCAACCAGCGGGAATGGACTCGCCATAGTCGAGGACGCCGTGCGCCGCGGTGCCGCGGTCGTCGCGACTGCGCGTAACGAAGCGGCACTGGAGGAACTCCGCGATCGCCTGTCGGCGAACGGCGGACGTATCGCGATCTGCGTCGGGGACGTCAGCGACATGGCGGCGGTTGAGCGTGTCGCCGCGGTTGCGGTCGAGGCGTTCGGCGGGTTCGACAGCTGGGTCAACAATGCCGGCACAGGGACATACGGCACACTGGAGCAAGTGCCCGTTGCCGATCACCGCCGTGTGTTCGACGTCAATTATTTCGGCGTGCTGCACGGATCGCTGATCGCCGCGCGGCACCTGCGCGGCCGCGGCGGGGCGATCATCAATGTCGGTTCGATCCTCAGCGACCGCGCGATCGTCGAGCAGGGGCCGTATTGCGCGACCAAGCATGCGGTGCAGGCGCTGACCGATACGTTGCGGATGGAACTGGAGCAGGAGGGGGCCGGCATCTCGGTGACGTTGATCAAGCCAGGCGCGATCGACACGCCGTTCCCCGAGCATGCGCGCAACTTCATGGACCAGCCACCCCGCCTGCCGCCGCCGCTCTACGCGCCTTCGGTCGTCGCCGACGCGGTGCTGTTCGCGTGCGAGACGCCGCGGCGGACGCTGTATGCCGGGGGCGGGGGGCTGCTGTCCTCGCTGCTCTCGCGCGCCGCGCCAAGATTGAGCGACAAGATCATGGAGTTGGTCGGCACCATAGCGCAGCAGAAACCCGAAGATCCCGGCGACCCGGCGCGCCGCGACAACCTCTACGCCCCGCGCGTCGATGCATTGCGCGGCAGCCAGGACGTCCACGCACGCAAATCGAGCACGGTATTGCAGGCGCAAAAAATCCACCCCGTCGTTCTGTTGCTCGGTGTCGTCGGAGCCGGGATCGCGGTTGCACTGAGCCGGCCGAAGGATACCAGCCGGTAACGCCAGACGCCGAATGCACGGAGGCCGCGCGACTTCGATGCCGTGCTCGTCCTCACCGGCGGCAACGCGCTCGGCCTTCGAAGCGGTCGTCTACGAAGCGTTGCACGAGCACGGGTTCCAACCCGACTGGATCATCGCCGCATCCTTGGCGGTGGGGGGATTGTCTCAAGCCCTTAATGGGTCGGCTCCGTCGCTGTTTTTAGCGGTTATTGGCGGGTCGGCTTTGAACGGGTAGGGCTTGCCCCATGATTGTGACGCGACATGGTTGATGGCGGGTCCCTGCGAACGGTAAGCGTCGGGATCAGGGAAGTGCTGGGTGCCGCGCTGCCGGGCGAACCAAGCAGGGGCGACGTGCGAGCGCTTCTGCTCGGTACGCGGGTCGACACCCGCAATCTGCGAGACTTTGTCGAACCCGAAACCCTGGACCTCTCAGGCGTTGGGGCCGCATTCGTCTTTCGCTATGGCGTTCTCGTGTTGATCGGGGCATCGGCCGAGACCGAGCGCCGGCTTATCGACCATCTTTCCAACCATATCATCGAACCTCTCGCTACGCCGGAAACGGAAACCGCCTGGATAGAAATCTGCGCCGACCGCGAAGAATCCGTGAGTGCCGACGGGCACATCCGACTGAAAGAGGCGTCGCGTGAAAGGCTGTTGCTGACGGCCACCGTGGTCGCCCGAAGCGTCGTCCTCGCGCGCGACGAAGGCCGCATCGCGGAAGCCTTCGATCGCGTCGAACCGCTCATCAACGAACTGCGCATCCATGGCCGCGCGGTCATGCCGATCCGGCGGGTCATGCAGAGCATCGGCGACGTTCTCGCGGCGCAACATCGCGTGGTCGGCCGTGCGCAGATCATGGAGAAGCCGGACCTGCTCTGGGATCACCCCGAACTCGACCGGCTTTATGGACGCCTCGAAGCCGAGTTCGAACTCGGCGACCGCGCGCGTGCGATGGAACGCAAGCTCGAAGTCATCGGCGACGCCGCCGAGTGGCTGCTCGACCTGGTGCAGGACAAGCGCTCGTTGCGTCTAGAGCTTGCCGTGATCGGGTTGATCGCGTTCGAGGTCGTCCTCAATATCTACGAGCTATGGCGTCACTGAAGGCGTTTTGCACGAACAGGTCAATTTTTGGCGCTCCAAACGGTCTGCGAAGATCGTGGCGTGGGTCTCATCTGAAAGCGTCGTCTGCTGGCGGTGTCGCCCGACATGACCACGGCGGATCGGCGATGGCGTCGCGGCCGGAAGATCGTTACGGTAGTGGTACTATGGGCCGCCGGGATGCGCGGTGCCGAGGGAGACGTCTCATGATGCTCGCGGCCTTGGTAATCGGAATAGTGGCGGGATTGCGAGCGATGATGCCGCTTGCCGCCGTCGCATGGGCAGCCAAGCTCAGGATTCTCGACCTCGACGGTAGCTGGCTCGCGATACTCGGCTGGCGCTTCACGGCCCCGGTGATCACGTTGCTCGCGATCGGTGAACTCGTCACCGATCAGCTTCCGTCGACGCCCAGCCGCAAGGCCCCCGTGCAGTTCGGCGCGCGGCTCGTCACCGGCGGCGTAGCGGGCGCGGCGCTCGGGATGGCGACCGGCGCGGTCGTCATCGGAGCGATCCTCGGCGTGATCGGAGCGGTGATCGGCACGCTCGGAGGCGCGGCGGTTCGCGCCCGCCTCGCAACCTTGTTCGGCAGCGACCGTCCGGCAGCGCTGATCGAGGACGTTATCGCGATCGGCGGCGCGCTGCTGGCGGTGGCGCTCGTCTGATGCGCAGTTTCGATGCGATCATCGTCGGGGCAGGGCAGGCCGGACCGCCGCTTGCCGGACGGCTCACCGCCAAGGGCTGGCAGGTCGCCCTGATCGAGCGCCATCTGGTTGGCGGCACCTGCGTCAATACCGGCTGCATGCCCACCAAGACGCTCGTCGCTAGCGCGTACGCGGCACACCTTGCCCGGCGGGGCGCGGATTTCGGGATACGGACAGGTGAGGTCGAGGTCGACATGCCTGCTGTCGCAGCGCGGGCGGCACGCGTCGTCGAGGACGCACGCGGCGGCAACGAACGATGGCTCTCGTCGATGGAGCGGCTGACGTTCCTGCGCGGCCATGCGCGATTTACCGGCGCCAAGACGATGATGGTCGGCGAAGAGGCGATCACCGCGCCTCGCATCTTCCTCAACGTCGGCGGGCGCGCGAACGTCCCGGCGATGCCGGGCGTCGGCGATGTGCCGCATCTCGACAATACCGACATGGTCGCGCTCGACGCGGTCCCGCCGCATCTCGTCGTCGTCGGCGGCAGCTATGTCGGGCTCGAATTCGCGCAGATGTACCGCCGTTTCGGCGCCCAAGTGACGATCGTCGAGCGTGGCGATCGATTGGTCTCGCATGAGGACGTTGACGTGTCCGACGCGATCCGTAGCCTGCTCGAAGACGAAGGTATCGTGGTCCGCACGGGAGCGGACTGTATCGGGTTTTCCCGCCACGCAGAGGGCGTCGCGGTGTCCGTGTCGTGCAAAACGGGTGAGCCTTCGGTCATCGGCAGCCACGTCCTGCTGGCGATCGGGCGTCGTCCCAACACCGACGATCTTGGTCTGGAACACGCCGGCGTCGCGACCGACGTGCGCGGCTTCATCACGGTCGACGATCGATTGGAAACCAACGTCGCGGGTATCTGGGCACTGGGCGATTGCAACGGTCGCGGCGCCTTCACGCATACCGCGTATAATGATTTCGAGATCGTCGCGGCAAACCTGCTGGATGGCGACGATCGCCGCGTATCGCAGCGTATCCCGGGCTACGCGCTCTACATCGATCCACCCCTCGGCCGCGTCGGCATGACGCAGGCGCAGGCGATCGCCTCCGGCCGGAAAGTGCTCGTCTCGAAGCGGGCGATGACGCGGGTCGGTCGGGCGGTGGAGAAGGGCGAGACCAAGGGATTCATGAAAATCGTCGCCGACGCGGAGACCCAGCGCATCCTCGGTGCGGCGATTCTCGGCACCGGAGGCGACGAGGCGATCCACGGCATCCTCGACATGATGAGCGCCGACCAGCCGATCTCGGCGCTGCGCTGGGCGGTGCCGATCCACCCGACGGTGTCCGAACTGATCCCGACGGTGCTGCTCGATCTCCAGCCACCAGAGGCCATGCCATGAGCGTCGTCGACGATCGCCGGCAGCAGATGTTTCCGACGCTCGACACCGCGCAGCTCGAGACCGCGAAGAGGTTCGCCAGTGGTCCAGCGCGGACCTTCGCCGCAGACGAACCCGTCTACGCGATTGGAGAACTCGGCGCCCCCGCGTGGCTGATACTCGCCGGCGCGATCGATGTCGTCCGCCGCGACGGGTTGAGCCACGAGGCGCCGATTACGACGCATGGTCCAGGCCAGCTGACGGGAGAAGTAAGCCAGCTTTCGGGCCGGCCTTCGATCGCAGCGGGTCGTGCAGGCGCCGAAGGCTGCACGGCGCTACCGTTCGATGCGGCGCATCTGCGCGCCTTGATGGTCGGGTCGGCGGACGTCGGCGAGGTCATCATGCGTGCGCTGATCCTGCGACGGGTCGGACTGATCGAGGAGGGTGGCGCAGGATCGATTCTGATCGGCGTGCCGGGTAGCGCCGACATCGTCCGTATCCAGGGGTTCCTGACACGTAGCGGCTACCCGAACCTCGTGCTCGATGCCTCTGCCGATGAGGAAGGGCGCGCCTTGGTCGAACGAACCGGGGTGCTACCAGGTGAACTGCCGCTGATGGTGTGCCCGAATGGCACCATCCTCAAGCGCCCGTCCGATGCAGAGGTGGCGACCTGCCTTGGCATGATCCCCGACCTCGATCCCGCGACGGTGTATGACGTCGCGATCGTCGGCGCCGGTCCTGCGGGATTGGCGGCGGCGGTCTACGCCGCGTCCGAAGGACTGTCGGTCCTCGTGGCGGACGAGCGGGCGATGGGCGGGCAGGCCGGCGCCTCCGCCCGGATCGAGAATTATCTCGGCTTTCCCGCCGGCATTTCAGGGCAGGCGCTGGCCGGGCGGGCGTTCAACCAGGCGTTGAAGTTTGGTGCGGAGATGGTGATCCCGCTCGAGACGCTGCGCCTCGAATGCGCCGCCGACCCTGCCGGTCGCGATCCGCTGACACTCGAACTGTCGGGTGATCGGCGCGTCCGATCGCGGACCGTTATCATCGCGTCGGGTGCGCGCTACCGCCGTCCCGATATCCCCGATCTGGCAATGTTCGAAGGCCAGGGCATTTCCTATTGGGCCTCCCCGATCGAGGCGAAGCTCTGCGCGGGCGAGGAGGTGGCACTCGTCGGCGGCGGGAACTCGGCGGGACAGGCGGTGGTGTTTCTCGCTGCCCGCGTATCGCACCTTCACCTGATCGTCCGTCGGCCGATCGTCGAGACCATGTCGCGCTATCTGGTCGATCGGATCGCCGCGCTCGCCAATGTGACGCTCCATGTCGGCGTCGAGATCATCGGTTTGGAAGGCGACGCAGCGCACGGTTTGTCTGCCGCGAGCTTTCGCAACCGAACGGACGGATCGATCAGCCGGTGTGCAATGCGGCACCTATTCCTGTTCATCGGCGCGGATCCCAATGCCGGATGGCTGCACGGATGCGTCGCTACGGATGACAAGGGTTTCGTCGTGACCGGTGGCAATGGCCTGCCGTTGGAAACGAGCATGTCGAGCGTGTTCGCCATCGGCGACGTGCGTGCGGGCTCGACCAAGCGGGTTGCCGCCGCCGTCGGCGAGGGTGCTGCCGTCGTCGCGCAGATCCACACCAAGCTCGCCGAACGCAGCAAGGGAGAAACCTGATGGCCGAGCGTTGCGAGCATACGGGAACGATCCGGGCCGTCACGCCCAGTGCCCGCGGGTGTGAGGAATGCCTCGCCATCGGAAGCCCGTGGGTGCATCTTCGTCTGTGTCGCGACTGTGGTCACGTCGGCTGCTGTGACGATTCCCCACACCGCCATGCCACCGCGCATTTCCACGCGACGCAGCACCCGATCATCGAGGGCTATGATCCCCCCGAGGGCTGGGGCTGGTGCTACATCGACGAGATCGAGGTTTCCCTACCGAACCAGACCGCCCAGATAGGGCCCATCCCGCGCTACGTCTGATCGACGACGATCGTTTCGGCGGTGGCGGCATTTTTTGGATAAGGCCGGCCAAGTGCCGCGGGACGCGTCCGCGATTGCAAGCGAACGCTGACGATCACGGCGACGAGCCCCAGCGCCGCCGACCCCGCGCCGGCCAGCGCGACCGCGGGGAACCCCAGCCCCGCCGCGATCACGCCGCCGCCCAGCGCGGCGCCGATCGCATTGCCGAGGTTGAACGCACCGATGTTCATCGCCGAAGCGAGGTTCGGCGCATCCGCCGCCGCGTGCATGACGCGGATCTGGAGCGGCGGGACCAGCGCGAAGCTCGCGATGCCCCACAGGAAGATCAGGATCGCAGCGGGAACCTTCAGCGGCATGAACACCGCGAATGCGACCAGGATCACCGCCAGCGAGGCAAGCGTCACGATCAGCGTCCGATCGACCGAGCGATCGGCGAACCGCCCGCCGAGCCAGTTGCCGCCCGTGAGCCCGACGCCGTACGTCACCAGCATTGCCGTGACGAAGCCAAGCGAGGCATGCGTCGCCTCGCGCAGGATCGGCGTGATATAGGTAAAGACGGTGAACATCGCGCTTGCACCCACCACTGTCAGGCCGAGCGCGCCGAGCACAGGGCCCCGGGCCAGCACCCGCAGTTCGGCTCTAGCGTCGCTACCCGCCGGTGCCGGCAAGCGCGGCAGGGTCAGGCGCAACGCCGCCATCGTCGCGACGCCGAGCGCGGCAATGCCCCAGAACGATGCGCGCCAGCCGAGATGCTCGCCCGCCCACGTCGCGAGCGGCACGCCGACGACATTGGCGATCGTCAGCCCCATGAACATCGCCGCGACCGCGCCGGCGCGCCGGTCCGCCGGCACCAGGCTGGCCGCGACGATCGAGCCGACACCGAAGAACGCGCCGTGGTTGAGCGAGGTCAGGATTCGCGCGACCATCAACATGCCGTAGCCGGTCGACACCGCCGCCAGCAGGTTGCCCGCGGTGAAGATGCCGGCAAGCACGATGAGCAATGTCCGCCGCGGCACCCGCCCGGTCGTCAGCGTCATCAGCGGCGCACCGATCACCACCCCCAGCGCATAGGCGCTGATCAGCAACCCGGCGGTCGGGATCGACACGCCGAGATCATGGGCGATGACGGGCAGCAGGCCCATCGGCGCAAATTCGGTCACGCCGATGCCGAACGCACCGACGGACAGGGCCAGCACGGCGGGATTGAATTTCATCACGTGATCCTCAGACCAGCGCCGGGTTCAGGCGGGCGAAACCCTCCTGCTGGCTGTACGGGGTATGCGGGTAGGGCGGCAGCACATCGCTCGCCGCGTCGAGCGCGGCCACGTGATCGACCGACAAGGTCCAGCCGACCGCGCCGAGATTGTCGCGCAACTGCGCTTCGTTGCGCGCACCGATGATCACCGACGCGACGGTCGGGCGACGCAGCAGCCAGTTGATCGCGACCTGCGGCACGGTCTTGCCCGTGTCCGCGGCGACCGCCTCCAACGCGTCGATCACGCGGTAGAGATGCTCGGCCTCGACCGGCGGCGCGAACTGCTCCGTGTCGTGGAGGCGGCTGCCCGCGGGGATCGGCCGGTCGCGGCCGATCCTGCCGGTCAGTCGACCCCAGCCAAGCGGGCTCCATATTAGCGCACCGACGCCTTGGTCGGCGCCCATCGGCATCAGGTCCGCCTCGTAAGCGCGGCCGATCAGCGAATAATAGACTTGATGCGCGACGAGGCGCGGCCAGCCGTGCCGGTCTGCAATCCCCTGCGCCTTCGTCACCTGCCAGCCCGGATAGTTGGACACCCCGGCATAGCGGATCTTCCCCGCGGCGATCAGCGTATCGAGCGTTCCCATCAGTTCCTCGGTCGGGGTGGATGCATCGAACGCATGAAGCTGGAGCAGATCGACATGATCGGTGCCGAGCCGTCGCAGCGAGTCCTCGACCGCGCGGACGAGACGCGCGCGCGACGCGCCCCAGTCCTGCGGTCCGTCGCCCATCGGCAGCCCGGTCTTGGTCGAGATCAGCACCTGCTCGCGCCGCCCCTTGATTGCCGCGCCGAGCACGGTTTCCGATGCGCCGTTCGAATAGACATCGGCGGTGTCGAACAACGTTACACCCGCATCGAGGCAGACGTCGACCAACCGCCGCGCCTCGGTCTCGTCGCTGCGACCCCATGCGCTAAACAGCGGACCGGTGCCGCCGAACGTCCCGGTGCCAAAGCTGAGCACGGGCACGCGAAGCCCCGATGATCCCAATTGCCGATAATCCATGTGCGTGTTCCCGATTGCGCTGTAGACGCATAGATGGCCGGTTGCGTTCGCTTTGATTAGCTGCCGGTGCGGCGAAGGATCTGTGATATGGACGCAAAGGCTGAAACATCGATGGGCGTGGGAGCCGATCGCGCCCGATCGCTGGAGGTCTTCGCCGCGGTGATGCGCGCGGGCAGTTTTTCGGGTGCCGGCCGCGCGCTGGGGCTGACGCCGTCCGCGGTTGCGCGGTCGATCGATCGGATCGAGGCACGGCTCGGCGTCAGGCTGCTCCTGCGCTCGACCCGCGCGCTGACGCCGACCGCGGAGGGACAGGCTTATTTCCAGAGCGCGCGCCGGATTCTCGCCGACCTCGACGACGCCGAACAGCAGATTGCCGACCAGGGCGCGCCGCGTGGTCGGTTGCGGGTCAGCGCTGCGCTGTCGCACGGACGCTTGTGCGTCGTCCCGCTGCTCGGCGAATTCGTCCGCCGCTATCCGCACATCGTGCTCGATTTCGCGCTGAGCGATTCGATCGTCGATGTCGCGGCGGGGCAGGCTGACGTCGCGGTCCGGTTCGGCCCGTTGGCGGACAGCCTGCTCACCGCGCGCAAGCTGGGCGAAAGCGGCCGCGTGATCGTCGCGTCACCCGCCTATCTTGCGCGCTGCGGCATGCCGCCCACGCCCGAAGACCTGCGCGATCATAACTGCTTCAATTTCAATTTCCGCCGGATCGAGCCGGTCTGGCCGTTCCGGCGCGACGGCCACGACATCGCGCTGTCGGTAAAGGGCAATATCGAGGCCAATAACGGCGAGACGGTCGCCCAACTCGCCGTCGCCGGGGTCGGGATCGCGCGTGTCGGCACGTTCAGCGTCGCCGACGATATCGCCGCGGGCCGGCTGGTCCCCCTTTTCGAGGACCTCAACCCTGGCGACGTCGAACTCATCCACGCAGTCTTCGTCGGTGGCGTCAACATGCCCGCGCGCGTCCGCGTGTTCGTCGATTTCCTCGCCGCGCGCTTGGCGGCATAGCGCGGGCAACGCTTCCTCGTGCCGTCCGCCGCCTTGTCATGCGCAAACCGTTTCAGATTTTTACGAATGCTTCCGCCGTTTCCGGCCTAAGGTAGACGCTATTTCGGGCACGGTTGCCAGCATGAGACAGGTTGGCTTGGCGGTGTGCCAGTATATCTGCAGGTCTATATGCTCGGCCTGACGTTCGCGTTGACGAGCATCAGGTCGGACATGATCGGTCTCCGGTTCGGTGATCTCGCTGAACATCGGCGTGCGAGCGTTGCCAGGTCCGTCGCCAGACGAGCGGGGTCACGCCGACCACGCGGCGGAACAGCCGGGTCAGGTGCGCCTGATCGGTCAGCCCGCAGGCATAGGCGATCTGGCTAAGCGTCTCGTCGGTCCGCAACATCAGCGTCTGCGCGCGACGCACGCGCTGACGGATCAGGAACCCGTGCGGGGTTTCGCCCGTCGTCACCTTGAAGGCGCGACAGAAATGCCCGGTGCTGAGCCGTGCGACTTCGGCCAGCGCGTCGAGACCGACCGTCGATCCCAGCCACCGCTCGATATGCTGGACGACGCCGCGCAACTGCCACGCAGCGAGTCCGCCCTTGACCGGCCCGGTTTTTCGGATCGGCTGCGGATCGTCCTCGACGAACATTGCCGCAAGCCGCTCGAGGTAATGGCGTGCGACGTGCGGATTGTGATCGAGCGTGCTGACCGCGTTTGCCAGCAGACCCGCCGCAACGGATGGTGCGAACGCGCGAGGCAGGACCGTCGCCGTTGGGGCAGTGTGCAGCATCGTCTGATCTCCCTCGCAACCTGTGCGGAGGACCATAACGGATGTGTATCGATCGGCTGCGCCCCGGCCGGGGTGGCGATCGCCCCCTCTTTAGTGGGGCGCGGTACCGCCCAGGATCAGAGCTCGATGATCCCGCGCTTGGCCGCGATCGTCACCGCGTGCGTGCGATCCGAGGCGCCGAGTTTAGCGAAGATCAGCTTCATATGGCCCTTCACGGTTTCCTCCGTGACGGCCAGCCTTGCCGCGATCTGCTTGTTGGAATTGCCCGACGCGGCGAGCGACAACACGCCGATCTCGCGCTCGGTCAGCGCATCCTCGATGACGTGGAAGGCGATGCTCGACGCGACCTGCGCGTTGAGATGCTTGCCACCGGCATGGACCGAGCGGATCGTATCGAGCAGTTCCTTGCGGAGCGTGTTCTTGAGCAGATAGCCGGCGGCCCCGGCGCGCAACGCGCGCAACGCCTGCGCATCGCCGGAATAGGTCGTCAGCACGATGATACGCGCCTGCGGCCAGTGGCTGCGCATCGCGGCGATGGTGTCGACGCCGCCGATCCCCGGCATCTGCAGGTCCATCAGGACGATGTCGGGCAGATGCGTCGGGTATAGCGCGAGCGCCTGTTCGCCGGACTCGGCCTCCGCGACGAGCGCGAGATCCGTTTGCGTTTCGATCACGGCTCTTACCCCCTCGCGGAGGAAGGGGTGATCGTCAACGATCATGATGCGGATCTGCGGCGATGACGACACGGCGAACTCATGAGGTTGGGAACTGTGAAGCGGAAACCCTGCGCCGTGTCCGATGGACGTGGCAAGCCGCCGATTCATCAGCGCACGGCCAACCGGTCGAAGGAGTCGCGGAAGACCTCCGCCACCGCTTCGAACCGTGCTGCTCCGACACAGAATAGCCAACGCGACAATGTCCCAGGTCGAGCCGGGTGTCGATCGTCGGGGAGCGCATCGAACAGCCCCGCCAGCATCGCCTCCGGTGTTCCAGCTAGACCGTCGGGGTGGAGGCCGCTGTCGAGGAGGCTTGGCGCGAACGCGGCGGACTCGGCGTCGAGGCGGATCGTTTCGCGCGCTGCCGTCGCGACCGCCTGGCGCATCACGGCCGGCGTCCACGCCGCCGGGTTGCCGAGTCCGATTGCAAGGACGGTGGTCGCCTGGATCGGTCGCGCCGGCGCCGACAGCGTCAGGACCTCGCCCGGCTCGGCACGGAATATTCCGTCGGCGCGCAACCGCGTGATCGCGCCGCCCAGTGCCGCATCGAGATTACCCAAGCCACCGCCGGGCTTGTTCCGTCCGATCTCGTAAGAGAACACCCCTGCGATCGCCACTGCGACTTCCGCGCTCACCGCATCGCGCGGCGCGACATCGATGCGAACGCCCCGCCATCTCCCAATCGCCACCGCGTCGTCTGCACGGCCATCCATCGGCGGCATCCTGTTCTCCCGTGGGTCCGATCCGGGACCTTTCCCATCGCCTAGCATAGTGACACGCAAGGATCGTGGATCGGGCTGACGGAATTTGGATAATCATGACGTTCGCTGGCGAAGCGGTCGGCATCGAAAGTCGCGTATAATCGCAACGCTTGCTTTTGGTTGTTTCGTCAGCGTAACGTAGATCATCGTCGCGGGGGTGGACATCGTCATACTATCTGCACGATCTGGCTATCTGCGCACGATCGGGCGTCGGGCAATCATCCGCCTGCTGGTGGGGATCGCCTGCTTCCTGACGCTGACGACTGGCGCATCGGCACTCGATCCCGCGCGGACGATCGCCCAACTGCGCCATTCGCGCTGGACGCTGGGCGATGGTGCGCCCGGCAATATTCGTGCGATCGCTCAAGGGCGCGATGGTTATCTCTGGCTCGGCACCGCAACCGGTCTCTACCGGTTCGACGGACTAGTTTTCGAGCGGATCGTCCCCGTCGACGCGGAGACCTATCGCTCGCCCCAGATCACCGCGTTGCTGGCTGCCCGCAACGGAGACATCTGGGTCGGCTATGACTTTGGCGGTGTCGCGGTGGTCCGCGGCGGTATCCTCAAAGGCGCCAACCCGTCGCCCCCCATCGGCGGCGTCAACCGGATCGTCGAGGGGCGCGACGGCGCGATCTGGTTCGCGGTGGAATCGAAGGGCAGGTTGGTCCTCAGCCGATTGTCGGACGGGCGCTGGTCCCGGTTCGGGGCGCGGCAGGGCATACCCGACACCGCGATCGGCGATATCCTGAGTACGTCCAGGGGGATCTATGTGTCGGCTCGTCCCCGGATGCTGCTGCTCAAACCCGGGGGCACGCGGTTCATCGACGCCGGGATCCCGATCGACACCTATACCGCGCTTGCCGAAAGTCCGGGCGGTCGCCTTTGGCAATGGAATGGCGACCGGATCCGGCCGGTGACGGGCGGGGGCAGCACGTTTCGATCGGGGCCTGTCACGACGCCCTTCGTATTCCCCAAGCCGGTGTTCGACCGTGACGGCAATCTCTGGCTGCTGGGGCAGGACACCGGGCTGGGACGACTGCCAGCCGGATCGCTCGATCGTCCCGCAAACCGCGATCCTATCCAGATGTTCACCGAGACGCAGGGGCTGACGGCATCGCTGACGCTGTCGATGCTGGAGGACCGCGAGGGCAATATCTGGGTTGGTACCGAGTCCGGGCTCGACCGCTTCTCGCCAAGCAATATCGTCCAGCCGGGGAACACCGAGGCCCTCGTATCGGGATTCGTCGGACCGACCGGCAGCGGGCCTGTCTTCGTCGCGGGGCTGTCCGGCGTGTACCGAATTGCCCGGGACGGCAAACCCGTGATGATCTTCCGGGTGGCGGATATCGGCGTGCTGTGCGGCGACAGTCGCCACGTGCTGGTTGTCAGCATGCGCGGCAAATGGCTGCTCGACATCGACCGATCGGGCAACCCTCGCAAGGTGACGTCAGTCCGCGGTCCGCTATCGATGACCTGCGCGCTGGATACCAATGGCCAGTTCTGGACGGGGGCGGACCGGGTCTACCGGGTCGCCGGTGACAGTCTCCAGCCGGTCGGTGGCGCGGCAGGCACCGCCGGCTCCACCATATCCCGGCTCCGCAGCGATGGCGCGGGCGGGGTCGTGTTCGCGCGTGTTTTCCACGGGTTTTCGCGGCTCAAGGACGGCATCGAGACCCGGCTCTGGCGGCGCGAGGATCACGTCGTCGGCTCCACCCGGACGATGGTGCCCAGCCGCCGCGGCCTGCTGATCGTCGGCGACCAGGGGCTGGCCCGCTATGACGGCCATCGACTCGCATCGCTGACCGATCGCACGTACCCGTTCCTCGTCGGGCTGACCGGCTTGATCCAGACCGCGGACGGATCGACCTGGGTGATCGGGACGACCGGAATCGTCCGGATGGCGACCGTCGCGCTGGATGCGGCGTTGGCGCATCCCGGCACGCCGCTCCCCTTCGAACGCTTCGGGTATCAGGAGGATTTTCGCGCACGCTCGAACCTGGTCGATGCGAACGACATCGCCGAGGACGCGGCGGGGCGATTGTGGTTCGCGACCAACAAGGGCCTGGCGATGATCGAACCCCGCCACGTGTCGCGCAACCGTTTGCCGCCGACCGTCCAGATCCGTTCGCTCGATTCCGGGGGCGCCGCGCTGGCGCCCGGAACGCGGCCGGTCGTGTTTCCCGCCGGCACCAATCATGTCAGGATCCGCTACACCGCGCTGAGCCTGACCAACGCGACCGCGAACCGCTTCCGGTACCGGATCGAGGGGATCGATCGCGACTGGGTCGACGCCGTCGAAGCCCGTGAAGCGCTGTATACCAATCTCGGCCCCGGCACGTATCGCTTCCGGGTGATCGCCGCCAACAATGACGGCGTCTGGAACCGCGACGGCGCGGTGATGGCCTTCACGATCGCGCCGCGTTTCTATCAGACCTACGCGTTCGTCGCGCTGTGCGTCGCCGCCATCCTGATGCTGGGGTGGCTGCTGTATCGCCGCCGGGTTCGCGCGATCGCCGATCGCACGCGTGGCCGGTTCGAGGTCCAGCTGGCGGAGCGCGAACGCATCGCTCGCGAGCTTCACGACACGCTGTTGCAGGGGTTCCAGGGGCTGATGCTGCGCTTCCAGTCGGTCGTCGAACTGTTGCCGCGCGGCGACCGTGCGCGGACCAGCCTGGAGGGCGTGCTGGAGCGGGCCGACGACGTGCTGCTCGACGGCCGGGACCGGGTCCGGTTCCTGCGCGACAATATGGAACCGGTGGTGCTGCCTGCGTTGCTGACCGCGATTACCGAAGACATCGTCGCGCCGCCGCTGACCTGGGACCTGGACGTGGAGGGCGTCCAGCGACCGGTCTGTGCACCGGTCGCCGACGAGATTGCGCAGATCGTCCGCGAAGCGCTCGCCAATGCGGTGCGTCATGCCAAGGCGGATCGCATCGGTGTCGCCATCCGATCGGGTTCCGACAAGCTTGTCATCACCGTGACGGACGACGGTGTCGGCCTTCCGTCCGGCGTTCTCGAAAAGGGGCATAGACCCGGCCATTATGGCCTGATCGGCATGCGTGAACGTGCCGTCGCGATGGGCGGAATGCTTGCGGTCCGGTCCGACCCCAAATCCGGTACGGAGATCAGCGTGACGATCCCGGCGCGGATCGCCTATCGATGAGCGGGAAGGCGACGATCGTCACCCTCCCGCCGATCGCGTAGCGCTCAGCTCTTCACGAACGCGAGCAGATCCGGGTTGATGACGTCGGCATGCGTCGTCAGCATCCCATGCGGAAAACCCTTGTAGATCTTGAGCGTCGCGTTCTGGAGCAGTTTGGCCTGGAGCACGGCGGCATTGGCGAACGGCACGATCTGGTCGTCGTCGCCCTGCAGCACGAGGGTGGGGACCGTGATCGCCTTGAGGTCGGCGGTCTGGTCGGTCTCGGAGAACGCCTTGATCCCCTCGTAATGCGCGAGCGCGCCGCCCATCATGCCCTGGCGCCACCAATTGTCGACGACCCCCTGCGACAGCTTTTCGGTCGGCCGGTTGAAGCCGTAGAACGGCCCCGACGCGAGATCGATGTAGAATTGCGCGCGATTGTCCGCGAGCGCTTTGCGCAGGCCATCGAACACCGACATCGGCAGGCCGCCGGGATTGCTCGCGGTCTTGAGCATCATCGGCGGCACCGAGCTGACCAACACGGCCTTGGCGACGCGGCCCTGCGGCTGGCCGAACTTCGCGACATAGCGCGCGACTTCGCCGCCGCCGGTCGAGTGACCGATATGCACCGCGCGCTTCAGGTCGAGATGCTCGACGACCGCGGAAGCGTCCGCCGCGTAATGGTCCATATCGTTGCCGGTATCGACCTGCGACGACCGGCCGTGCCCGCGGCGATCATGCGCGACGACGCGGTAGCCCTCGGCCAGGAAGAACAGCATCTGCGTGTCCCAGTCGTCCGACGACAGCGGCCAGCCGTGATGGAACACGATCGGCTGCGCCTCCTTCGGACCCCAGTCCTTGTAGAAGATGTCGGTGCCGTCCTTGGTCTTGATGAATCCGCTGCTCATTTTCGTAACTCCGTTCGATCGAGGGGGAAGGGGGGAGGCGAAGGTCATCGTCGGCAGAAGGGTCGCCGCGACCGCGGATGCGGAGGCGATGACGACCGAGCGTCTCGACAACTCGCGAAGGGTTTCCGGCATGGGCATGTCCTCTGGTCGCGACACAACGATGTCGCCGGTTCGCGAGCTTATGGCGCGATCGCTGCGGCTTCGATCAGCGCGGCGACGGCCTTCGGGTTGGACGTCATCACCACGTGTGACGCGCCTGGAATCACGATCGTTTTTCTGGCGCCGGCGCGCTTTGCCATGAAGGCATGCGCGGCGGGGGGAATGTTCAGGTCGGCGCTGCCGTAGATGAACCAGGACGGGATCGTCTTCCACGATGCCGTGAGCGCGCGCTCGTTCAGTGCAGCCTCGGCGACCGGGCGCTGCGTCGCCGCCATCAGCGCGGCCGGCGCTGCCGGAACATCCGCGGCGAACTGTTTCGCGAACTTGTCCTGCTCGATGTACAGATCCTTCGTGCCATCGGGCAGCACGACGGGCGGGGCGAGCGCCGCGCCGAGCGTGGCGCCGGGGAACTTGCCGGTCAGTGCGAACGCGCTCTCCCCGACATCCCCGGCGAAGGCGGCGACATATACGAGTGCCTTGACGTTCGACGCATGCGCAGCCGCTTCGCCGATGACCGGTCCGCCATACGAGTGGCCAACGAGTACGACTGGGGTCTTCACAGCATTGACGACGCCCGCAACCGACGCCGCGTCACTCGCTACACCGCGCAACGGATTCGACACGGCGATGACGGTATAGCCGTCGCGTCGAAGCAGTTCGATGACGCCGTTCCACGATCCGGACTCCGCGAACGCGCCGTGGACGAGGATGATGGTCGGGCGCTGGCCCTTCGGCTGCGCCTGTGCGCCGGCCAACGGCGCGAGCATCGCGGTGGCGACTGCCAAAACGGCGATCCAGTGTTTCATAGCGTCTAGCTCCCGAGACAGGCTTCCACACCTGCCATGCCCCGCCGCCTCGCAATGTTCTTGGCAAATTCTGACGTATTTTGCGCAGGACCGACATATTGCGATTGCAGCGAGGGCGGCCTGCTGTGATCGTCGGCGACGACCTGATACCGCTAGCGGAGTTGGAACAGGGAGTGCCTATGACCGAGCGTCGCATGGGACCGGAGCGGGTCGCCGCGTTCACCGATGGCGTCATCGCGATCATCATCACGATCATGGTGCTGGAACTCAAGGTTCCCGAAAGCGGTGATCTAGGGGCGCTCGCCGGAAGCGCTCCCATTCTGCTCGCCTATGCGCTGAGTTTCGTGAACGTCGGGCTGTACTGGAACAACCATCACCACATGTTCTCGGTCGTCGAACGGATCGATGGACGTGTTTTGTGGGCCAATCTGTTCCTGCTGTTCTGGCTCAGCCTGGTGCCGTTCGTGATCCGCTGGCTCGACGAAACGCAGTTCGCAGCAGGGGCCACCGCCGCCTACGGGATCGTGCTCGGACTGGCGGCAATCGGATATTCGCTCACCGAGCGCGCCATCATCGCCTGCAATGGCAAACAGTCGGCCGTTGCGCGAGCGATCGGCTCGGACTGGAAAGGCTGGGGTAGTATCGCGCTCTACGCCATAGCGGTGCCGCTAGCGTTCGCGAGCCGCTGGGCCGCGATCGCGCTATACTGTGCCGTCATCGGCTTGTGGCTTATCCCTGACCGCAGGATCATCCGAGCGTTCAACACTCAGGGTTAATATATAAATGTTGCGGCCAACGAAATCCATTGCACGGACCGTCGCGTCAATCTCGCCAAGCTGCCATCGCGTGCTTGATCCCGGCTCGGATCGCGCTCGCTGGCACCTCATCTCGAGCTTGGATCGAAATGCCCAGCAAAAGACCATCGTACAATGCGACCAACCCTGCGATATCCGCGGTTGGGGCGAGATCACCCGCGCTCGCGCCGGCACTGATACACCGGTGCAGCGCGTTTCGCGTAACGTCGCGTTCGGATCGAGTCAGCGCCCGGATTTGTGCGCTTAGCTCTGACGAGATCGTTGCTGACAGCGTGACCATGCAGCCCTGCGGATGCGCTAGATCGGTCTGCACTGCGACCGAGCCCATCAGCGCCTGTTCGAGCCGCGCGCGGGGCGGCAGTCGTTCGTCGTTGAGTGCGTCGACGATGCTGCCATGCCGGGCCAAATATCGCGCCAGCGTTTCCCGATACAGCGCTTCCTTCGAGCCGAACGCCGCGTAGAAACTCGCCGACGAGATGTCGCCCATCGCGTAGCGCAGCGTCAGCAGCGATGCACCTTCATACCCGTGCTCCCAGAACAGGTGCATTGCGCTGTCCAGCGCTGCATCCCGGTCGAACCCACGCGGTCGTCCGCTCCGTGCCATAAGTCTCCGCTCCTGAGGTTGTGGATTAATCGATCCATTATTCGTTGACAAGCCGCGTTCGGTGGTCGACTGCACTGGATCAGTCGATCCAGAAGTGAGTATTGCGTGCGTCCAAACCCTATTCCGACCGACGTCGGCGCGAGCGAGACGCTGCCGATTTCAGCCCTGCTGGCGCTGGCAATGACAGGCTTCACGGCGATCCTGACCGAGACGCTGCCCGCCGGACTTTTGCCGCACATGGCCGCGGGGCTCGACGTATCGGAGTCGCTCGCCGGGCAGACGGTGACGGTCTACGCGGTTGGGTCGCTACTCGCGGCGATCCCGTTGACGCTGTACACGCAAGGCTGGCGTCGCAAGCCGACGCTGCTGGTCGCGATTTTCGGTTTCCTGATCTTCAACTGCGTGACCGCGGTGTCGACCTCCTACGCGCTGACGCTGGTCGTGCGGTTCATGGGCGGGGTCGCGGCCGGGCTCGGCTGGGGGATCATCGCCGGCTATGCACGACGCATGGTCGTCGCGCCGTTGCGCGGCAAGGCGCTTGCGATCGCGATGGTCGGTACGCCGCTGGCGCTGTCGATCGGCGTTCCGCTGGGGGCGATGCTGGGCACCACGCTCGGCTGGCGCCTGGCGTTCGGGCTGATGTCGATCACAACGTTGGTCCTGATCGGCTGGGTTCTGTGGCAAGTGCCGGATTTCCCCGGACAGCCGGTGGAACAGCGACTGTCGATCACGCGCGTGTTTCGCACGCCCGGCGTGCGCACCGTGCTTGTCACGCTGTTCGCGTGGATCACGGCGCACAACATTCTCTATACTTATATCGCGCCGGTCGCCGCGTTGTCGGGTGTGCAAGGCCGCCTCGATCTCGTCCTGCTCGGGTTCGGCGTTGCGGCGCTGGTCGGGATCTGGGTGACGGGCGTGCTGATCGACCGGGCGTTGCGGCCACTCGTGCTCGTTAGCCTGACGGCGTTCGCGGCGGTGTCGCTGGCGTTCGGGCTGTTTGCGACTAGCCCCATTGTGACGATCGTCGCGACGATCCTGTGGGGCCTCTCGTTCGGCGGCGCCGCGACGCAACTCCAGACCGCGCTGGCCGACGCCGCGGGGGAGGGCGTCGATCTGGCGAACGCGATGCTGACGACGACGTGGAACGGCGCGATCGCCGCGGGCGGGATCGTCGGCGGCGTGATGCTCGACTATCTTGGTGCAGGTTCGCTCGCCTGGGCCGTGCTGGCGCCGACGCTGCTGGCGCTCGTAATCGCATCACGCGCCCACCGCCACGCCTTCAAGCCCGGCCCAAGGGCATTCGATTGATGCGCTGATGGTGCGCCTAACTCAGGAGATTTAGATGAAAGCCTATCAAATCGGCGCGCAGGACGGCATCGACGCGCTCGTCGCGACCACCCGGCCCGAGCCCGTCACCGGCCCCGGCGAGGCGCTGGTCGCACCGCGTCTCGTCGGGCTGATCAGCCGCGACGTACAACTGTTGCGCGGCACCTATGGCCCCCGCCAGCCCGAGACCCGCATCCCGATGTCCGAAGGCGTCGGCGAGGTCGTCGCGATCGGGGAGGGCGTGACCGAAGTCGCAATCGGCGACCGCGTCGTTTGTGGCCATTTCGCGAGCTGGCTCGACGGCGCGTTCCGGTCGAACGTCTTCGCGCACGATATCGGCATCACGCATGACGGCTGGCTGGCCGAGCGCATCGTCCTGCCAGCGGCGGCGTTGATCCGGGTGCCTGATGCGCTGGCCGATGCCGATGTCGCCGGGCTTGCGTCCGCAGCGCTGACGGCCTGGAACGCGTTGGTCGAGATATGTCACGTGAAGGCTGGCGACACCGTTCTGTGCCTTGGCACCGGCAGCGTCTCGCTCGCCGCGCTGAAGATCGCCAAGGCACGCAGCGCTCGGGTTGCGATGACCTCGTCCCACGATGCGAAACTCGAGACCGCACGCGCGCTCGGCGCGGACATCACGGTCAACTACCGGACCTCCCCCGATTGGGCGGCCGAGGTGATCGCGAAGACGCACGGCAAGGGTGCCGACTTCGTGATCGAAACCGGCGGCGTCGATACTTTGGGCCAGTCGATCGCTGCGGCCGCGGCCAACGCTCGGATCGTCGTCGTCGGGGTGTCGCCAGGCGAGGGGCCGGCGATCCCGGATTATCTGTCGCTGATCATCAAGAACGTGACGATCCGCGGGATCGCCAATGGCAGTCGCGCGATGTTCGTCGACCTGCTCGACGCGATGGTGGCGAACGGCATGACAACGGTCGTTGACCGGACCTTTGACTTCGACGACGCTCCGCAAGCCGTCCGCTACTTCGCCGCTGCCGGCCATCTCGGCAAGGTGATGATCGCGTTCTGATCGCATGCGCCCGAGGGTATGCGAATGCTGGCGCACGCGTCCCCTGTCCGTTCGACCACGTGCGCCCGAGCCGCCGCGGATCGGCGGGCAGCAGAGTATCACCGTGCGTGTTGGCGATATGATAGACGATCGCGCCGGATTCGAGGAGCAGCATGTCGCCTTCGTCATAGGTTGGGACCTGACCGAAAGGCTGACGCCTCCGGTGCGGCGCCTTCTCTTGCTCGCCCTAATCCAGGTAGATCATGCCATAGGGTCGGCCGACCTCTTGGAGCGCCAGCAGACATCCGGGTCACGGACCTGTCCCTTCGCAAAATCGGGAACCTAGCCTCATGCGGCGATGGTGCGACGCCTCGGAAAACTCCCGTTGCGCTTCTGACCGGCTCATCGCTGCGACGCCGATAGTCGAGCTAAACTGAACCGCGCTCCCTCGCTGACGCTATGGGTTCAAGCCGCGCTCATTGATCGCGCGCCGAGCAGAAATAACGCGATCACCATACAGCATTGCCAAGGATCGATGGACGGCTTTGGCGCACAGGTCCTTCGCCAGGGCCGACGCCTGCCGCTCGGCTTGTTCGCGCTTCTTGCTGTACTCGAGATCGTAATCTGGAACGTTAGGCATGGCAGGCACTCGGCACTGCGGGCGGAAGCTGATCCCAGCTCTCTATCGTCACCGTGCTCGCGGCAAGGGTGATGGCGATGCCGCAGCATACGCTTATGCGGCTCGGGGAGATACCCCGTTCGTGCCGTCCGGCTCGTGGAGTGTTCCGTCTGGCGCGTAACAGGTCGAAGGCCATGTCGGTGAAGCCTGCGGCCCTTATGTCAGAGCTCAGCCCAAATGAGGTGTGTCAGCATGTCACGATCGACCAGCCCCTTGTTCGTGGATGCCGTGATCGATTGCATGGGCGAGGGTAGGGCGCCCAACCCTGAGGAAATGATGATCGTCGCGCAGCGCATCTGGTCCGACGGCGCGGCTTCCCGCTCTGCATTCTCGTGGAACACCTTGTCGGTATCTTCGCCCGATCGCCTCTGCTCCATGCTGGCGGCCGGCCTCGCCTTGCACGGCTCGCGGTGACTCGGCGATGGCCGCAGACGTCATCTTCCAGCGTGACCTGCACCGCTTCGTCGAGATCAACCGTCCCGCCGATTTGGCCACACGGATTGGCGAGATGGTTCTGCTTGTCGATCGATGCGCCTTCAACCTGCAGAAGATGCCCTTTGCTTCGTTCTTGAGCAGAGCGGTCGCTTTGCGCGGCATCGCCGGGAGGTCGGGAACTGTGCAATCCGTCGACCCAGTTGTCGTTAAAATTGATCGCGTTGAGCTGGATCACCCGCTCGGGACATTTATCAGGCTGGTCGCCGATAGGACGAGGTCAGGGTCTCTGGTCGCAAACACTGCCGCCGCGTAGCGGGCGAGGCCGCAGCGTTGATACGGTCGTACCCGCGCTTCGCGTTGACCTATCGGATGCCGGACGCAGCGGCGGTCGGTGTCACAAGGTAGCGATCCAGGAACTGCTGGTGCGTGGGCATACCCGCGACCGCGTCCGCGATGGTACTGCGGATGTTGGTCAGCACGCTGGCGAGTTGCGGGCCGCCCATGATGTTGCCGAGGCGGTGATGATCGCGTGGCGTGAGACGCTGGCCGAGCATCACCTGCACCCAACTGGCGACGCGGAACAGATCCTCGCCGCCCTGATACGCCTGCGCGCCTTCGGTGAAGAGCGCGATGCGCTCCACGAGTGTGTCCGGGATAGGCATGTCCCGGCGCGCCGCCCAGAACGGCTCGGGACGTTGGTTGAGGTGATAATGGAGGATGATGAAGTCGCGGACGCGCTCCAGCTCGGCCTGCGCCTGATCGTTGAACCGCGTTACCAGCGAGGGTGCGATCCCGCCGAACGGGAAGGTCTGCATCAGCCGCATGAGGCCGGTCATGACCAGATGGATGCTGGTCGATTCGAGCGGCTCGACGAACCCGCTGGCGAGGCTCAGCGCGACGCAGTTCCCCATCCATACCTGTCGCCGACGACCGGTGCGGAACCGGATCAGCCGCGGCTCGGTAAGCGGCGCACCGCCAATGGTGCTGAGTAGGCGGGCATGCGCCTCGTCGTCGGACAGATGATCGCTCGCATAGACCAGCCCGTTGCCGACGCGGTGCTGCAGCGGAATGCGCCAGCGCCAGCCCGCGTCGTGCGCGATCGCGCGCGTGTACGGGTGCGCCGGGCCGGTCGCGGCAGACTGCACGGCCAGCGCGCTGTTGGTAGGCAGCCAGTGCGACCAGTCCTCGTACCCGGCGCCGTAGGTGCCCTCGATCAGCAGCCCGCGAAAGCCGGTGCAGTCGAGGAACAGGTCGCCCTCGACGCGCGCGCCCGAATCGAGGACGAGCGCGCGGATGAAGCCCGTCTCGCCATCGCGATCGACGCTGGCGATCCGTCCCTCGATCCGTTTCAGCCCGTTCGCCTCGCTGCGCGCGCGCAGGAAGCGCGCATAAAGGCCGGCGTCGAGATGATAGGCGTAGTTGATCTGGCCCTCGGAGGGGAGCGCGAACCGCTCAGCCTTGGCCGCCTGAAGCTCGAGGCAATAGTCGCCGATCTCGCTCGGATCGCCAGCGGCTTTGGCGGCAAGCCAGAAATGGTGGAAGTCGCCCATCCAGGTCGATTTGCCGATGTCGCCGAACGAATGGATGTAGCGATCGCCATCGCGCGCCCAGTTCTCGAACGAAATGCCGAGCTTGAACGTCGCCTGCGTCGCGCGCATGAATTCGCGCTCGTCCAGTCCGAGGATCGTGTGGAACGCCCGCATCGTCGGGATCGTCGCTTCGCCGACGCCGATGGTGCCGATCTCCTCGGATTCGACCAGCGTGATGTCGAGCAACTGGCCCAATTGCCGCGTCAAGGCGGCGGCGGCGAGCCAGCCTGCGGTGCCTCCGCCGGCGATGACCACTTTCCTGATGCGCTGCTCGACCATGATCGGTTCCTATCGGTTGATGCGCTGGAGGATTTTTGCGCGCAGCCGCCGCGCGGACAGCGTATCGAGCGGTGCGAGTTCGCCTTGTGCGTGCTCGGGCAGGTGCGCGCGGGCCTGGTCTGCGGGGCCGAAGACATAATGATCGAACATCGCGCGCCACGCCTGCTTCTCGTGATCGGGCCGATCGCGCAGCGACAACAGGCCGTGTAGCAGCGTATTCATCGGCGTATCCATGAACCGCGGCACCGCGTTCCACCAATAGTTGATCATCACGTTGAACGCGTCCAGCGCCTCGACATTGTGCCACCACAAAGCCGGATAGAGCAACACATCGCCGGGCTCGAGTTCGGCGACCTCGGCCTGCGCCAGCGCCTCGGCAAAGCGGGGATACCGATCGAGATCGGGTGCGCGGAGATCGACCATGCTGACTACCTGTCCGGCCGGCGTCGGCTCCAACGGCCCGGGGTAGAGGTTGGCGACCTGCTCCGGCGGGAACAGCGTGAAGCGTCGTCGGCCGACCATGCAGCACGCCAGGTTGTTCGACATGTCGTAATGCGTCGCGGCGGTGGTACGATTGCCGATCCAGATGCTGACCAGCGGTGGGGTCTCGACGAGTTGCGGATCGCCGAACGGCAACGCCGCGTGCGGACGAAGGCCGGGCAGATACAGATCGATGTCGGTCGAACCGATATAGATGGCGGGCGCATCCGGATCGTTGAGGCTGGCGAGGATCTGATCGAGATAGCCGGACAGCGAACCGCTCTCCCGTCTGAAGTTCAGCCCGGTGCAATCGTCCGAATAGCCGAAGCGGCCGCCGATCGCAGGATCGCCTAGATACGCGGTGACGGGACGACCGCCGTCGAACTGCTTGAGCCACGTCATCGCGGGCTCAGCGCCATCCAGCCCGATAGCGACCAGCGGCAGGTCGCGCGCGATCCCGCGTAGGATCACGGGGCGGCCGCCGGCGATCAGATCGGCAACGGGCACGCTGGCCGCGCTCGCCGCTTCGATCACACGCGTGCGGCGCACGATACCTGTCACGCTCACCCGATCTGGCTTAGCAGCGGTTGCTTGCGGGCAATCAACTGCTGGATGTTGCCGAGCGACGCGGCGGCGAGGATGGCAAGACGCAGCACGCCCGATCGGTGCAGCCGTTCGAGCGGTTCCCCCGTCAGGGCCGCGAGATGCTCGATGTCGACGACCAGCACGTCGGGTATGGTATAGCGACGCTCTTCGCTGACATCGACGGTGAGCGTGACCGACGTCAGAAGGCCAGCCTCGTCAAGCGCGGCATAGGCCGCCGGCGCGGTCTCGATGCCCTCGTACAGCAGGCGCAGCACGCCGGTGATATGATCGAGATACGGCGTGCTGCCGCCATGTTCGAGGAACAGCGGCAGGCCGGCATTATCGCCGACCCGTGGGTCGTCTAGATCGACATGCAGCATCGGCTCGCCGACGTCGTCACCGGAAGGCCTTACCAGCCCGATCGAGAAGGGGCCGCGCTGATGGCTGGCTGGCACATAGCGGCTGGTCCAATAGTCGCCGGCGAGAAACAGGTTCTCGTCGCGATCCAGCCCCAGCAGGGCATAGGCTTGCAATCCTTCGTCGCGACGGCGGAATATGATGGCGAATTCGCGTTGCACCTCCTCGAACTCGGCGGGGAATATCAGCGTTTGATTGGTGGCATCGCCGAATGCGGCGCCTGCCCGCGGGCTGATGCGCAAATCGGCATGGTCGATATTGTTGATCTGTACGGGGTTCATCCGCTCCGTCCTGTTGTTGCGTCAGGTCTATCAGCGCGATGGCGACGGACAAAGGAAAAGGCCACCGCACGGTTCGGCAGCGGCCTTTTCATACTGGTGCGGGAGTGGACCCATATCCACTCCCGTTTTCCTCAGAACCGGTAGCGCGCGCCGAGGTAGAAGCGCGGCTTGAGTTCCTGGACATAGACCAGGTTGGTCTCGGTACGGGCATATTGCCGGAACGGCTCGCTGGTCAGATTGACGGCTTCGAGCGACACCGAGAAGGTCTTCGTGACGTCGTAGCTTATGCTGCCATCGAGCGTACCGAACGCCGCCGTGAACAGCGGGTTGCGATTGTCGCCCTGGTTCGTGGCCGCGAGATACTTGTCGCGCCAGTTGTACGAAACGCGGGCCGATATGCCGCCCTTGTCGTAGATCGCCGTCAGGTTGGCGCTGTCGCCGAGCCCGGTGAGCGCGAAGATGTTGACGTTCGGGTCGCCGTAGGGATCCACATTCACGTCACCGCTGACCTTGGTGTACGAGACTGCGAAACCGAAGCCGGATCGACCGAAGAAATTGGTCCAGGCGACTTCGAACCCGTGGATGTTGGCTTCCTTGTTGTTGATCGGTTCGCTGATCGCGAAGTTGACGAGCGGATCGGCGGCATCGCCGACGAGATTAACCGCGAGGGCGAGATCGTTGTAGAACGTGCCACGGAATTTGCCCGTGGCGGCGTCGAAGCCGTTCTGGAACGCCGCCGTCGCCGCCGCCTTGTTGCCGGCAGCCTGCTGCAGCAGCGCAGTATAGGCGAACAGGTTTTCGTCGGTCGTGGCGATATTGTTCGACCGAAGATAGTCCAGCGCCGTGCCGGACCGCGAGCCCGGCGCACCCGAACCCGGATCGCGCAAGCCGAACAGGTTGCCGTTGGTCACCGTATTGCCGACGAAGTTGCGTACGTTCTTGTTGAAGAAGCCGGCCGAGATAAAGCTGGTCGGCTTGTAGTACCATTCGACCGAAACATCGAAATTGTCCGAAACCAGCGGCAAGAGCGCCGGGTTCTGCCGGTTGGCCGGCGCCGATCCGGAGCCCAGCGCGGTTGGACGGGTAGGGGCGTTGGCCGTTACGGAGGCGAACAGGCTGCCATAATCCGCGCGGGCCAGTGTCCGGCTGAACGACGTGCGCGCGATCAGATTGTCGACAACCTCGATGTTGAAATCGAGCGACGGCAGCAGATTGTCATACTTCGACTTGACGTTGACCGCGCCGCCAGCCGCACCGCCGAGGACGGCGAAGTCGTTATCCGACTGCCATTCCAACGCGCTCGGGATCGTCTGGAGCGCCAGCGAATTGACCCGCGTCCGCTCGTAGCGTGCGCCGATCAGGGCATTGGCACGGCGCCCGCCGATCTCACCGTGCCACGCCATCTGACCATAAACCGCCCAGGTCTTCTCCCCAACGGTGTTGTCCGACGACCCTATCAGCACCCGTTCACGCCCTGGGACATTCTGATAATATGGCGAGAAGACGTTGAGCAGATCGACCGCATCCCCCCGGAACGCTACCAACGCCGAGCCGGTCGAGTTCGGATTGTACTTGTCGAACTTGCACGTCAGGCAATAGGTGCTGACGAGGTCGCCCGCGAGCCTGTCGACGATACCGGTATCCGTGATGCCCCAGTCGCCGAGAAGTTGTTGCGTGTTGGAACTCGTCGAGTGGATCTTGGCATCGACATAGTTGGTGCCGAGCACGAAACGGCTCTCGTTGCCCAGATCCCAGCCCAATTCTCCGTTGAACTGGTTGATCCTCGACTCCTGCTTCGAGAAGATCTCGCGCGCGATCTGTGTGCCGAGATCGCCGCTGTCGAGCAGGTTGTTGCAATTGCCGCCGCGGCCGCCGTTGGTCGCGTTGCAATCGTTGAGCGTTTCGGACTGCTGCGGGAAGCCGTTGGAAAAATCGACCTTATGCGTTGCGCGCACCGGTGCGCCGATCGAGATCGTCGTCGCCGACGTACCGTTCGCATTGTCCGGATTGGTCGTCGACTTCGAGTGGTTCGCGTCGAGCTTCAGCGACAGCACGTCGGTGAAGTTCCACTTCAGGTTGCCGCCGACCGAATAGAGTTCGGTTTTGGTCGCGAACCGCTGCTGCTCATACCCCTTGTCGGCCTGTTTGGCCTCTGCCAGGATGATCGCGGACTGCATCTGCTTGTTGTCATCGAACGTGATGTCGCTGAACGGACGCTGGAACCAGTTGGTCTGCTCGCTGCGCTCGTCGCTCAGCTTGTTGCGGGCATAGAGGCCGTCGACGGTGATTTCCAACCGGTCGGTCGGCTTGAACTGGATGTTGGCCTGGCCGTTGAGGCGCTCGCGACGGTTCTCCGAGAACTGATAGCGGCTGTCGTTCGGGATCTGCACGTACGGCGTCGTGGGGCGGTTCGTGATGTTCGTCGTCGGGGTTATGTACGTCGAGGTATTGAGGAAATTATTGAGCGGAACGATGTTCCAATAGTTCGGGTTGGACTGGACCGACGCCGATTCACGCAGCTGATAGCTGCCGAACAGATTGATACCAAAGGTCTCGTTGGGGTTCTTCCAGTTGATCAGGCCCGAAAGCTCAGGCGTGACCTTCTTCAGACTGGCCTCTGCCTTCTCGACCGAGCTGTCGTACAGCGCCTTGGCGCCGATCGACCCCGAGAAGCCATCCTCGCGCGCGTCCAGCGGCCGGCGGGTGACGACGTTGATCGCCGCGCCGATGCCGCCCGACGGGATGTTGGCACGACCGGTCTTGTAGACTTCGAGCGTGGCGACGCCTTCGGAGGCCAGATTCTGGAAGTCGAACGAGCGACCGGTGCCGACCGCGAACGCGTTGCCGGTGCTGGTATCGATGCTGGTCGACGCCAGCTGGCGACCGTTCAGCGTCACGAGGTTGAAGCCGCCGCTGAACCCGCGGACCGCGACCTGCGAGCCTTCGCCGTTGGCGCGGGTGATCGACACGCCGGTGATCCGCTGGAGCGACTCCGCCAGGTTGGTATCGGGGAACTTGCCGATATCCTCGGCCGAGATGGCATCGACGACGCCCGCGGAATTCCGCTTGATGCCGATCGCGCGGTCGAGGCTGGCGCGGATGCCGGTGACGACGATCTCGTCGGTCGTGCCGTCTTCAAGCGTGCCGGCCGCGGGCGCCGCGTCGGGCACGGTCTGCGTGCCAGTCTGCTGCGCGTTGGTGGTTTGGGCACTCTGGTCCGCCGGAGCGGTGGCGGTCTGCGCACTCTGGTCCGCCGGAGCGGTGGCTGTTTGAGCGCCGGCAGCGCTCGAAGCCGCCATGCCTGCCACGACGGCGATAGTAGATACCGAATGCGCGAGCGCGCGCGGAAACTTGATCATAAACCCTCCCCTATTCCCGGCCGCCCTGTTCAGGCCGGAGTGCACACGGTCGTTGCCGCATATGATAGGGCTACCATTCGGAGAGGTGGTGTCAACGGTAGAAGCTTTACTTATTTTGCGTGAAATAACCGGATCCGTTACACTATCATGTGCAATTCTAGTGGTTTAGTCGGCCCTTTTCCGAGGGGCTCTAGCAAATCGGATACGGTATTCTTTGGATGAAGCCTCTATATCCGCTAGTTGTGATATAATAGAGACTGTTGTTGTGCCGTATAGGTAATTTGGGGAAAGGCGTGATTCCTCAATTATGGCCTAACCTAACGCGAGGATGGGCCAGAACATCTGTCGTTTTATCGATGTGCTTCAAATTGAACAGTTGAGAGCCTTGTGGGCAAGGCTCACCTGCTATGCTGCACTGCGGTCGTCGTTAACGCTGTGCCTGAAAGGAATGTTGGTCGCATATGCATGCTGAAGATTCGCAGTGCGGATCAGCACGGTGATAGCGATACATCAATAAAACGGCGGCAGTGTGGGGTTAAGCCGAAATCGCGAAGGTGGGGAGGCAGTATCCTGGGTACCCCTCAGTCGCCCGAACCGCGCACATAGCCGGTTTGCGTATGTGCATTCTGCGTGGGCATCGTATCGCGTGAGACGTAGACCTATGCTCGATAAATGAAGGTCACGAAGGAGAGGCAGATGGTTCGCGTGTTGGTCATTGGGTATGCGCCTGACGCAGTCGATTTCACCGATCCAGCCATTCCGCCCGGCCTGACGGAAGCCCGTGTGGCGGAAGGTATCGGACGAGACGCGCAATCGATGCGAAATCGCGGCTGGGAGGCGGTGCATCTTCCGATCCGCGCGGATGGAAGCTTGCGTCACGACATTGCGGACTGTCTCGCCCGTGGGACGTTCGATTGTATCGTGATCTGCGCTGGCGTCCGTATGACGACCAAGCGTGTAGCGGCGTTCGAACAGGTCATCGATGCCGTTCGGCAATGGGCGCCGCAGACCCCGATTGCGTTCAACGCGAGCCCGGATAGTAGCGGCGAAGCCGCTGCCCGGTGGTTGGGCTAAGCCGCTTTTCGATGTAGCGCAGGCCGTTGAACAGCTTGCCGAGGTTACGCTCCGCCGTAGCGTTCGGTCTTGATCATCGCGGCATCCAGGCCGGCCAGCAGCGCGCCCTCCGTCGCGATGTTGACGAAGCCGTTGGACCCGCACACGAAGACGTGGGTGGGTTTTTGGTCAAGCCGGGCCACGACCTCCTGGACCATCGCGCCATCGATCCGTCGCGCGAAATCCGAGGCGCGGCGCGGGTCTTCGCGCGTGATCGCCAACGCCAGGACGAATGCCGCGTCGCCGATCTCGGTGGCATGGAGCTCTTCCGAAAAGAGTACGTCTTCGGCGGTCCGCGCGGACAGGAGCAGCGCCGTCGGTACCGCCGGAGTCTGTGTGCGGCGCTGTCGGATCATGGCCATCAACGGCACCACGCCGGAACCTGCGCCAATCAACAGCACGGCATCCGCGGCAGGGTCTGGCCACAGGAAATGGCCGCCGAGCGGACCACGTAACTCGATGGCGTCGCCGATCGTCGCGACGTCGTGAAAATATGACGAAACCTCGCCGTCCGGCAGGCGCTCGATCGCGAGCTCGATGATCGGGGAGGAGGCCGCCGCCGACGCGATCGAGTAGCTGCGCATCGCACGATAGCCATCGGGCGCGGTCAGCCGGACGTCGACGTGCTGCCCTGCGATGTGCGCGAACGGTTTGCTAGCCCGCAGGAAGACGCTCTTGATACTCGGGGTCTGCTGGACGATCGCCTCGATCACGCACGACTGCCACGACACGGTTTGCGTGCCACCCTCAATCATTGGTGTATCGCTGCTCGCGCCACGGATCGCCGTAGATGTGGTAGCCATGCCCTTCCCAAAAACCGGGCTCGTCGCGCGTGGTGAATTGCAGCGCATTCACCCATTTGGCGGACTTCCAGAAATAGAGATGCGGGACCAGGAGCCGCGCCGGCCCTCCATGATCGCGCGGTAGCGGCTCGCCTGCATAGTTCAGGGCGACCATCGCCTTCCCGGAGAGAAGGTCTGCCAGCGGGACGTTGGTCGAATATTTATCGTAGCAGTGCGCCAACACGAAATCGGTGGGTGGATCGAGCCCTGCGTCGGCAAGGATGTCTTCGATGAGGACGCCCTCCCAGGCGGTATCGAGCTTCGACCACGAGGTGACGCAGTGGATGTCTCGCGTCACCTTGGTCTTGGGCAGGGCATTGAATTCGCTCCAATTCCAGACTTTGACGGGCTTCGGACCAATCTTGACGGTGAATTTCCATTCGGCGGGTTCCACGTGCGGCGTGGGCCCGGCTGACAGGACGGGGAAATCCTCGACGAGGTGCTGACCCGGCGGAGTCCGACGGGCCTTGTCGCCGTCCAAGCCGCGACCGGTGAATCCTCTGGTGACCATGCGAATTCCTTTGCTCATGACGAAAGACGATCGGCAGCTTCATTCCAGAAGCCCGTACCCCGCCCTTGCGCGCGTGGCTGCCGAACAGACCGATTGGCCGAAGTCCGAAAGACCGGATCATCCGTCGGGATAATCTAACGCACTTCGACGCGCTCGCTTTATCATACGCTATCCATAGCGGCATGCGGATCGTGTTTTCCAATGCACTATCACTATAGTTTCTATAGCTTTGCAATGGTGTTTCATGAGCCTCTCGTTGATTTGAGGCCTAGGTCTGAAAAGTGTCATGGTATCGCAGACGCTAACAATAGCTCGTGCTCCTCTAATCTCCGCTGAGCGACTACCCGTGCAAGCTATTGAAACGATGCGCGGTCGCTATTTTTAATTTATGAACCATGAATCTATAGTCCGTGACGGCAAAATGGAGATCCCGGCGTGGTCAGACAGTGCGAAGATTTGACTGACCGATATTCTAGGCCGCAGCAAATTGGAGCCGCCGATCGTCGACCATCCCCAGCCGCTTGCGCCGCACATTGCAGGGCTCGGCATCGGCCCCCCCAGGTTCGTCTTTTCGATCACGCATATGCGCTGATCCAAGGTGGCGTCGTCGGCCTATCGCCCGCGGATGGTCGCGGTCGGGGGCGGCTATCCGATCCTCGAGGGCGGCAAATTGATCGGCGGGATCGGGATCTCGGGCGGCACCTATCAGCAGGATCAGGATGCCTGCGTCGAGGCATTCGAGAAAATCGGATTCCAGCTACCGGCGTGACAGTCGTCGTGCCGCAAAGGAACTGCGGCTCGAACCGGAGGACAAGATGAGCATGACCGAACGCCAGGCGCCTGAATTGCGGGTGCGGGAGTGGATTGGCGGGGATGGCGGACGCATCGCGCCGGTTGCGCTGTCGGATCTTGGCACGGGCCCGAAGATCCTGTTCGCCTTCCAGCATTGGTGCCGCGGGTGCCATGTGCACGGCTTTCCGACGCTCCAAAAACTGTACGGCGCATTGAGTCCGAAGGGGGTGGGGTTTGCGGTGATTCAGACCGTCTTCGAGGGCGCGGAGGAGAACAGCTTCGACAAACTGCGCATGAACCAGCTCAAATATGACCTTCCCCTCGCTTTCGGTCACGATGAACCACCGACCGGGCAGACGCTTCCGACGTTCATGGAAGACTACCGCACGCGAGGAACACCTTGGTTCACCGTCATCGATGCAGGCGGCCGTATCGTCTTCTCGGATTTCCATCTCGATGCGGACACGCTCATCGCGGACTTGAGTCAGGCATAGCTTATGCAGCGAAGGCTCATCCTGACTGCTAGATTTGGGCGGTTCGACCGGCCCGCTTGCGATCAGGAAATCTCATGCCAGACGCAGCGCACTCCGGTATTGTGTTCAGCCACGCGATCTACGTGCTTGGCCACGGCCTCCTTTGCGGCATCGAAGCGTCCATGATCCGAGCCCACAAGCCGGAGCGACAGGCTATCGCCATCGGCTGTCATGATAAGCTGGCCCCCGGGAAGCTCGATCTCCGCGGTCAGCGCATCGTAGCGAACCGGATAGGTGTGCACCCACGCCTTGGCGATCTCGGTCAAATAACGGCTGCTATCGATTGTGGCGATGCGTGCTTCGGCTTCGAACATGAAGTGCTCCCGTAGACCGTGTGCTTCGATTAAAATCGTGAAATTTCTCGAGATGTTCGCCGCGTCACAGATCCAGGGCGGATCACGCTATTACCGCCGTCACGCGAATTTCGATGCGCATGGTGGGAAGCCCCAGCGCCTCTACCCCCAATTGCGTCCAGATCGGCGCGCGGTCGGGCATGTAGTGGCGGAATAGCCTCGCCATCGTTTCGTTGATCACGGGAGGGAAGCCGCCGACGTGATAGGAATTGACGTGGACGACGTGCTGCCAGCTTGCCCCGGCTGTCGCGAGCGTCCGTTCCACGTTCTCGAACGCCTGCGCGATCTCTTCCTCTATCGACTCCGGAATGACGAGATCGTCGTTCCAGCCGCCTTGTCCGGAAATCTCCACGCGGTCGCCGATGCGCACCGCCTGGGAGTAATGCAGCGCGTCATGCAGGCGCGTCCCGTAGCCGGGGGTGATGAAGAACGACGGTGTCGTCATGGGTTTGCCTTGATGAGATGAACGGCGTTCGGCACCGGCGCAGCGGCCGGGAGCTGGACCCTATTCCACGTCTTCCACGATGAGGTCGCGGCCGTTGAACTGCACGGTCTCGCCTGCTCGTGCGCCTTCGATCGCTTCGAAGATCGGCGCCATCGTGGAAATGCCCATGACTTCCCGACCCTGACAGGTGAACCTGCTGGTCGAAACGGCGATCGCGAAGTAGCGGCCGGACAGCTTGACGACGGCGCCTTCCTCGACGGTCGACTTGGGGCCGAAATCGATCATCCGGAGCTTGTCGATCTTGTCGGCGTAATTGTGCAGCGTGTCGTCGAGCGCTTCGGCGAGGTCGCTGGCGATTTCGGCCTGGGCCAGTTCGTCGTTCTCGACCGGTTCGCTTTGATCGACCTTGGCGGTGAAGACATAGTCGAGGTAGTTTCCCCGAGCGCTCTGCAGCGCTGCGGTTTCCAGCGAGAGCATCGTCTCTCGGATGGGCGTGGCGTAAAGCTGGATGCGATCGGGATACGATGCCGGCCAGCGCTGTGTGATCGGGAAGGACGAGAGGTCGGTCATGATCTGCGATCCTGGTGCTGCGGTCATGGAGGATTGCGCACCAGACCGGCGCTGAGCGGTGGCGACGTCTATTCCGCTGCGATTCCAGCGGCGGTCTGCGCATCGTCATCCGTCTTGCGCTTGGGAAGCACCCAGCCAGGACGCACGAAGTGGCAGGTGTAGCCGTTCGGCCGCGTCTCCAGATAATCCTGATGGTCCGGTTCGGCCTCCCAGAAATCGCCGACCGGCACGACCTCGGTGACCACCTTGCCATTCCACAGGCCGGAGGCATCGACGTCGGCGATCGTGTCCTCGGCGATGTGCTTCTGCGCGTCGTCGACGTAATAGATGCCCGACCGGTAGGAGAGCCCCATGTCGTTGCCCTGGCGGTTCTTGGTGGTGGGATCGTGGATCTGGAAGAAGAATTCGAGGATGGCCCGGTAGCTCGTCACCGCCGGGTTGAAGGCGATCTCGATCCCCTCGGCATGCGTGCCGTGGTTGCGATAGGTGGCGTTCGGAATGTCGCCGCCGGTGTAGCCGACGCGGGTCGAGACGATCCCGGGCCGCTTGCGGATCAGATCCTGCATGCCCCAGAAACACCCGCCCGCGAGAACAGCGCGTTCGTGCATGCTAAACCTCCTCTGCCTGATCGAGATATTCGCCGTAGCCTTCGCTCGCCATCTCATCGCGCGGGACGAAGCGAAGCGACGCCGAGTTGATGCAGTAGCGCAGGCCACCGCGGTCGGCGGGACCGTCGGGGAACACGTGGCCGAGATGACTGTCGGCGTGTACCGACCTGACCTCGGTCCGGACCGTTCCGTGCGTGGTATCGCGCACTTCGTTCACGTTTGCAGGCACGATCGGCTTGGTGAAGCTCGGCCAGCCGGAGCCTGACTCGTATTTGTCGGTCGAGGCGAACAACGGCTCGCCCGATACGACGTCGACGTAGATTCCTGGTTCCTTGTTGTCGTCATACTCCCCAGTAAAGGGCCGTTCGGTACCCGAATCCTGCGTAACCCGGCGCTGCTCCGGGGTCAGTCGATCGACTGCGTCCTGCGATCTTTCAAACTTCATGATATCACTCAATACTTTTCAAGAGGAACGAAGGATTTACGTTCAGAAAATAGTATTCGTTATCATGCAGTGTATCGCAGTATCTCCTGCAATTATCCAATGCGCCGGGCGTATAGTTTCCATACCACCGATACTGTTCATGCCGTGACTCAATTCCACGCGTACCGGGCTGCCATTTGCGCGATCTTGCGTATTTCGACTGGCGCGGTGGATCCGGAGACCGTCGCGATCACGACTTCACGCTCCAGGACGAACCCGTCGATCGGGCGCGTGACGAGGCCGTGCGCCGTGGCCGATCGTTCCGGAAGGATGCATATCGCATCCCCGGCCAGTGTGACCCGCGCGACCGAACCGCGCCCGATGATGCTGTTGGTGGCGAACAACGTCAGGCGGGCGATGCCATCGGCCGGCCAGCCCATCACCAGCGCATGAACATCGTCGCCGCTGCGGACATAGCGCACGTCGCGCGCGGTATAGGGCGATTTGGGCCCGTTTTCGGCGAACATGCCGGACGCCGGTTTGGTCGGTCCCTCCGCGTGGATGCGCCACGGCCGCGTGCCGTAGATCGCGGCACCGTTCAGGCGCATCCACCCTGCGATCTCGGTGAGGATCGCCCCCTCCTTTTCGTCGATCGTGCCATCGCCGCGCATCGGCACGCTGAGCAGCAGGTTGCCGTTCTTGGAGACGACATCGCACAGCGTATGGATGATCGTGGCGGCGCTCTTGTACCCGTCGCGCTCGTACAGCGCTCGATCGTAATGCCAGTTGCCGAGGCAGGTATCGGTCTGCCACGGATACGTCTCGATATGGTCCTTGCCGCCCCGTTCGACGTCCTCGACCAGCCCCATCCGGCGTTCGGCAGGCATCATCTTGGCATTGATGACCGCCTCGAGCTGCCCGTCCGACCAGCCACGACTGGCGTTGTAGAAATGGGCGGCAATCTCCAGCCCGGTCTGGCCGAACGGCAGGCCGTAATCGTCGAAATAGATCAGGTCGGGCCGGTAGCGATCGAGCAGGTCGCGGCATCGCAGCGCCCAGTTTCGCACGAACGCGGCCTGAGCGGCAGGCGCATCCTCCACCCAGAGCTCGTCGGTACGCGCGTGGATCGCCTCCGCCTCGGCGATGGTGCGGACGCCGTCTGGCAGCGGCATCGTCCGGCCGGTATAGAGCGCCTGCGGGTCCAGCCCCTGCCACCAGGTCCCGCGTCCGTCCGCGGTGGTCAGCCGGCTTGCGTCGTACCGCTGGCCGGCGCGCGGGCCCTCGGGATCATAGCCATAGGCGGTCTGCAGCCAGTGCCAGGCATGGGCGCCGTGGTTGGACACGCCGAACCGCAGCCCGCGTGCGCGTGCGGCCCGCTCCCATGTGCCGATGATATCGCGCTTCGGGCCGACCCGGAGCGTGTTCCAGCCATGATGCGCCGAGGCGAAGGTATCGACATTGTCGTGGTGCCCGGCGAGCGCGACGAAATACTTCGCACCCGCCGCCACGTACAGATCGAGCAACCGTTCGGGCTGCCACTTCTCGGCGTGCCATCTGCCGACCACCTCGAGATAACCGACATCGCTGGGGTGACCATATCTGGCGACGTGCGCCTTGTTCGCGCGCGAGCCTTGCAGGTACATGTTGCGCGCGTACCAGTCGCCTTCCTCCGGCACGCACTGCGCGCTCCAATGCGCCCAGATCCCGAACTTGGCATCACGGTACCAATCCGGCGCGCGGTACCCTTTCGTGAGCGAGTTCCAGTCCGCCGTGAACGGTGCCGCGCCGGCCGATGAGGCGACGCGGGAACCGGCAGCCAGCGCCGGCTCGGCGATACCCCCGCCTGCCATCATGCCGCCTGCCATCATACCAAGTGCGTCGCGACGATTGACGGTCATGCGGGAAACTCCTGTGTATGCAGTCGGCGGGCGGTCACGCCTTGAGTATCCAGCCCTTGCGGTCCATCCACCAGCCGACCGCCCAGCACAGCATCGTGTAGGCGACCGCGCAGAGCAGCGACCCGAACGTGCCAGGCGCGATGCGCTGGAAGATCGCGATACCGACCCATTCGTATAGTCCCCCATATGCCCCGTCATCCGGGCCGATCGGGATCAGGTTGATCGCGGTGACGAACAGCTCGGAGAACAGATAGACCGCGAGCGGATTGCGGCCGAGGATCGTGAAGAACCGCGTGCCCCGCTTGACGCCCGCAAGCTCGATCAGCGCGATGATCCCCGCCAGCGCGATGCAGTCGATGCCGATCGTCAGCAGCACGTAGGAGCTGGTCCAGAGCTTCTTGGCGAGCGGAAACCACGGCGACCAGGCCAGCCCGGCGATCACGAACGCAACGCCGAACAGCGTCATCGCGCGCACCGTCCGCGTCAGGCTGGGGCCGCGCTGGACCGCGAGCCCGGCGAGATAGCCCGCCAGCACGTTGACGATCGCGGGCAGCGTACCGAGCAGTCCTTCGGGATCGAACCCGCCATCCTTCTTGTAGAGATGCCCCGGGCCCAGCAGCCACAGGTCGAGCTGCGTGCCGACCGTGCCGAACTTGTCGTACGCCATGCCCGGTGCGGACAGGAATACCAGGATCGCCCAATAGCCGAACAGCAGCACCACGCCGGCAATGACGATCGCCCGCACGTCGAGCCAGCGCACCAGCAGCCCGGCAGCGACGTAGCACAAAGCGAGGCGTTGCAGGACGCCGGGCACGCGGGTCACCGCGAACGGGATCGCCGCCCAGCCGTCGTCGGTGCGCGTCACGAACGGGAACCAGTACATCAGGAACCCGAGCGCGAAGATGATCGCACCACGCTTGAACAGCCGCATGAGATACGGCGCGGTATCGATCCGTTTGCGCGTGGCGAAGCTCATCGCGTTGCCCATCGCGAACAGGAAGCTCGGGAAGATCGCGTCGGCGAGCGTGAAGCCGAACCATTTGGCGTGGACCAGCGTGGCGTAGGCGGGCGCGCCCGGCCCGGCGGTGTTGACCAGGATCATCAGGAAGATGGTCAGTCCGCGGAATACGTCGAGCGCGGTGAAGCGCCGCGGGTTGGCGATTGCGAGAGTGTCGGGGGCGAGGGTGTCGGTCATGGCTGTCCTGCGTCGGCGAGCAGGCGGTGTACGCCTGCGATCGGATCGGTCGGGCGGTGGCGTGGCCATGTGCGGCCGTCCTTCAGCCAAGCCCGTTCCCACGCGGTGATCTTCGTGGCGACGGCGGCCGTATCGAGCGGCTGGTGCGCCAGCGCGGCGGTGCGCTGCGCGGCGAGGAACATCTGCCAGCGGGGCAGGTAATAGCCGGCGTACAGGCCCTGCCATGCGCGCGAGGCGTAGTCGGAAAGGTGACCGGCGCCGCCCCAGACCGTGACGACCGCCTTGGCCTGCTCCTCGAACGCATCCTTCTCCGCCGGCGTATCGCCGTATGCGCGGGCATCCGCGATCCAGCTGCCGAGCGTCTCCTGCTGGTTGCCGATCAGCGCGTCGATCTCGTGCGCGAGGCGTGCGGCGGTTGCGGCATTGCGGTCGCCGGTCGGGACATCGCCCGAAGCATAGGCGGCGACCGCGGCGCGCAGCTTCGCGTCGAGCCGCAGCGTTGCGTAGTGCCGGATGAAGTCGACGAGGTCGTAGGTCAGCAGCGGCGCGGGCTGTGCTGGTGCCGCCGCGAGCATTGCGGTGATGCCGTCGCGCAGCGCGACTTCGTCGCCGGGCGCTGCGGGGTATTCGGCCGCGATCAGGGCAGGGCGCTTGAACAGCAGATGCGCGCCCGCCATCTCGCGCCACCAGCGCGGCGTCCAATAGCGGGTGGCGTAGGCTCCGGACATCACCTTGCCCAAGCCGGCGAGGAGCGCAGGCGGCGCTGCACCGTAGCGAGCACGCGCGTAGTCGGCGATCCAGTCGGTCACCGGGCGCTTCGCATTCTCCCCCCAGGCCAGGTCGTAGGCGTAGGTGTAGACGACCGAATTATTGTGCAGCCCTTCCGGGAACATGCCGAACCCGGTGAGGTTGCCGCGCGTCGGGCTGGCGGGCAGCGCCGCGAGATCGCTGCGGTAGAAGTTCAGATCGCCATAGACCGGGTTGCTGCCGCCGTAATTGTGGACGTAGCCGTAGACCCAGCTCTTGCCGTCGAACGCACCGCTGGTCTTCCAGATGCCGGGGTACCGGTCATTGCCGATATCGAGCACGAGCATCCGCTGGTTCGGCACGCGGCTGAGAAACGCGCGGATCGCGTCGGGCGTCCAGAACGCCTTGTCCGCGCCGAACAGCCAGCCCTGCATCACCCAGGTCGCGTTCGGCGCGGCGGCGGTGACGGAATGGAACAGCTTCTCGCCGTAAGCGGCCAACCGCGCATCGCGTACCGCCACGGGCAGCGCGGCGGCACGGGTCGCGGCGGTGTTGGCGATGCTGTCGCCGTACTGCGCGGCGCTCGCATCGCTGCCGTCCTCGGCGATCGGCGGCACCATCTCGTTGAAGGCATCGGCGAGGTAATAATCGCCGGCGCCGTAGGTCTGCGTGTAAAGCTGTGTGAAGCGCCGCGCGAGGACCGCGAACAGCGGATCGGACGGGTCGAGCCAATAGGTGCCGGGGAACCCCTCCCACGCGCGCATCCGGTAGATCCGCGCCTTAGGATGGCGATCGGCGAACGCCTTGGGCACATAGCCCGAGAACGCCGGCAGGATCGGCTTCATGCCGAGCGCGCGCATCCGGCCGAGAATGCGAAGCTGCAACTGATGCTTCTTCTCGATCCACCCGTCCGACAACGGCGCGCGGTAGCCGGCGATGTTGCCCATCCGCTGCCACGGCAGGAACGGTGCGGCGGACAGGCCGCTGGCGATCGTGGCATCTTCGAGGCCCTGATCGCGCCACAACGCGCGCCAGACGTATTCCTGCCCCTCCATCGCGAGCGGCGTGTCGATGCCGCGCGCCGCCATCCAGTCGATCTCGTCCGACCAGCGACCCCAGGCCCACCAGGGCGTGGTGTACCCGAACGTGCAGGTGTTGAGGTAGGTGCGCAGCGCGAAGGCGGAGGCGACCGGCCCGGTATCGCCGGTCGGAAGGCCGGCGAGCGGTGCGATGCGGCGCCCCTCCCAGCTGAGCGACACGCGGCCCTGTTGCTGGAGATACTGCGTCGCGCCGTGGACCAGTGCGATCGCGGAGGATCCCTCGACCGCCATGCGCCCGTTGCGGACACGGACCCGGTAATAGGGCTTGGCGGCCGGCCGGATCGAGAGTGCGAGGCCGGGGGCAGCAATGCCGATCCGCTTGAGCGCGGCGCGCGCCTGATCGGTATCGCGCGGTTGCGCATGGACGGCGCCGGCCGCCGTCAGCAGCAAGAGACCTGGAATGGCGAGGATGGCTGGTCTCTTCACGGCTGGCGACGACTCGTTTCGTTCGGGCTCTAGATCAGAACCGTGCGGTTGCGGACAGATAGAACGTCCGGCCGGTGCGGCTGGCGAGCTGGAACGTGTCCTCGTTGGTCTGATACGCGTCTTCGTGCGTGTCGTTGAGGTTGATGATGCCGCCGGTGAAGCTCAGGAACTTCGTCGGCGTGAAGCCGAGCGCCAGATCCATCTGCGTCCGCGCGCGGACCGTGTGGATCTGGCCGCCATCGACGAAGAAGCTGGTCGACGCGTCCTGCTTGTACGGACTGCGATGGTTCACCGAGAGACGAACGCTGAACATCTCGTTTTCCCAATAGGGCGTCAGGTTCCAGGTGAGTTTCGACAGGTCGCGCAGGTTGAAACCCGTGCCCAGCGCCGGGGAGTCGGCGTTGACCACCGTGACGTTGCCGGTAGCGCCAAAGCCCTGCAGCGGCAGGAAGCCGTCGAAGCTTTCGGAGGCGGCGAGTTCGACGCCCTTGACGTGGATGACGCTGTTGTCGTTCAGCTTGCGGCTGAAATTATAGTCCGTGGTACCATCCGTCGACGCGCAGCCGCCGACCTGGCCGTTCAACGTCACGCCGTTGAACGAGGTCGGGCAATAGAACTGCGTGAACGTGCCGTTCTTCACCGCCTTGTAGAAGCCGGCGATGCTGATCGAATTGCCGCGACCGTGGTAATATTCGAAGCTGATGTCGGCCTGGTTTGCGGTGAGCGGCTTCAGGCGCGATTCGCCGTTCGACACGGACACGCTGGGACGGATGCCGGTGTTGTCGGTGACGAACGTGTCCGCCATCTGGGTCTGGCTGTTCAACAGCGGCCGCACCAGCACCTTGGCAAGCGCGACGCGTGCCACGAGGCGGTTGCTCAGATCCAGCGCGAAGGACGCGCTCGGCAGGACGTTGCCGTAATCCTGGATCACGTTCTGCGTACCCAGCAGCGGAGAGCCGCTGTCGGTACCGGCGGTGACGTTTGACGTGACGTTCTGATGGGTGTGTTCGTAACGAACGCCGACGTTGCCGCGGAGCGACTTGCCGAACAGCACCGCGTCCAGATTGGCCATCGCATAGACCGCGGGAATGTAGCGGTCGACTCGGTAGCTGTTCGCCCAGTCGCGAACGTCCGGGACGGCGATCCCCTTCGCCGCGAGGATCGACTGCCAGAGCGGCGCATTGGTTTCGAGGAAGGTGCTAGGGATGCCGATCTTGCCGTCGAGGAAGTTCGTGACGGGAATGCCGGTCGTGCTCAGGTTCGGGATGAACGCATATTCGGGATACAGATCCGGCCGCGTCACGTCGGCATCGCGGTCATGACGATAGGCGTCGGTCTGGAAGCTTTCGTGATGATATTTCACGCCGAACACCAGCGACTTGACGCCGAACGCCCCGATATCCTTGGTGAGGTCGAACTGGCCCGATACGTCCTTGGCCATCTGGATGTGCGTGGCACCGTCGACGAACGCGAAATAGGTGCGATTGGCCGGGTTGAACAGCGTGCCGTTCCAAACGCCCGGGTCGGTCGCGAATTTGACGTTGTGCGGGTCGGAGATGTCGAGCGTCCCCCCCGAGGCGACGTTTGCGCCGTCGATCGAGGCGAACTCGCGGAGATCGGCATCGCCCCGGGTGTAGTGCGCGACGGCGTGGACGTTCCAGGTGTCACCCGGTTGCCAGTTGACCGTGCCGGTATAGGCCTGGGTCTTGAGGTTGCGCGTCTCGGGCTGGTCGTTGTTGCCGACGCCGAAGTTGCTGATGGCGATCTTGTTCGCGACGCCGTTCGCGCTGTCGAGGACCGTGATCGTGCTCGGGTTCGTGCTGTCCTTCGGATCCCAGCGGCCGAATACCAGCTGCTGCGTGTCGTAGCGCGTGTCGTCCTTCGAATATTCGCCTTGCAGCAGCACTTCGAAGTTCGATTGCGGCTTCCACTGGATCGCACCGCTGGCCATCAGCTGCTTGGTGTCGCGATCGATGCGGCGCAGGCGGAAATTGCCGGGCACGAAGTTGTTGGGATCGACGACGCCGGGATTGTACCAGTTCTTGACGAAGGCATAGTCGCCACGGTCCGTCAGCTCCTGGTAGCTGACGTTCGCCATCACGCCCAGCGTGCCGCCGGCGAAGCTGTCGATATAGGCGCCGCTGATCTTCGGCGTGATCTTCTTGCCGCGATATTCGGAATTATAGCCCTTCACGCCGACTATGAAACGCGGGCCCTTATAGGCGAGTGGCTTCACCGTATCGATGTTGACGGTGCCCGACAGGCCACCGGTGTCCATGTCGGCGGTCGGCGACTTGACGACCTGGATCGCGCTGGCGAGATCGGTCTGGATGATGTCGTAGCGGAAGCCGTCCTTGAAGTCGGCGCTGGCGAAGGTCTGGCCGTTGATCGTAGTGCGGGCATATTGCGCGCCGAGACCGCGGATGCTGATCGTCGAGCCACGGCCGTTGATATTCGACATCTGCACGCCGGCGATGCGCTGGATCGCTTCGGTGACGTTCTGCGCCGGAAACTTGCCGATATCCTCGGCGGTGATGCCGTCCGAGATGCGGATATCGTTGCGCTTCGCCTGTGCCGCCGACGCAAGGCTCTGGCGGAAGCCGGTTACGGTGATCTCGGCACCATCCGCGCCATCGGTCTGGCCGCTCGTCGCGGACGGGGGCGCAGGCGCTGGGGCTAGAGTCTGGGGTGGTGTCTGGGCCGGTGTCTGGGGTGGTGTCTGAGCAGGCGGCGACGTCGGATCGCCAGGCGGCGCGGTCTGTGCGCTGACCGGCGTGATCGCCGCAAGAGCTGCACAGCAACTCGTCGCGAGTAGCCACACTTTCGTGGAGGAGCCGGCGCCCTGTGTGCGGTTGCGTCTGCCGTGCGTCATGTAAATCCCCTCTGATGCGACAATGAAGCGCGGCACCCGGTTTTTTAACCGATGTGCAGCCCGAACCCTGCGTTATGTCGGAGTTTCACGGATAAGCCGGTGGCCTGTCAAGTACGATATAGTACAAAAACATAACGTCTTCGCGGGCCACGAGGCATATTGGTATTGCTGGATCGGAAAAGCGTTGGTTGCCAATTGGATATGGCGAAAGAGGTGCGCGTCAGAACTGCGCTACATCTTTGCAATGACATAACATACCAGGGTCTTGCGCCCCGAAGGCAGGTCGTTGCACGCGGTGCCAGGCACTTTCTGTCCTCCTGATCGAATCGATCGCCACGGGAGAAATATGGCTGTCCCGCATCGGTAGTGTGCAAAAAACGCAATTTCTGACGCTGCCATCGAAAGACATATGCAATACCATTGATACCGCTTTCGAAGCATGCATAATAAGACCCATGCGAAGCGATGCCGAAGGTCGTGAGAACGATCTCGAAGGGCGTGTCGCGGCGGTATGTCTTGCCGACTAAGGGGTAGTGATGTTTGCAATTGATCGCTCGGGGAGCGACGGGTTGGTCACCTCGAGATACTGCAAGGAGAAACCGGGCTTTGAGTCTGTGGCGACCTTGTCACGAGGTGTTCTGCTGTGTTGGGATACCTTGCTGAACGAGCGTCATTGCGTCGAGTATTGCCGACTGGATCGAGATTTTGCGAACCAGCCCCAGCCAACGTCTCACAATACTCAACGCGCCACCGATAGCGCTCCCATGACCAACCAAAGCTGCACAGAAAGGTTATACTCCGACAAATCGCCTAAGCATGGACTTGCGACGGCGTGTCTGACTAGATTGGCGATGGTAGCGCTGTCTTACGGACCCGCGAGCGCGATCGCGGCATCGGGTAAATTTGAACGCGATCGTTCACCCGGCGTCCAAAAGGGGAGCCGGTCGTGATGCGCACCATCGACGTTCGCGGTGGCCGAATCCTGGTCGGCGGAGAAACGCGCCATGACGCCCGGCTTACGATATCGGACGGGCGCCTGCGCGCGATCGAGCCGGCGGCGGTTGGCAGTGACGCGGCCGGCGATTACGTAGCGATCGATCTGGCGGGCGGCTGGCTGCTGCCGGGGTTCATCGACACGCAGGTGAACGGCGGCGGCGGGGTGCTGTTCAACAACGCGCTCGGGATCGAGGGTCTGGCACGGATTGCGGCGGCACACGCCCGGTTCGGCACCACCGCATTGCTGCCGACGCTGATCACCGACACCGCCGAGGCGATCGAGGCAGCGCTGGACGCGGTCGACGTGGCGATCGCGGCCGGCGTGCCCGGTATCGTCGGCGTGCATATCGAAGGGCCGTTCATCAACGGCACGCGCAAGGGGATCCACGATCCCGCGCTGATCCGCACGCTCGACCGGTCGATCATCGACATCCTGTGCCGACCGCGGCGTGGCGTCGTCATGATGACGCTCGCGCCGGAAGTCGTCGCCGTCGAGGATATCGCGCAACTCGCTGCGGCGGGGGTTATCCTGAGTGCCGGGCATACCGACGCGACCTACGACGAGGCGCTGGCGGGCTTTGCTGCCGGGATCACCGGCGTGACGCACGTCTTCAACGCGATGTCGCCGTTGCTCCACCGGGCGCCGGGCATGGTGGGGGCTGCGTTGAGCGAGGCCGCGATCTGGTGCGGAATCATCGCCGACGGGGTGCATGTCGCGCCCGCCGCGCTCGATATCGCGTTTCGGAGCAAGGGGGCCGATCGCCTGATGCTGGTGACTGACGCGATGCCGAGCGTCGGATCGGACGACGATTTCTTCCTGCTCAACGGCCGCCGGATGACGGTCGAGGGCGGGGTGTGCATGGGCGAGGACGGTACGCTGGCCGGCGCGCATCTCGACATGGCGCAGGCGGTGCGGACGATGTGCGCGGCGACCGGCGCCGACCTGCCGACCGTCAGCCGGATGGCAAGCGCGTCGCCCGCCGCGTTTCTCGGGATGGCGCAGGACCGCGGCACGCTGTCGGTCGGATTGCGCGCGGACTTCGTCGTGCTGGATGCGGCGCTGGAGCCGGTGCAGACGTGGATCGGCGGGATCAAGGTCGCCGGCTGACCGCGGCTGGCGGGTCGCGTCGGCGAGGTGCCCGATGTGATCCTGCAGGGCAGCGTCAGCTATGGTGGAGTTCTGCGACAAGGTCGTAGGCGTCGCCGCGATAATAGGAATGCGTGACCTCGATCACGCGGCCATCGGCGGCGAAGGAGCGCCGTTCGATCATCAGCCCCGGGTCACGCTCCTCGATGCCGAGCAGCACGGCGTGCTCTTTGCCGAAGCAGATCGCGCGGACGCGTTGCAGCGCCCGTACGGGGCGGTTTCCGTTGGCGGCGAGCGCGCCGTACAACGAGGACACGACATCATCGAGCCGCTTCAGGCCCCAGCTGGGCACCGTGGCATATTCGACCGCCATCGTCTCGTCGTCGGCGAAGCGGATGCGCTGGAAACGGAAGACGTGCGACCCCGGCGAGAGACCCAGCGCGAGCGCCTCCTCGGGGGTCACCGACCCTTCGGACCGATCGATCCACTCGCTGGACGGGCGCCGGCCGCGTGCCAGCATGTCTTCGGAGAAGGACGACAGCGCGGAGAAGTTCTTCTCGACGCGGCTGGCGTCCTGCACGCCCGGGCTTCGGGATACGAACGTGCCGGCCCCCCGCCGCCGTTCGAGCAGACCATCGGTGACCAGCGCCTCCAGCGCCTTGCGGATCGTCACGCGCGATAGCTGGAACTCGTCGCACAGTTCCCGTTCGCTCGGCAGCGCGGTGCCCGCCGCGAGCCGCCGGGTTTCGATTGCGGTGCGGATCAGGCCCTGCAACCATAGATAGCGCGGGCCGCTGCTCGTCGCGGCCGTAACGTCTAGAAGGTCGATGAACGCCATAGAGGCTTGGCGTAACACTTGCCGCCGCACATGTCATACATCCGTTGGACACTGTGCCGCGGATGGTTCCCACTCGCCCTACCAGACCGCCACGCTGCGGCTGAGGCCGGTCGCCTCGCCCGCATCGGCCTGCAGCAGCAGCGTCACGACGCGCTCCTGTTCGCCCGCCGGGAGAGGCGCGACCATCGCTGCTTCTGCCGGGTCGCTTTTGGTGGCGACGCGTTGGCCGTCGACCCATAGCTCGGCGCGGCCGATCACGCCGGCGAAATGCAGCGTACCACCGCGAACCGCGACGTGCCGGCGGGGCATGAATCGACCCTGGATCAGCGTGTAGGCACGCGCGGGCTGCGCTTCCTCGAGCCGTCCGGTGCGGACATAGCTCAGGCTGCGCCATTGCTGCGCCGGGTAGATCGTCCGCGCGTCGGGCGCCTGGGCGACGAACGGCGTGCGCCGCCATTCGCCGAGATGGTGGACCGACGGCGTCACCGCGACGGCGCGAGTCTGCGCGGCGACCAGCGGAAACGCCACGCGCGCGGGGGGCAGCCCGGCGACGCGCGCGGTCAGCACCAGTTGCTTCGCGCCGGGAAGCGATCGCACCAGCACCTGCGCGAAACCGTTGAACAGCTTGCGGGCATTGCCCTGCTCCGGGTCGTGATCGTTGGGATTGCCGTTGCCGACGCCGACGATCTCGCCGCCCTCGACTCCGAAGGTGACGGTATCGTTCGCGGTCGGCACGTGTAGACCGGCCGCATCGATCAGGTCGACGCTGATCGGCTGCACGTCGGCACCGTCGCCGAGCATCATTGGGCGATCGGGAGTCAGCCGCAGCGTGGCGGGCCGGCCCGCGGTCGTAACGCTGGCGCGAACGACTTCGCGACCGCCGCGGTAGCCGATGGCTTCGAGCGTGCCCGGCGCGAACGGCACCTGCCATTCGGGCGTTTCGAACGGTTTGCACGTCTGGCGGCCGATCGGCTGGCCGTTGAGCGACAGCGCCACTGCCTCGACGTTGGTCGGGACCATCACCTTGATCGGCTGGCCCTCGCGTCCGGCCCAGTTCCAGTGCGGACCGATCGCGATTATCGGCTCCGCGGTGATCCACTGTGCGCGCCGCAGATGATAGGCCATCTTGGCAAAGCCACACAGGTCGAGGATGCCGAACGAGCTCGATGCCGCCGGCCAGGGCAACGGCGTCGGTTCGCCGTGATAGTCGAACCCGGTCCAGACGAAGGTCGCCGCGATGAACGGGCGGCTGCCGATCATCCGCCAGCTCTTGTGATGCGTCAGGCCCCATTCGGGCGCTTCGGTATCGTAGGAGGTCAGCACGTTGCGCGCCGTGTCGCTCGTCCACTCGCCGCGCGTCATGACCGCGCTGGTGTCCTCGGTGCTGAGCAGCGGGCGGTCGGGGTGGAGTTTGTGGTAGCGATCGTACCAGCCGTGCTTGTAGTTGAACCCGACCACGTCGACCGCATCGGCGCCGTTCAGCGGCGTGAACATGCCGTCGTTCATCGCCGCGGTGACGGGGCGGGTATCGTCCAGCGCCTTGACCGCGGCGGCGAGGCGGCGGACCATCTCATAGCCCTGTTCGCTGCCCTGCATCGGCTCTTCGTTGAGCACCGACCACAGGATGATGCTGGGCCGGTTGCGATCCCGCCGGACCATCCATTCGAGCTGCGCCAGATAGTCGGGGCTGGGATCGAAATGGCGGTTCTCGGCCATCACAAGCATGCCGAGCCGGTCGCACGCATCGAGCATGCCGGCGTCGGCGGTGCCATGCGTGAAGCGGATTGCGTTGGCACCGATCTGCTTCAGGCGACGCACGCGCCACTCCATCAGCGCGGCGGGCACCGCGACGCCGACGCCGGCATGGTCCTGATGGATGCACACCCCCTTGATCTTGAGCGACGTCCCGTTGAGGTGGAAACCGGTTGCCGGATCGAACGCGGCGATGCGGAAACCGATCTCAGTACGGCGGCTGTCGATGGTCTTGCCGCCCTGCACCAGCCGCGTGTGCATCGTGTAGAGCGTCGGCGTCTCGGGGGACCACAGGTTTGGTCGCGCGACCGGCAGCAGCATCGTAGCGGTTGCCGTCGCCAGCGGGGCCGCGGTGGCGGTGGCACTCGACCGCGCCACGGTGCGACCGTTCGCGTCCTGCAACACCGCTTCGACCGTCGCCTGACCCGGCGTGGCACCGGCATTGCCGAGCGTTACCGTGACCGGTATCTGCCAGCCGCCATCCGCCTGCGCAATTGGCGTAGCATGCACGCCATCGGTCGCGATGTGCAGCGCGGGTCGAACCGCCAGCCAGCAATCGCGGTACAGTCCGGCGCCCTCATACCACCAGCCTTCCATGACATCGCCGTCGACGCGGACCGCGATGGTGTTGGGTTCGTCGCCGAAGCGGGCATAGGGCGTGAGATCGACGGTCTGCTGGACATAGCCGGACAGGCTGTGCGCGACCGGCACGCCGTTGAACCAGACGGTGGCGTTGTTGGCCATTCCGCCGAGCTGAAGTTCGAGATACTGGCCGTGCCAGTCTGCCGGTAGGACGACGTAGCGACGATACCAGCCGACGCCGCGACGGCGATACCCGAACGCGTCGTTCTGGTCGGATTCGACCGGGTGCGCGATCGCCCAGTCGTGCGGAAGCTGCACGGCGGTCCAGTCGGAATCATCATAGTCCAGACCGGCGGCGCCCTGCGCGTTGCCTGCCTTGGTCGCGGCATAGGTCTCGTCGTTGCCACGCACGGCGGGGACGGGGATGTCGCCTTCATGGAACAGCCAGCCATGGTTGAGCGCGATCAGGCTCGGATCGGCAGGTGCGTGCGGCGAGGGTAGATGTCCGAGCGGGATTGGCATGTCGGGCGATAGCGCTGTACCGGTCGGACCACGACGTTCTGCCAGAGAGGGTTGCGCCAGCGACGCGGCAAGCGCCGACGACGAAACGACGAAACTGCGACGGTCGAGCATCTGGCCTCCCTGAATACATCTGCAAGGCCAAAACAATACATCAACGCTTGACGCGCTCAACTGACAAATCCGCGGATGCCGATCTCAGCCTGTGCATCGCCCTTTGCCGATGCGCACGGTGCCTACGACGATCGGCAATTTGGCTGAGGCGGTTTGCTTCTCGGCTAGGTTCCTCTGCTTGGCTGTCGGTAAACCCCACTAAGGCCAATCTAGGTATCGGTCGGCGATGCGATCGATCCGTTACACGTTGTTGCAATCCACTCGCATTAGCCATAAGCGGGCGAAATCGCTGCAGCGGAGACCCGCGGGCGAAACCAAGGGGTTGCCGATGCGTCAAAGTTATAACCGGAGCGCGTGTCGGAGCGTAGCCTATGCGAGCCTGAGCGCGATCGCGTTGAGTATCGGGATGGGCCTGCCGATGACGGCATACGCGCAGGATGCCGCCGACCGCGACGTGGCGAGCGGTAGCAGAAGCGACATCGTCGTCACCGCGCGGCAGGCGAGTGCCAGCATCCTGGGCAGCGACGTACCGATCAGGATCTATCCGCAGTCGGTGCGTGTGTTCGGCCAAAAGGAACTCGAGGCGCTCAACACCACACGGCTCGACGACGTGCTCGATCTTGCCGGCGGCGTGTCGCGCCAGAACGATTTCGGTGGACTATGGGACAAGTACGCGATCCGCGGGTTTGCTGGCGACGAGAACGCTGGTCCGGATATCATGATCAACCGCTTCAGCAGCAACCTCGGCTACAACGCGCCCATCGACACGGCGACGGTCGAGCGGATCGAGGTGCTGAAAGGGGCCGGCGCCGCGCTATCGGGCCGGGGCGAGCCTGGCGGATCGATCAATATCGTCACCAAGGCGCCACTCGATCACCTTCATGCGTCGGCCAGTGCCAGTTATGGAAGCTGGGACAGCGGGAGGCTGACAGCAGACGTCGGCGGTCCGATCGCCAAGGGGGTGTCCGTTCGGCTGATCGGCGTCGGCGAGGAGCATGACAGCTTCCGGGACCATGTCGAAGGATCGCGCCGCCTGATCGCGCCGTCGGTGTCATGGCAGGCGTCGGACGCGCTGCGCGTCCTCTACCAGGCCGAGTATATGCGTAACGAAGCGACCCTGGATCGCGGCGTGGTCGGCATTGCCGGCAATGCGCGGGCGATGGACCGGGACACGTTTCTGGGCGAACCGGCGGACGGACCGATCGTCCAGAAGATCCTGTGGCAACAGGCCACGGTCTTCGCAGACCTGGGCAAGGGTATCGGGTTCGAGGTCGGCGGCAGCCAGCGTGACGGTTCGCTACGCGGGTTCGGCACCATGGTCGATTTCGGCGCTCGCGGACTCCAGGCGAACGGACTCACCGCCGGGCGCGACCGTCGTTATCACGATTTCGCGTGGGATGACCTCACGCTGCGCGCCGAGTTGACGGGATCGCTGCGCTTCCTCGGCCTAGACCATGATCTGCGTCTCGGCGTCGACAGGGTGCGCCACTTCATGGACTTTCGGCTCGATCGCGCGCGCGGCACGACCACTCGCCCGATCCTGGTTATCGACCTGTTCGACCCGGTCTACGGTCAGCCCTTGCCGGTACCGCCGGCCAACGTCAGTCGTACCGAATCCTTCCGTAGCGAAAGCGTGTATGCGCAGGATATCGTCCGCGCGGGCGACTTCACGCTGTTGCTCGGCGCGCGTTGGAACAGCTTTCGACAGACCGTGCGCAATCGGCTGACCGGCAATGCCGATCTCGACACGGTGGACCGCGGTGTGACGCCGCGCGCCGCTCTGTCATGGCAGGTCGGTAAGGGCCTATCGCTCTACACGAGCTGGGGGCAATCCTTGCGGCTCAATCCATCCGACGGCATCTCCACCTTCGACGCGGAACGGAGCCGCTCGACCGAATTGGGCGGCAAGTTCGCGGTCCTGCACGGCGTAGTGACGGGCCAGGCGGCAGTGTTCGACATGGAAAAGCGCAACGTCCTGAATCCGAACGCGACCGACCCGTTCGTGAAAAGCCAGATCGGGCTCCAGCGCTCGCGGGGCGCCGAAGCGGAAGCCACGGTGAACGTGACGGACGATCTCTACGCCACGGCCACGTACACCTATGTCGACGCGACCGTCCGGCAGGACGTGGACCGGACGCTGATCGGCACGCGTTTGTCGAACGTGCCTAAGAACGCATGGGCGCTGTTTGCCGTCAAACAGATCGGCGGGCTGTCGGTGGGTGGTGGTATCAGCCACTCGGGGAGCCGGGCCGGCGATCCGTTCGCCAGCGGGTATCGTCTGCCCGCCTACACCATCGCGCGCGCGAATGTGAGCTATGCCGTGTCGGAGCACCTGACGATGCGCGTCGATATCGATAACATCTTCGACAAATATTATATCTCGAGTTCGTATGCCAATGTGTGGACGACGCCGGGGGCGCCGCGCAACGTGCGACTGACGATCACTTCACGCCTGTGAGGTCGTCCGGCCGGATAACCTTAGGGCGCCGCTAAAACGGGTTTCGATCGGCTGGAGTTATCGACAGGCCTGATCGCGACGTCGGACACGGTTACGCTGCCGCCGGTGCTCTTGAGGTGCAATCCGGTGGCATCGAGTGGCGCGGTGATGAGGGCCGACATCGTCGCCGTTCCGTCGGCGAGAAAAAGCTCCACCGAACCGGAGTCGATGAACAGGCTGATATGGACGGCACCTTTGGTGAAGTCGCACACGATACTTCGGGGCTGTCGCCATACATCAACGTCCGGCTGATTGGGGCCGCTATCGGCTCGCTCCAGGCAGACGATATTGTCATGCGCCCTGAAGATGAATCGGGTCGCAAAGCGGCCATCCGCTCGAACCGATAGCACCACCTTGGCCGGCCAGATCTGTCCGACCCGGGTGATCGTGAGATCGATACGACACGCGGCGGTCTGTGCACCTGTCGGCCAGACATATTCCGACCTTTCGGCGATCGTTTGATCCTGTCCGGCAATGGCTTCGGCAAAGACCGTATTCTGTTCGGGGAGCGGCGTGCTGATCAGGCGCGGGACGTCGTCGACACGCTGAAGCCGTAGCTGGCGAACAAGGCTGAGTTGCCCGCGGTAATCGTGCGCGATCGGGATTTTCTTCACGTAATCCCAGTTGCTCATCCATGCGATCGCGTACGCCGAGGCGAGCGGATCAGCCGCGGCCGGATCGGTCCAGACGACCGCGGCATAGAAATCCGCACCGCTGTCGACCCACTGTCCCTCCGGGGCATCCGCCGTGAAACTCTTCCCGTCGAAATACCGACCCAATAATAGGCGCCGACGGTAAAGCCAAGTTTGGTGCCGTTGCCGCCGACCAGCAATATCCATTTGTCTGCCGAGATCTCACCGTTCGCGTCGTACAGATGCAGCTTGAACAGGTGCGAGCATTCCATGACGCGGCCGACGATCGCCGAGGCGAAGCCACTGGCATATGTCCACTGTTTGAGGTTGGCGGACGTGTAGACTCCGATCTTGCCCTCTTCGGACAGGGTCATCACCCAGCGTTCGGTCGGCGCATGCCAGAACACGGTGGGATCCCGGAAATCCTTGTAACCGCCGGGATTGGGCAGGACGATGTCATGGAACGCAAAACTCGCGCCGCTGTCGCGCAAGTACCACAAGGCGCAGGACTGGCCAGCGCCGAAACCAGCCGTATGCGCCGTATCCAAGACGGTACTCGCTCCACAACTCGCCGAAGCCCGTGTTGTGCGGGATCGCGATACCCCTATCCTGCCGCGCGACGAGGTCCTTCGAGGTCGTTCGTGCCGCCCGCTGGGTGGGTGGAATTGTAGAGCGTCCACAGCATCCAAAACCAAGGCTTGGCGATACCGATGCCCATGAACGCTTCGGCGCTCAACAGGTCCGTCGATGCGAGATGTTCGTCGATGAACGCGTCGATGTGGCCGAGCACGGTATCGATCGAGGGGAAGCTGCCGGCATGGCGACCGACCGCTTTGCGCTCTCCGTCGAAATCCAGGAGCACGATGGTGGTGTCGCCGCGCCCGACCTCGACGCCGACGCCGACGGTATATCCCCGCTTGCCGTTGATCCGGTAGATCGTCGCCGGCTGGCCCATGCCACCGGTGCGCCTGCCCGCCTGGAACAGCAGCCCGACCTCGGCCAGTTCATCGACGATGCGGACGACGGCTTGTGGAGACAGGCCCGTCATGCGAGCGAGCTCGGCCTTCGAAGCGCCGTTCATCCGTCGCACGGCCGACAGGATCAGGCGCTCATTATACCGTCGCATTCCGCCAGCATTCGTACCTCGCCGCATGGAATCCACGCCGTATCCTTTCATCCGTTATGCCGGAGCGTCGCGGAGACACTCGCCATCAGGCGTTCGCCGTTCCCCGATAAGGCACCGGGGCCCATACGGAAGGGTGCGCAGCCCTTTTTTTGGTCGCGATCCATCCGAAGATTTCCCGCAAGGCGAATGTGGCACTTGTCGTCCGACCTCTGGCGCATCCCGCTGCCGCGTGCGTGTCTAACGCCGCCGGATATTATTGACGTGCGCGAATTAAATCGAGCAGCGATCAGTACCGGACGCTAGGGCGGGCGTCTCGTCAGTCGCCAGGATGATCGCGTGCGCCCGAAACCCGAAATCCTGCTGTCCGAAGACCAGAAACGCATCGTCTGGGATCTGCGGATCAGCGGCCCCAGCGCGCGCACCGCACTCGCCGACCGGCTCGACATGCACAACGGCGGGGTCACGCGGTTGAGCCGCGAACTGATCGCGCTCGGGCTGGTCGAGGAGCATGTCCAGGACCAGCGGGCAGGGCGCGGCCGGCCGATCGTACCGCTGGGGATCTCAAGCCGTGGCGGCTATGCGGCAGGCGCGACGCTGCATCCGGGCTGGCTCGAGATCGCGCTGGTCGATTTCGCCGGGACGGTGATCGTTCGCGATCTTGAGCCGTTCGACAGCCCCGATCCGCGCGCGTTCGTCGAGGCGGTGGACCGACGGTTGCGTGGACTGAGCATGAGCCACAATGTGCTGCGGTCGCGCTTCCTGGGGCTGGGCGTCGCGGCGACCGGGCCGACGCTCGCGGGCGATCCGACGCGGCGCTGGACGGTCGACTGGCTGCAGGGCTGGCGCGATCTCGACCTGCAACGGCTGTTCGCCGACTATCTCGGCCTGCCGGTCTGGATCGAGAATGACGGGACGCTCGCCGCGCTCGCCGAATATTACGACAGCGGGCTGATCCGCACGTGCAGTTCGGCGATCGTCTTCTTCATCGGGCACGGGGTCGGCGGGGGGATCATCGTCGACCGCGCGATCCTGCGCGGCGAGCACGGCAATGCGGGCGAGATCGGCCGGTTGTTCCCGGGGAAATCCAAGCGGCCGTCTGGGATCGACCTGCTTGCGGAATTGCAGGCGGCCGGCGCCGACATCCGCGCGCTGAACGAGGTCGAGATGCATCAGGATACGCATGCCGCGTTGATCGACGCGTGGGTCGAGCGGGCTGGAGAGCAGCTTGCGGTCGCAGCCGATAGTGGGGTCGCATGGCTCGATCCTGGCGCGATCGTCGTATCGGGTGCGCTGCCGCTGCCGATCCTCCACGCGCTCGGTGCAGCGCTAGAACGCGCCGACTGGGCGACGGCCTTCCCCCATTTGCCGCGGCCGAAAATCCATGTGTCGCGACTTGGCAGCTGGGCGGCGGCGGTAGGCGCCGCACTGCTTCCAATCCACCAGCTCGTCGCGCCGAATGCCGAACGATGACGCGATTTATTTCCGGATAAATAAATAAAACTGCCACAACCACCGCCTAGCCGCGCCGTCATTGGGGGCGGGCAGTCGATGCCGGCCAGACGGGCGGGGATCTTCGCATGGTTGGGTTTTCATTTCGGTTGCTGGCACTCGCCGGCGTGTCGTCGATCGCGATCGTCGGTCCGGTCGCGGCGCAACAGACAGACGCCACGTCGGCGACCACGACATCGGCGACCGGGACGTCGGCGGCCGAACCCGCGACCGCGCCACCCGGGGATATCGTCGTCACCGGCATCCGGCGCGCCAACAACGTCGCGATCGAGGCCAAGCGCAACGCGACCAACATCATCGACGTGATCGGATCGAACGATGTCCGCGCGTTGCCGGACGCGACCATCGTCGAAGCGCTGCGGCGCATCCCCGGCCTGTCGGTCCTGCCTGCGACCGACAATGAGCATCCGCGCGACGAGGCCGCGACGCCGGTGATCCGCGGGCTCGGCCCCGCGTACAACAACGTCACGATCGACGGGTTGCCGCTCGCCTCGCCCGGCACGCCCAACGGAACGCTCGGCTCGATCTCGCGCGGGGTGCGTCTCGACATCCTGCCCGCGTCGATGATCAGCCAGTTGCAGGTCGTGAAGACCTTCACCGCCGATCTCGATCCGAACGCGGTCGGTGGCGCGATCAACATCGTGACGCGCAGCGCGTTCGAAGGCGGCGGCAAGCCGTTCGTCACGACCGAGGCGTCGCTCGGCCATGCGAACGACACCGGCCTGCCGCGCCACCAGCCCGATTTCGGCACGCGGCTCGGCGCGACGGTCAGCACGACGTTTGGCGCGAACCACCAGTACGGCGTCGTCCTGTCGGGCAATTACCAGACGCTCAGCAGCTACACCGACACGCACATGACAACCGATACGATCCACTATTCCTTCTACAACGCGGCGGGACAGCTTCAGACCGGCGCCGGCCTCGGCAACGGCTTTGCCGTGCCGCAGCAGGACAAATACTGGTACGTGATGGACAAGCGCGATCGCTACGGCCTTACCGGCAAGTTCGAGGTCCGGCCTACCGACACGCTCCAGGCCTATGCGTCGCTCGGCTATTATTATTTCAAGGACAAGATGGAGCGCAACGAGGTCCTGATCGACCCGCGCAACCGCGGCATCGTTCAGAACCAGACCGCGACCTCGGGCAATTATCCCGGCGGCGACGTCGAAGTGGGCTGGGAGAACGCCGATATCGTCACGCGGACGCGTGTCGCGCAAACCGGCCTGACGTGGCAGCCCGGCGATCGCCAGACGCTCTCGCTCAAGGGCAGCGCGTCGCGCGCGACCTATGACGAAGTGTTCCAGATGATCAAATACGCGACCGGCGTCGCACGGGCGGCGCCCGGCATCGCCGGGGCCACGCCGACCGCGACGTCGAACTTCGCGTTCGCCTACGACACCAGCCGCCTCGATCAGAAGTTCGCGGTCGATCCGGCCGCCTATAACAATTTGGCGAACTACAGCCTGCTCTATTACCGGCCGAACAACGAACGGCACGCCAGCGACACGGTGCTGACCGGCAGGCTCGATTACGGCTTCAATCAGGGCGCCGATGCGGACGGTATCGGGTTCGCGGCAGGCGCGAGCTACACCGACGATCGGCCCAAGTTCAACCTCGACCGGATCGATCTGGAGCCCAACACGACCGGTCGGCCGATCGGCCTTGCGACCGCGGTCGGCCCCGGCGGCGCGCCGCTCAACTATTCGAACGGCCTTTATCTGCTGACGATCGATCCGGCCGCCGCGGTCCGCGACATCACCGCGCAACCCGGATCGATCCTCAACAGCACGGATCAGTCGAGCTACAACAACCAGGACGATTTCCGCCATGTCGAGAAGATCGCGGGCGGCTATGCGCTCGCCAGCTACGTCTCGTCGGCGATCAACGCGCAGGCGGGCGTGCATCTCGATCACACGGACCAGTCGACCGTCGGACGGATCAAACGCAACGGCGTCTTCGTCGATCAGCCGACCAGATCGAACTACACCTACCTGCTGCCCTCGGCGATCGCGACCTGGCACGCGACGCACGCGATCGACCTGCGGGCGGCGGCCAGCCAGACGATCGGCCGACCGAGCTATGACAGCTATGCCGCGCGCAGTTCGATCGGCTTCGTCAACGCGAGCGATCTCGGCAACGGGGCGGCGACCGGCGTCAACGTCACGATCGGCAATCCCGACATCAAGCCGCGGCGGTCGACCAATCTCGACCTCGCCACCGACTGGACGCTGTCGAGCCGCTATGGCGGGATCGTCTCGCTCGCGGCGTTCTACAAGGACATCAAGGACGAGATCTTCAACGCCGCCTCGGTCGGCTACACCTATGAAGGGGTGAACTACGTCAACGCGGTCGTCACCAGGCCGACCAACGCGAGCAAGGCGAGCATCAAGGGGATCGAGGCGAGCGCGGTGCTGAACTCGCTCGAGTTCATCCACCCGCTGCTGAGCGGCTTCGGCGTCAGCGCCAACGCGGCGTTGCTCCGCGGGCGGATCGACGTGTTGAGCAGCGCCGGCGTCGCGCGCAGCATCGACCGGCTCGTCGGCCAGCCCGACAGCACGCTCAACGCCAGCGTGTTCTATGCGAAACATGGCCTGGAACTGCGCGCGGCCTACAACCGGCAGGGCAGGGCGCTGCGCACGATCATCAACGATATCGCCTGGCAGGACCTGTACTGGGCGCCGCGCGAGCAGGTCGACCTGACCGCGAACTATACGCTGCGGAACGGCGTCGCGGTGATCGGCCAGGTCAGCAACCTGACGCACAGCCGCCTGACTAGCTTTGCGGGGCCGGACAAGAATTTGCTCAAGGACAGCTATTCCGTGCCGACGACCTTCTGGCTCGGCCTCCGTTTCACGCCCAAATTCTGATCCTGGAAAGGTCTGCCATGACACGATCGCATCTTGGGGCGCTGGCCCTGCTTACGCTTGCCGCGCTGCCCGCGGTTTCCATCGCTGCTTCGGTGCAGCCGCTCACCGCACGGGAAATCCATGCCGCGCTCGCTGATACGAACGGCCGCCTGCTGATCGCGGCGCATCGCGGGTGCCATAATCCGGCGCCCGGCCACGATTTGCCGAGCGCACCGGAGAATTCGCTGAAGGGCCTCGATCACTGCGTGGCGATGGGCATCGATATCATGGAGACCGACGTGCGCCGCTCCCGCGACGGCTATCTGGTGATGATCCACGATGCGACGGTCGATCGGACGACCAACGGGACCGGCGCCGTCGATCATCTGACGCTCGCCGAGATCAAGGCGTTCCGTCTGCGCGACGACGAAGGCCAGAAGGGCGCGGGCCTCACCGATCAGCAGGTGCCGACGCTCGACGAGATACTGGCGCACGCCGGCAACCGGATCGTGCTGAACCTCGACATCAAGGACGCGATCTATGCCGAGGTGATCGAGGCGGTGGTCCGCGCGGGGGCGACCGACCGGGTGATCGTGAAGACCGTCGCCGGTATCGGCAGCGCGCCACTTGCCGCGATGGCGCCGTACGACCGCGTGTCGTTCATGCCGATCCTGTCCAGTGGGGACGCTGCGGGAGCGGATCTTGCCGGGATCGTCACGCGCCAGGCGTCCGGCCGACGGCGTGCGATCGGCGTCGAACTGCCGCGCATGCCCGCTGCCGCTCTACCCGGCGTGGTTGCCGCTGCGCGCGCGGCCCATGAACGCGTCTGGGTGAACACGCTCTGGGAGGGGTTCATCGATGGCTATGGCGGCGACGTCGACGCCCTGCGCGATCCCGACGCTGTATGGGGTCGCCTGCAACGCGCCGGCATCAGCATAATACAGACCGACGAACCCGAAGCGCTGCGCCGCTACCTGCGCCGATGATCGCCATCGACGCGGACCGTCGTTCTATCGCTACACGCGAAAAACGTAGTTCGCCCCCGGCAACCGTTCGATATCCGGCGGGAAGTTGGCGCGCTTGTCGTCGTAATATCGGCGGCGGTGATCGCCGTCCGACGCGGCGTTGTACGTCAGGTACAGAATGCGGCGCTGCGCGTCGGTCAGGTTGGGCTTCGACGCATGCGGTGCGTAGCTGTCGAAGAACAGCACGTCGCCGGGTTCAGTCGGGACCGGGATCAGATCGAAAGCGGCCATCTGTTCGGGGCTGAGCGGCTGCCATTCCTCGCCGATCATCTGCGACAGACGCGGTGCGCTGGTCATCTCCAGACAGCCATTCTCGGTCGTCGCGCGGTCGATACCGACCAGCGCGGTGACGAACATCGGCGCATAGGTCGTCCAGCCCGCCTGCTGGTCCTGATGCGGTTCGAACCCAGCACCGCCAGCCTTCTTGAAGTTGATCTTTTCCTTGAACAGGACCGCCTGGCTGCCGAGCAGCTGCGCGACCGCCGCGGACAGCCGTCCGTGACGGACGAGGTCGTCGAACGCCGCGTGATAGGGACAAAAGTCCTCGATCCGCTGCATCACGCGCGTGCCGGGAGTGGTCAGGCTGTCCTCGTAATAGACCATGTGCCGACCGGGCATCTCGGGCAGGGCGACGAGTTCGTCGGTCCAGCGTGCGATCTCCGCGGCCTCGTCGGCGCTGAACAGCCCGCGCCGGGCAACCCAGCCGGTCTCGGCGAAATGCGAAAGGTCTTCTGCCGTCAGCGGATGCGGATCGTTCAGGGCCATGTCAGCCTGCCAGATGCGGGAGGATCGCGTCGCGCGCCTTGGCAACGTCTTCGGGGAAGTCGATTTCGGTCCAGGGCAGGTCGGTCACGTCGACGTAAGTGAACGCATCCGGCTCTGCGAGCATCAGGTCGCGGATCGCCTCCTCATACTCGATGTCGGTGCGACCGGCCACGACATAGCGGTCGCAGGCGTCGGCAAGCTTTGCCGCCATCGCCGCACCGAATTTGAAGAACCCGACCGATTCGCCGTGCCAGTCGTGCGCATGCTCGGGGCGCTTGCGGAAATCGACCATCGTCTCGCCCCGGAAGCAGACCTTCACGGGCTCGTCGCCCGGTTCCAGTTCGCGGTCGACGAGCAGCACCGCCTCGCCCGGCGCGGCGACCAGTCGCGCCAGCATCCGGGTGTCATAGAGCACGTCGCCGTCCATCAGCAGGACCGGCCGGCCCGCGCGCAAACGGTCGCGCTGCATCCAGAGCGATACGAGACTGCCCTGTCGGTAGTCGGGGTTGAGTATCGTCCCCGCGCGGTCGCCGATCGCGTGCCGCAACGCCTCCGCCTCATGGCCGACGGTAATAACCAGATCGTCGACGCCCACCGCCGTCAGCGCCGCCAGATGGCGGTCGAGCAGCGAGCGGCCGTCGAAATCGAGCAGCACTTTCGGGCCATCATGCGTCTCCCCCAGCCGTCGACCGACGCCGGCCGCTAGCAGGATGGCGATCGGCGATGTTTCTGCTGCGGCGGCGAGGGGGTGGCTTGTTTGCATGGCCCGGCGTCTATAACGAGCCGGCTTGCCGCGGCCAAGCACATCGGGCCGGCCGCGACGCCTGCTCGATCACTGCCTGAACGATCATCGAAAGTCCCGTTTCATGAACGACCTTCCCGCCGATTTTGTAACGCAGACGCCATCGCCCTCACGCGCAGCGCTGTTGCGGCACGCGATCGAGCGACCCGACCTCGCCTTCCTGATGGAGGCGCATAGCGGCCTGTCCGCCAAGATCGCCGAGGAAGCCGGGTTCGGCGGGATTTGGGCATCGGGGCTCAGCATTTCCGCGAGCCTCGGCCTGCGCGACAGCAACGAGGCGTCCTGGACGCAGGTGCTCGACGTGCTGGAATACATGGCGGACGCCTGCGCGCTGCCGATCCTGGTCGATGGCGACACCGGCTACGGCAATTTCAACAATGTCCGGCGGCTGGTGCGCAAGCTCGGCGAGCGCAACATCGCCGGCGTCTGCATCGAGGACAAGCTGTTCCCGAAGACCAATTCGTTCATCGGCGAGGACCAGCCGCTGGCCGAGATCGGGGAATTCTGTGGCCGTATCACTGCCGGCAAGGACAGCCAGACCAGCGACGATTTCGTCATCGTCGCGCGGATCGAGGCGTTGATCTCGAGCCGGCCGATGGAAGAGGCGCTGCGTCGGGCCGAGGCGTATCACGCGGCCGGTGCCGATGCGATCCTGATCCATTCGAAGAAGGCCGAGCCGACCGAGATCTTCGAGTTCTGCCGTCGCTGGGGTAACCGCGCGCCGGTCGTGATCGTCCCGACCACCTATTATGCGACGCCGACCGACCTGTTCCGCGAGGCGGGCATCTCGACGGTGATCTGGGCGAACCACCTGATGCGCGCGTCGATCACGGCGATGCGTGAGACCGCGAGGACGATCCACGACGAACAGTCGCTGAGCAACGTCGAGGGCCGCGTGATCCCGGTCAAGGAGGTGTTCCGCCTGATGGGCAACGCCGAGCTCGAAGAGGCGGAGCGGCGCTATCTGCCCGAGACGCCGCGTCCGCGCGTGATCGTGCTGGCGGCGTCGGGCGGCGATCTCGGCGAACTGACTCGCGACAAACCCAAATGCATGATCGACGTGCGCGGCCAGTCGCTGCTCGCGCGCCAGGTCGCGACGTTCGCCGACAGTGGCATCCGCGACGTGATGGTGGTGCGCGGCTTTGCCAAGGACGCGGTGGCGGTGAAGGGGATCCGCACCGTCGACAATGATCGCTTCGCCGAGACCGGCGAGGCGTATTCGCTGGCGCAGGCGGACGCGGCGCTGACCGGCGAGCTGGTGGTGTCGTACGGCGACGTGCTGTTCCGCAACTACATCCTGGAGAGCCTGCTTTCGAGTAAGGCCGACGTGGTGCTCGCGGTCGACGCTGCGCAGCGCAAGGACACGCGCGTACGCGATCTGGTGCTCGCCGATCATCCCTTCTCGGGTGGTTATCTCGACGATGCGCCCGCGCACATGATCCGAATGGGCAGCGATCTGGCCGCGGACGCGAGCGGCGAATGGGTCGGCCTCGCGCGCTTCAGCGCGACCGGCGCGACATGGCTACGCGAGGAGATCGCCGCGTTGTCCGCCGACGGCTCGCTCGAAACCGCCGACCTGCCGCTGCTGCTCACCCGGATCGCCGCCAAGCACCCGGTGCGCGTCAAGTATTTCATGGGCCACTGGATGGACGTCAACACGCTCGCCGACGTCGCCGACGCACGCAACTTCACCTGATGATTACCGCAGACGCCTTCATGGCCGAGGCATCAGCCGCCGGGTTCGATTTCTACACCGGCGTACCGTGCAGCTATCTGACGCCGCTGATCAACGGCGTGCTATCCAATCGCGCGCTTCGCTATGTCGGCGCGGCGAGCGAGGGCGAGGCAGTCGCGATCGCCGCGGGCGCGTGGCTTGCCGGGCGCCGCGCGGTGGCGATGTGCCAGAACTCCGGGCTCGGCAACATGGTCAATCCGCTGACCTCGCTCAACGCACCCTCCCGAATTCCGACTCTGCTGGTGACGACGTGGCGCGGCCGGCCGGGCGAACCCGACGAACCGCAGCATGTCGTGATGGGCGAGGTCACGCATGACCTGCTGAGCCTGATGGGGATCGAGCACCGACCGTTCCCGAATGTCGACGCGGCGATCGTGCCGTCGTTGCGCGAGGCGGTCACGGCGATGGACGCCATGTCTCAGCCTTTTGCGTTCGTCATGGCGAAAGGCGATGTCGCCGATACCGCGCTCGATCAGCGCCCACGTGATCTGCCTGCGGGAGGACGACTTGCGGATTACGCGACGCGCGGCGCGCGACCGACCCGTGTCGCGGCGCTCGAACGGTTCCTCGCGCTCACGGACGATTCGACCGCGGTGATCGCAACCACCGGCAAGTCGGGCCGCGAGCTGTTCACGCTCGCCGACCGCGAGCAGCATCTGTATCAGGTCGGATCGATGGGCGGCGCGGCCGGCATGGCGCTCGGCGTCGCGCTCAATACCGCGAAGCGCGTCGTCGTCATCGATGGCGACGGTGCGGCGCTGATGAAGCTTGGCACGCTGGCGACGATCGGCGCGGAGGCGCCAGCTAACCTGATCCACATCCTGCTCGACAACGGCGTACACGACTCGACCGGCGGGCAGGCGACGGTCTCGGCCTCGGTCGACTTCGCCGCGGTCGCAGTCGCCTGCGGCTATGGCTATGCCGCCTCTTGCGATGACCTCGATGGGTTCGAGCGGGCATGGGCCGAAGCCGCCACCACCGGTCGTCCGTCGATGATCCACCTCCGCATCGCGCCAGGATCGATGGCGACGCTCGGTCGCCCGACCGTGACTCCCGAGGCCGTCGCGCGGCGTTTCAAGGCGTTCCTCGCGCGGTGAAGCGCTCCGCGATCCTGGCGGTCGTCATCGGGCTGGTCCTCGCGGTCACGCTGATCGCCACGAACGATTTCGCGAAAATCCTGGACGCGTTGCGGCAGGCAGGATGGGGGATCGCGCTCGTCGTGCTGCTCCACCTGCCACAGACGTTCGCATCGGCGATCGGCTGGCAGGAACTGCTCGACCGGCGTGCGCCCGTGTCGCGCTTGTATGTCCTGCGCTGGATCCGCGAGTCGGTGAACGCGCTGCTACCGGTGGCGCAGATCGGCGGCGATCTTGTCCGCGCACGGTTGCTGGCGCGACGCGGACCACCGCTCGCGCCGTCGCTGGCCTCGTCGATGGTCGATCTGTCGGTCGAGGGCGCGACTCAGGCGATCTTCACGATCCTGTGCGTTGCGCTGCTGATCGCCGGACCGCATGGCGGCGAGGCGATGACGCTCGCGATCGGCGTCACGGTGGCGAGCATCGCGATGGCCGTGGCGTTCGTCGTCGCGCAGCGCTTCGGCTTGTTCGCGCTGATCGAGCGCAGCGTCGCCCGCTGGACCAAGGCAAGCGATCTCTCCGGATTGAACGCCGCCGTGCTGGCGCTGTACCGGAGCCCCGCCAGACTGTCGCGTTCGGCGGGCTGGCACCTGCTGTCGTGGCTGCTCGGCGGGATCGAGACCTGGGCCGGGCTGCATGTCCTCGGGGTGCACGCGTCGCTGCGTGAAGCGATGGTGATCGAGGGGCTGGGGCAGGCGGTGCGCGGCGTCGGCTTCCTCATTCCCGGCGCGCTCGGTGTGCAGGAGGGGGGGTATCTGCTGATCTGCGCGATGTTCGGCATCCCTCCGCAGCAGGCGCTCGCGCTATCGTTGATCCGCCGTATCCGCGAACTCGCGCTGGGCTTGCCGGGGCTGGCCGTGTGGCACCGAATGGAAGCGCGACCGCTGGTCGGTGGCGTGCAGGAAGGACTATCGTGACGCCTCTATTATTGACGCCCGGCCCGCTGACCACCGATCCCGCCGTGCGCCGGGCCATGCTCGACGACTGGGGCTCGCGCGATCCGGCGTTCATCGCGCTCACAGCGGAACTGCGGCGGCGGTTGCTCGACGTTGCGAATGGCGGCGAAACGCATGTCGCGGTGCCGATCCAGGGCAGTGGTACCTATGCGCTGGAGGCGGCGGCCGGCACGTTGCTCGGTGCGGACGACCGCCTGCTGGTGCTGATCAACGGCGCGTATGGCGAGCGTATGGCGGCGATCGCGACACGGTTGGGGCGTGCCGTCGAGACGCTGCGCTGGGACGAGAACGAACCGGTCGACGCTACGGTCGTCGCGGCGCGGCTGGCGGCGGACCCGGCGATCACGCACGTCGCGTTCGTCCATGTCGAGACGACGACCGGGCTGCTCAATCCGCTTGAAGAGGTCGCTCGGGTGGTGGCCGACGCCGGTCGCCTGCTGATCGTCGATGCCATGGCGAGCTTCGGTGCGTTGCCGATCGACCTGTCCACGCTGCCGGTTGCCGCGATCCTCGCTTCCAGCAACAAGTGCCTCGAAGGGACGCCGGGCCTCGGCTTCGCGCTGGTCGACCGCGCGGTGTTGGAGGGGTGCGCTGGGCAGAGTGCGTCGATGAGCCTCGATCTTCACGCACAGTGGCGCGGGTTCGAGGCGAATGGCCAGTGGCGCTTCACCCCGCCGGTGCAGGTCGTCGCGGCCCTCGTCGAAGCGCTCCGGCGGCTGGAGGCGGAGGGTGGCAGCACCGCCCGGCTTGCGCGCTATACGGGCAACCTCGCAACGCTGTTGCGCGGCACCGATGCCTTGGGCCTCGATCTGTATCTCGATCGACCGTTGCAGGCACCGATCATCGCCACGTTCCGATCGCCCGATTGCTTCGATTTCACGACCTTCTACGACACGCTCGCCGCGGCCGGGTTCGTGATCTACCCCGGCAAGCTGACCAAAGCGGAGTCGTTCCGGATCGGATGCATCGGCGCGATCGGTCCGGCGGATTTCGATCGGTTGGTGACCGCAATGCGCCCCGCGCTAGCCGCGGCGACGCAGGGCTAGCAGCGCGAGGATGATCGCCGCGCTGGGCGTGATGACCGCTGCGGCGATCGTCATCGGCCAGGCGAGGCCGAGCCAGATCAGCACCGGCACCAGGATCATCGCGTCGTCTGGATCGACGGTGAAGCCCGCCGCCAGATCATAACCGCGGACGTCGGCGAAGTTCAGGACATTGAGTTCGGCGAACAGCGTGCCGATGCCAACGCCCGCGACGATACCGAGCCAGAGCGCGGCCGTGCCGTGCGTGGCGGCCAACCCTATCCCCAGCCCGACGAACGTGGCGACGCTGGCGATGCAGTCGCTGGCGAGATCGTAGCGATAGCCCCACACGCTCATCTGTCCGGTCTGCCGCGCGAGTTCGCCATCGGCGCGATCAAGCAGCATCGACACGACGAACACGACCCCGCCGATCGCCATCCAGCCATAGGTCCCGGCCGCAAGACACGCGGCGGCGGCGATGCCCGACACCAGCCGCACCGTCGTGATGTGGTTGGGCGTGATCGCGGTCCGCGCGGCGATCCGGACGGCAGGCCGAACGATGCGGTGGATGATCGTATTGTGGCTCACGCGGCAGCTCCGGATCGGCGAGATAGGCGGATGTCACGGCGCGGCGGTGGCTTGCAAGGCCGACATCGCCGAAACATCGCTTTGTATTCGCGAAACCGGTGGATTAGAACCGACCATGGCTTCTTCCGCGACCCCGCTGCTCGATACCGTTTCGACACCCACCGACCTCCGCAAGTTGCACCCGGACCAGCTCCGCCAGCTCGCCGACGAACTGCGTACGGAGACGATTTCCGCGGTCGGCACCACTGGCGGGCATCTCGGCTCGGGCCTCGGCGTGGTCGAGCTGACCACCGCGATCCACTATGTCTTCGACACCCCGCGCGACCGATTGGTGTGGGACGTCGGTCACCAATGCTACCCGCACAAGATCCTGACCGGACGCCGCGACAGGATCCGCACGCTGCGCCAGGGCGGCGGGCTTAGCGGCTTCACCAAGCGTAGCGAGAGCGAATACGACCCGTTCGGCGCAGCACATTCGTCGACGTCGATCTCGGCCGCGCTCGGCTTTGCGATCGCCAACAAGATCGCGGGGACGCCCGGCAAGGGCATCGCGGTGATCGGCGACGGCGCGATGTCCGCGGGCATGGCGTACGAGGCGATGAACAACGCCGCGCAGGCGGGTAACCGCCTGGTGGTGATCCTCAATGACAACGACATGTCGATCGCGCCACCGGTCGGCGGTCTCTCGGCCTATCTCAGCCGTATCGTGTCCAGTCGCGAGTTCCTGGGGTTCCGCGATCTGGCACGCAAACTCGCCAAGCGGTTGCCAAAGCCGATCGCGGACGGGATCCGCAAGACCGATGAACTCGCCCGCGGCATGACGATGGGCGGCACGTTGTTCGAGGAACTCGGCTTCTATTATGTCGGCCCGATCGACGGCCATAACCTCGAACATTTGATTCCCGTGCTCGAGAATGTCCGCGACGCGGAGGAGGGCCCGGTCCTCGTCCACGTCGTCACCAAAAAGGGCAAGGGCTACGCACCCGCCGAAGCCGCCGCGGACAAGTATCACGGCGTCCAGAAGTTCGACGTGATCTCGGGCGTGCAGACCAAGGCGCCACCGGGGCCGCCGCAATACCAGAACGTGTTCGGCGCGCAGCTCGTCGCCGAGGCCGCGAAGGACCCGCGAATCTGCGCGATCACCGCGGCGATGCCATCGGGCACCGGGCTCGACGCGTTCGCCAAGGCCTATCCCGACCGGTTCTTCGACGTCGGTATCGCCGAGCAGCATGGCGTCACCTTTGCCGCAGGCCTCGCCGCGCAAGGGATGCGCCCGTTCTGCGCGATCTACTCGACGTTCCTCCAGCGCGCGTACGATCAGGTCGTGCATGATGTCGCGATCCAGAACCTGCCGGTGCGTTTCGCGATCGACCGCGCCGGCCTGGTCGGTGCGGATGGCGCGACTCACGCAGGGTCGTTCGACGTCACATACTTGGCGACGCTGCCGAACTTCGTCGTGATGGCGGCGGCGGACGAAGCCGAACTCGTCCACATGACCCACACTGCGGCGCAGTACGACACCGGCCCGATCGCTGTGCGCTATCCGCGCGGCAACGGCACCGGCGTCGCGTTGCCCGAGACGCCCGAACTGCTGGAGATCGGTAAGGGCCGCGTCGTTCGCGAGGGCAAGACCGTCGCGATCCTGTCGCTCGGCACGCGTCTCGAGGAAGCGCTCAAGGCCGCTGAAATCCTCGAAGCCAAGGGGCTGAGCACGACGGTAGCGGATCTCCGTTTCGCTAAGCCGCTCGACGTCGACCTGATCCGCAAGCTGCTCACCACGCACGAAGTCGCGGTGACGATCGAGGAGAATTCGGTCGGTGGCTTTGGCGCGCACGTGTTGACGATGGCGTCGGACGAGGGTTTGCTGGACGGCGGTCTGACCGTGCGCACGCTGCGTCTGCCCGATGTCTTCCAGGATCAGGATAAGCCGGAACGCCAATATGCACAGGCCGGGCTCGACGCGACGGCGTTGGTCGACACCGTGCTGAAAGCCCTCAGGCATAATATCGCGGCTGCGGGCATGTCGGCGTGAAGCGTGTCGCTGCGTTTGCATTGCTCATCCTGCTGGTGGGCGCTGCGCCGCCACCGGAGGGGGTCCTGACGGTGCACGTCGGCAATGTCCGCAACGCCAAGGGCCGCGTGCATGTCGACGTCTGCCCGCAAGCCAAATTCCTGAAGGAGGATTGCCCGTGGTCGGGGGTGGCACCGGCGCAGGCGGGTATGACGACCGTGACCGTCCGCGGCCTGCCTGCCGGCACTTACGCGGTACAGGCGTTCCACGACGCGAACGCGAACGGCAAGGTCGACCGCGCGTTGTTCGGTCTTCCCGAGGAAGGCGTCGGCTTCTCCAACGATGCGCCGATCCGGATGGCGCCGCCGAAATGGGCCGCTGCCGTCTTCGCGTTCGATGGGCGCGCGCAGACGATCGCGCTGAAACTGCGGTACTTCCTCTGACGTGACGATATCTTCGACCCTGCGGATGCTGGTCCCGCGCCTCGTGTCGATCAGTATCCGCCGGCCCTGGCTGACGACCACGCTCGGCCTGCTCACCGCGCTGCTCGCGCTGCTGTTCACCGCCACGCACTTCACGATGACGACGGATACCGGCGCGCTGATCTCGCCCGATGTCGACTGGCGGCGTCAGGAGCGCGCGATGAAGGACGCGTTCCCGCAGTTGCGCGACGCGATGCTGATCGTCGTCGATGGCCGGACGCCCGAACTCGCCGAGGATGGCGCGGCCCGGCTGTCGGCGAAGCTGGCGGCGGACCCGCGACATTTCCAGTTGGTGCGCCGACCCGATGGCGGCGACTTCTTCGCGCGCGAAGGCCTTTTGTTCGGCTCCCCCGACGACGTCCGCAAGGCGACCGCGGCGCTGATCGCGGCGCAACCGATGCTTGGGCCGCTTGCTGCAGATCCGTCGCTGCACGGTGTCGCAGGCGCGTTGTCGACGATGCTCGACGGGGTGGCTGCCGGCTCGGCGACGTTGGCGCAGATCGATCCGCCGATGCGCGCGCTCGCGCAGGCGACCGATCGCGTCCTCGCGGGCAAGCCGGCGTTCTTCTCCTGGCAGACGCTGTTCGCGGACGGCAGTTCCGCGCTTGCCGCACCGGCTCGTCGGCTGATCCTGGTCAGGCCGGTGCTCGACTACGGCTCTCTGACCCCCGGCAAGGAGGCCGCCCGTGCCGTCGCCGCAGCCTCCCGCGCATTGCGGCTCGACGCAGCGCACGGTGTCGACGTCCGCCTGACCGGCGAGGTACCGCTGGCGGACGAGGAGTTCGCGACGCTGGAGGAGAATATCGGCGTCGTCGGGCTGGTGATGCTGGCGGCGATGCTGGTGACGCTCTGGCTCGCGACCCGTTCGGTTCGGCTGGTCACCGCGATCGTCGCGACGATCGTCGTCGGTCTGGTCGTCACCACCGCGGTCGGGATGGCGGTGGTCGGTCGCCTGAACCTGATCTCGGTCGCGTTCATCCCGTTGTTCGTCGGTCTCGGCGTCGACTTCGGGATCCAGCTTTGCGTGCGGTTCAATGCCGAGCGGGTCGACGGTGCCAGCCCTGCGGACGCTCTGCGCGGCGCGGCGACCGCGCTCGGCGCGCCATTGCTGCTCGCGGCCGGCGCGGTCTTTCTCGGTTTCGGTGCGTTCCTGCCGACCGCGTATATCGGGGTCGCCGAGCTGGGCGTGATCGCGGGGCTCGGCATGGTGATCGCGCTGGCGTTCAGCGTGACGTTGCTCCCAGCGCTCGTGCTGCTCCTGCGCCCGGGGCCACCGACCCGCGAGGTCGGGTTCGCCTGGGCTGCACCGATCGACCGCGCGCTCGAAACGCGGCGGCGGACGGTATTATGGGCGTTCGGCGTGGCGATGCTGGCCAGTATCGCGCTGCTGCCGTTCGTCACCTTCGACTTCAATCCGCTCCATCTGCGCGATCCGAACGGTCCGGCGATGCGCACGCTCGCCGATCTGACGCGAGATCCGACGCGGACGCCCAACACGATCGATATCCTCGCCCCGGATCATGCCCGCGTGGTCGCACTGACCCGGCAGCTGAGCCGCCTTCCCGAAGTGAAGCAGGTCATCTCGATCGACAGCTTCGTACCAGTCGACCAGCCGGTGAAGCTGGCGGCGATCGGCGATGCCAACGTCCTGCTCGACCTCACGCTCAACCCGTTCGATGTCGCCCCCCGCACCGATGATGCCACGCGCGTCGCTGCGTTACGGGCCGTCACCGCCAAGCTGCGCCAGGCTGGCGATCGTTCGGGGCTGGCCGATGCGTTCGATCGGCTTGCCGCCGCGCAGCCCACGGTACGCAACCGGGTGGACGACATGCTGTCGCAACCGCTCGCGGTCATGCTCGATCAGGCGCGTGCGGCGTTGCAGGCACAGGGCGTGACGCGCGCGACGCTGCCACCGGCGCTGGTCCGCGACTGGCAGGCCCCGACCGGCCAGTACCGGGTTTCGGTGTTCCCCTCCGGCAATGCCAACGACAACCGCGTGATGGAGCGGTTCCGTACGGCGGTGACTGCGATCGCTCCCAACGCATCGGGGCTGCCGGTCGCGACCCAGGCGGCCGCGTTCACGATCGCCGGCGCGTTCGTGCAGGCCGGCGTGATCGCGCTCGTGCTGGTAAGCCTGCTGTTGTTCGCCGTGCTGCGCGATGCGAAGGAGGTGGCGTTCACGCTGGCGCCGGTGGTGCTGTCGATCTTCCTGACGCTCGGCACCTGCGTCGTGATTGGCCAGCCGATCAACTTCGCCAACATCATCGCCTTCCCGTTGCTGTTCGGCGTCGGTGTCGCGTTCCACATCTATTTCGTGATGGCGTGGCGTGGCGGCGCGACCGATCTGCTGCAATCGAGCCTTGCGCGCGCGATCGTGTTCAGCGCGCTCGCCACCGGCACCGCGTTCGGCAGCCTGTGGCTGTCGCACCATCCGGGTACCGCCAGCATGGGCAAGATCCTGATGATCTCGCTCGCCTGGACGCTCGTCTGTGCGTTGATCTTTGAACCCGCCTTGCTGGGCCCGCCCCGCAAGGGGGCGGATTCCAAGGCTCGGTAATCTTGACGGAGGTCAGGGTAATGGCGTTGAGGGCGGGTTCGGTGTTCGGGGATTCGCCTGAGGCGCGGCTGGGTCGGTCAGCGGATCGGCAAGCTCTGGAGCGGAGTCAGGTGCCGATGGCGCTGGCGTCGCCGTCGGCGAAGACGTTGCCGCAGGATCGGCCAATGGGTCCGAAAGTTCGGGAGCATCCGACGCTGGTACCGTAGCGCCACTCGCCGGATCTGCCAGCGGGTCGTCCAGTTCGCCACCGGCTGCCTTCGCCCTGGTTCCCCGTAAGCGCTGGATCTCGGCTACCCGATTTTGCAGGTACACCGATCGCAGCGTCGCATACGGATCGACCGCACCGGCGAACAATGCACGCAGATCGTCGTCCGCCTCCGCCCGCGTGTCCAGCCCGGTCAGGACAGCGCGCGGCGCCTGGTATTCGAGCCGGTCGAACGGCGATCCGACCGCCAGCGGCAGCACCAGTCCGTCAGCCTGTCCGCCGAGCAGATCGCGCAATGTCGACGGCCCGACGAACGGCAGGAAGATATAGGGCCCCGGCTTCACCCCGTAGAGTGCCAGCGTATTGCCGAACCCGTTGGGCCGGTGTGGCAGCTTGATCGCCGGCAGCTTGGCGACATCGACCAGCCCGCCGATCCCAAGCGTCGAATTGAACATGAAGCGGGCCAATGTCTCGGCGGCCTTGCCCGGCTTCAGCTGGAGCAGATAGTTCAGGAAGACGATCGGCTCGCCCAGGTTGCTGAAGACGTTGCGGATACCCGATCGCACCGGTTGGGGCACGACATGCTTGTATCCCATCGCCGCGGGACGAAAGAGCCGCCGATCGAAGCCCTGCTGCGTGGCGAACATGCGACGATTGAAATGTTCGAGCGTATCCCCGCGCGCATTGCGGGGACGGCCGCGCGGTGTGGCGGCTGGGGGCGAAGCGGCGGGCGCCTCGCCCACCTGCGCCGGCGGAGGCGCAGGTTGGGGGAGGGGCGCGGCCTGCGAAACCCCGGCCAGCAGCAGTGCCGCGATCGCTGGGGTCACCTGGCGCTCTTCGCCGCGAGACTGTCGAGATGGCCGACCAGCGCCTTGGCCCCGCCGCTCTGAAGGACGCTTGCAAAATCGGCACGGCGCGTCGCCAACTGGCTGATCGAATTGCGGTAGAAGACGTCGATGATCTTCCAGCTGCCGCCGCTCTGGCGCAGGCGATAGGACAAGGCGGTCGGGCTACCGGACTTGCTCGACAGCGTCGTACGGACCAGGCGGTCGCCACCGCGCGTGTCGACCCTGGGATCCATCGTAAAGGCCTGCCCGGACCAGCTGTCGAAGTTCTTGGCATATTGCGCGATCGTCATGCGGCGGAAGGCTGCGACGAGCGCGGTCTGATCCGCTGCGCTGGCCGTGGTCCAGCCCGCGCCGACCGAAAGCCGCGTCATCAACGGCAGGTCGAAGCTGCGATCGATGACCGGGCCGATCGCAGTAGCGCGGGCGGCCGCCGGCTTGCCGCTCTTCATGATGCCAAGCAGACCGTCGTCGAGCGCCTTGACCGGTGCCTGAGCCGGATCGCCCGCCTGCGCCGATACCGGTGCAACGGCAACCAGCGACGAAGGCAGCAGGACGGCCGAGGACAGCAGGATCTGGAGCGGGGATCGCATGCGGGTTTCTCCGAAAAACTGATTGCATCGTCGCATACCGACAGGCGCGTGCCAGGTCCAGAAAGCGAATAGGCGGCGGGATTCGGAGGCTCCGGAACCGCGTCGAAGTTTTGACCTTTCGCCACAGGGGCGCAATGGTTACTTATGGCGCAACATTCAGAGGCGGTTTGAATTCGGACGCCATGCCTCGGTGATGACGGAAAGGACATGGCGGTCTTGCAAACCACCGATGGGAGCATCGATCGTTCCCCCGCTACAGTGACGACACCGCTTCAGGTGATCCTCGCGCAACCTCGTGGTTTTTGTGCCGGCGTGGTCCGCGCGATCGACATCGTCGAAAAGGCGATCGAGCGCTACTCTGCGCCCGTCTATGTCCGACATGAGATCGTCCACAACCGGCACGTCGTCGACAAGCTGCGGCGCAAGGGCGCGGTGTTCGTCGAGGACCTGACCGAGATCCCGCCCGGTGCGGTGACGATCTTCAGTGCCCATGGCGTCGCGCGCAGTGTGCAGGAGGAGGCGCGGCTGCGGGAACTCCCCGTACTCGACGCGACCTGCCCGCTGGTCACCAAGGTCCATATCCAGGGGCGTCGCTATGCGAAGTCGGGACGCACGATCGTGTTGATCGGCCATGCCGGTCATGTCGAGGTGATCGGCACGATGGGGCAGGTCGACGCGCCGATGCATCTCGTCTCGACCCCCGAGGAGGTCGAGGCGTTGTCGATCCCGGTCGACACGCCGATCGCCTACGTCACGCAGACCACGCTGAGCGTCGACGACACCCGCGGCGTCATCATGGCGCTGCATGCGCGGTTCGCCGATGTCGAGGGGCCGGACGTGTCCGAGATTTGCTACGCTACCCAGAACCGGCAGACTGCGGTACGCGATCTGGCGCGGGTCAGCGATCTGCTGATCGTCGTCGGCGCGGCCAACAGTTCGAATTCGAACCGCCTGCGAGAGATCGGTGCCGAGATGGGCATACCGAGCTATCTGGTCGATGACGGCGACAGCGTCGATCCGGTCTGGCTCGACGGCGTCGCCGCGGTCGGTATCACCGCAGGCGCCTCGGCACCCGACGAACTCGTCGATTCGGTGATCGCCGCACTGCGACTGTTGCGACCCGTGCGCGTTTCGCAACTCGACGGCGTGGAGGAGAATGTCGAATTCAGCCTTCCCGCCGAACTCAGAATGCCCCACGCCACCGTTGCGGCGGCCGAATAGGAACGAGCATGAGCCTTCCCCTCAGCCAGATCGCGCGCATCGGCGCGTACACCGTAAAGCAGCACATCAAGGGCGGCAAATATCCGCTCGTCCTGATGCTCGAGCCGCTACTTCGCTGTAACCTGGCGTGTGCCGGGTGTGGCAAGATCGACTATCCCGACGCGATCCTCAACCAGCGGCTGAGCTATGACGAGTGCATGGCGGCGATCGACGATTGCGGCGCGCCGGCAGTTTCGATTGCCGGCGGCGAGCCATTGCTGCACCGCGACATGCCGAAGATCGTCAAGGGGTACATTGAGCGCAAGAAGTTCGTCATCCTGTGCACCAACGCGCTGCTGATGAAGAAGAAGATCGACGATTATACGCCGTCGCCGTTCTTCACCTGGTCGATCCATCTCGATGGCGACCAGGCCGCCCACGACAAGTCTGTCTGCCAGGACGGCGTGTACGACGTCGCCAAGGATGCGATCGCACTGGCGAAGGCAAAGGGCTTCCGCGTCCAGGTCAACTGCACCGTGTTCGACGGCGCCGATCCGGCACGCACCGCGGCGTTCTTCGACGACATGGAAGCGAACGGTGTCGAGATCACGATTTCGCCGGGCTATGCCTATGAGCGCGCCCCCGACCAGGCGCATTTCCTCAACCGCGAGCGGACAAAGAACTTCTTCCGCGACGTGTTCTCGCGCGGCAATGGCGGCAAGGCATGGACCTTTACCAACTCGCCGCTGTTCCTCGATTTCCTGGCTGGCAACCAGACCTATGAATGCACACCCTGGTCGATGCCGCTGCGCACGGTCTTTGGCTGGCAGAAGCCGTGCTACCTCGTCGGCGAAGGCTATGTGCCGACGTTCGCTGAGTTGATGGAAGGCACCGACTGGGACGAATACGGCGTCGGCAAATATGAGAAGTGCGCCGACTGCATGGTCCATTGCGGCTTCGAAGGCACGGCGGCGACCGATGCGATCCGTCATCCGCTCAAGCTCATGAAGGTGGCGATGAAGGGCGTTCGGACCGACGGACCGATGAAGCCCGATATCGACCTGTCGCACCAGCGTCCCGCTGCCGAGACCTATGCGTCACAGGTCGAGCGGGAACTTGCGCGGATCAAGGAAGCCGATCCCGTGGGTTTCAAGCGCGCGCAACGCGCCGCCTAACGCGCGGAACGCCCGCTCCGCGTCGATTCCGGTGCGGATCAGCGCGGGGAGTTGGGCAGGGTGCCGGGCGAGTGATTTGAGCACCGCGCCTAGTGCCATCCCGCCGTCCGGCCGCATGCCGACGAGCGCGGCGGGCGGCAGGGTCCGCCGCGCATCGTCGGACACCACGCGGATTGCCGCGAACGGCAGGCCTTGGTGCAGCGCTACGCGCGCGGCGACATGCGACTCCATGTCGACGGCCAGCGCACCGGTGGCGACATGGAGGCTGTGTTTGTCGTTGCGTGTAGCTGCCGGACTGTTCTGTCCGACGATCGCGCCGGTACGAGCGTAGGGAAGGGCGGCTCGTAGCCACGCGTTCAGACCCGCAGCGTGGGCATCGATCACCACGTCGCCGACGTCGAGATCGGCCGCCAACGCCCCGCAGAGCCCGATCGACAGGATTGCGCTGGCCTCGCCACAGCGCCGTTCCAGCGCTGCCCCCAGCCGCTCGGCATCGCCGCCGCCGACCACCGGGACCAGCCCCGCCTTTGCGATCAGTCTCGCCTCGCGCTGCAGGCCGCACGCGGCAAGGATCACATTCCGTACCCGACGGCGCGCGTGTTGGAGCGCTTGAGATTGCGATACCGCGCCATCGCCCAGAGCGGGAAATACTTCGGATAGCCGTGGTATCGCAGGTAGAATACGCGGGGAAATCCGCCCCCGGTATAATGTTCCTGGCCCCACAGACCCTCGGCATTCTGATGCGCCGAGAGCCAGTTGATCCCCCGCTCGACCGCATCGCCGTCGACGCTACCTACTGCCATCAGCCCAAGCAGCGCCCAGGCGGTCTGCGATGCGGTCGACGGCGAGGGCGTGTAGCCCGCATAATCCAGCGCATAGCTGTCGCAATCCTCGCCCCAGCCGCCATCGGCATTCTGAATGCGCTCGAGCCAGTCGACCGCCTTGGCGACCATCTGGTGTTCGGGTCCAAACCCTGCCGCGTTCAGCGCGCACAGCACCGACCAGGTGCCGTAGATGTAGTTGACGCCCCAGCGTCCGAACCAGCTGCCGTCCGCCATCTGCTCGCGCTCCAGATAGGCGAGCGCGCTAGCCATGCGGGGCCCGTCGCGTTCGCCGAGTTGCGCGAGCATCGACACGACGCGCGCGCTGACGTCCGCAGTCGGTGGGTCGAGCAATGCGCCATGATCGGAGAAGGGCAGGTTGTTCAGATAGTCGTAGCTGTTGTCCGCATCGAACGCACCCCAGCCGCCGTTGCGGCTTTGCAGCCCGACGGTCCATTCGACGCCGCGTTCGATCGCGGTAGCGTACGCTGCCCCGGCCTGCGCGCGATCCATCGCCATAACGACCACGGCGGTGTCGTCGAGATCGGGATAATGATCGTTGTTGTACTGGAACGCCCAGCCGCCGGGCCGCACATCGGGCTTCTCGTCCGCCCAGTCGCCCTTCACGTCCAGCACCTGCCGCGGCTTCAACCAGGCAAGCGCCTTTGCGGCCAGGTCGTCGCAGCCCGCTTCCATCATCGCGTGTGCCGCGAGCGCGGTGTCCCACACCGGCGAGACGCAGGGCTGGCAATATGCCTCGTCATCGCCGACGATGAGCAAATTCTCGATCGACTGCCGCGCGATCGCCCGCGCCGGATGATCCGCCGCATAGCCGAGTGCGTCGAACATCATCACGCTGTTCGCCATCGCCGGATAGATCGCGCCAAGCCCGTCCTCGCCGTTCAACCGCTCGGTGACGAACGCGACGCACGCCTCGATCGCACGCCGGCGCATCCGCTTGGGCCAGAGCCGGTCGCCGCCCTTCAGCACCCGGTCGAGCGCGTTGAACCCGACCGTCCACAGCCACTTCGTATCCGCAGCCTTCGACCCGGGCCGAACCGCGGCGCCGGTGTAAAGTTCGTCGATCTTCATTCCCAGCGGATTGCGGGCGACCGGCTTCAGGGCGGCCAGCACGAGCAACGGCACGACGACGGTGCGTGCCCAGTACGACATCTTGGACAAGTGGACCGGGAACCATCGTGGCGTCAGGATCAGTTCGGGTGGCATCGTCGGCACGGTCCCCCACGGCCCCGCGGCGAACAGCGCAAGCTGGATCCGCGTGAAGACGTTGCTCGCCGCCGCACCGCCCGCAGCCAGGATCGCGGTCCGCGCGCGTGCCATATGAGGCGCATCGGCCGCGTCGCCGATCATTTTCAACGCATAATAGGCCTTCACGCTTGCGCTGACATCGAACGCGCTTTCGTGGAACAGGCCCCAGCCACCATGCGCCTCGGACTGGATGCGGCGGAGGTAGCGTCCGATGTTCGCTTCCAGATCCGCAGCGACGGGCTCGCCGAGATAATGCCGCAACAGGACGTATTCGGCTGGGATCGTCGCGTCGGCCTCGAGTTCGAATACCCAGTGCCCGTCGTCGCGCTGCTGCGCGGCCAATGCGGCGGTAGCGCGGTCGACCGCGACTTCGACCGCGGCAAGCGAAGGGGGGGCGTGCCTAGGATCGTTATCAGGCATGATCGCCCCTTACCAAATGGGCGGCGGTTTCGCCCGAGCGCAGCGCCCCCTCGATCGTCGAGGGCAGGCCGGTATCGGTCCAGTCGCCTGCAAGGAACAGGTTGCGCCAGCGGGTACGCGCAGGCGGGCGTTTGGCATTCTGCTCGGGCGTGGCGGCGAAGGTTGCCCGCTTCTCCTTGACGATCTGCCAGCGCGGCATCGGCGCGTCGATCTTGAGCGCGGCGCAGATATCCGCCCAGAACGCCTGTGCTAGCGTCTCGCGGTCGCGGTCGACGAGATGATCAGCGGCGCTCACGGTCACCGAAAGTCGATCGTGAAACGCGAAAACCCATTCCGCCGTCCCGCCGAGCAGTCCCAGCATCGCGGGCGCGCCGGTTGGGGCTGGAAACGCGAAATGCCCGTTGACGATCGCGCGGTGTTCGTCGGGCGCCTCGAGACCGGGAATCAGCGCGGTTGCGGTCCAGGCGGGCACGGCGAGGATCACCGCCTCGTCGTCTGCGATCTGCTCCGGTCCGTCGCCCCAGTCCAGGCTAGTCGCACGGTCGCCCTCGAAGCCGATCGCGCGAAGGCGGCGGCCGAGCGTTACCGGGCTTGCATGGCCCGCGAGCCACGCCAGCGCCGGATCGATGAACGCCCCGGAGAGGTTCGGCTCGGCGATGCACGGACGCATCGCCTTGCCACCTTTCGCGATCGTCTCGCGCAGGACCGCGCCTGCGAGCTTCGCTGAACTTTCGGCAGGTGCGGTGTTCAGCGCGGCGAGCAACACGGGTTCGAGCAACCGGGCCCACACCGGACCATCGGTTGCGATCCGCGCGTCGATCCGCTCCTCCCGATCGCCGAGCAGACGGGCTAGCGGCAGATAGTCGCGCGCACGGCTGCCCGGCACGCGACGGCGTTTCGCCATCACCCACCAGGGCACCGGACCATCGTTGATCCGCACCGTCCAGCGTTCGTCCGTCGCAAGATCGCAAAATGCGAAATCGGCATGGTCCGGCCCGGCGAGTGGGGTCGTCGCGCCGATCGTCGCCCGGAAGCGGGTGACCGCAGTATTGCCCGACAGGACCAGATGATTGCCGTTGTCGATCGTCAGCCCGAGCTGCGGATCATGATACGACCGGCAGCGTCCGCCCGCCTGCGCTGCGCCATCGACCACCCGGACGGCCAGCCCCGCCTCGTGCGCAGCGACTGCGGCGGCAAGCCCGGCCAGCCCCGCTCCGGCAATCGTCACGCGGGAAAAACTCACCGGGTCAGGCTCAGGCGCAGTATCGTCCAGAGCAGTGCCAGCTTCGATACGCGGACGCGGGTGCGCGGCGGCGCCCAGCCGACAACCTCCATCCGCGACAGCACCTTGGCATAGGCCGCCGCCATCAACCGCGGCGCGATCAGGTGTCCGCGCGGGCGCTTCGCCAGGATCGCGTTTGCCTGCGCATAATGGCCATGCGCCTCGGTCGCGAGTGCGCGCGCAACGGCATCGATGCGCGGATCGGCTATGACCTCGGCCGGTACTGTGATCGGGATGCCCGCACCGCTGAGCAGTTCGAACGGCAGGTAGACCCGGCCGATCGCGGCATCCTCGTCGATGTCGCGCAGGATATTGGTCAGTTGCAGCGCACGGCCAAGATGGAAGGCGAGCGCGATACCGGGCGCCGGGTCCATCCCGAAGATCCGCACCGACAGCCGTCCGACCGCCGAGGCGACGCGGTCGCAATACAGGTCGAGCGTCGCGGCGGGGGGCCAGCGGATGTCACCTGCGACGTCCATCCCCATACCATCGATAACCGCGTGCAAATCGGCGCGGTCGAGATCGAAGCGACGGACGGCCTCGGCGACGATGATCGCCTGTCCGGGGTCGCCACCAGCATAGAGCGCATCGATATCGGTCCGCCACTGGTCGAGCTGGGCGGCGCGCTCCGCTGGTATGCCCTGCTGATCGTCGGCGATGTCGTCGACGATCCGGCAAAACGCGTAGATCGCATACATCGCCTCGCGCTCGGCCTTGGGCAGCACGCGCATGCCGGCATAGAAGGAACTGCCCGATACCTGGGCGCGCAGCGCAGCGGGTGTCGTATTGGGATTCATCGCGGACGTCCCCGTACAAGGCTGCCAAGCGCAGCACCCGCAGCGAGCCACGCCGCCTCCAGCTTGCCGTGATGGACGCGCTCGCTCAGCGGGTCGCGCGTCAGCAGGCGTTCGGTCAGGCTCTCGGCAAGCTTCTGGATGATCGCCACCTCGGCGGCAAGCCGGCGGTCGCGGATCATCGCGGAGAAACCGGCGCTCGTCGCAAGCAGGCCGCGCGTGCGTTCGGCGAGCGTGACGATCGTGGCCCTGAGCGCGGGCGATGCGGCCTCTGCTCCGAGATCCTCGACCCGCGCGCCGTGTGCGGCCAGCATCTCCGTGGGAATATACACGCGGTCGATCGCGCGGTAATCCTTCCCGCAATCCTGGAGATGGTTGATGATCTGCAACGCCGCGCACAGCGCATCCGACGCCGCCCAGGTCGCGCGATCCTCGCCGTGGACGTCGAGCACATAACGTCCCACCGGCATCGCCGAGAGCCGGCAATAGGCGATCAGCGAGTCCCAGTCGGCATAGCGGCGCACCGTGACGTCGTGTTCGAACGCGTCGAGCAGGTCGTTGGCATGGCGCGCGTCCAAACCCCGTTCGGCCATCACCCGGTGCAGCGTCAACGCCTGCGGTTCGTCGCCTCGGCCGGTCACGCCCAGCCGCATGGCGTGCAGTCGGGCTAGCTTGTCGGGGGCGGGTGCGGTCGGATGGTCGGCGATGTCGTCGGCGGCGCGCGCGAAGCGATAGAACGCCATGATCGGCGCGCGGTGCTCCCGCTTCAGGATCGCCGAGGCGACCGGGAAGTTCTCGCCCGTGTGATCCTTGCCGGACGCGAGGTCGGCGGTCTGCTGATCCGATGCCGTTGCCATCATTGCCGCGCAGCCTGCGCGCGCCCTTTCCACATGCCGCCACGGCCTCGCCCGTGCTGCCAGGCGGATAGCAAGGTGCAGCCCGTGTAGAAAGCCGCAATGAGCGGAAGGCACGGCGACCATAACGGCGAGCGGTGGTAGAAGCGCAGCATCGGCAGGAACGACAGCGTCATCAGCAGCCATGCCGCTATCCCGAGCGCGCGGGCAGGCCCGTCGGCGAACAGCGTGAGCATCGGCGGGGCGGCATACACGAGCGCGAGGCCGATCACCGCGCCCATCAGCTTGAGCGGCGAATAGTCGAGCTGTGCGTAGGCGGACCGCGAGATCATCGCCGCGATCGGGCGGATGCCGTCATACGGGCGTATGCTGCGCGACCGCTCGGTCAGCCCCAGCCAGACCGGCCCCTGCGTCTTCATCAGCGCACCGAACGCGCAATCGTCGATCAGCGCACCACGGATCGCGCCGATCCCGTCCACTGCGGCCAGAGCCTCACGGCGCACCAGCATACAGCCGCCCGCTGCGGCACCCGGTCCCCGGCCGCTCACGCGCGAAAACGGGTAGAGCATCTGGAAGAAGTACACGAATGCGGGGATCAATGCGTGTTCCGCCCAATGCGTGCAGCGCAGCTTCGCCATCAGCGAGACCAGCGCCAGATCACGGTGCTCGGCGCGGGCAACCAGCGACCGCAGCGTATCGGGGGCATGTGCGATATCCGCGTCGGTCAGCCAGAGATAGCGCGGTGATCCGGCGCTCGCGATCCCCTGCGATACCGCCCAGAGCTTGCCGGTCCAGTCGGTGGGCAAGGGTGTGCCCCGCACGATGGTCAGGCGGTCGCCACCGGAGTCACGCGCGATGTCCGCCGTTCCGTCGCTGCTGCCGTCGTCGACCAGCACGATGCGGAAATCGCCGGGATAGTCCTGGGCGGCCAGGCTGCCGATCGCGCGCGCGATGACGTCGGCCTCGTCGCGCGCGGGCACGACCGCGACGACGTCGGGCCAGGACGTCACACTGGGCGCGGGGGCAGGGGGTACGTCGCGCGTGTCGCGTTCACGGGCCAGCCAGAAGCCGCCATTGCCCAGCACCAGATACAGCCAGATCGCGACCGTCGATACGGCGATGCCGATCACCCGATCATGCCCACCTGTCGGAACCACGCAATCGCATCGCCCAGCGCCTGCTCATGCGGCCGCGCGTGGTAGCCAAGTTCGCGCGTCGCCTTGGCGGAACTGTAGAACATCGTGTGCTTGGCCATCCGCAATCCGTCGAGCGTCAGGAACGGGTCCTTGCCGGTGACCGCGGCCAGTCGTTCGTTGAGCCACGCCAGCGGGAACAGCGGGGCGCGCGGCAGGCGGACCGTCGGCGCACGACGACCGACCATCGTCGCGATCGCCTTGAGCATGTCCGCCAGCGCGACGTCCTGTCCGCCGAGCACATAGCGCTCGCCGATACGGCCCCGATCGAGCGCCAGCAGATGACCGCGCGCGACATCGTCGACATGGACGAGGTTGAGGCCGCTGTCGACGAACGCGGGCATCTTGCCGTTCGCCGCTTCGACGATGATCCGCCCGGTCGGCGTGGGGCGCACATCGCGCGGGCCGATCGGCGTCGAGGGATTGACGATCACCGCGGGCAGGCCCTGCTCGCGGACCATCGCCTCGACCAACCGTTCGGCGACCACCTTGCTGCGCTTGTACGCGCCGACGACGGTCTGTTCGGTGGCGGGGCGGGTTTCGTCGGCGGCCCCCATAGGGTCGGGGAGCAGTGTCGCGACGCTGCTGGTATAGACGATGCGCTCTACCCCGGCTGCCAGCGCGGCCGTCATGACGTTAAGTGTGCTGGTGCGGTTGTTGCGGACGATCTCTTCAGGATCGCGGGCCCAGATCCGGTAGTCGGCCGCGGTATGGATGACGTGACGGACTCCCGCCATCGCCGCCGTCACGGCAGCCGCATCGCGCAGATCCGCTTCGACGATGCCGCCGGGGAAATCGACAAGATTGGTCCGCGTGCTGGATGGTCGGACCAGCCCCCGAACCGGCATGCCATGCGCCGCTGCCGCCCGGGCGATCGCGGATCCCACGAAACCGGCGACGCCGGTGATCAGGAGCGTCTCACTGGATCTGGTCACGGCATCGAACTTTCACCGAACATAGTTGTCCGAATGCCTTACGGCCATCGTCGCGCCGCGCAATCCCGACTTCCGCATCCGAGGATCGCTTCCGTCGCGATACCGGTCCATGCCGCCCCTTTTTCCAATTGCGCCGCTGGTTCGACCGGCGTGACGTATCCGGGCGAAGGAAATAGCGTTGCCACGGTCTGCCCGAGGGTCGGGAGTCATACCCGCCTGGCACCGCTCACCCTATCCACGGTCTCCATCATCTCGTGCGACGATCGCAGCGGCTTGGCTCAGCGCCGCTTGCCCAAAAAGCCGCCAATGCGTAGGCACATCTGCCCGGTTTCGCGATGAACGACACTCGACGCGTCGTTGTGTGCATTTCGCCGGCGGGCAACACGATGTGTTCAGGTTTTTCGGTTTAGCAGGAGCAGGCTGCCGAAGAGCTATACGCAAGGACGATCGATGCACGCACCCCGGCTTTCCCATCTGTTTCTGTCCTGTATCGCCGCGACCGTCCTCGTCCCGGCACCGGCGGCCGCAAGCTCTCCGGACCTCATCGGGCTCGAGCACGCGCTGAGCAAGCTGATCGCGGAACGCTCCGGCGACTATGGCATCGCTGCGCTGGACCTTCGCGATGGCTCGACCGTTTCGATCAATGGCGATACCCCGTTTCCGATGGCGAGCACGGTCAAGCTCGCCATCGCAGCCGCCTATCTCGGCGAGGTCGATCAGGGACGACGCAGCCTTGGCGACATGATCGTCGGCCGGCCCGCGGCGAAGGTCATGGAGCTGATGATCATCCGCAGCGATAATCAGGCCACCGATCAGTTGCTGGCTGCGCTCGGCGGCCCCGGCGCGATCCAGCAGTGGCTGTCGTCGCAGAATATCACCGGTATCCGGATGGACCGGACCATAGCCCAGCTGCTGCGGGAGCGCGGCCACCTTGCCGACAGCCGGGATGTCGCCACGCCGGTCGCGATGGTCACGCTGTTGAACAAGATCGACAACGGTACCGTCCTGACGGCGCAAAGCCGCACGTTCCTGTTGGAGCTGATGAGCCGATGCGCGACCGGCACGCGCCGTATCCGTGCATTGCTCCCCGCCGGTACGCGCGTGGAGGACAAGACCGGCACGCTCGACGGTATCACCAACGACGTCGGGTTCATTACCATGCCCGACGGCCGCCGCGTGGCCGTCGCGGTGTTTGCGCGCGGTGGACGCGATCGCCAGCCCGTCATCGCCCAGGTTGCGCGGGCGATCTATGACCGGTTTGCGGATAGCGTCCGCAACGCGGTCTCGATCTTCATGCAAATGCGGTAGTCGCACGGTCCTTGGGTCGGTCGCTGTGTACCGGCGCAGGCTGACGGAGGTGCATTTCGATCATTGGTCACCTGAATGTGCGGCTGACGAAGATACCGTCGCGTCCCAAACGGCTGGAGCAATTCCGGATTACCGCCTATCGCCGACGGGAGAGTCCCTAATCGTCGCGGAGAGACCTGATGACCGAGACCGCCGAATACGTGCCGCCCAAGATCTGGACGTGGAACAAGGAGAGCGGAGGCCGGTTCGCCAGCATCAATCGTCCGAGCGCGGGCGCGACGCATGACAAGCCACTCCCCGTCGGCAAGCATCCGCTCCAGCTCTATTCGCTGGCAACGCCCAACGGCGTGAAGGTGACCGTGATGCTCGAGGAGCTGCTCGCTGCCGGGCACGTCGGCGCCGAATACGACGCGTGGCTGATCAGGATCATGGACGGCGACCAGTTCGGCAGCGGTTTCGTCGAGGCCAATCCCAATTCGAAGATACCGGCGCTGGTCGATCGCAGCGGCGCGACTCCGATCCGGGTCTTCGAGTCCGGTTCGATCCTGGTGTATCTTGCCGAGAAATTCGGCGCGTTCCTTCCCACCGATCCCGCCAAGCGCGCCGAAGTGCTGTCGTGGTTGTTCTGGCAGATGGGCGCTGGCCCGATGCTCGGCGGCGGGTTCGGGCATTTCTATGCCTATGCGCCCGTAAAGATCGAATATGCGATCGACCGCTTCGCGATGGAGGTGAAGCGCCAGCTCGACGTCCTCGACCGGCGCCTTGGCGAGAGCGAATATATCGGCGGAGACGAGTATTCGATCGCCGATATGGCCATATGGCCGTGGTACGGCGCGCTCGTGAGCGGTCAGGTCTACGAGGCTGCCGAGTTCCTTCAGGCGAACGACTACAAGAACGTCCTGCGCTGGACCGACTTGATCGGTGCGCGGTCTGCGGTGAAGCGCGGGCGGATGGTCAACCGCGTGATCGGCGATCCCGCCAGTCAGCTCCACGAACGCCACGACGCGGGCGACTTCGAGACTAGGACGCAGGACAAGCTCGACGCGACGGCGACGGAAGGCGAGACGCGCTAGGGTTGGAACTCACTGTTCTAGCTGGAAGATGACGGTGGCAGCGAGGGCGGTGGCGGAGAAGAAGACCGTGGGGCGTCGGTCGTAGCGGGTCGCGACGGGGCGCCAGTCCTTCAGGCGGCCGAGCCATGCGGTGTGCCTTGAGGTAGGTCGCGTCGATCATGATGGGATTCGGTTTGGCATTCGTGGCAGCCAATCCCTTCATCATGCGGACGAAGCGCCTCTTTCACTTCACCGGGTGTACAGCGTCTTGTGCGGACCATACGCGACCGGCGCGTGAGCCTGGGTCAGATCGCGCCTCCCACGTCATGGGTCCTGACCCTGAGCGAAGGACTATCGGCTCGTAGACTATAATCCCTTGCGGCGATCTGCGTCGTTTCGGGTCTATCTGTCGAGGAGGGGCGTCGCGGTGACGCCATAACGGAGGCGTCTTCGATTGATCCCCTCTGCGTCCGGGCAGAGCATTCCTCCCAGCCGGCTCGACGAAGCCGGCACCACGACAAAGGAGGACATCATGTCTGCAGCTGCCGCACATCCGACCGTTCACGAAGTGAAGCATGCCGATCTCGCGAACAACACGTTCGACGGCAAGAAGCCCGATCTGTACATCAACACCGGCACCCTGGGCGGGAAGCACTTCTTGTTCACGGTCGAGAAGGCCGATGGCCGCCCGACCTTGATCGCCATCCACCTCTGACGTGTTCGCTGCTGGCCGGCCGTGCGGCGTGCCCGCACCGCCGGCCATGCGCGACCGCGCGACCGCGATCGGACGATAGCGTGCAGATCGAAGACATCCAGACCATTGGCCGCCCCCGGCTGAAGACCGAAATCCGCGTCGGCGGGACCGCGCTGCTGCTCGGCGACCGCCATACGCTCGTCGCCCGCGACATGCCGCAGTCCGTGCTCGAACGCGCGCTGCGCCGAATGGACGGCGCGACCACGCTAGACCGGATCGTCGCCGACGAGCCTGCGCTCCGGCGCGAGGTGGCCGACGATCTCGTCGCATCGCTCGACGGGCTGGGCCTGCTCGACGACACCGCGCTGCCGCCGTTTCGCTCCGGATCCGAGGTCATCCTGGAGCTCGAGGAACTGGTCGAGGCGCGCTGCGAGACGACGATCTACCGCAACCCGTTCTGGCAGACCTGCCTCGCCGCCAACGCGCCGGGCGATCTTTCGCAGCGGCTTGCCACCGGCATGGTGATTGAGAACTGGCATTTCCTGTTCCGCGAAAGCTATTTCGACGCGCCGGTGCTGTCCTACGTACCCAACACCGCCGTCAGGCTGTTGCTGAACGAGTTCTTCTCCGAAGAATATGGCCATGACGAGATCCTGCTGCGATCGCTCACGCATGTCGGCCTGACCTATGCGGATATGCAGGACGCGATCCCGCTGCCCGAGACGATGGCGCTGTGCAACGCGCTTGCCTATTGGGCGCACAACGATCCGCTGTTCTTCTTTTCGACGCTCGGCCTGCTCGAAGGCCAGGGCATGAAGGAGGACAGCTTCATCGAGGCGTGTACCCGGGTCGGCATGGACGACGGCTTCGTCGGCCCGCTGCGCACGCATGCGAACATCAACATCGACGCGGGGCATGGCAACCTCACCCGGCTGATCTTCCAGCAGGTCCCCGCAATCGCCGAGACCGACGTACGCCGTCTGAAGGCGCAGATGCCGTTGTTCGTCGACCTGTATGACGCGTTCTACTCGGGCGTCTGGCGGCACTATACCGGCGATGCGCCCCTGCTCCGCCGCGTCTCCGATCTGTGAAAGGACGATAGCATGGAGGCCACCATAGCCGGGCTCAGCCAGCCCAAGTTTCGGCTCGGCGTCACCACGGATATCGAACCGAACGAGGCCGTGATCCGCATCGGCAAGACCAGGTGCGCGTTCGCGTTCGGGACCGCGGAGGCGCCTGCCGTAGCTCGCCTGATCGACCAGCTCGTGGGCGGCGGCGTGGCGATCGACGCGATGATCGCCGGCGTTCCCGAGATCGCCGACAAGGTACCGGCGCTGCTCCAGGGGTTCGACGCGGTCCGGCTGTTGGTCGAATCCGAACCGCGCACGGAGGGGCTGGTCAGCGGCGCGCAGCTTTACCGCGAGATCCGCCGGATCGCCGAGCGCGTCACGCAGCGCGTCGCGCGGTCCGCATTCCACACCGCGCTCGTCGAGCATCGCGCGACGCGCGAACAGCTGATCGGCTATGCGCTCGAATATTTCTACATCGTCAAGGCGGCGCCGGGGCTGATCGGGCCCGCGCTCGCGACTGCCAGGACTCCGCGGGAACGCGATCTGCTTCAAGGTTTCCTCAAATCCGAACTCGGCCACGACGCGTTCCTGGCGCGCGCGCTGGAGGCGGTCGGTCTGACCCCGGACGAGCTGGAAGCGCATCAGCCGCTACCGACCACGTTTGCGCTCTGTGCCGCGCTGGGCGTCTATGCGCGCCAGCACCCGCTGTCGTTCAAGGCCGTCCTGTTCCTGTTCGAGGTGGCGCAGGTGGCGTTCGTCGACGCGTTCGACGATCGCTGCCGCGAACTCGATCTACCCGCCGCCTTCTACCTGCCGCTGCGCGATCATGCCGACCTGAACGCGGATTACGACCATGCCGACATCTCGCGTGACTTGATGGCGCTCGAAGGTGTGGTCGACCGCGAGGCCGCGGTGGTGGTCAAGCGCAACGTCGCGCTGATGATCGAAACGATGATCCTACAGGAAGAGCAGATCCTGACGTTCTACGCCCAGCCCCGTGCGGCGATCCCGCGCATCTTCGAGGACTCCTGATGGATCTCTGGACCTTCCACCGCTACGCCGATCCGCGCTTGTGCGTCGACGCGATCGAGCATGCGCCCGATGCGTCCGCGATCGCACTTACGCAGGGCGATGCGCGATATGTCCTCGCGCTCGACGATGCCGCGTCGGCGACACGGATGGCAGCCGAACTGGCGACGCTGCGCGACGGCGGCGCCCCGTTATGGGACCTGATGCGCGAAGCGGGCGCTGACGGTTGGGGGGCGCTGGGTGCGTTTCTCGATGGCCGCGCGCTGATCGGGGAGGGGCATGACGAGATCCGGCAGACGCTTGCCGCGCGAATCGCCGCGATCGACGCATGTATCGACGGCACCATCATCGCCATTCGGGCAGACCTGCCAGCCAACCGGCTCGGCCGCCTCGTGGCACACGCGGCCGTGCTGAGGATCGAGTCGGACATCGCGCTCGCCAGCGCGACATTGGGCACCACGGGAGACCCGTTCGACGCGGACGTCCAGCCCAATTTCCATCTCGGGCTGATCATCGCCGAGTTCGCCTATTTCCGAAATTCGGCGCCACTGACCCTGATCGCCGCCGGTGTGATGCTCGCGCGGATCGCGGGCGATGACGCCGCGCTGCCGGAGAGCGACGCGATCGTGGAGGCGCTGTCGCTCTACGATCCGCGCGATCTGGAATCGCACCTCTGGCTGATCGGGCGCGCGCTGGCGGACTCGACCGGCGATGCCGCGCTGCGCTTCGCCGTTCCGCCGATCCCCGATCTGCCGACGCTGTCGGGCCTCGAATTCATGCGCCGCGTCGAGATGCTGACCCGCAGCACGCTGGGGAGATGGGGCGAAAACCCGTATGTCACGATGCTCGACGCGCTCGGCGATCGCTGGTCGCCGCTGATCGCGGGGCCGTTCATCGAGCAATATCACGTGACCTGCCGGTTCGTGGAGATCATCGCGCCCAATCTCAGTCGCCGGCTGATCGCGCCGCTGCGCGCGATGATGTTCCGCTATTTCGGCGAGGAGGTCGGGCACGAGGCGCTCGAGAGCACGACCTGCGAGACGCTCGGCATCACCCAGGCGGCGCTTGATCGCGCGGTACCGCTGCCGCTGCATTTCGCGTTCGTCGACCTGTTGACGCTCGTCGCGCAGGTCGATCCGGTCACGTCCTGCGCGTCTGTCATGGTCATCGAAGGCGTGTTCGGCGAACCACCCAAGATGTCGCTTAGGCTCGCTTCGGTCGCGCGTACCAATCCCGCGTTCAGCGATCTGGCGGGCGATCATGACGAACTGAACGAGGATCTGAACCACAACAGCATCTCGCGCGACGCGTTCGAGCACATCGTCGTAATACCCCCTGCGACGCAGGCGCGCGTCATGCGCCGCATCCTGTTCCTGCTCGAACTCAACCACCGCGCCTGGGGCGGGATCGCCGACTTCTACGGATCGCAAACGTCGTTGCACCTGCAGGGTCCGCTCGGTCGCCCGCTGGCCCCCGGCGGTGGTTCGGCTTGAGGTGAGACGTCGGAGGGCTCAGTCTTTGCGACGCAGCACGGCAACGATCGGAAAATGGTCCGACGGATAGCGGTCGCCGGCGTGATCGGTCAGCACGGCGGCGCTGACCGGCGCGAAACCGCGTACCATGATGTAGTCGATCATTGCCTGGGGCTTGCCGGTGAAGTCGTGGAACGTGCCTTCAGGACCAGTTTTCGTCGGCGAGGTCGCCCAGACATCCGTTAGGACGGCCGCCAGCCGACGATGCGCTTCGCTGTCGGGCGTCGCGTTGAAATCCCCGGTGAGCACGATCGGCAGGCCCTTGGCGAGCATCGGTAGCCTGGCGGCGATCAGGTCTGCGGATCGACGACGGGCTTCCTCGTCTTCGACATCGCGGTTCGCGAAATGCGTGTCGATCATGAGAAACCTGTAGGGCTTCGTGCCGCGCGTCGCGAAGATGCCCCAGGTGACCATCCGTGGCAGCGTCGCACCCCATGCCATGCTGCCTGGCGCCTCCGGGGTTTCGGAAAGCCAGAAATCCCCCTGGCTGACGAGACGGAGATGATCGGTGCGGTAGAAGATCCCCATATGCTCGGTCGCATGCCCGCCGAAACGGTCGCGGCCGAACCAGCGGAATTTGGGCAGCGCATGGACGACATCGCGGCTTTGCGACTGGAATAGCTCCTGTGTTCCGATCACGTCGGGATTGGCCGCGCGCACCGTATTCGCGAACAGGTTGCGGCGCTTTGCCCATACGTTCGGACCGTCGTCCGGGTTCGGATAGCGCACGTTGAAGGTCATGACGCGCAGGTCCTGTGCGACCGCCGGCATTGGCTGGGCCAAGGTCAGGGTAGCCAGGATCTTGAGGGAATGGCGCTTCATCGAAAACCTGCTGCACGAAGAATGTCTGGATGATCCGATCGGACTCCGCCGCGCTAATCGGGGTTCGTGTCCGTCTGATGACATCGACTGATGCTCACTATCGCTGCCTTTTTCGATTGTGCGACCACGCCTAAAACGGCGTTACATATATTATACGATACGTCACATCGCCGTCATACGCTCCTACTAGGGGCGGCGCAGACCAAAGTTATTCCCCATTTTCAGGTGTTGCATGAACAGATTTGATCGTTCTGCCGAGGACGTGCGTCCGATGTCCGGCGTGCTCGCTTTGCGCGGCAGTGCCGCAGGTCTGGCGATTGCAATTGCCACGTTGGCCCTGCCGTCTGCCGCCTATGCAAAGGGTGCCGATGCACCATCCGCGCAAGCCCAGGCGCAGGGGATCGTCGTCGGCAAGTCCGACGAGGTCAAGAATGCTGCCGGTGAGGAGATCGTCGTCACCGGACACGCGTCGAAGAAAGCGGAAATCGAGTCGACGGGCACGACCAGCGTTCTGTCGAGCGCCGACCTCCAGCGCCAACCCAATGTCAGCGTCGTCGATGCGATGGCACGACTGCCCGGTATCTCAATCGCACCGACCGACTTTTTCGGCACGCCCTCGTCCGGCAATCACGGCGGCCTCGACGGCGCGGCGCGGGGTGGCGCGAGCTTCGTCTATCTTCGCGGGCTGAGCGGTTCGTACAACGTCAATCTCGTCAACGGCGCGAACGCGGCGCAGGGCATGCCGTATTCGCGCCAGATCCAGCTCGATCTGTTGCCCCCGGTCGGCATCGCCGCGGTGGTCGTCAACAAGACGTCGACGGCGGACATGGATGGCGACGCGATCGGTGGCACGATCGACTTCCGCACGCCGTCCGCCTTCGACTTCGACAAAAAGACGCATGTCGGTCTCTATCTGCAGGGTGGCCTGAGCCAATACGCGCTCGACTATCACACGCCGGCCGGGACGGGGATGGTGCAGGCCGAAGTCTCGCACCGCTTCGGCAACGACGAGCAGTTCGGCGTCTATGCATCGGGCTATTACGGCAAGCGGTATTTCGCGTCGACGATGGTCGACTTCCAGGCAGGCCAATGGGAATTCGCGGTCTCGCAAGGCGAGCAGGGCAGCAATCCCGACGGATTTTCCAAGAAGGACAATCTGCTGCTGACCAGCACCAATGCCCAGTTCAGCGAGGGCAATCAGGTGCGCTATGGCGGCGCACTCGGGTTCGACTGGCATCTGGGCGCCACGAAACTCTACGCGCGCGGCACCTATGCGGTCTCGAACATCGAACAGAACATCTATCAGAAAAGCATCCAGGCCGACCGCTATTCGGCCGCGGTCGTGCGTCCCGATGGTCTTTACCAGAATGCCGAGAGCGACGGCGAATATCACGCGTGGTTCGAAACGGCGCCGGCGCAATCCACGCTCGCTTCCGGAGTCATCGGCGGTACGACCGATGCAGGTCGCCTGACGCTCGGCTACAGCGGCTTCTGGAGCTGGGGCAAAAGCGCGGCACCGGACCATTCGGAGGTGACCTACCAGACGTTCGCGGGCAACCAGTTGAACGGCCCCTTCGCGGCCTCCTATCGCAACGGATATCCTCTGCCCCTGCTCAGCACTGCGCAGCTCGCCCGTTTCAACAACAATGCGCTGTACGGCGTCGAACAGGACAGCGGCGAGTTCACCAACTCGCGCAGCACCGCCTCCAAGCTCGGCGGACGCTTCGATGCGACCTACAAGATCGGGTCGTGGCTGGAATCGCTGACCGCCGGCGTCAAGGTCGTGCACAGTACGCGCGACAGCTTCTCGCGCGACTACAGCAATCTGAACTTCCTGCCCGCCGGCCAGACACTGAACGCCAGCCCGTTCGCGCGGGGCGAGGAGTCGTCGATCGATCGGGAATACTATCCGTACACCTTCGTACGAGGAGATGGCGCCGCGCTTACCGCCGCCGCGCGTAACGCCGCAGCGGCCACGACGCTGTCCGCCAACGACTTCAATCGGAACACGCTGTCGGGGCATGAAAACGTCTATGCGGGGTACGCGCTCGCCAAGATCGTCAGCAACGCGCTCGAGGTCCAGCCGGGCCTCCGGTTCGAGCATACGGATATCAACAACATCTTCTGGAATTCCGTCAGCGTCGACGGCACCTCGGGATCGGCGCTACAGGAAGGCTTCAAGTCCAGCAGGACCCACTACGACATTCTCCTCCCGAGCCTTCACGCCAACTACCGTTCGGGCGAGGAGAACGTCATTCGCGGTGCGGTCTGGCGCAGCTACACGCGCCCGGCGTTCTTCCAGCTTGCCGGCGGAAGCCAGACGAGCGTGAACTCGGACGGCACGATCAGCGTGACCGAGGGCAACCCGGACCTGAAGGCCGTCAAATCCTGGAATTTCGACGCCAGCATCGAACACCAGCATCGCGGTTTCAGCGCCTCCGTCGCCGGCTATTACAAGGCGTTGAGCGATTATCTCTACGATCGGGGCACCGACTTCCGCGCCTCGCAGATCGCGGTCGATGGCCTTCAGTCGGTGTCCAAGCCGGTCAACGGCGGAACCGCAGGCCTTTACGGCGTGGAAGTCGCTGCACGCTACCAGCTGGTGGAGTTGCCGGGCTGGGAATCCGGGTTCGGCATATCCGGAAACATGACGCTGCAGCATTCCTGGGCGCATCTGAACGACGCGTCGACCGACAAGTCGCAGCCGATGCAGGGGGCACCCGAACGGCTCTACAACGCGTCGCTATTCTACGAAAAGGGCGGCCTCTCCGCGAACGTATCGTACCGCTACAACGGCCCGTTGATCGCGGCGTACCGGTTCGGCACGTTTGGTGGCAAGGCGCTGAACGACACGCAGCGCGCGACCAGCAGCGTCGACACGACGGTCGGCTACAGCGTCAACAGCGATCTGAAAATCGCGGGTGCGGTGTCGAACATCTTCGATAATATCAGCTATTATCGCACGGTCGGCCCGGACAGCTATCAGGTTCCGCAGATCGTCCGCTGGGGCCGGACCTTCACGATGACGCTCACGGCAGGTTTCTAGCCGCGTTTCCCGACACCTGCCGATCTCATCGATCGGCAAGGTACTCCCACGACCGACCCAGGAGACGCCGAAATGCGGGTGCCCTCAGCCATTCTTGCAGCGACCGCGATACTCGGTCTTTCCGCCGTTGCCCTGGCGCAAGGCGTCGTCGAACGCCCCGAAGGCGAGGAGCCGCTCGTCTATCTGGCGAAAGGCGCGTTCGATATCCTCGCGGTGCTTCCGCCTGCGCCGCAGCGGGACGACCCGCGCTGGCAGGCGGATCGCGCGATCTTCCGCCAGACGCGTGCGTTGGTCGGCTCGCCGCGCTGGCGACTGGCTACCAACGACGTAAAGCTCGGCACCGGCGACATGATGCGCGATTTCAGTTGTGCGATGGGGGTCGAGCTCACGCCCGCCAACGCACCACTGACCGCGCGCCTGATCGAGAAAGCCGGTTCCGACACGGCGCGCAACACCGGCATCGCGAAGTCATTCTACAAGCGACAGCGCCCCTATCTGATCGACAAGGGCGCGGTATGCCAGCCGGTTGGCGAATTGCAGGGAAGTTACGACTATCCGTCGGGGCATACCACGGCGGGGTGGACGTGGGCGACCTTGCTGGCACAACTCGCACCCGACCGCGCGACCGCCATCCTCGCACGCGGTCGCGCGTTCGGGGAAAGCCGCATCGTCTGTGGCGCGCACAACGCCAGTGCCGTGGAAGCCGGCCGATTGTCGGCGAGTGCCACGTTGACCGCGCTGGCGTCGTCGCCCGCGTTCCAGGCGGATCTCGCGGCCGCGCGGACCGAGCTATCGGCGCTACGGCAATCCCCAGCCGCTGCCCGTTCGGGGGTTGCCGGCTGTGCCGCCGAACGGGCGCTGATCGCCCAGCCCATTCTAGGTTAGACGCCTATTCGGGTCGGGTGAGTCCCCGTGGTTCACCGGGTAAAGACATGTGGCGACAGTCGAAATGCTAGAGCAATCGAGCGCGAGCGCAGCGCACGGTAAGACCGTCTGAACGCCCGCCACGCGCAAACTACGCGCACGCTGGGTAGGGCGTGTCGTTGTCCCCGTTATCTTTCCAGCGGCTCGGACGCGGCCCGCTGACCGGCGTCACGGGGCGACAGCCTTATGTAATTTTCGTACGCCCTGCCGCCATCCAGTGAAAATATTACAAATTCACTCGTGTTCCTGACACCGATTGTGTCATTTCCGTCACTATGTCGCGCTGTTCGTCACACGCCAGCATTGCGGCTTTACATGACAGATACGTTACCTCATTTCTTTCCCCATAGTCCTGACCGGCCGCGCGGCGGCGGTTTGGACACATCGTTTCGGACGGATCGTCAAAGCGACCGTTCGGGGCCACTGGGGGAAATTATTTCATGATCTCGACATATCGTTCGACCTCGAAGGCGATCCTTCTCGCCGCCGCTACGCCGCTGGCATTCATTCTTTCGACGGCCGCCGGTTTCGCACAGGATGCGACCACCGCCACCGACGCGTCGGCAACCGCGCCGGCTCCCGCGACGATCGCGCCGCAGGATACCAAGGCCGAGCCGGCCGATGCGACCGGTCAGGAGATCGTCGTCACCGGTTCGCTGTTCCGCCGGACCGACACCGAGACGCCGTCGCCGGTCACCGTGCTGACCACGCAGACGCTGCAGCGCGCGGGTATCACCAACATCAACGACGCGGTGCGCTCGATCTCCGCAGATGGCGCCGGCTCGATCTCGACCGGCTTCCAGAACGGCTTTTCGGCTGGCGGCGCTGCTGTGTCGTTGCGCGGTCTCGGCGTCTCGTCGACGCTGGTGCTGATCGACGGGCTGCGCTCGACCAACTTCCCGCTCAACGATGACGGCCACAACGCCTATGTCGATCTGAACTCGATCCCGTTCAGCGCGGTCGAGCGGGTCGAAGTGCTCAAGGACGGCGCGTCGTCGAGCTATGGCGCCGACGCGATCGGCGGCGTCGTCAACATCATCATGAAAAAGCACGTCGTCGGCGTGTCGGGCACCGCCGAGGGCGGCATTTCCGAACTCGGCGACGGTGGACGTTACCGCGCCAACCTGACCGCGGGTATCGGCGACTATGACCGCCAGGGGTTCAACTTCTACGTCAACGGCGAGTATCAGAAGGACACCGCGATCTCGGTCAGCGATCGCAAGTTTCCGTTCAACACGCTCGACCTCAGTTCGATCGGCGGTGCGGACGGCAATCCGAACGACAACGCACTTCCGCAGAATACCATCAACGCGATCGTTCGCCGTTCCACGCAGACCGACCTGAACAATCCGTTTGCCGGCGGTGCCGCCGCAACGGGCACTTACACCTCCTTGAACCTCAACTGCGCCAACGGAACCTATACGGTCGCCGGCGCGGCTGGCGGCACCGCATGCAAGCACGACAACACGAACGAGTATACACAAGTCCAGCCAGCCCAGGAGCGGTACGCGTTCTCAGGGCGTCTGAGCTTAAAGGTTGCCGACAATATCGAAGGTTATGTCTCGGGCAGCTATTCGCACAACCAGGTCGTGACCAAGACGCGTCCACCATTGTCGATCCGCCAGACGCAGCCCTATGGCGCATCGCCGACGCTCGCATCGAACAATCCAGGTATCGTCCTGCCGGTGTATATTTGCTCGGCGGGCGTCAATTGCGTCACGGCAGCCGACCGCCAACTCAACCCGAACAACCCATATGCAACTGCCTTTGCCAACGATCCCAGCAATGGTGCAGCCCGCATTTATTACCTGTTCGGCGATCTGCCTGCGAGCCAGATCCGCACCAACGAAGTCATCCGCGGCGCCGCTGGTCTGCGCGGCAGCTTCGACGGCGGCTGGAACTGGCAGGTCGACGCGGTCGGCGCGAAGGACAACCTGAACATCGACTCGCTCGGCGTGGTCAACATCGCCGGGCTCAAGCAGGCGATCAACACCGGCGCATACAATTTCGTCAATCCGTCGTTGAACAGCCAGGCAACGCGTGATCTCGTCGCGCCGCGCTATTCGGTGGGCTCGCACACGTCGCTCGCCTCGCTCGATGCGTCGGTCAGCAAGGCTCTGTTCGATTTGCCCGGCGGCCCGCTTCAGGTCGCCGTCGGTGGTCAGATCCGTCATGAGGTCGAGGAAAACAACAGTCTTAACGCGAACCTCGATCGCTATGCCAACACGTCGGCGGCATTCGGGTCGCACACCGTGACGGCCGGCTATTTCGAAATCAACGCGCCGGTGCTGAGTACGCTCGAGATCAACGGTTCGGGCCGCTACGATCATTACTCGGAAGGCTTCAGCAATTTCTCGCCGAAGATCGGTGCGAAGTTCACGCCGATCAAGCAGATCGCAGTCCGCGGTACCTATTCGAAGGGCTTCCGCGCACCGACGTTCGCCGAGAATAACGCACGGTCGAGCTATGCCGGGTTCGTCAACTCGACGCCGCCGTGCAGCTTCATCCTGGAACATGGCGGCTCGGGGACGCTCACGTCGTGCAGCGCCAACGGCAATCCCTATAATCTGGCGTATAACGTGGGTTCGGGCTTTTCTGGCAACCCGGACCTGAAGCCAGAAAAGTCGCGCAGCTTCACCGGCGGCATCGTCGTCGAGCCGACCCCGTGGTTCAGCTTCACGGTCGACTACTACAACATCAAGAAGACCAACGTAATCGTCACCGGGCCGCAGACCGCGGACGCGCGCGCTGCCTATTTCGCCGGTACCCCGCTTCCGACCGGCTATTCGGTCGCCGCAGTCGACTCGATCGATCCGCTGTTCCCGAACGCGCGGCCCCGCGTGCTCATCATCAACGCACCGTACGTCAACGCGGCGAGCCAGATGGTGTCGGGCATCGATCTGGGGGCGAACGTCAACGTGCCGCTCGGCGGTGAGGCGCGCTTCATCAGCCGGATCGACGTGACTCGCCTGTTCAAGTACAACGTCGACAACGGTAACGGCGTCGTCCAGAAATTTGCCGGAACGCTTGGACCGTACGAGCTGTCATCGGGTGCGGGCACGCCGCGGATCCGCGGCAATTGGCAGAACACGCTGCAGTTCGGAGCGTTCTCGCTGACCGCGACGACCTATTACGTGTCGCGGATCAAGGCGGTCGCGGCGGATGAAATCGACGCCGACGATAATGGCAACATCGACCTGAGCTGCGCGAACAACCTGTACGGGACGGGCGACAAGTTCTGCTACATCAAGCGGTTCATCTATGCCGATCTGAACGTGTCGGTCGAAGTGAACGACAAGTTCTCGTTCAACTTCAACGTCGGCAACTTCACCAACGAGAAGGCACCGGTCGCGCCGGCGTCGTATTCGGGGACCAACTACCTGCCGACCTGGCATTATGCCGGTGTCATCGGTCGTACGTTCCGCGCTGGGGCGAACTTCAAGTTCTAACCCTCGCCGACAGAGACGAAGAAAGGCGGCCTTCTCGCGAGGGCCGCCTTTCTGTTTGGATGGTGGGCGATACGTTGCGCGGCAGCGGACCCGTCGTCGATACGCCCCGCCTGTAGCGCTACAGGCGGACTGGCGTGATTAGTTCGTAGTTTCCTTGCGGGCACCGACGATCATCCGGCGCGCGATCCGGCGAACGCCCTCATCGTCCTTGGTATCGTCGGTGGCCGGATCGCCGAGGTGATCCAGGCTGTCTTCCATGAAGTCGAGCAGCCCGGGATGCTGCGCCTCGACATATTCCATCAGCTTGAACAGAAGGTGCTCGGTCGCGATCTCGCGCTGGCGGGCGCTTACGGCGGTGGCGTCGGTCATTGTCATCTCCCTCAGATGGAAGCGAAAACGCGTCCGATGCGATAAGGAGCCAGACCGTCGGACTTACGCTCGAATGATCGAGCGATCGCCCGAACTTACCGCCTCGACTGTAGGGAGCTTGATTGATCGGCGGTAGCCGGCACGCCAGCCGCATCGGCCGCGGCCGCGCGGCGTTCGGCACGCGCGTGTTCGCGGAGGAAGTCGCCAACGCCGCGATCGGTGCTGCACAGGCGGTCCCAGTGCCGGAAATACAGGCCATAGTTGCACGCATAGAGCTCGTGATGCCTCTGGTGATGGCTGGCGGTGATCAGCCAGCCGCCAAGCCGTCCCGACCACATGAACTTCGGAAAGATCTCCCAGCCCATGTGGTTGGTGACGCCCATGACCGTCATGATCGTCAGCACGACGGCCAGCCCGCTGATGTGGATCGGCACGAAGAAGACCAGCAACGGGATCACGATCGCGCCGGTTAGCGCCTCGATCGGATGGAACGCCATCGCTGCCCACGCGGTGGGCGGTCGGCTGGCATGATGCAGCGCGTGGGCGAGCTTGAACGGCGCAGGCCGGTGCATCCAGCGATGCGTCCAGTAGAACCACGCGTCGTGGAGCAGCAGATAGAGCAGCACCGAGACCGGCCAATACCAGAGCGGATACGCGTGGATGTCCGCATAGACGCGGGTCCAGCCGCGATGTTGCCAGCCCCAGGCGACCACGCCGGCCGGGATGCCGTAGATCGCCGCCGAGGCGAGGCTCCAGACGATCTCGCGCCGGACCTGCGGGTCGAGGCCGAGATACAGACCCGGATGTTTCCGGCGCGTCGCCCAGGCGAACGCGCCCGAGACCGCGAGATAGCGAACGCCAACGATCACGGTCATCGCGATCGCGGACAGCAGAATGGCCAGCATCATAGCGCGCGTCGTGCCGGTTCGGGGTGGCCGGTGCGCACCGTCAGGGCGCGACGTCGAGCGGGCAGGCCCCACCACGGCGTACCGGGCGACAGGTGATGTTCGTGATGATAGCCGCCGAAATGAAAGCACGTCAGCAGCGACAGCAGAGGCGGGATCTTGGCGCTGTGCGCGTGGTGATGATCGGCAAACGGCTCGTCCCGCTCGTGGTGCGGCAGCCAGGTGCCGAACACGAACAGTTGCAACACCGCGCCGAGTGCGGGCACCGCCCAGAATACGACGATATTCCCCAGCGGCGCGCCCAGTACGAGCGTGTAGACCAACGCGACGAGCGTGATGCGGACGATCTGCCCGTGCGAATAATAGGTGCGGAAGAACTGCCCGAACCACCCCAGCAAGCTCGGATCACCTCCATGGAAATCCGGATCGCTCGCGGTGCCGGCATGGCGATGATGCAGATGATGTTGCGGCAACAAGGTCGCATAGGACAGGCAGGCGTACAGCGAGAGACAGGTCGCGCCGGTCAGGCGGTTGAGCCGCGGATAGCCGGGCGCCAGCGCGCCGTGCATCGAGTCATGCGCGACGATGAAGAGGCCGGTGCTGAGCCAGGTCTGCACGACCACCATCACGACGGCGATCGGCACGGCGGCCAGACTCCACCGCCAGAAGAAGATTCCGGTGATGTGGATCGCGAGCCACACCGCGACGATCGCCGCCGCGAGCGACAAGCCGATCCACGCCTGACGCCGAGCCGCAACGCCGCGCGAGGCCGCGGGCAAAGGCGATGCTGCGCTCACTGATCCGCCGCTACCGACCGGGCCGCCACCGACGAGGGAGCCTCCGGCCGTGCGACGCGTCGCTGGGGATCGGCATTGGCGCGCAACTGCGCCTTCAGCACGGCCGGCTTGCGCGCAAACAGGAACCCGTGGCTGACCGTGCCGTCCTTGCCCTCTACCGCGTGGTGGAGACGATGCGCCTGGAGCAGACGCTTGAAATAGCCCTGCTTGGGTACCCAGCGGAACCCGCCGCGCTGATGCACCAGCATGTCGTGGACGAACGCGTAGATCCCGCCATAGACGGTGATGCCGAGTGCGGCCCACCATAACGGTTCCCACCAGAGGCCCACGGTGAACAGCACGATCGGGACGATCGCGAACACGATCGCATAATAGTCGTTCTTCTCGAACCAGCCGTCCTGCTCCTCGTGGTGCGACTTGTGCCAGCCCCAGCCCCAGCCGTGCATCACGTATTTGTGCGTCGCCCACGCGAAGCACTCCATGAACAGCACCATGACGGCGACGATCGCGAGTTTCTCGAGCCAGGACATCAGCGTGTGGCCCCCTGGTCGGCCGATCGATGCGACGATTTCATCATGTGCCCCATATACGCGCTAAGGCGTTGCGATGCGAGGCATTGCGCCGAGAATATCGGTTTCCGGCCGAGGACGGCGAGCGGTCGTCGTCGAAGTGGCGAGCCGCAAGTCGAGTTCCTGATGCGGCGGACAGTTGGCGGCATCTGGTATTGCTACCGCCTTGTCACAAAAACGATACCAAAGACTATCATAGATCAGCCCAGCTTTTCGCTCGGTGGGAAATGATGATGACCCGTATTTTCGTGTCGCGCGTGGCCTTGGCCACCGCGCTCTCTAGTAGCGCGCTCGTCGCACAGCCCGCTTTTGCGCAGACCGCGACAACACCCACAATTCCCGCAGCCGACCAAGGTGGCGGAGATACGAACGGCGACGACATCGTCGTTACCGGCCGCGCCGGTACCGAAGGCCAGCGCAAGGTCGAGACGAGCTACGCCATCTCGACGATCTCCGACCGCGATCTCCGACTGCGCGCGCCGGTCGGGGTGGCCGAAGCGCTGAAGCAGGTGCCGGGGTTCTATACCACGCCGACCTCGGGCGAGGTCAGTGCGGGCGTCCGCGTCCGCGGTATCCCGAGCGACGGCTTCCAGACCGTCGCGCTGCTCGAGGACGGCATCCCGATCCAGGGCGATCCGGGGCTGGGCTGGCTCAACGGCGACCAGTCGCTGCGGATCGACCAGACCGTCGAGCGGATCGAGGTCGTGCGCGGCGGACCATCGGCGATCTTCTACTCGAACGCCCCTGGTGCGGCGATCAACTTCATCTCGCGGCGCGGCGGCGATACGCTCGAGGGGCTGATCCGCTACGAAGGATCGAGCTACAATTCGAACCGCGTCGACGGCTGGCTCGGTGGCCCGATCGGCAACACTGGCTGGCATTTCTTCACCGGGGGCTATTACCGGCTGTCCGACGGCCAGCATCATTCGGGGTTCAGGCAAGACCAGGGCGGCCAGATCCGCGCCACGCTGTCGCGCGATTTCGATCGCGGATCGGTGTCGTTCGGCGTCAAGCGGATCGACGAGCGCGTCGGTTATTGGGGTGGCGGCATCTACACCACTAACGCGGACGGCGACGTCGTCAGCGTTCCCGGCCTCGACAATCGTAAGGACAATATCGCCGGCCCGGACACGCAACATCTGACGTTCCGGACCCCTACTGGACCGATCGCATTCGACAATGCGGTCGGCAGCACGGTCCGCCTGACCCAACTCAGCCTGCAAGCCGAATACAAGCTGACCGACACGATCAAGATCCAGCAGAACACGCGCTACCGTGACAGCTTCACGCAGCGCAACAGTATCACGCCGTACAATGTATCGCCGGCGCAAACCTTCCTGAACGCGAATTACGGCAAGACGATCAACGCCTCGGCGGGGCAGACGCTCGGAATGTTCTACCGCGACACTGGCAATGCGTTCGATATTGCCAACCAGAACGGCAACGGGCTCGCGCTGGTCGATCTCGCGCGGACGCATACGGTGCCGCTGAGCGAGTTCATCAACGACACGCGCATCGTCGGCAAGCTCGACCTGCTCGGCCATCACGATCTCGCCATCGGTTTCTATTATGCGCGCGAGAACGAGCGATATGGCGCAAACACCGCGTCGGTGCTGACCGACGTCAAGAACCATGCGGACCTGCTCGACGTGTACCGGCTCGACGCCAGCGGCAACAAGCTCGCGTCGCTGACCGAAGGCGGCATCGTCGGCTACGGCGCCGAGTTCGCCAACGCCAACGGCATTTCGGACAACGTCGCGGTGTATGCGAGCGACGAGTGGCAGATCACGCCGAAGCTGCGGTTCGACGGCGGCGTCCGTTACGAACGGATCAAGACAAGCGGTGCGGTCGAGGGCGCGCAACAGGTCAATCTGGGCCAGAGCCCGACGCTCGCCGACGACTCGGTCGGGACAGGCACGGGCGTCTTCACGCCGTTCTCGCGCAGATATGACGGGTTCGCCTGGACGGCGGGCGCCAATTATCAGCTCCACCCCTATGTCGGCGCGTTCGTGCGCTACACCGACACGTTCCGGCTGCCCGCGGTCTCCAACTTCATCACCAATGCGGGCGCGACGCCTGTAGTGCAGACGCTCAACATGCTGGAGGGCGGCATCAAATACTCGCGCGGCCCGGTCGATTTCTATGCGACCGGTTTCCGCACGGTCTACAACAGCTACCAGATCAGCGATTTCCGCACGCTTGCCAACGGCCTGCTGTCGCCGGTCACGGTGTACGGCGACACGATCACCAAGGGCGTCGAGCTGGAGGCGACGATCCGCCCGATAGCGTGGTTCGACCTGCACGGATCCTGGACCTACCAGGACTCACGCTTCTCCGATTTCGTCTACACCAACAGCGCGGGCGTGCTCACCGACTATTCGCATCACCGCCTGAACGGCATCCCCGAGAACATTTTTCGCGTGACCCCCGGCGTGACGCTGTTCGGCGACACGCTCCGTGTCCAGGCCGACGTCAATTATTCCGGCCAGCTCTATACCGACGTCGCCAACAAGATCAGCCTGCCATCCTATGTCAGCGTCGACCTGCAGGCGCAGGTCAACGTCACGCCCAAGCTCCAGCTCCAGTTGATCGCGCAGAACATCACCAACACGCTCGGCCTGACCAATGGTAATCCCCGCGCGGGGACGATCGACAGCAGCGAAGCGGGGCAGGCGGTCTTCATCGGCAGCTCGCTGTACCAGCGCAACGTCCGCGCCGCTGTCAGCTACCGCTTCTAAGCCGGAAGGATACCCATCATGCTCGATCGTCTCGCGCTCGTCGCGCTCCTGTTTGTATCCTCCTCGGCAGACGCGGCGGCACCTGTCGCAGCCGATCCGAAAATCCCGCCGGTTGCCAGCCTGACGGAGGGCCAGTGGCTGAAGGGCGATCTCCATCTGCACTCGCGGCACAGCACCGATTCGAGCAACAACCCCGAAGCGAAGATCATCCGCTTCGCCGAAAACGCCGGGTTCGATTATCTCGCGATCACCGACCACGACAATCACGTCCACGGCGATGTCGCGCACAACACCTGGTCAGACCCCGAGTTCAGGTCGAAGTCGGTGATCCTGCTGTACGGCGCGGAGTGGACGACGGTGCGCGGCCACGGCAACGTCTTTTCGGCCAAGCCGTACGACCACCAGCGCCTGTTCGACGTCGAGGATCAGCGCGATGCGAAGATCCTCGCGGTCAAGAAATCGCTCGGTATCCATCTGTCGGCCAACCATCCGAGCGGCAAGGATCATTTCGGCTTCTCCTACGACATGGTCGACTCGATCGAAGTCTGGAACTCCGCGGTCTGGCCGACGAACCTCAACGCGATGATGATCTGGGACGACATGCTCCGATCGGGTCGCAAGCTGACCGGGCGAGGCGGCAGCGATTCGCACCACGGCATTCCCGATACCGCTGCACAAACCGTGTCCAACAGCATCCAGGCGACCGCCAATTATGTCGGCACGCCGACGACCTGGGTCTTCGCCAGGACGCGCACCGCGCAGGGCGTGATCGATGCGCTCGGCAACGGGCGGGTTTCGGTCAGCGCCAACCCCGACGACCCGCGCGTCGAGCTGATGGCCGACCGCGATGGCGACGGCCGGATGGACATGATGATGGGCGACAACGCCGCGTCAACCGGCAAGCCGGTGACGTTTCAGGTCAAGCTCGTCGGTGGCGGCATCAAGGGCGCGGCGTACAAGATCAAGGTGGTCAAGGACGGCGAGGATTTCGGCGCCTACACCAGCAATCCGGCGACCGGATCGGCGACCTTCACCGACACGCCGCCGCTCCACGGTCGCACCTATTACCGCGTCACCGTCGAAGGCCCGCAGACGCCCTATCCGCAGGTGCCCAATTCGATGGCGCTCAGCGGCAACATGGTCGCGCTGTCGAACCCGATCTTCTTTAACTTCGACCCGAAATTCTAGCGCGGGGTGACGGCCGCAACCCGATCGGGGACGAAGCGACCGCGATCAGGTGATCCAACTCCGCACGCAGGTCGCCGACCACGTCGCCTGGGGCTGTCGCACGACGCAGATCAGCCCGTATCCGAAGGACCCCTGTTCGCGAAAAGACACTTCGACGAGCGCGAGACGTCCGGTTTTTGCGAAAATCGGAGCCGTGAATGTCACGTACCTGGCGTGGCCCTCTTCGTCGGTTGCCGCGCCACGCGTCCCCTTCCATTCACATGCAGGCTTGAAGCTGGGCACCGCATAGGCCGTCGCATTGCCCGCCATATCCTCGAATTCTTGCGAAGACAGCGAGAGCGAAGCCTTGAAGTCGGGCGTCCAGCTCTGGACGGACAGGATGCGGGAATCAGCCTGTACATCCGGGGGATACGCTGTCGATCGCGAGTTTGTCGTGGCGGTATAGGCCGCCTGTAGAACGTCGCAGGTTCGCGCCGCCGATGCGAATGTCGTCGTGACAGGCGGTGAGCCGGCTGTCATCGGTCCGAGAAGTCCGACCGTCAGTGCCGCCATGATCAATAGCATCGGTTTCAAGGCTCCCTGGCGTCTGGGTACACTGTTCTAACCTATGTACCACGACGGCTCGGCCAGTGGCCAGTCGATCACCGCCGGTAACCATTCACGGGCGACCGGCGGTAATCCCGCTTTTACATCTTCATCGTCAGGCTGAACTGGAACACGCGGCCGGTATTCATGTAGCCGCCGTTGCGATCGTTCGAGATGTAGCGTTCCGACTTGCCGACCGTTGCCCAATAGGTGTGCTGGTCGAGCAGGTTGCGCGCCGCCACGCCGATCTCGAGGTTTTCGGTGGCGGCGAAGGCGAGGCCGAAGTTCATCTCGCCGATCGGCTGGACGTAGATGTCGGGCTGGCTGTCCTGCACGCTCGCGAGGAAACGACCGGTGTAGTTGTACGACAGGTTGGTGCGGAACTGGCCGGCGGCATAGAAGATCTCGGCATTGTAGATCAGGTTCGGCGCCTGCGGCAGGGTCGATTTCCGGATGTCGGTCGCCGAGATCTGATAGTTCGCTTCGGTGTGCTGGTACGTGATGTTGCCGCCGACCCCGAAATTACCGAGGAATTTCGACGCCAGCATGTCGCCGATCGTGAAGCGGCCCGATGCCTCGATACCGCGTGCGTTGCCGTCGCGGCCGTTGGCGGGTTGGATCGTCGTCACCGATCCGACGGTATCGCCGATCGAGCGCGTGCCGGTCGGCACGAGGATGTTCTTGAGCGTCTTGTAATAGAGCGCGACCTGGAGATAGCGACCGACGCCGCCATAATATTCCACGCCCGCGTCGTAGCTCCACGCCTCGACCGGTTTCAGGTTCGGGTTGGGCCGGGTGACGGTGATGTTGCCGCTGGAATCGGCCTCGCTCCGCTGGGTCGGTCCGGCGAGCTGGTCGAAGGCCGGACGCGCATAGCTCGATCGCACCGCGCCGCGCACGACGAACCGCGCGTCGGGCTTCCACGCCGCCAGCAGGCTGGGGTCGAGATGGTCGTAGTCGCGTCCGGCATCGACGAAATTGCCGCCGACGCCGTTCGCGTTGGTCGAGAAATACCGCGCCCGGAAGCTGTTGTCCTCATACCGCAGCCCCGGCATCACCTCCAGCGTCCCGATCGTCAGCGTCGCCGTCGCATAGGCCGCCTTGCGCTTCTCGTTGCCCTTCAGCAGGCCCTGGTTGATCACCGTCGGTGAGACTAGCGACTGGTTCACATACTGGCTGACCTGGGAATCGAGCTGGCTGCGGTCGAGGACCTTGATCCCGCGCGACGGATAATAATCGAGGAAGTCGGTCAGCACATGGCCGTTATACTGGTTGATCGTCGGCCCCTGCACGGTCCCGTTCTGGAGCGGCGTCAGGAAGCGGTAGCGCGTGATGTCGGGCGCGAGCGAGCGACCGTCGCGATCCGAATCCTCGTACAGCCCGCCGATCGCGACGTTGGTCAACACGCCGGTGCCGTCCCAGCCGATGCTGCCCTTCACGGTCTTCTTGACCTCCGACAGATAGTCGTAGCCCTGCTGGATGTAGAGCTGGCTCGGCCGGTCGAGTGACGAGACATAGGCGCTCGCCCCCGACGACAGCACCGGTCGCGGCGATTTGGGATTGGACAGGTCGACGACGACACCCTGCGTCGCGGCGCCGGTGTTGTTCGCCGCGCCGTTATAGGCGATCCCGCGGAACGCCGCCTCGATCCGCTGCGGCTGATCGAAGCGGCCGTCGGCATAGGCGCCTTCGAGCGAGGCGGTGAAGCCGTTCCAATGAGCCTTGCCGCCGATCTGCGCGGAGAACAGCTCCTGCTCGACGTCCTCGGTGCGGAAATAGCTGGCCGGGTTGATGCCGAGCGGGGTGTAGACGCCCGCGGCGTTGTACGCCTGCGTCGTGCCGCCGCCGGTCAGGGTGCGGACCGGGTTGGAGTTGGTCTGGCCGCGCGTCAGTTCGTTGCGCAGCCCGGTCTGGTTCATCGTGTTGGTATTGAGATAGGTCGCGTAGTTGACGCGCGCGAACAGTTCGACCGGGTCGCCGTGATAGTCGAGCGAGCCGGTCGCGCCGTAGCGCTTGATCTCGTTGTTGTAGAAATTCCACTGGACGCCGTCGGCGGACAGCGCGTCGCCGTTGGCGCGGGGCGTGCCGACGTCGAAGGCGGTGGTCTTGTAGTCGTTCTGCACCGCGGTCGATTCGGCGGCGTTGGCGCGCTCCTCGTAATAGCCTGCGACATAGACGCCGAACTGATGGTCGCTGCCGAAACGCCGCGCGGCGTCTATGCCGACCGCGCCGCCGAAACCCTTCTGCTTGCGGTCGAGCGCGAGCTGCGCGCCCTGCGCCAGCACGCGGGCGCGCGTGAAGTCGGTCGAGAAGTCGAACGCGGTCGGCGTCCGCAGGTCGATGATGCCTGCGATCGAGTCCGAATCCTTGGCCGCCCCGGGAGTCTTGTCGACCGCGATCGCGCCGACCGCGAACGGCGAGAACAGGTTGAGCGAGATCGCGCGCGAGCTGCCGGCGACCTGCGGCAGGCGCAGGCCGTCGAGCGTGTAGGCGTTGTAACCGGTGTCGAACCCGCGGATCGAGACATATTGCGCTTCGCCGGTGGCGCTCTGGTTGCGGCCCTGGTCGCGGCTTACCGAGATGCCGGGCAGCTGCTTGGCAAGATCCGCGATCCCGGTCTGCGAATGGATCGCGACGTCGCCGGTGGTGACGATGTCGATGACGCCGACCGCGTCATGCTCCTCGGCGAGCGCGGTTTGCTGACGGCGGCCGTTGACGACGATGTCGCCCGTTATCGCCTCGCTGACGGTCTCCTTCGGCAGCGTGTCGTCGGTCGTCGTGGCGGCCGGGCTGGTCTGCGCGAACGCGGCCGTGCCGGGGACGACGACGATCGCGGCGGCCAGAGCCCCGCCGGCGACATGGGTCAAAAGGGCAAGCGCGCGCGATCGCTGCCGGCGTACCGGCATCGGGAGTGTCGTGTTCATGGTTTCCCCCCTGGGATGGTTGGGCGGACTGACACGTCCGTTGGCCGGGCAGCTAGGACCGATTTGATACCGTTTTATGACAGGATCGTATAATTGTATGTGATCTGTTTCTTTTGACGCTACGGAACGAGCGGTTGCGCGACGACGATCAGCCGCGCCTATCCGCCGCTGATCGAACACTGCAATATCCGATGCCGGTCGATCGAAAGCGGTTATAGTGACCCGATGACACCCACGACCGACACCTTGGCAGACCTTGGCTGGACCGCACATTTCAACGATCAGATTTCGGACGAGGAGGCACAGCACTGCCATCCGGTCCGCGTGATGGCGGTCCATCGCGGCAAGATCGCGGTCGCGGGCGAGGGATCGCGCGACTTCGTCTCGCCTTATATCCCCGGCGCGCAGCCGACCGACGACCACCCGACCGTCGGCGACTGGCTGCTGTTCGACGACGCGATGGGGCATCCGATCCGCGTGCTGCACCGGATCAACCTGTTCAAGCGACGCTCGCCGGCCGATCCGCGCAAGGACCAGATGATCGCCGCGAACGTCGATACGGTCTTCATCGTCGCGTCGTGCAACCAGGATTTCAGCGTCGCGCGGCTGGAGCGGTATCTGGTGCTGGCGCGCGAGGTCGGCGTGCAGCCGGTCGTGGTGCTGACCAAGTCCGACCTGACCGATACGCCGGAGACGTTCGCAGCGGCGGCGCGCGCGATCGAACCGGGTCTGCTGGTCGAGACGGTCAATGGCCGCGACCCGGCCGACGTCGCGCGTCTCGCGGCGTGGTGCGGTCCGGGCAAGACCGTGGCGTTTCTCGGATCGTCGGGCGTCGGCAAGTCGACGCTCGTCAATACGTTGCGCGGCTCCGACAGCATCGCGACGCAGGCGATCCGCGCCATCGACGGCACCGGTCGCCACACCACGACGGTGCGCGAGATGCATCGGCTCGAACAGGGCGGGTGGCTGCTCGATTTGCCGGGGATGCGCGAGCTGCAACTGTCCGAGGCGGCCTCGGGCATCGCCGAGGTCTTCGACGATTTCACGCTGGTTGCGCAAGATTGCCGCTTCTCGGACTGTTCGCACCGCGTCGAACCGGGTTGCGCGATCCAGGCGGCGATCGCTGCGGGGACGCTGACCCCGGAGCGGTTCGACCGCTGGCGCAGGCTCGCGGCGGAGGAAAAGGGACCGGTGTCGACCGGCGGTCGGCGGCGGTCCTAAGCGTGCGTCATGCCAAGGTTAGGCGTGTTCCGGTCTCTACCGCTACGCCGATGCCGTGACCAACGATACCAACCCTCGGTCCGGTCCCGCGCTGCATTTCGTGGGGTTTCGGGGAGATGAATATCTCCGCGCGATCCGTATCTTCGGGCCGCCGGACTTCATCCATGTCGGCTGGGACAGCTGGGCCAAGCTGGACGTGGCGGCTGGCGACGTCGTGGTGTTCGCACGCGGCACCTTCGACGATCCGCCGTCCGCTTACAGTTTTCCGGATATCTACGAAGCGCCGGACGATCAGTCCGCCTGACAGGCTTACTTGCGCTTCCGCTTGACCGGGGTGCTTCCGCACGAAAATTTCGCGCGTAACGCGTTGCGCACGACGAAGGATGGCGCATCGGTCCATTGCTCGTCGTGCATCCGCAGGTATCGCCGGACCGACGCGACGGTATCCAGCGTCGAGGCGCTCGCGGGTTTCGGACAGATCTGGCGCGCCTGCGACAGCGTGTCGAACGCACCGATGATATAGCCGGTGCAGAAGGTGGCGGCAGGATCGGTATCCTTGCCGCGACAGTCGCTGACCAGCTGCTCGGTCGTCAGCGAACTGACCACGACGGGCGCCTTCGACGCGGCGAGTGCGGCAATCATCATCAGGATCATGCGGTTCTTCTCTTCGGTCGAGCGGGTGTAACGGTCATGCAGCGGGCTCGCTCTGCGTCGCGCCGTCGAGATACGGCAGCAGGCGGAGGCGCGGGAATACCTCGTCCAGCGTCTTCGTGTCCGGCAGGATGTAGACCACGCCGCCCGCCTTCTTGAACAGCGGGCTGAGCTTGCGCGTGTAGAAGGGCGTGCCGACGTTGACGCAGCCGAACGAGATCCGGTTGTCGTCGGGCGACGGCGATAGGAGCCGCTGGACGCGCTTCTCCTTCTTGTTCGTCGTGATGACCGCGTGGATCGCGACGGAATTGGCGTAGTCCACCCAGAGCACGCGCTCATGGCCGAACGCGCGACCGAACTTGGCGACATACCGACCAGCGGGCGTCGTGCGTTCGGCGGGGCCGATGTCTTCGAGCTTCTTGGCCCCGACCCCCGGGGTCGAATCGTCGCCGATGCCGATGCCGAGCAGCACGGGCGTCTGTCCGAGCAACGTGCCGTCTGCCTTGAACAGATAGAGCAAAGCGGCCGGCTTATCGATGACGATATAGGGGAGGGTGGCGTTGTCCTGCGCCGCCTTGACCCACGCCATCACCCGAGATGCGGATTCTGTCGGAATGGGAGCGGGCACCGGGGGAGCAACGCTCGCGACCTTCCGTTTTGAAGGTGGGCGTTTTGCAGATGCGCCCTTTCCAGACGCGCCTTTTACCGACGGGCGCTTGGCGGGCCCGGTTTTCGCGTTCGCAGCTCTCTTGGCAGGTCGAGTGCTGGCGTCGGCGGTCTGGGCATTCGCGAGGCAAGGTGCCGCCGCAAGCGACACCAATGCGGCGACCCGAAACGCAAAAGAAAACGGCTCTAACGCCATCGTTCGAAGATTGATCATTCGACGATTTAGCAGAGCCGTTTTCCGTTACAAGTGCCGGTTACCCGGCATTTAGGTGTTCGGCGATCAGCCGCGCGGCTTGCGCGCGCGCTGCTTCTGGAGCTGCTGCATCTGCTGGTCGACGCCATCGACGCGGCCGTTGAGCTGGTCGATCCGCTGACCGTTCTGCTGTGCCTGGCCGGCTGCAGCCTGTGCCTGGGTCAGCGCCTGGCCGGATACGCCCTCGACCGTGCGCAGACGTCCGTCGATGCCGTCGATGCGGGTGTTCACGGTGGCGATCTGATCGTTGACATAGCCCTTGGTCGCGCAGCCGCCGAGGCTGACCGAACCGAGCAGGATCATCGCAACTGCCGAACGCTTTGCAAAGTTAGAATTCATTCCCTCACCTCATCTGTAGTGGTATTTCCCGGCGACCAAGGTCCCGGCCCGATCCGTTTGGCAATTCGTTTTGGCTGAAATGTGTCCGTTACGGGTCCAATCGAAGCAGCGATTTTGCGCAAAACGGGGCGCCTTCGGCAGCGGTTTTGCGGTTCCGGCGTCGTTCGCGCGAATACTTCGCCGGGCTGTATGTCATTGGCACCGAACCGTTTTTCCGGCGCCGCGGTCGTAGAGCGTGCATCGTCACGGCGTCCATCCGCGGCCTCCGGCCCGTGTCGGGGCGTTCACCCCTGATCGTTTGCGCCGTTTTCGAACCACCGCGCATAGGGCGTGTTGGCGACCATGCGGCGGTTTAGGTCGGGCTTGCCGTCATCCCACCAGACCGGCCCGCGTTCGCCGAGCGCGACCTTCGCACGATCGACGCCCGCCCGCGCCTCTGCCAATGCCGCCTTGTCGGCCTTGCGCAACGCGACCCCCACTGCGCGTCTGGCCTGCATCAGCTCGGCGACCAGCGCGGTACGGCGGTCCTCGGACAGCGAGGGATCGGCGCGACGCCATAGCCTGCCGCGGACGACGAAGTAGCGGCCGTCCGGGGTTACCGGATGAACGTCCGCGGGCACGCCTCAGCGGGTCTTCTTGGCTGGCGACGCGGTGAAATCGGGATCCTTCTTCGCCACCCAGTCGACGAACTTACGGATAGTCGGATTGGCGAGCAGGCTGTCGACATCCATCCCGGCGCGCTGCAGTTCCGAATTGGTGAAATTGGTGGTCAGCGTCTGCTGGCAGACCGGATGCATCGGCACGACATCGCGTCCACCGCGGCTTTTCGGCACCGGGTGATGCCAGACGATCGTCGTCCCGGTCGGACGGCCGCACAACCAGCATGGCACCGCCGGCGGAACGTCCTGCTCCTCCGCTGCCTGCGGGTCTTCATAGGGCATGTGTTTCGAATGCTTGCGGGCCATGGTGTACCTGAACTGTCTCGACGGGCGCTTCCGACGGTGTGACTCAAAGCCGTTCCGTCCGTGTCGCGCAAGCAGGATTGGGGTGAAAGATTGCGCGCGCTGCATCCCTACCGACGCGAAACGCGTTTGCGCCCTGTCCGTCGTTCGATCGACAGCGATCATTCAATTTGCCTGGAGCCGTTACATGCCGAAGACCGTCATCGCCGACCTGTTCGCCGAAACGCTGCATCTGGCCGGGGTCGAGCGCATCTACGGCGTGGTCGGCGACAGCCTGAACGGGCTGACCGACAGCTTGCGGCGCCAGGGCAAGATCGAGTGGATCCATATGCGCAACGAGGAGGCAGCCGCGTTCGCCGCGGGTGCCGAGGCGCAATTGACTGGTCGGCTCGCGGTCTGCGCCGGGTCGTGCGGCCCCGGCAACATGCATCTGATCAACGGCCTGTACGACTGCAACCGGACCCGCGTCCCGGTGCTGGCGATCGCCGCGCAGATCCCGAGCGGCGAGATCGGCTCGAACTATTTCCAGGAGACGCGTCCCGAGGCGCTCTTCCGCGAATGCAGCGTGTATTGCGAGACGATCTCCGACGCCGACCAGATGCCACGAACGCTGGAAACCGCGATCCGCGCGGCGGTCGGCCATCGCGGTGTCTCGGTCGTTGCGATGCCGGGCGATGTCGCGTTGCGCTCCACCACCGGCACGTTGGCCCGGTCGGCGGGCGCATTGTTGCCGCCGCGCGCGACGACGGTGCCCGCGGACGCCGATATCGCCAAACTGGCCACGCTCCTGAACGGCGCCGGCAAGGTGACGATCCTCGCCGGCCGCGGGTGTCGCACCGCGCACGCCGAACTGCTTAAAGTCGCCGAGCGGCTCCAGGCGCCGATCGTCCACGCGCTCGGCGGCAAGGAGTTCGTCGAATACGACAACCCCTATGATGTCGGCATGACCGGGTTGATCGGCTTTTCGAGCGGCTACGATGCGATGATGGGCTGCGACGTGCTGCTGATGCTCGGCACCGACTTTCCCTATCGCCAATTCTATCCGGTCGACGCCAAGGTCGCGCAGGTCGACCTGCTTCCCGAAAATCTGGGACGGCGAACCGCGATCGATATCGGGCTGGTCGGCGATGTCGGCGCGACGCTCGCGGCGCTGATGCCGCATCTGACGGGCGCCCCCGACGGCGCGTTCCTGAAATCCGCGTGCGACAATTATGCCGAGGCGCGCAAGGGGCTCGACGAACTCGCCGACGGTACGCCCGGCAGCGGAGTGATCCATCCCCAACACGTCGCCCGCGTCGTCAGCGCGGTCGCGGCGGACGATGCGGTGTTCGCCTGCGATGTCGGCACGCCGACGATCTGGGCGGCGCGCTATCTGAAGATGAACGGGCGGCGCGGGCTGATCGGGTCGTTCAACCACGGATCGATGGCCAATGCGTTGCCGCAGGCGATCGGCGTGCAGACCAGCTTCCCGGATCGCCAGGTCGTCACGCTGTCGGGCGATGGCGGCCTGGCGATGCTGATGGGTGAGTTGCTCACCGTCCGACAGCTCGGGCTGCCGGTGAAGATCATCGTCTTCAACAACGGCACGCTGGGCTTCGTCGAGATGGAGATGAAGGCGGCCGGGCTGGTCGAAACCGGCGTCGCGCTCGACAATCCGGATTTCGCGGCGATGGCGCGGGCGATCGGAATCCACGGCGTGCGAATCACCGATCCGGGCGAGGTGGCGGCCGGCGTCCGCGACGTCCTGGCGCATCCGGGACCCGCGTTGCTCGATGCGGTGACGGCGCGCACCGAATTGTCGATGCCGCCCAAGATCACGCTCGAGCAGATGAAGGGCTTCACGCTCTACATGGCCAAGGCGATCATCAGCGGTCGCGGCGACTCGGTCGTCGAGCTCGGCAAGACCAACGTCGGTCTGCTGAAGCGCCTGTTCTGATAGGACGGGACGCGCGTCACTGGTAACGCGCGGTCCGGTCGAAGCCGCTGTTCGTCTTGGCCATCTTGGCGAGCTTGCGGACGTAGGACCGGACGTGGCGGTCGAACCGCGTGTCGTCATATACGCCACGCCAGATGAACTGGTCACGGTCGAGCAGCGCCTTGAGGTCGGCGGCGAAGCGCTTCTGATCGACCGCCGAGTCCTTGGCCTGCATCAGTGTGCAGACCATCTCCTCGGCGGTTGCCTTGTCGCAGTCGTCCTGCTGGCCATAGCCGCCACGTTCCGCGACGACCTGATCCGACCGCGCGGCGGCGATCCGGGCGTCGAGCCATTTGCGCACCTGTGCCGCGTTCCAGTCGGTCGGATTCGTGTCTGCCATTGCTCGTTCCTGATTGCGGTGCCGCTCGCGGGACCGCCGGTCTCTTCTTACGTGCGGGCTGCAATACCGCGTGCGACGCGCTTTGTAAGATAGCGCCGTACATTGCGTGCCAAGACGCTGGTGGATCGTACGAAACCCGCCTATACCGCTCGGTATGGAATTGACCTGGCCGCGTTCGAAGCGTGCGCATGGGTTGCAGGTAGGAGAGTGCGATGCCGATACTCGTCAATGGATCGGCGGTCGCTTTGCCCGACGATCCCCGCGTCTCGCTGCTCGATCTGTTGCGCGAGGGACTGCACCTTTCCGGTACGAAGAAGGGCTGCAACCAGGGCGCATGCGGCGCGTGCACGGTGCTGGTCGACGGCGAGCGTATCCTGTCGTGCCTCGCATTGGCGGTCCAGTATGACGGGCGTCGGGTCACGACGATCGAGGGACTGTCGGACGGGAATGCGCTGCACCCGTTGCAACAGGCGTTCATCGACCATGACGGCTTCCAGTGCGGCTATTGCACGCCAGGCCAGATCTGCTCGGCAATCGGCATGGCGGCGGAAGCGAAGCGCGGCGTACCGAGTAACGTCAGCGCCGATCTCACCGCGGATGTGCAGCTGACGCGCGAGGAATTGCAGGAGCGAATGAGCGGAAATCTGTGCCGATGCGGCGCGCATAACGGCATCATCGACGCGATCCGCGAAACCGTCGCGGCGGAGATGGCGGCATGACCCCCTTCGCCTATGCGCGGGCCGGCGATACCGCCGAAGCGCTCCGTCTCGGCCATGCGGACGCGGCCGCCTATCTTGGCGGCGGGACCAATCTGGTCGACCTGATGCGCGAGACGGTTGCCAGGCCCGACACGCTCGTCGACGTCACCGGGCTGTCCGACACGATCACCGAGACGGCGGATGGTGGGCTGCTGATAGGGGCGGCGGTGCGCAATACCGCGCTCGCCGAGCATGCTGGCGTACGTGCGCGCTATCCGGTGCTGTCGCGCGCGATCCTTGCGGGGGCGTCGGCGCAGATCCGCAACATGGCGACGGTCGGCGGCAACCTGCTCCAGCGCACCCGCTGCACCTATTTCTACGACACCGACGGTTCGCGATGCAACAAGCGGACTCCCGGCGAGGGCTGCGATGCGGCCGGCGGCTTCACGCGGATTCACGCGATCCTCGGCGCGTCGGAGGCCTGCGTCGCGACCCATCCGTCCGACCTGTGCGTCGCGCTCGCGGCGCTCGATGCGGTCGTCCATGTCGAGGGCCGCGACGGCGCGCGGACGCTTCCGTTCGGCGAACTGCACCGCCTGCCGGGCGATCGTCCCGATCTCGACACGGTGCTGGCGGCGGGCGACCTAATCACCGCGATCGAACTGCCCGCGATGCCGTTCGCGGCGACCTCGACCTACCGCAAGGTTCGCGATCGGGCGAGCTATGCCTTTGCGCTGATCTCGGTTGCGGCGGCGCTCGACGTCGTTGACGGTGAGGTGAGGGACGTGCGTATCGCGCTCGGCGGCGTGGCGCACAAGCCGTGGCGCGCGACCAAGGCGGAGGCGCTGCTGCGTGGTGGCCCGGCGACCGAGGCGGCGTTTCGTGCAGCCGCGATCGCCGAACTCGCCGACGCCAGGCCGCTCCGCGACAACGGCTTCAAGATCGAACTCGCGAAACGGACGATCGTCGCCGTCCTTGGTGACCTGGGAGTATCCGCATGAGCATCGTCGATACCGTCAAGCAGACCGCGCAGGGTCTGGTGCAGGGTGCGGTCGGCAAATTGGTCCCGCTCGCGCCGGACAGCTGGGTTCCCGGCGGCGTTCCCGATCCGCTGATCGCGCGTCAGCACGGCCTGATCGGTACATCGGTGTCGCGACTGGATGGTCCGTTGAAGGTGAAGGGGGCGGCGCGGTTCGCGGCCGAATTCGCGCTCGACGACATGGTTTACGCCGCGCTGGCGTTCGCGACGATCCCGCGCGGGCGCATCGCGACGCTCGACGTGGCGGCCGCGGAGGCTGCGACCGGCGTCGTTGCGGTGATGACGTATCGCAATGCGCCCCGGATGAACCAGCCCGCGGTGTTCGGGTCTGGGCCGACCGCGGCGGCGCCGGCCGACCTGCCGATCATGCAGGACGATCGCGTCGCCTGGAACGGGCAGCCGATCGCGGTGGTCCTGGCCGAAACGCAGGAACAGGCGGACTACGCCGCATCGCTGATCGTCGCGACCTTTGCCGGAGAGCCATCGATCACGTCGTTTGCGGCGGCGAAGGCCAAGGGCGCCGAGCCGGCAACCTTCATGGGCCAACCGCTGTCGAACACAATCGGCGATGCCGACGCCATGCTCGGAGCGGCCGCGCACAAGGTCGACCAGGTCTATCGGACGCCGCGCCACAACCACAACGCGATCGAGCCCCACGCTGCGACGATCGCCTGGGTGGGGGACGATCTGATCATCCACGACGCCAGCCAGCTGGTGACGATGGCGGCGGCGACGATCGCCGACGTGTTCGACCTGAAGGCCGAGCAGGTCCGCGTGACCTCGCCGTATGTCGGCGGGGGATTTGGCGGCAAGTGCCTGTGGGATCACCAGATCCTCGGCGCCGCGGCGGCCAGGCTGGTCGGGCGTCCGGTCCGGATCGCGCTGACCCGAGAGGGCGTCTACCGCGGGGTCGGCGGACGGACGCTGACCGAGCAGCGCGTCGCGATCGGTGCGGATGCGGATGGCCATTTCCAGGCGCTGATCCACGCCGGGACCACCGCGGATACGCCGCACAACCACATGCCCGAACCGTTCATCCTCGGTACGCGCGCGGGCTATGCCGCGGATAGCATCAAGCTGTCGGTCGACGTCGTGAAGATCGACATGCTCGCCAACACGTTCATGCGCGCGCCCGGCGAGTCGGTCGGGACGTTCGCGCTGGAATCGGCGATCGACGAACTCGCGGTCGAGCTCGGCATCGACCCGATCGACCTGCGCCTCCGCAACGAGCCGGAGGTGGATCCGACGTCGGGCCTGCCGTTCTCGTCGCGGCACATCGTCGAGGCGTGGCGTGCTGGGGCGGATGCGTTCGGCTGGGCCGACCGTGCACTACCCGGCGCGCGACGCGAGGGCGAATGGCTGATCGGGATGGGCTGCGCAACCGGGACCTATCCCTATTACCGGATGCCGGGTGCGGCGGCGCGGATCACGCTCGACCACGCGGGCAAGGCGCTGGTCGAAGTCGCTGCGCACGAAATGGGGATGGGGACGTCGACGACCACGACGATGGTTGCCGCGGAACGGCTCGGGCTGCCGCTCGATGCGGTCGAGGTTCGCTATGGCGATTCGATCATTCCCGGATCGATCCTCGCGGGCGGATCGCAGCAGACGGCCGCGATCGGCGGCGCGGTGATCGCTGCGCATAACGCGCTGGTGGCGGAGTTGTTGAAACTCGCCGGCAACGACTCACCGCTTGCCGGGCTGTCGCCGGACGAGGTCGGCAGTGAGGATGGCGGTCTTGCCAAACTCGACGATCCGGCGCGGCGCGAGTCCTACGCCTCGATCCTCGGCCGGGCGCAGCGCGATGCGGTGACCGTCTCGGCCGAAGGATCGCCGCCGCTCGAACAGATGCACTGGTCGATGCACTCGCACAGCGCGATTTTCTGCGAGGTCCGTGTCAACGCGGTGACGGGGGAGGTGCGCGTCACTCGCTTCCTAGGGTCGTTCGATTGCGGCCGAATCCTCAATCCGAAGACCGCGCGCAGCCAGTTCCGCGGCGGCATGATCATGGGCCTTGGCCTAGCGCTGATGGAGGAGACCGATTTCGACGAGCGCAACGGCCGGATCATGAATCCCAGTCTCGCCGAATATCACATGCCGGTGCATCTCGACGTGCCCGAGATCGAAGTGATCTGGACCGACATCGCCGACCCGCACACGCCGATGGGTGCGCACGGGATCGGCGAGATCGGTATCACCGGGGTAGCCGCTGCGGTCGCGAACGCGATCTATAACGCGACCGGAACGCGGGTCCGCGATCTGCCGATCACGTTGGATAAGTTGCTGGTCTGAAGCGACGCGGCCTGAACTCAATGCCGGTGTCTGGTCTCCGGCATCGCGAAGAAATAGAGCGCGAGGCCCAGTCCGGCGACGACCGCCAGCGTCAGGAAGCCGGCGGTGTAGCCGGCGCCGACGATGATCGTGCCCGCGAGCGTTGCCGACAGCGCCGCGCCGAGGCCTTGTGCGCTCGCGACCGCACCCTGGCTGACGTTGAAGCGCCCGGTGCCCTTGGTCAGGTCGGCGATCACCACCGGGAACAGGGCGCCGAAGATGCCCGCGCCGATGCCGTCGAGCGCCTGGACCCCGACCAGCCACCACGGGTCGTTCGAGACGGTGTACAAAGCCCCGCGTGCGGCGAGGAATGCGAAGGCGACGAGGAAGAGCGGCTTGGTGCCCCATTTTTCGGTGGTGCGACCGACGACGATCGCGACCGGCACCATCACCAACTGCGCGGCGACTATGCAGGCGGCGGTAAGCGATGTCGCCTGGTCCTTGCCGACCGTGCGGGAAAGAAGCTGACTGACCGATGTCAGCATCGCGGCATTGGCGAGATGGAACAGGAATGCGGTCACCGCGAAGATCATCAGCGGCTTGTTCTCGATCAGCGCCTTCCAGCCGCTCGGTTCCTCGCAATCGTCGTCCGGTTCGCAGTCGAGACCCCGCGCGACGGCGTTGTCTATCGCGCCGTTGTCGATCCGCGACGCGGTGACGATGCTCGCGACGGTCAGGCCACCCATCAGCCAGAACACGACGACCGGGCCGAACTTCCACGCCAGCACGCCCGCCAGAGCGGCGGATACCGCGTTGCCCGCGTGATTGAAGGCTTCGTTCCGCCCGACGCGCTTGGCGAAGAGCTTGGGTCCGACCAGCCCGAGCGTGATCGCCGAGATTGCGGGTGCGAACACTGCGCCAGCGACCGCGGCGACCGACTGGGTGACGGCGACGACGGTGAAGCCGGTCACGATCGGTAGAGATATGCTGCTGAGCGTCACGAGCAACGCGGCGATCATGACGATCCGTGGCTTGTTCCTGGCGCGGTCGATCAGGCTGCCCGCGGGCGTCTGAGAGATCAGACCGACGATCCCGGCGATCGTGAGGACTGCGCCGACGGTCGCCTCGTTCCAGCCATGTGCCGGCCCCCGAACGGCGAGTAGATAGATGGCGAGATACGGTCCAAGCCCATCGCGCACGTCGGCCAGGAAGAAGTTCAGCGCATCGAGCGTCCTGGTCGGGACGGATGTGCCGCCTTGTTCGTCCCGCGTGTCCGTTGCGGAAGGCGCATCCGTCATAACCATGAGAGTTCCTGAAACCTGTTGTCGAGCGCCCGACATTTCCGCGAACCGGCCGTCGTCGGATCGTTAAATCGGCCGACGCCTAGAAAGTTTCGACGATGGTATAATATCGAGCGTGTAATTTAGGTAATGATCTCATGACCTAAACTGAAACTGAACGGCGCCGTCGCTTTCGGGGCGCACCGGGACCGATTATTGCGTGCCGGTCATCGCCGCGAAATTGTGCGAGCCGCTACCGGTTGCGAGCAGGTCCGGGCGGGGGGTAATCGGAGCCGCGCGAACCGCGACCAGGGTCACACCGGGACCGATCGCGAACCGGGCTCGGCGCTGGAGATACCCAGGCGTCTCGACCGCCTGTGCCAGGACGATGCTGTGTGGGTAGGCCAGCCGCCGTCGTTCGCCGACGACGACTACGCCGCGAATCCCGAGGCGGTCCAGTGTGGCCGCTGCCTCGCGTGGGGTTCGCGCGGTCAGGACATAGCCGCGGCCCATGAAGTCGCTGGTCGACAGCCACTGCGAGGCCCTGGCCACCCAGATCTGCCGTCGGCCACGATCGGCATAGGCGGCCGCAGCGATCACCGCGCCTTCGCCGCCGGCGCGACCGTCGACTAACCAGAGACCGGGCGTGTCGACCATGGTTCGCGCGATCGATGGCGCGCCGAGATCGGGCTTGGCGGTCAACTGGGCCAGCGCGACCGCGGGGACCACGAGCGCGCCGACTGTGCACGCGACCGCCGCCGCACGGTAGACCGCGCCGAGGCGCCACAGCGTTAGAACGCCGAGCGCGACGAGGATGGCGCACCATGGCAGCAACGGCAGGACGTAGCGGTCGACCAACGCGACCGGGATGGCGGCCTGGAAGATCAAGGTGGCGAGGATCATCGCGACCGACAGCCTGACGACCGGCCCTGCGCGGCCGTCGCGCCACCCCCAGATCGTTCCGATCAGCAGGAGGAGTATCCCGCTCCAGCCGATATTAGCACGCACCGCCTGAAGATTGGTGACGAGCGAGTCCCAGGCGTAGGCGAGACCCGGCGCATAGTTGAAGCCCCCCGCCGAAATCCTGAACGAGATCAGATACCATGGCAGGATCAGCACGCCGGTCACCGATCCGGCAACCCACAGCTTGCGGTCGCGCAGCAGGTGCCAACGGCCCGACAGGACGATGTCGATCGCGGGGACGAGGACGATGAGCAGGCCGTTGCCCTTCACCAGCGTCGCGAACACCGCGAGCGCGGAGAACAGCGCGAAGCGCCACCATGACGGGGTTTCGGCCGCGGCCAGCCAGGCGATGCCGGCGAGTCCGACGACCAAAGTAACTGGCTGGTCGAGCAGGAAATAGCGCGCGCTCTCGACCTCCAGCGGCAGGAGCAGCACGACGAATGCGGCGGCAATCGCCAGGCGGGGGGCGCCGGCGCGGAACAGGCCCCAGCCCACGAGCGACGCCGGCAGCCCGGCGATGAACGCGCTGAGGATCGCGGCGGCGAAAGGCGAGGGGCGCAGGATCGCGAACAGCGGCGCGAGCAGCGCGTACCAGCCGGGGGGCCAGTGGCCGATCGAGAGCTTTGGAAAGTGCGCGTAGAAATCCTGCGCGAACGTCATCGGCGAGGGTAACCCGGCGCGCAGCCAGTCGCCGATAAACAGCGTGTTGATGTAATGCGAGGACTCGTCCGGATCGATGAAGCTCGCCGAGAGCCCGCCCGTGAAAGCGGCGAGCGTTAGCGCCGCCAGCCCGAGCAGTGGCGCGAGTGCGATCGTTCGCGTGACTGCCCCCCGGTTGGTCATCGCGCAAAACTAGCCGACCGGGCGCCCGAAAACCATGATCATTCGGTACCATCGCGCGGACGGGCCCGGGTGGACCGAAGCCGATGCCTTGAGAGGCAAAGGACTTCGGTCCGAGAGGCTAACGGCGGGTCAGAACGCGCCGGACAGCGTGAAGAACACCTGCCGCGGCGGCGTCGCATAGCTATTGTAGGTCGTGCTCGCCGCGCCGACGACGACTTCGTAGATGCCCTTGCGGTTGGTCAGATTGGTGACGTTGACCGAAAACCGCGTGTTCTTCAGGCCGAGACCGCCGATCGGTGGCAGCGCGTAGCCAGCCTGTGCGCTCAGCAGGACCCGACCTGGCACCGACTGATCGTTGGTATAGGTGGCGAAGCGGCGGCCGACGAAATCGCCGATCACCTGGACGTCGAACGGGCCGTCGTTCGCGCTGGCGACGACCTTGTTGAGCCATTTGGCGGTGTTGGGGACGTATTTGCCCGCCGTCGGGACCGTCGCGGTGCCGCTGGTGTAATTGTCGTCGTATTTCGAGCTGTTGTACGACAGCGCATCGTAGAGCGAGAAATGCGGCCCGAAACGCAACGTCGTGGCGAAATCGACGCCGTTGGTCGTCACGCCACCGACGTTCTGCAGGATCGATACGCCGCCGACGACCGACGCGATCACCGGCGTTGCGCTGATCTGCAACAGGCGGTTGCTGAAATCGACGTGGTAGTAGTTCACCTGGCCTTCGATCGCGGTGATCGGGCCGAGCGACACTTGGCGATGCGAGCGGACGCCGGCCTCGTAGGTCCACGAGCTTTCGGGCGACGTCTCGGCCTTCAGCTGGTCGAATGCCTGTTGGCTGCCGAGATTATACGGCGACAGCCCGGCGGCGACCGACGTCTGGAATTGGCGGACGTTCTTCTGCACGTTGGCGAACAGCTGCTCCGACGACGTCACGTCCCAGGTCCCACCGACCGCGGGCAGAAACCATTTCTTCGTGCTGATCTTGCCTTCGGGCAGGCCGGTCGAGGCACCCGACAACGCGCCCGGCAGCGGCTGGACCGGTACTGCGCCATTGGCGAACTGCAGGCTCGACTTGAAGCCCGCCTCCAACGTGACCGCAGGCGTGACGTGCCAGCGATCCCGAAGGTGGAACTGGACGATATCGACGTCGACGTCGCTGCCATATTGGGTCAGGCGACGCAGTGCCGGGTCGGCGCGGACATAGGGCGTCGAGGGATTGTCGATCGGGAACGCGTACCAGCGGCGCCGGACGGTGTTGGCGTTGTGCTCGTACCAGCCGCCAAGCTCGATCTCGTGATTGCCCGCCTCGACCGCGAGCCGCGACAACAGGCCCTCGCGGTCGACGGTGTATTCGGTGGTCCGCAGCGCATAGCCCGAATTGCCGAACACCTGCTTCAGGTTTTGGCCAGGATAATAGATGCGGAACAGCGCGGGCAGGCCCGCCACGGTGATCGGCCCGGCAATCTGCCCTTCGCCGTCGTCGTGATGATAATAGACCTGGTTCGAGAACGTCACCGCGTCCGAGAAGCGGTAATCGAGCTTTGCATAGCCCAGATAGTCCTTGCGCTGCGCATCGCCGTAATAGTTCAGATAATTGGCCGGCGCGTTCACGGGGACGTTGCCGTTGGCATCGAGATAGGCGAGCGCCGCGCCGAAGTTCGGATAGAGCAGGCTGCGATAATAGGGCTCGATCCCGCCGGCATTGTGGGCGACCGAATCCTGGTTTGGCTCCTGCTTGTCGGAAAAGGCGAAATAGCCGGTCAGCGTGACGTGGCTGTCCTTGTGGACGAACTTCGCGTTGACCTGATAGCCGCCCTGTTTCGCGTCGAACTCCCACGCGCGCGCCTTCTGGCGGACCGCGGACACATAGCCGCTGTTGGTGCCGCCAAGGCCTTCGAATTCGCCGCTGTCGATCCGCAGATAGCTGCGCTGTGCATCGTAGCTGCCGAGCGTCTGCGCGAAGCGGAGGCCGAGATCGCGCGTGGGATCGCTGGTGAACGTCTCGACCGCGCCGCCGAGATTGCTGGCCGACGCCGTGCCGAGATCGGCGGCACCCGACGACAGGCGGACCTGGCCGACATTCTCGCTGATCACCGCGCGCTGTGGCGAGAGGCCGTTGAAATTGCCGTAGGATTGATCGCCCAAGGGCACGCCGTCGAGCGTGAAGCCGAGCTGGTTCTGGTTGAACCCGTGGACGACCAGCGAGATGTTCTGTTCGTTGTTACCCCACGGGTCGGCGGTTTCGAACTGGACGCCGGGCAGGGTCTGGATCGCCTTGACCGGACTGACGCCCGGCATGGTCTTCTGCATCTCGACGCCCGACAGCGCGACCGACGACCGCGTCGTGCGGCTGGCGGTCACCATGATCGTGCCGTCCGCGGTCGCCTCGCGTGGCGTGTCCTGGGTCGCGTTGGTGGGCGCGGCATCGGCGCTGGCCTCACCGTTTGCTTGCGCCGTTGCGGTTTGAGCGATCGACGGCGTTGCGCATGCCATGATCCCGATCGCAGCCGACGACAGAAAAAGCGAAGCGCGATACACGCCCCGGAACTCGAACATTGCAGATCCCCTTGTCGCCGCCCAAACGCGGCCTGAGGGCGGCCACTACGGAGCATCCGCGACACGTCGGTGTCGGTTCAGTTACATATATTATACAGTTGCGATGGATGGCGGAGCGGTGGGATCGGGCGTGCGACGATCCCGATCAGCCGTCGTCATGGCCCCGCCAACAAAAGCTTTCGCAGCGCAAAGGACAAAGACTTTCCAACGCCTATCGATCTGGGGGACATTGCTCGCGTAACCAGGAGGTGGCGATGCCACGATCGATCGAGCGTTCGAATGTCCAGTGGCCGACGGTTGCCGTCGCGGTTGCGATCTATGGCGGCTGGCTCGCCGCGACCGCGTGGCATAACGCGGTTCCTTGGCCCGTTCTGGTGGCGATCGGAGGATGGCTGCTCGCGTGGCACGGGTCGTTGCAGCACGAGACGATCCACGGCCATCCGACGCGATACCCCGCGATCAACGCGGTGATCGGGTTCATGCCGTTGTCGCTGTGGCTGCCGTACGGATCCTACCACCGAAGCCACCGCGCGCATCACGCCGCCGCGGTCATCACCGATCCGTCGCACGATCCGGAATCGCGGTATCGCGCGCGCACCGACGGCCTGGCGGCGTTGCTCGGCCGGCTGCAATCGACGCTGGCGGGGCAGATGATCTTCGGGCCGCCGATCTCGGTCGTACGGTTTCTGTCCGGCGAGGCGCGATGGGTGGTCCGTGAACCGGCGCGTGTCCTGCGCGACTGGGTGCCGCATCTGACTGCGGTCGCGATCCTCATCGCGTGGCTCGATCATGTCGGGCTGGGGCTTGCGCGCTATATCCTGACGTTCGTCTATCCCGGGATGGCACTGACGATGCTGCGCTCCTACGCCGAGCATCGCGCGGATCTGGCGAGCCCCGGCCGTGCGGCGAGCGTCGAACGCGGCGGCGTGCTCGGGCTGCTGTTCCTCAACAACAACCTGCACGCCGCACACCATGAATCGCCGTCGCTCGCCTGGTATCGGTTGCCGGAGTATCATGCGCGAAACCGGGCGCGGTTCGTCGATCTGGGCGCGCCGATCTACCGTGGGTATGGCGAGATCGTTCGGCGGTTCGCGCTGTGGTCGCATGACGACATGATCCATCCGCGGCATAGGGGCACCCCGTCTTGACGAGGCACTGCGCATCGCTCGGCATGTACGATCATCCGGCGCAGCGGCCGGCGAACGATCGGTTATGGGCGGCGATGGCGGAAATCCTGCGGTCGGAGGGCGTTGCCGACGTACCGGATACGCTCGATCGGTCGCGCGACGTCCACGCGCTGTGGCGAGACTCTGCGCTGTTGTTCGGGCAGGCCTGCGGATACCCGCTGATCGCCGATTCGTCGCTGGCGCTGCGCGTGCTGGCGCTTCCGGTGTACGCGACGCCGGGTTGCGTCGGGGCGAGCCACACGAGCGTGATCGTGGCGCGCGCCGATGATGTCGACACGTCGCTCGACGGTTTCCGACAGCACCGCGCGGCGATCAACGATCGACGATCGAACACGGGGATGAACCTCTTGCGGGCGACGATCGCACCGGTCGCGGGGGAGGGGGCGTTCTTCTCCAGCGTGATCGAAACGGGATCGCACCGTGCCAGCATGATCGCGGTCGGCGCAGGCCAAGCGGATATCGCCGCGATCGATTGCGTGACCTATGCGGCGATCGGACGCTTCGAACCGGCGGTGACGACGGCGTTGCGGATAGTCGCGCACAGCCCGGCGTCGCCGACGCTCCCGTTCGTGACCGCCGCTTCGACAAGCGCGGCTACCGTGGCGGCGCTTAGGGTGGCGCTCAATCGGGTCATGGTCGATCCCGATCTCGTGGAGGACCGCGCGCACCTGTTCCTGACCGGTGCGATAGCGGCAGACCGCACCGCGCTCGCGCCGATCGCGGCACTCGAGGCCGCCGCAATTCGCGCCGGTTACGCCGAACTGCGATGACATGAGGATCCGATCATGATGCACGTCCCCGACACCCTCGATCTTGCGTCGACGATCGCCGAACTGGGCGCGGCGCGCACCGCGTGGCGTCACGATGCGGATGGCCGCCATACGGTCGCGCGGTTTCCGTCGCGCGATGCGGTCTCGACGGCGATGGACGATCTGGTCGCGGCGCTGTTTCCCGGACGGCTCGGCGCGTTCGCCGGCCCGGCGGACCTCGAGGATGCATTCGTCGAGGCGCGGCTTCGTGCGGCGCTGGCAGAATTTCGGCGGCAGATCGAACGCGAGTTCGGCTATTGGCAGGAAGAGGCGGTGCTGGCGTTCGATGCGAGCCAGGCCGCCATGATCGTCGATCTCTTCGCCGCCGAGCTGGGACCGATCCGCGAACTGGTCGACGACGACGTCCGCGCGGCGTTCCTCGGCGACCCTGCGGCCCGCAGCGCCGACGAAATCCTGGTCTGCTATCCTGGCATCACCGCGATCCTGTACCACCGGATCGCGCATGCGCTGTACGGTCTCGGCGCGCCGATCGTCGCGCGGATCGTGTCCGAACTGGCGAACGGCCGCACCGGGATCGATATCCATCCGGGTGCGACGATCGGCCGGCGCTTCTTCATCGATCACGGCACCGGCGTCGTGATCGGCGAGACCGCGATCATCGGCGACCGTGTGCAACTGTATCAGCATGTGACGCTGGGCGCGCGCAGCCCGCTCGGCGTCACCGACATCTCGCCGCGCGAACGGCTTGCACGCCATCCGATCGTCGAGGACGACGTGGTGATCTATGCGGGCGCGACGATCCTCGGGCGCGTGACGATCGGGCAGGGGGCGACGATCGGCGGCAATGTCTGGCTGCTGGAGGACGTCCCCGCGGGCAGCGTCGTCGCGCAGCCCACCGCAGTGATCCTGGCGGGCGAGGCCGCGGACCATCTGCACGAGACGCTGCGGGGGCGTACCGCATGAGCCGCTTTGCCTGTTGCCGCGAGATCGATGGCCCGCCGAAACCGGTGATCGGGGTGTTGTGCTGCAACGAGATCGCTAACCGGCCGATCCAGGCGGTCGCTACCCGGTTCGTCGAGCCGCTGGTGCGCTATGCGGGTGCCACTGTCCTGCTGGTGCCCGCGGTGGCGGATGCGATGGATACGCGGTCGCTTGCCGGGCGGCTCGACGGGCTGTTGCTGACGGGATCGCGGTCGAACGTGGCTGGTGGGCGCTACGGCAAGGCGGACACGGAGGACGACGCGCTCGATCTTGACCGCGACACGGTAGCGCTCGAGCTGGCGGGGCGGATGATCGAGGCAGGCCGGCCGGTGTTCGGTATCTGCCGTGGCCTGCAGGAACTTAACGTGCTGTTCGGGGGTACGCTGACCGATACGCTTGACGAGGGGCATCATCGCTCGACCGACGACGCCACCGCGTATGAAACGCTGTTCGATCACGTGCACGACGTTACGCTCAGCGCTGGCGGGCTGCTGGCCTCGGCGATCGCGCAACCGAGCATATCGGTCACGTCAGTGCATCGCCAGGGGATCGATCGGCTCGGCGAGGGCCTGACCGTCGAGGCGCATGCGGTATCCGACGGACTGGTCGAGGCGTTCTCCGCGCGACCGTGCGGGGGGGATGTGCTGGCGGTGCAATGGCATCCAGAGTGGGACGTTGCGGCCAGTGCATCCGGTCAGGCGTTCTTTGCGCTTATCGGACGTGCACTCGGGGCCTATCGCGACCGCTGAATGCAGCGAAAATCATCAAACGCATCGAGATCGTCGCAGAACGATCGCTCAACAGGGACACTATCATGACTGCTTATCGTACCGCGCTGGCGCTCACCGCCTCGGCTTTCGCCTTCGCCACCACGTACCCGGCGTTTGCGCAGGACGCGCCGCCCCCGGCCGCTACCGACCAAGCCGCCGCGGCGCTGCCCGATACGCAGGACGACATCATCGTCACCGGAACGCGCGCGGTCGGCCGGTCGCGGCTGGATAGCGCGTCGCCGGTCGACGTGCTGAGTTCGGCGGCGCTCCAGCGGCAGGGGACGACCGAGCTCGGCGCGGCGTTGTCGGCGATCGCACCGTCGATCGACTTTCCGCGGCCGTCCGCGGTCGACGGCACCGACGCGATCCGCCCTGCGACCCTGCGCGGCCTGTCGCCCGACCAGACGCTGGTGCTGATCAACGGCGTGCGCGGGCATACCGCGGCACTGCTCAACGTCGGTGGCTCGGTCGGGCGCGGGTCCGCCGCGGTCGATCTGAACACGATCCCGACGGTCGCGCTCGACCGGATCGAAGTGCTGCGCGACGGCGCATCGGCGCAATATGGCTCCGACGCCATCGCCGGCGTCGTCAATCTGCGGCTGCGCGAGGCACGCTCGGGAGGCGGCGCGACGGTCAATTACGGGTTCTACAACACCGATATCGATACCGCGCGCGGCAGCCGCCACACCAATGGCGAGCATGCCGTCACGGTATCGGGCTGGCAGGGCATCGGCTTTGGCGAGGACGGGTTCCTGACCGTGTCGGGCGAGTATCTCGACCGGCAGGCGACCAACCGCGCCGACTTCGACCCGCGCGTCACCCCGACCCGCGTCACCGGCCGGTTCGGCGATCCGCAGGTCCAACAATACAGCATCTTCGCCAATGCCGGCACGACGCTGACCGGCACGTGGAAGCTGTATGGCTGGCTCGGCTATCAGGATCGCGACACGCGCAGCGCCGCCTTCCCGCGGCTCGACAGCGCGACCACCCAGCTGGCCGGGTATACCGGCGGGTTCCTGCCGCTGATCAACACCAAGTCGCGCGATCTCAATTCCGCGGTCGGCATCAAAGGCGAGGTCTCCTACTGGACCGTCGACCTGAACGTCAGCTACGGCCGCAACAAGATCGGCTTTCGCACGCTCAATTCCGCCAACTACGCGTATGGCGCGGCAACGCCCAAGGACTTCTCCGATGGCGCGTTGGTCTACGACCAGCTCGTCGCCGGGCTCGACGTCAGCCGCAAGCTCGACGTGTTGCAAGGCCTGAACGTCGCGTTCGGTGTCGAAGGACGCCGCGAGGGGTTCGAGATCGAGGCGGGCGAACTCGCCTCCTATGGCTACCCGACCAGCGGCGCGGTCGCGGGCGCCTCGCCGGGCGCGCAGGGGTTCGGCGGCTTCGCGCCGGCCAACGAAGTCGATCGGCATCGTCGCAACGGCAGCGTCTATCTCGATCTCGAGGCGCAGGTGACCGACAAGCTGCTGATCGGTCTTGCCGGGCGCGGCGAGGATTATTCGGACTTCGGCAAGACCGGCACCGGCAAGATTTCCGCGCGCTATGATGTCGCACCGTGGTTCGCATTGCGCGGTACCGCCTCGACCGGGTTCCGCGCACCCGCGCTCCAGCAGCAGTATTTCACCTCGATCGCGACGGTCATCCAGAACGGCGTGCCGATCCAGACGGGCACCTTCCCGTCGGTCAGCCCCGTCGCGACGCGGTTGGGCGGCCTGCCACTCGAGCCCGAGAAGTCGACCAATCTGTCGTTCGGCACGGTGGTGCGGTTTGGCCGGTTCGACCTGACCGTCGATGCGTACCGGATCCACATCCGCAACCAGATCGGGCTGTCGGAGAACATCACGACGTCGACCAGCCAGTCGGCCGCGGTCAACGCGCAGATCGCCAGCCTGCTCGCCGGATCGGGCGCGACCGCGGCGAGGTTCTTCATCAACGGCCTTGCTTCGACCACCAAGGGTATCGATGCGGTCGCGCATTACCGTCTGCCGACCGATGCCGCGGGCACGTTCGACCTGACGATCGCGGGCAACATCAATGATAGCGACGTGACCCGCGTGCCGACCTCGACTTCGACGCTGAACCCGGCGCCGACGCTGTTCGCGCGTAGCCGCATCCTGACGCTGGAGGACGGTACGCCGGGCGCGAAGGTGACCGGATCGGTCGACTGGTCGCTCGACCGGCTCGGGGCGCTGGCGCGCGTGACCTACTATGGCGACGTCAACCAGCCGGGCACCACGCCGGCCGCCGACGTCCACAGCGGCAAGCACGTCATCACCGATGTCGAGCTCCGCTATCAGGCGACCAAGGGGGCGCAGCTTGGACTGGGGGTGAGTAACCTGTTCGACGTGTATCCCGATGCGACGATCCCGGCGAACAACACCACCGGGGTGATCGGCTTCCCGTATTATTCGCCGTTCGGGTTCAACGGGCGGTACCTGTACGCGCGGGCTGGGCTTAGCTGGTAGGGTCGGGATGGGCGTTGATCGACTTCTCTGAGGAGGATCGACCTGGACGCGCTGAAGACTTTTCTCCCCTCCCTGGAAGGGAGGGGCGGGGGTGGGTCAGTTTCCGTATCATGGAACGTCGCGGCACTAGCGGGCCTACCCACCCCCAACCCCTCCCTTTCAGGGAGGGGGGAAGATCAGTTATTTCCCCGAGCGACCGGGTGAATACGATCCGCCGCTAGTCGTCGAAGCCGATGAACATCGCGGCCTCGGCGACCGGGCGCCGCTCGGACACGACCGCGTTGGCGGGGAAATCCTCGTCGGGCCAGCCCAGCGCGATGCTCTTCATGATTACCTGGTCATCGGGGATCCGCGCGTGTTCGCGGACGACCGGGGACTGCATGATCCCCTGGCTGTTGATCACCGTACCGATCCCGCGCGACCAGGCCGCGTTGACGAGCGCGGTGGCGACCGCGCCACAGTCGAACGCGGTGTCGTCGCTGCCCGCAAGGTCGCGGTCGTAGGTGATGATGACGCAGACGGGTGCGTCGAACTGGCGAAAGCCGCGCATCACCCAGTCCTGGCGGGCGTCCTTGTCGTCCCGAGCGATGCCCATCGCCGAAAAGAGCTGTTTGGCGACGCCGACCTGCCGCTCGCGGTGCGCGCCAGCAAAGGCCTCGCCGGTTCGAAACTCGCGCGATTGCGGGATGCCCGCCGCCATCCGCTGCGTGTTGCCCGCGCGGATCGCGTCGAGCGCGGCCCCGCCGACGACGTGAAAATGATAGGGCTGGGTGTTCATCGACGACGGTGCGCGCATCGCCAGCGTAAGGACTTCCTCGATCAGCGCGCGCGGCACCGGCTTGGGCAGATAGCCGCGAATGCTGCGCCGGCCGAGGATCACGTCGTCATAGTGCATGCAGGGCCCCGTCACAGTGATTGTCCGTACTGGATACAGACTTCTCCGGTGACGAAAACCCTGGCGATCGCTCTGCTGTGGGTGATCCGCGAGGGTCGGGGACGCCGAAGCGCCCCCGACGATCTCAGTATTTCACGCGGAGGCGGGCGTAATAGAGGCCGCCGTTGAAGCCGAACGGTCCACCGTTACGCGCATAGACCTGACCGTCGGACGATCCTCCGGTCAGCGGATAGATCGGGGTCGACACCGACGACAGCTTGTCGGGACGTTCGTCGAGCAGGTTCTGCGCGCCGAGCGTCAGCGTGTAGTTCTTGGCGAAGGTATAGCTGACGTCGAGATCGGTGGTGAACTTGCCGCCGAAACGTTGCGCCACGGGGTTGGAGGCCGATACGTAATCCTGCGCGCTCAGCCACCAGCTGTAATAGTTTTCGCGGACATTGATGCTGACGCCGTCGAGCGACCAGTTGGTGGTGAAGACCACGCGGTGGTTCGGCGCCAGATGCTCGGCGTCGAGAATCTGGTTGGGCCCGATCACCTGCGGATCGTATTTGGTGACGGTGCTCTTGTTGTAGTTGTAGGCGAGCGTCAGGTTGACCGCCGCCTCGTCGAGCGTCGTGCGGTAGGTGCCGACCACGTCGACGCCCCGCGTGCGCGTGTCGAAGCCGTTGGTGAAGTAATTCACCTGGCCGTTGACGCCGACCGCCAGCAGTGCGGGCTGTGCCGCGAGATCGGCGGCCGACACGATGAAGTTCTGCGTGATGCCGATCCGGTTGCGCACGCTGATGCTGTAGCCGTCGACGGTCAGCGTCAGGTTCTTCACCGGATTGAGGATAAAGCCGATGCCATAGTTGGTCGACTTTTCGGGCTTGAGCGCATCGGCCCCGAAATATTGCGCGATCGCGGTGCTGACCGGGTAGGTGCCGCTCTGGACGGCGTTGCCGCCGACGAACGCAGTGGTGATGATCGCGTTGTTCGACTGGCCCGGCGAAGGCGCGTGGAACCCGGTACCGACCGTGCCGCGCAGCGAGAATGCGTCGGCGAACTTGTAGATCGCGTTGAACTTGCCGACCACCGCGCCGCCGAACGAGTCGTAGTGCTCGTAGCGTCCGGCCGCGCCGACGCTGAGCGCGGTCGTGAGATCGGTCTCGACGTTGACGTAGGCACCATAGCTCTTCTGGCTGTAACGGCCGGCGGCTTCGGGGCTGGTCCCGGCATAGCCGCTGGCGCCGACGCCTTGCGCGCTCGACGTTCCGGAGAAGCTGTAAACGCCGGGTGCGGTCTGCGTGTAGAGTTGCTGCGCGACCGAATAAGGGCCGGCGGCATAGGATTGCAGATCGCCGACGGTCTGCTCGTAGGTTTCCTTGCGGAATTCGGCGCCGCCCGCGATCGTCAGCGGGCTCGGCAACCCGACTTCCAACGGGTAGCTGAGATCGAGGTTGGCGTCGGCCTCTTCCTGGATCAGCTCGCCGAACGTGAAGCTCGTCTGCGTCTGCGGGCCGTAGGAGGCGTTGAGCGAATCGTACATCGACAGCGTCAGCGTATTGCGGCTGAGCGAGCCTGACAGATCGTATTTCAGGCCGCCCGCGATTTCGCCCTTATAGCCTAGCGTCCCGTAAAGCTCCTTGGTCACGCCGACGAAGCGCGGCGTGAAGCCCGCCGGGTAGAGCGAGCTGTAGCGGAACGTGTTGCCGTCACGGACGAAGCCGCCGGCGGGGCAGGTCGCGCTGCCGGTCGGGCAGGCGGTCAGGAAGAAGGTGTTGTTGAACAGCGCGTTGGCGCTTTGCGTGCGGGTGACGCCATCGGTGTCGACTGCGGTGCTGGTGACCGAGGCGCGATAGTTGAAGCTCTGGTCCGCCTTGCTGCGCGCGAAGTTGCCGAAGAAATAGAGCTTGCTGTCGCTTGTGACGTCGATCGCCGAATTGACCACGAATTTATAGCCGTGCGACGGCGACGAACCCCAGATCTGCGCGGGGAGCGGGTAGTTGGGAAGTTGCGACGCCGAGCCAGGATTGGCGATCGCATAGTTGGCGGCGGAGGGTCGCTGCGCACCGCGGCTGGTCTGACCGTCGTCGTTATACTCGCCGGTGACGTTGATGAACCCGATCTTGCCGAGCGCGACGCCGGCGTTCGCGGCGATCTGATAGCTCTTACCGTCGCCGGCGTAATATTCGCCGTAGCGAGCGACCATTTCGAGGCCGGATACTTCCTTCAGGCCGTAGTTGAGGACGCCCGCGATCGCATCCGAGCCATATTGCGCGGTGGCGCCTTCGCGAAGGATCTGGAGGCTGCCGATCGCGAGCGAGGGGATCGCGGAGATGTCCGCGCCCTGCGAGCCGCGGCCAAGCCCGGTGTCGCTGCCGCCATAGACCTGGACGAGCGCGGACCGGTTGTAGCGTTTGCCGTTGATCATCACGAGCACCTGATCGGCGGGCAGGCCGCGGAGCGACGGCGAACGGACGAAGGTCGAGGCGTCGGAGATCGAGTTCTGGCCGACGTAGAAGGACGGCACGATGCTCTTCAGCGTGTCGAGCATGTTGGCGGAGGGCTGCGCGGCCAGTTCGGCCGAACTGATGACGTCGACCGGCGATGCCGAATCTGCGAGTGTTCGATCGGTGCGGCGCGTTCCGAGAATGACGATATCGCTGCCGGCTTCTTGTGGCGCAGTCTCTATTGCTGATGCTGCCGGGGAAGATGCTTCGGAATTGGTCTGCGCGGCTGCCGCGGCAGTTCCTGAGAGGAATGCCGCCGCCAACGCCAAAGTCGAGCTCGTATAGTTGATCATCCTAGGCCCCTTTCAAAGTGAGACTCTCAGGATCCTTCCCCTAAAATCGCGTATCGGGCCGTCTTTTGAAGACGTGTTCACGAGACGCGCTATTCTCGGTGCGATGATCGACGGCGATGTTGGGTGAGCTGCTTAAAATTACGTGTCGATGATTCCTGTATATGCGATTTCGACGCACCATCCCGCGCCGATCGATCAGCGAATCTTGACGATGCTTGTCGCTCCCCAACGACAAGTCGCCACATCGTTTGCGCTCTGGCAATGCAAAATTTCAAAAACTGAAACAGTTTTGTCGTTTTGTTGTAAAATTGCCGCAATCGATTTGACCGGGCCACGCGGGCGAAATTCGGTCGATAGGGCGCAATCTGCGCAGCCATTGCAATCGATTGTTGCTTTTCGAGGCGACCGTTGTAGGGTCGTCTCCGATCCCGCGCAGACGGGCTTTTCGCCAATGAGGATGGCCCGTCATGCGACTACCCGACAGCAAGCCGCATCTTTCGCTGCCCCGCATCCTCGAGATGAATCTGGGGTTCCTTGGACTGCAGTTCAGCTTTGGCCTGCAGCAGGGCAACATGGCGCCGATCTACAGCTATCTCGGCGCGTCGGAGGCGTCGTTGCCGTTGCTCCAGCTTGCCGGGCCGATGACCGGGCTGCTGATCCAGCCGCTGATCGGTGCACTCAGCGACCGGACGGATTCGCGCTGGGGCCGGCGGACGCCGTATTTCCTGTTCGGCGCGGTGCTGTGCGCGCTCGGGCTGTTCTTCATGCCGCTCAGCCATTCGATCCTGATGGCGGTATCGATGTTGTGGATCCTCGATGCGGGCAACAACATCACGATGGAGCCGTACCGCGCGTATGTCTCGGACCGCCTGAACGAGGACCAGCACGAGATCGGCTTCCTGACGCAGAGCGCGTTCACCGGGCTCGCGCAGATGCTCGCGTTCCTGACGCCGTCGCTGCTGGTGTGGGCAGGGATGAACCAGGATTGGGTCGACACGCACAACATCCCGTACACTGCACGGATCGCGTTCATGGTCGGCGCGGTGCTGTCGTTCTCGACCATTCTCTGGTCGATCAAGCGCGTTCCCGAACTGCCGCTGTCGCCTGCCGAGCGCGCGGCGATCGCCGCTAAGCCCAAGGGGTTCGCCGCAACGCTGAAGGAGATCGGTTCGGCGATCCGCGACATGCCGCCGGCGATGCGCAAGCTCGCGCTGATGAGCCTGTTCCAGTGGTACGCGATGGCGGGGTATTGGGGGTATGTGATCTATTCGATCGGCCGCTCGGTATACGGGACCGACGTGCCGACCTCGTCGGGTTTCCACTCCGCGGTGCTGACGAACGGCGAGATGGCGGCGTTCTACAACGGCGTCGCGTTCGTCGCGGCGTTCGCGATGGTGCCGCTGGCGAAGCGGCTGGGCGCGGCGAGCCTGCATGCGCTGTGCCTCGTGCTGGCCGGGGTCGGCATGCTCTGGCTGCCACATATCGAGAGTAAGGCGCTGCTGTTCATACCCGCGATCGGCATCGGCATCGGCTGGGCCAGCATCATGGGCAACCCGTACGTGATCCTTGCCGGCGCGATCCCGGCCGAGCGGACCGGTGTCTACATGGGCATTTTCAATATGATGATCGTCATCCCGATGCTGCTGATCGCAGCGACCTTGCCGTTCTATTACGGGCCGTTGATGCACGGCGATCCGCGCAACGTGCTGACGCTGTGCGGGATCCTGATGTTCTGCGCGGCAGCGGCGGTATGGACCGTGCGCGAGCGCAATGCCGAAGGGCTTACGGTCGGGGCGACGCAGCATGACTGAGCCGATGATCACGCTGACCGGCAGCACCATGAGTGCGGTGATCGAGCCTCGTGGCGACGCCCCGCCGGTCTGGCGCTGGTGGGGGGGGACGGTCGATGCTCGCGGCTTGCCCTCGCTGGCCGATACGCGCCCGGCGGCGTCCTTCTCGCTCGATATCGACCAGCCGTTACCGGTGGTGCCGACGTTCGGCAGCGGCTGGTTCGGCCCGCCTGCGCTCCGCGCGCACCGTGATGGTCGGCATTTCGCGCAGTGGTTCGAGACCGTGTCGATCGAAACCGGCGACTATGGCCTGACGGTCACGCTGATCGATCGCACGTCGCGGCTGACGTTGGTCCAGCGGATTGCCGTCGCTGGCGACCTGCTGACGCTGTCGGCCGAGGTGGTCAACGACGGCGAGGACGTGCTCGAGATCGAATGGCTCGCCGCGGGTACGCTGCCGCTGCCGGGCGATTGCGCGCAGATCCACAGCTTCACCGGGCGGCACAATGCCGAATTCGTGCCGCAGACCGAACCGATGCCGGCGCAGGGTTGGGTGCGCGAGAACCGCCGGGGGCTTACCGGGCATGCCGGGCCACCCGGACTGTTCGTGAGCGGTCCGGCGAGCGGCTGGCATGGTGGGTGCGTCCATGCTGCTCAGCTCGCCTGGTCGGGCAATCACCGGCTCGCGGTCGAGCGCGACGACGACGGGGTCTGGGTGTTGCAGATGGGCGAGGCGCTCGCACCGGGCGAGATGCGGCTGCGGCCCGGCGACCGCTATGCGACGCCCGAGATGCTGGCGACCTGTTCGGGCGAGGGGCTGAACGGCGCGATGCAGGCGTTCCATGCCGCGATCCGTGCGCGCGCGCCGTGGCCCGCGGGGGGCATGCGACCGCGTCCGGTTCACGTGAATAGCTGGGAAGGGTTCTATTTCGATCACGACGAGGCTGCGCTGATGGCGCTCGCCGACCGCTCCGCCGCGCTTGGCGTGGAGCGGTTCGTGCTCGACGATGGCTGGTTCAAGGGACGCGACGACGACACGGCTGCGCTTGGCGACTGGGTGCCGGACCTCGCCAAATATCCGCGCGGTTTGGGGCCGCTCGCCGCGCATGTCATCGGGCTCGGCATGGAATTCGGGCTGTGGGTCGAGCCGGAGATGGTCAATCCCGACAGCGATCTCGCGCGGGCGCATCCCGACTGGGGGCTGCATCTGAACGGCGTGCCGCAGCATAGTTCGCGCAACCAGCTGGTGCTCGATCTCGGGCGCGAGGATGTCCGCGACTATCTGTTCGCGCGGCTCGATGCGCTGCTGACCGAATTGCCGATCGCGTATCTGAAATGGGACCACAACCGGGATCTCGCGGTTGCCGGCGGCGCCGATGGTCGTGCCGGCAATCACGCGCAGGTTCGCGGCGCCTATGCCTTGTTCGACCGGCTCGCGGCGGCCCATCCGGCGCTGGAAATCGAGGCGTGTGCGGGTGGTGGCGGGCGGATCGACGCGGGGATCGCCGCGCGGACGCACCGGTTCTGGACGAGCGACTGTATCGACGCGGTCAGCCGGGTGCGGATGCAGCGCGGCTTCCTTCACTTCATGCCGCCCGAGATGATGGGCGCGCATGTCGGCGCCAGCCCGGCGCATTCAACCGGTCGCAGCCAGGGCATGGCGTTCCGTGCCGCGGTCGCGCTGCCGGGACATTTTGGCGTCGAACTCGATCCCGCGACTATGCCGAAGACGGACGCTGCGACGCTCGCGGCCGGGATCGCGCGATACAAGGCGTTGCGCGATCGGCTGCATCAGGGCCGCGTCTGGCTGGGGGAGGGGCCGGACGGCCTCGTCTGGCAGGCGCATGGCGAGCCCGACGACCTGATCCTCCAGGTCACGCGCGTCGAACCGACCACCGTGCGCCGGCCGCCTGCGATCGTCTTGCCGATGCTCGCCGGGTGTGGTGCGCTCCGCGTCCACCTGCTCGACCTCGCTACCGAGGCGGGGCATCCCGCGCCCGATGCGCCCGTGTTCGCCGCGATGCGCGACGGCGGCGTGGTCTATTCGGGCGACTGGCTCGCACAGGCCGGGCTGCCGACGCCGGCCATGAAGGCCGAAAGCGCCGCGCTGTTCCGGATCGAAGCTGCGTGATCACCGCCCCGACCCGCTCCTCATTTCGTTTCTGACGCCAGGATAACCATGCCCGCCATTACCCATTGGTCCGCCGAGATGCTCGGTCGGATCGCCGACCAGTCCGACGCCGAGCTTCCCGTCATCATCGCCGCCGACGTCGTGCCGGTGGTCGCCGACCACGACGTGTGGGACATGTGGCAGATCGCCTATGCCGATGGCCGCACCGCGTTCATCGATGGCCGCAGCTGGTGGTTCTTCCTCGCGACGCCCAAGTTCGACGACCCGGACGATCGCCATGACGCGGCGCGGATCCGCTTGACCAGCCACGGCGCCGATGGTTGGCGCGATCACGGCGAGACGTTCCCGGACGGGTTTACGCCGGGCAGTCGCGAATGGTCGGGGTCGGCCGTGCTCGGCGAGGACGATGAAACGCTGACGATGTATTTCACCGCGTCGGGACGACGTGGCGGTCCGCGCACCTTCGAGCAGCGACTGTTCGAAACGCAGGGACGGTTCGTCGACGGCATGACGCTCGACTGGAGCGAACCGGTCGAATCCATCGCCGCCGATGGCGCACATTATCGACGTGCGGATCAGGTCGAAGGCGTCGATGGCCGGATCAAGGGTTTCCGCGACCCCGCCTATTTCCGTGATCCCGCCGACGGGGCCGAATATCTCCTGTTCGCCGGTTCGGCAGGCTGGCTCGACGCGGTCGACGACGGTGTGATCGGCGTGGCGTTGCGCCGCGCCGGTGACACGCACTGGACGATCGCTCCGCCGCTGGTCGAATCGATCGGCGTGAACAGCGAACTCGAGCGACCGCACATCGTGTTGCACGGCGGCCTCTATTATCTGTTCTGGTCGACCCAGGCGAAGCGGTTCGCGCCCGGCATCGTCGCGCCGACCGGGTTGTACGGCATGGTCGCCGATACGATGGCGGGGCCGTGGCGCTCGCTCAACGGATCGGGACTGGTCGCAGCAAACCCGGCAGCCGAGCCGTTCCAGGCCTATTGCTGGTGGGTGACGGGCGAGCTCGACGTCATCAGCTTCGTCGATTTCTGGGGTCTCAAGGGCGCCGCGCCGGATACACCCGAGCGTCGCCGTGCGCATTTCGGCGGCACCGCCGCGCCGTGGTTCCGCCTTCTACTCGACGGAGACCATGCGTCTATTCAGGTAGAGTCGCGCTCCACGAGCACCGGCACCATCTCGACCGACGGTGAATCCTCGCCCGCCAGCCGGGCGTAGAGCGCGGCGACCATCGCCTTCGCGCCGGCAGCGATGTCCTGGCGGATCGTCGTCAGCCGCGGCACGGTCTGCCCGGCGAGCGGAAGGTCGTCGAACCCGACCACGCCGATCGCGTCGGGGACCGACAGGCCGTGATCGGCGAGCACGCGCAACGCGTTCATCGCGATCACGTCCGACGCGCACGCCAGCCCGTCGATGTCGCGGCCGATCCGCGCGACATGCGCGGCGATCTCGTGCTCCATCACGTCCGAAGCGAGATGCGTGTCGAGCTGGAGGGGAGGGGGCAGCCCTGCCGCGGCGGTCGCGGCGACGACGCCCTCATAGCGCTGACGGATTTCAGGCGTGCGCACCTCGCCGAGGAACGCGAGGCGGCGTTTGCCGCGCGCGATCAGATGTTCGCCTGCCATGCGCCCACCGCCGACATTGTCGGTACCGATCGCGCAGTGGACCTGGCCATCCCAGTGGCTGCCCCACGCGACCAGCGGGCGGTATTGCCCTGCAACGCGCTCGATCGCGTCGAACTGCGTCGACTGGCCGATCACCAGAACGCCGTCGAGCATCCCCGAATCGACGATCGCCTCAAGCCAATCCTCGGCATCGGGAATGATCCGGGACAGCATCACATCATACCCGTTTTCGGTCAGCGCATCAGCGAGATGGCCGAGCATCGTCATGAAGAACGGGTCGGAGATGTGCTGGCGGCGTTCGTGGCCGAGCGGCACGACCACGCCGATCACGCCGGTGCGCTGCGTTCGCAGGCGGCGCGCCATCTGGTTCGGACGGAAGTCGTGTTCCGCCGCGAGCGCCTGGATCCGTGCCCGCGTCTCGGCATTGACCAGCGATTTGCCCGCCAGCGCGCGCGATACCGTCCCCGCCGACACACCTGCCAGCTTGGCGAGTTCGGCGATGTTGCGCACCCGCCGTCCCGTCCTGCCCAGTCCCTCGTCCATCGCTCGTTCCGCTCGGTTGATCGCGTGCCTTGTCGGGCGCGTACCATGTTCCGTCAACATCATCGCAAAAACCTCAACAATCGATTGCGAAATGACTGTTGCAATCGATTGTAAGTGGTTTTAGAGGGCGATTATCGAGCGGCTCGGAGAAGGTCGCGTCATTATCCCAAGGAGGGGACCGATCATGCGCCTGCCATCGACGTCACTGGTTTCGCTTGCTGCACTCGCCGTAGCGCTGGGGGCCACTCCCTCGTTCGCGCAGATCGCAACGGTCCCGACGCCAGCGTCCGGTCAGCCCGGCGCGCCTTCGGTGCAGGCGACCACGGCGCAGCCCGGCCAGGCCGCCAACAGCTCGCCGACCGCGACCACCAACACCGCGATCGACGGTTCGCCGGTGGCGGCAGCGACGACCGCGGACGACAGCGGCGCGTCGGGCCAGTTCCTCAACGACATCGTCGTCACCGGCTCGCGCCAGGGTCAGACCAAGTTCCGCAGCTCGACCTCGGTCAGCGACGTCACCGCCGCACAGATCACGCAGTTCACGCCGCGCTCCGAAGCCGATGTCCTCCATCTCATCCCCGGCATCCGCGTCGAATCGACTGCAGGCGCAGGCGGCAATTCGAACATCACCGTACGCGGCCTGCCGCTTGCATCGGGTGGGTCGAAGTATGTCCAGCTGCAGGAAGACGGCCTGCCCAACGTCGAGTTCGGCGACATCGCGTTCGGCAACAACGATTTCTGGCAGCGCTACGATTATACCGTCGATCGGTTGCAGGCGGTCCGCGGCGGCACCTCGTCGACCGGCGCATCGCAGGCGCCCGGCGCGGTCATCAACTATGTGTCCAAGACCGGCGAGACCGCGGGCGGGCGGGTCGGCGTTTCGACCGGCCTCGGCTACAACGACAAGCGGGTCGACTTCGATTACGGTGCGCCGATCAGCGACACGCTGCGCTTCAACGTCGGCGGTTTCTATCGCAACGGCGAGGGGCCGCGCGATCTCAGCTACACCGCGGAGAACGGCTACCAGGTGAAGGCCAATGTCACCAAGACGTTCGACGACAACGCCGGCTATATCCGCCTGAACTTCAAGCGCCTCGACGATCGCGCGCCGACCTACACCTCGATGCCGTTTGGCGTGCGGGTAAAGGGCGACACGATCACCGGCTATTACCCGCTGGACGGTTATGACGCGCGCAAGGACACGTCGTTCTCGAAGAACAACCTGACCTTCCCGGTCGTCAATTCTGATGGCTCGGTATCGCAGGGTAACAACAAGGACGGCATCTCGGTCCGCTCGACCACCGCCGGCGGCGAGCTCCACTACGACTTTGGCAAGAATCTCGCGATCGACAACCGCTTCGCCTATACCTGGAACAATGGCGTGTTCTCGGTACCGTTCTACGGCAGCCTGACGAACGTCAACGCGCTCACCTCGGGCGCCAATCCCTACACCGTCACCACCGCGAACGGCACGATCTATACCGCCGCCAGCGCACGCTATGCGAACGGGCCCAACGCGGGTCAGACCGTCGCGGGCAACGCAGTCGTCAACGGCAACCCGACGCTGCGCACCGCGATGAACAACATGAATCATTGGGCCAACGACTTCGGCGTGACCGGCAAAATCGACGTCGGCGCCGGGAAAGTCACCGCCCGCGCCGCCTATTATCACTATAATCAGACGATCAACATGGATTGGCAGTGGAACGGCAGCCTGACCGCCGCGACCGCGAACGATCCGGCGATGATCGACCTTTACAACGCCGCCGGCGTGCGTCTGACCGACAACGGCATCACGGGCTACAACACCGGCTTTGGCGCGTTCAACCGCCACTACGACCTGAACTATGCCGGCAACGCGCCCTATGCGACGCTGAACTACGAGGACGATCATATCGACCTCGACGCGAGCGGTCGGTATGATTTCCTCCATGCCTCGGGCAATTTCTTCCAGACCGCAGCGACCAAGTCCGCGCTCGACGTCAATGGCGACGGTGCGCTGTCGGTCGCCGAGCAGAACACGTATCTGAACAGCGGCGTGGCGCAGAAGATCGACTACAACGTCAACTATTTCAACTGGTCGCTCGGCGCGAACTACCGCTTCAACGGCAACACCAGCGTGTTCGTCCGCGTCAGCCAGGGCCACCGCGCCAATGCCGACCGGATCGTCTCGGACTTCCCCGGTGCGTTCACCACGGCGGGCAGGCTGACCGACATCGGCCGCTCGGTCGCGGTCAACCCGGTGACGCAGCAGGAACTGGGCATCAAGCAGCGCGGCAATGTCGGCGGGTTCAGCTATGGCGCGTTCCTGACCGGCTTCCGCAGCCAGGCGACCGAATACAATTACGACCTTACGCGCCCGGTGGGCCAGCGGCAGATCTTCCAGCGCTACAAAACCTATGGCGCCGAGCTGGAATCGCAGATGTCGTACGAGCATTTCGCGCTCAACGCGAACATCGTCTACACGCATTCGCGGATCGCGCAGGATCTGATCGGCAACAATTCGGGTAACACGCCGGCGGCGACGCCGGACTTCATGTTCACGATCTCGCCGTCGTTCAACCTGCCGCTCGGCTCGATCGGCTTCACGTATCTGGGCCAGACCAAGACCTATACGGACTCGAGCAATCTGCTGAAGCAGCGCGGGCAGGGGATCTTCAACGCGTTCGTGTACGTGAAGCCGGTCGAGCCGCTGACGATCAGCCTGAACGTCGCCAACCTGTTCAACAGCTGGGATCAGTCCGGTCGTCTCGATCAGGCATCGGTCGGCGACCTTGCTACGACGGGTTCGCTGTACGGCGTCGCCTATGCGGGCACCAACCGCGCTGGGTTCGGACGGACCTTCTCGTTGTCGGCGAGCTACGCGTTCTGATCGTCGATCCCCGGGTCTGACCGAGCGAACGATCACCGCCGCCGGCTTCGAAGTCGGCGGCGGAATGCTGTCGGGTGTCGTGGCCGGACTCGACGAAGCAGGCGCGAACGGATCACGAGGAATGTGACAAAAATCACATGGAACGTTGCGCGATCGTCATCGGTATTTTGCGGGTCTGCTTTAACGAAAAGGAAGTCCGTATGCGTCGCAGTGCTCTGTTCATTCTGCCCATGATGATGCTGTCGGTTTCGCCCGCGCTGGCCAAGGGTTGCATCCGCGGCGCGGCGGCTGGCGGCGTCGGTGGGCACTTCGTCGGCAAGGGCCATGCCGTGATGGGTGCTGCCGCCGGCTGCGTGATCGCGCACCATCACTACGCCAAGCAGGCTCGTGCCCAGAAGGCCGCGGCCCGCTCGCACGGCTGAACCTGAACGCTGCGCTTCGCTGACACTAGCCGGTCAGCGAAGCATAGGCTCCGCAGCCGGTGCGTAAAACAGCTGCTATAGTACAGGAATACCTGAATATATTTTCGCCTTCGTGAGTTTTGTCCAGGGAGTATATGGTTCGGGCTCGATCGAGCTTGAGCGGCATATCCCGACAACACGGGGCTTATGATGATCGATTTCCGAACCACCTTTTGCCTGATGGCTGTCGGCGCCAGCGCATTGTCGCTCGCCGCGTGCGTCAATCCCTCGGCCAAGATCGCCACGTCGCTCGAGGGCTATGGGTTCCAGCCTGTACAGTCGCAGTGCGTCGGCGACCGCCTCGAAGCCAATCTGTCGATCGGGCAGCTCCAGCAGCTCGGCCGCGCGGCAAAGGCGTCGCGCCAGGGCGACACGACGCCGGGTCGCTTGACGATCGGCGATTTCGTCCGCGTGTCGGGGCAGGTGAAGGATCCCAAGGTTCCGCTCGAAGTCGGCAAGGCCGCCGCGGCTTGCGGGCTCCTGACGGACCCGGCGTCCCCGCTTTAAGCCCTTTGGTCGTTAGCGCGACGGACTCGCGGGCGCGATCACCGCCAAATCGAACGGTCGGGATACGGACCGATTTTCAGACGTTTCGCATCCGGTTCATTTTTACACACAACCAAGGAGATACATCATGAACAGCGACACCATCACCGGCACGACCTCGGATCTCAGCGGCAAGCTCAAGGAAGGCCTCGGCAACGCGATCGGAGACAAGTCGCTGCAGACCGAAGGCGCCGCCGACCAGCTGAGCGGAACGGTCCAGAAGACCTATGGCCAGGCCAAGGACGCCGTGGAAGACAATATTCGGCCGGTGATCGACTATGTCCGCCAGTTCTCCAAGGAGCGTCCGTTCACCGCCGCCGCCGTAGCCGGCGTTCTCGGCATCGCGCTGATCAACACGCTGCGCGGCAAGTAAGCTATCCGGCGGGGGCGCCAGTCGCCCCCGCCGTAATCTCGAACCATGACGAACGACATCGATCTCGCGTCCGGCGAACCCAAGCCTCGCCGATGGCCTTACACTTTAGTGGAAGCAGCCTGATATGACGGGCCACACCGACTTCAATGCCCGGTACGATACGCGTTACAACCCCGCGGCCAGGAAAATCCGGTCGGACGAAGAGTGGGAGGGGCTGTGGCATGCCGACGACCACCGCGCTCGTCCCGGTCGTATGGTTGAGCTCTGTATCGCCGCTTTGGGAGCCGCCGTCGCTTTGCTTGTCGTTCAGCGCGGATGGCGCCGCGTCTCGCCGCCCGTAAAGCGATTCGTACCGTCCGCGGCTGACATCCATGTCCGGATGCCGCCACCGCGTTGAATAGAAAACCTGAGAAACGGTTTCCCGGCGTCTTGAAGCTCCGGCGGGTCGGATTGCAGCTACCTGAGTGTCCGTTGCAGCGCATCGTGCCAGCCGGCGACGAGCGTGTTGCGCCGATCATCTGGCATGGCGGGCTCGAAACAGCGGTCCCGCGACCAAAGCGTTTCCAGCTCGTCTAGACCCGACCACACACCGGTTGCGAGCCCCGCGTGAAAGGCCGCTCCCCGTGCGGTCGTCTCCAAATCCTCCGGGCGTTCGATTGGGACTTCGAGAAGGTCTGCAAGGAAACCACAAAGCCAATCGTTGGCCGCCATGCCACCATCGACGCGCACGCTGGCGGGCCTTCCGCCGCCGTCCGCGATCATCGCCGCCACGAGGTCGAGCGTCTGGTAGCCGACCGCCTCTAGTGCCGCGCGTGCGAGATGCGCCTGCGTCGCGCCCAGCGTCAGTCCGAAGATCGCGGCACGTGCGTCGGCATCCCAGTGCGGCGCGCCCAGCCCGACGAAAGCGGGCACCATGTAGACGCCGTGATTGTCGGGCACCTGTGTCGCCATGTCGTCGGTGTCGCGCGCGTGCGTGATGACACCTATGCCGTCGCGTAGCCACTTCACCGCCGCTCCCGCCACGAAGATCGATCCCTCCAGTGCAAAGGTGGTCTTTCCGTCCAGCCGATATGCGGGAGTCGTCAGCAGCCGATGTTTCGAGCGGATCGCCTCGGCCCCGGTGTTGAGCAGCATGAAGCAGCCCGTGCCATAGGTCGACTTGGTCATGCCGCGCGCGAAGCAGGCCTGGCCGAACAGCGCCGCCTGCTGATCGCCGGCGATGCCCGCGACGGGGATCTGCGCGTCGAACAGACCGGGGGCGGTCACGCCGTAGTGATGGGCGTTGTCGTGAACCTCGGGCAGCATCGCGATCGGCACGCCGAGCAGGTCGCACATCGCGGTGTCCCAGCGGTCTTCGCGGATGTTCCAGAGCAGCGTGCGCGACGCGTTGGTGACGTCGGTCGCGTGGACGGTGCCACCGGTCAGCCGCCACAACAGGAAGCTGTCGATCGTTCCGAATGCAAGCAGGCCGCGCTCGGCACGGTCGCGGGCGCCCGCGACGTGATCGAGGATCCACGCGATCTTGGTGCCCGAGAAATAGGGATCGAGCAGCAATCCGGTGCGCTCGCGAACTTCGTCCTCGGCGCCCGCCGCGCGCAGTTCGGCGCAGCGGGCCGCAGTCCGGCGATCCTGCCACACGATCGCGGGATGGATCGGGGTGCCCGTTGCGCGATCCCAGACGACCGTCGTCTCGCGTTGATTGGTGATGCCGATCGCAGCGATATCGCGTGCGGCGACGCCGCTCCTGGCGATCGCCTCGCGCGCCGTCGACAGGACATCGCGCCAGATGTCTTCGGGGTCATGCTCCACCCAGCCCGGCGCAGGATAATGCTGCGCGAACTCGACCTGCGCCGCCGCGACACGCTTGGCTTTGGAATCGAAGACTATGCTCCGCGTCGACGTGGTCCCCTGGTCGATCGCGAGGATGTGCTTGCCGGTCATGTGATCCTTTCCGCTTGCGCCTGACTTGTTCCGGTTTGAAAGGACGGTCAATCCTTTCGTTTGTCTTCGAACTTCGCTAAAGCGCGCGCAATCGAAAGCGGAAGGCTATTCCCGTGCTTGCATCATCGTCTCCGGCCTACGACCTGCTGATCGTCGGTGGTGGCATCAACGGCGCGGGTATCGCGCGCGATGCGGCGGGACGCGGCCTGCGCGTGCTGTTGGTGGAGCAGGACGATCTCGCCAGCCACACCTCGTCCGCCTCGACCAAGCTCATCCATGGCGGGCTGCGCTATCTCGAATATGGCGAGTTCAGGCTGGTGCGGGAATCGCTGATCGAGCGCGAGCGGCTGTGGGGCATGGCGCCGCATATCATCTGGCCGCTGCGCTTCGTCCTGCCGCAGACGCAATCGCCGCGTCCCGCCTGGATGGTGCGGCTCGGCCTGTTTCTCTACGACCATCTCGGCGGGCGGAAGCGGCTGCCGGGAACCGAAACGATCGCGCTCGACCGATCGCCGGTTGGCAACGGGCTTGCCGATCGACAGGGCAGGGCGTTCGTCTATTCGGACTGCTGGGTCGAAGATAGCCGCCTAGTCGTGCTGAACGCGCGCGATGCCGCCGATCGCGGGGCCGAGATTCGCACGCGCACCCGGCTGATCGATGCCCGCCGGGAGGGTTGTGAATGGACGGCGACGATCGTCGATGCGGGGGGCGAGCATCGGATACGCGCAAAAGTCCTGGTGAATGCCGCGGGCCCGTGGGTCAGCGACGTGATCGGTCGCGCGGAGGGTATCAGCAGCGATAGCAAGGTGCGGCTCGTCAAGGGCAGCCATATCGTCGTGCCGCAACTCTACGAGGGCGCGCATGCCTTCATGCTGCAGAACGAGGATCGCCGGATCGTCTTCGCGATTCCCTATGAGGGTAAGTTCACGCTGATCGGCACGACCGACCAGCCATGGGACGCCGCGCCCGGCACGCCGGTCATCAGCGACGCGGAAGCGGCGTACCTCATCGCGACGGTAAACCGCTATTTCACGCGCAAGCTGACGCCGGACGATGTTGCGTGGAGCTACGCCGGGATCCGTCCTTTGCATGACGATCATGCCGGCAACGCCTCCGCCGTGACACGCGATTACGTGCTCGACCTGGATGCGGGCGAGGGCAAGGCGCCCATGCTCAGTATCTTCGGCGGCAAGATCACCACCTATCGCAAGCTCGCCGAACACGCGATGGCCGAACTGGCGAAGGTCATGCCCGCGATCGGCCCGGCCTGGACCGCCGGCGTCGCGCTGCCGGGCGGCGATATGCCGGAGGCGGATTTCGATCGGTTCCTTGGCAGGCTGACGGCCGCGCGGCCCGGGCTGCCTTCGGAGTTGCTCCGTCGGCTGGCGCGTGCCTACGGGACCGACGTCGATGCGCTGCTCGGCGATGCCGTCGATATTGCGGCGCTCGGCGAGGATTTCGGCGGCGGATTGACCGAGAGCGAGGTCGACTATCTGATCGCGCGCGAATGGGCGCAAACTTCCGACGACATCCTGTACCGACGCAGCAAGCTTGGACTGCATGTCCCGTCGGGGACCGCCGACCGACTGACCGCCTATTTCGAAGCCCGACCGTCGACCCGAGCATGACCGCGGCGCCGCTCGAACACGCCGTGCTCCGCCACCGTCGGATTCTCGAACTCGCGCGCCAGACCGGGAGCGTCAGCGTCGAAGCGCTGGCGGCGGAGTTCGGCGTCTCTTCGCAGACGATCCGCAAGGATCTCAACCAACTGTCGAAAACGGCGATGGTGTCGCGTGTGCATGGCGGTGCGGTGGCGACGTCGGGAGTCGACAATCTCGATCATGGTGTACGACGAGCGTTCGCGTCGGAGGCGAAGGCCGCGATCGGCGCGGCGGCGGCGCAGCTTATCCCCGACGGCGCCAGCCTGTTCATCAATATCGGCACGACAACGGAGGAGGTTGCTCGGGCGCTGACCGGCCATCGCAACCTGTTGGTGATCACCAACAACCTCAACGTCGTCGACATCCTGCGCGGCTCGCCGTCGATCGAGATCCTGACAGCAGGCGGCCGCGTCCGCGCCGCCGATCGCGCGGTCGTCGGCGCGTTGGCGATGGATTTTATCCGCGGCTTCAAGACCGATTTCGCGATCATCGGTGCGTCCGGGATCGATCGCGACGGTACGTTGCTCGATTTCGATGTCGACGAGGTGCGCGTATCGCAGACGATCATCGCGCAGGCGCGGAAAGTGATCCTCGTCGCCGATCGCTCCAAGCTCCATCGGCCTGCGCCGATCCGGATCACCGGCCTCGATGCGATCGATTATTTCGTGACCGACCGTCTTGGCGATCCCGCCATCCTTGCGGCCTGCCGATCGGCGAACGCCGAGCTCGTGGAGGCCGCGCCCACCGACTGATCCGAACCTCGGCGAACTGTTGGACGTTGCGTCACCGCCGCCATCACGTACCGCAGTTCGAACGGCAGCGGGTTGCCTGCGCCGCGACCGGAGCGGCGTAGGGGTTCTCGAAAAGCCCGCTGACGAACTTGGCGATCATGATCGGTCGCACGGACGCGTCGATCCTTGCCTGCGCAACGCGGCCGGCACGTCCTGCGGCGATGATCGGTGCCGGCGTGTCACCATCGCCGATCCGGCCACGACCGTTCGTTTGGACGCGGGGGGCCGCGCGCATTGCCTTGTCCGGATCGGTGGTGATGGTGATCGGTATCCCGAGCCGCGATGTCTCGCCGATCGCCTGGAGCGCAGCGTTCTGTTCGGCAAAGCGTCGCGGGGAAAGAGCGGTCCGGCTACCGAAGCTGGTTATGCCATGCAGTCGCACCATCGTGGTGATGCGCGCCAGGTCAGAGCGCTCGAAGGTTCGGCCGATCCCTGGGCCTGCAGCGGTCTCGATCGTCGGCAGCGCCACGTGCAGCATCGTCCCCGCCTTTTCCGTCAGGGTCATGCGACCAAGCAAATCGTCCGTCCGTCGTTCTGGGGAAAGCCGCCAATCCTCATACGCATCGAGCCTGCCATCGCGGTCCAGATCGCGAAAGCGATGCCCGTCCAGCGTCAGGATTGGCCCCGATCGGCTCTCGACCTGTGGATCGGCCTTGATCGACGGCGCCAACAGTAGACCCGCCGGTATCGCGACACCGATCAGCCAGATCGACGAGAGTCGACTGTTGCTCACGGCCGCGACGCCGGATCACGAAAGGAATTTCGTATAATATTCCCGCCGCGATTGCCTGACTCGGATAGTCCTGCCCGCGCCGAACATATTTTTCTCACTCCCGCGTGCGAATCGATCGCAGAGGATGCGGCAACACCGGCCTCGATTGATAGTCCGGTCAAAGCACTCTCCCAAATAGATAGGCGCGATCTCCTCCTGAGACTTTCCGCATATCTACCCGAAGGCCGCTACCAGCTGAAACGTGCTTTTATCAAGATATATCGATTGATCACTCAGCCGATAGGTAACGTATGAACACCTTATAGAGCCAGTTCGGCTCTAAACGAAGATAATTTCAAAACTTTCGATGGAGATACGGGAAAGATAAAGACACTAAGCAAGATCAATGTTCGATCTCGTCAAACGGGCGGGACCGCTGGAATACAACGTGTTTATACGGTTCTATATCGTCGATGCCTCGTATCAGGCGTTTTTCGTCATGAGGGTTGGCAGCGGCGATTTGAACGCTGGGCTGATCGATGTTGAAATTGCAGCTTTTTAACCTCTGTCGCGTAGCGCCGACGCGCAACCTTTATGGTTTCCGAACCGTTCCCCGTCGGCATGACACGAGGATTCCCATGACCGACTTTTCAGATCTCAACGCAGGGACCGGTGGCGAGACGCATCAGGTCACCGATGCCGATCATCCGGTACTGACGACCAACCACGGTACGCCGATTTCCGATAACCAGAACCAGCTCAAGGTCGGTGCGCGCGGGCCCGTCCTGCTGGAGGACGAGAGCTACCGCGAGAAGATCAACCACTTCGACCATGAGCGTATCCCCGAGCGGATCGTCCATGCGCGCGGTAGCGCGGCGCATGGCTATTTCGAGTGCACCGAAAGCCTGTCGGACATCACCGTCGCGGATATGTTCCAGAAGAAGGGGCAGCGTACCGAGGTGTTCACGCGCTTCTCGACCGTCGCTGGCGGCGCAGGCTCGATCGATACGCCGCGCGACGTGCGCGGCTTCGCGGTCAAGTTCTACACGCGCGAAGGCAATTGGGATCTGGTCGGCAACAACATCCCGGTGTTCTTCATTCAGGACGCGATCAAGTTCCCCGACCTGATCCATGCCGCCAAGATGGAGGCCGATCGCGGCTATCCGCAGGCGGCGACCGCACACGACACGTTCTGGGACTTCATCAGCCTGATGCCCGAATCCACCCACATGATCATGTGGGCGATGTCGAACCGCACGTTGCCACGCACCTTCGCGAACATGGAAGGGTTCGGGGTCCACACCTTCCGCCTGATCAACAAGGACGGCAAGTCGACCTTCGTCAAGTTCCACTGGAAGCCCAAGGCCGGGCTGGCGTCGACGATCTGGGACGAGACCGTAAAGATCGCGGGTGCCGATCCCGACTTCCAGCGGCGCGACCTGTTCGAGCGGATCGAGCGCGGCGATTATCCCGAGTGGGAGCTGGGTCTCCAGCTGTTCGACGAGGAATTCGCCAACAGCCAGCCTTACGACGTCCTCGATTCCACCAAGATCATTCCGGAAGAAGTATTGCCGGTGAAGATCGTCGGTCGGATGGTGCTCGACCGGTATCCCGACAATTTCTTTGCCGAGACCGAGCAGGCTGCGTTCGTGCCCAGCCATGTCGTACCCGGCATCGGCTTTTCGAACGATCCGCTGCTGCAGGGGCGGTTGTTCAGCTACACCGATACGCAGCTGTCGCGTCTCGGGTCGGTCAACTTCCACCAGTTGCCGATCAATGCCGCCAAGGGTCGTGCTGCCGCGGCTGGCAGCCCGTTCAATAATCAGCAGCGTGACGGTCACATGCAGATGGCGGTGCCGAAGGGCCGCGCCAACTACGAGCCGAACAGCCTGGCCAAGGCAGGTGAGGAAGCAGGCGCGCGCGAGGATCCGGACAAGGGTTACAAGACCTTCCCGTCGGACGAAGAAGGTCAGAAGCTGCGGATTCGGCCGGAGAGCTTTGCGGACCATTACAGTCAGGCGCGGCTGTTCTTCCGCTCGATGGACCCAGCCGAGCAGGCGCATATCGCATCGGCGATCGTGTTCGAGCTGTCGAAGGTTTCGCTTGATCACATCCGCATCCAGATGATGGCGAACCTGCGCAACGTCGACGAGGATCTGGCCAAGCGCGTCGCTGCCGGCCTCGCGATGGATCTGCCCGAGGCATCGCCGACCGCGGCACCGGTTCTCGATATGGACCTGTCGCCGGCGCTGCGGATCATTCGTGGTCCGCTGGAGAAGCATACGCTGGAAGGTCGAACGGTCGGCATCCTGATCGCCGACGGCACTGACGCCGGCGAGCTGAACACGCTGAAGGACGCGATCAAGAAGGCCGGTGGTCAGGCGAAGACGATCGCGCCCAAGGTCGGCAAGGTCCCGCTGTCGGACGGATCGCCGATCGCCGCGGATGCGCAGCTGTTCGGTCAGCCCTCGGTGACGGTCGACGCGTGCGCGGTCATCCTGAGCAAGGACGCCTGTGCGAATCTCGTCAAGGAAGGCGCGGCGGTACAGTGGGTCATGGATGCGTTCGGGCATCTCAAGGCGATCGGCTACAACGCCGCGGCCAAGCCGTTGCTCGACAAGGCCGGGGTCGAGGCGGACGATGGTGTCGTCGAGCTGGGCGCGTTCGTCGACGCGGCCAAGAAGCGTTACTGGGATCGCGAGCCCAACGTTCGTACGCTGGCGTAATCGTTCGGGTGCCGCTTCGATCTCTCGGGTCGAAGCGGCACCGCGATTTCGGCATTCGGTAGACAGTAAAAAACCACGCTCGGCTTGGCCGGGCGTGGTTTTTTACGTCGTTGATAACACCGGGCCGGCGGACCGGCCCGGTTGTCGGTCAGCTCTTCTTGCGCGCGCGCTTGGGGCTTGCGGCGGCTTCGACGTCCTCGGCTTCGTCGGGCGAATCCTCGCCGGCTTCGGTCAGTGCCTCGCCGAGCGCCTTCAGCTTCTCCTGCGACTTGTCCGCCTTGTCGGCGATCTTGGTGGTCGCCGTACCGAGACGGTGCAGCAGCGCGTGGATGCGATCGGCATCGGGCTCACCCTTTTCGAGCTGCTTGCGCAGCGCGGCGAGGTCCCGCAGGATCCCCTTGGCACCCGGCGTGTCGATCTCGGCGAGCGCGGACTCCCAGTCCTCCACCATGTCGGCACCCTTGGTCGGCTTGGTGGCGTCGAGTCCGCGATTGATCGCGTTCATCGTTCCTGCAAATTTAACAGCCATGTTTCGCTCTCCGCAGCCATGATTTGGCAGATCGAAAACGAAGCGGATCCGCGAATATGTCCGTGTAATCACAGCAACCTTGATCAAGATCGGCGGATTTTTAAGTGATCAGAGCCTGATCGATTGCTGGCCGTAGGTTAGAACATTTGCCGCCGTCGACGTCGCGTCCTTGATCCGGCCCGAGAGCATTTTCACTTCGTTTGCCACCACCGCAAAGCTCTTGCCGCGTTCGCCGGCACGCGCGGCCTCGATCGAGGCATTGAGCGCGAGCATCGACGTCTGCCGCGTGACCGCACCGATGTCGTCAACGATCTCTGCAAGCTTCGACAAGGTGTCTTCGTGAGCCTTGCGGCGCGTTTCCGCCTCCTGACGGAATTGCTGCGCGCGAGCCGATTCTGTTTGCTCTGCTACGCGCATCGCGGTCACGTCGGTCGCCCATTTGACGATCTTCACCACGCTACCGTGCTGATCGAAGATCGGATTGTAGGTTGCCTGCAAATGGACATCGCCGCCGCCTTTGGCCCGCCGGCGATATTCGCGTTGCACGAACCGTCCAGCACGCAGGTTGGCCCACAAATCCACGTAATCCTGGGACGCTCGGTCTTCCGGCGAGCATAACATGCTGTGATGACGCCCCGCCAGTTCACTCATGGTGTAGCCCATGAGCGACAGGAGGTTGCGGTTTGCGGTCACGATCGTCCCGTCGATCGTCATCTCGAGCCAGCATTGCGACCGGTCGATCGCCTCCAGCTTGCTGCGATGTTCGGCGCTGTCGGCCAATTCCTGGTCGGCCCTTTGCAGCGAGGCGCCATTCAACAGGACCGAGGTCTCGAGCGCATAGAGTGTATAGAGCGAATGCGTCAGCCGGGTCAGCGTCGCCGGCTTGCCCGTCAGCGCCGCGGACAGGCGGGCATGACGCGCGTGATAGCTGCGAAGCAGACCGGCGGAGAAGGCGATCTCCGTCGCTCGGTCCATGCTGCTCGCCCGGCCACGGCGGACCATCTTGCCGATCAGCTTCTGGTTCAGGCCGCCGGTGAATTTGAGTTCGGTGTAGTCGATGTCGCGACGAACGAGGTCGTCGATCCGGTCCTGCTCCAGATTGTACGGCGTGGCGTCGCCAGCGAACGGCCGCCAGAACCGGCGTACGTCCTCATCGACGCCGTCCTTGATGACCGCCCAGATTTCACGCAGATCGCTTTCGAGGGTTCCGTCGGGATCGAAGGCCAGACGAAGGTCCCGAACGTCGTCCTCGTTGAAATTTGAAGTCTTGGTGATCGTCATCTCGGCCTCGTTTCGCGGCGTCTGCCTCGCACGATACAGTCAAAATGGTGTTAACCAACGCACAAATAGAGCCTTTTTGGGAACGGGCGGTTTCTTGTCGTTGCGCTGCAAACTAACCGTCGGAGATCACCGACGGGCAGCGCCGCGGGGTGACTTGGATCTGTCACGACATCGTCGCGGAACTGTCGCAGGTGACCGGTAGGCGATCCCCAATTGGGCCGGGGACGATTGCAGATGAACGGGATTTCGAAAGCTGCGCTGGCAGCGAGCGCGTCGCTGTGCGCGATCCTGACGGGGCCGCTCCAAGCGCAGACTGCGCCGGTCGCAGCCTCAGCAGCACCCGATCAGGAAACCCCGCCCGACGACATCGTGGTGACCGGCACCCGCGCTGGCGAACGCAAGGCGATCGAGGAAAAGCGGACCGCGAACAATTTCGTAGAGGCGGTGTTTGCGAACGATGTCGGCAAGCTGCCCGATCAGAACGTCGCCGAAGCGGTCCGCCGGCTGCCGGGCGTGTCGGTCGCCAACGATCAGGGCGAGGGGCGCTACGTCATCGTTCGCGGGATCAACCCGGATCTCGTCAACGTCACGTTGAACGGCATGACCTTGCCCGCGCCCGAGCCAGAGGGTCGGCAGGTCAAGCTCGACGACATTCCGTCTGCCCTGATCAGCGCGGTGGTCGTCACCAAGTCGCTGACCGCGGATCAGGATGCCAACGCGATCGGTGGGTCGGTCGATGTCCGGACGCTGTCGGCGTTCGATCGGAACAAGGCCTATTTCGCCGACGCGCGCGCCGCCTATGGCTGGTCGCGGCTCAACGGCAAGCATCCCTATGAGGGCGATATCCAGGTCGGCGGGCTGTTCGGCCCCGACCGCCAGTTCGGCGCCGTCCTGTCCGTCAATTACTCGAAGCGGCCGATCGAGTCGGAGAACTTCCAGGGCTCGACCAACTGGCGCGTGCCGGTGGCGGCGAACGGTTTCGTCGTGCCCGACCAATATGGCCTGCGCGACTATAACCTGACGCGGACGCGCAAGGGCGCGGTGCTCAATCTCGACTGGCGACCGAGCGATACGACCAAGTTTTTCCTGCGCGGGACGTATTCGGCGTTCGACGACAACGAAACCCGCGACCAGTTCATCATCGACAACGAGTCCGCTTTCTCCAACCAGACCGCCACCACCGGCCGGTTCCGCGGACGTGGCAGCGTCCGCGTCCGGCGGCGCGAGGAGAAGGATAACACCAAGTCGGTGCAGGGCGGGGGCGAATTCGATTTGGGGCCCGGCCATCTGTCGCTGACGGGGGGCTATGCACGCGCCGAAAAGCGCGACCCGCTCCGCTCCGAATATAATTTTCGGACCGGCGGCACCGCGTTGACGGTCGATTACGATGTCGCCGACACGCCCTACACTTTCGTGCCGACGACGACGCTGGCACAGACCGCCTATGCGCTTAATAGCGTCAACTACGACCAGCGCCTCGCCGTCGAGAAGCTGGCGCAAGGCCGGATAGACTACGCCATTCCACTGGGGATCGGGTCCGACTCAGTGGTCAAGATCGGCGCGAAATATCTCGACCGGCACAAGACCAACAACCGCGACTACGTGACCTACGGGCTTACCAGCGGACGGACGTTTACGCTCGCCAACGTCTCGTATCTTGGCGACACCAGCTTCTACGGGAGCGACTACACATACGGCCCGCGGATCGATTACGCCGCCGCGCAAGCGTACCTCGCCGCCAATCCCGGTACCGTCACGCTCAACACAGCGGGGTCGATCGCCAACAGCCTGGCGAACGATTACGACGTGAAGGAGCGGATCATCGCCGGCTATGCGATGGCGACGCTGAAGTTTGACAAGCTGACGCTCGTGCCCGGCGTCCGCGTCGAACAGACCCGCGACCGTAGCCAGGCCAAGCTGATCACCGCCACATCGTCGCTGACCTCGGGCTATAACAGCTTCGGATCGAAGCAATATACCGATGTGTTTCCCGGTCTCAACGCGCGCTACGACCTGACCGACGCGCTTGTCGTACGCGGTGCGGTGACGACCGCGATCGGCCGGCCGAATTATGCGCAGCTCGCGCCGTATGTCTCGGTCGATCAGACGACGTCGCCCAACTCGGTCGCACAAGGCAATCCGAACCTGAAGCCGTACAAGGCGCTCAATTTCGACGGCGCCGTCGAATATTATCTGCCGGGGCAGGGGCTGATCTCGCTCGGCGGCTTTTACAAGAAGCTCGACGATCCGATTTACGCCCAGTCGCTGCTCGGCCAGACCGGCAGCTTCGCCGGGCAGGCGCTGACCAACGCGACCGTTACGACGCCGCTCAACATCGACAAGGCCAAGCTCTACGGGATCGAGGCCAATCTGCAGACGCGCTTCACCTTCCTGCCGTCGCCGCTCGACGGGTTCGGCGTGGCGGCGAACTACACGCAGATCTGGGGCAACGGCAACGGCACGATCCTCGGCACGCCGTCGCGGACCGGCGACATTCCGCTGTTCCAGCAGTCGAAGCATGTCGGCACCGCGCAGATCTTCTACGAGAAATATGGGTTCGCGGTCCGCGCCGCCTATTCGTATCGCTCGGCCTATCTCGACACGCTCGGGGCGACCGCCGCGCTCGACCAATATACCGACAATAACGGCCAGCTTGACGTCAACGCCAGCTATCAGGTCTCGCCGGAACTCACCTTCTTCGCGAGCGCGACGAACCTGACCGACGCGCCGTGGCGTCGCTATATCGGCAGCAAGGCGTTACTGGTCGAGCGCGAGCGCTACGACATGTCGGTTCGCTGGGGCGCGCAACTCCACTTCTAGGATTCTGCCATGCGATCGATCCTTTCCGCCGCCGCGGCGATCCTGCTGGCCTCGACCGGGTCTGCTGCCTTCGCGCAGGCCGCGGTGCCGGCCGGGTTGCACGTCGACCGGGTCGTGATGCTGATGCGCCACGGTGTCCGGCCACCGACCAAGTCGCCGCCGATGCCCGCGGGTACCGCTGCCGAAGCGTGGCCCGCATGGCTGGTCGAGCCGGGCTATCTGACCCCGCACGGCGCCGACGCATTGCGCCTGTTGGCGGCCGCCGATCGCGCCGCCTTCATCGCAGACGGTGTGCTCTCGCGGACCGGATGTGGCACGATGCGGATCATCGCGGACAGCGATCAGCGGACGATCGCGACTGCCCAAACTTGGGGCGCCGCGCTCGCGCCCGGGTGCACGCTCGATATCGCGCATCGCCCACAAGATATCGGCGATCCCGTGTTCTCGCCGATCGACGAGGGGACGGTGCCGTTCGATGCGGCGCAGGCGCGCGCGGCGGTGCTCGACGACATCGGCCCCGCCGGTATCGCGGGCGAGGAGCGTCGCCTGCGCCCCGTGTTGTCGCGGATCGATGCGATCCTGTGCGGCGCGGCGAAATCGGCGTGCGGCGTCACCCGCGAGCCGTCGACGCTGGCGCCGCTCAAGTCCGGCGCACGGCCGAAGCTCGCCGGGGCGCTCGACCGCGCGTCGACCGTCGCGCAGATCCTGTTGCTCGAATATGCGGACGGCAAGCCGATGCGCGAGGTCGGGTGGGGGCGTGCCACCGCCGCCGATATCGGCCGCGCGTCGGAACTGCATGCGGTCGAATTCCGCCTGGTCGCGCGACCGCAATATGTTGCGGCGCGTGGATTGTCGGGGATCGGCGCCTTGATGCGCCAGGCGATCAGCGATCCGCGCAAGGATGCGCCGGCGATCACGATGCTGTCGGGTCATGACACCAACATCGCCAATCTGGGCGGCCTGCTCGACCTGCACTGGCGCGTGCCGGGGCTGGCCGCGGACGATCCTTCGCCGGGTGGTGCGATCGTGCTCGAACGGCTCGCCGATCAACAGGGAAAGCTCTACGTCCGCGCGGTCTATCGCTCGCAGACGCTCGATCAAATTCGCAACCTCACGCCTTTGGGTGGTGCGGCGAAACCGTATCGCACCGTGATGCCGATCGTCGGCTGTTCCGCGCGCGGGGTTCGCGGGCTCTGTACGCTGGCCGCCTTCGAGACGCTGATGAACGAGCGGCTGGTCGGGCAGGTCGGGTAAGGCGGGCAGAATCGGAACGGCGCGAAATCCTGTTGGCCCTTCCCCCTCCATTTCAGGCATGGAGGAAGACTGGCGGGCGCCAATGATGATCGGCTGGACCAGCGGATCGCCACCCCGCCGCATCGATCCTGTACCGCAACGCAACATCGGTTTACGGGGCCCGACAATCCAGATCCGCGAGCGCGCTTGCGGACCAGCGGATTGGCGTATACGGGCCGCTTGAATGTTACACTACAACATCACATGTAAGCACTGACCGTGAGGACGGGGGGATGCGAGATCGGCCAGCGGCCTGAGGGTACGCTGCTCCGGCAGGCGAACGCCCGCGTATTCCGCATCGTCATGCTCGTCGCGGCGCTGTTCGCGATCCTCGTCCAGGGTCTCGTCGTCCAGGTGCATACGCATGTGCACCGGAACATGGCGCCGATCGTCCACGCCGCCGGGGCGCAGGCCGTCGCCGGTGCGGCCGATGACGGCTCGACGCAGCAGGACGAGTCGGATTGTCCGTTATGCTGGGAGCTGGCGCACGCCGACGCCTTCCTCCTGCCCAAAGACACAGTTGTTCTCACCCCCGCGACCAGCACGATCTGGCTCGCCGCGCTGTTGCAATCGGTATCCGTCCGCAACGTGCGCTCGCACGCCTGGCGCAGCCGCGCGCCACCGCTCCCCCTCCAAGCCTGACACTATTTTCGCGGGTGCGGCGTCGACGAACGCCGGTCCGTACTGCGTCGGCGTCGCGCAAGCGCGATCCGTCGCTCTAGGTTCTTGGAGCTCTTCAAAAATGCGACATCTTCTCCTGCTGGGCGTGGCCACGGCTGCACCTTTCGCCCTGCTCGTTCCCGCCAGCGTGTCGGCACAGACCGCGTCCGCCGACACGACCGCCGCACCACAGGCCGATACCCCGGTTCCGCCCGCCGATGCGACTCCTGCTCCAGCTGCCGGCGGCGATATCGTCGTGACCGCGCGGCGGCTCGATGCCGCGCGCGATGCGATCCTCCCCTCGCTGGGGTCGAGCGACTATACGCTCGATCGCGCGCTTCTCGAGCGTCAGCCGGGCGGTCTCAACCGCAGCCTGGCGCAGGTTCTCCTCCAGGCACCGGGCGTGACGCTCGACAGCTACGGCGCGATCCACGTTCGCAACGAGCACGCCAACCTCCAATACCGGCTGAACGGCGTGATCGTGCCGGAGAGCATCTCGGGCTTCGGCTCGACGTTCGATCCGCACATCGCCAAGTCGATCGACCTGCTGACCGGCACGCTGCCCGCGCAATACGGCTATCGGACCTCGGGCGTGATCGATCTGAAGACCGAGAACGGCGCGTTCGAGAATGGCGGCGATCTCGGTTTCTACGGCGGCAGTCGCGGTACGGTCCAGCCGACCGCAAGTGTCCACGGATCAAGCGGCGGGCTCAATTATTTCGCGTCGGGCAGCTATCTCGAGAACGACCTCGGCGTCGAAAACCCGACCGCCTCGCGCGATGCGATCCACGATCATACGCGCCAGTATCGCGGGTTCGGCTATGTCTCCGACATCCTGTCCGAAACGAGCCGGCTGACCGCGTTCGGCGGTACGTCGATCGGGTATTTCCAGATCCCCAACAACCCGGGCCAGGCGCCGGCGTACACGCTCAACGGCCAGTCGACGTACGACTCCGCCAAGCTCGACCAGAACCAGCGCGAGATCACGCATTACGGCGTGCTGGCCTATCAATATGCCGGCGAAGCGTTCAATTTCCAGATCGCGCCGTTCATCCGCTATTCGCAGACCCGGTTCACGCCCGATCCGCAGGGTGGCGACCTGATCCTCGCGGGCGTCGCCGACACGTCGCGCTTGTCGAGCCTGACCGCGGGCGTGCAGGCCGACGGCAGCTACAAGCTGTCCGACAGCCATACCCTGCGCTTCGGCCTGTTCTTCCAGAACGAGCGGACGCGATCGAACGTCACTTCGCGGGTCTTCTCCGTCGACGATTCCGGGGCCCAGACTTCGGACGTCCCGCTGACGATCAACGATCGCGGCGGCCGGACCGGGCAGCTCTACGGCGTGTATCTGCAGGACGAATGGTCGCTGACCCCGTCTCTGACACTCAACTATGGCGCGCGGTTCGATGCGGTTCGCGCCTATTCGGACGAGCAGCAGCTGAGCCCGCGCGCCAATCTGGTGTGGAAGGCGGACAGCAGCACCGTGTTCCATATCGGTTATGCGCGTAACTTCACGCCACCGCCGCAGGAACTGATCGCATCGCCGACGCTGGCGCTGTTTACCGGTACGACCAAGGCGACCGCGATCACGACGGCGGACCCGGTGCGCGCCGAACGCGAGCATTATTTCGACGGCGGGGTCCAGCACACCTTCGGCTCGGCCTTCAAGCTCGGCGTCGACGCCTATTACAAGATCAAGCGCAACCTGCTCGACGAGGGCCAGTTCGGGCCGTCGCTGGTGCTGTCGCCGTTCAACTACGCCAAGGGCTATGCGTGGGGGACCGAGGTCACGGCGAGCTACACCAAGGGGCCGCTCGACCTGTATGCCAACGTCGCGCGCGGGCAGGAGAAGGGCCGGAACATCGTCTCGAGCCAGTATTTCTTCCAGCCCGACGAAATCGCTTACATCGCCAATCACTATATCTTCACCGACCATTCGCAGCGCTGGACCGGCTCGGCGGGTGGCAGCGTGTCGATCCAGGATGGCCTCGGCAAGCTCGTCCCGTCCGTGACGATGCTCTACGGCGACGGCCTGCGCGCGGACGACCCTGCGGGCATCGTGCCCAATGGCGGTAAGCTGCCGTCGTATTTCACGGCAGATTTCGGCATCACGCAGAACATCGATGGGCCGGGCGTGCTGAAGGGCGTCGCGATCAGCTTCAACGTCACCAATATCGCCGACAAGACTTATCTGCTGCGCGACGGATCGGGCGTCGGGGTCGGCGCTCCGCAATATGGCGCGCGACGTGGCTTCTTCGGAGGTATTCGGAAGAGCTTCTGAGACCGGCGGCGATACGGTTCCATCGTGGACTGTGTCGCCGCTTGGCGGTCGACGGCCGGGGTTCGACGAATCCCGGTCGTCGGTAGCGACCATCACCGCAGGGAAACTATCGACGTCGCACGTCATGAACTGGCGACGGCGATACGATCGACACCGGCAGCGCTGACCGGTCAGGCGTCGGCATCTTTCGGCAAGCCCGGTCGATCGAAAATCATCGCGAAACTCAGCCCTTTGCCACAGTGTCCAGGCGAAATTTCGAAGACACCGCGGTGCGCGCGCGCGACCCTATCGACGATCGAAAGGCCGATGCCCGAGCCTTCCGCGCGAACGCCATCCGCGCGCCAGAATCGGTCCTTCAACCGCGCGAGATGCTCGGGCGGCACGCCGTCGCCGTCATCCGACACGCGCAGGCACCGATCCGGTCCGACACGCACGGTGATGGTCGTGCCGACCGGCGTGTGGCGCGCGGCGTTGTCGACGAGGTTCTCGAGCGCAAGCGTGATCGCGCCGGGATAACCGAACACGCTGGCCGTATTACCCGTCCAGCGATCGTCGAGCGCGATGCTGCGGCCGGCGGCGATGATCGCGGGGGCGCGGTCGGTGACGACGGCGATGGCCAACGCGGCCAGATCGAGCGGTTCGCCGCTGTCCTCGATCGGCCGCTCGAGATCGGCCAGCGCGAGAAGCTGGCCAACGACCCGCGCCGCGCGATCGACCGAGGCGAGCATGCCGGCTCTGATCGCATCGTCGTCGATCGCATCGGCGCGCAGCCTGATGACCGCAAGCGGCGTGCGAAGTTCGTGCGCGACGTCCGCTGCGAACGCAGTCTGCGCATTGAAGCCGTGTTCCAGGCGATCGAGCGCTTCGTTTGTCGCGGCGGCGAACGGTTCGACCTCGGACGGTAGCGTGCCGCGTGGCAACCGCGTCCCCAAGGTCCGCGGACCGATCGCGGCGGCAGTAGCCGATACTGCCGCCATGCGCCGGGTCAGGCGTCGGGTCAGCAGCGCGCCGATCAACGGCACCAGCGCGGCGATCGGCAGCACCAGGAGCGCAAAACGTTTGAGGAAGGCGCTGACGATATCGTCGGTAATGACCTCGGGTGCCGCGCCATCCTGCGACGCTACGATCCAGCGCCCCCCGACGACCGGCACGCTGTACGCCTCGATCGCGCCGCGGCGGAAGAAATGCGCCCCGTGGTCCATCGGTACCGCCGCGATGATCCGCGGCCGGGCGGGCCCCTTGGCCATGATCACCGCGCGATTGCGGTCGATGAGCGCGACCGCCATGCCGTCGGTCAAGGCATCGCTGCGCAAAGCGGTCGACGCGGGCAGGGCGCTCGCGACGGTCGCGGCCTGCTGGCGGAGCAGCCGCCGCTGGTAATGGTCGGCGGTGCTGTGGAGCAGCATCGCGACACCGAGCGACAGGGCGATCGTCGCTACCAGCGCAGTGACGATATGGAGCGCGATGAACTGGCCCAGAAGCGAGCGGGGCATTGATCGCGGCAGGCGCAGGCTCATGGCTTGGCGACGATGATGTAGCCGACGCCGCGCACCGTCTCGATCAGCGTGCCGCTCGCCGCCTCGTCGAGCTTCTTCCGCAGCCGGTGGACATAGACTTCGACCGCATTCGAGCCGAGGTCTCCGCCGAGCCCGAACAGATGATCCTCGGCGATCCGCTTGGGCACGACGTTGCCCGCGCGCCGCAGCAGCAGTTCGAGCAACTCGGTCTCGCGTACCGATAGCGCGATCGTCGCACCTTCGACATGCGCGACGCGGATTTCGAGATCGAACGTCAGCCGTCCGCACGTCAGCGACCGGCCGAGATACCCACCCTGGCGGCGCAGCACTGCGAGCAGACGGGCGTGCAATTCGTCGACGTCGAACGGCTTGACCAGATAGTCGTCGGCGCCCTCGTTCAACCCGCGGATCCGTGCGTCGATGGTGCCGCGTGCAGTCAGGATCAGCACCGGGCGGGTATCGCCCCGCGCGCGCATCCGGTGGAGTAGCGCCAGCCCATCCTCGTCCGGCAGGCCAAGGTCTAGCAGGATCGCGGCATAGTCGGCTTGCTGCAGAAAGGCGTCGGCTTCGTCGGCGCTGCGGGCCAGATCGACCGACAGGCCGCGCGGACACAATGCGGCCGAGAGGGCGTCGGCGAGCGCGCGGTCGTCCTCGATCAGCAATATCCGCATCGATCTCCCCCTGTCCGGTGCCCATGTCGCGCCTGTTTCGGTGCAGTGCAGCATCCGTAAGCGCGCTGTAAGCCAGCGACGCTACCGGCTCCAGTCTAATCCCCAAGGGGCTGATTATGCACGCATCGACGACACCCGAAACGCTCCCCCCGACACGCTCGCTGTCCCGCTCCGCGCAGATGCGCTGGCTCGGTATCGCGGCCGGCGTGATCGTCGGGCTGGTGTTGATCGTCGTGCTGATCGGCAAGCTCACGCATCACGAGCCCGCGCCTGCGCCCGTGTCGCCTGCCGGCACGTTCCGGCCGACCAAGGACCAGATGGCCGGGCTGACGACGATGCGCGTCGGCTATGGTGCGTCCGATGCGCGGACGTTGGCGAGCGGCGCGATCACCGTCGACGGCGACCGCAGCACCCCGGTGCTGATGCCCTATTCCGGGCAGGTCGTGCGCGTGCTCATGGATGCGGGGCAGCGCGTGACGCAAGGCCAGCCGCTGATGCTGGTGAAGACGAGCGATTTCGTCGATGCACGTAGCGGGTTGTTCGCGGCGCGTGCCGCTGCACAGAACGCGCAGGCGCAGCTTGCCACCGCGGAGCGGACCGCCGACCGCCAGCGGCAGATCTACGAGACGGCGGGCGGCGCACTGAAGGACTATCAGCAGGCGAAGACCGATCTCGCCGCCGCGCAGGCGACCGCACGCACGGCCGCCGCGTCGCTCGGTGCCGCTCGCGACAAGCTGTCGATCCTCGGCAAGTCGCAGGGCGAGATCGCGCGGCTGGAGAATGTCGGCGAAGTCTCAGGCATCCACGACGTTACGACGCTGCATGCACCGATCTCCGGTCTGATCGCGTCGCGCGACGTATCGGCGGGGCAGTATCTGTCGCAGGGCGGCGACAAGCCGGTGATGACGATCACCGATCCGTCGCGCGTCTGGCTGATCGCGCAGCTCGCCGAGGGCGATGCGAGCGCAGTGCATCTCGGCGACAGCGTTACGGTGACGACGCCCGCGCTGCCGGGGCGCAGCTTCCACGCGACGATCGACCTGGTCGGCGCCGCGCTCGATCCGCAAAGCCACCGCCTGCCGGTGCGTGCGACCATCGCCAATCCCGATGGCGCGCTGAAACCGCAGATGTTCGCGAGCTTCTCGATCCAGCGCCCGCACAGCGGCGACGCGTTGCTGGTGCCGGCGGCGGCCGTGATCCACGAAGGCGACGATGCGCGCGTGTGGGTGGTCCGGCCCAACGGCTTGCTGGTCGCACGGAAAGTCACCGCGGGCGAGGAGCAGGACGGTAAGGTCACGATCACCGCGGGCCTAAAGTCCGGTGAGCGGATCGTCACCGCGGGCGCGCTGTTCGTCAACGAAGCCGGTCTCGGCGAATGAACCGGATCGTCGAATTCGCGCTGCGCCAGCGGCTGCTGATCGTCGGCATCTTCGTCGCCATGCTGGTGGCGGGAGGCGTCGGCTTCTACAACCTCAACATCGAGGCGTATCCCGATCCGGTCCCGCCGATGGTCGAGATCATCACCCAGACCCAAGGCCTGTCGGCCGAGGAGATGGAGCGCAACGTCACCATCCCGATCGAGGTCGGCATGGCGGGCATCCCGCATCTGACCGCGATCCGCGCGATCTCGCTGTTCGGGCTGTCGGACATCAAGATCCAGTTCAGCTACGACCTGACCAACGATCAGGCCAAGCAACAGGTCATCAACCGCCTGTCGCAGCTCCCCCCACTCCAGGGTGGCGCACAGCCAACTTTGTCCCCGACGAGCCCGGTCGGCGAGATCTTCCGCTACAAGATCACCGCGCCGAAGGGCTATTCGGTGATGGACCTCAAGACGTTGCAGGACTGGGTCCTCCAGCGCCGGTTCAAGCGGATTCCGGGCGTGATCGACGTCACCGGCTGGGGCGGCAAGCTGCGCACCTACGACGTGGTGATCGACAATGATCGCCTCGCCGCGCACAATGTGACGGTATCCCAGGTACTGGCCGCGCTCGCCAAGAGCGACGGCAATGTCGGCGGCCAGACGATCAACTTCGGTGCGCAGGCGGCGATCGTCCGCGGCATCGGCCTGATCCAGTCGGTCGGCGGCATCGAGAACGTGCTCGTCGGCACCGGCGGCGGCCAGCCGGTGTTGCTCAAGGACGTCGCGCACGTCCGCATCGGCAACGCACCGCGGCTCGGCATCGCCGGCTACAACGACCAGGACGACATCGTCCAGGGCATCGTCCTGATGCAGCGCGGCGCGCAGTCGATGCCGACGATCCTCGCCGTGCAGAAGGAAGTGTCCGACATCAACGCGTCGGGGATCCTGCCGCCGGGCGTCCATCTGGACCGGATCTACGATCGCTCCGATCTGATCCACCTGACGATCCACACCGTGCTGGAAAACATGGTGGTCGGGATACTGCTGATCTTCGCGCTCCAGTGGATATTCCTGGGCAATCTGCGCAGCGCGATCATCGTCTCGGCGACGATCCCGTTCGCGCTCGCCTTCGCGATCCTGATCCTCGTGTTGCAGGGGGAAAGCGCGAACCTGCTGTCGGTCGGCGCGCTCGATTTCGGGCTCGTGGTCGATGCCTGCGTGATCATGGTCGAGAACATCTTCCGCCACATGGTCGAGCGGTCCGCGCATGTCGAAAGCGGGAAGGGGCATTACACACTCGCCAACCGCTTCTCGGCGGTGCTGGGCGCCAGTTCCGAGGTCAGCCGCGGAATCTTCTTCGCCGCCGCGATCATCATCGCGAGCTTCCTGCCGCTGTTCACGCTGACTGGCGTCGAGGGCCATATCTTCGGGCCGATGGCGAAGACCTATGCCTATGCGATCACCGGCGGCCTGATCGCGACCTTCACGGTCGCGCCGGTGCTGGCGACGATGCTGCTGCCCGACAAATTGTCGGAGGTCGAGACGTGGATCGTCGGCAAGCTGCGCCGCGTCTACGAGCCGGCGGCGGCGTTCGCGCTGGGCAACCGGGTCGTCGCGATCGGTGGCGCGCTGCTGCTGATGGCGGTCGCTCTGGTCGGCGTGCGCTCACTCGGGATCGAGTTCCTGCCGCATCTCGAAGAGGGCAACATGTATATCCGCGCGACGCTGCCCGCGTCGGTCAGCCTCGAGGCGGGGCAGCCGGTGGTCAACGGCGTCCGCCGCATCCTGACGCAATATCCCGAGGTGCAGGCAGTCCTGTCCGCGCATGGCCGCCCCGACGACGGGACCGACTCCACCGGGTTCTTCAATGCCGAGTTCTTCGTGCCACTGAAGCCGTTCGACACATGGCCGAGCGGCGTCACCAAGGAAACGCTGACCGAGGAACTGTCGAAGCGGCTTAGCGCCAAATATCCGGGCGTCGACTTCTCGTTCTCGCAGATCATCGAGGATAACGTCGAGGAGGCAGCCTCGGGCGTGAAGGGCGCGAACTCGATCAAGCTGTTCGGCCCCGACCTGACCACGCTCGAGAAATATGCCAACCAGATCAAGGCGCAGATGGGCAAGGTCCGCGGAATCGAGGACCTTGGCGTGTTCCAGTCGCTCGGCCAGCCGACGGTGCGGATCGACGTCGATCGCGCGCGTGCCTCACGCTACGGCCTGACCCCCGACGACATCAACGCGACCGTCGCCGCGGCGATCGGCGGGCAGTCGAACGTCGACCTGTACGAGAAGGGCACCGATCGCCACTTCCCGATCGTCGTCCGCCTGAAACCCGAGCAGCGCGACACGATCGACGCGATCCGCCGGATCACCATCGGCGCGCCGTCGCCCGATGGCGCGGGCACGATCCAGGTGCCGCTGTCCGAGGTCGCCGACGTCAAGCTGACGACCGGTGCCTCGTTCATCTACCGCGAGCATCAGGAGCGCTACATACCGATCAAGTTCTCGGTCCGCGGCCGTGATCTCGGCGGGGCGGTCGACGAGGCGCATGCGCGGATCGGCCAGACCGTGCACCTGCCGTCGGGCTATCACCTCGAATGGGCGGGCGAGCTCGACAACCTCAACAACGCGGTCGCGCGCTTGGAAGTGGTGGTGCCGATCAGCCTGCTGGTGATCCTGCTGCTGCTCTATGCGAACTTCGGCTCGATCCGCGACAGTCTGCTGGCGTTCTCGGCGATCCCGATGGCGATCATCGGCGGCGTGCTCGCACTCGCGCTGACCGGGACCGCGTTCAGCATCTCGTCGGCGATCGGGTTCGTCGCGCTGTTCGGGATCGCGGTGATGGACGGGATCCTGGTGGTCACGACCTATAATCATGCGGTCGACGAGGGGTTCGCGCGCGAGAATGCGCTCGCGACCACGGTTCGCCACAGCCTTCGCCCTGTCGTGATGACGTGCCTGGTGGCGGCGATCGGCCTGCTCCCCGCCGCGCTGTCGAGCGGGATCGGCAGCCAGGTACAGAAGCCGCTCGCGCTGGTCGTGGTCGGGGGCATGACGCTCGCGCCGATCCTGATCCTGCTGGTGCTGCCGGTGCTGATCGCCCGCTTCTCGAAGCGCGTGCCGCCGGAGGATCGCGGTGCGCACGGGCGCGACGTCGGGCACCATCCCAATACTGACGGCCATACGGAGGCCAGGGCATGAAGCGTCTCGCCATTCTCCTGCTTGCGGGCGTCACCAGCGCTTGCACGATGGGCCCGCGCAATCTCGACGCGCATGCCAGCCTGCCGCCGACTCCCGCCACACAGACCTTCGCACCGTCAAGCGGCGCGACGCAGGCTACTACGCTCGCGGCAGTGCCGGCGGAGTGGTGGCGGACCTTCGGCAGCGCGCAGCTCGACACGCTGGTGAGCGAGGCGCAGGCGCATGCGACCGATATCGCCGTGGCCGAGGCGACGCTGCGCCAGTACCGCGAGCAGGGCTCCGCCACGGCGGGCTCGGCGCTGCCGCAGGCCGACGTGAACTATCAGGCGGAGCGGACGCGGATTTCGAACGCGCTGTCGCCCGCGGTCGCGGACCAGAACCAGCAGCTCTACACGCTGCACACCGCGCAGGTGACGGTGAGCTATGCGCCCGACCTGTTCGGCGGCACCCGCTCGAAGATCCGCTCCGCGCGCGCCGCGACCGAGACGCAGCGCCAGCGGCTCGCGGCGGCGAAAACGACGGTCATCGCCAATCTGGTCGAGGCGGTGATCCAGCGCGCCTCGCTCGCCGATCAGATCGTCGCGGCGCAGACCGGCATCGCGGTCAATCGCGACATCCTGCAGACGTTGATCAAGCGCCAGCAACTCGGCGCAGTCGGTGCCGCCGACGTCTCGACGCAGCAGGCCGCACTGGCGACTGCTGAGGGTGCGCTGCCACCGCTCGTCCGCGCCGAAGCGCATCAGCGCGTCGTGATTGGCACGTTGATCGGGCGATCGGCAGGATCGGACCTGCCGCCGTTGCCGACGCTTGCCTCGCTGACCTTGCCGCGCGACCTGCCGCTGGTCGTACCGTCCGATCTGGTCTCGCGTCGGCCCGACGTGCTGGCGGCACGCGCGCAGCTCGAAGGGGCAGGGGCCGACGTCGGCACCGCGATTGCCGCGCGCCTGCCCGCGATCTCGCTCAGCGGATCGGCGGGCGGGACATCGGAACGGTTCGGCGACATGTTCAAGAGCGGCAACCCGTTCTGGACGCTGATCGGCGGGATTACGCAGCCGATCTTTCATGCGGGCGCGCTTCGTCATCAACAGCGTGCTGCCGAAGCGGCGCTGGAGGGGGCGAAGGCGCAGTATCGGGCGGCAGTGCTCGATGCGTTCGGCGACGTGTCCGATGCGCTGACCGGACTGCGGACCGATGCCGATGCGCTCGACTCCGCGACGCGCGCGACCGATGCGTCGGGTCGTGCGCTCGGTTTCGTGCGGCGTCAGCTGGCGCTCGGCGACGTCGGTACGCCCGCCTTGCTCAACGCGACCGCGACCGACGCGCAGGCGCGATCGCAGGCGGTGCAGGCACGTGCGGCGCGGCTCTCCGATACGGTGGCGTTGTTTCAGGCTGCAGGCGGCGGCGTAGTCGGCGGATGACCGGCCGTCTTCGTCAGCCTCCCGGCTTTTCGATCCAGATCGTGGCGTGCGGCAGGTCGAGGACGATCCGCTTGCCGGCAAACGCATCCCAGCCGATCCAGCGCCCGCCTCGACCATCGTCATGGACGGGAAGCGTCAGCGCGCCGTACGTCACGGTACGAACGACGGTCGCCGGTTGGCGCGCCGCGTCCGCATGGAACGGGATCGGGCTATCACCCCATGCCGCGCTGTAGCCGTCGGTCGTGAGCGTCAGGCGGAGTGGAACGGAGCGGCTGCCCAGCGACGCCATATCCGTCTTGCCGACTGTCGCGATCCGACCGCTTGCGAAATCGAGCCGCAGCATTTCGTGCGTCAAGACATCGCGGCCGACGTCCAGCATTGCGCCATCCGGTGCGACCGCGCCGAACTTCGCCTGCGAGATCGGCCGATACGTCGAGCGCAGCTTGACGTCGATGGCCGGGCGCAGCGGGAGCGCATCGGTCGTCGCGGTTCGCGCGGCGTGATCGGGCATATGCGGTAGCCGCTTGGCGAGCGGCTCGGCGATCGTGGTCGTCTCGGCATCGGGATCGACGACGGCCTTCACGCCGATCGTCCGGACCATCGCGGCGACGTGAAGACCCGATTGCGTGACCACGATCTGGTCGGATTGCAGAGTATGCCAGACGGGCATGGACAACATCCTCGGTGCGGATGTCGCGACGGGGCGAGGTCTTTCGCCTTCCGAAGTGGATACGCCGCCGGTTGGATCCCGGTTGCCGAGGAGCCAGACGACGACGCGTCGCGACGACGCCACCCGATGCCGCGATCGTCTTACAAGCGCCTTACGCGACGCGCGGACGTCATATAATCATACGGTGATTGCGGGCGGATCACGCGGCGAACACGTGATCCGCCCGGTTCTCAGAAGCCCTTCTTCAGCGAGATGAACACCTGACGCGGGGTGCCGGCGAGCAGCGTCTGGTTGTCGCCGCTGGCGGTGAACCCGTTCGTGCCGACCGTCGAGATATACTTCTTGTCGGTCAGGTTGGTCACGCTGCCGAGGATCGACACGCCGTGCAGCGCACCGTCGCCCTCGAAGCGGTAGCCGATGCTCGCATCGACCAGCACGCGGCCCGGCACCGACTGATCGTTGAGATAGGTGAAGTAGCGCTTGCTCATGTAATCCGCGCCGACCCGACCGGTGAAGCCGGACTGTTCGACGACGATCTCGCCCTTGAGCATGTGCTCGGGGCTGTCGACCGCCATCTTGCCATCGGTCGCGACGAGGACCGCGCCGCTCGCCGACAACACGTCGTCGGCGTATTTCGACTTGTTGTACGAGTAGCTGGCGAACAGCGAGAGCGGCGTGAAGATGCGGTAGTTGACCGCGACCTCGGCGCCATAGGTGTGGACGCTGCCGACGTTGTTCAGCGTCGCCGGATTGCCGATGATTCCCGCGCCGTTGGAGAAGCCGAGCAGGCGGTTCGAGAAGTCGATGTAATAGCCGACCGCCGACGCCTGGAACGGGCCTTCGCGGAAGCGAAGCCCGCCCTCTGCCGTCTTCGAACGCTCGGGCTTCAACTGGCCCCGGATCGCGTCGAACCCGGCCTGGGTGGTCGAGAACGGACCGGTCGTCGCGGACGAGACATAGGCGCGGACGTTCTCCTTATAGTCCGCGAACAGCTCGGCACCCGGGGTCAGCTTGAACAGGATCCCGGCCTGTGGCTGGAACCAGTCCTTCGCGCTGATCTTGCCGACCGCCAGTGGCGAGGCGGTCGCGGGCAGCATGATCGCGCGATTGGTGACGTAGAACCCCTTCCACCCAGCGTTGAGGACGAGGCGGTCGTCGGCAAGGCGGATCGTGTCGCCGACATGATACTGGATCGTGTCGGTGGTGTATTTGCCGTCCCACTGCGTGGCATACGGGTTGCTCTGGAACTGCAGCGTATCGCGGTTCGGCGTGGCGCTATCGGTCATCCCGTAGAACCGGCGCGCCTGCGTGAAGGTGTTCGTCTCGTACCAGCCGCCCAGTTCGAGCGTATTGATGCCGTGGACATAGGCGAGGTTGCTGAGAGCACCGCCGCGCTTCATCGCGTATTCGGTGGTGCGGAAGCCGAGCGGGCTGGCTGCCGTGATCGGCGTGCCGTCGGCGTTCGCCGCGCCCGCAGGGGTCGGCGAATAGGGCGTAATCCACGATCCCTGACCCTTGTTGTCGTGATAATAGCCGGTCGTGGTCAGCGTGAGTTCTGGCGTCAGGTTGGCGTCGAACGTGACGCCGCCCAGATAATCGCGCCGCAGACCGCCGGCATCGTAATAGGCATCGTCGACCGTGCCGAAGCCGGCCGGGAAGGTGGTGCCGACGCCGGCCCAGGGTTGCGCGGTGCCGCCTGCGACTGCCGCCTGGTTCTGTGCCACCTTGGCGATCTGCAACGCCAACGGGTAGTTGTCGGCGATGTTGTCGTTGCGCAGCCCGCGGCGGCGGATGATGTCGAGGCTGAGATCCTGATAATCCTGCTCGCGGCGATCCGAGAAGTTGAGGAACGCCGTCAGCGAGCCGAGGCTACCCAGATCCTTGACGATCTTGCCGTTCGCCTGGTGCTGGCGCTGGACGCCATCACCCTTCCACTTGTCGGTCGAGAGAAAGCCGTAGCTCAGATAGCCTTTCAGGCCGCTGCCGAGATCGCCGCTGTCGATGCGGGCGAAGGCGCGGTAGGTGTTGTCCGAGCCATAGGTGCCGCCGCCGGTGACGTTCATGACGTCGCGCGGCTTGTCGCTGAAGAACTCGATCGTGCCGCCGAGATTGCTGGTCGAGGCGGTGCCGAGCGCGCCGGCACCCTGTGCGACGTCGGTCCGCGCGACGTTCTCCGAGATGATCGCGCGGCTGATGTGCAGGCCGTTGACGTTGCCGTAGCTCATGTCGCCGAGCGGCACGCCGTCGAGCGTGAAGCCGAGCTGGTTCTGGTTGAACCCGCGCAGCGAGATGCGGACCGCCCATTCATAGGCGCCGAACGGATCGGCGGCCTGGAAATTGACGCCCGGAAGCTTTTCGATCGCCTTGAGCGGGCTCGATCCCGGCGTCAGGCGCGCGATGTCGGCGGCGTTGACGCTCTGGACCTGGCGGCTCTGGCCGAAGCCGAGCACGACGATGTCCCCGCCCGCGCCGTCCGTTCCAGGTGCCGTCGCCGATGCGTCGGTCGCCAGCGTGGCCGATGGATCGGTGGCGGTCTGTGCCGAGAGCGGTGCGGCGAACGCACACGCTGCGACGGCATATGGGGCGGCGCCCGCGAGCAGGCTGGAAAGACGGTTCATGGTGTGTCCCCAAGCCGCTCTAGTGCAGCTTCGCGTTCGCCATTGCCGTCGGACGTTACGGGCTCGCGACGCTTCGATGACGCTTCGGCGACAATCGTATTTTATCCTGGAAGGGCCGCGGCGGGGGATGTCGGCGGCCGCCTTAGCTCGGAGCGACATTCAGTTTGAGAGCGCTTTTCTCCGTCGAGCCGACGCGCTTCTTTGTTTTCCCGCGAAGGCGGGAGCCCAGGCTGGATCCCCGCCTTCGCGGGGACACACGGCTTGCTTGTTCGAAAGGGATGTCGTCGAAGCCGTCCGGCATGACGGAGAAAGGAGCGGATTGCGCGGTTCGAACCGAAGCTCGATCCGTGCTCGATCAACCGGCGTCGAACAGCAGCGTCGTCACCGATCTCGGCGCTGCATCGACACTGCCGTCGCGCGGAACGCCGATGCTGACCGCCTGATGGCGCGCGTCGGTGACGACGACGTCGCGCAGCGTTGCGTGCGGAAGCGCGACCGCCAGCCGACGCGTGATCGATCCGCCGTTGACGTGGACGAGCACGATCTTGCGTCCATCGGCCGACAACGCGCCGACCGTATCGGGATCGTCGACCGGAACCAGACGATAGCCGGGCCGGATGTAGCGGCTGAACGAGGCCATCGCCCAGTATTTGGGCGAGATCCGGATCGGATGTGGCGCGGACGGGGCGGCCGCGAGGTCCATCTTGACGAGCCCCCAGTTCGACCCGGGCTTGCCGTCCTTCGCACTGAGATTTTCGACCGCCTGCCAGAACACCCAGGCCGCGGGCGCCAGTCGTTTGAGATCGCCGACGACATGCTCGGCAAAGGCTAGAGCCGAGGCCATGTCGGTGAAGGATTCGGGGTCCTTGTCGAGCGGTGTGTCGTCTTCGCTCATCCACAACCGGATACCCGACGCGCGAGCGATATCGCGGACCGCGGTCTGGTGGACGGTGCCATAGCTGTGGACGTTGAGTTGGCCGATCCGGGCGCGGGTCGCGGCTGGATATCCGGCCCAATCGATCACGAAGAGGTGCGAATTCGTCTCGTCGGGGGCGGCGATCCGGGTCTTCAGCCCCGCCGCCTTCAGCGCGTCGTCGGAGGCATCGATCATCGCCGCCTGGCGCGCGGGCGACCAGTGCGCGCCCTCCTGCGTGTTCGCCGCGAACCAATAATCGGTGTTGGGCTCGTTGACCGGCGACAGCGTGCGGAAGCGGATGTGATGGCGTCGCTCGAGTTCGCCGACGACGCGCGCGAGATACTGGGCGAACGGGCGCTCCTGTCCGGCGCGGAGGTTGTCGTCGGTGCCTTTGACCGCGCCGGAGACTCTACCGTTGACCGTCATGAACCAGGGGGGCGAGTTGGAGAACGCCTCGAAGATCGGCGACGGCACGCGGCGGCGGATCGCGTCGAGCCACCAGCGCTGGTTGGCATCCGCGGACCAGTTCCACATCGCCGGATCATCGGGGCGCCACCAGTCGGCTCCGACCGCGCCTGCCGGTTGGCGCCAGAACCCCGGCACCGCCGCGCCGGTGCGGAGATAGGGCTTCGTTGTTGCGGCATTACCGCCGCCGATATTGTACCGTGCGATCGTCCAGCCGAGGCCGTTCTTGCCGTAGAACAGGTCGGCCAGCCGCTCGCGCGTCGCATCGGGATAGCCGCCGGTGACGTTGGCGAACCAGGCGAGCGCGGTACCCCAGCCTTCGAACACGGTGCCGGGGCGATCGACCGCGGGCCGGATCGTTAGTGCGACGGTCGGCTCGGCGGATGGTGGGGACGATACGGTTTGGGCGGCAAGCGGCGTCGCGACGAGCGCGAGGCCTGCGATCAGGTGGCGGATCATGCCGCGGTCAATCGGTACAGCCCGGCACCGTGGGACGGCAGTCGTCGCGTGATGCGCGTTTTGGCGACGCCCGTATCTGTGCGGGTCCACAGATCGCGGACCTTGGCGGGACCGGCGACCCCGAGCATCGTGAGATCGACCGAGACGTCGCGCGCTGCCTTGCCGGTATTGAACAGCGCGAGATACGTGCCCGCACCTGCGGTGGGACGCGCCGACCAGACGCGCGTGTCGTCCGCGACGAAATGCGGCTGGTTGTCGCGGCTTGCCTGATTGACCGCGAGCACTTCGGGATTGGTGAGCAACGCGAGGGTGGGCGCGTCGAGATGACGCAGGTCGCCGCCCATGATCAGCGGCGAGCGCGCGATCGACCAGAGCGTCATCAGCGTCCGCTGTTCGTCGGGCGTGAACTTGGTGTCGCGCTCGCCGAGCGATAGGCGACCGAGCGGCAGCATGTCGGCATCGGGCCAGCCGCCGATCCGCCGGTGCGCGTTCCAGTTTTCGAGCCGGGTGAACTGCGCCTCCAGCATCGGCCAGCTGTCCCAGAAATCGTCGGAAATCCGCCACATCTGCGCATGTTGCGCGACGTGTTCCGCGCGGGGCACGGGGGTTTCACCGGGCGAAAGGCTGAGTATGATCGGACGGCCGGTCTTGCGGATCGCTGCGGCGGCGGCCTCGATCTCGGGGGCGTGTGCATCATAGGGGCGGCTCATGTCGTCCATCTTGACGAAATCGACGCCCCAGGATGCGAACAGTGCAAACACGCTGTCGTAATAGGCCTGCGCGCCGGGTTTGGTCATGTCGACGCCGTACATGTCGGGGTTCCACGGGCAGGTGCTCGACGTGTCGGCGATCGCGCGTGCGGTGGTATTCGTGCCGAGTACGGGCAGGTCGCGCTCGACCGCCAGCCGGGGGATGCCGCGCATCAGGTGGACGCCGAAGCGTAATCCCAGCGCGTGCACCGTGTCGGCGAGTTTGCGGAATCCCTTGCCGTCGGCACTCGACGGAAAGCGGTTTGGTGCGGGGATCAGCCGTCCATGGGCGTCGAGGCTCGGTTTTGGGGCGGCGTTGTACGTGTAGCTCTTGGCCTCGGACTCGTACCACTGGATGTCGACGGTGAAGATGTCGTAGCCCGACGGGAGCAAGGTGCGCGCCATGATCCGTGCGGTCTCGATCGCCTGCGCCTCGGTGATCGTCGTCGCGAAGCTGTTCCAGCTGTTCCAGCCCATCGGCGGGGTCGGCGCGAGCGTCGGTCCTGCGGTCCTGGCGGCGAGGGGGGCTGGAGCGAGCGAGGCGAGGCCAAGTCCAGCGCTGCCGGACAGCATCGTGCGGCGCGTAATCGTCATGCTCTCGTCTCCCGTTCGCAGGTCGCGCGCTTGAGGCTGCGATCCTTTTCATGACTTGTCAGACTAGTGCGTCGATCGGGAAGGTCAACGTGGTCGCGCGTATCTATGAAGGCCGCGGCTTAAGGTCGGCGTGAAGCCGGAGACGACTCTTCAGGCGATTCGCACGGGATCAGCTGCGCAAAGACAATTCGGTATCCGCCTGGGCCTGGGCGATCAGCGCCATCGTCGCGGCGCGCGCGCCCGCGGGATCGCTTTCGGCGATGGCGTCGAACAGCGCGCGATGCTGCGGCATCGAGTCGCTTGGCTTGCGGGTCTGGCGATGCTTGAAGATCGTCGTCCACCGCACGGCAGCGCCGATACTGCCCGCCAGACTGACCAGCAGTTCGTTCTGCGTCGCCTCGAGGATGACGTGGTGGAAGGTCTGGTCCGCCGCCTGGCCGATCGGGCTGGCGAGACCGTGTTCCTGCATCTGCTCCAACGCGTGCCCCATCCGCGATACGTGGCGCGAGGTCCGCAGCGCGGCGGCGAACTCGGCCGCGGCGGGTTCGACGATCAGGCGGAGCTGGAACAGGCTGTGGACGAAGCCGACCGCGGGTTCGCCCTCGAACATCCAGGCAAGCACGTCGGGATCGAGAAGGTTCCACGAGGCACGCTCGCGGATCCGGGTGCCGGCCTTGGGCTTGCTTTCGAGCAGACCCTTGGCGCTGAGCATCCGCAACGCCTCGCGGACGAGGCTGCGCGATACGCCGCGCTGGATCGCGATCTCGTGCTCGCCGGGAAGCACCGACCCGACCGGGTGCACGCCGGTGACGATCGCAATCCCGAGCTCGCGCGCCAATTGCGTGTGCGAGGGCCGTCCCCGTGGTGCGTCAACCATGTCCATCCATCCCCGTTACGCTGTGTCGCACGCTTCGTCACGACACAGCCACCGTTGGTAGCGTGTCTCAACTGCGATGACGCATCGTACAAAAAATAGCACTTGTCCTACAATACCAAGTTGGTAATAAGTCAGACAACAGACCGACAAGCAGGGTTTCGGCCCTCGACGTGACGGCAACACATTGATGGGGAGGATCGTTCATGGTTCCGTTTCGTACGCGCATGCTGATTGGCGGATCGCTGGTCGTGATCGCGGGCATCGCGATGCCTGCCGCCATGCCGGCGTTCGCGCAGACTGCCCCCGCGCCCGTGCCGCCGCCGTTTCCCGCGCAGACCTCCTCCGACCAACAGCGTGGCACGCTCAATGCCGATCAGGCCGCCGCGCAGGGCGTCTCGAACGACGACATCGTCGTGACCGGCGTTCGCGAGAGCCTTCGGTCCGCGCAGGCGATCAAGCGGAAGTCCGACCAGATCGTCGACTCGGTCAACGCGCAGGATATCGGCAAGCTTCCCGATGCCAACACGGTCGAGGCATTGCAGCGGATCACCGGCGTCCAGATCCAGCGCCGCTACGGCGAAGGCGCGACCGATTTCGATCACCGCACGCAGCCGGCGATCACCGTCCGTGGTCTCACACAGGTCAGCAACTTCATCGATGGCCGCGCGGCGATCTCCGCGTCGGGCGGTCGTACGCTCGACCTCGAAGCGGTGCCGCCGGAATTGCTGTCGGGTATCGACGTGTTCAAGAACCCGCCCTCGTCGACGATCGAGGGTGACGTCGCCGGCGTCGTCAACATCCGCACGCGCCTGCCGTTCGATTCGCCGGGCCAGTTGGTCAGCGCCACGCTGAAGGGCAATTATTACGACCGTGCCGACAAGTTCGGTGGGTCGGGGTCGGCGCTATACAGCAACCGCTTCCAGACCGGCGTCGGCGAGATGGGCATCCTGCTCAACGCCAGTTATGCGAAGAGCGCCTATCGCCAGGACGCGTTGCTGATCGGCCAGTTCGGTCCCGTCCCGAAGACCAGCAATATTCCCGGCGCCCCCGCCAATGCGCAGGTGCCGTTCGGCGAGCAGATCTACGACGATGGTGGCAACCGCAATCGACTAGGCATCGCCGGCGCGTTCCAGTGGCAGGCCGCGCCCAACTTCCTGTTGACGGCGCAGGCGCTCTACTCGCGGTACAAGTTCGCCCGTCAGGGCAAATATTATTACTTCAACAACAACGGCAATACGGCAACGACGCCGACCGACGGCGCGGCGTTTACGTTCGATTCGGCCGGCTATGCAACGTCCGGCTCGCTGTCGAACCAGGTGTTCGAATCGGCGCGGTACGATCAGGATCTGACGAACACGACGGGCAACTATACGCTGAATGCTAAGTGGGATGTCACCGACCGGCTGCACATGAAGTTCGATGCGCAGTATTTGAAGTCGTCCTACGATGCCGATCGCAACGGGTTCGTCGTCTCGCTGTACGACCAGACCGGGCAGACCCCGTATTCGGCCAAGAACCAGAGCATCGTCGATTTCGATCTGCGCGGATCTCGTCCGGTGTGGAACGTGCGCAACCCCGCGTTGCTGTCGGATCCGAACAACTATGCCTTCACCTATATCGCGGATTCGATCACGCGGAACGATGCCGACCAGCTCGCGCTGCAATACGACCTTGAATATGACGTCGAGGGCAGCGTGCTGCAAAAGCTGCGCGTTGGCGCGCGGTATGCCGACAGCACCGTCGACCTGCGTGGCACGTGGAATGCCTATTGCCTGCTGCCGACCGGTCCTAATCCGAGCTGCTCGTCGGCTGCTGGCATTCCGTTCGTTCCGGTCTCTGCGCACCCCGAATTGACGATGGGCGGGCCTTCGAAAAACTTCTTCGATGGCAAGACGCTGCCGGGCGGGATCGTGTATCCTAGCTTTGCTGCGGGCAGCGGATTGTTCGACAGCATCACCAAGACCGAAGCGCTGTTCGGCGGCACGTCGAAGACCGCGTTCACCCCCGGCGATCTCAATCACCAGACCGAGCGCAGCGTCGCCGGTTACGTGATGGCGGACTACGAGACTGCGATCGCCGGGCTCAAGATCGACGGCACGGCAGGTGTGCGTGTGGTGCAGACCAAGACCGGATCGCAGGGGACGGTCTTCAACAGCGACGGGACGCTCGCGCCGCTCGAAGTGAACCGCCAATACACCAAGGCGCTGCCGAGCTTCAATTTGCGCGCGCATCTGACCGAGAAGCTGCAGGCGCGTTTCGCCTTCAGCAAATCGTTCGCGCGGCCGAATTTCGATCAGCTGTCGACCAACGTCACGCTTAACGCCGCAACGGTTGTGAGCCCGATCACGGGCCGACCCAGCGGTGGCTCGGGCAATCCGTATCTGAAGCCGATCACCTCGACCAATTTCGACGGCACGCTCGAATGGTATTTCGCGCCGACCGGCTCGTTCACGTTCGGGGCGTTCTACAAGAAGGTCGACGGGTTCCTCGCGGGCGGCACGGTCGTCCAGACGTTCAACGGCACCGCCTACGACATCGGCACGACGGTCAACACGGGCAAGGGTAACATCAAGGGCTTCGAGACCGCCTATCAGCAGTTCTTCGACTTCCTGCCGGGCGCGTTGAAGGGCCTCGGAATCCAGGCCAATTACACCTTCGTCGACAGCAGCGTTTCGAACCCGTTCGCAACCACCGGCTCGGCGATCCCGACGCAGGTGCCGCTCGAGAAGCTCTCGAAGCACAGCTACAATCTGGTCGGTTTGTACGAGAAGGGGCCGATCACCGCGCGTCTGGCGTGGAGCTGGCGCGGCAAGTATCTTGACACGACGTCGGGCAGCGGCGCGAACGGCATACCGCAGTTCCAGAAGCCCTATGCTTCGCTCGACAGCTCGATCAGCTACAACATCAACGAACATTTCGCCTTCTCGGTGGATGCGGTGAACCTGACCAATCGGATGAACGTGACGTACATCGGCACGACCAGCCAACCGCTGCAATACACGCTCAACGATCGCCGCTTCGGCTTCTCGTTGCGCGCCACCTACTGACCTTCCCGTCCCCCTCTGCCGGCGTGGCGTTCCCCTGCCACGCCGGTATTTTTTCGGATATGAATTCGGTCATGACGATCCAGCAAAGGACCGCGGACCACAATGTGTCGGTCCAGTATATCGGAAACGAGCGCGAACCCGTGGTCGTCGTCGATCGCGCGTTGGGAAACGTCGACGGCCTGGTCGACTATGCCGCGACACGCTCGACATTCGCGGGCGCGGCGTCGGTCGGTATCGGCTATCCGGGGCTGCTCGGGCCAGCCCCCGCCGACTATATCGACCGGATGGTGCGCCTCGTCCTGCCGTTGATCGCGGAGTATTTCGGCGTCGGCGCTGTGATGCCGGTGCGGGCGCGCGGCAATTTCTCGCTCGTGACGACCGATCCGACCGCGCTGACGCCGGATCAGCGCGTGCCGCACGTCGATGCGGTCGACCGGCTCCAGTTCGCAACGGTGCATTATCTGTGCGGCGAACGGCACGGCGGTACGGGTTTCTTTCGCCATCGCGACACCGGGTTCGAAACCGTCGATGCGGCGCGGGCGGCGGGGTATCAGTCCGCGCTGGACCGCGAGATGGCCGACCCGGCCAACCTCCCCACCGGCTATCCCGGCGCGATCGACGATTCGTTGTTCGCGCGGATCCACGATGTCGCGGCGAGGCCCGACCGGCTGATCCTCTACCGCGCCGCGCTGCTGCATTCGGGGCTGATCGCTACGGTCGATGCCACTGCGGCGGATCCGCGACGCGGGCGCCTCACCGGCAATCTCTTTCTCACGGGCCGGAGCGCGGCATGAGCGACCGGGCCTTGCGCAGCATCGCGATCATCGGGGGCGGTACCGCGGGATGGATGGCGGCGGCGGCGTTGGCGCGGGTGCTCGGCACGCACAATGTCGCGATCACGCTGGTCGAATCCGAGGAGATCGGCACCGTCGGCGTCGGCGAGGCGACGATCCCGCCGATCCAGGCGTTCAATGCGCTGCTCGGGATCGACGAGGATGCCTTCGTCAAGGCGACGATGGGCAGCTTCAAGCTCGGGATCGAGTTCGTCGACTGGCTGCGGCCGGGCACGCGCTATTTCCATCCGTTCGGCGTCTACGGCACCGATATCGGCGCGGTCCCGTTCGAAGGATTGTGGCACCGGCTTCGCACGCAAGGCCTGGCCGATCCGCTGGAGGCGTACTCGATCTGCGCACAGGCCGCGAAGGACGGCCGGTTCATGCGGCCGCTGACCGATGGCGGGAACACGCCGCTGCACCGGATCGGCTACGCATTCCACTTCGATGCGTCGCTGTATGCGCGGTTTCTCCGCACGCATGCCGAAGCGGCCGGCGTCGTGCGGCGCGAAGGGCGCGTCGTCGACGTTGCGCTAAGAGCAGCCGATGGGTTCATCGAGGCCGTCACGTTAGCATCGGGCGAGCGGATCGAGGCGGACCTGTTCGTCGACTGCTCGGGGTTCCGATCGCTGCTGTTGGGCGTAACGCTCGGCACCGGCTTCGAGGACTGGTCGCACTGGCTGCCCAACGATCGCGCGATCGCGGTGCCGACCGTGTCGAACGGGCCGCCGACGCCGTTCACCCGGTCGACCGCACGCGCGGCGGGCTGGCAGTGGCGGATCCCGCTGCAACACCGCACCGGCAATGGCTATGTGTTCTCCAGCGCTCATCTGTCGGAGGACGAGGCGACCGCGACGTTGCTCGCCAACCTCGACGGCGAACCGCTTGCCGATCCGCGGACGCTGCGGTTTCGCACCGGTCGCCGCGATGCGTTCTGGGTCAAGAACTGCGTCGGGCTCGGCCTGTCGAGCGGGTTCCTCGAGCCGCTCGAATCGACCAGCATCCATCTGATCCAGGCGGGGATCGCGCGGTTGCTGGAGATGCTGCCGACCCGCGATTTCGAGGCGGCCGACATCCGCCGCTACAACCGTCTGATGACCGCGGAATATGACAGCATCCGCGACTTCATCATCCTCCATTTCCATGCGACCGAGCGTGCCGACACGCCCTATTGGGATCATGTCCGGACGATGACGGTCCCGGAGACCCTCGCCGAACGCATCCGGATCTACCAGGCGACCGGACGCGTGTTCCGCGAGTCCGACGACCTATTCAGCAAGACGAGCTGGCTCGCGGTGATGGACGGGCAGGGGCTTCGCGCCAAGGAGTTCGATCCGCTCGCGGCAAGCCTGTCGGTCGACGACGCGCAGGCCCGGCTGGCGCGGATCGCGGCGGTGACCGCGGCGGCGGCGGCGCGGATGCCGCCGCACGCAGAATTTATCGCGCGTCATTGCGCCGGCGCGATTGCGTCGCGGACGTAAAGCGATAATGTCCGACAAATAAGGTGCGAGCGCATCATACAGGAGGAACGGGTGAAGGTTTCGAGCATAGTGATCGGCGCGAGCATGCTTGCGTTGACCGCCGGTGTCGCCGCGCAGGATGCGCCGCGGGTCCAGCCGGTGCAGATCGATCCGGCGCGTCCCGACTGGGAAAACCCCGCGGTCTTCTCGCGCAACAAGATGCCCGCGTCCGCGACCAACTTTCCGTTCGAGACGCGTGCGGCGGCGATGGCGGGCGATCCGGCGAAGTCTGCGCGATTCCTGAGCCTCGACGGACTGTGGAAGTTCGCGCTGTCGCCATCGTCGGATGCTGTGCCTGCCGGGTTCGAACAACCGACCTACGACGTGTCGCGCTGGGTCGATATCAAGGTGCCGGCGGACTGGCAGGCCGAGGGCCATGATCAGGCACGGTATTTCAACATCACCTATCCGTTTCCGGCCAATCGCCCGCTGATCCCGCATGCGACCAATCCGGTCGGGTCGTACCGCCGCGACGTGACGCTGCCGGCGGGCTGGACGGGGCAGGACGTGATCCTGCACATCGGGGCGGCTGGCTCCGCGTACGACGTGTGGGTGAACGGCAAGAAGGTCGGCTATTCCGAGGACTCGAAGCTGCCGAGCGAGTTCGACGTCACGAAATTCATGACCGCGGGCCGCAACGTCGTCGCGATCCAGATCCATCGCTGGTCCGACGGGTCCTATCTGGAGGATCAGGATTTCTGGCGCGTGTCGGGGATCGAACGCGAGGTCTATCTGATGGCGGCGCCCAAGGCGCGCATCCGCGACCTGTTCGTCCATGCCGGGCTCGATGCGGCATACCGCGACGGCGTGCTGTCGACCGAGATCGCGGTCACGCCTGCGACGACCGCACTGGTCGCGCGCATGACGCTGATGGACGGCAATCGCACGCTGCTGACGAAGGCCGTGCGGGTCGCGCGGGGGACGGCGGAACGGACCGTGACTCTCGCCGGCACCATTCCGGGCGTGAAACCTTGGTCGGCGGAGACGCCCAATCTCTACACGCTGCTGGTCGAACTGGTCGGTGCCGATGGCAAGGTCATTCAGGCGACGCCGCAGCGGATCGGCTTCCGCACGGTCGAGATGAAGAACGGGCTGGTCAGCGTCAATGGCAAGCCGATCATCATCCGCGGCGTCAACCGTCACGAGCATGATCCCGAGACGTTCCACGTCATCTCCGAAGCGTCGATGCGCCGCGATATCGAACTGATGAAGCGCAACAACATCAACGCGGTGCGGACGTCGCATTATCCAAACGATCCGCGCTGGTACGCGCTGGCGGACGAATACGGCCTGTACGTGATGGACGAGGCCAATATCGAGAGCCACGCGTACATGGATTACGCGAACAAGCACCCCGAACAGCGCGCCGCGATGCAGGTCGGGTTCGATCCTGCCTGGAAGGACGCGCATGTCAGCCGCGTCGCCAACATGGTCGAGCGCGACAAGAACCATCCCTCGATCATCTTCTGGTCGATGGGCAACGAAGCCGGGATCGGGCCCAATTTCGCCGCCGCCGCGACCGCCGCGAAGACGCGCGATCCGGGCCGGCTGATCAGCTATCTGGGCTGGGGCACCTGGGACGGGGTCAGCGACCACCGGCCCAACTGGTACGCCGACATCTATGCGCCGATGTACGACAGCGCCGAGAAGATGGCCGACTACGCGACCAACTGGAACTTCAAACAGCCGATGATCCAGTGCGAATACGGGCACATGATGGGCAATTCGGGCGGCGATCTCGCCGAATATTGGGACACGATCTACGCGCATCCCGACAAGCTGCAGGGCGGGTTCGTGTGGGACTGGGTCGACCAGTCGATGTATCGCCATACCAAGGATGGCCGCCGCTACTGGGGCGACGGCAGCGAATATGGCCCCAACCCCGGCGGCGAGATCGAGTTCGGCGACGGCCTGCTCCAGTCCGATCGCACGCCCAATCCGGCGCTCTACGAGATCGACAAGGTGTATGCGCCGATCCGGTTCGAGGCGTTCGACGCCACAACCGGGACAGTTACCGTCCGCAACCGACATGATTTCCGCGACCTGTCGGGCTTTGCGTTCGACTGGGAGGTCGAGGAAGACGGCGTAGCGATCGCGCACGGTGCGCTGCCGCCGATGACCACCGCCGCGCATGCGACGCAGGCGGTGGCGCTGCCGCTCGGGCCGATCGTGCGCAAGCCGGGCTCGGAATATTTCGTGACCGTGCGCGCGACGGCGAAGGCCGATGCGGTCCCGCTCGTGCCGGCCGGGCATGTGGTGAGCTGGGAGCAGTTCCCGATGGGCGGTGCGGCCGCGATTGCCGCTGCACCGGCCGCAGGCTCCGACGTCGGGGTGAAGGACGCAGGCGGCGCGATTACGCTGTCGGCGGGGAGCGCCACGCTCGCGATCGACCGGAAAACCGGCCTCGTCCGCAGCTATGCCCGTAACGGCGTGCTGCTCGCGAGCGGTGGCGCGCCGCATTTCTGGCGCGCGGTAACCGACAACGATATCGGCATCGGTACCGACAAGCAGCTGGCGGTCTGGAAGAGCATGAGCGAGATGCGGACGGTGCGCAGCGTCACCCGCGGCAAGGCTGCGGATGGTGCCGCGACGGTGCGGATCGAGTATGGCCTGGGCGACGGCGCGGCCGGGTTCGTGACGACCTATGCGATGGCGCGCGACGGCAGCGTCTCGGTCGAAGGTCAGCTGACCCCGCTCAAGACCGACCTGCCGCCGCCGTTCCGCGTCGGGCTGGCGTTCGCGATGCCGACCGACATCAAGACCGTCGAATGGTATGGCCGGGGCCCGCACGAAAGCTATGTCGACCGCAAGACCTCGGCGCCGATCGGCTTGTGGCGCGGCGCGATCGCGGCGCAGAACCACGACTATATCCGCCCGCAGGAGACCGGCAACAAGGTCGACGTCCGCTGGATGGAACTGAGCGGCGCCGGGCGCGGACTTCGCGTCAGCGGCGAGACGCCGTTGATGATCAACGCGCTCGCCTTCCCCTATGCCGATCTCGATCGTCACGTGCCGGGGACGTGGAAGAGCACCGACGTCGTCCCGCACGGCCAGGTGACGCTGCTGATCGATGGCGCGCAATGGGGCGTCGGCGGCGATACGCAGTGGAGCGAGGTCGGCAAGCCGCTGCCCAAATACCGCGTGCCGCTGGCGCCGACGCGCGTCGCCTTCCGCCTTGCGTCGTTTGCCGGCGAGGGGACGACGCCCGCCAAGGCGCGTCCCGCCACCGCGACTTCTGAGGAATAGGTGAGGACCAGGATGGAGCCGACCCGGCGCAGTCTGATCGTTGGCGGAGCGGCCACGCTGGCGGCCGCCTCGATTCCGGCCTTAGCGCGCGCGCCCGCTCACGCGTTCACACCGGGCGCGCTGTGGCCCGACGATCGCGGCGTGCACATCAACGCGCATGGCGGCGGGCTGCTGCGACAGGGCGATCGCTGGTACTGGTTCGGCGAGCACAAGACGGCGGGCGAAGGCGGCAACGTCGCGCAGGTCGGCGTTCACGTCTATAGCTCGGCAAACCTCTACGACTGGCGCGACGACGGCATCGCGCTCGCCGTCTCGGACGATCCGAAGAGCGATATCGTCCGCGGCTGCGTGATCGAGCGGCCCAAGGTGTTGCGGGATCCGGTGTCGGGCCGGTTCGTGATGTGGTTCCACCTCGAACTGAAAGGGCGGGGTTATGCAGCCGCGCGCGCCGGCGTCGCGGTCGCCGACCGCGTGACCGGGCCGTACCGCTTCCTGCGATCGGGCCGCGTCGATCCGGGGCAGTGGCCGGTCAACGCGACCGACGCGGACAAGGCGGACACCGACAGCCATCTCGTCCGCGACCGGCCGGGCGGGCAGATGGCGCGCGACATGACGCTGTTCGTCGATGCCGACGGCACCGCGTGGCACGTCTATGCGTCCGAGGAAAACCGCACTTTGCAGGCGGCGCGATTGCGGTCCGACCTGACCGCGCATGACGGACGCTATTGGCGGTTGCTGCCCGGCGGCGCGAACGAGGCACCGGCGATTTTTCGTGCGCGGGGGCGCTACTACATGATCACCTCGGGGCTGACCGGTTGGGCGCCCAACCCGGCGCGGTCGTTCGTCGCCGACCGGATCGAGGGACCGTGGACGTCGCTCGGCAACCCGGTGCGGGGCACGCCCGAGCAGGTCGCGACGACGTTCGGCGGGCAAAGCACCTTCGTCCTGCCGCTTCCCGACAAGACCGGACGTGAGCGGTTCGTATTCATGGCGGATATCTGGCGTCCGAAGAACGCGATCGACGGCCGCTATGTCTGGCTGCCGATCGAATGGGAGGGCGACCGGCCGATCCTGCGCTGGCGCGATCGCTGGACACTGGAGGATACATGATCTGCATCGCTCTGCTCGCCGCCGCCGCGCTGCTCGTCGCGGCCGATGCGCCGCCGCCGCGCTGGGACACGGCCGGCGACCGCAATCCCTTGCTACCGGGCTATTTCGCGGACCCCTCGATCGTCCACGACCACGGCCGCTGGTACATCTTCGCGACGATCGACCCTTGGGGCGACGACCGCCTCGCGCTCTGGACCTCGACCAACGGACGCGACTGGAGCTTCTCGACCCCCGCCTGGCCGACCAAGGCCGCCGCGACGAGCCCGAGTTCGGGGGACTCCAAGGTGTGGGCGCCGTCGGTGGTGAAGACGCGCGATGGCCGCTGGTTCATGTACGTCTCGGTCGGCAGCGAGGTCTGGGTCGGTACCGCGCCGTCGCCCGCCGGGCCGTGGCGCGACGCACACGGCGGCAAGCCGCTGATCGCCAAGGCGTTCGACCCCCGCTACCACATGATCGATGCCGAGGCGTTCATCGACGACGACGGCCAGGCCTATCTCTACTGGGGCTCGGGGTGGAACTGGACCAACGGGCATTGCTTCGTCGTCAAGCTCAAGCCCGACATGGTCACGTTCGACGGCATGCCGAGGGACGTGACGCCGCCGCATTATTTCGAGGCGCCGTTCATGGTCCGCGCGGGGAAGCATTATGCGCTGACCTATAGCGACGGGAAGACGACCGAGGACACGTACAAGGTGTGGTACGCGATCGGCGACACGCCGTTCGGGCCGTTCCGCGAGGCTGCCAACAGCCCGATCCTGTCGACCGATCGCGCGCGCGACGTGATCAGTCCGGGGCATCATGCGATCTTCCGGTCGGGCGGACAGGCGTACATCCTGTATCACCGCCAGGGCCTGCCGTTTCCGCCACCCGGCGACGCGGTGCTGCGCCAGGTCGCGGTCGATCCGCTGACGATCCACGACGACGGGACGATCGCGACCGTCGTGCCGAGCCACGGCGGGATCGTCGAGGGGTTCGCCGCGCACCGCGATGCGGGGCTGCACTGGACCGCGCGCGGCGAGGGGGCCGATGCGTTGCACGGTCCTGCCCGCGCCGCCGACGACAATTACGCGACGCTGTGGCGACCCAAGCCGGGTGCGCCCGCGACGCTGGTCGCCGATCTCGGGTCGGCGCGAACGGTGCGCGAGAGCCTGGTGCGGATGGAATATCCGATCCGTCGCTACGCGCTGTCGATCGAGGCCTCCGCGGATGGCCGGACCTGGCGCCGCTTGGCGCGGACGACGGCGAGCGGATCGCCGATCGTGTTGCACCACGCCGCACCGACCCGCTATCTGAGACTGACCGTGCCGGCCGGTGCGGGCGTCTGGGAGTGGACGATCCGATGACGAGATACCGGCCGTTGGCGCTGTCTCTCGCGCTCGCGTTGCCCGCACTCGCATCGAGCGCCCCCGTCGCTAGGGCACAGCCGGCGATGCTGCGGATGCCCGATATGCCGCTCCACGATCCCTGGATCGTCGCGGATCGGGCAACGCGGACCTATCATCTCTATACGCGCAATGAGCCGAAGATGTCGGGCGACCCGCGGATCGGCATCATGGCCTATACCAGCCGCAACCTGCGCGACTGGTCGCGGCCGCGTATCGTGTCGGTGATCCCGCCCGGTGGGTGGGCGAACGACGGGGCTTGGGCGCCCGAGGTGCATCGGTGGCGCGGGCGCTGGTATCTGTTCGCGACCTATCACAATGAATCCGCCGCGCTGAAGGTGCAGGGCGTGCGCAAGCTGCATCGCCGCGGCACGACGCTGGCAGTGGCGGACCGGCTCGAGGGCCCGTTCCTGCCGGTCCGTGGCGGCGCGCCGATCGTCGACCGCGAGACGATGACGCTTGACGGTTCGCTGTACGTCGATCCGGCGAAACGGCCTTGGATGGTCTATGCGCACGAGTGGGTGCAGACCGGCGACGGCACGATCGAGGCTGTGCCGCTGAACGACCGGCTTGCGGCCAGCGGACCGCCGCGCGTGCTGTTCCACGCGTCGGCAGCGCCTTGGGCGGATGGCAAGCCGCAGGCCGAGGGCGACGTGATCCGCGTCACCGATGGGCCCGAACTGTTCCGCACGCGCGCGGGGCGCCTGTTGATGCTGTGGTCGAGCTACGACCGCACCGGCTATGTCCAGGGGCTCGCCCGATCGCGCAGCGGGACGCTTGCGGGTCCGTGGCAGCAACTCGATCCGCTGGTCCGGCGCGACAGCGGCCACGGGATGCTCTTCCGCCGGTTCGACGGGACGCTGATGATGGTGCTGCACCGTCCCTTCAAGAACGCGCGCGGCAAGCTATACGTCATGCGCGACGCCGGCGACCGCGTCGCGATCGTCCGCGAGGCGACCGATCTCGATGGCGAGACCAATCCGACGCATCGCTGAAGCGGTCACCATTACAGGACCAGCAGGCGCTGCGTCGACGGAATAGATCTCGGATGCTTTCGCGATGCGATTACCGCTCGACCGCGTGCCGTTCCCGTAAAGTACGGTCGATCTGCCAGCCGAAGGCGATCCCGATGACGACGAACAACACCGTCTGCGTGGCGATCGAGGCGATCCGGAATTGCCACAGCAGAGTTGCGGGGAACGTTGCGGGGACCTCGTCGATCGTCGGCAGGAGCAATTGCAGCGCTGCGACCAGCGCGACATAGCCGACCACACCGGCCAGGATCGCATCGATCGCGGAGGATCGTCCGCTCAGGCGCCGCCGAATCCAGACGCCCGCGACTGCGGCCAGCACCGAAAAGCCGATCATCCCGAAATAGGCGACGGTTCTCAGTCTGACCGTCTCGTGAAGACCCACCGCGGGGGGCGTCGGCGGATATTTGAGCGCCGGTACGATGACGATCACGACGACCGTCGCGAGCGCGAGCAGCAGCGACAGGCTGCGTGGCCCGATCTGCACGACGCGACCGTAGAGGACCGCGAAGACGATCGCGAACAGGCCGCCGAGCGCGGTCCCGTACATCAACATCGCGGTGTAGAGCCCGGCGGTCTTCTGGATCGTTCGGCTGACGAGCTCTTCGTCCATGCCGGGCATGGCGTGCGCGGCATGGGCCGCTTCGAAGGCGATCGCGGCGTCGATCTTGGGCTCGGCGAACACGAGCGCAAAGGTCGCGGCGATCAGGGCGCCGAGAATGCCCGACAGCATCCCGCGCCACAGCATGTGTTTCATCATGGTCTGGGCCCCCGGCTCAGTGGCAGGGGAAGCCCAGCAGATGGCGCCCGTCATGGACGTATTCATGCACGTACATGCCCTGGAACAGCGCAAACGCGCCCTGTTCGGTGCTGACGAAATACAGCATGATCAGCGCGATGACGGCGCCGAGCACCGCCCACGGCGCGATCTCGTCGAGCGGAATGCCGGGGGTCGTCCCGATCGCGATGTACGGGTCCTGCGGGGAAAGCGCGCGTGCGGCCATGATCAGTCTCCTACCGGGATCTCGCGCCCGGCGAACGTTGAGGCGTCGGGCGGGGTCTGGCTCTCGACAGGATGGAAACCGTCGATCACAGTGGCGCGACCGCGCCGGTATCGCACCGGCTTCCCGCCCGGCTCCGATCGCTCTGCTGTGGAGCGACGGGGCAGGGGCGTCAACCGATTTGGAGTTTTGGATGGCGACGCGTCTCGTCCTGATCTGCGCTGGCGGCACGCCCTCGATGCGCGCGGGTGGTTTCCCCGATCCGGCGGAACCGCTCGACGAGGGGGGAAGGGCCAAAGCGGGGGCGGCAAAGCTGGACGGCCCGAAGCCGGCCAGCGTCTGGACCAGTCCCGCGACCGCGGCGCGCGAGACTGCGATCGCCTTGGGACTGGCCGCTACGCCGAGCGAGGTGTTGCGCGACACCGACCACGGTGCCTGGACCGGGCTGTCGTTCGAGGCGGTCCATATGCGCGCGCCGGAGGCTCTGGCGGCTTGGCTTATGGCGCCCGAAGATGGTGCGCCGAACGGCGAAACGCTCGCCGCCGTCGCGCAACGCGTCGAACCCTGGCTTCACAGCTTGGAGCGGATCGACCAGCCGATCGTGGCGATCACGCACGCGAGCGTGATCCGCGCGACGATTGCCACCGCGCTGGCGATACCGGTCGCGACGACGCTGCGGATCGATATCCCGCCGCTGTCGCAAACGATCCTGTCGTTCAATCGCGTCTGGCGTCTTCAGGAGCTACGCGGCTGACCGGCGGCGGAGCAGGTAGGTGTCCATGATCCAGCCATGTTCGGCACGCAGCGCGGCGCGTTTTGAAACGATTGTCAGCCCGACCTCGGCCAGCGGCCCTGCGACCAGCGCTTCGTGCGGCATGCCGAGATAGGCGCCCCACCATATGTCGATGTCCTGCGCCGCGATCGTCTCGAACGCACAGCCGCCGTCGAGCATGACCGCCAGCGTATCGATTCTGGCCGGCCAGCCCTCGTCGCGCAGCCGTCGTCCGGTGGTGACGAGCACCGGCGCGCCGAGGCTGTTGAGTGGTATCGCGTGCGCAGCGGTCAACGCCTGCAGGCTGGTGATGCCGGGAACGACATGGACCCGCAGCGAAACACCGGCGTGGTGCAAGCGCTCGGCGATCCTCAGGCTGCTGTCGTACAGCGACGGGTCGCCCCAGACGAGCAACGCCAGCCGTCCGCCCTCTGGCAGGTGTCGCGCGACTGCATCCGCCCAGCATTCGGCGATCGCATCGTGCCAGTCGTCGACCTCGGCGAGATAGGCTCCCGCGGTCCCTCGCACGGGCAGGTCGAACTCCACGACCCGCGTGCTGCCGGTCAGCACCGTGGCGCAGATCGTCCGGCGAAGATCGATCAGGTCGGACTTCGCATCGCCCTTGCGCGGCAGGAGGATGACGTCGGCGGCGTTCATAGCAGCCTCCGCCGCACGCGTGAGGTGATCGGGATTGCCCGTCCCGATCCCGATCAGATGCAGGTCGATCGCGCTCATCGGCCGTGCGCGATCAGGTGGAAGAAGGTGCCCGATACGCGGTCGCGATACGATCCGCTTTCGGCCACCAGCGTGCCCTCGGCATCCGTCACTTCGGCGAGTGGCTGATCCGGTTGGTCGAGGATCGTCGAATAATGGAATTCGTGACCGCGCAGATCACTCCCCACCATGACCCCGGCCATCGGTGCGAGCAGCGTCGCCCGGCGATAGCCGAGATGCATGCGACGTTTCTCGTAACTCGTGACCAGGCCGAGCAGTCCCGCCATGCGGTGGCGCGTGCCGTCGGCATCGATCAGCGCCTCGCCAAGCGCCATGTAGCCGCCGCACTCGCCGTGCACAGGCCGCGTGCTCGCGTGCTCGGCCAGCGCCGCGTGGAAAGTGCGCGCCGCCGACAGGCGACCGGCGTGCAATTCGGGATAGCCGCCGGGCAACCAGACGAGATCTGCGTGCGGCGCGGGGGCTTCGTCGGCGAGCGGCGAGAAAGGCAGGATCTCAGCGCCGGCGCTCCGCCATCCGGCCAGCATATGCGGATACGCGAACGAGAACGCGGCATCCTGTGCCAGCGCGATCCGCTGGGCCGGCGGCCTGAAGCTATGCGGTTCGGATTCGGCGCGCGGCGCAGCCGATGCTGCAGCGCGGATCGTGGCGAGATCGACATGCTCGCGCAAAAATGCGGCATAGTCGGCGATCCGGGTCTCGAGGTCGGCGTGCTCCGATGCCTGTACGAGCCCCAGATGCCGCTCGGGCAGCTTCAGGTCGCCGCGCCGTGGCAGCGCGCCGAACACGTGGATTCCGACTGCCGCCATGCCACTGCGCGCCAGCCGTTCGTGACGCGGGCTTGCGACCCGGTTCAGGATCACGCCGGCGATCGGGAGGTCGGGATCGTAGCGCGCAAAGCCGAGCGCCGTCGCCGCGGCCGACTGCGCCTGACCCGAGACGTCAACGACCAGTACCACCGGCCAGCCCATCCGCCGCGCGATGTCCGCGCTGGCGCCATTGCCGGTGGCGCCGGGTTTCGCGACGCCGTCGAACAACCCCATCGACCCTTCCGCCAGCACGAAATCTGCGTCGCTCGCTTGCGCGGCAAGGCCATCGAGCATCGTGCCGCTCATCGCCCAGCTGTCGAGGTTGAACGAGGCCCGCCCGCTGGCCGCGCGGTGGAATGCGGGATCGATATAGTCGGGGCCGCTCTTGAACGGCTGCACGGCCAACCCGTCGTCGCGCAACGCGCGGAGCAGGCCGAGCATGACCGTGGTCTTGCCGGTTCCCGAGGCTGGCGCGGCGATCATCAAGCCGGGGATCATGCCGAGTCCTCCGCAAACCGCGATGTCGAATCCTGCGGTCGGAAGCGCCGGTCATACCCGGGCGCATACAGGCTGCTTTCGTCGAAATCCGCCGCGGCGAGGACGCGCCCGACGAGGATCAACGCCGTCCGGTCGGGGCCATCGGCCGCGGCCTCGACGATCGTCGCCAGCGTCGCCCGGACGATGCGTTGCTCCGGCCAGCTTGCCCGCCAGACGATCGCCGCCGGACAGTCGCTCCCGTACGCCGGCGCTACCGCGGCCACCACCTGCGCAAGGTTATGGATCGACAGATGGATCGCCAGCGTCGATCCGGTGGCGGCGAACGCGGCGAGGTCCTCGGCGGGCGGCATCGCGCTCGCGCGTCCGGGCGTGCGCGTCAGCACGACCGACTGCGTCAGACCGGGAAGCGTCAGTTCGGCTTCGAGCGCCGCCGCCGCCGCGGCGAACGCCGGCACGCCGGGCGTCACGGTGAACGGGATGTCCAGCGCGCGCAGCCGACGGAGTTGCTCGCCCATCGCCGACCAGATCGACAGGTCGCCCGAATGCAGCCGAGCGATGTCGTGGCCCTCGGCATGCGCCTCGGCGATCTCCGCGACGATCTGATCGAGCGACAGCGGCGCGGTGTTGACGATCCGCGCACCGGGCGGGCAATGCTCCAGCAGCGCCGCGGGCACCAGCGATCCGGCGTAGAGGCACACCGGCGACGCCGCGATCAGATCGCGTCCGCGCAACGTCAGCAGATCAGGCGCACCGGGGCCGGCACCGATGAAATGAACGGTCATGCGACGGATCCTTGGGCGATGGCACAGGTCGCCATCCGGTTGGGAGAGACGTGGCGGCAAGTCAGGAGCCGTGCGTCGGGACCTGACGCGGCCAGCGCTGCGGCTTCCGCGACACTGCCCGTGCCGCGTGCTTCGAGGCTGAACCGGGAGCGCGTGGGCGTGGTTATGCTGCGCAGCATTTCCGGCGTCACGGCGATCAGCGGGAGGTCGAGCGCAGTGGCTAGCGGGGCGAGCAGTGCTGTCTTGTCGTGGGGCGCGGCGAGCGCCTTCACCGCAGGATGGCCCCTCTGCGCGAGCGCGAGCGCGGCCTTGCACGCCGCTACATCGGCGGCGGCACGGAAGCCGAAACCGGCGACGATCACAGCGCGACGCTCCATTGCACGACGGGGTAGTGCGCGCGCCACCCGCGTCGCGTGCCGAGCGGGGCGGCGTCCGAAAGCTCGATCCGCTGGAGCGTGCCGCCTTTCTTTGCGTGCCATTGGGTCAGCAGGATTTCGGATTCCAGCGTCACGGCGTTTGCGACCAGACGCGTGCCGGCATCGAGCGTCGCGCATAACCGCTCGAGCAAGGCGTTCGACAATCCGCCGCCAACGAACACGACATCGGGCGAGGGGAGCCCGTCGAGGATTTCGGGCGCACGGCCGTTGATCACCCGCAGCCGGTCGACCCCCAATTTTGCCGCGTTGGCGCGGACCCGATCGGCGCGCACCGGATCGGCCTCGAACGCGACCGCGCTCGTCGACGCATGCGACAGGAGCCACTCGATGCCGATCGAACCCGACCCGGCGCCGATGTCCCACAATGTCTCGCCCGGCTTCGGTGCGAGGGCAGAGAGCGTCAGCGCCCGCACCGCCCGTTTCGTGATCTGTCCATCATGGTCGAACCAGTGATCCGGCCGGCCGGTGGCACTGGGCAACACCGCGCCGTCGCCGGCCACCGTCACACCGACGGCCACGGGATGCGCGATATCGGCGAAGTCGAGCGTGGCGGCGGTGCTGCGGCGAATGCGCTCGGACGGGCCGCCGAGCGCTTCGAGGATCCACAGCACGCTGACGCCGAAACCCAGCTCGTCGAGATAGCGTGCGAGCTGACTTACCGCGGCGCCATCGCGCACCAGGACGATAGCCTGTCGCCCCGGCGCGAGGATCGGACGCAGCCGCGTCAACGGTGCGGCATGGAGTCCCAGGCAGGCGGTATCGTCGATCGGCCAACCCAGCCGCGCGGCGGCAAGCGCGAATGTGGAGACCGCCGGATGCACCACCCATTCGTCGCGATCGAGATAGCGCGTGATCGTCGTCCCTGCGCCGAACCAGAACGGATCGCCCGAGACGAGCAGGACGACGCGCCGCCCGCGCTGTTCGAGCAACCGCGCGATGCCGTCGTCGAACGGGATCGGCCAGGGTGCGACATCGCAGCGAAGATCGGGTAGCAGCGCGAGATGCCGCGTCGCACCGGTCACCAGATCGGCGCGTTCGATCGCGGTGCGACTTGCCGGCGACAGTCCTGCCGGTCCATCCTCGTTGATCCCGACGATCGTCAGCCACGGAACAGTGCGAGCCTCAACCATGCCGTCCATCCTCATTCTCGGCGGCACCACCGAAGCCAGCGCGCTCGCGGCCGTGCTGGCGGATCGCGGTATGCCCGTGGTGCTGAGCTATGCCGGTCGCGTCGCGCACCCGAAGCCACAGCCGGTGCCCGTGCGGATCGGCGGGTTCGGTGGTGTCGACGGCCTTGCGACCTATCTTCGTGAAACGGGCATCACGCATCTGGTCGACTCGACGCATCCTTTCGCGGCGCAGATGAGCCGGCATGCTTTCTCGGCGGCAGCCTTGGCGGGTGTCCTGCATATTGCGCTTACGCGACCGGCCTGGACGCCCGAGAACGGCGATGACTGGCACCGCGTCGGCGATATCGACGCGGCCGTCGCCGCGCTGGCAGGGCCGTCGCGACGCGTCATGCTGGCGCTCGGCCGCCTGCACGTCGAGGCGTTCGCCGCGCAGCCGCAGCACCGCTATCTCCTGCGCTTCGTCGACCGCGCCGATAGTGCGATCGGATTGCCCGATCATCATCTCGTGATCGATCGCGGACCGTTTACCGTCGAGCGCGACCTGACGCTGCTGCGCGAGCACGCGATCGATCTCGTGGTGTGCAAGAATGCCGGTGGTTCGGGCGCGATGGCCAAGCTGGTCGCGGCACGGACGTTGGAACTGCCGGTTATCATGATCGATCGTCCCATCCTCCCTGCGCGTAAGGAAGTCTACGATGTCGCCGGCGTGCTTCGCTGGCTGGGTCACGACGCCGACCTCGGCGTGTAGAGAAACGGCGTACCAGCGCGCGCGATCATCCGCGTCGTGCTCGACCCGATAATAACGACCGTCCGCATGTCCGCCATTTCAGGCCGCGCATCGGGCAGCGGGACGATCCGCAGGTCTTCGTCGGGCGTCGACACGGCGCGGGCGAACAGGACCGGGCGCGCGTCGGCGCAGGTCTCGCGCAGGATCGCCAAGGCGGTGCCGAACCCGTCGGGTCTTGCCTTCGAGCGGGGGTTGTAGAACGCGATCGCGAAATCTGCGTCCGCGGCCAGACGGATGCGACGCTCGATCAGCGCCTGCGGCTTGAGATTGTCGGACAGGTTGATCGCGCAGAAATCATGGCCGAGCGGCGCACCGACGCGTGCGCTGGCCGCGAGCATCGCGGTGATTCCCGGCAGCACGCGGATATCGAGCGCGCGCCAGTCCGCCGGTCCGTTCTCGACCGCTTCGAACACCGCCGCCGCCATCGCGAACACGCCCGGATCGCCTGAGGAAACCACGACCACCTTGTGCCCCGCGGTCGCCAACGCCAGCGCGTGCGCGGCGCGATCGAGTTCGACGCGGTTGTCCGATGCGTGCAGCGTCAGCCCCGAGCGGGGGGCGATGCGTGCGACATAGGGAATGTAGCCGATGACGTCGGTCGCTTCGGCAAGCGCCTGGGTCACTTCCGGCGTGACCAGCGCGGCGTCACCCGGCCCTAGCCCGGCGATCGCGAGCCATCCTGCGGGTGGCGTCACGGCCTGCGTCCCTGGCCGTGGATCAGCACGATCGCGAAATATGGCGCGATGTCGGTCGCATCGGCCAGTCGCGTGACGCGCTGGTCGGGCATCGCGGCGTATTCCACCAGCCACGCGGACTCCTCACGGCCCGCTGCGATGAGCGCCCGGCGCAGCTTGGCGAGATGTCGGCCGATCTTCATCACGACCAGCGCATCGGTGTCGCGAATGCGGCGCGCCAATTCGTCCTCCGGCAAAGTCGCGGTCAGCACCGTCAGGACGTCCTCGCCCCAGGTGATCGGCGTGCCGCTCGCGGTCCACGCGCCCGACATGCCGGTGATCCCCGGCACCACGCAGACCGGCGCGATATCCGAGAGGCGCGAATGCAGGTGCATGAACGATCCGTAGAAAAAGGGATCGCCTTCGCACAGCACGACGACGTCTTCGCCAGCGTGCGCGAGCGCCGCGAGATGTCGCGTGCATTCAGCGTAGAATGTCGAAAGCCAGTCGTTGTAGCGAGGGTCGGAGATCGGGATCTCGGTCGTGACCGGGTATTCCATCGCGTATTCGATCGCATCGGCGCGCAGCATGCCGTCGACGATGCGGCGCGCCTGGCCGGGTTTGCCCGCCTTGCGGAAGAACGCGATATGCCGTGCACCGCGCACCAGGCGATCGGCGCGGACGCTCATCAGGTCCTGCGCGCCGGGGCCCAGACCGACGCCGTGGATCGTCCCGATCGTCATTCGGCGTAGCTTGCGAGCGCGTTGATCGCCGCGACCGTGATCGCGCTGCCGCCCATCCGGCCGTCGACGACGACGCAGGGCACGGGTTGTACGCCCCAGAGCGCGGCCTTCGATTCGACCGCGCCGACGAAGCCGACCGGGCAGCCGATGATCGCGGCGGGACGCGGGCAGTCCGGGTCTTCGAGCATGTTGAGCAGGTGGAACAACGCGGTCGGCGCGTTGCCGATCGCCACCAGCGCGCCGGCCAGATGCGGTCGCCACAGCTCCAGCGCCGCTGCAGACCGCGTGTTGCCCATGGCACGCGCAAGGTCGGGCGTTTCGGCGGCGTTGAGCGTGCAGAGCACCGGGTTCGCCGCGGGGAGCCGGGCGCGCGTAATGCCCTCGGTGACCATCCGCGCGTCGCACAGGATCGGGGCACCGGCGCGCAACGCGGCACGCGCGTCGGCCGCGAACGTGCGCGAGAACCGGATGTGCTGGGCCAGTCCGACCAGTCCGCAGGCGTGGATCATCCGGACGGCGACCGGTTCCTCCTCCGCGGAAAACCGCGCCAGATCGGCTTCGGCGCGGATCGTCGCGAACGATTGACGATAGATCGCCGCGCCGTCGGTCTCGTAGATATGCGGCATCAGGCGGCTCCGAAATGGGCAAGGACGGCGGGGGCATCGAGCCCTGCGAGCGCAGGCAGGTCGCCGGCGCGCGCGACGAAGCCGAGGTCGAACCGACCGGCATTACCGGTGAGGACGACATCGGCGGGGGCGGATCGCGCGCATCCCTTGGCGCAGCCCGAGACGTGGAGGCGACCGACGACATGCGGCGCGAGGCGGATCGCGAGGTCGCGGGTTGCGACGCTCGCCTGCGGACAGGCCGGGGCGCCGACGCACGCATCGACGCGGACCGTCGCAGAGTCTTCGCGGCCGAGCATGACGCCTGGTGCTCCGCCTTCGACGATAAGGGTCCGCCAAGGCGTTACGCGGATCGCGGTTGCGCCGCTCGTCCGCATGAACGCCGCGAGCGCCGCTGCGTCGATCCTACCGAACGGCAGGCCGTGCGCGGTTCCGGCCTGATAGGCGGTCTCTGTGATCGGCGCCCGTGGCCGAATGGTTGCGATCATCGGCAAGACGGCATCGTGGCGCGCCATCCGCCCGACATCGGCGCCGCCGGTGTCTACGAACCAGTGCGCCAGCCCGATCAGCGCGTCGACCTCGCCGCCTGCGATCCGCGCGCCTGTTTCGCGACCTTCCGCGCGCAGGATCAGGTCACCATCGGCACCGCGCTCGATCCGGAAGTCGGCGGGGGCGGCGTGCAGCACGGGCGTATCGCCGGCGTCGATCGCGAAGCCGACCTTGCCGGGCAGATCGGGCAGTTCGGACAGCCGCTGCATCAGTTCGGTCGCGATCCGGTGCGTGTCGTCGCCGGTGCGCCAGTCGGGCGCGACGAGGATCGCGCGCCGGGCCTCGGCGACCGGATCGCGGTCGACGAGGCCCAGATCGCACAGCTTTTCGATCAGTGGTTCCCAGGCGTCGACACCGCGGATCTGGAGGTTGGCGCGATTGGTCGCGTCGATCTGGCCGTTGCCATGAGCGATGGCGGCCTCGCACAGCCCGGTCACCTGCTCGCGGGTCAGCCGGCCAAGTTTCGGGCGGACGCGGACGAGCAGTCCGTCACCCGCGGCCATCGGACGCCACGCGGTCGGGCACCAGCCGCGGATCACGCGTCGATGTCCAGTTGCGCGAGGATCGAGTTGCGGCGCGTCGTCCACAGGCCCGAGGCGTGGAGCGCGGCAAACCGCGCCTCCAGGGCCGCAAGCGCCTGCGGATTGGCGTTCGCCATGAACGCGCGCACATCGTCGCGTGCCAGCGTCGCATCGTAATACAGATCGATCGACTGCGGCGAGACGGCATCCGCGAGATGCGCAAAGGCACCGAGGTGATCGAGCGTCGCGGCAATCTCCGCCGCACCGCGGAAACCGTGTCGCATCATCCCGGCGACCCAGTCCGGGTGCGCGGCGCGGGCGCGAACCACGCGCGCGATCTCCTCGCGTAGTGATCGTGCGCGCGGACGGGCGGGATCGGTGGCGTCGAGATGGTAGAGCGCAGCGTCACCGCCCGAGAGTGTCTTCGCCGCCGCGAACCCGGCTTCGTGCGCGGCATAGTCGGCGGCGAGCAGCAGGTCGGTTTCGGGCAGGTCCTGGATATGGACGAAGCTGTCGGCGGCAGCGACGCGGTCGCGGATCCCGGCGGGGTCGGCCCGCTCGCCGTCGTCGAGTGCGTAGGCCGACGCCGCCAGCCACGCTTCGCCGGCGGCAAGACGCGCCTCGGGCGTGTAGGTTTCGCCGGCATCGTCCATGCCGATCCCGTAGCGTCCGGGGGCGGGGCCATAGACCCTCGGGCTCGCCGGTGCCGCGACGAACGGGTTCAGATCCGCGGGTTCGTCGCGGGCGGCCAGTGCGCGGACGGCTTGGCCGAACATCGTGCAGAGCGTGGAGAACGCGTCGCGGAAGAGCCCCGACACGCGCAACGTCACGTCGATCCTCGGCCGGTCGAGCCGCATCAGCGGCAGGATCTCGACGCCGGTGACGCGCTGCGACGCCATGTCCCAGACCGGTTCGGCGCCCAACAGATGCAGCGCCATCGCGAACTCCTCGCCCGCGGTGCGCATCGTCGCGGATCCCCACAGATCGACGACAAGTCCCTTCGGATATTCCCCCTGGTCCTGGAGATGCCGGCGGATCAGTTCCTCGGCGAGCAGCACGCCCTGCGCATGCGCGGACCGCGACGGTACCGCGCGCGGATCGATCGCATAAAGGTTGCGCCCGGTTGGCAGCACGTCGGATCGCCCCCGCCACGGCGACCCCGCAGGCCCGGACGGGACGCGGCGCCCGGCAAGCGCCGCGAGCAGCCCGTCACGCTCCGCGTGGCCATGAGTGCCGCGTCCGAACACGTGCAGTCCGTCGCCGAACCGGCTGTCCTTGACGTCGCAGACGAACGTATCGATCCGCGTCACGACGTCCGCGGCGGATGCCGCCTGGTCGAGTGCCAGCGTGTCCTCGAGCCCGAGCGCGTTCGCCTCGTCGCGAATGTCCGCCTGCAACCGTTTCCGTCGTGCCGGATCGAGCCCGTCCGCGGTGGAAAATTCGTCGAGCAACGCCTCGAGCCGGTCCATCCCGGTGCCGGTTTTCGTGCCGATCATCGGCGGCGGGACGTGGCCGAGCGTGACGGCGCCGATCCGTCGCTTCGCCTGTGCCGCCTCGCCTGGATCGTTGACGATGAACGGATAGACCACCGGCATCGCACCGGTCAGCGCCTCGGGCCAGCAGGCATCCGACAGCGCGACGGCCTTGCCGGGCAGCCATTCGAGCGTGCCGTGCGCACCGACATGGACCAGGGCATCGGTCCCGCGCGACCGCAACCAGAGATAGAAGGCGACATAGCCGTGGCGTGGACAGCGCGAGAGGTCGTGATATTCTTCGGTTCGGACCGCGGATCGCCCCCGTTCGGGCTGGAGCGCCACCAGCGTGGTGCCAGCCGACAGCGCCGCGAACCGGAACGCACCGGCCTGGACGGCGGGATCGTCTTCCGGCTCCCCCCAGGCGGTGAACAGCTCGGTTCGCAGCGAGGCGGGCAGGGTGGTCAGCGCCGCGCGATAGGCCGCAACTGGCCACGCGATGGGGTGCGATCCGAGCGCGGTCGTGATGTCGTGCGGAGAGTCGATCGCGTACCCCGCGGTCTTCAGGTCCTCCAGCATCGCCTCGACCGAGGCGATCGCGTCCAGACCCACGGCATGCGCCATCTGGTGTGCCTTGCCGGGGTAGGTCGACAGGATGATCGCGAGGTTTCGCTCGGTCGGAGGCTTGGCGGCCAGTGCGCTCCAGCCATCGATGCGCGCGGCGATCGCTTCGATACGCTCTCCATCGGCGCGGTGTTCGCGGCGGGCATATTGCAGATCGGGGTCGGGCGAAGCCGCTTCCTTGAAGCTGGCGACGCCTGCGAAGATTCGTCCGTCGACCTCGGGCAGGACGACGTGCATCGCGAGGTCGGCGGGCGACAGACCGCGTGGCGCATCGACCCAGGCGGCGCGGTCCGACGTCGCCAGTGCGACCTGGAAGACGGGAACGTCCGCGCCGTCGAGCGGTGTCGTGTCGTCGCTGCCGCGGCCGGAGAACGCCGTCGCGTTGACGATCGCGACGGGGGCCAGGGCGACCACCCAACGGTGTAGCCAACCGCTAGCGTCGCCGTCCTTCAACGACGGTACGAACAGCCCCAGGACATCGTACCCGCGCGCGGTGAAGGCCGTGTGCAACGCGGCGATCGGATCGAGATCCGCCGCCGCCAGATACGATCGATAGAAGATCAGCAGGATGCGCGGCCGCGATGCGGTCATGACGGATGCCGCCGGACAGGCGACGCCGGTATCCGGCAGCCACCCGCCGACCGCGGCCAAGGCTGGCGAACCCGTCTTCGGTTCGGCCCGCAACCCCGCGGCCAGGGCGAACTGCGCAAGCGCCTCGCGCGACGCGTCGGCACCGCCGATATCGCAGAGCGCCGACAACTGCCGCAACACCGCCGGAGGAACCGTGGACGCCGCATCCAGCCGGCGGTCGTACCGGCCGTCCGCGGGCAGGACCGCCAAGGCAATCCCGCGCCGCCGCGCGAGTGCTTCGACCTGTTGCAGACCGTAGGACCAATAGGCGGTGCCGCCGATCAGCCGGATCAGGATCGCCTTCGCGCCGACCAGCGTCTGCTCGACATAGGTGTCGACCGACAGCGGATGCGTCAGCTCGGCCAGATTGGCGAGCCGCACGCTCGGCATCGCGTCGCCGGCCGCGATCGCCGCGCGCCAGCCCGTGCTGAACGCCGCGAGATCGCTGTCGGAAAACGAGAGCACGACCAGGTCGGCGGCGCTCTGCCCCAGATCCTGGGGGACAGCGCTCTCTTCCAGACCGTGGGTCTCGCGAAAGACGACGTGCATCGGGATCAGGCTCCCAGCGCTGCTCCGATCGCATCCGGATCGAGCCGGCCGCGCTCGGCGATGACGACCAGTCGGGTGCGGCGCGGCTCGTCGGCACGCCAGGGTCGATCATAGTGCGCGCGGACGCGAGCGCCGACTGCCTGCACGAGCAACCGCATCGGTTTGCCGGCGACCGCGGCATAGCCCTTCACGCGAAGGATCTCGCCGCCCGCGCCCAGCGTCTCGATCCGCGTCGTCAGCGCCGCGGGGTCTTCGACCGTGTCCCATTCGACGACGATGCTGTCGAAATCGTCGTGCTCGTGATCGTCCTCGCCGTCGTGATGCGAGGGACGTGCGGCGATGTCGTCTTCGGCCGCTGCCCCGAGCCCGAGCACGATGCGGGGATCGACGACGCCGTCCACCAGTTCGACGATCGGCAATGGTCGTACCGTCTCTGCGGCGATCACCGCGCGTGCCGCCGCGATGCCGTCCGCGCCGGCGAGGTCGCATTTGGTGAGCAGGATCAGGTCGGCACAGGCGAGCTGGTCCTCGAACACTTCGGACAACGGGGTTTCGTGATCGATGCTCGGATCGGCGGCGCGCTGCGCATCGATCGCGGCGAGATCAGGCGCGAACCGGCCTGCGGCGACGGCGTCGGCATCCGCCAGCGCGATGACCCCGTCGACGGTGATCCGCGACCGGATCGCGGGCCAGTCGAACGCCTTGAGCAAAGGCTTGGGCAGCGCGAGGCCCGACGTCTCGATCAGGATGTGGTCGGGTCGCGGGTCGAGCGCGAGCAGCGTCTCGACGGTCGGGATGAAGTCATCGGCGACGGTGCAGCAGATGCAGCCATTGGCGAGTTCGACGACGTTCTCCGCCGGACAATCGGGGATCGCGCAGCCCTTGAGGATGTCGCCATCGACCCCGAGCGTGCCGAACTCGTTGACGATCACCGCCAGGCGACGCCCGCCGGCGTTGCGGATCAGGTGGCTGATCAGCGTGGTCTTGCCGGAACCGAGAAAGCCGGTGACGATGGTAACGGGGATCTTCGATAGATCGGGCATATCAGTCTCCTCGCGCCGTGCGACGACGGGCGGGAACTGCATGATCACCGGCGCGCGACGATGGACGGGCGCGAATGCCCATGCCACGCACCGATGCAGCCCCAGCCGCATAGGTTCGTCGCTCAGACGGAGAACCGTGCCGCGGCCATCCCCTGGACCAAGGCAAGAGCGACCCATCGCCGGCAGGTCTCCTGGCTCACGGGTCGTCGCTCGAATACGCGGCCTTCCCAGCGTGCGCGACAGGCGCAGCGTCCAGTGGCTGCATCCCCCTTGCGGAAGGATGCGTGGCATTCTCGCTCACCGCTTACAGTTGCAGGGACAGCCGCGGAGTAGGGGACGAACCCCGCACCGCATTCCCATTCAAGCCTCTCGCGAGGCACCGACGCGATCAACGAGGTCCGGCTCAGCCGGTCCTCGCCCGTCGCTTAGCGCAAGCCCGCCGGATTGCCAATTCGCGATCGCGGGCAAAGCGGGAGGCGCGTGATGCTTCACGGCGTCGAGGATGTCGCGATCCGCGTCTGCATGGCGGAGATCAGATCGGCGCGGTTCTTTCGCGCGATCGCGGACAGAACGCGGTCGCGGCCTGCCTGCTTGGCGCGCAGCAAGGCGGCGTCGGCGGTCTGGACGATCGACGCCCAGTCGGTATGCAGCGGCGCACAGGCCAGCCCGATCGATGTCGTGATCCGCCCCAGGTCCTTGCCGTCGTAGCGCACGCGGAGCGCGCCGATGCGCTCTCTGATCTCGTCCGCCCGCACCGCGGCGATGTCCGGCCTCGTGTCGGGCAGCAGCATCAGAAACTCCTCGCCGCCAAATCGGAAGACCAGATCGTCGCGGACGATGTCCTTCAGCAACGTGCCCACCGCGCGCAGCACCGCGTCGCCGGCATCGTGACCATGTTCGTCGTTGAACCGCTTGAAATGATCGATGTCGATCATCGCGCAGCACAGCGACGTTCCGGTGCGCTCGGCCTTGCTCACCTCGCGCGCGAGGACTTCGTCGAGTTGGCGGCGGTTGGGCAGGGTGGTGAGTGCGTCGGCCATCGCGAGCGACCGCAGCGCCTCGCGGAGACGCAGATTGTCCAGCGCCAGGCCGATATTCTCGGCGAGCATCTGAAGATAGACGTCGCTCAGGCCGTCATCGGCGAAACCCGCGCGGCGTTCGAAGTAGAGCAGGCCCAACAGGCCGTGCTGCCCGGTCAGCGGCAGGCACAGGCTGTTCGGGACCACTTCGCCGACCAGATGATCGCACGGCACGTCGAACACCGCGCCCGCCGGACGATGGGGGGCACCCCGCCGCACGCCCCAGCAGGACAAGGGCGAAAACTCGTTGGACGAATGCACCGGGTCCAGCCACGAACATGCTTCGAGCAGCGCGTTGCGAACCGGATCGAGCAGATACAGCCGCCCGGCCAGTTGCGGCGCGAGTTCGGGCACGAAACGACCGACGACGGCTTGAAGCTCGACGACGGTGTCGCAGCCCTGCATCCGCTGCGTCATCCGCGACAGCAGGTCGCGCGCCGCCCGATCGGCATCGCGCTCGTGTTCGAGCCGCTGTCGTTCGATGCCGTTTTCCCGGAAGACGCGCAGCGCCTGCGCCATGTCGCCGATTTCGTCGATCCGCTCATAGAGCGGCGGCTCGGCGTCGTAATCCTGCGCGGCGAGCCGGCCGATCACATCGCTCAGCTTGACCACCGGGTGCAGCACGCGGCGCCTAAACACGAAATACAGGACGAAGAGAAAGAGTAGCCCAGTGATCGCGAGCATCGCTTCCGACGCTGACCGCCAAATCCGCGCGGTGCGTTCGGCAGCGCGCAAGTCGTCGCCGGTGCGCTGGTCGAGGCGGTATTGGAAGCGTTCGACGGCGGCGCGCGAGCGGTCGAGTTCGCGTTCGTATTCGGGCGCGAACAGGATCCGGACGGCGGTGTTTCGATCGTTCCTTCGCCGCGCCACAATCGCTTGCGCCTGTTGCGCCTGCAGCGCGTCGACCCAGCCCAGCGCGTCGTGCAGGCTGCGGAGTTCGTCGCTTGCCGCGCCGGCATCGCGGATATGGCGCGTGCGCGTCTCGACCGGCGCGAGGTCGGCCTGCGCGCGTCGATAGGCGAGCAGGTCCGCGACGTCGCCGTTGATCGCGAACTGTCGGGCCAGTTCGCTCAGCGCCAGCGCATCGTCCTCGATCGTCGCCGTCGCGCGGTCGAGCGCATAGCGCTGATCCACCGCGGCGCGCTCGCGCTGCTGCGCCGACGACGCGAGCAGCATCGTCGTACCGGAGGCAAGCGTCAGCGCGACGGTGACGCCGTAAGCCCAGTTCGTTATCGCAACCAACCGCATGCGATGAATTTACAACGACATACCTAGCGGTTCGTTAATAGCCGGCGACGATCGCCTGCCATTACGAGTTGAATTCCGCCCCAAAACGCGCTCAAGAAACATGACATTTATGTTAGATTGATAGTGACTCGCAAAAGCGTCTCCGCTAGTCGCCCCCGTAACAAAGGGGTTCAGTATGAGTTTGATGAGCATTTTGCTGGCTGGCGCGACGCTGGTTGGAGAGCCTGCACATGCGACGATCGCGACACCGGTGCGATCGGACGTCGCCGACGACCGCAGGGGTGAGGGGGAGCAGAAGTCGGACGAGATCCTCGTGGTCGGCAAGAGCTATGGCCGGGAGGTCGGCAAGACCGTCACGCCGCTCAAGGATACGCCCAATACCGTCACGGTCATCGAGCGCGACCAGATCGAGGCGCAGAACCTGTTCACGCTCGAAGACGCGCTGACCGCGACCAACGGGATCACCGTCAACGGCGTCGGCAGCGAGGACCCGTCGTTCCTGTCGCGCGGCTTCGTCATCAACAACTACCTGATCGACGGCGTGCCGACGTTTTCGCTGAACTTTCCCGCGGTCGTCCCCGACCTGTTCTTTTACGACCGGCTCGAGGTGTTGCGCGGCCCCGCCGGACTGTTCAGCGGATCGGGCAATCCGGCCGGCAGCATCAATTTGGTGCGCAAGCGTCCGCTCGATGCGCTGCGGATGCAGGCGAGCGCGGGGTATGGCAGTTACGACAACGCCCGGTTCGAACTCGACGTCTCGACGCCGGTCGGTTCGAAGGCCGGCATTCGCGTCGGCGCGATGCTGCAGGATCAGGACCAGTTCTTCGACACTGCGCACCGCAACCGGCTTGGCGCATTCGCGGTCGGATCGATCGAGATCGGCGAGCGTACGACGCTGACGGTCGGCGGCAACTACGATCGGTTCCGCCCGGCGGTCCAGTCGGGCCTGCCCGGTATCGCGGGCGGCGCCGACGGCAGCGACGGAGCCTTGCTCGACATCGACCGGTCGACCTATCTCGGCGCGGACTGGAACCGGTTCGAGAGCAAGAGCTGGACGGGGTTCGCCGAACTCACGCACAAGGTCAGCGACCGCTGGACCTTGCGCGCGACCGGACTGTTCACCGATGTCGATCGCGTCGACATCTACAGCTATATCGGCAACCAGCCGGTCACCGCGACCAACGGTAGCACCAACCACATCGCCTATCGCGGCGACAGCAAGCAGCGGACGCGGTCGTTCGATTTCAACGGGATCGGCAGCTTCCCGCTGTTCGGGCGCGACCAGACGCTGATCCTCGGTGGCGATTATCAGGCGAGTTCGGGAACGTCGTTCGCGACCCGGCTATCGAACTATGCGCGGATCGACGTCTATAACCCGGTATCCCCGCTCGAACCGCCGCTCGATCCCTACGGTCCGCTACCTTATTATCCTGTTCAGGGTACTGGGGCGACCTGTCCCACGAGCGGTACCGCGATCACGCCCGCGCCCGCCAATTGCGTGCTTCAGGTCTATGGCGGCTCGGCAACCGACGTCGAACAATATGGTCTGTACGGGCAGATGCGGCTGAGCCCGGTCGCGGGGCTGACGCTGGTCGGGGGCGGGCGTCTGACCTGGTGGGATACCACCGTGACGACTCTCCTTACGCCCAATGGTGCGCTGCCCGCGGCCTCGCGCTACGGTTTCGACAATCGGTTCACGCCCTATGCCGGTATCGTCTGGGACCTGACGCCCGCGCTCAACATCTATGGGAGCTACGCGGACAGCTTCACGCCGCAGGCGGCGCCGGTCGGTCGGTCGCGGCCCGATGGACGGCAGATCGAACCGTTGACCGGCAAGCAGTTCGAGGCGGGGACCAAGCTGTCGCTGATGCACGACCGGCTGTTGCTGTCGGCGGCGGCGTATCAGATCACGCAGTCGAACCGGCTGTACAACGATCCCGACCTGCCGACGAGCGTGCTCCAGATCGGCAAGGTGCGCGCGCGGGGGATCGAGACCGAGGTCAGCGGCGAGATCGTGCCGGGCTGGCGGATCAATGGTGGCTACAGCTACACGCGGACCAAGTATCTCGAGGACGCCAACCCGCTGTTCGAGGGGATCAGCCTGGTGCCGATCGTCCCGAAGCACATGGCGAAGATGTTCACCAACTATGCGCCGGTCGCCGGGCCGCTTGCCGGCCTGAGCCTTGGCGGTGGTCTCACCTGGTTCGGCAGCACGTTCGGCGGCACGGGGGCGGTGTTCAATACCGACGGCACCGTCCGCACCCGGTCGAGCATCGTCCGTCAGGGTAGCTATGCAGTGCTCGACCTGCGCGCGGGCTATGCGCTGACCCCGCGGCTCGGCGTTTCGGTGAACGTCAACAACGTGCTCGATCGGGATTACTATGCGCGGATCAGCTCGACCGGGCGTGGCAATTATTACGGTAGTCCGCGCACCGCGTTCGCGACGCTGCGGTACACCTTCCAGTGACCGCAGGCGACCTCCACGCCCGCGCCCGCTGGGCCCGACGCGGCGATATCGGCCTGCGGGTCGTCGCCGCCGTACCGCTCGGCTATGCGACGGCGAGCCTGTGGGCGATGGCGCTCGCGCGCATCCTGCCGGGCGAGCGGACCGAGGCGACCGTCACCGCGACGCTGATCGCGCTCGCGCTGTGCGCCATGGCGGCGATGTGGGCCTTTGCGGCACGAAGCGGCTGGCGCGCGCTATGGACATTGGGGGTCGCTGCCGGGATCGCGGCGGCGATCGCGTGGGTCTCGATCGATGCGACGGGCCGGCTGTGAGCAAGGGCTTTCGCCAGTCGCAGGCTTTCCTGCATACTTGGTCGGGGATGCTGCTCGGGTGGATCCTGTTCCTCGTCTTCGTCGCGGGCTCGCTGGCGTTCTGGCGCGAGGGGCTGAACCGATGGACACGCCCCGAACTCGCGCGGATCGAACAGCCGATGCGCGTGCTGGCGGGCTCGCAGGCGTTCCTCGCGAAGACCGCGCCCGATGCGAAAAGCTGGTTCATCCCGATCGTGACCGACCGGATGCCCGGCGCGCAACTTTTCTGGGTGCCGCAGCCCAAGCCCGGCGAGCCAGCGGGACGGCGCCGTGGTCGCGGCCGGCGCGATACCCAGGCGCTGATCGGTGCCGATGGGCAGGCCGCGCACGCCCGCGACACGCACGGCGGCGAGTTCTTCTACCGCTTCCATTTCGACCTTCACTACATGCCGGTGATCTGGGCGCGGTGGATCGTCGGATTCGCGACGATGATGATGCTCGTCGCGATCCTGAGCGGGATCGTCACGCACAAGAAGATCTTCAAGGACTTCTTCACGCTGCGCCGCGCCAAGGGCCAGCGATCATGGCTCGACGGGCATAACGCGACCGCGGTGCTGGCGCTGCCGTTCCACCTGCTGATCACCTATACCGGGCTCGTCACGCTGATGGCGCTGCTGATGCCCTGGGCGGTCGTCGCCAACTATACCGACGAACGCGTGGTCGCGGCGGCGTTGTTTCCCAGCGCGGCGGCGGTCGAGCGGACCGGGCGGCCTGCGCCGCTGATCGACCTGCGATGGGTTGCCGCCGATGCCGAACGCCGCCTCGGTGCGCCTGCCAGTTTTATCGAGGTCAGCGAGCCGGGCGATGCCGCGGCGCGCGTGACGGTGAGCCAGAGTTTCGGCTCAATGCTGTCGTCGCGGACGCCACGCCTCGCCTATGACGGCGTGTCGGGTCGGCTGGTCTGGCGTTCGCCGATGCCCGGTGCGGCGGCCGAGACCGCTGGCGTGATGATCGGGCTGCATGCCGGACGGTTCGCCGGCTATGGTGGGCGCTGGCTGTATTTCCTGTGCGGGGTCGCAGGCACGCTGATGGTGGCGAGCGGTCTGGTGCTGTGGACCGTGAAGCGGCGCGAGCGATTGCCCGATCCGACGCGGCCGCATTTCGGCTTCCGGTCGGTCGAGCGTCTCAACGTCGCGGTGATCGGCGGCTTTCCGCTTGGCGTCGCGGCGTTCTTCTGGGCCAACCGCGTGCTGCCGGTCGCTCTCGGTGGCCGCGCCGAGTGGGAGGTGAATACGCTCTTCATCGTCTGGGCGATGTCTGCGGTCCTGGCGTTCGTCGCGAAACCCCGCTTTGTCTGGTCGCTGCTGTTCGCCGGGACGGGCGTGTTGCTGGTGGTGCTCCCGTTCTACGACATCGTCACGACCGATCGCGGCATCGTCGCCATGCTGGCACGCGGCGACCTCGTCATCGCAGGGATCGACGCGACGATGGGCGTATTCGGGATCTCGTTCCTCGCAGTCGCGCACCGCGTCGCGCGCCATCGCCCGAGTGTAAAGCGGGTCCGCAAACCCCGTAGCGCCGAGGCGCGCGTGCTGGAGCCTGCCGAATGACCGTCCTGCCGTTGATCCTGTCGATCGCCGCGTTCCTGTCGCTCGGCCTGTCGACTGATGCGCATCATCGCCGTCGTTTCGGGGCCACTCTGACAGCAGGACGGCGCAGCGCGCTGCGATCGGTCGGATGGACTGGCCTAGGCGCTGCGTTCGTGCCGGCGATACTGGCGCGAGGATGGGTTTTCGGGCCGATCCTGTGGGTTGCGGCGATCATGGCGGGTGCCGGGATCGCCTTTCTAGCCCTCAACCTCGTCCCGGATCCACGGAGCCGAGCCTGAGCCTTCAGTCGCGTCCGGCGCCGGGAACGATCCGGCGCAGTTCGCGGTGGCCGTCGATCCATTCATGCTTGAACGCACCCGCGATGTGCAGGCCGACCAGCGCGTAGAGGACATAGGCCAGCCACGCATGCGCGGCGCCGAACACCGCATGCAGCGTCTCGCGCGTTGCAGGATCGATCGACCCGAACGCGATCCGCGGCCACTGGACCAGGCCGTAGAGATACATCGGATGAGTCGCGGCATCCTTCCAGGCCGAATCCATGATCCAGCCCGATAACGGCATCGCGAAGATGATCGCGTAGAGCAGCCAGTGCGTGACGTGCGATACCGTCACCTCCCAGCGCTGGTAGCGGGTCGGCAGCGCCGGCGGACGGTGCGTCGCCCGCCACAGCAGCCGCATGATCGCCAGCCCCAGCACGGTGATGCCGATCGACTTGTGCAGGTCGATCACGGGGCGGACATGATCGTCGGTGAGATACGGCCAGACCCAGGCAAGCCCGACATTGACGACGATTCCGAGGGCGACCAGCCAATGAAGCGCGATCGCGACCCCGGTGTATTTCCTGACCATCCGCCTCAGCCTCGCTCGTTGTTGCCGGCCCTTCGTCTGCGCGGGCGATTTCCGCAATAGCCCATTCATCCCTGACGCGGTACGCGCGCCGCGATGTTATCGATGACCACCATATTCACCGCGCAATCGCCGCGCCTGTCGCCGCGACCGATCCCGATCGTCAGCCGCCTGATCGGCTTTGCGGTGCCGCTCGTCTTCCTGGCGCTCGTGCTCCAGGCGTTCCTGCGCCAGGGGCTTGCGGTGTGGTCGGTCGGCATCGCCTATATCCTCTACGATACCGCGCTGCTGGTGTTCACCGCGTGGCAGATCCGCGATCTCGCTCATGCGCCGCCACCCGAGCCGAACGGTCGGCCAGCGCCGGGTTTCGGCGTGATCGTTGCGGCGCACAACGAGGCGAGCGTCATTCGCCTGACGATCGACCGGCTGCTGGCGCAGGCGCATCCGCCCGAGACGATCATGATCGCCGACGACGGATCGACCGATGCCACCCCCGCGGTGATGCGGGAGCTCTACGCGCTGGCGCTGCCGGCGCTGGGCGACGTCGCGACGGTCGATCTCGGCGGCACGCGACTCGCATGGCTACGTCTGCCGCATGGCGGCAAGGCCCGCGCGCTCAACGATGCGCTGCTGCGGATCGACACCGCGATCGTCCTGACCGTCGATGCCGATACGCTGCTCGAACCGGGCGCGATCGCGGCGATGCGCGCCGCCTTCGCTGCGGAACCCGAGCTGGTGGCGGCGACCGGCGTGCTCGCGCCGATCTGCGGACCAAGCCTCAGCGGGCGGCTGTTCGAGTGGTTCCAGTCGTACGAATATGTCCGCAATTTCCTGTCGCGCGACGCGTGGATGCGGCTGAACGGCCTGTTGCTGATCTCGGGCGCGTTCGCGGCGTTCCGGCGCGATGCGGTGATCGCGGTCGGCGGCTTCGATCCCGACTGCATGGTCGAAGATTACGAACTGATCCACCGGCTCCATCGCCATGCCCACGACACCGGGCTCGACTGGCGGGTGCGCGTGGTCGGCGGCGCACTGGCGCGCACCGATGCCCCGGCGAGCATCCCAGCGTTCCTGAAACAGCGCCAGCGCTGGTTCGGCGGGTTCCTCCAGACGCAGCACTGGAACCGCGACATGGTCGGCAACCGCGCCTATGGCCGGCTCGGCACGCGGATGTTGCCGGTCAAGGCGCTCGACACGGTGCAACCGATCTACGGGCTGGCCGCGTTCGCGATCCTGATCGGACTGGTGATCACCGGACGGTTCACGCTCGCCCTGCCGATCCTAATCGTGATGATCGTCAAGATCGTGATCGACCTCAGCTTCCACCTCTGGTCGCTCGGCATCTACAAGCGCTGGACCGGTCAGCGCGAAGGACTCGGGCTTGGCCCGGCGATCATCGCCGCGATCGCCGAGCCGTTCACCTTCCAGCTGCTCCGTCATGTCGGTGCGATCTATGGCTGGGTGGCGTTCCTACGTGGCGGACAAAGCTGGGGACGACAGACGCGCACCGCGCTCGAACATCGGGCGTCGTAGACTTTCGATCGAATGATTCCATCTTCGCCCACCAGGATACGGGGGATTTTGTTCACCGCTATTGTCCTGCAGACGTCCCGGCTGTCATGAAGCGTCGGTAGGGTTGGGGAGCGTTCGTTGGATCACAAGGATATCGGCGTGACCGAGGCGTCGCTGACGCCGAACCGGCGGACCGTGATGCTCGGCGCGCTCGCGCTCGCCGCGCTGCCGCGGCGGGCCGGAGCCGCCGACGTTGCGCACATTCAGCGCCTGTCGCCAGCGTTCGACCGGATGGTTGTGCCGGACGCTCGTATCTCGGTCGTCGCGAGCGGGATACGCTGGGCGGAAGGCCCGCTATGGGTCGATGACGGCCGGTATCTCCTGTTCACCGATCCACCGGCGAACATCATTCGTCGATGGCAGACAGGCTGCGTCGTGACACCGTTCCTGTCGCCGTCCGGGACGGCCGGGACCGATCCGAAACTGGTGCGCGAACCAGGGGCCAACGGACTGGCGCTCGACCATCAGGGAAGACTGCTGATCGCGAACAGCGGCGGGCGGTCGATCGACCGGTTCGATCTCGTCACGCGGCGGCGCGAGGTGTTGGTCGACCGGTACAGGGGCAAGCGGTTCAACAGCCCGAACGACCTGCACGTCGCGTGCGACGGCACGATCTATTTCACCGATCCACCCTACGGGCTGACGGACGGCGATGCGTCCCCGCTGAAGGAGATGCCCGTCAACGGCGTCTATCGCTGGACGCCGGGCGGGGCGGTCGACCTGATCGACGGCACGTTGACGCGGCCGAACGGCGTCGCGCTGTCAGCCGACGAGACGCGGCTCTATGTTTCGGTCTCGGACGATGTTGCGCCGCGGATCATGGTCTACGATCTCGACAAGACGGGGCTGCCGCGGCGGTCGCGCGTATTGCTCGATGCCAAGCCGATGCGCGTCGGCGGCGCACCGGGGCTGCCCGACGGCATGAAGGTCGCGCATGACGGCACCTTGGTCTGTTCGGTGCCGGGCGGGATGATGTTCCTGTCGCCCGACGCAGAGCCGCTCGGGCTGATATCCAACGGCGGGCCGATCGCGAACTGCGCGTTCGGCGAGCGCGGCCGTGCGCTGTTCCTGACCGCGAACGACCGCGTGCTCCGCGTGCCGTTGCGCGCAGGCTGGCAGGATCGCGGCCGGCCGGCCTGAGGTCAGCGCCGCTGCGGCAGCTTCATCCCGAGCAGCACCAGTCGGTCGCCGGTGATCCCGAACCAGTGCGGCACGCCGGCTGGAATGAGCATGACGTCGCCGGGCCCCAGCGTACGCGTCTTGCCGCCGACGATCCGCGCACCTTCGGTCAGATCGGGTTTGACGACCACGGCGTCGGCGAGCGTCCCCCCCGAGATCAGCGTACCGGCGCCGGCCACGACGATCGCGTATTCCGCCTGATCGGGGTGCACGGCAGGGCGGCCCGGCTTTTTCCAATATTCGAGCGCGGCGTTGGTCTCACCGTCGCGGACCAGCGGTTGCCAGGCAAATCCCTGTCCCGGCTTCATCGCAGCGCCCATCGCCGCGACCTTCGCCTTCACGTCGGCGTCCGATGCGAAACTCGTCGGATCGACCGTCTGCGCCCCCGCCGACGAGGCCGCGATCAGCGCGGCGACTACGAACGGCAGCTTCATGCGCGACCTTTCCGCGCGCCGTCGAGCCGGATCGTCCGGCCTTCACGGGCCGACCGATAGATCGCCTCGACGATCCGCATGTCGCGCAAGCCTTCCTCGCCCGAGACGATCGGTTCGCGCCCGGTGCGGATGCTCTGGACGAGATGGTCGAGTTGCCCCGCGAACTGCGTCTTGCCGGGGCCGGGCGGTGGCATGACCTCGCGTTCGCGGCCATCCTTGCCCTGCCACATATGGTTGCCCTCGTAGCGGGTCGCGGGTTCGAGTTCGATGCGGCCGGCGTCGCCCATCAGCAGGATATGGTTCTGGTTGGCGCTGTACATCGACTGGCAACCGGCCATCGCCCCCGACGGGAACTCCAGCGTCCAGTCGATGATGTCCTCGACCTCGGTAAAGCGCGGGTCGCGGCGATCGGTCGATTCGCGCGCGGTCACCGCGATCGGTTCCTCGCCGGTCATGTAGCGCGCCGCCTGCAGGCTGTAGATGCCCATGTCCATCAACGAGCCGCCGCCCGACAAGGCGCGCTTCAGCCGCCATTTCGACGGATCACGCTGGACGAAACCGTGTTCCGAGCGCACGTAGCGGATCTTGCCCGCCGCACCCGCGCGCGCCAGCCGCATCGCTTCGAGATTGGTCGGCTCGAAATGGCAACGATAGCCGATCATCAGCTTGCGGTTCGCGGTCTTGCACGCCGCGATCATCGCCTCGCACTCGGCGACCGATATCGCCATCGGCTTCTCGCACATGACGTGCTTGCCCGCCTTCGCCGCCCGGATCGTGTATTCCGCGTGCAGGGAATTTGGCAGGCAGACATAGACGATGTCGACGTCCGGATTATTCCGGATCGTATCGAAGGTGTCGTAGGAATAGATCGACCGCGCCGGCAGTCCGTGATCGGCGGCGACTCGTTTGGCCTTGGCGGGATCGCCGCTGACCACCGCGGCGAGCCGACTGTGCGCGCAGTTCGCGAATTGCGGGATGATGACGTCGAGACCGTAGGAGCCCAGTCCGACGATCGCATAGCCGAGCGGCCGATCGCCCGGTCCCGCGCCGAACGCGCGAGAGGTGAGCGTCAGCGCCGCCGCCGAAATCATCAGGTCGCGTCGTGCAATATCCATGTCGATCATCCCCGTCCTGCGGACCGGTCTGGAGCCGAAAACGACCCGGCGCAAGGTCGGTCCGAACAGGAATGGTTTCACCAGCGGGCAGCCAGCCGGTATTTCCCGCCGACGAACGGACCACATCGATATCTGATCAAAATTTCGCCGACGGTCGATTCCCATCGCGAAACAAGCACCTAGCGTGCGCAGGTGGGATACGGTGCGAAGCCGGCGCCTCCGCCGGCTATGGCGCGGCGAGACGTACCGTGCCGACTCGTGCATTACGCACCCCGCATCTGACGCGAACTCCGCCTAATCTTCTCGGGCAGCAGGCCGCTGCGCGTAAAGAAGGAAGTCGCGATGACTGTCGAATACTCACCCGTCATGTCCTCAAGCCGGAGCCAAGGCCATCATCACAGGCCGATCGAGCTGCCGGCGTCGCTCTTGACCCGGCAACCGTTCGCCTTCGCGGATCTGGAGGTCGCGTTCGATCCCGAACTCGATACCTTGTGGACGTACATGCGGCAAAAGGTCCGTCCGAGCTTCAATCCGGGGCTGCTGGCCGAGTTCGGCCAGTGGCAGAACGATATCGCCGAGGCATGCTCATCGGAGATGATGCCGATCCGCTATCTCGTGCTCGGCTCGCGCTTTCCCGGCGTATTCTCGCTCGGCGGCGATCTCGATCTCTTCGCGGAGCATATTCGTCGTGGCGATCGGCAGGCACTGGTCCGCTATGGCCGCGCCTGCGTCCGAATCCTGCACCGCAACATGCTCAGCCTCGACCATTCGATCATCACGATCGGGCTGGTAGAAGGCGACGCGCTCGGTGGCGGTTTCGAGGCGTTGCTGTCGTTCAACGTCGTCATCGCCGAGCGGGGCACGAACTTCGGGCTGCCGGAAACCAATTTCGGGCTGTTCCCCGGTATGGGCGCGCATTGCTTCCTGTCGCGGCGGCTGGGGTCCGCGCGGGCCGAGCAGATGATCCTGAGCGGGCGGACCTACAGCGCCGAGGAACTGTACGATCTCGGCATCGTCCATGCGCTGGCCGATCCGGGCAAGGGGCGCGCCGAGGTCGAGCACTATATCCGCCAGAACCGCCGTCGCCACAGCGGCCATTGCGCGATCTACGAGGCCTCGCGCTCGGTCAATCCGCTGGCGCTCTCCGAGCTCGAGGCGGTCGTCGATCTCTGGGCCGACGCGGCGCTGCGGCTGAGCGAGTTCGATCTCAAACTGATGCGGCGTCTGGTCGGCGCGCAGACCCGGTTGCTGACCAAGGCGGCGATCTAGGACCTCGGGGATCTCAGGAGCGCGCCTGCGCTTTCTGGGCATTGCCGGCAAGCATGGTCGCGACCATGCTTGCCGGCATCGGCCGGGCCAGCAGATATCCCTGCACCGCATCGCACCGCGTCCGGCGGAGCTGGTTGAGTTGCGCCTGCGTCTCGACGCCCTCGGCAACCGTCCGCATGCCCAGTTTCGCGGCAAGATCGATCACGGTCTGGACGATCGCTACCGAGGCCGGGCTTTGTTCGAGATCGGTGATGAACGAACGATCGATCTTGAGCGTCTGGAACGGGAATTTCGTGAGATAGCTGAGCGACGAATAGCCGGTACCGAAATCGTCGAGCGTGGTCCGCACGTGCAGGCGGTTGATCGCATCGAGCGCGGCCAGCGACGCTTCGATATCCTCGAGCAGCACCGACTCGGTCACTTCGAGCTCGAGCCGCTCCGCTGCGAAGCCGGTGGACGCGAGCGCATTCATGATCACGGTAGTGAGATCGGCCGACCGAAGCTGGATCGGCGACAGGTTGACCGCGATCTTCACCGCTTGCGGCCACGCGCTGGCGATCCGGCACGCCTCGCGGATCACCCAGCCGCCGATCGACACGATCAGCCCGGTATCCTCGGCGATCGGGATGAATTCCGCCGGCGAGATCGCACCATGCTGCCGGTTGGTCCAGCGCAGCAAGGCCTCGCAGGACAGCACGTGTTCGCCGGCGAGATCGAAGATCGGCTGGAACACCAGATGAAACTCGCCGCGTTCCAGCGCGCCCTGCATCTCGGCGGCGAGGTCCCGCGTGCGCGAGATCTTCTCGTCCATCAGCGGTTCGTAGAAGCACATCTGTCCACGACCGCTGTCCTTGGCGCGATACAGTGCCAGGTCGGCGTTCTTCAGCAGGGTGTCGGCATCGCTCCCGTCCGCGGGCGCGATCGCGATACCGATCGATGCGTTCACCTGGAGCAGGCGGCCTTCGTGGAGAACCGGCTTCTCGACGAGCGCCAGGATGGTCTGGCCGATCGTCATCGCGTCCGCTTCGGTCTTCACCGTGCACACGACGGCGAATTCGTCGCCGCCCAGTCGCGCGACGACGCCGTCCTCGCCGAACGCCTGATCGAGCCGCCGCGCGATCTCCGCGAGCAGCGCATTGCCCGCCAGATGGCCGAACGAATCGTTGATCTCCTTGAAGCGATCGAGATCGAGCCAGTTGATCGCGAGTTGATGCTCCTCGACCGACAACCGCTGCAACCGCGCTTCGAACTGCTCGCGGAACGCGGTGCGATTGGCGACCCCGGTCAGGTCGTCGCGGCGCGCGATCGCGGCATGATGTTCGGCGAGCGCCGCCTTCTCGCGCGACGCGACGGTCGCCTTCAGGATGACGCCGTAGGTTTGCAGCGTGATATCCATCATCGCGACGACGAACAGCAGGATCACGATGGCCAGGACGATCTTGAGCGGCTCGAGCGATACGAGCAGACCGATCGCGAGCGGCACCGACGCGAAGCTGAGCTGCGACAGCGCGATCCACGGCCGCCCGGCATTGCGTCCCGCGATCCCCGCCGCGTAGCCGATCGTCGTCGTCACCGCGAGCAACTGCAGCACGCCGTCGTTGGTGTTGACCAGCGTGAGCAGTCCGAACGTGCCGAGCAGCGACGAATAGCCGATCGCGCCGGATCGATAGAGCCTCTCCTGGCGTCGGCCCCACGGGCCCAGCGCGGCCTTCTTGGATGGCTGGCGCTTCGCACTGCGTCGGCTCAGGCGCAGCGCATCGACGATCCGCGAGCCGGCAACCGCGGCGATCGCTATCGCGCACCCCGTCATCCAGGCGTTGCCGCTGACCAGCGCGACGATCATCGTGATCGCACTGCTGGTCACCGCGCCGATCACCAGCGATTGCGGCGATGCGTAGAGCGACTCGACCAGGGTCTCCTGCACGTAGGCCGCGATCGTCTGATCGGAATGGCGCAACTGCCTGAGGCGGGTAATCAGACCGATCATGACGGCCTACATGGGAGAAGAAGGTGTAAAAGAAACGAACAAACACGCGCTGAGCGACTGAAAAAGATATTTTTTATTCGCATGCCGCGCGCAAGAGTTACGGGGCCGTATTGCCGGCATCGTTCGATCTGTCGTGGCATTCCGCGCGCGATCCCCGTACGCGCAGGTCATGAACGTCAAGACCGCTGACCCGTCGATGCAACCACGCGAGTTCGTTGCCTTTATTGCCGCGCTGATGGCCGTGAACGCGCTCGGCGTGGACCTGATGCTGCCCGCGCTGGCGGATATCGGGCATCAGTTGAGCATCGCGACGGCCAACCACCGGCAGTGGATCATCACAGCGTACATGCTGGGGTTCGGGACCGGGCAGCTCGTCTACGGCCCGCTGGCGGATCGCTATGGACGTCGCCCGATCCTGCTCGTCACGCTGGCCGGGTTCGTGCTGGCAAGCATCTTCGCGGCCGGATCCCAGACCTTCGCGGCGCTGCTCGGCGCGCGCGTGCTGCAGGGGCTGATGTCGGCGTCGACCCGCGTGCTGGCGGTTGCGATCGTCCGTGATCGCTATGCCGGGCGACAGATGGCGCGGACGCTGTCGGTGGCGCAGATGATCTTCTTCCTTGTGCCAATCATGGCGCCGAGCCTTGGCCAGATGCTGCTGGCGTTCGGCCCGTGGCGCTTCATCTTCTATGCGCTCGCCGGTTTCGCCACGCTGGTCCTGGCATGGTCGTTCACGCGGTTGCGCGAATCGCTGCCGGTCGCGAACCGCACGCCGCTGTCGCTGGCGGCGCTGCGCAACGGCTACACGCTGACGCTGACGAACCGGTTTTCCGCCGGATACGCGGTCGCGGCATCGATGACGTTCGGCGGCATCATCGCGTTCGTCTCGTCCGCGCAACAGATCTTCGTCGACCAGTTTCACGCCGGCGCGCGGTTCACCATCCTGTTCGCGATCTGCGCGTTCTCGATGGGCTGCGCGTCGTTCGCCAACAGCCGCCTGGTCGAGCGGCTGGGCACGCGGCTGATTTCGCAGAGCGCGGTAATCGGTCTGATCGTGCTCTCCGTCTGCCATATCGCATTGATCGCATCGGGCCTCGAAACCCTGCCGAGCTACATGGTGTTCCAGGCGTTGAGCATGACCTGCATCGGTCTGTGCGGGGCGAACTTCGGGTCGATGGCGATGGAGCCGGTCGGCGCGATCGCCGGCACCGCCTCCTCGATCCAGGGCTTCATCACCAGCGTCGGCGCGGTCATCGTCGGATCGCTGATCGGACAATCTTATGACGGCACGACCTATCCGCTGGCGATCGGCTATCTGGCGATAGGCGTCGCGGTGCTCGCGGTGGTGTACGTCGTCGAGGGCGGCAAGCTGTTCCACGCGCATCACAGCGCGTAAGGAACGAGACGCTGCCGCCCGGCGGGTCAGAGGCTCTTCGGCGCGCCCTTGACGACCTGGCCGCGGTGCATGACGAAATCGACATGCTCGAGGCGCGTGACGTCCTGTAGCGGCGAACCCGTCACGGCGATGATGTCCGCGGTCTTGCCAGGCGCGAGCGTACCGATGTCGTCGCGCCCGAGCAGATCCGCCGCGCTCACCGTCGCCGCGACGATCGCCTGCGTCGGGGTGAGGCCGTTGCGCACCAGCAGGGCGAACTCGGTCGCGTTGTCGCCGTGCTTCGAGACGCCGGTGTCGGTCCCGAATGCGACCTTCACCCCGGCGGCATAGGCGCGACGGTGATTGGCCGCCATCGCGGCCGCGGCGGCCTCGGCCTTGACGATCGTCGCGGGGGGCAGGGCGCCACCGCGCGCCTGCGCGAGCGCGGCAACGGGTGCGATCTCGGTCGGGACGAGATAGGCGCCCTTGGTCTTGAACAGCCGGATCGTCTCGTCGTCGAGGAACGTGCCATGCTCGATCGAGTCGACCCCGGCTTCCAGCGCCGCCTTCGTCCCCTCCGCCGCGTGACTGTGCGCCGCGACCTTGCGGCCCAGACCATGCGCGGTCTCGATGATCGCGCGCATCTCGTCGGGGGTCATCGCCCGGCCGAGCCCGCCGCTGACATTCGACAGCACGCCGCCGGTGGCGGCGAACTTGATGACGCGTGCCCCCAACGCAACCTGCGCGCGGACCGCACGTCGGCATTCGTGGGGACCGTCGCACAGGTTGATTTCCTTGGCGTGCACCGCTTCGGCAAAATCTTCGGCTAGCCCGTTGCTGCCGTCGCCATGCCCGCCGGTCACCGATATCATCTCGCCGGCATTGGTGATCGTCGGCCCATCGACGGTACCGGCATTGATCGCATCGCGCAGCGCGCGGATGCCGCGGGGATCGCCGCCGAGATCGCGCACCGAGGTGAACCCCGCGTTCAACGTGGTCCGCGCGTTCGCGACCGCGGTCATCTCGTCGTCGAACCGATCGCGGGTCATCGCCTCGAGCCGCGCGCGCATCGGGTCGCCGCCGATCCCCCAGAGATGGACGTGCATGTCGACCAGACCCGGCAGCACGAACGCATTGCGCAGGTCGATCAGCGTCGCGCCTTGTTCCGGCGCCACGAACCCGTCGCGCAATTCGGCGACCTTGCCGTCACGGACGATGACGGTGGTATTGCCGCGCGGCGGCTGGCCGGGTCGATCGAGCAGCGCGCCCGCCTGGATATACGTCGTCTTCGACGGTGAAGCCTGGGTCCCGGACGGTGAATTCTGGGCCAGCGCCGGCGCGGATACGGTGGCTGCGAGCGCGATCACACATGCTTTGAACATCGAATTCCCCCCGAGCGGGGCATGCTCGTTCAAGTGCTCGGCTTCGGCAAGTCCTTGCAACCAGTATTTTGCCGCGCATCGAATACGCGCTGATCTTGATCAAATCGGGTTGGCGGCAGGATTGCCAACCGACCGGGGGCGGCTATGGTTCGTCAACCCTAACGCGCTAGCATCGTTGGGAGATACTCGATTTAGGATGCCATATTGCCAACCGATCCGCAGACCACCGCGATCGTATCGACCGGTATAGCCGGGCTCGACGACATTCTGGGCGGTGGCCTGACCCCCCAGCGCATGTACCTGGTCCAGGGTACGCCGGGAACCGGCAAGACGACCTTGGGGCTCGACTTCCTGCTGACCGGGGCCAAGGTCGGCCAGACCGGGCTCTACATCACGCTGGCCGAAACCGAGGTCGAACTGCGCGCCGTCGCGGCGACGCATGGCTGGTCGCTGGATCAGCTCGAGCTGTTCGAAATGGTGCCCGCAGATGGCCTGGGCGAGGATCAGGAGCAGACCTTGCTCCACCCTAGCGAAGTCGAGCTTGGCGAGACGATTCGCGACATCATGACCAAGGTCGATGCGTTCAAGCCTGCGCGGGTCGTCATCGACAGCCTGTCCGAACTGCGGTTGCTCGCGCAGAGCCCGGTCCGGTATCGGCGGCAGATCCTGGCGTTGAAGCATCTGTTCTCGACGCGGCAGGTCACCGTCCTGATCCTCGACGACAAGGGTGCATCGGGCAGCGATCTCCAGCTCCACAGCATCGCGCACGGCGTCATCTCGCTCGAGCAGACGCTGTCCGGGTTCGGATCGCAACGTCGTCGCCTTCACATCGTGAAGATGCGCGGCGTCCGCTACCGTGGCGGCTATCATGATTTCGAGATCGAGCGCGGCGGCCTTCGCGTCTACCCGCGGCTGATCGCGGCCGAACATGGCCGGACCTACAATGATGCGTCGGTGTCGACTGGGTCGGAAGCGCTGGATACGCTGCTCGGCGGCGGCCTCGTTCCCGGCACGGCGACGTTGCTCACCGGTCCGGCCGGCGTCGGCAAGACGACGACGTCGGTCCAGTGCATGGTCGCGGCACTCCAGCGCGGCGACCACGCGGCGTATTTCCTGTTCGACGAGCGCCTGCCGACGCTGATGAAGCGCAGCGCCGCGCTCAACCTCGACATCCAGCCGTTCATCGATTCCGGCCAGCTGAAGATCCGCGCGATCGACCCGGCCGAGATGTCGCCGGGCGAGTTCGCGGATTCGGTCCGCGCCGCGGTCGAGGAGGATGGCGCGCGCGTGGTCGTGATCGACAGCCTGAACGCGTATCTGCAATCGATGCCCAACGAACAGTTCCTGACGCTGCAGATGCACGAGATGCTGACGTATCTGGGGCAGGAGGGGGTCGTCAGCCTGCTGATCCTCGGCCTGCACGGCATGATGGGCGACGTCCGGCAGGACGTCGACTTGAGCTATCTGTCCGATTCCGTCGTCCAGCTCCGCTATTTCGAGGCGCAGGGCGAGGTCCGTCAGGCCATCTCGGTCATCAAAACGCGCACGGCACGGCACGAACGGACGATCCGGGAGTTTCAGATAGGGAGCAACGGTTTGCAGGTCGGCGAGCCGTTGCGCGAGTTCCAGGGCGTCCTGACCGGCGTTCCGACCTTTTCGGGCGAAGGCAAGACGTTGATGGCCAGCAAGATGGGTTCTTTGGAAGAGCATGGCTGACGTGGAAGACCGTGTTCTGATTCTGGCGCCGCGCGGTAGAGATGCCACGATTGCCGCGGACCTGCTCGGCCGTAACACGATCCAATCCTATGTCTGCGCGGACCGGGCGGAGTTGCTGGCGGAAATTCGACGGGGCGCGGGTGCGGTCATGCTGACGGAAGAGGCGCTGGCGGGGCATGACTCGTCGGGTCTGTCGGAATGGGTCGCGACGCAGCCGACCTGGTCGGATATCCCGTTCGTGGTGCTGGCCAACGGCGCGCCTGCGCCGCGAACGACCGCCGCGAGCGATCGCCTGGCAAATCTCGGCAATGTCGTCCTGCTGCAACGGCCTTTGCATGCCGAGGCGATGCTGGGCGCGATCCGATCGTCGCTGAAGGCGCGGCGACGCCAATATGAGGTGCGCGATGCGGCTATGACGCTCGAGCGCGCGGTGGTCGATCGCACCGCAGAGCTGGAAGCGGCGCGGGAAAGTCTCACAATCGCGCTCGACGCCGCCGGCATGGGCAGTTGGGATATCGACTTCACCACCGGCACCGCGCGGCGGACGGCGCGGCACGACGAGATATTCGGCTATCCGACGCGGCGTCCGACGTGGAACATCGATGATTTTCTCGGCTTTGTCGACGTTTCCCAGCGAGGCCGTATCCGGGCGGACTTCGACGCCGCGCTGGACTCCGGCATGCTGGATATCGAGTGCTCGATCACCGCGGCGGACGGCTCGCAGAAGTGGATCGCTGCCAAGGGGCGCGTCACCTACGGCCCCGACGACAAGCCGTTGCGGATGACCGGCGTCGTCTCGGACGTGACCGACAAGAAGGAGGCCGACGCGCAACTCGCGCAGGCGCACAAGATGGATGCGATCGGCCAGCTGACCGGCGGCGTCGCGCATGATTTCAACAATCTGCTGACCCCGATCGTCGGCAGTCTGGATCTCGTCCGCCGTCGGCACAAGGACGACGAGAAGACGCAGCGCATGGTCGCGGGCGCGCTGCAGGCCGCCGAACGCGCGGCGACGCTGACGCAGAGACTGCTCGCGTTCGCGCGAAAGCAGGCGCTGCAGCCCAAGGCGGTTGATATCGGTGCGCTGATCGATGGCATCGTCGATCTCGTCCGGCGTTCGCTCGGGCCGACGATCACCGTGGTTCTCGAAGTGCCGCGCCATCTGTCGTCGGCGCGGGTCGATCCGAACCAGCTCGAGCTCGCGCTGCTCAACCTCGCGATCAACGCGCGTGATGCGATGCCGGGTGGCGGTCGGCTGATCCTGACCGTCGCGGAGATCGTCGTCGACGACCGGAACGCCGTCGGTCTCGACGCCGGCCGTTATATCCGGCTCACCGCGCAGGATACCGGCACCGGCATGGATCGCGCGACGCTCGCGCGCGCGACCGAACCCTTCTTCTCGACCAAGGGCGTCGGCAAGGGAACGGGCTTGGGCCTGTCGATGGTGCACGGTCTGGCCGCGCAATCGGGCGGCATCCTGCACCTCAGGAGCGAGCCCGGCGTCGGGACTGCGGTCGAGCTCTGGCTACCGGCGACCGACGAAGTCGCGAGCGATGCGGCCGATAGTCAGGGCGAGCCGGCACCGGCGCGGCATGCCGCCAAGATCGTGCTGGTCGACGACGAGGAACTGGTCCGATCCGCGACAGCGGAGATGCTGCGCGATCTGGGGTATGTCGTGACCGAGTTCGGGTCGGCGAGCCAGGCGCTGTCGGCGATCCGTTCGGGGATCGATGTCGACATGCTCGTCAGCGATTATCTGATGCCCGGGATGACCGGCGGCCAGCTGATCACCGAAATGCGCGCCAACGGCATCCGGCTGCCGACGCTGCTGGTTACCGGGTATGCGGCGGCGGGCGACGATGTCCCGACCGATGTCATGCGACTGGGGAAGCCGTTCCGACAGGTCGATCTGGCCGACCGCGTCAACCAGTTGCTTCGCGTCCCACCAGCCAAGGGACGCCGGCTGCGCGTCGTCGAATAGGCGGTATTCGTCGAGGTCGGTCGGCCGCAAGGCAGGCGTCAGACGGCCAGGCCGTTCGTCGTGACGTGATCGGCGATCGCTCCCGCCGTCGTCCACCAGATCCGCGGGTCCGCCACCTCCCGTAGCCGGGTCAGCACGCGATCGAGATCGCCAGCCGGCGGCCTTGGGGCCACGAATAGTCGGGCCGTCCGACGATCGGGCGGTACGCGTATCGCCCGTGATGCGGCAGGTCTTTCATCGGTTCGGACATGCGTACGCCTTCGTATGAGCCATCGAATTGCCTTGGCGCTATCCCAAGGCGGCCGGCTTGAGCTGACCGGAGTCGAGATGCCACCGCAACTGGTCGGCCGTCGCGCCGTCGACGTCGTTGACGCGTCGAACGACGTACGTGCCGCGGAAACGCTGGCGTGAGCCGTCGTCCAGCGTCGACTCGACCGTGACGGGGACCGGCTGATAGATCGATCCCGCCCCGCCGTCGCCAGGTTGGAGCGCGCCGATGACCACCTTGGTCGTGCGGGTATGCGCGAAACCCGCCGCGAACGCCGCGAACGTCTGTCCCGGACGGCCGTCGCTACCCCATTGCCGCCACGCGGTGTCGAAATCCCGCGCGTTGACAGCGGCATAGTACCGCCGAACCACCGCTGCCGCTGCCTCCGCGCTCTTAGGCGCAGGCCCGCATCCCGGCATCGGCGCGCCTTTGCCGTCGAACAGCGCACAACTGCGCGCGATCTCGTCGTCGATCATCGCGCAGCTGTTGGCGGCATTGCAGGGCGGGTGGGTCGCCGGCGAGACGTCGCGACAGATCGCTACGCGCCGCGCCGCGGCGGTGGCACCGATATCGGCGAAGCACGATGTCTTCGTCAGGGCCTTTGCCGGAGATGTCTCGGGCGAGATCGAATTGCCCATCGCCGCAGGGGAGGGCGTCGACTGCCGCGCTGCGACGGCGTCGCCACCCGATTGATTCCGCGCTGCGTCAGGCGTGTTCTGCGGCCGATCGTCGGATCGATCGGAGGATGCCCCGCACGCCGCCAGCGCGAACAGCGGAACAGATATCCACGTCGTCAAACTTGGCATGGTCGGACTTGTCCTCTCCTTCGCGGCGGCTTTTGCTGCGCGCAACACCCTTAACCGACCGGACGCCACGCGCTCAATCGCCGGGTAGACGTTTAAGGTCAGCCGTCGACGTTGCGATGCTCGGCTTCGGCGCTTCGAACGTCGCCCAGTCGCCGTTGTCCGGGTTTGGCGCATCTCCAGCGATCCCGGCCGGCTCGGTGATATCGGCCATGCGCTGACGGTGGAGATGGACCTTCGCGATCATGTTGGCGGAGACCGGTGTGGTGATGAACAGGAACAGCACGATCAGCAGTTCGTGCGTACTCCAATTCCCGGTTTGCAGCCGGGTCCGCAGCATCGAGGCGAGCACCAGCGATCCGACGCCGAGCGTCGTCGCCATCGTCGGTCCATGCAGTCGCTCCATCATCGACGGCAACCGGACCAGCCCCCAGCTGCCGAGCAGCAGGAACGCGGCCCCGAGCAGGATCAGTCCGGCAACGAGATAGGCGAAAGCATCGATCATTCGACGATGTCCCCGCGAAGGAGGAACTTGCAATAGGCGACGGTGCTGACGAACCCGACCATCGCGAGCAGCAACGCCGCCTCGAAATACGGGCTGGAGCCACCGATCATGCCGATCAGGAGGATCAGCGCGATGACGTTGATGACCATCGTATCGAGCGCAAGGATACGATCGCCGAGCGCCGGGCCGCGGAACAGGCGCCAACCGTTGCACAGAAGCGCGAGCGCTATGGCGATCGCGGCGATGTTTAGCGCGACAATGATCATGCGAACATCCTCAGCAGCCGCGCTTCGTATCGTCGCTTGATCCGCGCGATCTCGGTCGCTTCGTCCTCGACGTCGAGCGCGTGGACCAGCAATGCGCGACCATCGGCGGACACGTCGGACGAGACGGTCCCCGGCGTCAGGCTGATCGTCGCCGCGAGCACCGTGATCGCCTCGGGCGTCGTGAGCTCGATCGGGATGACGAGCCAGCGCGCGCGCAGATCGCGGTCGCGCCGGAACAGGATCACGCGTGCGACGTGGAAATTGGCGGCCACGATGTCGAACAGCACGACCGCGAGAAACGCGACCAACGCACCGCCGAACCGCAGGCGAGGGCGATCGGGCCAGAACGGCGCGGTGACCTTTGGCAGGATGAGCGAGAGCGTCGCGCCAAGGATGAGGTCGCCCCTAGTGACGCTGTTCGCCAGCAGCAGCCAGACGATCAACAACGTCGCCGAAAGGGCAGGGTGGGGCAGGAGCCACCGGATCATCGCGGGATGCTGCCGAGGACGGCGTCGATATACCGCTGCGGCGCGAAGATCTGCGTGGCGGTCGCCTGGGCTTGCGCGGTCGCCCAGCCCGCGCCGATAGTCAGGGCGGCGAGCAGTCCGATCAGGATCGTGGGGGTGATCAGGTCCGCGTTGGATCGGTTCGGACCGTCGATCGGGCCTGCGCTGCTTGGCGATGCCTTCCAGAAGAGGATGCTGCCGGTGCGGGCGAAGCCGATGACCCCGATCAAGGTGGTACCGAGGACCGTTGCCCACAGAATGATCCAGTTGGAAGTCGTGGCGGTGGTCTGGAGGATGAACAGCTTTCCGATGAAGCCCGATAGCGGCGGCAATCCGACCGCGGCAATCGACGACGCGAGGAACAGCAACCCGGTCGCCTGCTGCCCCGAAAACCGGGGGCTCGGGACCGCTGCGTCGTCATATGGGCCACGGCGACGCATGGTCACGTCGGCGACCAGGAACAGCGCAGCACCGGCAAGCGTCGCGTGCACGAGATAGAAGAGCGCCGCCGCCATCGTCGCCTGGGTCCAGCAGGAGACTGCGAGGACCAGCGTCCCCGTCGATCCGACCAGCGCGAACGCCGCCTGTTCGCGCATCGCCTGCGCCACGAACACTCCGGCAAAGCCGATAACGGCGGTCATCACGGCGGCGGGGAAGAGCCAGGGCGACGGCATCCACGCCAACGCGCCTGCGCCCTCGCCGAAGAGCAACGGTACGATCCGGATCATCGCATAGACCCCGACCTTCGTCAGGATCGCGAACAGCGCCGCGACGACCGGCATCGTCGCGACGTAGGTCCGCGGCAACCAGAGATGCAGCGGGACGATCGCGGCCTTGAGCGCGAAGACGGTCATCAGCAGCACGCCGGCGATCCGCAGCATCCCCTCGTCCGCTGCTCCCGATACCGCAATGCGGCGCGCGAGGTCGGCCATGTTGAGCGTCCCGGTCACGCCGTACAGCACCCCGAGTGCGATCAGGAACAGCGCTGAACCGACGATGTTGACGACGACATAGCCGACCGCCGCCTTCAGCCGTGCCGCGGCCTGGCCGTGGAGCATGAGGCCGTAGGACGCGATCAGCAGGACCTCGAAGAACACGAACAGGTTGAACAGATCGCCGGTCAGGAACGCGCCGTTCAGCCCCAGCAGCTGGAAATGGAAGAGCGGATGGAAATGCGAACCCTGCCGATCGGCGGCGGTAAGAGTCGCGTGCAGCAGGACGATCAGCGCCAATGCCGAGGACAGTACCAGCATCGCCGCCGAAAGGCGGTCGAGCACCAGGACGATGCCGAACGGCGCCGGCCAGCCGCCGACCGCGTAACTGCGGATCGTGTTATCCTGCACCAGCTCGAATAGCGCGACCGCTGCCGCGAGCATGGCTACGCAGCCGGCCAGCGAAAGGCCGACCGCCAAAGCCCGCCGACGGGGCATGGCCAACAGCGTCAGCGGGGCAACCACCGCCGGGATCACCACAGGCGCTATTATCAACTGCTCGGCGAGTGTCATGGCTCACCCTTACCACGGTCGGGGTCCGCCAGACCGTCGACCTGATCCGATCCGCTTTCGAGAAAACTGCGGAGCGACAGAATGACGGCGAGCGCGGTCATGCCGAATGCGATGACGATCGCGGTCAGCACCAGCGCTTGGGGCAGGGGGTCGGCGTGATCGATCACGCCCCCCGCGAAGAGAGGCGGTCGATCGACGACGAGCCGGCCGGTCGCGAACAGGAACAGGTTCACGGCGTGCGACAGCAAGGTCAGCCCGAGCACGACCTGGAAGGTCCGCCCTCGCAGCGACAGGTACACCCCGCCAGCGGTCAGCACGGCGATGGCGCTGGCGATCAGGAACTCGAGGCTCATGGCATGGCCTGCTCGTCGGCAACTGCGCCGATGCGGGCGTGGCGCTGGGTCAGATGGCCGAGTTGCGCCAGTATCATCATCACGGCGCCGACCACGACGCTGGCGACGCCGGCGTCGAACAACGTCGCGGTCGCCAGCTCGACCTCTCCGATGAGCGGTAGATGGACGTACCCGAGGCTGCTCGACAGGAACGGCGCGTCGAAGACGAGCGATCCGAGACCGGTCGCAGTGGCGAGCAAGATACCCACCGCGATCAAGGCATGGTCGACACCGCGTCGCCGTTTGCCGGTCGAACCGACCCCGGACGCTAGGTGCTGCATGAAGATCGCGATCGAAAAGACCAGCGCAGCGACGAACCCGCCACCCGGCGCATTATGGCCGCGCAGGAAGATATGCAGGCCGACCAGCAGCGCCAGCGGCAGCAATGCGCGGGCGGCCATCGCCAGCATCATCGGATGCCGATCGGGAGAATGCGGCATGTTCGACCGCGGTACCCGCACATGCACCGCCGGTTCCAGCAGCGCGTAGATCGCGAGCCCGGCGATCCCCAGCACGATGATCTCGCCCAACGTGTCGAACGCGCGGAAGTCGACCAGCGTGACGTTCACAACGTTCCTACCGCCGGCACCCGCATAGCTGTTCGCCCAGTGGAACGCCGACACCGTCGCCACCGCCGGACGCATCATCACCGACCAGGCCAGCCAGCCGGTTCCGACGCCTGCGACCATGCCGAGGAGCGCATCCCGAGCTCGCCGAGGAATGCTCGATAGCGTGGGTGGCGACCTGGGCAACACAGTAAGCGCCAGGAGCATGAGCAGGATCGTGACGACCTCGACCGTGATCTGCGTCAGCGCGAGATCGGGCGCGGACAGGTGGACGAACGCCAGCGCTATGACGAGCCCGACGACGCCGAGGAAGAGCAGGGCGAGATAGCGGTGACGCTGCACGACGACGACCGCTGCTGTCGCAGCGATCAGGCTCAGCCAGGCGACGATCGCAACGGCCGATGCCGGGATGCGTGGACGCGATCCGGTATATACGCCGCCGCTCGTCAGGCTTGCCTCGGTCGCCAGCACGATCGCGGCTGCGAACAGGACGAAGAGGTAGCGCTGGAGCGAAGCGGCATGGACGACGCCAGAAACGCGGCGCGTGCGGTCGAATGCCGACCGCATCGCCGCGTCGAACATCCGCTTCGCATCGGGCGCGGATCGGGTGGCAAGCCAATCGGCCACTGGCGCCCGCCGCCATAGCACGATCGCGCCACCGACGACCGCGACCGCGCTCAAACCGAAGGCCGGGTTGAGACCGTGCCATAATGCGAGATGCAGGTCGGGCGAGCGGCCGCCGACGACCGAACCGGTCGCCGCGACGACCAGAGGTCCCGCGATCGTCATGGGGATCAGCCCAAGCGCGATCGCGACCATGACCAATATGATCGATGGCGCGAGCATGGCGATACCCGGATCGTGCGGCATGCTTTCTTCGCCAGCGCGCGTCCGTCCGAAGAAAAGACCGATCGCGTAACGGAGTGAATAGGCGACCGACAGGATCGCGGCGAGCGTGGCCAGGATCGGTACCAGCCAGGACTGTCCTGCCAGAACCGCATGCGTGCTCTGCTCGAGCATCATTTCCTTCGAGATGAAACCGCCGAGCGGGGGCAGTCCGGCCATCGATGCGGCGGCGAGCGTGCCGAGCGTGGCGGTGATCGGCATGAGGGCTGCCAAGCCACCAACGCGTCGTATGTCGCGCGTGCCCGTCTCGTGATCGACGATCCCGGCGTTCATGAACAGCGCCGCCTTGAACGCCGCGTGGTTGAGGATGTGGAAGACCGCCGCGGTCGCCGCCGCGGTGGTACCGAACCCGAGCAGCATCACCATCAGCCCTAGTTGGCTGATCGTCGAATAGGCCAAGATCGCCTTCAGATCGTCGCGGAACAGTGCCACGGCGGCGCCGAACAGCATCGTTACGAGTCCGGTCGACGCTACAAGGTAGAACCAGAGATCGGTATCCGACAGCACCGGCCACAGCCGTGCCAGCAGGAAGACGCCCGCCTTCACCATCGTCGCGGAATGCAGATAGGCGCTGACCGGGGTCGGCGCGGCCATCGCGTGCGGCAGCCAGAAGTGGAAGGGGAACTGCGCCGATTTCGTAAACGCGCCGAGCAGTATCAGGATGAGGATCGCTGGATACAGCGGCGAGGCCTGGACGATGTCCGCACGCGCGAGAATGGTCGTTAGTTCGTACGATCCCGCAGCCTGTCCGAGCAGCAGCATCCCTGCGATCAGCGCCAGCCCACCGCCGCCCGTCACCGCCAGCGCCATCCGCGCACCTTGCCGCGCCTCGGGTCGATCTCGCCAAAACCCGATCAGGAGGAACGACGACAGGCTCGTCATTTCCCAGAAAACGAGCACCAGCAGGACGTTGGCCGACAGCGCGATACCGATCATCGCGCCCTGGAACAGCATCAGGAAGGACAGGAACCGTCCGGTGGCCTCGCCCATGGCGAGATATCCGTGCGCATAGACGACGACCAGCAGGCCGATGCCGAGGATCAGTCCGGCGAACAACAGACCGAGCGGGTCGAGCCACAGGCTCGCGTCGAGACCTAGCGCCGGTACCCATGTCAGATGCGCAGTCAACGGTGTCCCCGCCAGAACGGTGGGCGCCGCAACTAGCAGCAGACCGAGGCCTACCGCGCTTGCCCCGCCCGCAATCATCGTCTGCGCGAGGCGACCCGCTCGCGCGCAGAGGCTCAAGATCATGGCGGCGACGAACGGCAACAGGACCAGGGTCGTCAGGACCATCGCGACCGTCTACCCCGTTGTACCATGCACGCACCCTTCGCACGATGCGGCGATCGGGTCGACGTTCCCGGCTGAAATCTCGCCGAATTCCGTTTCGATGTTTACCGTAACGTTGGCGGATGGCCGTAACGAAAGGCCCCACCACGCACGAGAGCCCCAGACGATCTTACCTCTCGCATGAGCGGCTGGATCAGCCCTTCGTGCGCCATCGCCATCACTACCGAGAGCTCCATGTTTTCAGATCGACCTTCTCATGGTCGAACGATAGCACGAATACGCCGTCACGTTGGTCTAGCTCAGACACCGATCCGGACGCGCGCCGCGCGATACTCGCGTTCGAGGCGGTCGACCCTGGCGGAAACGCTCTCGACTTCGGTGACCGCTCCGATGCCTTGGCCCGAACCCCAGATGTCGCGCCACGCCTTGGGCTTCGATCCGTTGCCGCCGCCGAAGTCCATCGTCTTCAGATCACCTTCGGGCAGCGCGTCCGGGTCCATGCCCGCCGCGACGATCGATGCGCGGAGGTAGTTGCCGTGCACGCCGGTGAACAGGTTCGAATAGACGATGTCGGACGCTTTGCCCGCGACGATGCCGTCCTTGTACGCTTGGTCCGCGTTCGCTTCGGTTGTCGCGATGAACGGCGAGCCGATATAGCCGAAGTCCGCACCCATCGCCTGCGCGGCGAGCACCGCGTCGCCGGTTGCGATCGAGCCCGACAGCGCGAGCGGACCGTCGAACCACTGGCGGATCTCCTGGATGATCGCGAACGGCGAAAGGCGGCCCGCATGGCCACCCGCACCGGCGGCAACGGCGATCAGGCCGTCTGCACCCTTTTCGATCGCTTTCCGCGCGAACCGGTCGTCGATCACGTCGTGCAGCGTGATGCCGCCCCAGCCGTGTACCGCGGTGTTGAGGTCCTCGCGTGCGCCGAGCGAGGTGATGACGATCGGCACCTGCCATTTGGCGCAGGTCTCGAGATCGCTCTCGAGCCGGTCATTGGATTTGTGGACGATCTGGTTGACCGCGAACGGTGCCGCCGGGCGATCGGGATTCGCGCGGTTATGCGCGCTGAGCTCCTCGGTGATCCGATGCAGCCACTCGTCGAGCATCGCCTGCGGGCGCGCATTGAGCGCGGGGAACGATCCGACGATGCCCGCCTTGCACTGCGCGATCACCAGCTCGGGGCCGGAAATGATGAACAGCGGCGAGCCGATGACAGGCAGGCGCAGGTTTTTTAGAATAGCGGGTACGGTCATGCCAGTTTCCTAGCGCAACCCATTCGCCCACGCCAGACCCGGTTTGCCCTCCACCCATGCCGGCAACGCGGCAAGGTGGAGGGCAGGGTATCAGGCCATCTTGCCGATGACCTTGTCGAGCGTCAGCGGGTATTCGCGGATGCGGACGCCGCATGCGTTGTATACCGCATTGGCGATCGCGGCGCCGACGCCGCACAGGCCGAGTTCACCGATCCCCTTCGCCTTCATGGGCGACGACTTTTCGTCGAGCTCGTCCATGAAGAACACGTCCTGCATCGGAATGTCGGCGTGCGCGGGCACGTGATATTCGGCGAGGTCGTGGTTGACGAAATAGCCGAACCGCGTGTCGACGATCGCGTCCTCCATCAGTGCCGCGCCGACGCCCATCGTCATCGCGCCGATCACCTGGCTGCGTGCCGATTTCGGGTTGAGGATACGACCCGCGGCGAACGCACCGCTCATCCGGCGGACGCGGATCTCGCCGGTCGCCGAGTCGACGCCGACCTCGACGAAATGCGCGCCGAACGTGGCTTGCGCGTACGTCTTGGTGAGGTCTCCGAACTCGATCGAATCCTCTGCCGACAGCCCAGCATCGCCTGCGGCTTCCGACAGCGAGACGCTGCGGTTGCCCGATTTCACCTTGCCGTCCTCGAACACGACGTCGGTCGAGTTGAAGCCGAGTTTCTGAGAAACCCGCTCGCGCAACGCCATGCACGCCGCATAGACGCCCGCGGTCGAGCTGTTGCCGCCCCACTGGCCGCCTGAACCGGACGAGGCCGGGAAGCTGCTGTCGCCGAGCAGGACGATGACCTTGTCCATCGGTACGCCCATCATCTCGGCAACCGTCTGGCCGATGATCGTGTAGCTGCCGGTGCCGATGTCGGTCATGTCGGTGGCCACGGTGACGACGCCCTTCTTGTCGATCCCGACGCGCGCACCCGACTTCATCGTGACGTTGTCGCGGAACGCCGACGCCATGCCCATGCCGACCAGCCAGCGGCCATCCCGGACTTGCCCCGGGACGGGGTTGCGCTTGTTCCAGCCGAAGCGTTCGGCGCCGGTCTTCAGGCAGCCGACGAGGTCGCGTTGCGAAAACTGGCGCGACGGCTTTTCCGGATCGACCTGCGTGTCGTTGATGATGCGCAGCTGGACTGGATCCATCTTCAGCTTCTCGGCGAGCTCGTCCATCGCCGCTTCGAGCGCGAGCAGGCCGACCGCCTCGCCCGGCGCACGCATCGCGTTGCCCTCGGGAAGGTCGAGCACGGCGAGACGCGTCGCGGTCATGCGGTTGGCGCCGGCGTAGAGCAGGCGGGTCGCGTTCGGCGCGGTCTCGGGGCCACCGCCGGGGAGATCGCCCGACCAGCTCTCATGCGCGATCGCGGTGATCTTGCCGTCCTTCTGCGCACCGATGCGCAGGCGCTGGATCGTCGCGGGGCGATGCGTCGTGTTGTTCATCACCTGCGGCCTCGCAAGCGCGAGCTTCACCGGACGCCCGCCGATCGCACGCGAGCCAAGTGCGGCCATCACCGCATCGCTACGGACCCACAGCTTCGAACCAAACCCGCCGCCGACATAGGGCGACATCACGTGGATGCTTTCCTTCGGCAGGAGCAGCGTTTCGCTCATGTCGCCGACCGCCCAGGCGATCATCTGGTTGGAGGTCCAGAGGGTAAGCTTGCCGTCCTTCCATGCCGCGGTGGTGGAGTGCGGCTCCATCATCATGTGGCTCTGGTCGGGCGTGGTGTAGCGCTCGTCGAGCTTGACCGCTGCCTTGGCGAACGCTCCCGCAAAGTCACCGACGGCGGTGTCGGGGGTGCCACTTTTCGGCTTCGTTGCCGACGCTTTAGAGGCGGCGAGGTCGAAATTGCCCTTGGCCCGCGCGTAGTTGACGCGCAGCAGCTTGGTGGCGGCGCGTGCCTGCTCGAACGTCTCTGCTACGACGACAGCCACGGCCTGGTCGTAATGCTGGACTTCGGGGCCGGCGAGCATCCGTGCGGTGTGGTTCTTCGCCTTGCCGAGCTTGCCGGCGTTTTCATAGGTGACGACCGCGAGCACGCCTGGGGCAGCCTTTGCGTCGGCGGTGTCGATGCTCTCGATGCGGCCCTTGGCGATTGCCGCGCCGAGGATGTAGCCATAGGCGGCGTTGGGCGCGGCATCGTTGCGTTCATAGGCGTAGTGCGCGGTGCCGGTGGTCTTGAGCTTGCCGTCGACGCGGTCGAGCGGCTTGCCGAGCACCTTCATGCGGTCGGTCGGGTTCGCCGTGGCGGGGGTATCGAACTTCATGGCGATCAGGCCTTTGCGTCTTCGAACACGGCGCCGATGGTGCGTTCGACCAACGGCAGCTTGAACGCGTTGTGGGAGGTGGTGCGAGCGCCCGCGAGGACCGCCGATGCGGTCGCCTTGGCGCCGTTGGGCATCTGCGCCTCGGCCGATTCGACGCGCCACGGCTTGTGCGCCAGGCCACCGAAGGCGAGACGGCCGCGACCGCCAGGCTGGATCACGGCAGCAACCGAGATCAGCGCGAACGCGTAGGACGCACGGTCGCGCACCTTCTGGTAGATGTGCGTGCCACCGATCGGCTTCGGCAACGTCACAGCCGTGATCAGCTCGCCATGCGCGAGCGATGTCTCGATGTTCGGCGTCGCGCCAGGAAGACGGTGGAAGTCCGCGATCGGGATCGCGCGGGTCTGGCCAGCGGCGTTCACCGTCTCGACGGTCGCATCCAGCACGCGCATCGCAACGGCCATGTCGCTGGGGTGCGTCGCGATGCACGCCTCGCTCGTGCCCATCACGGCCAGGTTGCGGTTGAACCCGCCGATCGCTGCGCAGCCGCTGCCGGGCTGGCGCTTGTTGCAGGGCTTGGTCGTGTCGTAGAAATACGGGCAGCGCGTCCGCTGGAGCAGATTGCCCGCGGTCGTCGCCTTGTTGCGCAGCTGGCCCGAGGCACCGGACACCAACGCGCGGCTGAGCACGCCGTAATCCTTCCGCACGCGCGCATCGGCGGCGAGGTCGGTATTGCGAACCAGAGCACCGACCCGGAGGCCGCCCTCCGACGTCGGCATGATCTTGTCGAGGCCAAGGCCGTTGACGTCGATCAGGTGCTGCGGCGTCTCGATCTGGAGCTTCATCAGGTCGAGCAGATTGGTGCCGCCTGCGATGAACTTCGCGCCCGGCGTGCGGATGGCGGCGCTGGCCGCCTCCTTGGCCGAAGTGGCGCGCTCGTAGGTGAAGGCCTTCATGCCGTGCGCTCCGTGCCCGCGACGTCGTGGATCGCGTCGATGATGTTCGCATAAGCACCGCAGCGGCAGATGTTGCCGCTCATCCGCTCGCGCAGCTCGTCGGTGGTGACGGCAGGCTTTGCTGCGATGTCGCCGGTGACATGGCTGGGAATGCCCGCCTTGATTTCGCCGAGCGTCGCGACGGCCGAGCAGATCTGGCCGGGGGTGCAATAGCCGCACTGGTAGCCGTCATGCTTGACGAATGCCGCCTGCATCGCGTGCAGCTTCTCGGGCGTGCCGAGACCCTCGATCGTCGTGATCTCTTCGCCCTCGTGCATGACCGCGAGCGTCAGGCAACTGTTGATGCGGCGGCCCTCGACGATCACCGTGCACGCACCGCATTGGCCATGATCACAGCCCTTCTTGGTGCCGGTGAGCTTCAAATTCTCGCGCAGTGCGTCGAGCAGCGTGGTGCGCGTGTCGACGGTTAGCTTGGTGGTTCGGCCGTTGACCTTGAGCGTGACCGGCATGGTCGGCGGGGCCGTTTGCGCGGCGCCCTGTGTCTGCGCCTGAGCGCTAGGTGCCGCCGCCAGCGTGGCCGACGCGACACCGCCGGCGATCACGCCGCGGCGCGATACCGGAAAACCTTCATCCTGATGCATATAAACCCCTGTATATGTTAACCGAACGGACGAACCCCGGCAAAGTTGCGCTCCGTCGTGTCGGTTTTGTTCCGCTGATTTGTCGACAAGGTATTGGAATGCGTACGATCTCTTCCGCCGTTTCGGTGCGGCTGTATCATCTTGATGACAGCGGCGAGGGCGGCGCAGCGACGACGCTGTTCTACGGTCCGCTAGGCGAGGCGCTGATCATCGCCGCGCAACAGGAGGAGGACGTGCAGGCGGGACTGTATCTGGCGACCGAAAACGACGTCGTCGCGTATCTGGATCTGGAGGACTAGCGGCGAGTTAGCGATATAGCGCCGCTCTACCCCAATAGCGCCACCCCGGCGAAGGCCGAGGCCCAGTTGGAAAGGTGGCAATAACGGATCGCGATCCGTCGTTAGCAACACCTCCCAACTGGGCCCCGGCCTTCGCCGGGGTGGTACTCTTTTCTCGGGGTCGTGTACGTTTCTATCGGTTTCAGTTACGTCCCGGGAGTGAACCCGTCATCCCGATCCGGCGGGGTAGGCGCATGCACTTCGGCGCAGATCGAGCGCAGCGCGCCCTTCATCCCCTCCTCGAACGTCGGATGATAGATCGGCAGGTCGAGCACCTCCGTCGCGGTCCAGCCGCTCTGGATCGCCCAGGCGATCAGGTGCGCACTGTGCTCGACCGCCGGCCCCGCCATCGTCGCACCGGTCAGCCGGCCATCGCGACGATCCGCATAGAAGCGCACCAGCCCGGCATTGCACGCCTCGACCTTAGCGCGGCCCTGGTCATCATACGACGCCGTACCGATCACGCTGTCGGCATCATCATCCTCCGCGATCTTGCCGATCACCGCGACGTTGGGGTGCGTGAAGGTGATCGCGAACGGCACGGTGCGCTTGCCCGGCGTCACCTCGGGATAGCTTGTCGCGTTACGCCCGGCGATCGTTCCCTCGACCGACGCTTCGTGCAGCACCGCGCGATCATGGTCCGCGTCGCCGGCGATGAAGATCGGCGCGGTGCCGCACTGCATCGTCTCGCGGTCGAAGTCCGGCATACCGTGGTCATCGAGCGCGAGGCCGGTCGTCTCCAGTCCAATGTCCTTGACCTGAGGCGGCCGTCCGGTCGCGACGAGCAGATAGTCGAAGCGTCGTTCGCCCGACACCGACCCGGTCCAGGCCAGGTTGACGCCGTCGCCATCCGGTTCGACCGTCAGCTCGACGCCGAGCAGGATCGGCATCTCGCGCGACAGGATCGCATGATATGCCTCGGCGACATGCCTGTCCTTCAGCCCGCCGATCGTATCGCCGGTGTCGAACACCATCGTCTCGACACCTAGCCGCGCCATCGCCTGCGCGAGTTCGAGCCCCAGCGCGCCCGCACCGACGACGCCGATCGATCCGGGCAGGTCGGCGAGTTCGAAAATGCTCTCGTTGGTCAGCACGCGGTCGCGCACCGCGTCGAACATCTCTGGGATCGCAGGGCTCGATCCAGTCGCGATCACCACGGACTTCGCGTGGACCTCGCGACCGTCGCTGAGCGACAGGATCGTCGCACCTGCAAATTTCGCTCGCGCCTTGACCTTCACCTCGTCGGGCAGCTTGTCGATCGACTTTTCGACGCCCGCGACGAATGCATCGCGCTCTTTCCGCACGCGCGCCATCACCGCGACGCCATCGACTTTACCCGACGCTTCGATCCCGAACACCGACGCCTGTTCGACCGCATGCATCGCATTTCCCGCCGCGATCAACAGCTTGGAGGGCATGCATCCCACGCTCGCGCAGGTCGTGCCGCCAAAGCCTTCGTCGATCAGCAGCGTGCTGGCGCCGTTGCGACGCGCGCTGCGCTCGGCGGCAAGGCCGGCGGTTCCGGCACCGATGATCGCCACGTCGCAGGTCAGCTTGGTCATAAGGCTCTCCGTTGCCGGAGAATTCCGGGGCTGCGACCGAGGAAACCTTCGATGCCGCCCAGCCGTTCCGCGGTGCAGCACATTCCTAGTCGAAGGACGCTTATGTTAACGCTCCACCACCTGAACTACTCGCGCTCGATCCGCGTGCTGTGGCTGCTCGAAGAGCTCGGCATCGAATACGACCTCGTCAAATACGAGCGTGACGAGAATTTTCGCGCACCGGCCGCGCTGAAGGCGATCCACCCGCTTGGCAAGGCACCGGTGCTGGTCGACGGCGACCTGACGCTGGCCGAGAGCGCGCCGATCCTGTCGTACATCGACGCGCGGTACGGCGACCGCCGCTTCTCACCGCCGATCGACAGCGATGCCGCCGCGATCCACGACGAGTGGCTGCAATATGTCGAAAGCTCGGCCGCGCTGCCGATCATGATGACGATGTTCGGCAAGCGGATGGGCGGGCTTCCCGACGGCCTGACCAAGTTCACCGGCCCCGAGGTTACCAAGACGCTCGACTATATCGGCGCAGGCGTCGGCGACGGTCCGTTTCTGATGGGCGAGCAGCTGATGCTGGCGGATATTCAGATGTGCTACATGCTGGCGATCGCCGAAAGCACGGGCCTGCTCAAGGAACATCCCGACGTCGCCGCGTATCTCGACCGCCTGCGCGCGCGCCCGGCGTTCATCGCCGCGACCGAGATCGGTGGCCCCTTGATGGCACCGCGACGCTGAACGATCCCGGGTCGGTCCGTCGCGAGACGGGGCGACCCGGATACGGGCTCACCGCGCCTTGAAGCGGATCGCCTCGCCACCACCAGGGGCGAGTGGCAGGGTCAAGGTGTCGCCCTTGCGGACGGTCTTCGTCTCGATCGTGATCGCGTGGCGTGCATCGGTCTTGTAGTCCGCGTTCGGACCGTCGCGGTAAATCTGCGCGGTGTAGCTCTTGCCGGCTTCGAGGAAATCGAGTGCGACCGTCAGCGTGCGCGGGTTCTCGTCGGTGACGCTGCCGAGATACCAGTCGTTCGACTTGCGGTCCTTCCGCGCGAAGGTGACGTAGTCGCCGACTTCGCCGTTCAGCACGCGCGTGTCGGACCAGTCGGTCGGCACGTCCTTGATGAACTGGAACGCAGCCGGATACTTCGCATAGTTTTCGGGTGTATCCGCGGCCATCACGACCGGCGAGTACAGCACGACGTACAGCGCAAGCTGCTTGGCGATCGTCGACAGGATGTCGCTGTTGTCCGACCCCTTGAGGCTTAGCACGCCGGGCGTGAAGTCCATCGGCCCTTCGAGCATCCGCGTGAAGGCGAGGTTGGCTTCGTGCTCGGGCGGGTTCTTGCCGGCCCAGCTGTTATATTCCATCCCGCGCGAGCCTTCGCGTGCGATCCAGTTGGGATAGGTGCGGCGCAGGCCGGTGTCCTTGACCGGCTCGTGGCTGTCGATCGCCACCTTGTACTTAGCGGCCGTCGTGACGACGCGGGTATAGTGGTTCACCATCCACTGGCCCTCGTGCCATTCGCGGTGCTGCGAGCCGTCGGGATCGACGCGTTCGATCTGGCCGGCGTCGGTGACGTACCCCGTCTTGACCGCGGGGATGCCGTGATCGCGCGCATACCCGAACGACCGGTCGAGCTGGCTGTCGTAATGGCTCGCCGAGCCACCGGTCTCGTTATGGCCGATCAGGTACACGCCCTTGGCCTTCGCGTATTTGGCGAGGACGTTCGCGTCGAAATCGGGGGTCGGCGTGTCGAACTGCATCGCGTTGCCGTCACCGAACCAGTCACCGTCCCAGCCGACGTTCCAGCCCTCAACCAGAACACCCGGGATCTTGTTGGCGCTGGCGAAGTCGATGTAGCTCTTCACGTGCGCGGTGGTCGCGCCGTGCTGCGGACCGGTCGCCCAGCTCCATTTGCCCGTGATCATGTTCCACCACACGCCGACGAACTTGCCGGGCTTGACCCAGCTGACGTCGCCGAGTTTGTTCGGCTCATTTAGGTTGAGTTCGAGGTGGCTCATGTAGAGGCCAGGCGCATCGTCCGACAGGATCAGCGTGCGCCACGGCGTCGCGAACGGCCCGGTCCGCGTAACCTTCGGCGCGCCGGCACCAGGCGTGAGGACCGCCTTCAATGTGTTGCCCTCTACCTTGGCGACGTTCATCCCGGCATAGTCGGTCAGCGCCGCCTCGTGCAGCGCAACGTGCGTGCCGCTGGCGAGCTTCATCGTGATCGGCGTCGCGGCAGTGCCGACTCCGGTTAGCGGCGTGCGGTTGTAGAGATACTCTTCACGGTTCCATTCGAACGCCGGCTTCCACCACGCGGTCGCGTCCTCGGCGAACGCGAACTGGGTCAGTTCGTCGGCAATGTTGATCGTCTTGAAGTTCGGCTGCTGCGGGAATTCGTAGCGGAAGCCGACGCCGTCGTCCTGCAGGCGGAACACGACATCGATCGCGCGCTTGAGGCGATCGGTCTCGACCAGGCGGACGCGCATCTCGGTGTGGTTGTCGCGGATCGACTTCCACTCGCCCCAGGGCTGCGTCCAGGTCGAGTCCGCCTTGGCGCGCGCGATGCTCTCGATCTTGAGGTGGCGATCGAACTTCGGCGCGTCGGTGAAAAGGAAGCCGAGGCGCGACGGGCTGACGATCAGCTCGCCTTTGCGGGTGATGCTGTAGCTCGCCTTGCCCTCGCCGTCGGTCGCGACAGTGACGACGATGCTGCCGTCGGGCGAGGTCGCGATCGCGCTCGGGATGGCGGAGGCGGGCTGCGGCTTGATCGTCTCGTTCGAGGTCGGCGCGGGCGCGGCGTCCTGCGCGAACGCGGGGGCGGCGATCAGCGCCGCGGAGAGCAGGAGAAGGGTCTTCATGATCGTGCGATCCTTTCGGCGACGAGTGCCGCGTATGAGCCGAGGGTCCAGCCCTCTACAGTGTTGACGGTATCGCGCACGCGCCAGCCGTCGGGCTGGGCAGGGCGCCATTCGGTGGGGTCGGCGGCCATGTTGAACACGCAGAGCATGGTCTCACCGTCGGCATGACGTTCGAACGCGAGCACGCAGGACGAAACCTCGACCAGCGTCAGGTCGCCGATCGCCAGCGCGGGGCTCGCCTTGCGCAGTGCGAGCAGACGACGGGTAAAGTGGAGCAGCGAGTCCGGGTCGCCTTCCTGACGATCGACCGCGAGCGCTGCATGATCGCCGCCGACCGGCAGCCACGGCGTCGCGTTCGAGAAGCCGGCGTTGCGCGCGTCGGCGATCCACGGCATTGGCGTTCGTGCTCCGTCGCGCGACAGAGTCAGCGGCCAGTTGGCGATCGCTTCGGGATCCTGGAGCAGGTCGAACGGCACCTCGACCTGCGTCAGGCCGAGTTCCTCGCCATAATACAGGAAGATGTTGCCGCGCAGGCAGACGAGCAGCAGCATCTTCATCCGCGCGAACGCGTCGCGGTTGCCGATGTCGACCCAACGCGAGACGGCACGGGGGGCGTCGTGGTTCTCGAACGCCCAGCTCGGCCAGCCGAGATCGGCGTCGGCAGGCCAAAGCAGGATCGCGTCCGCCACCGTCTTCGGATCGAGCGCGGACGCGTAGAGGAAATCGAACCCATACGCGCTGTTCAGCCGGGTGTTGCCGCGCGTGAAAAGCTTCATCTCGCGATCGCTGTCCGCGCCGCCGACCTCGGCCACGGTGAAGCGATCGCCATAGCCGTCGATCAGCCGCCGCAGTCGTTCGAGAAACAGCGGGATGTCCGGATGGCTCTGGTTGTGGACGTGCGCCTGGTAATCGAACGGCCGCGTCTTGAGGCTGTTGTCGCTTGCCGGCGGGTTATCCGTCAGCGCCGGATCGTGCATCGTGAAGTTGATCGCATCGAGCCGGAAGCCGTCGACGCCGCGATCGAGCCAGAATTTCGCGGTGTCGACGATCTCGTCCTGCACGTCGGCGTCGTGGACGTGAAGCTGCGGCTGTTCCTTCAGGAAATTGTGCAGGTAATATTGCCGACGGCGCGCGTCCCACGTCCAGGCGGGACCACCAAAGACCGACTGCCAGTTCGACGGCGGACTGCCATCGGGCTTGGCGTCGGCCCAGACGTACCAGTTCGCCTTGGGGTTGGTGCGTGACGAGCGGCTTTCGACGAACCACGGGTGCTCGTCCGAGGTGTGGCTGTAGACCTGGTCGATGATGATCTTCAGGCCGAGCGCGTGGGCGCGGGCGATCAGCGCGTCGAAATCGGCGAGCGTGCCGAAGATCGGGTCGACATCGCGGTAGTTCGCAACGTCATAGCCGAAATCCTTCATCGGCGATGTGAAGAAGGGAGAGAGCCAGACCGCATCGACGCCGAGGCTGGCGACATAGTCGAGATGGCGGGTGATGCCGGGCAGATCGCCGATCCCGTCGTCGTTGGAATCGGCGAAACTGCGCGGATAGATCTGGTAGATCGTCGCGCCCTTCCACCACGGGCGATCTTTGGCGTGGTGATCGGCGGTAACCGGCAACAAGGCAGTGTCAGGCATCAACGAATCTCCGCGGCGCAGACAGCGTAGCCGAACGCAGGCAGCGTCATCATGACACTGCCGGGTGCGGCCGCGCGGGGTGCGCAGATGCCGGCGAGCGTGGTGAAACGGGTCGAGACGGTCTCGACGTGCACCGGCAGCGTGAGCGGCTTGGCCGAAGTGTTGAACGCCAGCAGGATTTCCGCGCCGGTGGTCGGATCGAAGCGCGAGACCGCGAGCAAGCCCGGCGTTTCGCTCCGGCTGCGGATCAGCGTACTACCGCGCGTCAGGGCAGGGTGCGTGATGCGGACCTTCGACAGGGCCGCGATCTCGCGAAAAAGCGGGTTCGTCTCGCCGAAGCTTTCGGTCGCGGTGGTCTTGGTCGTGCCGAGCAAGCGGTTATCGTTGTAGACCGCGACCTTCGACGCAAACATGTCCTCGCGGGCGTCCTGATCGTTGCCATCGCCGACGAAGCCCTGTTCGTCACCCGAATAGATCGTCGGCACGCCGCGCAGCGTCAGCAGCATCGCGTTCGACAGCAGAACGCGCTTGAGCACCTCGTCGTCGGACGCCTGCGGAAACGCTTTCCGCACGAACGTGGCAAAGCGGCCATCGTCGTGATTGCCGGTGAACGTCGGCAGGATCACCGCAGTGGCGGCGCCCTTCGCGTACAACACGTCGCCGTCGAGCAACGCCTCGAACGCGTCGGTCCCACGCGTACCGGCAACGGTCTCCACCACCGCCTGGCGGAACGCGAAGTCGAGCACCGCGGGCAGCTTGTCGACGATCGTGTGCTGCGCGAGGACCGCGGGGTGGATCTCGTGATCGGAGACCTCGCCGAAGATGTGGAAGTTGGGGATGCCGTTCGCCCTTGCGCGCGTCAGCATGGCTGGGATGAACTGCGCCCAGAATTCGGGGTTCACGTGGCGCGCGGTATCGATCCGGAAGCCGTCGACCTTGAAGCGGTCGATCCACGATCCGAAGATGTCGATCATGCCGCTGACGACGCGCGGGTTCTCGGTCATGACGTCGTCGAGACCCGAGAAGTCGCCCATCGTCGAGCTCTCGTTCGTGAAGGTCGAGTCGCCACGATTGTGGTAGTAGATCGGGTCGTTGAGCCAGGCCGGCACCTTCACCGTCCGCTCGGCGGCGGGCACGTAGGGCGTGTAGGCGTAGGTCGCAGCTGTAAGCTTGCTGAAGTTCGCCGCTGTCTCGACGCCGTCGCCGACGAACCCGCCGTTGATCGCCTTGCCGCCGAGACCGCCCTTGCGCTGGTACGGATACGCCGCGCGGTCGCGGTACGGGCAAGGCACGCCGACCGAGCATTCGCGGTACTGAATCACGTCCGCGGTGTGGTTGATGATGATGTCCATATACACCTTCATCCCGCGCGCGTGCGCGGCGTCGACGAACGCGGTCATGTCGGCGTTCGTGCCGAGATGCGGGTCGACCTGCGTGAAGTCGGTGATCCAGTAGCCGTGATAGCCAGCGGACTGGCGGCCCGGCGAACCCTGCACGGCCTTGTTCTTGAAGACCGGCCCGAGCCAGATCGCGGTCGCGCCGAGATGCTGGATATAGTCGAGCCGCCTGGTCAGCCCCTTGAGGTCGCCGCCGTGATAGAAGCCCTTCGCCGTCGGATCATAGCCGGTCTTGAGCCGGTCGCCCGCAATCCCGCCGCGATCGTTGCTCGGATCGGCATTTTCGAACCGGTCTGGCAGGACGAAGTAGATCACCTCGTCCTGCGGCAGGCGCGCGCGATAGTCGGTTTTCGCACTTTGCGCCGTCGCAGGTATCGCGGTGGCGCACAGCAGCGCGGAGAGGATCAGCGACTTGATCATGGAGCGTCCTTTTGCGGGGATGTCGGTACTGCCCCATGATCGACGCACGCCTCACCCGAACCGGGGCGAAGCGCGCGGCGATCGGTCGGATCAGAACTTGAAGGTCGCGCCGGCGAGGAAGCGGCGGCCGTATTTCTGATAGTCGATGATCTCGTTCGTGTTGGTGCCGTTGATCGTCGTGAACGGCTCGTTGGTCAGGTTCTGGCCCTGCACGTAGAGCGAGACGCCCTTCAGCATGCCGGTCGAGATGTCGTAGCCGAGCTGGCCGTCGATGATCATCTCGCCCGCCGCACGACGCCGAACCAGGTTCGCACCGAAGCCCGACAGCTCACCGACGAACGTCGACCGATAGCGCAGGCTGCCGCGTGCCGAGAAACCCCATTTCTCGAAATACGCTGTGCCGTTGGCAACCCAGCGCGAATAGCCCGGGATATCTTCGGCGCGACCGCCCGGGGTCGGGACGATCTCGGTCTTGGTGTACGACCCGCCACCGGTCAGCCCGAACCCGTCGAGCGCGGAGACGATCTCGCCGATCGGCAGCGTGCCCGCCAGCTCGACGCCGTAGATGTTGCCGCCAACGCCGTTGATCGGGACGGTCGCGGTGCCGATCGTCGGAACGGCGCCGGGCGCGTTCGACGGCAGCGGATAGCCCGCGTAATCGAAGCCGGGGTTCGCGATGGTGTACACGAAGCTTTTCAGCTGCTTGTAGAAGCCCTGCACCGCCAGATACCCGCGGTTACCGAAATACTTCTCGACCGTGACGTCGTACGAGTTCGAGCGGATCGGACGCAGATACGGGTTGCCGCCGGTGCCGGTCAGGATGCCCTGCGCCGCGTCATAGCCGTAGGCGAGCGCCACGCGCATGTCGTCGAGACGCGGACGCTGCATCTGGCGCGCCGCGGCCGCGCGGATCACGATATCGCTGGGGAAGCGCAGCGCCAGGTTCACGCTCGGCAGGATGTCGATATACTCGGCACCGCGCGTGACCGGGATCAACCCGCCATTGGCAACGACGTTGCCCGACGACTTCTGGTTGGTGAAGACCCCCTGCACACCGGCGTTGCCGGTCAGTTCGGCCGACCCGATCGACTGTTTGATATTCGCCTGTAGGTACGACGTCATGATCCGTTCCTGGATCGAATAGCCCTTGGCGACGACGTCGAGATTGTTGTTGTTCGACGACAGCCGGTACACGCCGGCATCGAGCAGCGCAGTCGGATCGTAGCTCAGGATCGGGCCGAGCCCCAGATACGCCAGGTTGGTCGGCTTCAGCTGATACTGCGTCGGCAACGTCTGCTCCAGCGCACCGTTCGCGAGCTGCACCAGCGCTTCGTTCGGCGTCAGCGACTTGTTGCGATCGGTGTAGTTGAGGCCGAACTTGACGCTCGAAATCGGGCTTTCGAGCTCGCGCTCGATCTCGACGCGGTACTGCTTCAAGTCGTCGACGATGTGGCGATCGTTGTAATAGCCGGCCTGAACGTTCGCGCCGCCCCAGCCGAGCGGATCGGTCAGCCTGATGAGGCCCGGATCGGAATAGTTGAGCGTCGGGCTGAAGGCGGTCCCGGTGCTGCCCGAGGTGAAGCCGATCGTGTCCTGCGCGCCGACGCCCTGACCATAGCCGGTCCCCGAATAGGTCTCGAGCACGGTCTCGTCGCGGGTCGTGCGCGACAGGCTCAGATCGATCTGTGCGTTCCAGCCGTCGTCGCCTTCGTAGCGGCCGTTATAGCCGAACGAATAGAGCTTGGCCTTGCGTTCGAAGCTGTCGTTGCGGACGACACCCTCGACGCCGCGGAACGATCCGTTGGTGACCAGCCCGTTGGTGACCGTCGTTACCGACGGGATCGTCGTCGCCGCGCCGAAACCGAGCGGCAGTTCGATGCCGCGCTTGATCTGGTCGTCGTTGAAATCGGAGTAGAAGCCGTCGAGCGTGGCGGTGAACTCCGGCACCGGCTTCCATTCCACCGTGCCCTGCAACCCGAGGCGCTTCAGGTTGGTCGAGGTCACGTAGGACTTGGAGCCGCCAATGATGTCGACGGGCTGATTGTTGAAGGTGCCGGTGACTCGGTAGCCCTTGTCCTTCGAGCCCGCGTTGAGCTTGCCGATATCGGCGTAGGTGCCGCGGCCGCCGACCGATATCACGCGCTTGCCGTATTCGATCGGGCGGATCGTGCGAAGGTCGACCGTGCCCGACAGGCCCTGGCCGATCAGCGAGGCGTTGGCGGTCTTGTAGACCAGCACCTGGTTGATGACCTCGGCGGGATACTGGTCATATTCGACCGCGCGGTTGTCGCCGGTCGACGTCTGCTCGCGACCGTTCAGCAGCGTGGTCGAGAAGTCGGGCGAGAAACCGCGGATCGAGATGCTGTTCGAACGGCCGTTGACCCGCTGCGAGGTGAGGCCGGGCAGGCGGGCAATCGACTCCGCGATCGACGCGTCGGGCAGCTTGCCGATGTCTTCCGCCGAGATCGATTCGACGACCTGGTCGCGGGATTTCTTTTCGGCGACGGCGTTTTCGAGGCTGCGGCGGAAACCGGTGACGACGATTGCGGCATCTTCAGGCGTCCCGCCCGCATCCTGCACGGCGCCCGATACGGCCTGTGCGGTCGCTTCGTTCTGCGCCGGCGTTACGTCACCGGTTAAGGCAGCGTTGTCGGCGCGGCGCTGGGCGGCACCGGGGGCCTCGTTGGGATTTGCGGCGGTCGACGAACTCGCGGCCGGGTCGGGAACCTTGGTCCCGGCGTTCACGTCCTGCGCGAACGCGGTACCGGCGAACAAAATCGCCGCGCTGAGCGACGCGCTGCTGACCGAAAGCTTCAGGATGGCGCGTGCGGCAGTAGCCGACGCACGAGTGCGAGCCGTCATGGTATTCCTCCCCTGGTCCCGGTTGGCGTCTTCGAGCGCATCGGGCATGTAACTGTACAGTCATTGGAATTTTGTCCGGTCGAAGGGAAGCCGACTACATACGTATTCAATACGGCCGTTGCGGACGTGTTGCCCTCGCGCCACATGTTCGATGGGGCCGGGGATGAAATGGACCGGCGTTGACGGCGCGCGCGTTCTGCGCTGTGTCTTGCCGGTACCGCCCGCCGATCGAGCGAGCACACCGAGGATGCCCGTCACGTGACCGCCCAGCGAAAGCTTCATGGCAAGCCGACATCGTTCGACATCGCGCAGCTCGCGGGCGTGTCGCAACCGACGGTGTCGCGTGCCTTGCGCGGCAGCCCCAGCGTCAACGCCGCGACCCGGCAGCGGATCGAGGCGATCGCCCGGCAACTGAACTATACCGTCGATCGCAGTGCCTCGAACCTGCGCAGCGGCACGACAAGAACGCTCGCGCTGCTGCTGTTCCGCGATCCGGCACCCGACGAGACCGTCGTGAACCCGTTCTTCCTCGGCATGCTCGGATCGATGATGGGGGCATGTGCGGAACACGGCTACGACCTCCTCGTGTCGTTCCAGCAATTCTCGAGCGACTGGCACATGGATTATGAGGACAGCCACCGCGCCGATGGTCTGATCCTGCTGGGCTACGGCGATTACGCCGATTACGAAGCGCGGCTGGTGCAACTGGTCGAGCAGGGCACGCACTTTATTCGCTGGGGATCGGTGCGGCCGGGTCAGCCGGGGCTGACGATCGGCTGCGACAACGTGGCAGGAGGCGCCGCGGCAGCGCGGCATCTGATCGAACGGGGGCGACGGCGGATCGCGTTTCTCGGCAGCGCGACCGATCATTATCCCGAGTTCAACGATCGCTACAGGGGCTATGCCGCGGCGCTTGGCGAGCATGGGCTGACGGTCGATCCGCGGCTTCAGGTCGAGGCGATCTCGACCGAGGACGACGGTACGCGGGCGGCGCGCGAACTCCTTCAACGCGGCATCGCGTTCGATGCGATCGTCGCGGCCAGCGACCTGATCGCGCTGGCGGCGATGCGCGTGCTGGCGGGGGCGGGACTGAACGTGCCCTACGACGTCGCGATCGTCGGGTTCGACGATATCCCCGCCGCCAGCCTCGCCAACCCGCCGCTCACCACGGTCGCACAGGATACCGCGCTCGCCGGCCGCCGGCTGGTCGAGATGCTGCTCGCGCGGATCGGCGATCGTCCGGTCGCCAGCACCGTGTTGCCGACCCAACTCGTGATCCGGCGCTCGTCGGGCGAAGGACCCAACTGAATGTCGACCGCTGCAAGGCAAAAGCCACGCCAGGGGTTCTGGGGACTGTGGAACATCTCGTTCGGATTCTTCGGGATCCAGATCGGCTTCGCGTTGCAGAACGCCAACGTCAGCCGGATCTTCCAGTCGCTGGGGACGTCGGTCGACGATCTCGCCTTCCTGTGGATCGCCGCGCCGCTGACCGGGCTGCTCGTCCAGCCCGTGATCGGCCATTACAGCGACCGAACCTGGGGGCGGCTCGGGCGGCGGCGGCCGTATTTCCTGGCAGGCGCGATGCTCGCGACGATCGCGCTGCTGGCGATGCCGAACGCGCCGGTGTTGTGGGTGGCCGCGGTGCTGCTGTGGATGCTCGACGGATCGCTCAACGTCGCGATGGAGCCGTTTCGCGCATTCGTCGGCGACATGCTCGGCAGCCGCCAGCGGACCGCCGGGTTCGCGTTCCAGACCGGTTTCATCGGCGCGGGCGCGGTGATCGGCAGCCTTGCGCCGATCATCCTGACCGACGTGTTCCAGGTCGCGAATACCGCGCCGGCGGGCGGCATCCCGCTGTCGGTGCAATACGGCTTCTACATCGGCGCGCTCGCGTTGTTCTTAGCGGTGCTCTGGACCGTGCTGACCACCCGCGAATATTCGCCGGCGCAGATGGCCGCGTTCGAGGACGAAGGCGAGGTCGCGCCGCGCGATGCTATCGTCCGGTCCAGCGCGAAGCTCGCGCCCGTCTGGATCGCCTTGGGCGCTATCGTGATCGCGGCTGTGGCTAAGTTCGGGCTCGACAAGCCGGTCTATCTGCTCGGCGGCGGGCTCATCGCGTTCGGCGCGGCGTTGCTCGTCAGTGCCGCGCTCGTCCGGTCGGGCAGGGGGGGCAACGTCCTCAGCCAGATCGTCGGCGATCTCGGCACCATGCCGAGCACGATGAAGCAACTTGCGCTGGTCCAGTTCTTCACTTGGTCGGCTCTGTTCATCATGTGGATCTACACCACGCCGATCGTTACGCAGCACGTGTTCGGGACGACCGACACCACCAGCGCTGCGTATAACAAGGGTGCGAATTGGGTCGGCGTGCTGTTCGCGGTCTACAACGGTGTGGCGACCTTGTGGGCGTTCGTGATGCCATCGCTGGCAACGCGGATCGGTCGCCGAGATGCGCACATCCTCGGGTTGCTCTGCGGCGCGGCGGGGTTCGCGTCGTTCCTCGTGGTGCGCGACCAGTATCTGCTGATCGGATCGATGGTGCTGATCGGGATAGCCTGGTCGTCGATCCTGACGATGCCCTATGCGATCCTGTCGAACGCGCTGCCGCAGGCCAAGCTCGGCGTGTACATGGGTCTGTTCAACATCTTCATCGTCCTGCCGCAGCTGATCGTGTCGTCCGTGATGGGTCAGGTGGTGCGGACGTTCTTTCCCGGCGATGCGGTCTGGACGATGCTGATCGCTGCGGGCGTGATGGGCGTGGCGGCGCTGGCGATGCTGCGAGTGTCGCGGAACGCCTGACGCCCTCCATGATGCTGGGCCTGTTCCCGCATCCACTGTTCCGCGGGCTCATTGGCCGATGGATGCGCGGAACGGTGGAACCCGGAACTAGTCCGGGGTGAAGGGATGCTAGCCGCCGAAGCTTCGCCCGCCGAAGCCGCCACCAAACCCGCCACGCGAGATGACCGAACTGCGCGACTGGACGCGGGCAGGGGCTCTCGCCGTGGTCGGCGTGAACGCATCCGAGCCTACGCGCGTTCGGCCGGTGACATAGTCCCGGTTGATGCGGCCACCCGCACCACCGTAATAATTGCCGTCGCGATCCCGGTACATCGGCGCACCGCGCGCGCCGAAGCCGCCGTTGAGCGCCTGTCCGACCAGGAACCCGGTCAGCAACGGCGTGAAGAAGCTGCCGCCGCTGCCGTTGTTGCGCGGCTCGCACTGTGCGGCGCCATATTGCTCCTCGCAGGTCTGGCGATCCTCGAACCGAGGCCCGGTCTTCGCCGCGTCGGCCTTGGCCTGCTCGAACGCGGTATCGCACTGGACCGCCGACAACGCACCCGCCGCGCGGCACTCCTGTACCGACGCATAGCTCTGCGCCTCGACGGGCTTGCCACCGACATCGCCGTCGCACGCGGTCAGCGAGATGCCCGAGCCTGCGATCAGGCTGGTGAGGACGATCGATCTGGAACGCTTCATCGCTATGCCTCTCAGTTCGTCATGCAGGCGGCGTTGAGGATGCCGACGCACAGCGAGATGCTGCCCATGTAGGTCGCCGCAGCGATTTCACCGCGGACGATCCGGTCGTTGAAGTCGCGCATCACGAAATGCTGGACCACCAGGAACGTCACGATCTGGATCACGCCAGCAAGCAACGCCCACACCGCGAATTCGACCAGCGAGACGGTATGCGTCAGCGCGGACGCGAGGGGCAGGACATAGCCGAGCAGCGCCGCACCCAGCGTGATCGCCGCGGCGGTGTTGCCTTCTCGGATCAGCGACTTCTCATGATACGGCGTCGCGACCTGATAGACGATCTTGAACAGCATCGTGAACGCCCCCGCCGCGACGAACGCGATCAGGAAGGCGAGCGCGCTGGCGCCGAAGCTGTATTGGTCGATCATGCTGGTTCCCCCGAAGCCGTTAGCGGCAGACGCTAGGCGCGGAACTCGCCGAGTTCCAGTGCCACGCCCAGCATGATCTCGAACGAGACGTCGCCGGACTCGGTCTCCATGTCGATCGCGAGCAGCAGTTCGCGGCCGTCGTCGCCCGGCAGATCGCGGCTGAACAGCATGCAGGTCTGGAAGATGCGGCGGTCGACGATCCCGTCGCGGTCGTCGTGCAGTTCCTCCCAGAACGTCACGGGCTCCTGCTGGCTCGCTTCGGGGCCGAACCATGCGCGGCTGTATTCGGGTAGTCCTTCCGCCGTGAAGGTCCGTGCCTTGAGCCGGCTCTTCCACGCCGGGCGCTCGGCGGCGGATGACGGATAGCTGCTGTCCCAAGGTGCGAACAGCGTGACGTCCGTCACGTCCTGCCCGTCGCGGTCGTTCGACACCGCCTGGAACATGATGTCGTCGTCGGTGTAGAATCGGTGGACGAAGCCGCCTTCGTTGAGGTCGATCAGCCCCTGCGCGACGATCACCAGCGTATCGCGGTCGAACGGGAACAGCAGTTCCGAGCCGAACCGGCGCCACGCCAGCGGATCGACCGTCACCGTGCGCCCCAGCGTGACGTTGCGGACGACGGGCAGGGCGTTACCGTCAAGCGCTGGCTTGCGGCCGAACAGGCGATCGAACATGCAACCCTCGCGTGTATATGGTTGACGTGCCTCTTAGGCCAAAGCGGGCGGGCTCGCAAAGCGCAACCCCCGTCATCCTGACGAAAGTCAGGACCCAGAGCCGTAAACGCCGCGCTTGGTTACCCTGGGTCCTGACTTTCGTCAGGATGACGGAAGTGGGGAGGGTGGCAGGCGCTCGCGAAAAGCCTATGTGTGCGGTCGAGCGACAAGCACGGGAGTTCTTGCATTGACCGACATCTGGACCGTCCGCAGCCTGAAGGCCGCGCTCGACACGTCCGAGCCTGCGAAAGCCGGCGAGTTTTCCGCGCGCATTCTGGAGGGCGCTGACCCGGTGCTGCTGGTGACGATGCACCACCACGGCGACCTCGAATTGTTCGTCAACGTGAGCGAGGCGCAGATCGCGTGCTCGACTTTGCTGTGGCCATGCGACGAGCAGGAGGATCAGTTGGCGTTCAACACGTTCCTGCTGAAATCGCAGAAGCTGGTGCCGCTGTCGAACTTCGGGATCGGCACCGTCGATGACCGCGACTATTACGAGCTGTTCGGCGAACTCGCGACGTCGAGCCGGCTCGATACCGTGATCATCGAACTGCGCACGCTTGCCGAGAATGCGATCGATGCGGCCACCGACCTGCGCCACGCGCAGATTCCCGCCGCCTGAACTGATACAAACGGAGAGACTGGCATGGCCATCTGGAGCAAGCTTTTCACCCTCGGTCGTGCCGGTGCGCACGAAGCGGGCGCGGCGGTCGTCGATGCGAACGCGCTGCGTATCCTAGACCAGGAAATTCGCGATGCCGACAAGGCGCAAGGGAAAGCGCGCGACGATCTCGCGGGGCTGGTAGCGCGGCGCCGCATCCTCGAAACCGAAGTCGAGAGCTTCCGTGCCCAGGCGACGAAGTACGAGGCTTCGGCGCGGATCGCGGTCGAGAAGGGCAATATGGATCTCGCGCGCCAGGTCGCGCAGCGGATCGCAGACCTCGAGCAGGACATCGCGCTGAAGTCCCCGCAGGTCGAGGACATGCGCGCCGCCGAGGAGCAGATCCATACGGCCGTTGCGCAGACCGATCGGAAGATCGAACAGCTCCGCCGCGAGGTCGAGGTCGTCAAGGTCAACGAGTCGGTGCAGAAGGCGCAGGCCTCGGTCGCGTCGGGCAGCATGGGCGCCGGCAACAAGCTTGGCTCGGCGGCGGACAGCCTCGCGCGCATCCGTGAACGCCAGGCGATCCGCGGCGAGCGGATCAAGGCGGCGGGCGAACTGGAAGACCGTCGCACCGGCGCCGATCTCGACGAGAAGCTGCGGCTGGCGGGCATCGGTCCTGGCCAATCGTCCGCGGATGACGTGCTCGCGCGCCTGACCGCGCCGAAGACGCCGCAAGTCGGCCAGACGTTGCAGATCGAGCAGCGCGACGACTCCAAGACGTCGGACTCCTGATGCGCCGGATCGCGGTCGACCCGCGCGGCGACTGGCGCGAACGGGCCGACGCGATCGGGTTCGTCTATCACGACACGGATGGCGAACCCTATTGGGACGAGGGCGCGGCCTACGCCTTCACGCTGGCGGAGATCGAGGACGACCTCGAACCCGCCGCGGAACAGCTGCACGCGATGTGCCTCGATCTCGTCGACGAGGTGGTCCGCGACCAGCATTTGATGGAACGCCTCGCTATCCCGCGCGAGCAATGGAACTACGTCGCCGAGACGTGGCGGACGCGCCAGCCGTCGCTCTATGCGCGGTTCGATTTCGCCTATGACGGGACCGGGCCGGCCAAGCTCTACGAATATAACGCCGACACGCCGACCTCGGTGTTCGAATGCGCGACGTTCCAGTGGATGTGGCTGGAGGACCTGCTGGCTAGCGGTGCGTTGCCGGCGGGGACGGACCAGTTCAACAGCCTGTTTGACAAGCTGCGCGAGCGGTTCCGCGCTCTTTTTCCAAGCGGCGGCTTCGTCCATTTCGCGGCGGATGCGTCGGCGATCGAGGATCGCCAGACGGTGCGGTTCTTCGAGGATCTGGCGTCGCAGGTCGGGATCGAGCCGAAGTTCGTCGAGATGAAGGACATCGGCCTCGCCGCGGACGGGCGCTTCGTCGACACCGACGGTTTCGAGGTGCAGGCGGCGTTCAAGCTGTATCCGTGGGAGTTCATGCTCCGCGAGCCCTACGCGCCGAACCTGTCGCGCGCCGACGTGCGCTGGATCGAGCCGGCGTGGAAGTCGATCCTGTCTAACAAGGGCATCCTCCCGCTGCTGTGGGAGCGGCATCCCGAGCACCCCAACCTGCTCCCCGCGTTCTTCGACGACGATCCCGCCGCGAAGATCCTCGGGCCTAAGTATGTGCGCAAACCGCTGTTTTCGCGTGAGGGTGCGAACGTCGAGGTGATCGGCGAAGAAGGCCACGCCGTGCTCGACCAGGGCTATGGCGCGGAGGGCGCGATCCGCCAAGCCTATGCGCCTCCACCCATGTTCGATGGCCGCCATCCGGTGATCGGCGCGTGGATGGTCGGTAACGAAGCCGCCGGGATCGGCGTGCGAGAAGATGACACGGTCGTGACGCGCAATCTCGCGCGGTTCGTGCCGCATATCATCGAGGCGAATGATGACTGACGCGCGAGAGCTACCCCCGTTGCCGCCGATGGAGCGGCTGGTCGAACTGATGTTCGACGCCGCACGGACGGGGCGGGACGAGATGATCCCGGCGCTGGTGCAGGCGGGCGTCGATATCGAGGTGACCGATGTGAAGGGCTACACGCCGCTGGTGATCGCGAGCTACAACGGCCAGGCGGAGGCGACCGCGGCGCTCCTCGCGGCCGGTGCGCAGGTCGATGGCGCGGCGGACGCGCAGGGCAATACCGCGCTGATGGGCGTCTGTTTCAAGGGCTATACCGAGATCGCACAGATCCTGCTTGACGCAGGCGCCGACGTGAACCGGCGCAATGGCGTCGGCCAGACTGCGTTGATGATGGCGGCGCTGGTGAACAAGACGGTGATCATCGACCTCTTGCTGGAACACGGTGCGGATGCGGCGATCGTGGACGCTGCGGGGAACAGCGTGCGCTCGCTGGCGGAATCGCAGGGCAACACGGCGTTGGCAGCGCGGTTTTCGGCCTAACAACCGAGTGCTACCACCCCGGCGAAGGCCGGGGCCCAATTGGCAAGGCTGCAGTAACAAAGGACCGCGCGTCGTTATTGCCGGCCCCCAATTGGGCCCCGGCCTTCGCCGGGGTGGACCTCAACCGATCGCTAGGGGGTGTCATCCGCCCCATGCGTCTTCGGCAACACCGCCCCGACATGCGCCTCACCCCGAGCCTCAGCCAGCCGCATCTGCCGCTCGCGCTCGGCATAGCCCGCCCGCTGAGTCTCATCCCGCGCATCATGACACGCCGGGCAACTGATCCCCTCCGCGTATAACGGCAATGAACGGTCCGCGACGCTCACCGGCATCCGGCACGCATGGCACAGCACATGACTTCCCAACGCGAGTCCATGTCCAACCGCAACCCGCTGGTCGAAAACGAAACATTCCCCCTCCCAAAGACTCTCCGCCGCGGGCACGGTCTCCAGATACTTCAGGATGCCACCCTTGAGGTGATACACCTCGTCGAGCCCCTCGGCCTTCAGGAACGCGGTCGACTTCTCGCACCGTATCCCCCCGGTGCAGAACATCGCGATCTTCGGCGGCGGGCCGTCCCCGACCAGTTCGTCGCGATGCTCGCGAAACCACGCGGGAAATTCCCGGAACGTCCGCGTTTGCGGATCGACCGCGCCGGCGAAAGTCCCGACCGCGACCTCATAGTCGTTGCGCGTATCGATCACGATCGTCCCCGGCTCGGCGATCAGCGCGTTCCAGTCCTCGGGCTCGACATAATGGCCGACGCCCTCCAGCGGATCGATCGCAGGCTCGCCCATCGTCACGATCTCGCGCTTCAGCCGCACCTTCATCCGGTGAAACGGCATCGTCTCCGCGCGCGACTCCTTGACGTCGAGATCGGCGCACCCCGGCAGCGCACGGATATGCGCGAGCACCGCGTCGATCCCCGCCTCAGACCCGGCGATCGTCCCGTTAATCCCTTCCGCGGCAAGCAGCAAGGTCCCCTTCACCCCGTTCGAACAGCACGCGAGCGCAAGCGGCGGCTGGATCGCGGCGATATCGGCGAACGGCGTGAAGCGGTACAGCGCCACGACGCGGATGGGGAGGGTTTCGGTCATCGGTTCATCGTGCAGGGGAGGAGGTGCGCTCCCCTTAGCGCAAGTCGCCCGCCGCGTCAGCCTGCGGTAACGATCATCCCGTCGACCACCGCGACTGGCCATGGCGTCAGTCGCGTGCCCCCGCACGGTCCGCCGACGCACGCGCCGCTGTCGATCTCGAACAGCGCAGAGTGCCAGCTACACGCGATCAGGTCCCCGCGCGGCGTGAGATACTCGTCGAGCACCTGCGCGAGCGGCAGGCCCATGTGCGGGCAGCGATCGACATAGCCGAACACCGCGTCGTCCTTGCGCACGACAAAGCCGTGGAAGCGGCCGGCGCGCATCTGGAGTACGAAGTTGCGCGCCTTCCCGTCCGTGATCGCGTCGAGCGGCGCGAGCTTGATGCCGCCGGGCGTTGCGGTCAGCCGCTCGGCATCGCTCATGCGGGGTCGGCATCCGGCTGCCGGTCTGGGTGCGCAGCGGCGAAGGCGGGGAGGGTGCGGGCGTTCTCTGCCGCCGCTTTGAGCTTCGGGTAAGGCGAGAGATCGATCGCAAACCGTTCTGCGGAGTAGACCTGCGGGACGAGGTGGCAATCGGCGATCGTCGGTGTCGCGCCGAACGCGAAGCCGTCGCCATGCCGCGCGATCTGCGTCTCGAGCGCGGCGAAACCGTCGCCGATCCAGCGCGCGATCCACCGGTTCACCGCCGCCCCGTCCGCCCCGAACTCGGTACGCAAGGCATTCAGGATACGAAGATTGTTCACCGGGTGAATGTCGCACGCGATCGTCGCCGCCATCGCACGGACGATAGCCCGGTCGTTCGAGGCGGCAGGAAGCAGTGGCAGATCCAGGTACGTCTCGTCGATCCATTCGAGGATCGCGGAGCTCTGCGTCAGGACCGCGTCTTCGGTCTCCATCGCTGGCACCAGGCCTTGTGGATTGAGCGCGCGATACCCCGCCTCGCGTTGCGCACCTTTGCGAAGGTCGTGCGTAACCTGCGCATACGCCACGCCCTTCAGCGCAAGCGCGATGCGGACGCGGTAGGCGGTGGTCGAGCGCCAGTAGCCGTGCAGAGTAAGGCTCACCTCGGTAGGACCGCCTTCGGAAAATCCGACCAGACCGCATCGTAATCGAGCTGCGAATGCTCCAGCGCATAGGCGGTCGGCTTGTACGGCCAGCAGCTCTCCAGCATGAACGCCATCGTCCCGTCGATCTTGTGCGGCTTCAGGTCGGCCGCGCTCGCACCCTGCCAGCTCGCCAGATCCGGCCCATGGCCCGACATGAGGTTGTGCAGCGAGATGCCACCGGGCGCGAACCCCTCGGCCTTCGCATCGTACGCGCCGGTGATCAGCCCCATCGCCTCGGACATGACGTTGCGGTGGAACCAGGGCGGGCGGAACGTGCCCTCGGCGACCATCCAGCGCGGCGGGAAGATCACGAAATCAGCGTTAGCGCGCCCGGGCACGTCACTCGGCGAGGTCAGCAGCGTAAAGATCGAAGGATCGGGATGATCGAAACTGACCGTGTTGATCGTGTTGAACCGCGACAAATCGTAGCGCCACGGCGCGAGATTGCCGTGCCACGCGACGACGTCGAGCGGCGAGTGATCGAGCGTCGTGGTCCACAGCGACCCCATGAACTTCTGGACGACCTCGACCGGTTCGTCGCGATCCTCGAACCACGCGACCGGCGTCTCGAAATCACGCGGGTTGGCGAGGCCGTTGGCGCCTATCGGGCCGAGATCGGGCAGGCGGAACAGCGCGCCGTGGTTCTCTGCGACATAGCCCCGCGCTTCGCCATCGGGAAGTTCGGCGCGGAAGCGGACGCCGCGGGGGATCAGCGCGATCTGGCCGGGGGCGACATCGATCCGGCCGAGTTCGGTCAGCAACCGGAGCCGCCCGGCCTGCGGCACGAACAGCAGCTCGCCGTCCGCATCCATGAACACGCGCGAAATCATATCGGTGTTGGCGGCGTAGACGTGGAGTGCGACGCCTTCGAGATCGGCGGGATCGCGGTTGGCAAGCATCGTCGTCATGCCGTCGATCAGGTCGGTACCAGGGGCGGGCGCCTCGATCGGATCCCAGCGCAGGCGGTTGGGCGCAAGCGGCGCGTCGGTGGTCCCGAGCGCGAACCGCTGAGCGCCGGTATAGCGCTCGAACGGCGGATGCTCCGCGGTCGGGCGCATCCGGTAAAGCCAGCTGCGGCGGTTCTCGTGGCGCGGCGCGGTGAAGGCGGTACCGGAGAGCTGCTCGGTGTAGAGCCCGAACGCGGGGCGCTGCGGCGAATTGCGGCCGATCGGGAGCGCACCGGGGATCGTCTCGGTCGATACGTGGTTGCCGAAGCCGGGCTGGTACGCTCCGCTGTCTTCGGTCTGGCCGGCGGTCTCGCCTGCGGCATTGGTCGGCTGGTGGATTGTCATGGCTTCCTCTCCGTCACCTGTTCCGATCAACGCCCGAACCGCCGGCCGTTCAAACTCTTTTCGAACCGCGACCCCGTCGGTCACGGCGAAGCCGCGCCCTATGGGGCAGCTCCGTCCGCGCCGGCCGGTCGACGGCAGCGCCTGCGCGCTGCATCTCGACCGAAGCTGCGCTTCGATCCTCGATCAGGCGTCGACGGTGATCACCCCACGACGGATCTGGTCGAGCTCAATGCTCTCGTACAGCGCCTGGAAATTGCCGTTGCCGAAGCCCTCATTCCCCTTGCGCTGGATGATTTCGAAGAAGATCGGCCCGAACATGTTCTCGGTGAAGATCTGCAGCAACAGCCCCTCCTCGCCGACATTGCCGTCGATCAGGATGCGGTTGCGGCGCAGGCGTTCGAGGTCGTGGCCGTGGTTCGGCACGCGCTTGTCGACCAGTTCGTAATAGGTCTCGATCGTGTCCTGCAGCTTGACGCCGCGCGCGCGCAGCTTCTCGACCGTCTCGAAGATATCGTCGGTGGTCAACGCCAGATGCTGGATGCCCTCGCCGTTGTAATCCTTGATAAATTCCTCGATCTGGCTCTTGTCGTCCTGGCTCTCGTTGAGCGGGATCCGGATCGCGCGGTCGGGCGCGATCATCGCCTGGCTGAACAGCCCGGTCGCCTTGCCCTTGATGTCGAAATACTTCTGCTCCTCGAAGCCGAAGATCTGCCCGTAGAACTCGGCCCAAGTCCGCATCTGGCCACGCTTCACATTGTGCGTGAGGTGATCGAGCAGATCGAGGCCGACGTTGTTCTCGGCTTCCGCTTCGGCCGCGCCCGGAACCGCATTCCAGTCGTCGTACAGGCTGCCGGCCGCGCCGTGCTTGTCGACCAAATACAGTAGCGAACCGCCGATCCCTTCGAGCACATAGCTGCCCTCGCCGAGCGCGCCCATGCTGGCATCGGCTGCCTTGGCGCCGCGAGCGAGCGCCGCGTCGAACGCTTCCTTTGCATCGTGAACGCGGAACGCCATGCCGCTCGCTGACGGACCGTGATCCGCGCGGAACGCAGCTGCGTGGCCACCATCCTCGCGGTTGAGCAACAGGTTGATGCGGCCCTGCTTGTAGCGCGTGACGGCCTTGGTCGGGTGGGTCGAGGCGGCGACGAAGCCGAACTGCTCGAACTGCGCGGCCATCCGGTCGGGATCGGGCGAGGTGAATTCGGCGAACTCGAACCCGTCGAGACCCATCGGGTTTACGTCCATATGGTCCATGATCACATCCTGACAGTTGGTATCCGTTGTTACCAATCTGGCGGGTTGAACAACTGGTGTCAATCGTTACGATTTCCACATGGCTCACCGTGCACTCGTTCTGGACGATTTCATCCCGTATCGCCTGTCGATCACTTCGAACCTCGTCAGCGAGGCGGTGGCGGACACGTATGAGGCGCTGTTCGGGCTGACGATCCCGGAGTGGCGGCTGGTGGCGGTGGTCGCCGAGGCGGACGGGATCACGCAGCAGCAGGTCGGCCAGCAGACGCGGATGGACAAGGTCACGGTGAGTCGCGCGGCGATCGCCTTGGTCGAACGCGGGCTGATGCAGCGGCATGCGAACCCGGAGGATCGGCGATCGCATCTGCTGCGACTCACGGACGACGGCCACACGCTCTATGCGTCAGTCGCACCGAAGGCGCTCGATCTGGAGCGGCGGATCTTTGCCGGGTTCTCAGGCGCGGAGGTCGAGCAGTTCGTCGCGATGCTGAGACGGATCGATGCGGTGACGATCGACCTCGTTCAGGAATCCCACGGCGGCGTTGGCGACCAGAGGCCGCGCAGGTAATCAAGCAGTGCGGACGTGCCCGACGACACGGCACCGCGAGCATGCACCGCGTAAATCCCGACCTCCGCAGACCCGGCGCGTTCAGGCAAGACGCGGACGAGTCGGCCGCTCGCGAGATCAGCGCTCACATCCCAGAGAGAGCGCAGCGCGATGCCAACTCCGGCCAGTGTGAGCTCGCGCACGACTTCACTGGAATTGGTCGCGACGTAGCTCGGGCGGTCGATCGTAACTTCGCCTTCTGGTCCGGTAAGCCGCCACGGCATCTGGCCCTTTGCTGCAAGCAGGCGGTGTTTCGTGAGATCGGCCACGTCCCGTGGCGCAACGTAGCTCGGTGCGGCGCAGAGAACGCGGCGGCTGTCGGCGAGACGATAGCCGGTCAGGCTCGGCGGTATGGCAGGCGCGATCCGGATCGCGAGGTCGAGCCGGTCACCGATGACGTCGGCAAAACCGTCGGACAGGTCGAGGTCGAGTTCGATCGCAGGGTGCGCGTCGAGGAACGGCTTCAGGTGTGGCGCGATGTGCAGACGCCCGAACGAGGTCGGCGCGCTGACCCGCAATGGCCCCGCCGGCGTCTCGGCGCGGTCCGACACGCGCGCCTCGGCGTCGCGGATCGCGGCGAGGATTTCCACCATGTCGCGGTGATACGCCGCGCCCCGCGGGGTTAGCTCCAGCCGCCGTGTTGTCCGGTTGAGCAACCGCACGCCCAGCCGCGCTTCCAGCCGCGCGATCCGCTTCGACACCATCGCGGGCGAGATGCCGAGCGATCGCCCCGCCGCACTTAAGCTGGCCGTGCGGACGACCTCGGCGAAGAGGACGATGTCGGGATCCATTCGTTCTCCAGGCGATCAACAGCTTTCGGTTTATAGCGTCTAGTGGAGAAGGTGGCGGGCGTCTATCGTGTCGCCAGAGCATAGGAGAGCAACATGGCCGAGATGATCGAAAAGGCAGGCCTGAAGGTCGCCGCATCGCTGGTGGACTTCATCGAAACGCAGGCGTTGCCGGGGACGGGTCTCGATGCCGCCGCGTTCTGGCAGGGCGTGTCCGACATCTACGCCCGGTTCGCGCCGGAGAACGCCGCGCTGCTCGCTGTCCGCGATGACCTTCAGGCTAAGATCGACACGTGGCACGAAGCCCGCACCGGCAAGCCGATCGACCAGGTGGAGTACCAGGCGTTCCTGCGCGAGATCGGCTATCTGGTCGACGAGCCGGCGTCTTTCGCGGTCGCCCCGACCAACGTCGATGCGGAGGTTGCATCGCTCGCCGGCGCGCAGTTGGTGGTGCCGATCCTCAACGCGCGCTTCCTGCTGAACGCGGCCAACGCACGCTGGGGGAGCCTGTACGACGCGCTCTACGGGACGGACGCAATTCCGGGCGTGGCGTCCGGCAAGGGCTATGACGCGGCACGTGGCGCGCAGGTGATCGCTTGGGCGAAGGCGTTCCTTGACGATGCGGTGCCGTTGGCGAGCGGGTCGTGGACCGACTGGACGGGTGGCATGCCTGAGCTCGCCGAGCCGAGCCAGCTCGTCGGGCATGCGGTCGACAACATTCTGTTGCGTCACAACGGCCTGCACATCGAGCTTGTGATTGATCCTCAGCACCCGATCGGTCGTGACGACCCCGCGAACCTCGCCGACGTCGTCCTCGAATCCGCACTCAGCACAATTGCCGATCTCGAGGACTCGATCGCCGCGGTCGATGCCGAGGACAAGGTCGCCGCCTACGCCAATTGGCTTGGGCTGATGAAGGGCGACCTGACCGCGAGCTTCAAAAAGGGTGGCCGTACGGTCACGCGCTCGCTGGAAGAGGACCGTCGCTATACCGCGCTCGATGGCGGTGAGATCATCCTGCCCGGCCGCAGCCTGATGTTCGTGCGCAACGTCGGCCACCTGATGACCACGCCTGCGATCCTGCTCGCTGACGGCCAAGAGGCGCCCGAAGGCATCCTCGACGGTATCGTCACGTCAGTGATCGCGCTCCACGATCTGAAGACCACCGGCCCGATCCGCAACAGCCGCGCGGGCTCGATCTACATCGTCAAGCCGAAGATGCACGGCCCCGACGAAGCCGCGTTCACCAACCGGCTATTCGACGCGATCGAAGACCTGCTCGGTCTCGCGCACCACACGATCAAGGTCGGCGTGATGGACGAGGAACGCCGCACCTCAGCCAATCTCGCCGCCTGCATCGCCGCGGTGAAGGATCGCGTGGTGTTCATCAACACCGGCTTCCTCGATCGCACTGGCGACGAGATGCACACCTCGATGCGCGCGGGCCCAATGATCCGCAAGGGCGAGATGAAGGCTTCGTCGTGGATCAAGGCGTATGAGGATCGCAACGTCCAGATCGGGCTCGCCTGCGGGCTCAGCGGCAAGGCGCAGATCGGCAAGGGCATGTGGGCCGCGCCGGACCGGATGGCGGATATGCTCGAGCAGAAGATCGGGCATCCGATGACCGGCGCGAATACCGCATGGGTGCCGTCACCGACCGCCGCGACGCTGCACGCGACGCATTACCACCGCGTCGACGTTTTCGCGCGGCAGGCGGAGCGGAAGGCCGAGCCGATCGCCTCGCTCGATGCGCTGCTGACGATCGCGGTCGCGACCGGACATAACTGGCAGCCGGACGAGGTACGCGAGGAACTGGAGAACAATGCACAGGGGATCCTCGGCTATGTCGTGCGCTGGGTCGACCAAGGCGTCGGCTGTTCGAAGGTGCCCGACATCCACGACATCGGCCTGATGGAGGACCGCGCGACGCTGCGGATCAGTTCGCAACACATGGCGAACTGGCTGCTCCATGGGATCGCGACGTCCGACGAAGCGGATGCGGCGCTGCGGCGGATGGCGGCGAAGGTCGACGCGCAGAATGCGGGCGATCCGCTGTATCGGCCGATGGCGGGTCATGAGGAGGAGAGCCTCGCGTTCCAGGCCGCCCGCGCGCTCGTGTTCGATGGCCTGACGCAGCCGAGCGGCTATACCGAGCCTCTGCTCCACGCGTTCCGCGCGCGGGCGAAAGAAAGGGACGCTGCCTGATGCCGCTCTACGCGATCGAGGGTAAACAACCGACGCTGGCCGACGACGTCTGGGTCGCGCCGTCCGCCGACGTGATCGGCGACGCGCGGCTGGGGGAGGGGGCTAGCGTCTGGTTCGGCGCAGTGATCCGCGCGGACAATACGCCGATACTCGTCGGTGCGCAGACCAATATCCAGGAGGGCGCGATGCTGCACTCCGACCCCGACGCGCCGCTGACTATCGGTGAAGGCTGCACGATCGGCCATCACGCGATCCTTCACGGCTGCACGGTCGGCGACAACGTGCTGGTCGGGATGGGCGCGACGATCCTCAACAACGCGGTGATCGGCGAGAATTGCCTGATCGGTGCGAACGCTCTGGTGACGGAAGGCAAGGTGTTCCCGGCCGGCAGCCTGATCGTCGGCGCACCAGCCAAGGCTGTACGGGCGTTATCGCCGGAAGCGATTGCCGCGCTGAAGACGTCGGCTTCGGCGTACGCGGCCAAGCAGCGCGTCTATGCCGAGGGACTTAGACTGATCGAAGTATAAGATCCTCCCCCGCCAGGGGGAGGATCTTGAAGGCGTACGCTATCAGAAGGTGACCCGGCCACCCAGCGACAGCACGACCGCGTGCGCGTTCTGGAGGAAGCCGTTGGTGATGATCGGCGTCTGCGCTGCGGTTCCCGCATAGGCTGCGGTTACCCGGTCGATCGTCGTATCGGAGAAGTCGACATAGCTTGCCGCCGCGTCGAGCGCGATGTGCGAGGTCAGCTGGTATGAACCACCCGCGGCGTAGGTCCAGCGGTCGGCGTCGGGCACGCGCGCGTCGCGCAGGCCGTTCTGGGTCGGCGTCTTGGTCCGTTGCACGCCAGCGCGGATCGTCGCCTTGGGGGTGACGTCATAATCGAAACCGCCCGCGAGGCTCCAGCTATCGCGATAGTTTTCCGGGATCGCGGTGTTCAGCGGCGCGCCCAGATCGATCGTGTCGAACTTGCTCCAGTTGTACGCGACCACCTGTGCGTTCAGCGTCAGCGCGTTGGTGGCGCGGACACGGCCGGCGACGATTACCTGGCCCGGCGTGTTGAAGCTCGCTTTCGCGCCGTCGAGCGACACGTTCGACCCCGCCAGCGGGCCGACCAGCCCGGAGATGTCGAGGCTCCCCTTCAGATTGTGGCGGATGCTCGACTTGTAGCTGATGCCGACGGTGGCGAAGTCGTTATGCAGCTGTACGCCGGCGGTCCAACCGAAATCCCAGCCATCGCCCTTGAGCTGCTGGAAGCCGTCCGGCAGCGCCGCCGACACGTTGGGCAACGCGTTGTTGAGGGTTGCGTCGGTATATTCGACGTTCAGTGCACCACCGACGCGGAGCCAGTCGGTCACCGCGACGCCGATCGATGGCTGGATATCGATCGTGCGCAACCGGGTCTTGTCCGCGCTGTACCGTGCCCAGCTGTTCTTCTCGTAGTTCGTCGTGAAGCTGAACGGCGACGTCACGGACACGCCGATCGCGATCCGGTCGGTCAGCGGATAGGCGACCGCGCCCGACGGAACGACACCGTTGTTGATCGGATCGCGCGAGGTGCCGTTGCCGCCGACGGGCGCGAAGGCCTGCCCTGGACGGCGGATCACCGTGCCGTTGTCGATCACGTCGCCCTTGGGAAGGATCGCGGTGGCGCTGATCGCGGCGCTGCCATCGCGGATGCCGGCAATCGCGGCGGGGTTCCACCACAGCGACGAAGGGCCGGTATCGGCGCCTTCACCGGAGAAGGCGCGCCCTGCGCCACGCGCCGACTGCGCTTCGAGATAGAACGCATCGGCATAGGCGGTGCGGGCAAACCCGAAGGCGGACACGAGCGCCGATACCGCGAGAAGTGGAGCTTTGGTGCGAAACGTCATGGATAAGATCCTGAAAGCTATACTGATAGTGGAAGACGGAACAGTGCGGCTCAGCGCACGCGCGTCCAAGTCTGGGTCTTGCAGAGCGGGAAGAAGACGCAGCCGCGCAACTTCAGCTGGTTCGCGCCGAGCGGGGTGATCTTGCCACTGTAGGTCTTGCCGTCCTCGGCATTGTAGACCTGACCGCTGCTCCACACGCCGTCCTTGTCGGGCTTGAACCCGCTCAGCATCTGCATGCCTTGGATCGGGCGATTGCGGAGTGCGGTGTTCGAGTTGTTGGCGTCCTTCATCGAAGGATTGGCGCGCAACGCGTCGGAGGTGAGGATCTTGCCGCAGATCGACGGGCCGCAGCGGGCAATTTCGACGATGGCGTTGTGCGTCTCGGTCTTCCAGCGGCCGATGACGGTCTCGGCGGTGGCGGGCGCGCCCGCGAGCAATGCACCGATAATCAACAGGGACATCTTCTATCCTCTCCTTGGATGTAGGGACGCCGTATCTGTACGGTCGTTAAAATCTTGTCAGGCCAGCGACGTTACCGCGAGCTTGCTGCCGTATACGGCATGTATCGTTTGGCCGTAGAATTGTACGAAGACAAGTCAAGTCTTCTTACTGATTTCGGGCGGCGAAAAAGTGTTCATGAGCCCACTCCGTCATGCTGCGTGCGCCTCCGTCATGCCGGGCTCGTTCAGGCATCCACCGTTCCGCACACTCGAAGATATGGAGCTCGCGGAACGGTAGACCCCGGAACTAGTCCGGGGTGACGGAGTAAGTGGTGGCTCAGTTCCGAAGCGGCTTGCCCGTTTGCAGCATGTGGACGACGCGCGCCTGCGTCCGCGGATCCTTGACGCTCGCCATGAATGCCGCGCGCTCCAGATCGAGCAACTGATCCTCGGTCACCGTGTCGACCAGATCCGCCTCACCGCCGGTCAGCACCTCGGCGAGACGATCCGCGACGACGAGGTCGTAGTCGGTCGCCATGCCCTTCTTGTGGAAGTCTGTCACCGCCATGTTCAGCCCCGTCCGTCCGCTCGCGCCCGCCAGGCGGAAGGTCGGCTTCTCCGGCGCGACATAGCCGTCCACCAGCGACAGCGCCTTGGTCTTCGCATCCGCCAGCAATCGGTCGCGGTTCATCGTGATGCCGTCGGCCTTGCGCAGGATCATCATCTCCTTCGCCTCCGCCGCCGACTTGGCGACCTGCGCGGTAGAGACCGCCTGGAACACCTTCGTCAGCACCGGCATCGGACCGTTCGGCAGCGTGCGCGACTTGGTCCAGCGGTCGAGCATCTCGCCATTGCCGCCCCAGCCGGGAACCAGCCCGACGCCGCACTCGACGAGACCCGCATAGGTCTCGGCATGCGCCTGCACTGCATCGGAGTGGAGCAGGATCTCACACCCGCCGCCGAGCGCGAGCCCGGCAGGTGCGCTGACGACCGGGAAGGGGGCGTATTTCAGTGCCTTGTACGCCTGCTGACCACCCGAGACGCTAGCCTCGACCATGTCCCACAGGCCCGCCCCGACCGCGAACATCGCCGCGCCCAAGTTCGCGCCCGCCGAGAAGTTCGACGCCTCGTTATACACTACCAGCGCCTTGAAGCGCTCGCGGACGACCGGGATCGCCTCGTTGATGAGCGCGACGACCTGATCGTCGAGCGCGTTCATCTTGGTGTGGAACTCGAGCGCCGCGACACCGTCGCCGACATCCCAGAGCGACGCCGACAGGTTCTGGAGGATCGGCTGCGAGCGGAGCTTGATGTCCTCCAGCAGTTCGACACCGTCCGCGCGCGGCACGTCGGCATACTCGCCGCCAGCCGTGAGATACTGACGCTGGCCGTTCTCGACACGGTAGAACGGACGATCGCCCGCGGTCGTCAGGATCGCAGGAACGTCGCGACCTTCCTCGGCAAGCCGCGCGGCGAGCACGCCGGGACCCATCCGGTCGATCAGCTCGAACGGCCCGTATTTCCAGTTATAGCCGAGCTTCATCGCGTCATCGATCGCAACGACATCGTCCGCCGCCTCGCCGACGAGCATCGCCGCATAGGACAGCGTGTTGCCGAGGATCGTCCACGCATAGGTGCCGATCTTGCCCGGCTCCGCGATCAGCGCGGCGAGGTCCTTGCCGGTCTTGCCCGGCAACTCCGAAGGCTTGGCTTCCGCACGATACTCGCCGGTTGCGAGGTCGAGCGACAGCTTGGTCCGCGTCGCCTTGTCGAAACGGTAGAAGCCGCCCTTGCCCTTGCGGCCCGTGAACCCTTCCGCGATCATCTTGTCGACCAGCGGCAGCGGACGGACCGTATCGAAATACGGATCGCCAGCGGGCAGCGTGGACGACAGGCTCTTTGACAGCAGCGGCATCAGGTCGACGCCGACGAGGTCGACCAGCCCGAAGATACCGGTCTTCGGCACGCCCATCGGACGGCCACCGATCTGGTCGGCTTCCTCGACGGTCAGCCCTTGGTCCATCGCCGCGTTGATCGCGATCGCCAGCCAGTAGGTCCCGATGCGGTTGGCGATGAAGCCCGGCGTATCCTTCGCCCGGACGATCCGCTTGCCCATGAAGCGATCGACGAAATCCTCGACCTTCTCCGCGACCGCGACGTCGGTTGCCACGCCGCGGACGATCTCGACCAGCCGCATGTAGCGCGGCGGATTGAAGAAGTGCGTAATAAGGAAGTCGGCCTTGAACTGGTCCGAGCGTCCCTCGACGAGGTTGCCGAGCGGGATCGTCGAGGTGTTCGACGACACCGCGGTGCCCGGACGCTTCAACGCTTCAAGCTTGGCGTACAGCGCCTGCTTGATGTCGAGCCGCTCGACGATCGCCTCGACGATCCAGTCGCACTCGGCGACCCGACCCAGGTGATCGTCGATGTTGCCCGTCTCGACCAGCTTCGTCGCACGCTTCGACATGAAGGGGGCGGGGTCGGTCTTAAGCATCTTGGCGACCGCGCCCTTGGCCACCGCATCGCGGTCGCCGCCCTCGGGCAGGTCGCGCGGCACGATGTCGAGCAGCAGCACCGGGATGCCGGCGTTTGCGACCTGCGCCGCGATACCTGCGCCCATCACGCCTGCGCCGATGACGCAGACCTTTTTCACAGCGTCGACCATCATGCGCGCTCCAGCACCGTTGCGATGCCCTGACCGCCGCCGATGCACTGGGTCGCCAGCGCATAGCGGCCGCCCTCGCGCGCCAGCAGCGACGCCGCCTTGCCGACGATCCGCGCGCCGGTCGCGCCGAGCGGATGACCGATCGCGATCGCGCCGCCATCGAGGTTGATCGTCTCGTCCTTGAGGCCGAGGTCGCGAATGCAGGCGATCGCCTGGCTCGCGAACGCCTCGTTGATCTCGACCACGTCGAGGTCGGCGACGGTGATCCCGGCCCGCTCCAGCGCCTTCTTCGACGCCCCGATCGGGCCAAGCCCCATCGTCTCGGGCGCGCAACCCGACACGCCGATCGACTTGATCCGCGCGAGGATCGACAGCCCGTGCTTCTTGGCGAACTCTTCCGAGGTGACGAGCACTGCCGATGCACCGTCAGTCAGCGGCGACGAGGTACCCGCCGTCACCGATCCATCCGCGCTGAACGCAGGCTTCAGGCCGGCGAGCGCATCGGTGGTCGTGCCGGCGCGGATCGTGCCGTCCTGGCTGACCGGGCCGGCCTTGGTCTGGATCGTCACGATCTCGTCGGACAGCCGGCCATCGGCACGGGCCGCGGCGGCCTTGTCCTGGCTCTTCACCGCGAACGCGTCCTGCTCGGCGCGCGTGATCTGGTAGTTGCGCGCGACGTTCTCGGCGGTCTCGCCCATGCCCATGTACGCGCCGGCGCTCTTCTTCGCGAGCTCGGGATTGGGCAGGGGGTTGTAGCCGCCCATCGGCACGCGGCTCATCGACTCGAGCCCCGCGCAGATGAACGCCTCGCCGGCGCCGACCGCGATCTGGCCGTAGGCGATATGGATCGCGCTCATCGACGAGCCACAGAACCGGTTGACCGTCATCCCACCGACCGAGATCGGCAGGTCGGCGATCTGCGCGATCAGCTTGGCGACGTTGAGGCCCTGCTCGCCCTCGGGGAACGCGCAGCCGAGGATGATGTCCTCGATCTCGGCGGGATCGACGCCTGTCTTGCCGAGCAACCCGCGAATCGTCTGCGCGGCGAGATCGTCCGGACGGACGCGGGCGAGGTCGCCCTTGCCGGCGAGGTGGAACGGCGAACGGGCGTACCCGGCGATGACGACGTTGGTCACGATGATCCTCTCATATTGCGGTCGACCCGGTTAACGCTTGCGGGTTACCCTTAAGGTGCGATACCTCACCTTTACGTCAAGGTGAAGCGGCCGACAATATGGCTTACGCACACCATGTTATGGAGAGCGAGATGCAGGACACTTCCGGGGGCAAGGCGATCGGGGTACCGTTGCTGGGCGAGCCGCGGCTGCTGGGCGACATGCTCGATGCGTCGGTCCGTCGGTTCGGGTCGCGCAACGTGCTCGATTTCATGGGTCGGACGCTGACCTATGCCACGCTCGGCGAGTCGGTCGACCGGGCAGCGCGGGGGCTTCAGGACATGGGTGTCGTGAAGGGCACGCGCGTTGCGCTCTGCCTGCCGAACACGCCTTATTATCCGATCCTGTTCTTTGCGATCCTCAAGGCCGGCGGCGTCGTCGTCAACGTCAACCCGCTCTACGTCGAGCGCGAGCTGGCGCATCTGCTCGAGGATTCGGGCGCGACGATCATCGCCACGTGCGACATCGCCGAGATCCACGCGCGCGTGCTCAAGGTCGCGGGGCAGATGGGCGTGAAGCACGTCATCACCTGTCCGATCGCCGGCGCGTTGCCGACGCTGAAGTCGATCGCCTACCGCATCTTCAAGCGTGCCGAGATCGGTCGGGCACCGACTGACGCGCGCCATTCCACGTTCGACGCGCTGCTCAAGGCGAAGGGTGCGCCGTCCCCCGTTACCGTTTCCCCGGACGAGGTCGCGGTGCTGCAATATACCGGCGGCACGACCGGCGAGCCCAAGGCGGCGATGCTCAGCCACGCAAATCTCGTCGCGAACGCCGATGCGATGGTCGTGTTCGTCGGTGGCGAGCAACCGCATCAGGACCGCGTGCTTGGCGCGTTGCCGCTGTTCCACGTCTTCGCGCTGACCACCGTGCTGACCTATTCGATTCGCACCGGCGCGGAGATGATCCTGATGCCGCGCTTCGAACTCGGAGCGCTGCTGAAAACGATCGCGCGCACCAAGCCCAGTTATTTCCCCGCGGTGCCGACGATCTACGCCGCGATCACCACCGCCGCCGAGACGCAGAAGATCGACCTGTCCTCGATCCACGCGTGCATCTCGGGCGGGGCACCGCTGCCGGCGGAGGTGCGGATCGCGTTCGAGGCGGCGACCGGCGCCAAATTGTGCGAGGGGTATGGTCTGTCCGAAGCCTCGCCGATCATCACGTGCAACCCGATCGATGGCCTCAACAAGCCGGGCTCCGCCGGGCTGCCCTTTCCCGGCACGACGATCGAGATCCGCGACCGCGAGGACCCGACCCGATTGCTGCCGATCGGCGAGAATGGCGAGATCTGTGCGCGTGGGCCCCAGATCACGCAAGGCTATTGGCACAAACCCGCCGCCACCGCCGAGCTGTTCGCGGACGGCGCGCTGCGGACCGGTGACGTCGGGCACCTCGACGCGGACGGCTATCTGTTCATCGTCGACCGGATCAAGGACCTGATCCTCGCCGGCGGCTACAACGTCTATCCGCGCGTGATCGAGGAGGCGCTGTACGAACACCCCGCCGTGCTCGAAGCCGTGGTGATCGGCGTTCCCGACAAATACCGCGGCCAGGCGCCGAAAGCGTTCGTCGTGCTGGCCGAAGGTACGGTCGCTACCCCGCTCGAACTGCGCGATTTTCTTCGGGACAAGATTAGCAAGATCGAGCTTCCCCGCGAGGTCGAAATCCGCGACAGTCTCCCCAAGACGCTGATCGGCAAGCTATCCAAAAAGGAACTTGTCGCTGAAGAGACCGCAAAGGCGGCGGCGTCGGAGGCGAGGGGAGTGGACGCGTGAACGACCGACAGGACGATCTTACCGGTATACAAGAGGTCTCGCGCATGCTCGGCGTGAGTGCGCGAACGTTGCGGTTCTATGAGGACAAGGGCCTGATCGAGCCCTGCCGGATCGGCACGACGCGCGTCTACACGCGGCGCGAAGTGGCCCGGATGCAGCTGATCCTGCGCGGTAAACGTCTCGGTTTCACGCTACGCGACATCGAGGAGTTCCTCGACCTCTACGACGCCGACCCGCAACATGTGGAGCAGATGCGCGCGCTGGCCGAACGCTGTCGCCAGCGGATCGACCTGCTCGACGCGCAACGCGAGGCGATCGTGCAGACGCGCGACGAGCTGGAGAAAATCGAGCAGGAGGCGCTCGCGCGCATCCCCGCGGGAACAGCGTGATAGCTCGCGCTGAGTGTGAAATCTGAGCGCCAAACTATGAAAAAGATTCCACCCCGGCGAAGGCCGGGGCCCAATTGGGAGGATTGGGGTAAGTATACGCAGCGCTAATCAGCGACGTTACCCAATTGAGCCCCGGCCTCCGCCGGGGTGGTCATTTGCTGATCCTCCCCTGACGGGGGAGTATCAGCAAATTCGAAACCCCGAAGCTTAAAGCCCCACTACGCCACCGTCATTCTTCGTGATCACGATCGTCGCCGACCGCGGCCGTGATGGCGTGGTCACCGCACCCGCCTGATTGGCGGGCCAACTGCTGGTAATGTTCGTCGGCCCACCATTCTCGCCGGGATGCTGGATGTTGACGAACAGCGACCGGCCGTCCGGCGTCGAATGGATGCCGGTGATCTCGCACTCCTTCGGCCCGACCAAGAAGCGCCGCAGTGCCGCCCCCGGTGCCTTGCCGATCCGCGTCGTCACCGAGCCGGTTGCCGCACCGATCGTGTTCGTCACCGTCCGCGTACCGCCATCGTTGACGATTCCCGGCACCGAGGCGAGCAGCATGCAGTTGGTCACGTCGGTGTACGCGCTGTCGTCGGTCTCGATCCACATCACCGGCGCGATCGTGCCCGACGCATTGCTCGGCAGGCCGAACCACAGGCCATCCGGCGACGAGAAGTCGTTGCTCGCATCGAGCCCCGACAGGTTGATGTTGGTCGCATCCAGATCGGAGCCGGCTCCGAACGCATAGATGTCCCACGCGAAGGTCGTCGCTTCCGACGTATCGCCCGTCTCGCGCAGACGGATGATGTGACCGTTGGCGTTACCGGTGGTCTGGCCGGTTGTGGTCTTCGGATCAACGTAGGCGCGCGGATTGGACGCATCCGCGGTCGCCACGGTCCGCGACGAGTTGTTGGTGAGCGTGCAGTACATCTCACCGGTCGCCGGGTTCACCGCGGTCCACTCCGGCCGATCCATCCGCGTCGCACCAAGCGCATCCGCGGCAAGTCGCGTATTGATCAGCACATCGATCTGGCTCGAGAACGGATACGCCGCATTGGCCGAGGTGAGAGGTCCCTGGCCAAAGACCAGCGGGAGCCACTGGCCGCTACCGTCCGCTGCGAACTTCGCAACGTAAAGCGTTCCGGTATCGAGATACTTGTCACCCATCGCCAACCGGTTCGCCGCCGTTGCATCGCTTGCCGACCAGGGCGTCGCCGACACGAACTTGTAGATATACTCGTTCTGCGCATCGTCGCCCATGTAGAACGCCGGCTTCACGCCAGCGATCGTCCGACCGATCTGGCAACCCTCATGGTTCATGCGCCCGAGCGCTGTGCGCTTGCGCGGCGTCGATGACGCATCGAACGGATCGATCTCGACGACCCAGCCATACTGGAAGATCTCGTTGCGGAAATCGCCCGTGCCGTCGGCGGGGGCGCCGGCCTGCGCGGTGATGTTCCAGCGCGAATAGACCGTGCTGGTCGTGTCTGCCGGCGTGACCGACCACCAGCCATAGTTGCCAGCCGTGCTGCTGCTGCTCTCGGTCTTGCCATACCGCGCGAGCGACGTGTTGGCTTTTACGCCGATCGGGCCGCTCGCTGCACGACGTGCACCGTCGCCGACCTCGCGGCGGAAATAGCCGACCCAGTTCTCTTCGTTCGTCAGGTATGTGTGCCAAGGCATTGTGCCATTGGCGCAATTGTTGATCGTGCCGCGTCCCGTCGTGGCATCGGGCGAGTAGCGCGTCTTGAGGCTGTCGGCGCCGCGCACCGGCCCCGAGAAGCTCATCGGCGTCAGCGGGGTGATGCGGCGGTTGAACGACGAGGTGGTGACATAGCTCCATGCGGCGGCGCGGCTGATCTCGATCACCGACACGCCGTGGCACTCCATCTCCTTCAGCGCCTCGGCTTCGGGACGGACGCCGCCGGTCGTGGTCGGGCCATTCGGATGCAGATAGGCCTGCGTGATGTTCTCGTGGTTGAGCACGAGCAATCCGCGCGTGTTGCCATCGGCATCGGGCGTGCCGGCGGCGGACAGCCCGAAATAGCTCATGCCGTCGTGGTGATCGCCGGCGCGCTTCGAGAAGGTCGTATCGCTGCCGTCATTGGCATAGGCGCCGACGCCACTGCCGATCGGATCGCCGAGGCGGTAGAGCACCGTCACCGCATAGCCGGTCGGCACCGCGACGACATCGGCGAGGCTCTTCGCCACCGCGGTGAAGCCGAGCGAGGCGGCACCCACCGTCACGCTGGTCGAGGCAGTGACCGATCCGCGCGCCGATACGGCGGTGAACAGGAAGGTCAGGACGGTACCAGCGGCCGCACCGGGTACGACGAACGTCGCGGTGCTGGTGGTCGCGCCTGCGAGCGTGACGCTCGGGCCGGCGGTCTGCGTCCAGCTGACGCTGTCGACCTGGCCGATGGCGGCCCCGGTCAGCGTCGCCACGCGACCGGCCGATGCACTGCCGCCTGCGGTCGCGGTGACCGTGACGGGGCTCGCGCCGCCGTCATTGTCGTCATCGCACCCGGTCAGCAGCATGCCGCCGAACACCGCCGCGGCGGTGGCCGACATGCCGCCCATCAACGTCTGGCGGCGCGAATAGCGGACCTCGATCAGGTCGTTGAGGTGCGGGTTGGCGGTCGGATTGGTGTCGATATCGCCGTCGGTATAGATGGTTTCGAACGTCATGATTGGTCCCCCCGGGGATGAATGGTCGGTGCGGTCGCGGCTAGTGGCGGATCAGAACTTCGCGCCCAGTTCGATGCCGTAGAAGCGCGGTTCGCCGGCGATGTAGGTCGGGATGCCGAAGCCCCCGCCGGTGTTGCCGGCGTCGATCAGATAGCGCTTGTTGGTCGCGTTGCGGACGAACCCGCCGACGCTGTAGCGGCCTTGTGCGAACTCCAGCCCGGCGCGCGCGTTGACGAGCGTATAGCCCGGCGTGCTGACCGCCTGGCTGTTCGGCAGCTCGAAGAACACCTTGGTCCGGTAGTTGATGCTCGGCGTCGCATAGAGCGTCGCACCACCAACCGGCAGCCGCAGCATCAGGCCGCCCGATGCGGTCGTCTCCGGCTGAAGACGGAAGCGATTGCCCGCGAACACGCCGTTCGCCGCCTCGTCGCCAATGCCGCCATCGATATAGGCAAATGTCGCGAAGGCAGAGAGATACGAGGCGAGCTTCAGATTGCCTTCGAGCTCGACGCCGAGGTTCTTGGCCGATCCGGCGCTTTGGGTGGTGGTGACGCCGTTGTTGGTGATCGAAACCTGGAAGCCGTCATAGGTCTGGTAGAACACCGACGCCGCGCCGGTGAACGGTCCGACCCGCCCCTTGATGCCGCCCTCGTAGTTCCAGACATTCTCCTGCGGCACGACCTGCAGGTTCGGACCGACCCCGAACGCGGTGTTCTGCGCTGCGAGCTGGACTACCGGCGAGCGGCGACCCTTGCTGATCGTGGCATAGATATTGACGTCGTCGTTGAGCTTCAGCAGCGCATTGAAGCGCGGCAGGATCGCGGTGAAGCTCTTCTCGGCAACGAACTTGTTGCCGTTGGTGTTCGCCGTTCCAAGCAGGCTGGTCCGGATGTTCAGCGCTGCCAGGATCACCGAGTTCGGCTGGATCGACGAATAGCCCGACTGGCGGTCCTCGATCAGGATGCGCGCGCCTGCGGTCAGTTCGAGCGCGGGGACCGGGATATAGGTCGCATCGGCGAACACCGAGTAGGTGTTGTTCCTGCCATAGTTCGTGAACTCTGCGGCGTAAGGTATTGCGGTTGCACGGCCACCGGTGAGCGCCGCGGTCGCCCGCGTGGCCGGGATCGTACCGTTCGGTGCGACGCAGGACGTCCCTGTGGCGATGCCTGCACCGTTGAGCGCCGTGCGAATCGGCGCGTAGGCGGCCGCGACCGAGCAAGCTAGGTACGTGCCCTCTTCGGTCGCGAACGGGACGCGCTGGAAGCCGTTTTCGAAGAACGCGTTCCAGCCGACCGAGGCGCGGTATTTCGGGCCTTCGAAGGCGAAGCGGCTCTCATGGCTCCACTGGTCGCCCTTGGCATCCTCGGCGAATTCGAGATACGCGGCCGGGCCACCGTCTGCGTCGAACACTTCGAGAGCGTCGAACCGGCGATACCCGTTGACCGTCGTGAACGTGATCCCCGGCGAAAGGTCCGCGGTGATCGTCAGGTTGGCATCGTAGACGTTCCGGTCGAGGCCGAGCTTGCGTGCGCCGAGCGCCGCTGCGCTGTACGGGGAACCCGAGAGTTCGGCGTAGCCATAGTCGCCGGTCTGCCCGCCTGTCGGGGCGTGCGCCCGGCTCTTGAACGCAGTGCCGGGGTTGCGCTGGCCGTCATAGGTCAGGACGAGATCGGCGGTGATGCTGTCGCTCGGGCGATAGCGCAGCGAGCCGCGCAGGCCACGCTGGTCCTGGCCGTTCAGATCGTCCTGGTCGACGCCCCCCTGGTTCTGATTCGGGACCTTCGGATCGCCAGCGATGTTGCGGACATAGCCGTCGCGGTATTTGTAGGCGAACGCGATCCGCCCGGCGAGGACGTCGTTGCCGGCGTTGAGGAAGCCCGACACCTGCGTCCGGTTGAAATTGCCGTACGATCCGTTGATCGCGCCCGAAACGCCGGGCTGCGGTTTCGCCGAGATGACGCTGATCGCGCCGACTGCCGCGGCGGTGCCGAACAGCGTCGCTTGCGGGCCCTTCACGACCTCGATCCGCTCGAGATCGAACAGGTCCTGATACGCACCGCGCGACCGGCTGATGTCGATGCCGTTGTAATACAGCGTGACGCGCGCGCCCTGCTGTGACGAGCCGTTGTCGGAGGTGATGCCGCGGATCACGAAGCCCGGATTGTTCGCGCTCTGCTCCTGGATCTGCAGGCCCGGAATATACGCCGCGACCTCGCTCAGCGAATTGACGCCGATCGACGCCATCTTCGCGCCGGTGATCGCGGTGACGGTGACGGGAACGTCGGCGATCCGCTGTTCGCGCTTCTGCGCGGTGACGACGATCTCGTCGTTCGGGGTGGTGGAAGCCGTGGCTTCCGTGCCGGGCTCCGTTGTCGCCTGGGCCAGTGCCGCGGTCGAGCAGGTCGTGGCGAGCGTCGCAAGCGCGAGCCGCGTAAAGATGCGTGTCATTGTGTCCCCCGTGTTCGTGCATCGGCACTAGGCAGGGAACGTGACGGTTAAACGGCGTCTTCATGAAAGCAAGATGACAGTCCAGTCACGGCACTGTCACAGGGTTGCCACCGGAGTGTAGCGGAGTGCGCCTACCGCGGCGGTGCCTAATAACGAAAGCCCTGTTCAATGACGATCAACCGCCGCGATGCTTTGAAGACTGCGCTGAAACTCGCCGGTTCGGGTGCGACGCTCGCGCTGCCCTCGGCCGCGACGCACGCAGCGGGCGCAGCCAAGCTCCGCTTCGATCACGCCGTGGCGAGCGGCGATCCTTCGCTCGACGGAGCCATCCTGTGGACCCGCGCCACCCCGGTCGAGGCGGGCCAGGCCGGCGACATCGCGCTGACGTGGCACGTCGCCGAAACCGAGAACGGCAAGCCGCTCCGCTCGGGCAGCGTCAGGGCGCGTGCCGCCCGCGACTTCACCGCCAAGGTCGAGGCGACCGGGCTCCAGCCGGGCCGCGAATACCGCTACTGGTTCGACGCGGCGGACGGCACGCGCTCGCCGGTCGGTCGGTTCCGCACGCTGCCCAAGGGCAAGGTCGCCGACGTCGTTATGGCGGTCGTCTCGTGCCAGCTCTACGCGGGCGGCCTGTTCAACGCCTATGACGCGATCGCCAAGCTCGACCGGGTCGACACGGTGTTGCACCTTGGCGACTATATCTACGAATATAGCGTCGACGGGTACGGCGCGGACATCGCCAAGAAGATCGGCCGCCTGGTCGAGCCCCGCCACGAGATCCTAAGCCTCGCCGACTACCGCATGCGCCATGCGCAGGTGAAGCGCGACGCCGACATGCAGGCCGCGCACGCGCGCGCCGCGTTCATCTGCGTGTGGGACGATCACGAGGTCGCCAACGACGACTGGATGCACGGCGCCGAGAACCACGATCCCAAGACCGAAGGCGACTGGGACGCGCGCAAGGCAGCAGCGATGCAGGCGTATTTCGAATGGATGCCGATCCGCGATCCCAAGCCCGGCCAGCCCTGGGCGGCGATCAACCGCAGCTTCGAGTTCGGCGATCTCGCGACGCTGGTGATGGTCGAGACCCGGCTGCTCGCGCGCAGCCATCAGGTAGTGTCCAAGGGCGAGGAGATCACGCAGGCCGAATATGCGCCGATGCTGGCCGAGCGCGCGCGGACCGATCGCGAACTGCTCGGCCCGGCGCAGCTGGCGTGGGTCGAGAAGACGATGGCGACCTCGGTCGCGGCGGGCAAGCCGTGGCAGGTGCTCGGCAACCAGGTGGTCATGGCCAAGGTCGCCGGCCCCGACATGGAACGTCAGCTCGGACCGGTGAAATTCGCCGAGACGATGGCGAAGCTGCCGGCGATGTGGCGCGAGCGGCTGACGGCGAGCATCGCCTCGTACCGTGCCGGCCTGCCGTTCGGGTTCGACAGCTGGGACGGCTATCCGCCTGCACGCGAGCGACTCTATGCAGCGTTCAAGCGCGCCAAGTCGCGGCCGATCGTGCTGTCGGGCGACAGCCACGCGGCATGGGCGAACGACCTGCACGACGCATCGGGCAAGCTGGTCGCCGCCGAGTTCGGCTGCACCGCGATCACCAGCCCGTCCTACGGCTCGCTGCTGCCCGGCATCGGCACGCTGATCGCCGACGCCAACAAGGGCGAAGTCCGGTTCTGCGACCAGGATCTGAAGGGCTTCACGCTGCTGACGCTGACGCCGGAGCATGCGACCGGCGATTCGGTGACGGTGTCGACGGTGTTCGCCAAGCCCTACACGCAGGGCAGCGCGGCGCGCTTCCGTGCCTATGCCGATCGCCCGAACCAGCCGCTCGAAAAGATCGTCTAACGGACAAGCTGTTCAGGGCCCGCGGGGCGGCATCGCCGATGCCGTATCATGGGCCCTGCGTTCGTGGGCGCGGACCAAACGAGACATTGTAACGCCCTGACACTCCATGCAAGAAGCGCGTCATCACTCCTGTCTTTGTGAGACACCGATGCCGCGTTCCACTTTGCTTCGTTCCGCCGCCATCCTCTGCTGTTTCGCGGGGCTAGCGCCCGTTCATGCGGCGCGCGTCAATCCGCTGACCGTCCCCAGCACGTTGCCGTTCCAGGCGCCGCGCTTCGACCAAATCAAGGACACCGATTACCAGCCCGCGCTCGAGCAGGGCATGGCGGAACAGATCGTCGAGATGAAGGCGATCGCGAATAACCCCGCGGCACCGACCTTCGCGAACACGATCGAGGCGATGGAGCGCTCGGGCCGGACGCTCGACCGCGCTAGCCAGGCGTTCTTCGGCGTGTCGCAGGCGAACACCAACGATGCGCTCGACGCGGTACGGTCCGCCGAGGCGCCCAAGCTCGCGCAGCACAGTGACGCGATCTATCTCGATCCGAAGCTCTTCGCGCGCGTCCAGGCGCTGTACGCGAAGAAGGACTCGCTCGGTCTTGATGCCGAGCAGAAGCAGGTCCTCGAGATCTACCACAGCGACTTCCTCCACGCCGGCGCGCAGTTGAACGATGCCGACAAGGCGAAGCTGCGATTGCTCAACACGCAGATCTCGACCGCAACGACCGACTTCCAGCAGAAGCTGCTCGCCGGCACCAAGGCGGGTGCGCTGGTGGTCGACGACAAGGCCAAGCTCGCCGGGCTGAGCGATGCGGAGATCGCCGCAGCCGCGGAGGGCGCGAAGGAGCGGGGGATGCCCGGCAAATACGTCCTGTCGCTTCAGAACACGACGCAGCAGCCCGCGCTCGCCTCGCTCTCCGATCGCGCGACCCGCGCGGCGCTGTTCGACAAGAGCTGGACGCGCTCGGAGAAGGGTGACGCCAACGACACGCGCGCGCTGATCCAGAAGATCGCGCAGTTGCGTGCGCAGAAGGCGCAGTTGCTCGGCTATCCGAACTATGCCGCCTATTCGCTGTACGACCAGATGGCGAAGACCCCGGCCGCGGCGAAGGGCTTCATGACGCAGCTCGTCCCCGCGACCGCTGCGGAACAGCGTCGCGAGGCGGCCGAGTTGCAGAAAACCATAAACGCGACCGGCGCATCCTTCCCGCTCGCGCCGTCGGACTGGGATTTCTATTCGGACAAGGTGCGCAAAGCCAAGTACGACCTCGACCAGAACGAGCTGAAGCCGTATTTCGAGATCAGCCGCGTGCTGACCGACGGCGTGTTCTTCGCCGCCAACCAGCTCTACGGCGTCACCTTCAAGGAACGCCGCGACATCCCGACCTACCAGCCGGACATCCGCGTCTTCACGGTGTTCGACAAGGACGGCTCCGAACTCGGCCTGATGTATTTCGATTACTGGAAGCGCGACAACAAGGCGGGCGGCGCGTGGATGTCGAACTTCGTCGGCCAGTCGAAGCTGCTGAAAACCAAGCCGGTCGTCTATAACGTCGGCAACTTCACCAAGCCTGCGCCGGGCCAGCCTGCGCTGATCACGTTCGACGATGTCACAACGATGTTCCACGAGTTCGGCCATGCGCTGCACGGCCTGTTCGCGAACCAGACCTATCCGCTTGTCTCGGGCACCAACACCGCGCGCGACTGGGTCGAGTTCCCGTCGCAGTTCAACGAGCATTGGGCGCTCGATCCCAAGGTCTTCGCGAACTATGCCAAGGATTACCGCACCGGCGCGGTGATGCCGCAGGCGCTCGTCACGAAGATCAAGAATGCGGCGAAGTTCAATCAGGGGTATGAACTGGGCGAGCTGGTGGCCGCTGCGACGCTAGATCAGGATTGGCATTCGCTGCCGGCGTCGGCCGGGCCGCAGGATGTCGATGCGTTCGAGACCAAGGCGCTGAACTCGATGGGGCTCGACACGAAGGACGTGCCGCCGCGCTACCGCACCAGCTACTTCGCGCACATCTGGGCGGGTGGCTATGCGGCGGGCTATTACGCGTATCTGTGGACGCAGATGCTCGATAACGACGCGTATGCGTGGTTCATGGCGCATGGCGGGCTGACGCGTGCGAACGGCCAGCGCTTCCGCGACATGATCCTGTCGAAGGGCCATACCGAAGATTACGGTCCGATGTTCAAGGCGTTCTACGGCAACAACCCGGATATCGGCCCGATGCTCGAAGACCGTGGGCTTGCCGCTTCGGCGAAATGACGCGGTGATGAACCCTGAGCGGCGATCGACGACGATCGCTGCTCAGTAGGCGCCATCCGGAAAGATCGTTGGCGGATCGCCGTCCTGCCACGGCGGAGGGCGGACCATGATCCGTTCGAAGAGCCGCGACGACAGATGCCGCGTCAGCCAGACGTGCAAACCCGGCATCGGCAAACCGTTGAAATACGATCGATCGGTTTCCGCGAACTGGCGAACGAACGGCATGATCGCCAGATCGACGAGGGACAGCGCGTCGCGTCCGAGGTGATCGGCAACGCGCAGCCGTTGGTCGAGGTTGGCGAGAATGTCCGTGGCGTCGGCGCGATGTTCCAGAGGGTTCACCCCATAGCGGTCGGCATATTTGTACCGATCGAGGTGATATTTGAACGCGCCGTCATTCGTGGCGATCAACGCATCCGGATCAGTCTCGCCATCCCCCGCGACGGGGCCGGAGACGAACGCCCATAGCATGATCCCGAGGCTCTCGTCGATCACCGACCCGTCCGGCAGGACCAGCACCGGTACCGTACCCTTGGCTGACACTGCGAGCATTGCGGGCGGCTTCGCGCGCAAGACGACCTCACGCAGTTCGACACCGCGCGCACACACCATGATCGCAAGCCGCGCCCGCATCGCATAGGGGCATCGTCGGAAACTGTAGAGGATCGGCAGCATCGGGCGACTATACCGGATCGCTACGCTGACGTCGTCACTCCGACAGCTTGGTCGCTCCCGACCGATGACCGAATGTCGATCGGCCGGGATGTCTCGTCGTTACCGCATCAGAAGCGGTAGCCGATCGTCGCCTGAACGGTGCGGCGGTTGCCGTACCAGCACCAGTTGTAGTTGGCGAAGCACGACGTCAGATACTTCTTGTCGAAGATGTTGGCGCCGTTGACCGCCAGGCTCAGGCCGCGGAGCGAGGGGGCGAACTTCGCCAGGTCATAGCGGATCAGCGCGTCGTACACGGTGTAGGACGGGCTGTTGCGCCCGACGGTTTCGCCCGGCGTGACGCCAGCATAGACTTGGTCGACATGGCGCAGTGTCCCGCCGATCGTCAGCCCGGCAAGGCCACCCTCGGGCGGGGACCAGTTCAGCGCGAGCGTCGTGCCGCCACGCCCGACCGTCTCGAGCCCACGACCGACACGCGACGGATCGTTCAGGTCCTGCGTGACCTTCACGCGCTGGCGGCTATAGGCGACGCGCGCGTCGAACCCATAGGGCAGGGGCGCCGTACCCTCGAACTCGACGCCCTGCGAACGAACCTTGCCGGTCTGCGTCGAGACCGAGAACGTCGGCGTCGAGGTCAGCACGTTGGTCTGATCGATCCGGAACCACGCGCCGGACAGCAGGATCGGCGTGCCGGGCACGGTGAACTTGGCACCGGCCTCGAGCTGTTTGCCGAGCGACGGATCGGCGATGCCGAAACTGCCATCGGGACGCAGCACGGTGCCGGCCTGTTGCTCGAACGACGTCGCATAGCTGACATACGGCGCCAGACCGAAGGGCAGCGTGTAGAGCGCGGCGGCGCGATAGGTAAACTTCTCATCGTTCTTTGCCGCAGCGCCGATCTGCTGCGCGCGGGCCCAATCCTGGCGTCCGCTCAAGACGACGCGAAGGTCGCCAAGCGCCATCTGGTCCTGCGCGTAGAGGCCCTGCTGGCGCTGGCGCGCGTCGATCGTGAATTGGCCGCCGATCGCTTCCGGCGTGGTCGGTACCACCACCGTGCCATAGACGGGGGCGAACCCATTCAGCGACGGCGCGGTGCCGAACGCGCCGACTTCCGCCGAATGCGCAACCTGCCGATCGGCCCCGAACAACAGCGTGTGCTCGACCGGACCGGTCTGCACCGTGCCGGTGAGCTGGTTGTCGAACGTCCAGTTGTTGAGCTGCTCGCGGGTCGCATAGGAGGCGCGGCTATAGGTCTGCTGGGTCGGGTCGGTCGCATCGAGGGCGCCGGCGGTATAGATAAGGCCGAGGTTCGACTTCACGTATTGATACCGTCCCGACGAGCGGAACGCCCAGCCGCCGCCGAAGTCGTGGCGAAAGATGTAGGTGAGCGCGGCCTGTTCGCGGCTGAACCGGTTGCCCGCTTCACCACCGTCGAAGCTGGTCGGCAGCTTGCCGTTGGGGTTGGCTATCAGCGTGCCGCTGGCCGGGAACACACCGTAATCGCCGTTGTACGGATCGTGTGAATAGGCACCGAGCAGCGTGAAGCTGGTCGAGCTGCCCGCGCCGGCGGTCACCGCGCCCGAGATCGTCTGGCGCTCGCGCTTGCCGAATTTCTGCTGCGTGTCGGCACCGTTCGCGCTGCCGTTGATCCGCCAAAGGACGCCCGCACCGGCACGGCCGCCGACATCGGCATCGATGCGGTAGAGATCGTAACTGCCGTAGGTACCGCCGATCGCGCCGTACAACGCCTGGTCGAGCGGCAGCTTGCTCGACTCCGCGACGAGCCCGCCCGGGCTCGACTGGCCGTAGAGCACCGAAGCGGGGCCCTTGATGACCTCGATCCGATCGAGCCGCGAGACGTCGATCTGTGGTGACGCGTAGCCGGACGCGCTGGCGAATTGCTTCAGCCCGTCGAGATAGACCGGCGCGTCGAACCCCCGCAGCTTGAACTGGTCGTAGACCTCGCCGCTCGAGCCGCGCGTTTCCGGCGTGACGCCGGTGACGAAGCGCAGCGCCTGGTTGAGATTCTGCAGACTACGCCCGGCGATGTCGTCGGCGGTGATGACGCTGATCGACTGCGGCGTCTCGGCGAGCGGCGTGTCCGTCTTCGTACCCGAAGATGCCTGACCACGCGCATGCTGCCCCGTCACGACGATGGCGCCGGTTTCGCCGTCCTCGGTGCGGACTTGCGCCTGCACCGGCAATGCGGCGAGCGTAGAACCAAGCAGAAGGGCGGTGCCGAAGCGACGACGTGTCATGAGGTTTCCTTATCGAGAACCGCCGCGCTAATGTTTATGATAACTATTATCAATAGGAAGTTGGATCTTGGGATTTTCTCGCTTGCATCTGTGCTGGTGCGGCAACACCGGGTCGCTATGATCGGCGATACGGTCGATGTGAGGAAGCGGCATGAATGGACAGACGATAGCGGTGCAGATCGCTGCGGCGGGCGACGGTGCGTGGTTTGCCAGGAACCCGGACCGTCGGTTGCGCCTCCGTAACATGATCCCGGGCGAATTCAGCGACATCGGCGGCGAACCGCCGGTCGGGATGGCCTGGCGGACGATCGTGATCGAAGCGCAACCCGGCGCGCGCAGCCGGCAGGCCATCGCCTTGCCGCTTGGCACCGACATCGAGCAGTTCACCGACGAGGCATTGTTCGAGCTATTCGTTCAGGTGGCACCGACGGGTGCGCGGCAGGTGATCGCCTCGCTCCGCAAGGTCAAGCTTCCCGTCGCGACCGGTGCCTCTTAAGGTCAGGGTCCAGCGGATCATCGGCATACCGGGCAATAATCGGGATGGACGACCGCCAAACTTGACGAACGGAAGTTTTCAACGGCGTCGGCCGTGTTAGCTTGCCCACAGAGACGCGCGTCGATCGATGAAGCGTCCACGGCGCCCCGCCCGGATACGAGAGTGTCGCACGGACGGGCGGGGCGCTTCTCCCTAGTAATGCTCAGACTTCGTCGGGGCCGAAGCCAAGCGCTCGGGTTAGCGTGGCGCGCGCGCGCGTGCAGCGTTCCCAAAGTCGCGGATCGCCGAGGTCATCAAAGCCGATCGCCTCCGGCCATTCGCGGGCGACGACGTCTTCGATCCGGGTGCAGATCGTATCGTCCAGCAGGAACCGGGGATCGATCGAGGCGAGTGCGTCCTCGCCGACCTGGACGCGCAACCGCAGGCAGGCGGGGCCGCCGCCGTTGCGCATCGATTCCCGGACGTCGACGACTTCGAGCCGGCGGATCGGACCGCCATCCGCGACTTGCTCGGTTAGCCACGTCCATACCGCAGCATCCTCCCGCGCTTCGGCGGGAAGCACCAGGGTCATCGTACCGTCAGGCGCGGTGACGAGCTGCGAGTTGAACAGATAGCTTCCGATCGCGGACTTGAGGCTTACCCGGTCGGCGGGGACGGCGAGGATCACCACGTCCGGCACGAGCCGTCGTAAGTCGCTATAGAACGCCCGAGGGTCGGCGAAGGCGTGCTCGTGCGTGAAGAGAACGTGCCCGTTGGCGACCGCTACGACGTCGTTGTGGAATGCACCGGCTGCGATCGCAGCGTCGCTTTGCCGGACCATCAGCGTGCGCGCGGGGTCGAGGCCGTGGCGACGCGCGACCGCTTCGCTTGCGGTGCGTGACTGGCGGGACGGGAAGCCGCCAACGTGCCCCTCGCCATAGACGAAGATCTCGACGCCGCTGCCGCCCGCTTGCGGCACGATCCGCATGAAGTTCGCCGCGCCCTCGTCGCCGAACGCCGCAGGAACGGGGGAATGAATTCGGAAGAAGCGCGCGTCGCCGAACGCGAGCCGCAACTGACGCTCGGTCTGCCCGCACTCGCTCGCGCGGTGCGGCATGGTCGACAGGTTCGCCACCGAGATATGGCAGAGCCCGTCGGCGGTATCAGGGGCGGGCGATACCGTCCCGGCATTCGCGGTCCACATCGCCGACGCGGAGAAGGCGTTCGCGACAAGGGCGCGGTCGGCGTTCCAGGCCGAGGCAAGCACCTCGGCATCGCTGCCGACAAAGCCCAGCGCGCGGAGCCAGTCGATATTCGGGCGGACGTGTGGGAGAAAGAGGCCCTGCCTGAACCCCAACGCAAGCAACCGCCGCATCTTCGCGACGCCTTGGAGCGCGGCAAGCCGAGGCGCCGAGACCGCGCCCGCATTGTTCGCCGAAGCCAGATTGCCGATCGAGAGACCCGCATAATTGTGCGTCGGCCCGACCAGCCCGTCGAAATTGACCTCGATCACGACAATCCTTTCCCGTGCTGTCCGCGTCATATGACTGAATAGTAGCGCGTCGGACTGCGATCAGGCCAGCCGGGGGGCTGAGAAATCAGGCGATTTATGCAAGCGTCACAGCCGGGCCCGCGACGTCGGAGATCGCAGCGTAGGATGCATAATGTTCGGGGAAAGCGGGGCTGAACCCCGAAAAATCGGCAATGGTCGGGGCGATAGGATTCGAACCTACGACCCCTGGACCCCGAGACCAGTGCGCTACCAGACTGCGCCACGCCCCGACAACATTGCCGGTGAGCGCCCTAGCCGCGACATCCCGAACGTTCAAGACAAATATCCTGCGTACGATCGATTGAAAGAGCTCGCGGCGGAAAGCTGCACCGGGATGGCGGTTCTTTTATCGGGGCCGGCCGGTAACCTGGATCAAGCCCGCATATGGGCAACTCGTTTTGCCGCCGAAACGGATTGTGCGGCGATTGTCCGGGTTATCGCAAGAGCGCAGCGTCGTTGGAACGCGGATTGCCGATACGAAACAGCCGCCGCGTTTTCTCGAAACTCCAGGAGAGCAGACATGCCTAGCGAACAGGAAATCAACGACATCGTCGCCCGCGTTTCGGCGCAGGTGCTGCGCGAAGTGAAAAGCAGCGAGCAGGTGTTCCGGATCGGCGACCTCAGCACGCATGTGATCGACCTCGGCAAGGGCGGCGATGCGGCCTGGACGATTTCGTACAGCACCGCGGCCGCAACGCTCGACGGCGGGACGCGCATCCGCACGCTCGACGAGGTCGCATGGACGATCAGCTACAGCACCTCGAAGCCGACGCTGACCGAGCGCGGTATCGAACAGAAGAACTAGGGCGATGGACGGGAAGATCTGGCGCGGGGTTCAGTCCCTGCTGGACGCCTATGTCCGGATCGCCGGCGGCGACACGGCGGTTATCCTGTATACCAGCGATAGCCAACGGTCCGCCGCCCTCGTCTGCGCCGCGCTCGAGATGCGCGCCGTCCCCTCGATACGCGTGTGGATGGCGCCGCTCGTCGACGAGACCTTCGAGGAGAGGCTCATTGCGGCCTTGCCCGCGGTCGATGCGTTCGCGGGGCGGCTGATCCTGTTGTCGTTCGAACGCGATACCTTTTCGCATACCGGCGCGCTGACCCGCGCGTTGGCGATATATCCGCCGGAGCGCCTGCGGATATTCCGCTCGATCAGCGCCAGCGACAGCCTGTTCGCAGATGCCCTGCTCGCGACTCCCGACGAACTCTCGCGACGCAACGTCGCTATCCTCGAACGGTTGACGCGCGCGTCGCACCTGCGGATCACGACACGGGGCGGCACCGATCTGGAGGTTACGCTCGATGCCAGGCACCGCTGGATCAGCAACCGCGGCCGTGCGCGCGAGGGTGGCACGGTGATCCTGCCGGCGGGCGAGGTTGCGACGTTCCCCGCGCAGATTTCGGGCATTCACGTCGCGGACTTCGCCTATAACGTGAACGCGATCACCGAAGACGACGTGCGGCTGGAGACCTTTCCGGTAACGATCGAGATCGAAGGCGGGCGGGTCGTAGCGCATCGCTGCGAGGACGCCCGGACGATGCGGTTCCTGGATTCCGCATTGACCACGCATTGCGCCTATAATGTCGGCGAGCTTGGTTTCGGCACGAACTTCGGTATCGGCGAGCCGATCGCGATGAACTCGCACATCAACGAGCGTCGGCCGGGCGTGCATCTGGGGCTCGGCCAGCACAACCAGGATCCCGGAGTGGTCGGCTATCAATGCGCGATCCACCTCGACCTTATCGCGCGCGGCGGGATCGTCGAGGTCGACGGGAGCGGTGATGTCATCGATCTCGAGCATCTGCTGCCGTCGGACGCACCGCATCCCGAAAACACGCGCGACGAAGACGTGTTTTCGCCCGACACGTTGCAGATCGAGGACAGCGATTGCTGCGGGTTGTTGTCGGACGGTGTGCTGACGCCGTGCCCTGCGCCACTGGTCGCGGCATGAACTACTGGACCGCAGCGCCAGACATCGTCGACGCGTTCGTGCAGCCGGGCGGGCATGAGGGCACCAGCATTCCGCTCGAACTGACGCTGCGTACGCTGACTGCGGTGTCGCCCGAGCGGCCGTTGCGTGTGGTCGATCTCGGCGGTGGCGACGCGGCGCTGGCGGTTCGGCTGGCGATGGCGGGGCATGAGGTCGTGGTCCAGGATATCGACCCGCAGATGATCGCGCTCGGCGAGCAGCGGCTGGCGCGCGGCCCGAGCGCGATCCGCGATCGGGTACGGCTGATCTGCGCGGATGGTGCGACGATGGCGGCGGACCAGGCCGAGGTGGCCGATCTCGTCTGCTGCCATAGCGTGCTGATGTACGAGGACGATCCCGCGCCGCTGGCCCGCACTGCGGTCGCGCTGTGCAAGACGGGCGGGCTCGTGTCGATCGTCGCGATCAACCCGGCGGCGGCGGCAATGCGATCCGGGCTGGCGCAGCGGTGGGCCGAGGCGCGCATCGCGCTGGAGACGGGCAGCGACGCACATGGTCCATACGCTGCGAGCCGCAATCACCCACGCGAGACGGTCGAGGGGCTGCTGAGCGAGGCGGGCGCCGGGATCGTCGAATGGTCGGGCATCGGCATCTTTACCGATCACCACGCTGGTCCGATCTTGGCGGACGATCCCGAGGACGTGTTGCGCGCCGAATGGCTGGCGGGCCGGCTGGACCCGTATCGGCAGGTCGCGCGCTGCTATCATCTCATTGCGCGCAAGCTTTAGGTCGGCCGTCTATCCCCCGCGCGGCGTCGCTGCTAGGAGCGCGCCATGACTCCGCTCGACCGCATCCGCAATTTTTCCATCATCGCCCATATCGACCATGGCAAGTCGACGCTCGCCGACCGGCTGATCCAGGAAACTGGTGGCCTGACCGCGCGCGAAATGTCCGAGCAGGTGCTCGACAACATGGATATCGAGAAGGAACGCGGGATCACGATCAAGGCGCAGACCGTGCGCCTCGCGTATCACGCCAAGGACGGCCTCGATTACGTCCTAAACCTGATGGACACGCCGGGGCATGTCGACTTCGCCTATGAGGTGAGCCGTAGCCTGGCCGCGTGCGAAGGCGCGCTGCTGGTGGTCGATGCCGCGCAGGGCGTCGAGGCGCAGACCTTGGCGAACGTGTACCAGTCGATCGAGCACGACCACGAGATCGTGCCGGTGATCAACAAGATCGATCTGCCTGCCGCCGAACCCGAGAAGGTGCGCAAGGAAATCGAGGACGTGATCGGCATCGACGCGTCCGAGGCGGTGCTCGCGTCGGCGAAGTCCGGGATCGGCATCGTCGAGATCCTCGAGGCGATCGTCACCAAGATCCCGCCGCCCAGCGGCGATCCCGAGGCGCCGCTGAAGGCGATGCTGGTCGACAGCTGGTACGATCCGTATCTCGGCGTCGTCATCCTTGTCCGCGTGATCGATGGCGTCCTGAAAAAGGGCCAGCAGATCAAGTTCATGCAGACCGGGACGATGCATCTGGTCGACCGGGTCGGCTGTTTCCGCCCCAAGATCGAGCAGCTGACCGAGCTCGGCACCGGCGAGATGGGCTTTATCACCGCGCAGATCAAAGAAGTCGCGCAGACTCGCGTCGGCGACACGATCACCGATGCCAAACGGCCTGCATTGGAGGCCCTCGCGGGCTTCAAGGAAGTCCAGCCGGTCGTGTTCTGCGGAATGTTCCCGGTCGATGCCGCCGAGTTCGAGAAGCTGCGCGAGAGCATCTCGAAGCTGCGGCTCAACGATGCGAGCTTCTCGTTCGAGATGGAGACGTCGGCCGCACTGGGCTTCGGCTTCCGCTGCGGCTTCCTCGGGCTGCTGCATCTGGAGATCATCCAGGAGCGGCTGACGCGCGAATATGATCTGGACCTGATCACCACCGCGCCGTCCGTCGTATACGAGATCGAGCTGACCCATCCCGATCCATCCGGCACGACGCATATCGAGCTGCACAACCCCGCCGACATGCCCGAGCCGAACAAGATCGCGACGATCAGCGAGCCGTGGATCGAGGCGACCATCTACGTCCCCGACGAGTATCTCGGCAGCGTGCTCAAGCTCTGCCAGGACCGCCGCGGCATCCAGAAGAACCTGACCTATGTCGGCGGCCGCGCGCAGGCGACCTACGAACTGCCGCTGAACGAAGTGGTGTTCGACTTCTACGATCGGCTGAAGTCGATGTCGAAGGGCTATGCGAGCTTCGATTATCACCAGATCGGCTACCGCGAGGGCGACCTCGTCAAGATGGGTATCCTCGTCAACGAGGAGCCGGTCGACGCGCTCAGCATGATCGTCCACCGCGGCACCGCCGAAGTGCGCGGCCGCGGCATGGTCGAGCGTTTGAAGGAGCTGATCCCGCGCCATCTGTTCAAGATCCCGATCCAGGCGGCGATCGGCGGCAAGGTCATCGCGCGCGAGACGATCAGTGCGATGCGCAAGGACGTGACCGCGAAATGCTATGGTGGCGACGCTAGCCGCAAGAAGAAGCTTCTGGAGAAGCAGAAGAAGGGCAAGCTGAAGATGCGCGAATATGGTTCGGTGAGCATCCCGCAGGAGGCATTTATTGCCGCGCTGAGAATGGGCGACGACGCCTGAGGCCAGGCTCTGCTTGGACGAGGATAAGCGTCGAGCCGGACGGCGACCGGCCGAGCTTGCCTTCGGTCGTGTCGTCCGACGACGCGGCTTTGCCGCGGCGCGGCTACGTTGCATTCGGCAGCGATAGGCGTAGGCTCGCGTGATGGCACAAGTCTCATCCAAACCCTTCGAGTCCGGGTCCTCGATCTCGGCAGAAGCTTATGATCGTTGGCTACGCGAAAAGGTCGCGCGGTCGTTGGCAGATCCTCGTCCATCCATTTCACACGAAGATGCCGTCGCCGCAATGAGATCAGTTTTAGCCTCCACCGATCGATCAGGCGGAGATCGCTGAAGCTGATCTGGCGCCCTGAAGCGGTCGAAGATGCCACTACGATTCTCGATTATGTCGCCGATCGGAATAGGGACGCAGCCGAGCGGCTGTCGACATCGATCGCGGCATGCGCTGACCGTCTTGCCGATCACCCATTCATGTACCGACCAGGCAGGGCTGACGGTACGCGCGAAGCTGTCGTGCACCCCAACTATCTTCTCATCTATCGAGTCGTGCCGGGCATGATCGAGATCGTCAACGTCGTGCATGCGCGCCGGGATTACCCGTGATCTCCGTAACCAACTGTCATCATACCAACACAATCCCCGCCTAACCGCCGGATCGGGGAGTGAGCGTCGCGAGGCGTCGTCGAGCCGTCCGGGGAGGGCGGTCGAAGACAAGCCGCGACGTTGTATCTTGGGATGTGCGGTCGGTCGTCAGGGACGGCACCGCATTATTGGGGAATAGAATTTTGAAGATTTCGGTCGTTAAGTCGGCGCTGATGCTTAGCGTCGCGTTTGGGTCGGTGCTGGCTGGTTCGGCGGCGTTCGCGCAGGATGCGGCGCCCGTCCAGGAGCAGGCTGCTCCGGCGGACGGTCTCGGCGATATCGTCGTTACTGCGGAGCGTCGTTCGGAAAACCTCCAGAAGGTGCCGCTGTCGGTCGGCGTCGCGTCGGGCGATGCCCTGCGCGCCTACACCGCTGGCGGCGACGACACGTTGCTCGCGCTGTCGGGCCGCGTCCCCGGCCTGTACGTCGAATCGACCACCGGCCGCATCTTCCCGCGTTTCTACATTCGCGGTCTCGGCAATATCGATTTCTACCTCGGTGCCTCGCAGCCGGTCACGATCATCCAGGACGACGTGATCCTGGAGCATGTCGTGCTGAAGTCGAACCCGGTGTTCGACGTCCGTCAGGTCGAAGTGCTTCGCGGTCCGCAGGGCTCGTTGTTCGGTCGCAACACCACCGCCGGCATCATCAAGTTCGACACCAACAAGCCGACCAACGACTTCGACAGCCGCGCGTCGGCGTCGGTCGGGTCGTACAACAGCGTCAGCCTGGACGCCGGTGTCGGTGGCCCGCTTATCAAGGACCTGCTGGCGATCCGCCTGTCGACTTTGATCCAGCACCGCGAGAATTATGTCGACAACCGGTTTGCCGGTGTCAGTGCCGACAACACCGCGACGCCGCGCAAGGACGCGATGGGCGGCTTCGACGATCGCAACGTGCGCGTGCAGTTGGCACTGACCCCGGGCGACCGCTTCACGCTGGACCTGTCGGGCCATGCACGCTGGTATGACGGCACCTCGACGCTGTTCCACCGCGGTGCGCTCAAGAAGGGTTCGAACGATGTGTCGGCCGAGCCACGCAACGTGGTCTCGTACGACGAGGGGAACGACAACCCGCAGAGCTACAACACCTATGGCGGCTCAGCCCGCGCGACCTACGACTTCGGTCCCGCCGCGCTGACCTCGATCACTGCGTACGAGACGACCTCGGGGTTCAGCCGTGGCGACACCGATGGCGGTGCCGGTGCGAACTTCCCGGTCGGCGGCGTCGCAAACGGCTTCGGCCAGTCGCAGGGCCAGATCCGCGACCTCGATCAGTGGTCGCAGGAAGTCCGGCTCGCGGGCACCCCCGGCGGTCGGTTCAATTGGCAGGTCGGTGGCTTGTATTTCGACACGCGCGACATCACCGACTTCTATCAGCGCGGGTTTTTCCTGACGACGGCCGCACGCAATCCCAACAACTGGGTCCGCCTGCACGACGTCAACACGTCCTGGGCGGGCTTCGGTCAGGTCAGCTATGAGCTGGTCGACAAGCTGACGCTTACCGTTGGCGGTCGCGTCACCGAGGACAAGAAGCGCACGCAGCTTCTGAAGACGGCGGACCAAGCCGATGGTAGCGTAACGTATCGCGGCCGCCGCGACGTGACGTTGAAGGCGACCAAGCCAAGCTGGGACGCGAGCCTGTTGTACCAGGCGAGCGCCGACGTCAGCGTCTACACGCGCGTTGCCGAAGGCTTCCGCGGGCCGACGATCCAGGGCCGCTCGGCGGTGTTCAACTCCGACTTCACGACTGCCAAGTCCGAGACGATCCTGTCGTGGGAGGGTGGCGTCAAGAGCCGCCTGCTGAATAACACGCTGAGCCTGAACGCCACGGTCTTCGCCTACCGCGTCAAGGACATCCAGCTTAACGGCAACGATGTGAACGGCAACGGCGTGCTGTTCAACGCCGACAAGGCCGATGCGTATGGCATGGAAGCAGAGGCGAACTGGAAGCCGGTACCGAACCTGACGCTCGGCGCTGGGCTCAGCCTGCTGCACAGCAAGATCCGCGACAAGAACGTCTACGCGCAGGTCTGCATCCTGAACGGCGTGGTGGTCTGCACGGTCGAGGATCCGACGATCAAGGTCGGCGCCAACACGTTCGCGCAGATCAATGGCAACCCGCTGCCGAATGCGCCCGAGTACAACGTCGACCTCAACGCTCGCTACGACCAGCCGCTCGGCAATGGCGGTCGCGCGTTCATCGCAGGCGACTTCAACATCCAGGGCTATACGCAGTTCGTGCTGTACAAGACCAAGGAGTTCACCGCGAATGGCAACTTCGAGGGTGGCCTGAAGATCGGCTATGCCGCGCCCGACGACGCATACGAACTGGCGGTATTCGCGCGCAACATCACCGGCGAGAAGAACCTCAAGGGCGTGATCGAGAACTACATGGCGGCGGTGTTCAACGAGCCGCGGATCATCGGCGTATCGCTCAGCGGCAAGTTTCGTTGATCTGACTTCTCCCCTCCCGCATGCGGGAGGGGTAGGGGGTGGGCTCGCGTCATCACCGGACGCAACGTTGGTTCAAGCCGGGTGCCCACCCCTCGGTCCCGTCCCGCGTGCGGGAGGGGTTGCAGCGATTCCGGGTTCATCCCACCGCAGCGTGACGGATTTTTCAGCAGCGTCCGCCGGAACCGCGCTGTAGCGGCCTAAAATAGAAATTTGCCGTTTCCCTTCCGTCGGTTGATACTCCCCCTCATGTCGCTCAATCCTGTCTTCTATGATGCAAGCGGCCGTCGTCGGCGGCGGTTCACCTTTGGCGTCGCAGCGTTCGTCGCGCTGCTGCTGCTATCGATCGCGATGTTCGCCGTTTCGATCGGTGCGGTGCCCACCGCGCCGCTGCTGCCGATCGAGCCCGAGCACCCCGCGCTCCACAAACTGCCCGCGCCGCGCGGTGGCATCCTTCGCGAGACGCGGCGCGACCTGAATTACTACGCCAAGCAACTGTTCGGGACGAGCGCGGCCAAGCCGGGTGTCGGCAACGGCGCCAACCCTGCGCTTGCGATCGCCTTTCACGCGCCGTGGGACGAGGCGAGCACCGCCAGCCTCGCGCGGCATGTCGAACAGCTCGACTGGCTGATCCCCGGCTGGGTCTCGATCACCGGCAAGGATCACCACATCACCGTGTTCCGCGATCAGGCCGGGCGCGATATTCTCAACAAGGCGGTCCATCGGCCGGTGATCCTGCCGATGGTGCAGAACGCGGTCGACGGGAACTGGGACGGTGCCGGCAGCGCCGCGTTGTTCGCCGATCCGAAGGCACGCGCGGCCTTCCTCGACAAGCTCGTGCCGTTCCTTGCCGCCAACCGCGCCGGCGGCGTGTTCTACGATTTCGAGGATCTGCCCGCGTCGGCACAGCCCAACTACCGCGCGTTCCTCGCCGAGACGCGTGCGCGATTCGCGAGCCGCGGCTGGGTGGTCGCGATCGCCGCGCCGGTCGCCAACCCGGACTGGAACCTGCCCGCCTATGCCAAGGTGACCGACAAGATCTTCCTGATGGCGTATGACGAGCACGAAACGAGCGGCGCGCCGGGCCCGATCGCGTCGCAGCGCTGGTTCGCGCACATGGTGGCCGATGCGGCCCGTGGCATCCCCCCCGCCAAGCTGGTCGTGGCGATCGGCTCCTATGCCTATGACTGGCACGCAGGCGCCGATGCCGGCAACGGCGATGCGCTCGACGTCGAGGAAGCGTGGCAGAACGCGGCGGACTCGGGCACGGTGCCGACCTTCGACAAGGCCAGCGGCAACAGCAGCTTCGCCTATTCCGAGGGTGGCGTGAAGCACCAGGTCTGGCTGCTCGATGCGGCGTCGGCGTACAACCAGATCGCATTCCTGCAAAAGGCTGGCCTCGGCAGCGTGGCGCTCTGGCGTCTCGGGTCGGAGGATCCCGGACTTTGGTCGATCTGGGGTCGCGACCATCGCAAGCTGCCGATCCCCGATTCGATCGACAAGATGCCGGCCGGCACTAATGTCGATATCGAGGGCAGCGGCGAAATCCTCAAGATCGCCGCCGAGCCGGTTACCGGCATTCGCGATGCGGTGCCGGCGAAAGACGGCACGATCGCCGACGTCGTCTTCACGCGCATGCCGTCGCCCTATGTCGTGGTCCGAACCGGCTATCGTCCGAAACAACTCGCGCTGACCTTCGACGACGGGCCCGATCCCGAATGGACGCCGCAAATCCTCGACGTCCTCAAGCGCGAGCATGCGCCCGCGACGTTCTTCGTGATCGGCGAGAATGCGCTGACCGAGCGCCCGCTGCTCGAGCGCATGGTCAACGAAGGCCATGAGATCGGCAGTCACACCTATACGCACCCTAATCTCGCCAACGTCTCGCAGCGGCAGGTGAAATACGAGCTGAACACCACGCAGCGGCTGTTCCAGGCGTTCACCGGGCGCTCATTGCGGCTGTTCCGCGCGCCCTATTTCGGCGATGCCGAGCCGAGCACCGCGGACGAAATCCTGCCTGCGCTCGAAGCACAGAAGCGTGGCTATATCTCGGTCGGCCTCCACGTCGATCCCGACGACTGGAAGCGCCCCGGCGTGCAGGCGATCATCGACCGGACCATCGCCGGCGTTGAGGCGGGCAATCCCGAGCGCAGCGGCAACATCATCCTGCTCCACGACGCCGGCGGTAACCGCGCCGAGACCGTCGCAGCGCTGCCGATCATCATCGAGCGGCTGCGGGCGATGGGCTACAGCTTCGTTCCCGTGTCAACGCTTGCCGGGCTGTCGCGCAACCAGTCGATGCCGGTGATCTCGTCGAGCGACCGCGTCGCCGCTGTCGCCGACCTCGCGCTGTTCAGCACGCTCGGCGGCATCGTCGTCGCGCTCCGCTGGATCTTCGGGATCGCGATCACGATCGGCATTTTGCGCGCTTTGGCACTTTCGGCGCTCGCGCTGATCCAGGCGCGGCGCGAGCTGAAGACGGTGTTCCCTGCGATCGATCCGTCGCGGTTCGTGACGGTGATGATCCCCGCGTTCAACGAGGAGCGCGTGATCGTGCGCGCCGTGGAGGGCGTGCTGGCGTCGAAGGACGTCGCGATCGAGGTGATCGTGATCGATGACGGGTCGAGCGACGGCACCAGTCGCGTCGTCGCCGAGGCATTCGCCGGCGACGACCGTGTCCGTCTGCTGACGCTGGAGAATGGTGGCAAGGCGCGCGCGCTGAATCGTGGGCTCGAACTCGCGCGGGGCGAGATCGTGATCGCGCTCGACGCCGATACGCAGTTCGAACCGATGACGATCGCCCGCCTCGCGCGCTGGTTCGTCGATCCCGAACTGGGCGCGGTCGCGGGTAACGCGAAGGTCGGCAACCGCGTCAACCTGATCACCAAATGGCAGGCGCTCGAATACATCACCGCGCAGAATCTCGAGCGGCGCGCGCTTGCACGGTTGAACGCGATGACCGTCGTGCCGGGCGCGGTCGGCGCGTGGCGGCTCGAGGCGATCCGGAGCGTCGGCGGCTATCCCGACGATACGCTCGCCGAGGACCAGGATCTCACGATCGCGATCCAGCGGCATGGCTGGACCGTCCAGTACGACCAGTTCGCGATCGCCTGGACCGAGGCGCCCGAGACGATGCGCGCGCTCGCCAAACAGCGGTTCCGCTGGGCGTTCGGGACATTGCAGTGCCTCTACAAGCACCGCTCGGCGATCGGCCGGTCGCAGCCGCGCGGGCTCGGCTGGGTAGGCTTGCCGCAGGCGATCGTGTTCCAGATCATCCTCGCGTCGATCTCGCCGATCATCGACCTCGCGCTGTTGGTAAGCTTCGCTTCGACCTATCTGTCGGTGCAGGCGCATGGCTGGGAGCAGACCAGCCATGACGTCTATACGATGCTCGCCTATTGGCTGATCTTCACCGCGATCGACCTGCTCGCCGCGACGATCGCGTTCGCGCTGGAGCGGAAGGAACGCTGGCGGCTGCTGTGGCTGCTGATCCCGCAGCGGATCGGCTATCGTCAGGTGATGTATTACGTCGTGCTGAAGGCGATCGCGCAAGCATTGCGTGGGCCCTTGGTCGGTTGGGGCAAGCTGGCGCGAACCGGGCGGGTCACGGCGAACTAACGCGCAACGCATTGCCGCGCGCGACGTTACCGTGTCTGCTGGCATTCGCCGGTCGAAATTATGGGGTCTCTGTATGCGGTATCTGATGGCGGCACTGGCAATCCCGGTGGGCCTTGCGAACGGCACCGCGTATGCGCAGCGTCCGCCGCTCGTGCTGGCGGCCGCATCGCTGCAGGAATCGCTGACCGCCGCGGCCGATGCGTGGGCCAAGAAAGGCCATGTCAAGCCGACTATCTCGTTCGCCGCCTCGTCCGCTCTTGCCCGGCAAGTCGAATCCGGTGCGCCCGCCGATCTCTTCGTCTCGGCCGACGAAGACTGGATGAACGAGCTCGCGAAGAGGAACCTGATCGTCGCATCGACCCGCGTGACGTTCCTCGGCAACCGGCTCGTGGTCGCGGCGCCAGCGAGCAGCACGGTTCGCATCCCGGTCCGTCCGCCCGCCGCGCTCGCGCGGGTGCTGACCGGCGGACCGCTGGCGATGGCGGACACAGCGGTGCCCGCGGGTAAATATGGGCAGGCATCGCTGGAGAAGCTCGGCGTTTGGGCGCAGGTCTCGCCGAAGGTGGTGCGCGCTGAGAATGTTCGGGCGACGCTGGCACTGGTCGAGCGGGGCGCGGCACCGCTCGGGATCGTCTATGCGACCGATGCGAAGGCGTCTGCCAAGGTCCGCATCGCGGGCGTCTTTCCCGAAAACACGCATCCCGCGATCACCTACCCGGTCGCGCGACTGAAGGCGTCGACCAATCCCGATGCCGAGGCGTTCCGGCGATTCCTCGTTTCGCGCGAGGGCAAGGCGATCTTCGTGCGCTACGGGTTCTCCGCGCGCTAGATGCTCGATGCAGTCGAATGGGGGGCGGCCGAATGGGGGATCGTCGCGCTGTCGCTGAAGGTTGGCGGCGTCGCGATGCTGGTGACCCTGCCGGTCGCTTTCGCGTTGGCCTGGCTGCTCGCGCGCGTCCGCTTCCCGGGCAAGGTCATCGTCGATGCGGCGATCCATCTGCCGCTGGTGGTGCCGCCGGTGGTGACCGGGTGGCTGTTGCTGCTCGCGTTCGGGCCCAATGGGCCGATCGGTGGGTGGTTGCAGGACTGGTTCGGGATCACCGTGCTGTTCCGCTGGACCGGCGCGGCGATCGCGGCGGGGGTGATGGCGTTGCCGCTGATGGTGCGCGCGATGCGGATCTCGATCGAGGCGGTCGACCGGCGGCTGGAGAATGCCGCGCGGACGCTGGGCGCGGGGCCCTGGCGTGTGTTCTGGACGCTGACGCTGCCGCTCAGCATCCCCGGCGTGCTGGCCGGCGCGGTGCTCGGCTTCGCGCGATCGATCGGCGAGTTCGGCGCGACGATCACCTTCGTGTCCAACGTCCCGGGCGAAACGCAGACCTTGCCGCTGGCGATCTACTCCGCGTTGCAACAGCCGGGGGCGGACGCGATGGTGTGGCGATTGTCATGCGTGTCCGTAGGCTTGTCGCTCGTTGCGCTGATCGCCTCGGAACTGCTGACGCGGCGCGCGGGACGGGGGCTCCATGTCCTTTGAGATCGACGTCGAGAAGCGGCTCGGCGATACGCAAATATCGCTGACGCTCGACGCAGGCGAGGGCGCGACCGTGCTGTTCGGCCCCTCGGGCGTCGGCAAGTCGAGCGTCCTGAACATGGTTGCCGGACTGCTCCGGCCCGATCGCGGGCGGATCGCGATCGACGGCGAGACGCTGTTCGGCGACGGCACCGACGTGCCCCCAGAACGCCGCCGCGCCGGCTATGTCTTCCAGGAAGCGCGGCTGTTCCCGCACATGCGCGTCCGCGCGAACCTGCTCTATGGCGTACGCGGCGAGGCCGAGCGGTTCGAGGACATCATCGGCTTTCTCGGCATCGGCCATCTGCTCGAACGCTGGCCCCGCACGCTGTCGGGCGGCGAGGCGCAGCGGGTTGCGATCGGTCGCGCGCTGCTCAGCCAGCCGCGGTTCCTGTTGCTCGACGAGCCGTTGTCGTCGCTCGATCGCGCCCGCCGTGAGGAGATCATGCTGGCGATCGAACATGTCCGCGACGTGCTCAAGCTGCCGATCCTGATGGTCACGCACGACCCCGAGGAAGCCGAGCGGATCGGAAACCGGGTCGTGCGGATGTAGCGTGTTCCCCCGCCGAGGCGGGAGAACAGCTTATACGAGTTCGAAGCTCTGTTTCTCGCCGGCGACCGAACTCGTCGCGACCCAGAGGTCGAACATACCAGGCTCGATCACCCAGTCGCCGTCGCCCCAGAAGCGGAGGTCTTCGCGCTTCAAGGTCAGCGTCACGCGTTTCGATGCGCCCGGTGCCAGCGATACGCGCGCGAATCCCTTGAGTTCGCGGACCGGCCGCGTGCGGCTGGCGACGCGGTCGTGGATGTAGAGCTGCACGACTTCGTCGCCGGCCCGCGCGCCGGTGTTGGTGACGGTGGCGGTGACGGCGAGCGTGTCGGTCATCTGCGCCGGGACGACGACGTTCGAGACCGAAAAGCTGGTGTAGCTCAGGCCGTACCCGAACGGGTAGAGCGCTTCGTTCTTCGTCTCGCGGTAGCGCGATTTGTATTCCTGGCTGCCCGTATCCGGGGCCGGGCGACCGGTGTTCTTGTGGTTGTAGAAATAGGGTTCCTGGCCGCTCTCGTTGGGGAAGCTCGCGGACAGCTTGGCGGACGGGTTGACGTCGCCGAACAGCACGTCGGCGATCGCGTTGCCGCTTTCGGACCCGAGAAACCACGTCGCCAGGATCGCCGGCGCATCCTTGACGGCACCGTGCAAGGCGAGCGCGCGGCCGTGGCGGAGCAGCACGATGACCGGCTTGCCCGTCGCCGCGACGGCTTCGGCGAGCGCCATCTGCGGGGCAGGGATCGTGATCTCGGTGCGCGATTGCGCTTCGCCCGACATGAGCTGCGATTCGCCGACCGCGAGCAGGACGATATCCGCAGCGTTCGCAGCGGCGACCGCTGTCGCGATCCCGCCGGGCAGGGGGGCTTCGATCTCGGAGCCCTGCGCCGTCGTCACGGTCAGCCCGCGTGCGCGAAGTCCTTGCGCGATCGAGACGTTGAGCTTTTCGTCGGCCATGAACGCCCAGGTGCCGACGACGTTCTTGCGATCCTCCGCGAACGGGCCAATCAAGGCGATCCGCCCTGGGTTCTTCTTCAAGGGCAGCAGGTCGCCGTCGTTCTTCAGCAGCACGATCGACCGCGCGCCGGCCTCCCGGCTGAGCTTGAGCATGGCGGGGGTCGAGACGCTGGTGCGTTCGGCCTTCCTGCTGACCGAGCGATAGGGGTTGTCGAACAACCCGATCGCATCCTTCAGGTGGAGCACGCGGCGCACGCCTTCGTCGAGCCGCGCGAGCGGGACTTCGCCCTTCTCGACGAGGTCGGGCAGCCACAGATTGAACAGGTTGGACTGCATGGCCATGTCCATCCCGGCCATGAACGCCTTCTTCGCAGCGTCGCGGCCGTCCTTGGCATAGCCGTGCGCGATCAGTTCCTCGTCCGCGGTATAGTCGCCGACGACCATGCCGCGGAACCGCCACTCGCCGCGCAGGAGGTCGGTCATCAGCCAGTGATTGCCGCTGGAAGGAACGCCGTCGATATCGTTGAACGCGCTCATCAACGTCGCGACGCCTGCGTCGACCGCAGCCTTGAACGGCGCGAGATGGACCTCGTGCAGCGTGGCGGGCGATATCTCGGTGAAATTGTAATCCTGGCCACCCGAGACCGCGCCATATGCGGCGAAATGCTTGGCGCAGGCCGCGACGCGGGTCGGATCGCGAAGGTCGTCCCCCTGGAAACCGCGCACGCGTGCCTTGGCCAGCTGGATGCCCAGATACGGGTCTTCGCCGGACCCTTCCGCGACGCGACCCCAACGGTGGTCTCGCGCGACATCGACCATCGGCGCAAACGTCCAGTGAATGCCGAGCGCGGTGGTTTCGAGTGCCGCAGCGCGCGCGGTGCGCTCGGCTAAGTCGGGATCGAACGCGCAGGCCTCGGCGATCGGCAGCGGGTAGGCGGTACGCAGGCCGTGGATCACGTCGCCTGCGAAGATCAGCGGAATCCTAAGCCGGGTGGCCATCGCCGCATCCTGCGCGGCCTTCGCGCCGGTATAGCCGACGCCGTTGAACAGCATGCCGATCTGGCCGGTCTTGATCCGGGCGATCTGCTCCGCCGCGCCGCCGGTCGCGAGACCGGGATTGAACGGCACGCCGATCGGGCGGATCTGATCGGAGAAGCAGCTGAGTTGGCCCGCCTTTTCGGCCGGGGTCATCCTGGCGATCAGACTCTCGATCCGGTCGTTCTGCGCGAATGCGGCGGTCGAGCCGAGCGAGAGGCCAGCGATGGCCGCGCCGCCGGTCAGTATCTGGCGGCGATCTAGAATGGGCGACATGTCCTGCTCCTCAGTCTTTGAAGCGGACTAGTCGCTCGACCACGGTTCCGCAAATCCGCGGAACCGTGGTCGAGGTCGCTCAACCCAACGCGCGCGTGAACAGCCGCGACAGGCGGGCGGAGAAGGCGCGGGCGTCGAGCGGGCGCTCGCCATCGGCGATCTGCGCTTCGTCGAACAGCAGGTGCGCGGCATCCTCGCGCAGCGCGGTCTCGTCCTCGCCGAGCGCGGCCAGCTTGGCGATCAGCGCAGAGCGCGGGTTGATCTCCAGCACCGGCTTGGCGGCAGGCATAGCCTGACCGCTTGCGGCGAGGATCCGCTCGAGCTGACGGTCCATGCCGCTATCGGCCGCGACGAGGCAGACCGCACTGTCGGTCAGACGCTCCGACGCGCGGACCTCCGAGACCGCATCGGCGAGCGTCGTCTTCACGAACGCGATGAAGTCCGCGACTTGCGGCGTGGTGTCGGCCGTCGGTGCTTCGGCGCCGTCGACCAGCGGGATCAGGCCGAGATCGGCGGCGCCCTGCGTGACCGACTTGAACGGCTTGCCGTCGTGATCGATACCCGCGGTCACCCAGAAGCCGTCGACCGAGTCCGGCAGCAACAGCACTTCGATCCCACGCGCGCGGAACCCTTCGAGCTGCGGCGAGGCTTCGAGCCGGTCGAGATCGGTACCGACCGCATAATAGATCGCAGTCTGGTTGTCCTTCATCGCCGCCACGTAATCGGCGACAGAACGCCATGCGCCGGCCGACGTCGTGGTCTTGAACCGTGCGAGTTTCAGCAGCGCCTCGCGCCGTTCGAAATCCTCGTACAGCCCTTCCTTCAGAACCGCGCCGAAATTCTCCCAGATCTTCGCATAGGCATCCGCATCGCGGGTCGCGAGCTTGTCGAATTCGCCGAGCACGCGGCCGGTGACGCCCTTGCGGATCGCGGCGAGCATCGGGCTCTCCTGGATCATCTCGCGCGAGACGTTGAGCGGCAGGTCTGACGAATCCACCAGCCCGCGCATGAAGCGGAGATAGCGCGGCAAAACCTCGGCGTCGTCGGTGATGAAGACGCGCTTCACGTACAGCTTCATACGGCCGTTGCGGTCGGGATCGAACAGGTCGAACGGCTTTGCGCCGGGGACATAGGCGAGCACCGAATATTCGTGCAGCCCCTCCGCGCGGTAGTGCAGCGTCAGCGCGGGCTCGTCGAACTGGCCGGAGACGCTGCGATAGAAATCGGCATAGTCCTCCGTGCTGATCTCGGACTTCGGCTTGGTCCAGAGCGCGGCGCCGTCGGCGATCTCGACCGGCTCGGCGTCGGGCGTTTCGCGGAGCGTGATGGGGACGGGGACATGGCCCGACTGGTCCTTGATCAGCCGTTCGACGGTGTAGCGCTCGGTGTAGGACGTGGCGTCGTCAAGCAGGTGCAGCACGACGCGCGTACCGCGGACGGGCGCCTCGGCGGTGTCGATGGGCGCGATCGTGTAGGTGCCGAGGCCATCCGACGACCAGACCGACGCGGTGTCCGCGCCAGCACGCCGCGAGACGACGTCGACCTTCGAGGCGACCATGAACGCCGAGTAGAAGCCGACGCCGAACTGGCCGATCAGTTGCGCGCCCTCCGACCCGGACGATGCGGCGATCCGGTCCATGAACGCCTTGGTGCCCGATCGCGCGATCGTGCCAAGCGCTTCGGCCATGTCGTCGGCGGTCATGCCGATGCCGTTGTCCTCGATCGTCAGCGTCTTCGCGTCGGGATCGAGCGTGATCGCGATCTGCGTACGGGCTTCGTTCCCGACCGGGTCCGGGCCAAGCAGATCCGGCGCGCTCAACGCCTCGTAACGCAGCTTCTCGCACGCATCGGCGGCGTTCGAGATCAGCTCGCGCAAGAACACGGTCTTATCCGAATAGACCGAATGCACCATCATGTGCAGCAACCGCGAGACGTCGGCCTCGAACGCGTGGGTCTCCGCGGGCTGCATCTCGGCGGCTTGGACGGTTTCGTTGGTCATGGGCTGTTACGGCTCTCTTTTGGATAATGACGTTGGTAATGACGGTCAGGAATTGGCCGGCTCGTAGGGTAAATTCAAGAGCCGGGTGCCGCCGGACAGCGTGCGCCGGGCCTGCCGATGTTGCGTCGGCCTCGCTTGGCGGTTAGCGGGCCCCGATCAGTCGCTATAGGAATCACCGACATGCGCCGTTTTCTCATGGGATTGGCGGGGGTGTTGAGCCTCACGACAACGGTCTGGGCGCAACCCGCGTCGCGCGCCACGCCGGCCGCAAAGCCGGGGATCGTGCGGGTTCGCCTCGTCACCTCGGAGGGCCCGATCCTGCTCGCGCTCGACACGCGGCATGCGCCCAAGACGACGCAGAATTTCCTCGAATACGTCGATGACGGACGCTTCGACGGGACCGATTTCTACCGTGCGAGCCGGCAGAAGTCGTCGCCGAAGACGGGCTTCATCCAGGCGGGGATCCGTACCGATGCGCGGCGCATCCTGCCGCCGTTTCCACTCGAGACGACCGCACAGACCGGGATCAAGCATCTTGACGCGACGATCTCGATGGCGAGGGGCATGAATCCGGCCTCGGCGGGGGGTAATTTCTTCATCACCGTCGGCCCGGCACCGGCGATGGACGCGCGCGCGGGTTATCCCGGCTATGCGGCGTTCGGGCATGTCGTTGCCGGGATGGACGTGGTGAAACGGATCCTCGCCAAACCGACCGGCGGCGGGATGGATGCGTTCAAGGACCAGATGATCCTGAAGCGCGTGGCGCTGGTCAGCGCGCGACGGCTCGACGGCGTGGCGAAGCCGACCGGATTGCCGAAGGCGTGGTTGATCAAAACGGGACCTGGCCGGGTGAAGTGACTTCGCCGCCATTCCGGGCTGGTTCTGCGCCCATACGGGCGAGCACGTCCACCACCCCGGCGAAGGCCGGGGCCCAATTGGAACGGTCCCGGTAACGGAGGATCGTCCTTTGTCATCGACGTCCCCCATTAGGCCCCGGCCTTCGCCGGGGTGGTATTCTAGCGCTCGTTTCGGGCGTCAGGCAGTGAGGCTGAGCGCGACCGCTTCCGCGACCTTGATACCGTCGACGGCCGCGGAAAGAATACCCCCCGCATAGCCGGCGCCTTCGCCCGCTGGGAACAATCCTGTCGTATTCAGGCTGACGAAATCGTCGCCGCGCGTGATCCTCACCGGCGAAGATGTGCGCGTCTCGACTCCCGTCAGCACCGCGTCGGGATGATCGTATCCGGGGATCTCGCGGCCGAACGCGGGCAACGCCTCGCGCAACGCCGTGATCGCGAACTCGGGCAGGCACTCGGACAGGTCGGTCATGTGAACGCCCGGCTTGTACGACGGGATCACCGTTCCGAGCGCGGTCGAGGCGCGGCCTGCGAGCAGGTCGCCGATGCGTTGCGCAGGTGCCTTGTAGTTCGAGCCGCCCGCGACATAGGCGCGCGATTCCCAGTGGCGCTGCAGTTCGATCCCGGCGAGCGGGTGGCCGGGATAGTCGCGCTCGGGGTCGATGCCGATGACGATGCCGGAGTTCGCGTTGCGTTCGTTGCGCGAATATTGGCTCATGCCGTTGGTCGCGACGCGGCCTTCTTCGGAGGTCGCGGCGACGACGGTGCCGCCGGGGCACATGCAGAAGCTATACACCGTGCGGCCGTTCTTGCAGTGGTGCGACAGGCTGTACGCCGCCGCGCCGAGATCGGGATGGCCGGCGCACGGCCCGAACCGGGCTTCGTCGATCCACGACTGCGGATGCTCGATGCGGACGCCGATCGAGAACGGCTTGGCCTCGACGTGGACGCCCTTCGCGTGGAGCATCTCGAACGTGTCGCGCGCGCTGTGGCCGACCGCGAAGACGACGTGGTTCGCTTCGAGATAGTCGCCGGTGCTCAGGTGAAGGCCGCGGAGTTGGCGCGCGCCGGCTTCCTCGACGATGTCGAGACCATCGACGCGGGTCGAGAAGCGGTATTCGCCGCCGAGTGCCTCGATCGTCTCGCGCATGCTCTCGACCATCGTGACGAGGCGGAAGGTGCCGATGTGCGGGTGCGCCTCGGTGAGGATTTCAGGCGGTGCGCCGGCTTTGACGAACTCGGTCAGGACTTTGCGGCCGAGATGACGCGGGTCCTTGATCTGGCTCCAGAGCTTGCCGTCGGAGAAGGTGCCGGCGCCGCCTTCGCCGAACTGGACGTTGGATTCGGGGTTGAGCACGCTCTTGCGCCAGAGGCCCCACGTGTCCTTGGTGCGCTCGCGGACGACCTTGCCGCGATCGAGGATGATCGGGCGGAAGCCCATCTGCGCGAGGATCAGGCCGGCGAACAACCCGCACGGGCCTGCGCCGACGACCACCGGGCGGGGGCCGGTGTAGCTTGGCCCGCCCTTGGTGACGAAGCGGTAGCCGGTGTCGGGCGTGCGCTGGACGTGGCGATCCTTGCGGAAGCGCGTGAGGACGGTGTCCTCGTTCTTCAGCGTGACGTCGACCGAATAGACGAGCTGGATGTCCATCTTGTCGCGCGCATCGTGCGCGCGACGCGCCACGGTGTAGCGGATCAGGTCGCGCGGGGTGACGCGCAGGCGGTCGCGGATCGCGGCGGGGAGCGCTTCGTCGGCGTGGTTGAGCGGCAGCTTGAGATCGGTAATGCGGAGCATGTCGGTCGCTCTAGCGCCGCGCGGCGCGATCCGCCATCGGGAGGACGAGAGGACTTGATCATGCGGACCGACGAAGAACAGAATGCCAAGAGCGCCAAGCGCAAGGAGGTCCAGGACCGGATCGTCGCGAGCAAGACGATCGAGAAGGGGCTGGTCATCGTCCACACCGGCAAGGGCAAGGGCAAGTCGACCGCCGCGTTCGGCATGGCGGTGCGGATGATCGGGCATGGGCGGAAAGTCGGCGTGGTGCAGTTCGTCAAGGGCGCGATGACGACCGGCGAGAAGGCGATCTTCGACGCGTTCCCCGCGCTGTGCGAGTTCAAGCCGATGGGGGAGGGGTTCACCTGGGACACGCAGGACCGCGCACGCGATATCGCGGTGGCGCGTGAGGCGTGGGACGAGGTGAAGCGGATGATCGCAGACCCGTCCTACGCGATGGTGGTCGCTGACGAGCTGAACATCGTGCTGCGGTACGAGTATCTGCCGGTCGACGAGGTTCTCGCCGTGTTGGCGGCGAAGCCCGAGATGACGCATGTCGTGGTGACTGGGCGGAACGCGCCGGATGCGCTGATCGAGATGGCGGATCTGGTGACGGAGATGACGCAGGTGAAGCATCCGTTCCGGTCGGGGGTGAAGGCACAGGCGGGCGTGGAGTTTTAGGCGGCTTCGTATTCTACGGCCCGTTATGACCACCGTCCGTCATCCTGACAAAAGTCAGGACCCAGAGCCACGACGGCCGCCGCCCGTTACCCTGGGTCCTGACTTTCGTCAGGATGACGGGCGGGCGGTTGAACTGCTGGTGAGACCGCCCAGCAGCGCATCGCCGTCTTGCGTCCCCCAACCCCCCCGCCTATCGCTGCCCCCGCGACAGGTTCCCCCGATGCTCACGCCGAGGGGGATGAAAATGGGAACGGGAAACACCCGGCTGACCCTGCAACTGTACGCGGCGAGCCATCGTGCCTCATGCCATTGGGATGTTCCCGAGAAGGCGGCGCGGACGGCGTTGACCCGCGAGCCAGGAGACCTGCCCGTCGCGGTCGTCTTTCGTCCGGCCAGGGTGCGCCGAACGGACGGGTAACACCCCGAGCGACGACATCGCTTCGCGTCGCGCGGAGGCTGGAGGCGTGCGCCTTTGGCCCTCGCGCGGTGCGGGACCGACTGTCCGAAGGGGTTTCTATGCCAGGTTTACATCGTTCCGAGATCGTCCGGGAACGGACATGCTGAAGCCAGTCGAAGACGGCGTCGCGGTGGTCGCGTGCAATACGTGCCGCCATTCCACCGATGCGCGCGACGACGAGCACGGTCAGCGCGGCGGTGCGCGGCTTGTCAGCGCGCTGAAGGCGGTCCAGGCGAGCGATCCCGCCTATGCCGACGTCGCGGTGCAGGAGATGCCGTGCCTGTTCGCCTGCCAGGATTTCTGCACGATCCATCTGCGCGCACCTGCCAAGGTCGGCTATGTCCTCGGCCGGTTCGAGCCGACCGAAGACGCCGCGCGCGCGATCCTCGATTACGCGCGGCTCTACGGCGAGAGCGCGTTCGGGCAGGTGCCGTTCAAGCAATGGCCGCAGGGCGTGAAGGGTCATTTCATCACCCGCACGCCGCCCGCCGGGTTCGTCGTCGAATGACAGCCTTCGCGACGCCGGCCGCGTTTCTGGCGGCCTTGCGCGGCTTGCCGCAGGCAGACGCCGCGGCGCGATCCGCGGCGATCGCGCGGCAGGGAGATCTGACCAAGCCACCGGGATCGCTCGGTCGGCTGGAGGATATCGCGGTGTTCATGGCAGGCTGGCAGGGCAATCCGCTGCCCCGGCTCGATCGCGGCAGCGCGGTCGTGTTCGCGGGCAACCACGGCATCGTCGCGCGCGGCGTCAGCGCGTTTCCGGCTTCCGTCACCGCGCAGATGGTGGCCAATTTCGAGCATGGCGGCGCGGCGATCAACGCGTTGTCGCGCGCGGCCGGCCTCGATCTCAAGATCGTGTCGCTCGACCTCGACCGGCCCACGACGGATTTCACCGAAGCCGCGGCGATGTCCGAGGACGAGTGCCTTGCCGCGATCAACGCGGGCGCGGCGGCGGTCGCGGATGCGCCGGACCTGGTGGTGCTTGGCGAGATGGGCATCGGCAATTCCACCACCGCTGCGGCGCTGTGTCTGGCGAGCTTCGGCGGGTCGGCGAGCGACTGGGTCGGGCCGGGCACGGGGGTCGATGGCGAGGGCATCGGGCGCAAGGTCGCGGTCGTCGAGGCGGGAATCGCGTTGCACCGGGACGCGCTCACCACGCCGTTCGAGACCTTGCGACGGCTCGGCGGCCGCGAACTGGCGGCAATTGCGGGCGCTGTGGTGGCAGCGCGATTGGCGGGCGTACCGGTGATGCTCGACGGGTTCATCTGCTGTGCGGCGGTCGCGCCGTTGGCGGCGGCCTGTCCCGACATAGTCGCGCATTGCCTGGCCGGGCATGTCTCCGCCGAACCGGGGCATCGGCACCTGCTGGAGCGCATGCGGCTCGAGCCGCTCCTGTCGCTCGGAATGCGGCTGGGGGAAGGCAGTGGGGCTGCGACCGCGACGTTGCTCGTCCGGGCGGCGCTCGCGGCGCATGCCGAAATGGCGACGTTCGCCGAGGCCGGCGTTTCGTCGGCGTGAGCGCACACATGCTGTATCTCATGCGGCATGGTGCGCCCGAGGTGGCGGGGCGGTTGCTCGGGCGCACCGACGACCCGGCGACCGAGGCGGGGATCGCCTCCTGCGTCGTGCGGGCTGACGGTCTCGCGGTGGACCGGATAGAGGCGTCCGATCTGATCCGCGCGCGCGCTTGTGCGGAGGCCATCGCAGGCCCGCGGGGCATTCCCGTCAAGGTCGATCCACGCTGGCGGGAACTCGATTTCGGCGTCTGGGACGGGCTAGCTCCCGCGGCCATCGACTCCTCAGCGTTGTCCGCGTTCTACGACGATCCCGACGCGTCGCCGCCGCCGAATGGTGAACGCTGGTCCGCGCTGCAAAGCCGTGTTGCGCGAGCGGTGGCCGAGATGCCGGCGGTCTCGACACTGGTCGTGACGCATGGCGGCGCGATCCGGGCGGCGCTCGCGGACTTGTGCGGTTTCGATCGGCGGCAGGTCTGGGCGTTCGATCTGCCTTACGCCGCACTCGTGTCGCTGCGCATCTGGCCGGGCCAGCCACGGACTGTGCAGATCGTCGGGCTGGCGACGTGAAGCGGCTGGTCGTCGCGTTCGGGTTCCTGACGCGCTTGCCGATGCCCCGCATCGACGTCGGCGCTGAGGATTTCGCGACGGCGATCCGCTTTTACCCGATCGTTGGCCTCGCGATCGGCGCGCTCGTTGCCGCGGCCGGCTGGCTCGGTGCACTCGTCGATCCGTGGACGGGCGCCTGTGCCGCGCTGCTGACCTGGATCGCAGTTACTGGCGCGCTGCATCTCGACGGCCTTGCCGACCTCGCCGATGGTCTCGGCGCCGCGCATGGCGATCGGACACGGTTGCTTGCGGTCATGGCCGATCCGCATATCGGCAGCTTCGGCGTCGTCGCGATCGCCGGTCAAATGCTTGCCAAGCTTGTGCTGCTGCATGCGGTGGGAGCGAGCTGGGCGTTGATCGTCGTGCCGTTCGCCGCGAGGATGGGACCGCTCGTCTGGGCGAGGCTGTTGCCACCGCTGCGTCCTGGCGGCCTCGGCGCAGCGGTTGCCGATGCGGTGCGTGGGCGTGACCTTCTGGGGTGGGGGCTGCTGCTCGCGCTTGCCGCTAGCGCGGTGCCAGCGCTTGTCGCCCTGCCGCTGCTCGTGCTCGGCGTCGCGACCTGGCTTCGGCGGACGCTCGGCGGTGTGACGGGCGATGCGCACGGCGCCGGGATCGAGATCGTCGAGACCGGCCTGCTAGTCGCGCTCGCGGTGGCCGGCGCGCTCGCTTAGCGCCAGCAGCGCGTCGAGATCGACATGACGTTCGAGCGTCGCGGCAATCGCATCGAGTGCGGCATCGATCGACGTACCGTGATCGGGCCCGCTGGCCGAAATGCCGAGCCGCGACAGCCACGCCGCACGCTGCTCCGCGAGCGCGAGCAGGCCGTGGATATAGCTGCCCGCCACCAGTCCGTCCGCGCTCGTCGCGCCTTCGGGAGTGCCATCGGCGCGGTGGCCGACCGGGCGCGCGGTTGCCGGCCCGGTCGTCGCGCCCATGTGCATCTCGTAACCCTCGAACGCCGCCCCCTGCGCTTGCCCGCGAATCCGGTCGAGCGTCTTGCGGCCGGTGAGGATCGTGTCGACGTCGAGCAGTCCCAGTCCGTCGACGCGCCCCGCCGGCCCCTCGATCCCGTCTGGATCGGCGATACTGTGACCGAGCATCTGGTAGCCGCCACAGAGTCCAAGCACCGGTTTGCCGCGGCGATGATGCGCGCGGATATCGATGTCCCAGCCTTGCGCGCGGACGAAGGCGAGATCTGGAATCGTCGCTTTCGATCCGGCGAGCACGATCATGTCGACGTCGGGGATCGGCGAGCCCGGCGGCACCATCATCAGCGCGACGCCGGGTTCGAGCCGGAGCGGATCGAGGTCGTCGAAATTGGCGATCCGTGGCGTGATCGGGCAGGCGATCGTGACCTTACGCTGGTTGCTGGCGACCGGGCGTTCGAGGATTACCGCATCCTCGCTCGGCAACCGTACCGCGTCGGCCAGCCACGGCACGACGCCGTACCCGCGCCATCCGCTGCGTGCCTCGATCGCGCGATAGCCGTCGTCGAACAGCACAGGGTCGCCGCGGAACTTGTTGATCAGGAAGCCGTGGATCATCGCCGCATCGGCCGGATCGATCACGGCGCGCGTGCCGACGATCGCCGCGATCACGCCGCCACGGTCGATGTCGCCGACCAGCACGACGGGGACGTCGGCGGCGCGCGCGAACCCCATGTTGGCGATGTCGCTGGCGCGCAGGTTGATCTCCGCGGGGCTGCCCGCGCCTTCGACGACGACGAGATCGCAGCCGGCCGACAGTCGCTCGAAGCTGTCGAGCACGTCGACCAGCAGTCCTTCGCGCCCCTCGCGCCAGCGTGCGGCGGCAAGCGTACCACGGACCTGCCCGCGGACGATCAACTGCGAGGTGCGGTCGCCCTGCGGCTTGAGCAGCACCGGATTCATGTCGACGCTGGGCTCGACGCGGCACGCAATCGCCTGCGTTGCCTGCGCCCGGCCGATCTCGCCACCATCGGCGGTGACGGCGGCATTGTTCGACATGTTCTGCGGCTTGAACGGTCGCACCGACAGCCCGCGATTGGCGAACGCGCGACACAGCCCCGCGACGAGCACCGATTTGCCGACGTCCGAACCGGTTCCCTGCAACATCAGAGCGCCCATGCAATCCCTCCGGCAATCATGAGAAGAAGGACGCACACCCGGCGATAGACGCCAAGCGCAGCGCGAAGGTCGACTGCGGTGGCGTCGCGGCGGCCATCGCCGATATAGGGTTTGGCAAGGGTCAGCCCGTCATAGGCGATCGGTCCGGCGAGGCGAAGACCGAGCACGCCGGCCATCGCCGCTTCGGGCCAGCCGGCGTTGGGTGAGGCGTGATTGCCGGCGTCGCGCCACATCGTTCGCCACCCACCGAGCCCCGCGACGCAGACCAGGACGCCGCTCAGCCGCGCCGGAATGAGATTGACCAGGTCGTCGGTCCGCGCGGCGGCCCAGCCGAACGCGCGCCAGCGGTCCTCGCGGTGGCCGATCAGGCTGTCCGCCGTGTTGATCGCCTTGTACGCCCACAGCCCGGGGACGCCCGCCACGAGCAGCCAGAACAGCGGTGCCACCACCCCATCGCATAGGCTTTCCGCCAAGCTCTCGATCGCGGCGCTCGCGACGCCACTCTCGTCGAGCGATGCGACGTCGCGCCCGACGATCATCCCGACGCGGGATCGTGCGGCTGGGAGGTCGCCGGCTTCGAGCGCCGTCGCACACGGCACGACATGATCGTACAGGCTGCGGATCGCCAGCCCGGGTGCCGCCAGCAGGCCCAGCCCGAGCCAGGCGATCGGACCAAGCGCAAAGCGGGCAAGCGCGACGAGCGCCAGGGCGGTGGCAATCGTCACGCTGAGCAGCAGGACCAGCGCCAGAACGCCGGCACTGCGCCGTCTCGCGAACGACCAGGACGTCCTGTTCCAGTTTTTTTCGGTGTATCCGATGAGGCGGGCGAAGCCGCCGACGGGGTGGCCGATGCGTGCATAGACCGACGACGGCCAACCGATCGCGATGTCCAGTACCAGCGCGACCAGAGCGACGGGTTCAGCCATGCGCGAGGGCTGCATCGAGGCGGGCGAATGCGGCATCGTCGCCCGGCACGCCCAGTCTCAGCCACCGCGGCGCATAATCGAAGCGGCGGGTCAGGATGCCGGCGTGCGCGAGACGCTCGAATATCGCGTCGGCCGAATCGTGTTCGACCAGACGAAACAGAGGGCATTCGCCCGATGCGACGATGCCATGCCCGCGCAAGAGCGCGTCGAGGCGATCGGCGCGCGCGCCAATCGATTGGCGCGCCTGGGTTTGCCAGGCGGTATCACGATAGGCCGCGCACCCATAGGCGATCGTCTGCGCGGATACGGGCCAGCTTCCCAGCCTGCGCCGCATCGCAGTCGCGAGATCCGCCGGCGCGATCATGAAGCCCAGGCGGAGGCCGGCAAGTCCGAAAAACTTGCCGAACGAGCGGAACACGACCGCACGGTCGTCGGCGGCGAGATGCGGCACGATGCTGGTCTCGGGCACGACGTCGGCAAACGCCTCGTCGACGACCAGCCACGTGCCGCGGCGGGCGATGCCAACGAGGCGCTCGGGCGCATCGCGGCGGCCATCGGGATTGTTGGGGTTCGCGAGCAACACGGTTCCGGTCGTCACGCCGTCGATCGCCCCGCGGTCGATATACTGGGCATTCGCGAAAGCTTCTGCATGCGTGCCGTAACTCGGGACGACGACCCGGAGCGGGGAGGGGAGGTCAAGCGCGTCCAGCGACCGCAGCCCGATCTCGCTGCCCGGCAGCGCGACGACGCGGTCAGGGGTGGTGCCGAACACCTCCGCCGCCACCGCCTCGAGATCGAGTAGCGCATCGGTCGAAGGCAGCGAGTGCGTATCGACCTCGATCCCGGAGTGCGGCACCCAGGGTTGGGGATTGATCCCGGTCGACAGATCCAGCCACGGACGCGGCGCGTCGGGATAAAGCCGCGCGGCAATGTCGACCCTTCCCCCATGAACGCGCAGTGCCGACATATCATCTTTCACACGATCAGACGGGCTTTCGCTTGATCTTCCGGGCGTCATCGTCATTCCGCTGACGCGCCGCAAGCGCGAAGGGGTGTGAAATGTATTCAGTGGACGCGTCGTTCGGCAAAACTCTGTTGGTCCTGGGGGGCGCGCGCTCTGGCAAGAGTCGCCATGCGCAGGCGATGGCCGAACAGGCAGCCGAACAGGCAGCCGCACAGGCAGCCCCACAGGCAGCCGCACAGGCAGCCGCACAGGGCGGTGATCTGGTCTATGTCGCGACGGCGCAAGCCTTTGACGACGAGATGGTCGATCGTATCGTCCGTCATCGCGCGGACCGCGACGCGCGCTGGCGGACCGTGGAAGCGCCGATCGCGCTCTCCGAGGCGTTGGCGGACGCCGATGGCGTGGCCAGCGTCATCGTGGTCGACTGTCTGACGCTCTGGATGACGAACCTTCTGCTCGGCGACCACGATATCGAGGCGCGAACCGTCGACTTGCTGGCGGTGATCGCCCGCATGCAGGGTCGGGCGGTGTTCGTGTCGAACGAGGTGGGGATGGGCATCGTCCCCGATAATGCCCTTGCCCGGCGGTTCCGCGACGAAGCCGGCCGGCTGCATCAGCGCCTCGCTGCGCAGGTCGACTCCGTCGATATGGTATTCGCGGGACTGGTCCAGCGGTGGAAGGGCGTTTCTCCCGCGCAATCATTTCATCGATAATCCACGATCGTTGGTAATGAATGATCAGATCGAAATCGCGACGCCCTCACCAAAACTCGAGCCGAAATAAGAGGCGCACGTTGCGATATATCGCGCCTAACCTCCATGATCCCGCGATTATCGTAACAATGAATTTTGGATATAATTCTGTCTAATCACAGAGAATATCCACACCGCTCCGCGCGATATTTATTTTGGTAATATTTATATTTCGTAAGATATGTGTGAATAGCGGGCGTCCTTCTATGTTATTATCGTTCATCGTCAGCCGACGCTTGGGCTCTGACGACCGAGAGAGGCTTGTGCTCCCGCCCCGATTTTTGCGGGAATACATTTATGAGTTCAACCTCCGGACCGCTGTCGCTGTTGGTCCGCAAACTCGAGACGCACGCGGTCCTCGATGCCGCCGATCGGTCGGCGCTGCTCGCACTTCCCTACACCTGCCGGACCTACGAGGCCTCGTCGTATCTGGTGCGCGAGGGCGATGCACCGGCGCAATGCGCGGTGTTATTGACGGGGTTCGCCTATCGCCAGAAACTCACCGGGTCGGGCATGCGACAGATCGTGTCGATGCACATTCCCGGCGAGGCGCTCGATTTCCAGCACCTCTTTCTCGATGTCGCGGATCACAACGTCCAGACGCTGACCCGTGCGGATGTCGCGACGATCCCACGGACCGCGCTGCGCGAGCTGGCGCAGTCGCGCGCGTCTATCGGCAATGCGATCTTCATCAACACGCTCGTCGAAGCGTCGATCTTTCGCGAATGGATCCTGAACGTGGGCCGTCGCGATGCACGGTCACGGCTCGCACACTTCCTTTGCGAGTTTGCGATCCGCCTCGATATGCAGGGGCTGACGGGGCCCGAGGGCTATGAATTGCCGATGAGCCAGGAGCAGCTAGGCGATGCGCTGGGTTTGACCGCGGTGCATGTAAACCGGACGATCAAGTCGCTCGAGTCCGATGGACTGATCTCGCGAAACCGACGCCGGATCAGCTTTCCGCGCTGGGATGCGTTGCGTGAACTCGCCGATTTCTCGACGCGCTATCTGCACCTATCCCAGCAGCGCGGTTAGCGATCACGCGACGGGTCCACCGAATCGATCAACCGCCCGCCGGCCATGAAGACCGCGATGGGGCAGGCTGCGAACAACAGCCAGCCGCCATAGCCCGGGTATTGCTGGAGGTAATGCATCCCGCGCTCGACCGCGCCGAGCCCCAGCCCGTAGATGACGAGGAACGCCTCGAACTTGGTCTTGACGACGAACAGGCGGGCAAATTTGGTCCACATGTCGCGAAACTAGCAAGAGCCGTGCCAGTGGCGGAATTCTGTCGATCCCGATCGGCGTCAGATGGTTAATTGTAAATTAACCCGACGCATTCGCGATCGTCGCAAGGTCAGATGCGGCTGACGTGCAGGACCGTATCGCCCTCGCCAACCGCTAGCGCTTCGGCGCAGTCTCCGGCCAACACGATCCCGTCGTCAGCCTCGCGCACATCGCCGAAGGCTGCACGAAAATCCGCGAGGTGTCCGGTAGCGACCAGATCCTGCTCACCGCCGCCGCCATCTATCGCGGCAATCCGGCTTTGACGCGCTTCGGCGATGGTGCGGACCCGGTCGGTGCGCGCGGTCATCGTCGGGCCACCGTCGAAGATGTCGACATAGTTTTCGAACGCGAAGCCTTCGTTCTCGAGCATCCGCATCGCCGCACGACCTGAAGGGTGGGGAAGGCCGATCGCGGCGCGCGCGCTTTCGGTGAGCATCGCGGTGTAGATCGGGTGCTTGGGCATCAGGTCGGCGATGAACTGGTGGCCGTTGATCGCATTGAACTGGTCGGCGTCCTGGAAATTCATCCCGAAGAACCGCCCGGCGAGACCGTCCCAGAACGGCGAACCGCCCGCTTCGTCGATCACCCCACGCAGTTCGGCGAGGATGCGGTCGGCGAAGCGCGCGCGGTGCATCTTGATGAACAAATAACGGCTGCGCGCGAGCAACAGGCCCAGGCCACCGGCGCGTTCGCCCGGGTGGAGGAACAGCCCGCCGACTTCGCTTGCACCCTCCAGGTCGGTGGCGAGCGTCAGCATGTCGGCGCGGAACGTGCGGTTCAACTCGCGGCTGTGCTGCGTGAGCTGGCCGATCCGGTAGCTGTAGAACGGGTAGCTCTGGCCGACCTGCGTGAAGATCTGGCAGGTGCCGCGGACTTCCTTCGTCGCGACATTCTCGAGCACCAGCACGAACAGTTCGTCCTGGACCGGGCCGTCGGTCCGCGCGAACGCGGCGTGGCTGCGTTCGAGCTTGGCGGTCAGCGCGCGCCGATCGGGGGGCAGGTTGGTGAATCCGCCGCCCGTGAGCTTGGCCATTTCGTAGAGATGCTGGAGATCGTCGTCGACCGCGGCCCGGATCCTGAAACTCACAAACGGCCCTCCGCGATACGTAATATGGTGACGGCCGATAGCGCCGCGCGCTCGGCCAGACTGTCGGGGATCATGAATTCGTCCACCGAATGGATCGCGCCGCCGCGCACGCCCATCGTGTCGACCACCGGCACGCCCGCCGCGGCGATGTTGTTGCCGTCGCAGACGCCGCCGGTCGCTTTCCATGCGATGTCGAGGCCGAGATCGCTGCCGGAGCCCTTCACCAGCTCGAACAATCGCGCGGCGCCGGCATCGATCGGTTTGGGTGGGCGGTTGAAACCGCCATGAACCTCGATCCGGACGTCGTGTTCGGCGGCGACCATCGCGACCGCGGACTCGATATGCGATTGCGCGCGCGCGATCTCGTCGAGCGTCGCGGGGCGGAAATTGATGCGGAGGATGGCGAGGTCGGGGACGACGTTGTTAGGCCCGCCGCCCTCGATCCGTGCCGGATTGACCGCCAGACGCGGACCGCGGACCTTCGCCAGCCGTACCGCGATATCGGCGGCGGCGACGATCGCGTTGCGGCCATCGTCCGGGTTGCGGCCGGCGTGCGCGCTCCGGCCGCGGACGATGATCGAGAAATTGCCCGTACCGCCGCGCGCGCCTGCCAGCGTACCGTCGGCGAGCGCGGGTTCGTAGGTGAGCGCCGCCACCTTACCCTGCGCGGCGGTGGCGAGCAGCGCGGCGGACGAGAACGAGCCGGTCTCCTCGTCCGAGTTGATCACCACGTCGTAACCGATCCGCACCGCCGCCGGGCTCGCCTCGACCGCGGTGAGTGCGGCGAGCATCACCGCGAGGCCACCCTTCATGTCGGCGACGCCGGGACCGTTGAGACTGCCATCGTCCTGCCAGCGAAGCGACTGGAACGCGTGATCGATCGGATAGACCGTGTCCATGTGCCCGGTGAACAGCATCCGCACCGGCGCTTCAGGCCTTACGACCAAATGCAGATGCTTGCCGTGCTGGAGCGAGGATACGACGCCGTCCGATCCGACGCTGTCGACCGGGGTCGGCTTGACCAGCGTGACCTCGCCCGGCAATCGCGCGAAGGCGTCGCCGAGCAGGGCCGCCATTGTCGCCAGCCCCGCCAGATTGCGCGTGCCGCTGTTTACCGCCGCCCAGGCCTCGACCTGCGCGAGCATCGGTGCCGCGCGCGCCGCGTCCACGGCATCGCGCTCGATAGTTGAAAATCCCCTCATCGCGCGACCCTAGCGGGGCCGGACGTGCGTGGGAACAGCGTCAGAAACTGTAGACCAGCGAGGCGCGGCTGGTGGTGTCGGTCGAGACCGAGCCGATCGGGGGCTCGCTTTCATACTGGACATTGTACGACAGAGCGGCGGACAGCGGGCCGATCAGCTTGGCGGTCAGCGCCGTCGTGCCGCTCAGCGTGCTGTTGTAGCGCTGGACATAGGCGGACGCGACCTGGCTGACCGACAGCCCGGAGAGGATCCGGATGCTGAAGTTCGCGGTTCCGCGCGCGGCAATGCTGCTCTGCTCGGTATTGTCGGTGAATTCGGTGTAGCGATACGCCGGCCCGAGCTCGAGATCGAGCTTGGTCGCGGCGGTCTTGATCACGCTGTACCCGGCACCGACCGACGTCGAATACCGGTTGAAATAGCCGAGGAACCGGTCGCCTTCATACTGCGCGACGCCGTAGATATAGGCGCGTTCGTCGATCTTGTAGTTGGGCTCGTACGAGGCGAGGTAGTGCTCGCGCGTCGTGATGTTGAGATTTTCCTGATAATCGGCCTGGGCGTGGAATTTCTGACGCCAGCGCAGGCCTTCGCGGGCGAGATCGATCACCGCGGTGCCGCCCGCCGTGTTCGAATTGCCCGTCGTCAGATAGCCGCCGACCTCCGCCTTGCCGCTCCACAGGTCGAGAAAGCTGGCCTGACGGATCACTTGGGTCCGTTGTTCGGCGCGATCGGCCTTCCACTTTTCCGCGACCGCGAGCACTGCGTCGCCGCTGAGCGGGTCGGCGGCGCGTGCGTATTTGGCGATCGTCGCGACGTCCGCCTCGTTGCCCGCCTCCAGCGCGGCGTCGAGCATCGCGCGGATCGTCTCGGGAATCATGACCGATTGCGGATCGGGCGCGTTGGCGAGCAACAGCGGGGCGAGGATGAGGCAGAGTAAGCGACGCACGCCGGTTTCCGTAACGGCCGCGCAACCGATTGGGAACTGCGCAACGACGCCGTTATGCGCCGAGATGTGGCGCGAAGGCGGCGAGTACCTGTTCGTAGAGCGCCTTCTTGAACGGCACGATCAACCGCGGCAGGTCGGCGGGATCGCTCCAGCGCCATGCACGGAATTCCTCGTGGTCGGTGGCGATGTTCACGTCGGCGTCGATGCCGAGGAAGCGGTACAGGAACCAGCGCTGCGTCTGGCCGCGCCATTTGCCTTTCCAGACTTTCCCGAGCAGTTCGGGGGGAAGGTCGTAGATGAACTCGCCGGGGGCTTCGGCGATCAGTTCGACCTTGTCGGGCATGACGCCGGTCTCCTCGCCGAGTTCGCGCAACGCGGCGGCTTCGGCGTCCTCGCCCGGATCGATCCCGCCCTGCGGCATCTGCCACGCCTCCAGCGGCGAATCGTTGCGCTGGCCGACGAAGATCTTGCCGTCCGCGTTCACGAGCATGATGCCGGCGCAGGGACGGTAGGGCAGGGTCGAAACGTCGGTCAAAAATAGTCTCCGCAACGCAGGTGCTTGGGGCTCGGGCAACTTGGGGGTCGGCAGGCGCGCTCCTACCTACGGAGCATGATCCATGTCGTCCACCATCCCGACTATGTCACGCCAGCGCCAGCGCGCTCGACCTATCGCTGGAACAAGAACGGACTGATCCGCGACCTGCTGCTCGAAAAGGGAGATGCTGTCGCATGGCACCGCGCCGAGACGACGCCGACCGCGTGGCTGGAAGCGGTGCATGACGAAGACTACGTCGCTGAGGTGCTCCGGGCGGACGTGCCTAAGGATAAGGAGCGGCGGATCGGGTTTCCGGTGACGGCGGCGGTGGCGTCGCGTGCGGCGATCGTGCCGCACGGGACCTGGCTTGCGGCATGTCTCGCGCTGGAACACGGGTTTGCGGCGAATACGGCGGGCGGAAGCCATCATGCGCTGGCGAACACCGGCGCGGGGTTCTGCGTGTTCAACGATCTCGCGGTGGCGGCGGCGCGGCTGATCGACGAGGGGCGGGTGGCGCGCGTGCTTGTGGTCGATTGCGACGTGCATCAGGGCGACGGGACCGCGGCGCTGCTGGCTGGGCGCCCGGAGATCGCGACCTTCTCGATCCACGCGGAGAAGAACTTTCCGGTGCGGAAGGCGCGTTCGACGGTCGACGTGCCGTTGGCGGACAAGGTCGCCGACGAGGCGTATCTGGCGACGCTGGAGGCGACCCTGGTGCCGTTGCTTGACGAGTTCCGGCCGGAGCTGATCCTGTATCAGGCTGGGGTAGATCCGTTCGAGGGCGATCGGCTCGGGCGATTGGCGCTGACCTTGGAGGGTCTGGCTAGGCGGGAACGGCTTGTCGCTAGCCTTGCGATTGCGCGCGGCGTGCCGCTCGCGAGCACCGTAGGCGGTGGTTACGGCGAGGATGCGCTCGCGATCGCCGAGCGGCACGTGGCGGCGATCACGACACTGGGGGAAACTTTCGCAGCGGCGTGATGCTGGATCGCGGCTTGCTGCGTTGAGGATGCGATGACGACTCCCACGCTTCTCTGGCTGCGCCAGGACCTCCGCCTTCACGATCACCCCGCGCTGATCGCCGCCACGCATGCCGGGCCGGTGATCCCGGTCTACGTGCTCGACGACGACGCGCCGGGGAAATGGACAATGGGCGGCGCACAGCGGTGGTGGCTGCACCACACGCTCGACTCGTTTGCCAAGTCGCTGGCGGACAAGGGATCGAAGCTGATCTTGCGACGCGGCGATGCGGTCGAGGTGCTGACGGCATTGATGAAGGAAACCGGTGCCGAGCAGGTGCATGCGATCCGGCATTACGAGCCGTGGTGGCGGAAGGCCGAGGCGGCGCTTGACGATCGGCTGTGCCTGCATGACGGCAACCATCTTGCCCGCGTCGAGGATGTTAAGACGGGGTCGGGCGGGCAGTTCAAGGTATATTCGTCGTTCTGGAAGGCGTTGAACCAGATGATGCCGCCCGGCGACCCCGAGCTTGCGCCGCGAACGATCCCGGCGCCGTCGAAATGGCCGAAGAGCGAGACGCTGTCGGAGTGGGACCTGCTGCCGACAAAGCCGGACTGGTCGACCGGGTTCGGCGACTGGACGCCGGGCGAGGCTCAGGCGCTGAAGAACGCGAAGGCGATGGCGCCGATCGTCGAGGCGTATGACGTCGATCGCAACATGCCGTCGATCGAGGGCACCTCACGCCTGTCGCCGCATCTGCATTTCGGCGAGATCTCGCCGCGTGCGGTGTGGCATGCAGTCGACGGGCACGGCGATGCGACGACGTTCCGCAAGGAACTGGCGTGGCGGGACTTCACCGATGGCGTCGTGCTGACGATGCCGGACTACGGCGACACGAACGGGCGACCAAAGTTCGACAAGCTCCCTTGGCGATCGGGTAAGGACGCCGAGGCGGACCTGAAGGCGTGGCAGGAGGGCAAGACCGGCTATCCGATCGTCGATGCCGGGATGCGTCAGCTCTGGGCGACCGGCTGGATGCACAACCGCGTGCGGATGATCACGGCGAGCTTCCTGGTGAAGCATCTGCTGATCGACTGGCGCGAGGGCGAGCGGTGGTTCTGGGACTGCTTGGTCGATGCGGACTACGGGAATAATTCGGTGAACTGGCAATGGGTCTCGGGGACCGGCGTGGATTCGAACATGTTCGGGCGGATCATGGCGCCGCTGACGCAGTCGGAGAAGTTCGATGCGGGGGACTATATTCGCGAATGGGTGCCGGAACTGGCGAAGGTGACCGGCGACGCGATCCATGATCCGGAGGAGTCCGGGTGTCGGCCTAAGGCGTATCCGGCAAAGATCGTCGGCCACCGCGAAGGGCGGGAGCGGGCGCTCGAGGCTGGGCGGCACGCGCGATAAGCGGGAACCGCATCCGCAGTTTTCTCGCTGTCATGCCGGACTTGTTCCGGCATCCACGGTGCCGCGATCTCAAGGACGTATGATGTGCGGATCGGTGGACCCCGGAACAAGTCCGGGGTGACGGAGCAGTTGGGGCTGGTCGGATGCCTAACAGCCCACCGCAGCGAGCAGGCGTGATTTGCCGCCGCCTCTTTCCTAGCCGCGGCTCCTGTTGCATGGAGCGCCGCGATGACTGCCGTTCCCGCTTTCGATGATGTGCCCACCGCGCAAGGTTCCACGGTTGCGCGCCTCGTCGCGCCGGTGTTTCACCGTCTGCTCGACCGGATCGACGCGGGGCTTGAGAGCGGCGGCATAGACGCGCACTTGCCCGACGGCACGCGGCGGCTGATCGGCGGTCGGGCTCCGGGGCCTTTGCCCGTCGTGACGTTACACCGTTGGCGCGCGCTGGTGCGGTTGGCGACCGCGGGGTCGGTCGGCTGGTACGAAGGCTGGGCGGCAGGCGACTGGTCGAGCCCCGATCCCGTCCCGCTATTCGACCTGTTCATGCGCAACCGCCGCTCGCTCGGGGGCGCAGCACGGTCGGGCGGCGTGGTGCGGCTGGCGGCGCGGGCGTGGCACCGGATGCGGCGCAACGACCCGACCGGATCGCGCAAGAACATCGCCGCGCATTACGACCTCGGCAACGATTTCTACGAGACGTGGCTCGATCCCAGCCTGACCTATTCGAGCGCGATCTTTGCCGAGCCGGTCGACGATGCCGAACCGCATGAGGCGGCGCAGGCGACCAAGCTGCGCGCGATCCTCGACCGGACCGGGGCGCGGGCGGGCGATACGATTCTCGAGATCGGCTGCGGTTGGGGATCGTTCGCCGAGATGGCAGCGCGCGCGGGGATCGGCGTGCATGCGCTGACGCTGTCGATTGAGCAGAAGCGACAGGTCGACGAGCGGATCGCGGCGGCACGGCTCGACGGGGTGCAAGTGGCGCTGACCGACTACCGCGACGTCACCGGGACCTATGATGCGGTGGCGAGTATCGAGATGGTCGAGGCGGTCGGCGAGGAATATTGGCCGGTGTATCTCGACGCGATCGCCCGCGCGTTGAAGCCGGGCGGGCGTGCGGCGTTGCAGTATATCTCGATCGACGATGCGATCTTCGATTCCTATTCGCGGAGTGTCGACTTCATCCAGCGCTACGTATTTCCGGGCGGGATGCTATTGTCGGAGCCGCGATTTCGCGCGCTGGCCGAAGCGCGGGGGCTGGCGTGGGAGGATCGGCGCGGGTTCGGACTGCACTATGCCGAGACGTTGCGGCGGTGGCGCGTTGCGTTCGACGCGGCGGTCGCGGAGGGGCGGTTGCCGGAGCGGTTCGATGCGCGGTTCGTGGCGTTGTGGCGCTACTATCTGATGTATTGCGAGGGCGGGTTTCTCGGCGGCGGGATCGATGTCGCGCAGGTTACGCTGGTGAAGCGCTAACGCTGTCCTGCGAATGCAGGAGCCCAGGGTAACGGGCGGTGGCGATTGTGATCCTGGGCTCCTGCGTTCGCAGGAGAACGGTTAGCCGACCCGCTCGAAGTGACCAGCTTCGAAGCCTTCGATCGCCAGCGCGACGATGCGGTCGGCCACGACAGTCGGTTCCTTGACCGAGTTCGGATCCTCGCCCGGATAGGCGCGCGCACGCATCTTGGTCCGCGTCGCGCCGGGATCGACGATCGCGGTGCGGATCGCGCTGATCTCCGCCATCTCGTCACCGTATGCGCCCAGCAACGTCTCGAACGCAGCCTTCGACGCGCCGTAGAGGCCCCAGTACGCGCGAGGTTTGCGGCCGACGCTGGAGGTCACGCCGATCACACGCGCCGACTTCGCCTTCTTCAGCATCGAATCGAACGCCGCGATCAACGCGGCCTGTGCGCTGACGTTGAGCGTCAGAACCTGCGCCATTTCCTTGGGATCAATCGCCGGCACCGACGACAGCGAGCCCAGCATGCCGGCGTTAAGCACCAGAATATCGAGCGCATCCCAACGGTCGCCAATTGCGGTCGCCAACCGAGCAATGGCTTCGCTCTCGGCAAGATCGAGAGGCGCGATCGTCGCTGAACCACCCGCGGCATGGATCGTCGCCTCGACTTCTTCGAGACCACCCGGCGTACGCGCCGTCAGGACGACATGCGCGCCCTTTGCCGCCAGCGCGATCGCGGTCGCGGCGCCGATACCGCGGCTTGCACCGGTGACCAGCGCCAGCCGGCCTTCGAGAGGCTTGTCCGTCATATACGCTCCGCGAGTATCAGATGACGCGTTCGGCGAGCATCGCGAACTGGTCGACTTCCGAGCCTTCGTCATGGTCGGTCAGCGTCGTCGGGTAATCGCCGGTGAAGCACGCATCGCAATATTTCGGGCGGACGTCCGCGCGCTTCGCCTCGCCGAGCGCCTTGTAGAGCCCGTCGATCGAGATGAAGTTCAGGCTGTCGGCATGGATGAACCCGGTCATCCCGCCGAGATCGAGCTTGGCAGCGAGCAGCTTCTCGCGCTCGGGCGTGTCGACGCCATAGAAGCAGGAATGCCGCGTCGGTGGGCTGGCGATCCGCATGTGCACTTCGGCGGCGCCGGCTTCGCGCATCATCTCGACGATCTTGAGCGAGGTCGTGCCGCGGACGATCGAATCGTCGACGAGGATGACCCGCTTGCCCTTGATGAGCGCGCGGTTGGCGTTGTGCTTGAGCTTCACGCCGAGATGGCGGACCTTGTCGCCCGGCGAGATGAAGGTGCGGCCGACATAGTGCGAGCGGATGATGCCGAGCTCGAACGGGATGCCCGACTGCTGGGCATAGCCGATCGCCGCCGGCGTGCCCGAATCGGGGACCGGAATGACGAGGTCGGCATCGACCGGTGATTCGATCGCGAGCTGCGCGCCGATTGCCTTCCGGACCGAATAGATCGAGTGATCGTCGACGATCGAATCGGGGCGCGAGAAATACACCCATTCGAAGATGCACGGCCGCGCCGCCATCGGCGCGAACGGGCGGATCGAGCGAATCTCCGAACCCTGGACGATGACCAGCTCGCCCGGCTCGATCGCGCGGACAAAGGTGGCGCCGACGACGTCGAGCGCGACCGTCTCCGAGGCGAAGATCACCGCATCGCCGAGCTTGCCCATGACGAGCGGCCGGATGCCGAGCGGATCGCGGCAGGCGATCATGCCTTCCGGCGTCATCACGATCAGCGAATAGGCGCCTTCGATCTGCTTCAGCGCGTCGATGAAGCGATCAAGCAGCGTGCGGTAATTGGACGTCGCGACGAGGTGGATGATCGTCTCGGTATCGCTGGTGGACTGGAAGATCGAACCGCGGCGAACGAGCTCGCGCCGCAACCGCATCGCGTTCGAGATGTTGCCGTTATGCGCGATCGCGAATCCACCGGTCGACAACTCGGCATAGAGCGGCTGGACGTTGCGCAAGGCCGTCTCGCCGGTCGTCGAATAGCGGACATGCCCGCACGCCACCGTGCCCGGCAGCGACCGGATCACGTCGTCGCGGTCGAAGTTCCCGGCGACATGGCCCATCGCGCGATGCGTATGGAAATGCGCGCCGTCGAAGGTCGTGATGCCGGCGGCCTCCTGGCCGCGGTGCTGCAACGCGTGCAGCCCCAAGGCTACGAGCGCGGCTGCGCCATCGGTGGCCGAAACGCCAAACACCCCGCATTCTTCGCGGAGTTTGTCGTCATCATAAGGGTTTGTCGTCAGCATGCCGGTTCTCACGTCGTGCGGAAGCTGCCCTATACGAGCGGATCGCCGGCTTGTCGCCTGTTTGTAATAACATTGCGCGTCGCTGGTCGCATCGGGCTGGGTTTCGAGTATATCCGGAGCATGACACACAGCCGCGACACGGGTCTCACGCTCGATCCGAAATTCGATTCCGCTGGGCTCCTGACCGCGGTCGTCACCGATCGCGTATCGGGCGACGTGCTGATGGTCGCGCATATGAACGCCGAGGCGCTAGCGGAAACGCAGGCGACCGGCGAGGCGCATTTCTGGTCGCGGAGCCGGGAGAAGCTCTGGAAGAAAGGCGAAACGTCGGGGAACGTGCTGCGTGTCGCCGAGCTGCGGATCGATTGCGACCAGGATGCGGTGTGGGTGATCGTCGATGCCGCAGGGCCGGCGTGCCATACCGGCGAGCGCACCTGCTTCTTCCGGCGGATTGAAGGGGGCAGACTGGTGCCGGCCGAATGAAGCGCGTGCTGCTGCTCGCGCTCATGCTCGGCGGGTGTGGGCGGGCGCCGGCGACTGCTGTGGCGGACAGCGCGGGGGCTCGGCTCGAGGCTGCGGCCGAGACGGCGGGGATCGTGCCCGACCCGAACGCCCCGCTGCAAGGATCATGGGCACGAGATACGGACCGCGTTTGCGTCGTCGGCACCGATAAGACCGCACGGATCGGCGTCAGCGTCGACTATGGCGAGGATCAGGCGTGCGCCGGATCAGGGACCGTGGAGCGGTCGGGCGATGCACTGAAACTTGCGCTCGGCGCCTGCAAGTTCGATGCGCGCTTCGACGGTGATCGGATCGTTTTCCCCGCCGAAGTACCCGAAGCCTGCGAGTCCCTCTGCACCGGCCGCGCCTCGCTCGCGGCACTGGCCGTCGACCGGCTCAGCGAATCGCGATCGGAAGCCGCGACGCTACGGTCGACGAAGGGAAAGTTGCTTTGCGGCAATTGACGTTGACGTAAACGAGAGTTATTTCTCCGGGGATGGCGACACAAGCATCCCCTCGATTGCAGGCGACCCCGCAATCCTACGCGGTGATCGAGCCGCGGCATGATCGCGAAAGCTTCACGATTTCCGACCTATCGTCCGAGTTCGACGTGACCGCGCGAGCGCTGCGGTTCTACGAGGACGAGGGCCTGATCGCGCCCGAGCGGCGCGGGACGCAACGTATCTATTCGCACCGCGACCGGGCGCGTCTCGCCTGGATCCTGCGCGGCAAGCGCGTCGGGTTCAGCCTCGGCGAAATCCGCGAGATGATCGATCTTTACGATCTCGGCGACGGCCGTCGTGCGCAGCGCCAGGTCGTGATCGAGCGCAGCCAGGCGCGGATCGCGCTGCTGACCGCGCAGAAGCGCGACATCGATCTCGCCATCGACGAACTCACCAGTTTCGTGGCCCTCCTCGAAGTGAGCCGCGCCCAGGACAACCAAGGATAAACCATGCCCCAGTATACGCCCCCCGTCCGCGACACGCGTTTCGTCCTCGAGCATGTCGTCGGCCTCGATCGCTACAATAACCTCCCCGGCTTCGATGCAGCCTCGCCCGACGTCGTCGATGCGGTGCTAGAAGAAGGCGGCAAGTTCGTTGCCGAAGTCCTGTTTCCGCTGAACCTGTCGGGCGACCAGCAGGGCTGCACGCGGCACGAGGACGGCTCGGTGACGACGCCGGACGGCTTCAAGGAAGCGTATAAGCAGTATGTCGAGAGCGGCTGGGCGACGCTCGGCAACCAGCCCGAATATGGCGGGCAGGGGATGCCGCACGTCGTCTCGACCGCGTTCCAGGAATACATGATCTCGTCGAACATGGCGTTCGCGATGTACCCCGGGCTCACGCACGGCGCGATCGCCGCGCTGATCGCCAAGGGGTCGGACGCGCAGAAGGCGATGTACGTGCCGAAGATGGTGTCGGGCGAATGGGGCGGGACGATGAACCTGACCGAGCCGCAGTGCGGCACCGATCTCGGTCTGATCCGCACCAAGGCCGAGCCGCAGGCGGATGGATCGTACGCGATCACCGGCACGAAGATCTTCATCTCGAGCGGCGAGCATGACCTGACCGAGAACATCATCCATCTCGTGCTGGCGAAGACGCCGGGCGCGCCGGACAGCTCGAAGGGCATCTCGCTGTTCGTCGTGCCGAAGTTCCTCGTCGAGGAAGACGGTTCGCTCGGCTCGCGCAATGGCGTCACCTGCGGGTCGATCGAGCACAAGATGGGCATCCACGCGAATTCGACCTGCGTGATGAACTATGATTCGGCGACCGGCTGGCTCGTCGGCGAGGAGATGAAAGGCCTCGCGGCGATGTTCATCATGATGAACGCTGCGCGTCTCGGCGTCGGTCTCCAGGGTCTCGGCGTGGCCGAAGTCGCGTACCAGAATGCCGTCCAGTACGCGCAGGATCGCCGCCAGGGTCGCGCGCTGACCGGACCGAAGGAGCCGCAGGAGAAGGCCGACACGCTGTTCGTCCATCCCGACATCCGCCGCATGCTGATGGAAGGCAAGTCGCTGACCGAGGGCCTGCGTGCGCTGATCCTGTGGACCGCGCTGCAGGCCGATCTCGAGCACCATGCCGAGACCGAGGAAGAGCGCCAGCTGGCCGGCGACATCATCAGCCTGCTGACCCCGGTCATCAAGGGCTATGGCACCGACATGGGCTATGCGATCGCGACCAACGCACAGCAGGTGTACGGCGGCCACGGCTACATCGCTGAATGGGGCATGGAGCAGTATGTCCGCGATGCGCGGATCGCGATGATCTACGAGGGCACCAACGGCGTCCAGGCGATGGACCTGGTCGGGCGCAAGCTCGCGCAGAATGGCGGGCGCGGAATCCAGGCGTTCTTCAAGCTGGTCGCGGACGACGTCGCCGCGGCGAAGGGCGATCCGGCAACGGCGACGTTTGCCGAGGCGCTGGAGAAGGCGAACGGCCAGCTTCAGGCGGCGACGATGTGGTTCATGGCGAACGGCATGAAGAATCCCGAGAACGTCGGCGCGGGCGCGGTGAGCTACATGCACCTGATGGGAATCGTCGCGGTCGGCACGATGTGGCTGCGGATGGCGGTCGCTGCGACCAAGCTGAAGGCATCGGGTGAGGGCGAGACCGCGTTCCTCGACGCCAAGCTGCTGACGGCGCGTTTCTATGCCGAGCGGATCCTGCCGGATGCGGGCGCGCTGCGTCGGAAGATCGAGGGTGGCGCGGAGTCGCTGATGGCACTGCCGCCCGAGATGTTCATGGCCGCCTGATCGGCGTGATCGGCCTGGGCTCGCGGATGCGGCCCAGGGATGAAACGAAAACGGCCTGCCACCCTTAGCGGTGAGCAGGCCGTATTCGTATCGGTCGCAGCGCAGACAGCGCTACGATCACCCGGTAAGCCGCCATGCCGCGGCTGCCGGCTTATTCCAGATCGTTCTCGTCAACGACGACGGTGGTTGCCGACGGCTTGCGCTCGATCGCGGCGAGGCAGGCGTCGATGATGTCGTCGTTGAAGCGGTTGAACAGCTCGATGCCGTCGTCCTCGGGCTCGTCGCCGCTGAGTTCCTTGAGGACCGCGTATTTCACTGCGAACTCATACTCGTCGCCGTCGAACTCGCCGGTAAATTCGATCTGCTTCTCGACGTCGTTGTCGACGACGCTCGACTGGTCGATTTCGAGACTGTTTGCCATGCTGGAACTCCTTGGATTCACGCGTCTACTGCCTGCCCTCGGGCAACAGCGCAAGCCGTCGTCTGCCATCGCGAACGTCGATGACCGATCGCAATCGATGTCACCGCCTTCGGCTGGATGCGAAGGCGTTCAGATCGAGAGATCGCGGCGCCTGATCTCGCCCAACACCGCCTCGGCAACCGGGTTGCCGATGTCGCCACCCGACTGCCGATACGCGTCGAGCAAGTCTGCATCCGACGCGCCGTGCAACAAGGCGTCGGTTTCGGCCATGAAAGTGGCGGCTTCCTGCGCCGCCATCTCGGCCGCATCGTCGCTCGACACCGTTGGCGCGGTACCCGGATCGGGCGCGTGCGCCATCGCGGCGTCCTGCTTGAAGACGTCGAAAGCCTCGGCGGCTTCGTTACGCTCCACGATGGCGATCTCAAGACGAGTGAACAGGTCGAGCGGCGATGCAGTATTTTCCATGCGACCAGCTTATCCGCACTTCGCGGGTCCGAGTAAATGGTGTGCGAGCTCCCTATCCCGCGCGGACGACCGAAAGAGAGACCACCGCATCCAACGCGCGCGCGCGTCCGTAGCTATGGAGCCTGAGGAGGATCGTCATGGGACATGAATGCTGGCTTCCGGAAGCCGATCGGCAGCTTGTTCAACAATATAAGTCGGGTGTCGACGTCGCCGAGATAGCCGAGTCCTTCGGCAGGACGGTCAGCGCGGTGCGCACGCGGGTGGGGACGCTTGGCTTGCAGAGGCGCAAAACGACGAAGGGTTGAACCTTCGAGACGCTTATTCGAGCGCGATCCTTTTTGCGCGATCGGCCACATGGGGAGCGATCGCCAATGCCGCGGCCTTGTTGCTTGCGGCCTCGCTTGCTCTGCCGGCCTTCGCAGCGGCCACGCCGCGCGAATAGAGCGACCAGGCGTTGCGGGGGTTGATCTTCAACGCGGCGTCATAGTCCGCGAGCGCGGCGTCGAACTCGCCGCGACGAAGTCGGACGAGCCCCCGGCTGTCCAGATACGCCGCATTGCCGGGAATCAGCTTCAGCGCGGCGTTGCAGTCCGACAGCGCCTTGTCGAGTTCGCGATTAAGCTGGCCACGCGCCCAACACCGTCCGTTCAACGCCGTCGATCGCGCGGCGTCCTCGGGATGTGCTCGAAGCCACTGATCGTAATTCACCAGCGCGGCCGCCGGCATCTCGATCCGGTCATACAGTCCCCCGAGTGCCAGCCGACGATCGGAGGAGGGCGCGAGCGACGCATCCGCCGCCTTGATATCCGCGGTCGCGCCATCGCGATCGCCACCACTCAACCGCAGTCCGGCACGGGCAATACGCGCATCTCCATCGCCCGGCGCGAGCGTGATGGCGTGATCGAGGTCCGACAAGGCTGGCAGCATCTGCCGATTGGCGAGACGGGCCATCGCACGTTGTTGATAATAGCGGGCTTCGTTCGGTGCCATCGCGACCGCCTTGTCGAAGTCGGCGAGCGCCTCGGTGAGCTTCCGGTTCGACGCGAGGACCGCGCCGCGCCGACTGTAACCGGCGGCATCGGTTGGGTCGGCCCCCTTGTCGGTCAGATCAATCGCCTTGCCGTCGCCGCCGCGTGCCCCGGACGGCGACAGGCCGAACACGGGTCCGCCTTCATAGGTGAAGAACATCGTCCGGGTCGCATTCGAGACGAAGATCCGGTGCGTCAGGAAGAAGTCGGCGCCGATCAGCATGTCGGCATCGACCAGGGTCAGTTCGGCGATGCGGATCTTTGGTTTTCTGATGACTTCGCCACCGATATCGATCGTGTCGAACGGCGCGTACCACGAGCGCAGCTGGCGTGATCCGATCCCGCTGCTCATGCCATCGGCAACGACGTCCGGCGAGCTCGGGGTCACGCCCAGGCGCTTGGCCGCCGCCAAGGTCATGACCGACGATGGCGCCCCGGTATCGAACACCGCGCGAACTGCGTGGCCGTTGATGAGGACGGTGCCGATGGTGTGCGGCTTGAACGGACCGGTCTCCGACCCGATGAGCTTCACCGTTGATACCGGCCTGTCGCCGGACCAGTAGGCGAGGTTCGCCTTGCCGCAGTCCTTCGCCACCATCAGCCGTACCATCCCGTGGGGCAGGTCGTATTCGACATCGCGCAGACCGAGGATGTTCTGTCCGAGCAAACCCGCCGTTCCGGTGTCGCTGCCACCGACGACGAACGAGATTTTGGGGACCGTCACGCCACCCAGTGTCAGGTTCTGGACCATGGCATATCCAGCGGATGCGTCGCCGTTGATGCCTTTCAACCGGAAATTGCCGGGAAGCGAATCGACTTTCAGTCCGAACTCCGTGGCGGTCGCACGCGCGATCATGCTGTAGAACGCACCGCTGTCGAGGATCATGCGCGCATCGCGTCCGCCGAATTGTGCGGTCACCATCGGCCGACGGCCTGCCATCGTCACCGGCAGTTCCAGCATCTTGCCGATCTGACATGCGGCGGATGCAGGGGCAGGGGCCAGAAGCACGAAAGCAGCAAACGCCAAGGTTTTGAATGCCATACACCGCCCCTGAAAGACACGCCTGCCGTCGGAATTGACCGATGGTGCGCGTGTCATCGCGCGACGACTTCGCAAATGCAATCGGCAGTTTCGCGTGTCTGAAAACGCAGCGACAGGATGAGATCGTTGGTTTTCGAGCCTGCAACGGGGCTTGATCGTCTCGGCTATGGCCGAAAGCGTCTCGGTACAGGATGTTCCGAAAACGATGGTCGGGGAGACAGGATTCGAACCTGCGACCCCCTGGTCCCAAACCAGGTGCGCTACCAGCCTGCGCCACTCCCCGACGGCGCTGCGGTTAGGCGTAGTCGGCGGGATGCGCAAGCGCGTTATGATCTTTGTGTGACACGCCGGTGGCGGATTGCGCAGGGATTGCACAGGCGGGGGGTCCGGGTGCGCGAGGCTGAACGTGTCGATCGCGCGACGATACGAGGTTCCGATCACGATCTCGCTGTGGCACAGCCGGCCAATGGGTGGCTCATCGACAGCAGCGGCGCGGATGCGCAGGATTTTCATCGGCGTTATCGCCATGATGGCGGGGAGCAGCCCCGTGATGGCGCAGGACGATGCCGGGTTCCAGGCGTATATGACGACGCTTCGCCAGCAGGCGCTGGCTGACGGCGTGAGCGCGCGGACCGCCGCCGCTGTGTTTCCTACGCTGACGCTCAACCAGCGGGTGATCGATCTCGACCGCCAGCAGCCGGGTGCCGCGAACCCCAGCGCGGTGCCGGCGTTTGCGCCCTACCGGATCCAGCATGTCGATGCGGCGCGGATCGCGCGCGGTCGCCAGAACTATCTCGCACAACGCTCGCGGTTGCAGCGGATCGAACAGACGACGGGGGTGCCCGAATCGATCATGGTCGCGATCTGGGGGCATGAGACGAATTACGGCAGCTATACCGGCGATTTCGATCTGCTGCGCTCGCTCGCCAGCCTCGCCTATGAGGGGCGGCGCCGGTCGCTGTTCGCAGGCGAGTTCATCGCCGGGCTCAAGATGCTCGATCGCGGCGTGACGCGCGACCAGTTGAAGGGGAGTTGGGCAGGTGCCACCGGCAATCCGCAGTTTCTACCATCGATCTATCTCCGGCTCGCCCGCGACGGCGATGGCGACGGGCGCGCGGACATCTGGAACAGCCCGGCGGATACGCTCGCCTCGATCGGCAATTACTTCGTCGACGCCGGATGGCGTGCAGGCCAGCCCTGGGGTGTCGCCGTGAACGTACCGGCCGGGTTCGACCGGTCGGAAGTCCGCAACCGGCTGGTCTCGCCGCGCTGCCCCCGCGTGTTCGAGCGGCATAGCGGCTGGCGGACGATCGCCGAATGGCGCGCGCTGGGTATCTCGCCGCAGGGGCGCAGTCTCCCCGCCGACAGCGTGATGGCAACGCTGCTCGAGCCGGACGGGCAGGGGGCGACCGCGTACCTGCTCACCAGTAACTACCGCGTGATACTCGATTACAATTGCTCGAATTTCTACGCGTTGTCCGTCGGACTGCTTGCCGACGCGGTCGAGCGCTAGGAATTTTGCGCGCAACGGATACGTGACGCGGTCGCCGGGCGCGGCTATGACCTGCATCACATCCTGCCCACGAACTGCCCCTTTTGCTCACGGAATACCCCATGAAGAAGCTGATCGTCGCACCGCTCGTCGCCATTGCGCTGGCGCACCCGTCCATCGCCGCCGCGCCGCAGTTCCAGACCGCGGCGCCGATCGCCTACATGGAGGACTTGTCGTCGGGTGCGGTGCTGTTCGAGCGGGACGCCAATCGCCGCATGCCGCCGGCGTCGCTCGCCAAGATGATGACCGTCTATGTCGCGTTCGACATGGTCAAGAAGGGCGAACTGAAGCTCGACCAGATGATGGCGGTCCGCCCCGAGACCTGGGCGAAATGGCATGGTCCCTCCGCGGGTTCGACGATGTTCCTGTCGTCGGGTGAGAACGTCAGCGTCGCCAATCTGCTGTACGGGATCGTCACGCTGTCGGGCAACGACGCGTGCATCGTGCTGGCCGAGGGTATCTCCGGGTCGGAGCAGGCGTTCACCGAGCGGATGAACCGTAAGGCCGCCGAACTGGGACTCAAGGACAGCCATTTCGGCACCGCGAACGGCTGGCCCGACAACGGCGTCACCTATGTCACCGCGCATGATCTCGCCAAGCTCGCCGCGGCGACGATCACCAACTACCCCGATCTCTACAAGCAATTCTATTCGAAGCGCGATTTCACCTGGGGCAAGACGATGGGCGGCAGCGCCATCACCCAGGCGAACCGCGACCCGATCCTCGGTCGCGTCGCCGGTGCCGATGGCCTGAAGACCGGCCACACGGAGGAAGCGGGCTATGGCTTCACCGGGTCCGCGATCCAGAACGGCCGCCGCTTGGTGATGGTCGTCGCCGGCCTGACCAGCGCCGGCCAGCGTGCGGAAGAGTCGGTCCGCTTCATGGAATGGGGCTTTCGCGCCTGGCAGTCGAAGCCGATCGTCGCGAAGGGCAAGAAGATCGAGACCGCCGCGGTCCAGCTCGGCGACGCATCGTCGGTCGGCCTCGTCGCTCCCAAGGCGCTGACGGTAACGCTGCCCGCCGGCACGTCGCCGACCATGACCGCCAAAGTGGTGTACGAAGGTCCGATCAAGGCGCCTATCAAGGCCGGTCAGCATATCGCCGATCTCGTCGTGACGACCTCCGACGGTCTCCAGCAGACGATGCCGCTGGTCGCCGAGAAGGATGTCGCGGTTGCGGGCTTCTTCGGTCGCGCATGGGCAGGGCTGACCGGCTTCTTCGGCTGATGACCCCGGCGCCGACGGCGTTGCCGGCATGACGCCGATCATCGGCAACACCGCCGCGCAGGCTGCCTTCATGGCGGCGATGCGCGGCGGTTCGCTGCATCACGCATGGCTGATCGCGGGACCGCAGGGCGTCGGCAAGGCGCGTTTCGCACGCGCCGCAGCCATGCGTATGCTGGCGGATGCGGCCGACCCGGATGGCGGCTCGACCGACTTTGCGGTTCCCGAGGGAAACAGGACGCGTTCGCTCATGGAGGCCGGGTCGCATCCCGACTTCCGCATGCTGGCGCGCCTGCCGAAGGACCCAGAGAAGCCCGACCAGGATCTCGCCCGCAGCATTACGATCGCGCAGGTCCGCACGCTGCAACCTTTGTTCGCGACCACGCCGTCGATGAGCCCCCGTCGCATGGTCGTGATCGATGCGATCGACGATCTGGAGCGGGGCGGGGCGAATGCGTTGCTCAAGAACCTCGAGGAACCGCCGGCGGGGACGATCTTCCTACTCGTCAGTCATGCGCCGGGCCGATTGCTCCCCACGATCCGCTCGCGCTGTCGTCTGCTGCGGTTCGAGGCGCTCTCGGACGGCGAGGTCGCGACCGCGATCCGGACGTTGCAGCCCGATGCGGACGAGAGCGAGGTCGCGGCGCTGGTCCGTGCCAGCGACGGCGCACCCGGTCGCGCGCTTCGGTATGCCGGGCTCGACATCGCTGCGATCGACGATGCCATCGCCGCGATCGCGCAGGACGGCGACCGCGATAACGGACGCCGGCTGAAGCTGGCCAAGGCACTCGGGCTCAAGGCCGCGCAACCCCGCTACGAGGCGTTCCTAGACCGTGCCCCCGCGTTCATCGCCGACGCCGCACGGACCCGGTCGGGGCCAGCGCTGCGATCCGCACTCGACGCACACGCCGCGGCGCGCGAACTGGCAGGCGCCGCGATCGGCCTGTCGCTCGATGCGCAGGCCACCGTGTTCGAGATGGCGGGGATCGTCGCGACATTGCGCCACTGATCCGCCCGCGCAGGCTTCACCTGCTCGGAGCGATGTTCTAGGAGCGCGGCATGGCCGACCCTTTCTATATCACCACCGCGATCCACTATCCCAATGGCCGTCCGCATATCGGCCATGCGTACGAGATGATCGCCGCCGATGCGATCGCGCGCTTCCAGCGCCAGGCGGGGCGTGACGTCCTGTTCCAGACCGGTACTGACGAACACGGTCTCAAGATGGTCCAGGCCGCGCGTGACCGCGACATGCCGGTGCGCGAACTTGCCAACGAAATGTCGTCGTATTTCCACGAGATGGCCGACCGTCTTGGCATCTCGTATGACCGTTTTATCCGCACCGTCGACGAGGATCATTACGCTGCGAGTGCCGCGATCTGGCAGGCGATGGCTGACGCAGGCGATCTGTATCTCGACCGCTACGAAGGCTGGTATTCGGTCCGCGATGAAGCGTTCTACGACGAGTCAGAGCTGACCGGGGAGGGCGATGATCGCCGCTCGCCGCAAGGCACGCCGGTCGAATGGACCGCGGAGGAGACCTGGTTCTTCCGCCTGTCGAAATATCAGCAGCCGTTGCTCGATCTCTTCGCCGCCAACCCCGATTTCATCCGCCCCGAAAGCCGTCGCAACGAAGTGATGCGCTTCGTCGAAGGTGGCCTGAAGGATCTGTCCGTCTCGCGGACCAGCTTCGACTGGGGCGTGCCGGTGCCGGGCAGCCCCGGCCACGTCATGTACGTGTGGGTCGATGCGCTCACCAATTACCTGACCGGGATCGGTTATCCCGACATGACCGGCGACAAGGCGAAATACTGGCCGGCAGATATCCATCTGATCGGCAAGGACATCGTCCGCTTCCACGCGGTCTATTGGCCCGCGTTCCTGCTGTCGGCGGGCATCCCGCTGCCCAAGAGCGTGTTCGGCCATGGCTTCCTGCTCACGCGCGGCGAGAAGATGTCGAAGTCGGTCGGCAACGTCGTCGATCCGATGGTGCTTGCGGATGCCTTCGGCGTCGATGCGCTGCGGTATTTCTTCCTTCGCGACGTGAGCTTCGGCCAGGACGGCAGCTACTCGCCCGAGGCGATCGTGACCCGAGTCAATGCCGAGCTGGCGAACAGCTTCGGCAACCTAGCGCAGCGGACATTGTCGTTCATCGCCAAGAACCTGGGCGGCGAATTTCCCACGGCTGGTACCGTCCAGGATGCCGACGGGATACTGATCGAGGAGGTCGTCGTTGCCTGTGCCGGGTTCAAGTCCGCCTTCACCGACCTCGCGCTGTCGCAAGGCATCGAGGCGTGGATGCGCGGCGTGTTCGCGTGCAACCAGTATATCGACTCGCAGGCACCCTGGGCGCTGCGCAAGACCGATCCCGAGCGGATGAACGCGGTTCTGCGTACGCTGGTCCGCGCGATCCGCATGCTCGCGATCGCGATCCTGCCGGTGGTTCCGGATTCCGCTGGGAAGGTGCTCGAGCAGATCGGCGCGACCGAGCGCGACCATGCCGCGATAGACGACGACGGCTGGTATGATCGTGTGGCCGCTTCCGACTTCCGGATCGCACCGCCGGCGCCCGTATTCCCGCGTCTCGAACTTCCTGCGGAGGCCTGATGCTCGCCGACAGCCATTGCCACCTGAACTACAAGGGCCTCGTCGAGGACCAGCAGGCGGTGCTCGCACGGGCTAGGGCGCGCGGCGTCACGGCGATGCTCAACATCTCGACGCGCGAAAGCGAATGGGACGATATCGTCGCGACCGCCGAGCGCGAGCCTGACGTCTGGGCAACGATCGGCATCCACCCGAACGAGGCTGACGTGTATCCCGATGTGGACGCCGCCAAGCTGATCGAGCGCGCACGGCATCCCCGCGTGGTAGGGCTCGGCGAAAGTGGCCTCGACTATTTCCGCGACACATCGGACCGCGCCCGCCAGCAGGCGAGCTTCCGCGCGCACATCGCCGCGTCGCGAGAGACTGGCCTGCCGATCGTCGTCCACACCCGCGACGCCGAGGACGATACTGCGGCGATCATGGCCGAGGAGATGCGGAAGGGGGCCTATCCCGGCGTCATCCACTGCTTCACCGCGAGTGGAGCTTTCGCCGACAAGGCGCTGGATATGGGGCTTTATATCTCGATCTCGGGGATCGTGACGTTCAAGAACGCGCGGGACCTTCAGGAGACCGCCGCACGCCTGCCGATCGAACGACTGCTGATCGAGACCGACGCGCCGTTCCTCGCGCCGGTGCCGCATCGGGGCAAGACCGGCGAACCTGGATTCGTTGCCGACACCGCGGCGTTTCTTGCCAACCTTCGCGGCGAAAATGTCGAGGAACTGTCGCGCCGTACGGCCGAGAACTTCCACACGCTGTTCGGCAAGACACGGGTGTCAGGGACAGCGGCATGAAGATCACGATCCTCGGCTCCGGCACATCCTCCGGCGTGCCGAGGATCGGCAACGACTGGGGCGAATGCGATCCGACCGAGCTGCGCAATCGCCGTACCCGCGCCTCTGCGTTAGTCGAGCATGACGGTACGCGGATCCTGATCGATACAAGTCCCGACATGCGCGAGCAGTTGCTGGCCGCCGATGTAGACCGGGTCGATGCGGTGATCTGGACGCACGATCACGCCGATCATTGCCACGGAATCGACGATCTCCGCCAACTTTTCCACGCAGTCGGAGAGCCCGTTCGCGGCTACGCCCGGCCGTTCACGCTGGCAGCGCTGGATGCGCGGTTTACCTATGCCTTTCACGGTCGCCCCGGCTATCCGCCGACGATCGCCGCCGAAGTCCTGCCTGATCGGTTGACGATCGCTGGGATCGATATTTCGGTGACCGACCAGCCGCACGGTAGTATCCATGCCGCCGGCCTGCGGTTCGAGGCAGCCGGAGTCTCGATCGGATACGCGACCGATTTCAACCTGATGACTGATGACATGGCGAGCCTGTATCAGGATCTGGACATCTGGGTGGTCGACGCGCTCCGCCGGCGACCGCATCCAACGCACATGGAACTTCCCGCCGTGCTTGCTTGGGTGGAGCGCCTGACGCCGAAGCGGACCGCGTTGATCCATATGGACAACACGATGGATTATGCGACGTTGCGTCATGAACTGCCGAGCGGCGTCGAGCCTGGCTATGACGGGCTGATCCTGACCGCATGACCGATGACCGCGCAGCCCAGTTTGCGCTGTATGCAGTCATGCTGATCCTGCCGCTGTCGGCCTTGGTCGCGCGCCGATTACCTTTGAAGCCGGTGCTGAAGATGGCTCTGGCCTGGGTCGCGATCTTCGCGGTTGGCCTGCTGATCGCGAGCCAGCGGGATCGGCTGTCTGGCTTGAAGACCATGTTTGCCGATCAGCAGGTGAGCGGAACCGAAACCCGGATTCATATGGCGGACGACGGGCATTTCTGGGCGGATGTCGATATCGACGGTGTCCGCCGCCGGATGCTGATCGATAGTGGTGCGACGACGACTGCCTTGTCGTCCGCTACGGCCAAGGCCGCCAGCCTGGATAGCGACGAAAGCCCATTTCCAGCGATCATCGAGACCGCCAACGGTACGGTGTCGGCGCGCACCGCGACCGCCAAAAGCGTAACGATCGGCACTGTCACCGCAACCAACCTCGGCATCGTCACGTCGCCGGCGTTCGGCGAGACCGACGTGATCGGCATGAACTTCTTGTCGAGGCTGGGATCGTGGCGGGTCGAGAATGCCACGCTCGTTCTTACGCCGAACAAGCAGTAGATCTTACATAATGTATATTATCGATCTAACATTATCTTTTAGATCGCGTGCTATCAATCGGAGTTCCTGATGATCGAACGGCTCGTTTCCATCATGGCGCGACTGCGTCATCCGGTCGAAGGTTGCGAATGGGATCGCGTTCAAACCTGGTCGACCATCGCGCCCTACACGATCGAGGAAGCCTATGAGGTCGCGGACGCGATCGGGCGCGATGACCCGGCGGACCTCAAGGACGAACTCGGCGACCTGTTGCTCCAAGTGGTGTTCCACAGCCGTATCGCCGAGGAGTCCGGCGCGTTCACCTTGGCTGATGTCGTCGCCGCTATCAGCGACAAGATGGAGCGTCGTCATCCTCACATATTCGGTGACGCAACCTCCTCGCCAGGTTGGGAAACGATCAAGGCCGCCGAGCGCGCGGAGAAGTCCGATCACAGCGCTCTCGCCGGCGTGGCGATTGGACTGCCCGCCTTGGCTCGCGCGGAAAAACTACAGAAGCGTGCCGCCCGTGTCGGGTTCGACTGGCCGAATGCGGCTGGGCCTCTTGCCAAGGTTGTCGAGGAAGTAGAAGAGGTTCGCGAGGCCGGCTCAGACACGGTAGAAGAGGAAATCGGCGACCTGCTGTTTGCCGTTGCCAACTGGGCGCGGCATCTGGGTGTCGATCCCGAAGCTGCGCTCAGGGCCGGCAACGCCAAGTTCGAAGCACGTTTCCGGGCAATAGAGGCCGATGGCGGCGACGCGTTCGCCGCCATGACACTCGATCAGAAGGAAGCGCTATGGCGGGCGGTCAAGCATCGCGGCGGCTGAATCGGTCGTAGTCGGTCTCGGACAGCCGGACATCGTAGGTCGTATCGAGCTCGTCGCTGACGCTGCCCAGCACTTCGCCGTGCGCATGCAGCCACGCCGCCCCCGCTCCGTCGCTAGCCTCGATCGTGATGCTATAGCGTCGATGGGCGCCGGTGAGCTTCGCCGCCACCTGCTCGATGAGGTGTTGGACCCCTTCCCCGCTCAGCGCCGAGATTGCCACGACATCGTCACGATGCGCTGCCTGCCCGGCGATCTCGTCATGCGTGTCGGCATCGAGAAGATCGAGCTTGTTCCATACTTCGAAGCGCGGCGTGTTTTCATCGACGCCGATCTCCGCGAGCACGGTCTCGACATCCACCCGTTGGGCTTCGGAATCAGGGTGTGCGATGTCGCGGATATGGACGAGCAGGTCGGCCGACACCACCTCCTCCAGCGTCGCCTTGAACGCCGCGACAAGCTGCGTCGGCAGGTCAGAGACGAACCCGACCGTGTCCGAGAGGATCGCCTTGTCGATGCCGGGTAGCTGGATCTGCCGCAGCGTCGGATCCAGCGTCGCGAACAGCAGGTCCTCCGCCATCACGTCGGCGCCGGTCAGTCGATTGAACAGCGTCGACTTGCCAGCATTGGTGTACCCGACCAAAGCGATGACCGGCCAGGGCGCGCGCTGACGGCGTTCGCGGTGCAGGCCACGCGTGCGACTGACCTGCTCCAGCTCGCGCTTGAGCCGCGCCATGCGGTCGCGGATCAGGCGACGGTCCGCCTCGATCTGCGTCTCGCCTGGGCCACCGAGGAATCCGAAGCCGCCCCGCTGACGCTCGAGATGCGTCCAACTGCGGACCAGACGCCCCGCCTGATAATCGAGATGCGCGAGTTCGACCTGCAACCGGCCTTCGGCGGTCGCCGCGCGCTCGCCGAAAATCTCCAGGATCAGTCCGGTCCGGTCGATGACCTTGGTTTCGAGCGCTTTTTCCAGATTGCGCTGCTGGATCGGAGTAAGGCTCGCATCGAACACGACGAGCCCAGCCTCCTCCATGCGCACCTGCGTGGCGAGCAGTTCGACCTGCCCGCTACCGATCAACGTCGCAGGTTTGGGCTGGCGCACACGATAGGCGATCCGCTCGACGACCTCGACGCCGATCGCCCCGGCAAGTCCGGCGGTCTCCTCCAGACGCGCATCGACGTCGCGCGATGCGTTGCCCTGGTCGGGCAGCACGACGATCGCCCGCGTACCGCGGGTGAACTCGTCCCGATCGCGTTCGAACCCGCTACTCAATCGTCACCGTCCGCGTCATCTTCGTCATCCGTGTCGGTGGGCTCTTCGGCGAGGTTCAGCGGGCGGGCCGGCTGAATAGTTGAGACCGCATGCTTGTAGACGAGCTGCGCCATGCCTTCGCGCTGGAGCAGCATGCAGAACAGATCGAAGCCCGCGATCTGGCCCTGCAACATGACGCCATTGATCAGGAACATCGTCACGCTGTCTTCGGATTTCCGCACGGCGTTGAGGAAAATATCCTGCAACAACGGATGCTTCTTCTGGCTCTCTCCCACCGCGTCGACGATTGCCGACACGTCCATGGGGCCAGCAGGCATGATCGTCGAGATCGCATGCTTGTAGATCAGCTGCGACTGGCCGTCGCGGCGGAGCAGAACGGAAAAATTATCGAACCATGTGACGATGCCTTGGAGCTTCACCCCCTTGACGAGGAACATGGTGACCGGCGTCTTGGAGCGCCGGAGTGCGTTCAGGAAGAGATCCTGAAGCGAGCCTGGTTTTTCGGCCAATGGGATAACCCTTTGTTTTTGGCGGGACTTTGCCCGCGAGGCGCTGTTTCCCAGCGTCGGAGATGCACCCGGTTACCGGGCGGCTTGTGTGATCTATGATCGATGCGGCCATAGTTCCAGAGGGCGGCGAAATTACGGCGCTCTATTGGTGGCGTGTTTCGGTGATCCCGAGCAGTTTCAGTTTCCGGTGCAAGGCCGATCGCTCCATGCCGATGAAGCTGGCCGTGCGCGAGATGTTGCCCGAAAACCGCCGGATCTGGACGCGCAGATACTCGCGTTCGAACGTCTCGCGCGCTTCCCGCAGCGGCGATCCCATGATCGCGGTCGATCCGGCCGATCCGATGTCGCCCTGATCGCCGAGTACTTCCGCCGGCAAAAGGTCGAGATCGATCCGGCCGATCCGATCGCCCGGCGCGAGGATGATCGTGCGCTCGACGACGTTGCGAAGCTGGCGGACGTTGCCGGGCCAGTCGTACGACTGCAACGCGACCATCGCGTCCGGCGCTATTTCCGGCGTCGGGACACGCCGCTCGGACGCGTAGTGCGCGATGAAATGCTGGACGAGCGCGGGGATGTCCTCGCGGCGGTCGGACAGCGGCGGGATCGTGACGGGCACGACGTTCAGCCGGTAATAGAGGTCTTCGCGGAAACGTCCCTCCCCGATCTCGAACACGAGGTCGCGCGCCGTAGCCGATACGACCCGGACGTCGACTTTCACCACCCGCGTTCCGCCGACCCGCGTGAAAGCCTGATCGGTAAGCGCCCGCAGGATACGCGCCTGGGTCGCAATCGGCATGTCGGCGATTTCGTCGAGGAACAGCGTCCCACCATGCGCCTGTTCGAACAGACCGGGGCGGACCAGATCGCCCGCTTCCTCGACGCCGAACAGCTCCTCGTCCATCCGCTCGGGCGTCATCCGCGCGGCGCTGACGATGATGAACGGCGCGTCGGTGCGCAGACTCCAGCCATGCAGCAGCCGCGCCGCCACTTCCTTGCCGACTCCCGCCGCCCCCATGATCAGGACGCGGCTACCGGTCGACGCCACGCGTTTCAAGGTCGCCCGGACGCCGTTGATCGAGCCCGAATTGCCGGTCAGATCGGTCTCGCGGCCGACCGTCGCACGCAACGACGCGACCTCGCGGCGGAGGCGTTCGGTCTCCGTCGCGCGCGCGACCATGATGAGCAGGCGTTCGGCCTCGAACGGCTTTTCGATGAAGTCGGAGGCGCCGCGGCGGATGGCGGCGACAGCGGTGTCTAGATTGCCGTGGCCGGAGATCACCAGGACCGGGATCGACGGGTCGCGGCGCTTGATCTCGTCGAGCAGTTCTAGCCCGTCCAGCCGCGATCCCTGCAGCCATACGTCGAGCAGCACGAGCGATGGACGACGTGCGGCGATCGCCTCCAGCGCCGAATCGCTGTCGCCAGCGTCGCGCGTCTCATAGCCTTCGTCCTCGAGCACGCCTGCCACGAGTTCGCGAATGTCACGTTCGTCGTCCACGACGAGAATATCGAGCGCCATCAAATCATATCCGGTTGCGGGTCATCGTGGCGAGCTGGCCCTCCCCTGCCAACTCGGGTGCCGATGCCCCTTGGTCGAGCGCGTCCAGCGCCTTGGCGTCGAAGGTCATGGTGACGATTGTACCGCCACCGGGCCGATCGGAAAAGCCGATCGTACCACAATGCTCCTCGATGATCTTCTTGACGATGGCAAGCCCGAGCCCCGTCCCCCGGGCCCGGGTCGTCACATAGGGTTCCATGATCCGGTCGCGATCCGGCGGCAGACCGATGCCGGTATCCGCCACCGCGATGCTGACGCTGCGGCCTGGATCCTGGCTGAGCGTCATGGTGACCGAGCCACCGGATTCGCCACGCGCTTCGACGGCTTCCACCGCGTTCTTGACGATGTTGGTGAGCGCCTGACCGATCTGACGACGGTCGCAAACCAGCGCCAGACCCGGGTCGTCGTTGACCAAATGGAAGCCGATCGCGGGGTGCGCCACCTCGTGCAGAAACAGCGCCTGCCGCGCGGCATCGACCAGCGATTCCTCGCGGAACACGGGCTTGGGCATCCGCGCGAACGAGGAGAACTCGTCGACCATCCGGCGGAGATCGCCGACTTGGCGGATGATCGTGTCGGTCAGCCGCGAGAACGTACCGTCCTGCATCTCGGCCTTGGCACCGTAGCGACGCTGAAGGCGTTCGGCGGCAAGCTGGATCGGCGTCAGCGGGTTCTTGATCTCGTGCGCGATCCGTCGCGCGACATCGGACCATGCCGCGCGACGCTGATCAAGCAACTGCTGCGTGATGTCGTCGAACGTCAGGATTGGGCCGGTGGTCGGTCGCGCGATCCGCACGGCAAGCGTCCGCATGTCGCCTGCCGGGCCGACTTCGACGATCGCCTCCCGGTCGCCGCTGTCGAGCATCGCATCGAGTTCGGGTGCGACATCGACGAGTCGGCGGCCGACCAGGCTATCCGTCCCGACGACCGTCGCCAGCAAACCCGTGGCGGAATCGTTCGCGATCGTGATCGTCCGGTCGCGGCTCGTCGCAACGACGCCGGCGGAGACGCCCGCCATCACCGCCTCGATCAAGGCACGACGATTTTCGAGTTGACCGTTTGCGGTGACGAGTTCGGTATTCTGTTCTTCCAGACGCCCCGTCATCTGGTTGAATGCGTTGGCCAGCGTGCCGACCTCGTCGCGACTGCGCGGGTCCGGCACGCGCGCGGTCAGGTCGCCCTCGGCCACCCGGCGCGCCGCATCGACCAGTTCGCCGACCGGCCGCACCAGACGATCCGCCACCGCCAGCGCGATCCAGACCGCCACGCCGACGATCAGCAGCGAAATCAGCAACAACGCCGCGTTGAACCGCAGTTGCAAGCTGCGGGCCCGTGCGAGCAGCGATCGGTAACTGGTCAGCACCTCGTTCGCGCGTGTGGTCTGCTCGGAAAGTGATTTGGTATCCTCGACGCGGCCCGCATAGAGGAACAGCTCATCCGACCCCGGCAGCATCGTGATCGTCTGGATGCGATCGCCGGTGACCGCGACGACCGCGCTCTTGCCCGATCGCAGTTCGGCGATCGCCGAGGGGGTGACCCGACGCGTAAAGTCGATCTCGTACGGATTGACGATCGCCAGCGTCTGGATGCCCCGCTGCGGCGACAGCTTGAACAGCGCGGCTTCCGAGAGACTCCGATAATAGACCTGCTGGAGGAACCAGCCGGAAAAGTCCGGGCTTTGGAGCGAGCGCTCGCGGAGATAGGCGGACATGTCGCTCGCCATCGTCACGGTTGCTTCCTGCCAGCGATTGAGCTGGCGGGCGTAGGACGACTGGGCGAGGCCGGTCGCATTCTCGAGCATCCCGCGTGCCTGATCGGAATACCAGAACTGCACGCCGTACTGGAACAGCAGCGACGCGAAGATCGTGACGAGCAGCATCGGCACCGCGGCGACGATCGAGAACAGGGCGACGAGCCGGACGTGGAGACGCCCCCCGCCGCCGACCGGCGACCGCGCGGCGCGGCGCATCGCGACACGGCGGCCGAGCAACATCAGGAGCGCGATACCGGGGACGAGATTCGCGACCAGCAGCAACGCGACGAGCGGGGGAGCAAGAAGACGCTGCGGCGCGTCCGTCCCAGTGATCGTAAAGTAGCTCGCGACGCCGATCGCGACCGCCACGGCCACGACCAGCCCCTCGATCGCGGGCGTCACGGCAAACCGGGTCGGAAGCCCGTCTTCATCCATAGGTAGCGCCGCGGAAGCGATCATCGATGCCCCGATACAACGTCAACCGTTGCCTTTAAACCACATAATGACTGGAAGATTGCCGTTTCGGTGCAATCAGGCGACCGATTCACCGCCGAGATCGATCCCCAGCGTGTCGAGCCGCTTGCGGAGCGTGTTCCGATTGATCCCCAGCGCACGGGCGGCGCGGAGCTGATTCTGCCCGTGGCGCGCGAGCATCACCTCGATCAACGGCCGTTCGACTTCGCCGATCACGCGGTCGTACAGGGTGCCATCGTCAAGGGCAGCGGGATCCTGGCGTGCGATCCGCTCGATCATCGCGCGGACCGCCTGCGCGATGTCGATATCGGGCGCCTCGCTCGCATCGACCTGCGTGCCGAGCATCGTCCGGATCGCCTCGGCGTCGATCACTTCGTCGCGGGCGAGAACGGCGAGACGGCGCATGAGATTTTCGAGTTCGCGCACGTTGCCGGGCCATGCATGCGCACCGAGCACCGTGATTGCGTCGGTAGCGAGCTGGCGGCGCGGCAACCCCTGGATCGCGGCGTGATCGAGGAAGTGGCGCGCGAGCAAGGCGATGTCCTGCCGGCGCTCGCGTAGCGCGGGCAGCGCGATCGGCACGACGTTCAGACGGTAGAACAGGTCTTCGCGGAACTGGCCGGTCGCGACCTGCGCGGACAAGTCGCGATTGGTGGCGGCGACGATGCGAACGTCGACGCGGATCGTCCGCGCGCCACCGACGCTGGTGAACTCGCCCGACTGGAGCACGCGGAGGAGGCGAGTCTGCGCTTCCATCGGCATGTCGCCGATCTCGTCGAGGAACAGCGTGCCACCCGACGCCTGCTCGAACCGACCCGCATTACGCGTTGCCGCGCCGGTGAAGGCGCCGCGTTCGTGCCCGAACAGCTCGGCCTCGATCAGTTCGCGCGGGATCGCCGCCATGTTGATCGCTACGAACGGGGCTGCGCTGCGAGGGCCCAGATCATGGATTGCGCGTGCGACGAGTTCCTTGCCGGTGCCCGATTCGCCCGAGATCAGCACGGTCAGGTCATTCGAAACGACGCGCGCGATGATCCGGTACACGTCCTGCATCGCCGCCGAGCGCCCGATCAACGGGAGCGCGCGGTCCTCGTCGTGGAGCGCGTCCTCCGACACCATGCCGCCGCGCGCGAGTGCGCCCGTTACGGCGCTGGTCAGCACGTCGAGGTCGAACGGCTTGGGGAGGTACTCGTACGCGCCGACCTCGGCCGCGCGGACCGCGGTGGTCAGCGTGTTCTGCGCCGACAGGACGATGATCGGCAGCAGCGGAAAGCGCGCGGCGACGCTGCGTACGTGATCGATGCCGTCGCCGTCGGGGAGGATGACGTCGGTGATGAGGACGTCGGGCAGAGACAGGGCGAGCGCGCGTTCGAGTTGCGCCAGGCTGTCGGCGACGGTGACGTCATGGCCGGCGCGACGGAGGGCCTGCGCGACGACGGTGCGGATCGCGGCGTCGTCATCGACGACGAGGACGGTGCTCATGATGCCGCTCTCGGAAGTAACAGGCGGAGGACGGTCATTTCCGGCGTACCTTCCCGGGCGTATTGGACGATGCCGCCCATGTCTCGAGTGAGCTTGTCGACGAGCGCGAGACCGAGCCCCTGCCCTTCGCGACGACCCGACACGAACGGATCGAACAGGTGGTCGGCAATGTCGACCGGCGCGCCGGGGCCGTTGTCGAAGATGCAGATCTCAATCGGCAGCGGCACGCGCGGCTTGCCCGGCGCGGCGCTGACGGTGATGCCGTGGCGGTAAGCGGTCGTCATCACGAGCCGCGGTTCGCGTTCGTTTCTAACGGCTTCGCGCGCGTTCTTGAGTAGGTTTATGACGATCTGGAGCAGGGCATCGCGGTTGATCTGCGCCGGCGGGAGCGAGGGATCGAAGCGTTCCTCGATCGCAATGCCGCGCGCGAACCCTGCTAGCGCGAGCCGGCGTGCGTGGCCGAGCAGCGGATAGATATTCTCGCTGGCGAGCGGCAGCGGCCGCGTGTCGCTGAAGTCCTGCATGCGGTCGATCAACGCGGCGATGCGATCGACCTCGGTGACGATCAGCGTGGTGAGTTCGCCTGCGCCGAGCAACTGCGCGGCACCGCGGATGCCCGATAGCGGGTTCTTGATCTCGTGGGCGAGCATCGCGGCCGCGCCGACTGCCGCTCTCGCCCCGGCAGCACGATCTGCTGAATGCCCCAGTCGCCGAGACGTCGCCGCGGCGTGGAGCGTGATAGCTCGCCAACCGGGATAGTCGGCGATCTGCGTCTCGGCGAAATCGACGCGGATCTTCACGCCGCGTGCGGTCGATATCTCGGTGTCGTATACGGCCAGCCCGTGCCCGTCGCGGTTACGCGGGTCGTCGGGCGGCGGTATGATCGCATCGAGCGGTTGGCCGATCATCAACCGCTCGGACAGGTTCAGCAATTGCTCGGCGAGTGCGTTGGCATGCGCGACGCGGTGGCCTGGATCGACGACGACGACCGCGACTGGGAGTGCTGCGAACAACTCCGCAAAGCCTGGCCGCACCCTGGATTGGGTGTCAGGCCGCTGCAAGTTCGCGCCAGGGAGCGTAGAACTCGGCCAGCATCGCCTTGACCTGCTTGGGATCAGGGACTTGGTTGACCTTGTTGCGGAACTCCGCCGAACCGGGCAGCCCCTTGGTGTACCAGCCGATATGTTTCCGCGCCATGTTGACGCCGGTCTCGATCCCGTAGTGTTCGAGCATCGCCTCGTAATGGCCTGCGATCGCGTCATATTGCTCGGTGATCGACGGATCCTCGATGCGTCGACCGGTGGCGAACCACTCCATCACCTGACCGAGCACCCAGGGGCGGCCATAGGAACCCCGGCCGATCATCAGGCCATCCGCGCCGGACTGATCCATCGCGGCTTCGGCGTCCTCGATGGTGCAGATGTCGCCGTTGACGATCACAGGGACCGTGACCGCGTCCTTGACCTTGCGGACGAAGCCCCAGTCGGCGCTGCCCTTGTACATCTGGTTACGCGTGCGGCCGTGGACGGTGATCAGCTTGATGCCGAGGTCTTCGGCGATGCGCGCGAGATCGGGCGCGTTGAGGCTGTCGTGGCACCAGCCCATACGCATCTTGAGCGTCACCGGGACGTCGACCGCCTTGACCGTTGCCTCGATGATCGCGCTGGCGAGCTTGGTGTCGCGCATCAGCGCCGAGCCCGCGTCGCCGTTGACGACCTTGCGCACCGGGCAGCCCATGTTGATGTCGATGATCGCCGCGCCGCGATCCTGGCTAAGCTTGGCCGCCTCGCCCATCTCGTACGGCGTGCAGCCGATCAGCTGCATCGATACCGGTTCCTCGAGCCGATCCCACGCGGCCTTCTGCAACGACTGGCGTGTTTCGCGGATCGCCGCCTGGCTCGCCACCATCTCGGTGACGTTGAGGCCCGAGCCATAGCGTCGCACCAGCGTACGGAACGGCATGTCGGTGACGCCGGTCATCGGTGCGAGCACGACGGGGCTTTCGATCCGGACGGGACCGATCTGGATAGGGGCAAGATTACGCATGGATTTGCCTGAAAAAGAGGCATCCCCCTACCCTGCCCCGCCGATTCAGGCAAGGCTGGCTAGCGCACGGGCGACGCGCTAGGTGGCAGACATGGCATCAGCACAGCGTATCGTCGCGATCATCGTCGCCGCCGGAACTGGCGCGCGCGCGGGTGGATCGGTTCCCAAGCAGTTCGCGCTGATCGCTGGTCAGCCGATGATCGCCTATTCGCACGACGCGTTCGTGACGCATCCGGCGATCGCCGAAACGATCGTTGTCATTGCAAACGGGCAGCAGGCCTTGGCAATCGCAGCGCTGGAAGACGCGTCGATCGTGGTGGGCGGACTGACCCGGCGCGAGTCGGTCACCAACGGCCTAGCAGCGGTCGGCGATGCGACGCACGTATTGATCCACGACGCCGCCCGCCCCTTCCTGTCGCATGCGGTCATCGATTCGCTCGTTGCCGCCTTGAAGACTCGGGATGCGGCCGTTCCGGTGCTGCCGGTGACCGATACGCTGGCGCGCGGCAGCGTCCTGCTGGGCGACATCGTACCCCGCGCGGACCTCAACCGGGTGCAGACTCCGCAGGCGTTTGCGTTGGAGGCGCTGCGCGCCGCGCATGCCGTCTGGCCCGCGGACGAAGAAGCGACCGACGACGCGCAGATGGTGCGACGGCTTGGCGTCGGCGTCGCGTTGGTGCAGGGCTCGGCGATGCTCGAGAAAGTCACCCACCCCGAAGATTTCGCGGCCGCCGAAGCGCGTGTCGCCTACGAGACCCGCACCGCGATGGGCTTCGATGTCCATCGGCTCGAAACCGGCGAAGAGCTCTGGCTCGGCGGCATCCTGATCCCGCACGACAAGGGGCTGTCGGGGCATAGCGACGCCGACGTCGCGCTGCATGCGCTGACCGACGCGTTGCTGGGCACGATCGCGGCGGGCGATATCGGCACGCATTTCCCGCCGAGCGACCCGCAATGGAAGGGCGCCGACTCCGCGCAATTCCTCCAGCACGCCGCCAAGCTGATCGCCGACAAGCGCGGCCGGATCGATTTCGTCGACCTGACAATCATGTGCGAGGCGCCAAAGATCGGCCCGCACCGCGCGGCGATGACCGCGCGGATCGCAGATTTGCTCGGGCTGGCGCTCGACCGGGTCAGCGTCAAGGCGACGACGACCGAACGGCTCGGCTTCACCGGGCGCGGTGAGGGTATTGCCGCGCAGGCGGTCGCGACCATTCGCTTGCCCGGATCGTCGCTTTGAAGATCGTCGCCGCGCTTGCCGCGGTCGCGCTGCTTGCCAGCCCGGCCGTCGCGCAACAGCGCTGCATCACCGGGCCTGAGGCCGAATCGCTGACGCTCGTCGCGATGCCCGACATTCTCCGCGAGACCGGGCGCGTCTGCGCGGCACAGCTTCCTGCCGCCAGCCTCATCCGGTCGCAGTCGAGCGCGCTGATCGACCGCTATCAGGTCGAGTCCGACCGCGCCTGGCCGGCGGCGCGCGCGGCGATCGTCAAGCTCAGCGATCCTGCCGTGGATGCGATGCTCGATTCGGAGTTTGCGCGGCCGCTGCTGACGACGTTGCTGGTGCCGCAGATCGTCGGGCGGATCGCGACGCGTGATTGCGGGACGATCGACCGGATGGTGACGCTGCTCCAGCCCTTGCCACCGCGCAACACCGCGGGCATCGTCGTCGAGACGTTGCGGTACCTCAAATCCCAGAAGTCGCGCAGCGGTGATATCGCCGCGGTGGCGATGCTGCTCTGCCCGGTGGAGACTCGCTGATGGATACGATCCTTCCCGCCGAACTGGTCGACGCCGCGCGTAAAGTGGTCGAGCAGAACCGCGCGATCGGCCGCCGGGTGGCAGTCGCCGAAAGCTGCACCGGCGGACTTGTCGCCGCCGCTTTGACCGAGATTCCCGGGTCCTCGGACGTGTTCGAGGTTGGTTTCGTCACCTATTCGAACGCCGCCAAGCTCGGCGTGCTGAAGATCAGTTCGGACGTGCTCGAAACCTTCGGCGCGGTTTCGATCGCGGTCGCGTGGAGCATGGCGCAGGCCGCGCTCAAGCAGTCGGGCGCAGATATCGCGGTGGCTATCACTGGCGTCGCCGGGCCCGGGGGTGGTTCGCTCAAGAAGCCGGTCGGCACGGTGGTGTTTGGTCGCGCCGAAAAGGGCCGTGACCCATCCGACGTTCACGCCGATCGCAAGGACTTCGGCGATCTCGGTCGTGGCGGGATCCGGCTTCAGGCCGCGTTGTGCGCGCTCGAACTCTTGCTGCCGGACGCTGCGGCCCCGTAAAGCTCGGCGGCGCGGGTTTCGAACGCGCCGATCATCTTTCGCAGTGCAGCGCCGAACACCTGCCCGGCGATCATCTCGAACATCCGGTTCTTGAACGCGAAGTCGACGGTGAAGTCGACCGCGCAACCCTGCGGCTCGGGTCGGAAATGCCATTCGTTGCGCAGATACTTGAGCGGGCCGTCAACGTAATCGACGTTGAGTTCGCTGGGCCGGACCTTCTGCACGCGCGACGTGAACGTCTCGCGCAGGCCCTTAAAGCCGACAATCATGTCGGCGAGCGTCTCCGTATCGCTGTTCGAGCGCACCCGCATCGCGCTGACCCAGGGCAGGAATTCAGCATAGCGACCGACATCGGCGACTAGGTCGAACATCTGCTCCGGCGTGTAGGGCAAATGGCGCGTTTCCGAATGCTTCGGCATCAGATGCGCGCGACGCCCAGCTTGGCGTCACGGTTCGCGCGCAACCGGTCGAAATCATCGCCCGCGTGATAGCTCGACCGCGTCAGCGGCGACGATGCGACCAGCAGGAAGCCCTTGGCGCGTGCGATCGAGGCATAGGCGTCGAACGCCTTGGGCGGCACGAACTCGGCGACCTTGGCATGACGCGGCGTGGGCTGGAGATACTGGCCCATCGTCAGGAAATCGATATCGGCGCAGCGCATGTCGTCCATCACCTGATGGATCTCCAGACGCTCCTCGCCAAGCCCGAGCATCACGCCCGACTTGGTGAAAATCGATGGATCATGCTTCTTCACGCTCTCCAGCAGCCGCAGGGACGCATAGTAACGCGCACCCGGGCGGATCGTTGGATACAGCCGCGGGACGGTTTCGAGATTGTGGTTGTAGACGTCGGGGCGTGCCTCGACAATCGACTCGATTGCTGCCTGCGCCTTGTTGCGAAAGTCGGGCGTGAGGATTTCGATCGTCGTCGTCGGGTTCGACGCACGAATGGCCTGGATCACCTTCACGAACTGCGACGCGCCACCGTCCGGAAGATCGTCGCGATCGACTGAGGTGATGACGATGTGGTTGAGCCCCATCTGCGCGGCCGCATCGGCGACGTTCTGCGGCTCCATGCGGTCGACGGCACGTGGCATGCCGGTCTTGACGTTGCAGAACGCGCACGCCCGCGTGCAGGTGTCGCCGAGGATCATGACCGTCGCGTGCTTCTTCGACCAGCATTCGCCGATGTTCGGGCACGCCGCCTCTTCGCACACAGTCGTGAGGCTTTTGGAGCGCATCAGCTCTCGCGTCTTTGCGAAGCCAGCGGAGGTCGGCGCCTTGACGCGGATCCAGTCGGGCTTGCGCGCACGGACCGGCGCAGCCATCGGGGTCATGTCGTTCATGCACGCCAGATAGCCCCGCCCTGCCTTCGAGACAATGGCGGCGGACACCGTCAGCGGGTTGGAACCATCGGACGAACCGGATAAAATCATGGAACCAGTTTCAACATGACAAGTTTTTCATGTTGCATCGCAAACTGATATGGAAGGCTAACCGTGCCAACTCACTTTCCGGAAATGATCGAAGGCTATCACCGCTTCAAGGACGGCCCCTGGGAGGCGCAGCGCGAGCGCTGGAAGGAACTGCAGGAAGGCCAGAGCCCGAAGGTGATGATCATCGCGTGTTCCGACAGCCGCGTCGAACCCGCGCAGATCTTCGACACGCTCCCCGGCGAGGTGTTCGTCGTCCGCAACGTCGCCAATCTGGTCCCGCCCTACGAGACCGGTGGCGGCCATCACGGCGTGTCGGCGGCCATCGAGTTCGCCGTTACGCAGCTGAAGGTCGAAGAGATCGTCGTGATGGGCCATGAGAAGTGCGGCGGCTGCAAGGCCGCGCTGACGCAGGCCTTTGCCGACGCGGACCATGGCGCTGGCGGCTTCGTGTCTGACTGGGTGAGCTTGCTCGACGGCGCGCGCGAGAAGGTCATCGCCAAGTATGGCGACAGCGATCAGGCGGGCCGTGAGATGGAACTCGAGTCCGTTCGAACCTCGATCGCCAATCTGCGCACCTTCCCGTTCGTCAGAAGGGCCGAGGCCGCCGGCACGCTGGCGCTCCGCGGTGCCTATTTCGGCATCGACAAGGGCCAGATGCTGCTGCTCAACGCGGACGACGAGTTCATCCAGGCCGATGCACCAGAGGCCAAATCCGCGAAAGCCTGACGCGTCAGCGAAGGCCTAACGCCTTCTCCGCCACGCGCTTGACCTTCGGGTCGAGCGGTGGCGGCACCATCGAAACCCCCGCTTCGAGGCGGTCCGCGATCAGCGTCAGCGCGGCGATTCGGGCCGCCTTCTTGTCGTTGCCGTCGATCACCGTCCAGGGCGCGGTCGCGGTGTCGGTGCGCGCGAACATCTCGGCCATCGCCTCCAGATAGTCTTCACGGCGCGACCGGTTGTGGAAATCGTCGAGCCCGGTCTTCCAGTGCTTCCACGGATCGTCGAGCCGCGCCTTCAATCGCCGGTCCTGCTCCTTCTGCGTGGTGTGGATGAACAGCTTGATGAGGGTAGTACCGCTCTCGACCTGCTGTGCCTCGAACGCGTTGATCTCGTCATAGCCGTGGCGCCATTCGGTCTCGCTGGCGAACCCCTCAACACGCTCGACCAGCATGCGGCCGTACCAGCTGCGATCGAACACCGCGATGTTGCCGTTGGCGGGCAGACGGTTCCAGAAGCGCCAGAGAAAATGATGTGCCTTCTCGTCCGCGGTCGGCGCCGAGATCGGCCAGACCTTGTAGTTGCGCGGGTCCCATTCGGCGGAGAGACGCTGGATGATGCCGCCCTTGCCCGCGGCGTCCCAGCCCTCGAACATCACGATCGCGCTTTTGCCCGCGACGATGTGCGCGACCTGGATGTGCTCGAGGCGCTTTTGCAGCGCGGTAAGGTCGTGCTTGTACTTGCCATCGTACTCGTCGCCGGCTTCGTAGTCGGCCAGGTGTATCGTCATGCATCACGCTCCGTCGCAAGGGTCGGGATCTGAACGTTCCAGGCGCCGCGACGACGCAGGACGAACCAATAATAGGCGATTGACAGCAGGATCTGTGCGGCCGTCATGATTAGGCCGGGGCGGCCCTCCTCGAGATCGAGCCAGCTCGTCCAGCAGACATAGCCGAGCGCGAGCAGCGTTACGACCGGAGCGAGTGGGTAGAGCGGCATCTGGTAGGGTGCGTGGGCGGTTCTGCCGGTACGCCTGCCAACCATCGCCGCGACGCAGATGCCCGCGTAGATCGCGACAAGGCCGGTGCCGCTGAGCACGAGCAGCAACTGGAGCGGCAGGAAGCACGCGACGCTCCCGAACCCGCCGACCAGCAGCGTGCCCACCCAGGGCGAGCCGAACTTCGGGTGAACCTGCGTCATCCAGCGATCGAGCGGACGCCCCCAGCTTCCGTCGCGCGCAGTGCCGTAGAAGAAGCGCGCGCAGGCTAAGATGCAGGCGATCACCGCGTTGACGATCGCGACGACCACGCCGATCGAGATCCAGTTTGCCGTCGTGGTGCCGCTGCGGAGGGTGACGAGAAGGCCGAACGGGTCGTTGGCGGTGAGCGTGGCGTGAAGGTCCGGTGCGCCGACCAGGACCGCGACGATCGGGATGCCTTCGAACAACAGCGTTAGCGCGAGCGAGGCCAGGATCGCGCGCGCGATCAGTCGGGGGGCGTCGAGCATCTCCTCGCCGAAGTAGACCGCGGCGCCGTAGCCGTTGAGCGCGAAGATCGCGATCGAGGTGGCGAGGCCGATCGAGGCGGCGGACGCGGGGACGAGAGTGGCCCCTTGCGGCATCACCGGGTGGAGCAGCAGGTCGCCGAACGGGCGGACGGTATCGGCGAACCCGAGCCAGACGACCGCGCCGATCGCCAGCATCTCGACGAGCAGGAAGAGCCCGGTGAGCCAGGCGTTGACGCGGATCTGAAGGATCGCGACGAGCGTCGACCCTGCGACCACGGCGATCGCGATGGGGATCTGCGGCAGGCCGGGGACCAGCGTGCCGAGCACCGCGCTGACGCCCAGGCCTGCGACCGGGGGGAAGAGCAGGTTGTTGAAGACGTTGACGCCGAGCATGACGAACCCCGCCATCGGCCCGAGCGTATGCGCGACCGCAACGTACTCGCCGCCCGCGACCGGCCATGCGGAGGAGAGCTCCGCATAGACGAATGCGGTCGCGACGCAGACGAGTCCGGCGATCAGCGTCGCCCAGACTGCGCCAGTGCCGGCGATCTGAAGCATGCCGGGGACGATGACGAACACCGACGATGCGGGGGTCGCGACGGAGAGGGTGAGGAACAGGACGCCGGTGACGCCGAGACTGCGCACGAGGCTTGGCGCCGGTGTCATCTGATCATCGCGCATGCCAACCCCTTACTGTGTAGGGGTATTTGCATGGTCAAGGGGGTGGGTAAAGCGTGGGACGTCTTTCCCTCGCCCCTTCGGGGAGAGGGAGGGGCCCGCCCGCCCTTGCGGGTGGGAGGGTAAGGGGACGTTGGCGCAAACCAACCTCCTCTTACCCTCCCGTCGCCAAGGGGCTCCTCCTTCCCTCTCCCCGTAGGGGCGAGGGACAGAGGGAAGTTACCCAGCGCTCGGCGCGACCACCTTCGTCGCGTCCTTCGGACCATCCACCGTCAACCGGATGTTGAGTTCCTTCAACTGCTTGGCGCTGACCGGGCTCGGCGCGCCCATCATCAGGTCCTCGGCCTTCTGGTTCATCGGGAACAGCACGACCTCGCGGATGTTCGGTTCGCCCGCGAGCAACATCACCATCCGGTCGATCCCCGGCGCCGAGCCGCCATGCGGCGGTGCACCGACCTTGAACGCGTTGATCATGCCCGCGAAGTTCGTGTCGACGTCGGATTGCGTGTAGCCGGCGATCTCGAACGCCTTGTACATGATCTCCGGACGATGGTTCCGGATCGCGCCCGACGACAGCTCGACGCCATTGCAGACGATATCGTACTGATAGGCGAGGATATCGAGCGGATCCTTGTTTTCCAGCGCGTCCATCTCGCCCTGCGGCATCGAGAATGGGTTGTGGCTGAAGTCGACCTTCTTCGCGTCCTCGTCATATTCGAACATCGGGAAGTCGACGATCCAGCAGAACTCGAACCGGTTCTCGTCGATCAGGCCGAGGTCGGCGCCGATCCGCGCACGCGCGGCGCCGGCGAGCTTCGAGGCGGGCAGTTCCTTGCCTGCCGCGAAGAAGATGCCGTCGTTCGGGCCAAGGCCCATCTCGGCGATCAACTTCCGGGTGGCTTCCTCGCCGTGGTTCTTCGCGATCGGGCCGCCGAGCTCGCCGTTCTTCTGCGTGATGTAACCCAGCCCAGCATGCCCTTCGGCGCGCGCCCAGTCGTTCATGTCGGTGAAGAATTTTCGGCTCTTGTCGGCGGTGTTCGGCGCGGGGATCGCGCGGACCACGTCACCGCCGGCGACGATCCCCGCGAACAGGCCGAAGCCCGAATCGACGAAGTGATGGCCGACGTCGTGGATCAGGATCGGGTTGCGCAGGTCGGGCTTGTCGCTGCCGTATTTCAGCATCGATTCGCGGTAGGGGATGCGCTTGAACGGGAGCGCGGAGACCTGACGGCCCCCCTTTGCTCCAGAATGGCCCTGCCAGTCTGCAAATTCCTCGAATACGCCGTGCAGGACGGGCTCGATCGCATTGAACACGTCGTCCTGCGTGACGAAGCTCATCTCGAAATCGAGTTGGTAGAACTCGCCCGGCGAGCGATCGGCGCGTGCGTCCTCGTCGCGGAAGCAAGGTGCGATCTGGAAATAACGGTCGAAGCCCGCAACCATCAGCAGCTGCTTGAACATCTGCGGCGCCTGCGGGAGCGCATAGAACTTGCCCGGATGGACGCGGCTCGGCACCAGGTAATCGCGCGCGCCCTCGGGCGACGATGCGGTCAGGATCGGCGTCTGAAATTCGGTGAACCCCTGCGAATTCATGCGGTTGCGCAGCGACGTGATCACCTGGCTGCGAAGCATGATGTTGGCGTGGAGCCGCTCGCGACGCAGATCGAGATACCGATAGCGCAGGCGGATATCCTCGGGATACTCGGCCTCGCCCGCGACCGGCATCGGCAGCTCGCCGGCCATCGACTGGACGGTGGCCGCGGTCGCGCGGATCTCGATCCCGCCGGTCGGCAGGTTCGGGTTGACGGCTTCCGGTGCACGCGCGGTGACCTTGCCGGTGATCGTAACGACGCTTTCGCTCTTCAGACCCTCGATGACCTTGAAGACCGGGCCGCTGACGTCGGTGACGATCTGCGTGATGCCGTAATGATCGCGCAGATCGATGAAGACGAGGTCGCCGTGATCGCGCTTCTTGTGGACCCAGCCGGAGACGCGGACCTCTTCGCCGACCTGTTCGGGGCGGAGGGCGGCGCAGTTGTGGGTGCGATAGGCGTGCATGATGGGTCTTCTCGGACGATAAACAGGTACCTCGCGCTTTCCTTCATCACCCGCCTTTGTCAACCTCGGCGACCCTCGCTATGGAAACCTCATGCATATCCACCCGCTTATCTCCGACAGCGCCACGCTCGCCAATCTGTGCGCGCGCATGGCCGACGCCGACTATGTGTGCGTCGACACCGAATTCATGCGCGAGAGCACCTATTACCCGGAACTCTGCCTGATTCAGATCGCCGACGACAAGGAAGCCGCCGCGATCGACCCAATGGCCCCGGGGATCGACCTGAAGCCGCTGCTCGACCTGCTCGTCGAGAATCACGACGTGCTGAAGGTCGTCCATGCCGGCGGGCAGGACATCGAGATCGTCTACAACCTGACCGGCAAGACCCCCTTCCCGCTGTTCGACACGCAGGTCGCGGCGATGGCGCTCGGACAGGGCGAGCAGATCGGCTATTCGAACCTCGTCGACAGCTGGCTCGGGATCGCGGTCGACAAGGGTGCTAGGTTTACCGACTGGGCGCGCAGGCCGCTCGATGCGCGGCAGATCGAATATGCGATCGGCGACGTCACGCATCTTTCGAAGATCTTCCCGAAGATGCTGGAGCGGTTGCGCAAGACCGGGCGCGGTGTGTGGCTCGATCAGGAGATGGAGCGGCTCGGGGATACGGCGAATTATGCGAACGATCCCGATCTGGCGTGGAAGCGCGTGCGGATCTCGGGGCGCAAGCCGGAGGTGCTGGGCCGTCTGAAGGCACTCGCGCGCTGGCGTGAACTGGAGGCGCAGGCGAAGGATTTGCCGCGCGGGCGGATCGTCAAGGACGAGACGCTCGGCGACATGGCGGGCCATCCGCCGAAGAAGCAGGCGGACTTGGCGCGGGTGCGTGGGTTGTCGGCGACCTGGGCCGGCAACGACATCGGCGGCCGTTTGATGGCAGCGATCGAGGGGGCGCAACCGCTTGGCGACGATGAACTGCCGCCACGCGACGATCGCAAGCCTGGGCTTGGCAAGGAGGGTTCGCTGGTCGCGGATCTCCTCAAGCTGCTGCTCAAGATCCGCTCGCGAGACATTGATGTGGCGTCGAAATTGCTCGCTCGGACCGATGAGCTCGAAGCGCTGGCTGCGGGTGTGCGGACCGGGCTGCCGATGCTCGAAGGCTGGCGGTTCGATCAGTTCGGCCGCGATGCGCTCGATCTGGTCGAGGGACGGCTAGCGTTTGCAGTGATCGGCGGGAAGCTGAAGATGACCCGTACGGAGGATGCCGCATGAGGATCGTTCTGGCTGCGGCACTGCTTGCCTCGGCGGCGTGCACGCCGGTCGAGATGCGCGGCGAGACGCCTTCCGCTTCGCCGGTTGCTGCGGCGTGCAATCCAGCGTCGCTCGGCGATCTCGTGGGCAAGCGCGCTAGCGATGCTCGGGCGGACGTCATGCAGACCCGGTCGGGTGCGCACACGCTCCGCTGGATCGCGCCGAATACCGCGGTGACGATGGATTTCCGCGCCGATCGCCTGAACGTTTATGTGGACGCCAAGGGCCGGATCGAACGCTTTACTTGCGCCTAAACTCGCTCGCTTAAATCCTCCCCCTGCGGGGGAGGATTTAGGCAAGAGCCACTAAAGGTTTGCGTCCCAGGGCGGCGGCTAGCGCTGCGTGGCGACGCTCTACTGCCTCGCCGTATAGGCCGCGATCGTCCGGACGCAGCGTCAGCGTGAGCGATACGCCGTCGTCGGCGAGACGCGAGCGCTTCAATGGCCCGGCTAGGCCCCCGCTCATCCTCTGGCCTAGCCTCATCGCCATGCCCCAGACCGTAGCACTCTTCAGCGCGGCCGGGGTCGCCAGTCGCCCTACGGGGTCTGCCGCCGCCAGATCGCCGCCTAGGCTCGTGTAGAGCGCCTGCGCCAGCATTCCGCGACCCGGTGCGTCGATCGCGACCCAGTTGCCGTGCAGCGCGACCTCGACGCCGCGTTCGGCACGGAACTCGGGGTTGGCGCGCCAACCTACGTCGGCCAGCAGGCATGCCGTGTGACGGATGCGGGCCATCGCGGGTGGCTCGGTGGTGAACAGCGGTGCAATCCAGCGGTCGAGGAGATCGCCGTGCTCGGGGAAGCGGCCGAGCAGGCGACCCTCTTCGCGGGCGGCGACGATCAGCGGATCGAGCGTTCGGTCTGCGGGCTTCAGGTCTTCGTAGAGAAGGCCTTCGCGCAAGCCATAGGCGGATACGATCGTCGTCCGGCTGCCGAGCTGGCGCATCAGCACGCCGAGCAATGCCGCGGCGTCGGCGAGCGTTGCCGTGCGGCCCGACGACAGCCCCGGAATTGCTTTCAGGCGCGGCTTGGAAAGCTGCGGGATCGTCCGACTGAGCCGGGTGATCGTCGCTGCGGTCATCGAATATTGGTGGATGATGGGCAGCGGATAGTCCGACAGTTCCATGTCGAGCCGTGCCAGCGCGCGCCACGATCCGCCGACGAGATAGAGCGGAAGCCCCTGCCCCTTAGCAGTCCAGCCGGCCTCGCGGACTAGTCGCGCCACGTAGCGGGCGAGCACCTTGCCGCGCTTGGCCCGGATCGGGCCGATGCGGAGGACGCCGAGCGGGAACGAGACGCGTTCCTCGATCTTGCCGCGGCGGACGCGGACGAGTTCGAGACTGCCGCCACCGAGATCGCCGACGATGCCATCCGCTTCGGGGATAGCGGACAGCACACCGTAGCCGGCCGCGCTGGCTTCCTGCTCGCCCGACAGCGTTTCGACGGTTAGACCAAGTTGTTCAGCCGCGGCAATGAGTTCGCCGCCGTTCTTCGCATCGCGTACCGCCGCGGTCGCGACCGTGCGGAGCGTCGAGCATTCCATTTCCTTCGCCACCGCAGCGAACCGCGCCAGCGCGACGCGTGCCGTCTTCAGCGCGGACTTCTCGATCGCGCCGGTAGCGGCGAGCCCACGCCCGAGCCCCGCCAACACCTTCTCATTGAACCGGATCGCGGGGAGCCGCGGCGGCCCCTGGTAGACCACCAGACGGATCGAGTTCGAGCCGATATCGATGATTCCCGTACGCGGATGATCGTCGGTCTCGGCCTTGGGCGGGGAATTACCGAACAGGATATTGGTGACGCTCATCGTTTTCGACGGAGCGATAGCGTCGGCACGGCATTGCTGGTCGCGAGCGAAGCGCCGCGGCCGGAGAGCGAAGGATTCGTCATGAAATACCGATGCAGGTTGAACGGGCGGTCGCCGGGATCGACGCGACTGTATTCGCCGTCGGGGCCTAGCTCCCAACTCTGCTCGTTGTCGATCAGGTTCGCGACCATGACTTGATCGAGGATCTGATCGTGGACGGTCGGGTTGAGGATCGGCAGCATATATTCGACGCGGCGGTCGAAGTTGCGCGGCATCCAGTCGGCAGACGAGATGAACAGCTTCGCACCGTCGTTGGGGAGCGCCTTGCCATTGCCGAACGCCCAGATACGGCTGTGTTCGAGGAACCGGCCGATCACGGATTTTACGCGGATCGTCTCCGACAACCCAGGCACGCCGGGGCGCAGGCAGCAGATGCCGCGGATGATGAGATCGATCTCCACCCCTGCCCCGCTCGCCTCGTACAGCTTCTCGATCACCGCGGGGTCGACCAGCGAGTTCATCTTCGCCCAGACGCCCGCGGGCTTGCCGGCGCGCGCGTTGGCGATCTCGACGTCGATCAGGTTCATCAGGTTCTGGCGAAGGTCACGCGGGCTCAGGCTGACACGCGCCATGTCGGTCGGTTCGACATAGCCGGTGATGTAGTTGAACATCTGCGCCGCATCGCGCCCGACCGCGGCGTCGGCGGTGAAGAAGCTCAGATCGGTGTAGATCTTTGCGGTGACCGGGTGATAATTGCCCGTGCCGAAATGGCAGTAGGTGCGGAATGCCTGGCCTTCGCGGCGGACCACCAGCGATACCTTCGCGTGCGTCTTCCAGTCGATGAAACCGTAGACGACTTGCACGCCAGCGCGCTCGAGGGCGGAGGCCCAGACCATGTTCTGCTCTTCGTCGAACCGCGCCTTCAGCTCGACGACCGCGGTGACGGACTTGCCCGCCTCGGCGGCGGTAATCAGTGCGTTGATGACCGCTGGCTGCTTGCCGGCGCGGTAGAGCGTCTGCTTGATCGCGACGACATCGGGGTCGTTCGCCGCCTGTTTGAGGAAGGCGAGCACCACTTCGAACGTCTCGTAAGGGTGGTGAACGACGATGTCCTTGGCCTTGATCGCCGCAAAGCAATCGCCGCCGAATTCGCGGATTCGTTCGGGGAAGCGCGGCGTAAAGGGCGGGAATTTCAAGTCGGGGCGATCCTCGTCGACCAGCCCATCGAGGTCGACGATGCCAAGCAGGTTACCACTCTCGGTGATGATAGCGTCCGCACCACCGAGCTCATCCTTGAGCACAGCCGCCAGCACGTCGGGAATACCGGTTTCGAGTTCGAGGCGGATCACGCGGCCGCGGCGGCGGCGCTTGATCGCGTTGGCGAAGTAGCGGACGAGATCCTCGGCTTCCTCCTCGATCTCCATGTCGCTGTCGCGCAGGACGCGGAAGCTGGCGGCGGCGAGGACTTCGTAGCCCGGGAACAGGACCGGCGCGAACCGCTTCAGGATCGATTCGATCGAGATGTAGCGTGCGGGCTCGCCAGGCAGGCGGACGAAGCGCGTCATCGTGTGAGGGAGCATGACCAGTTCGCGGACCGGCTCGTTATCCGAACGGCGGACAAGGTCGAAGATCACCGACAGGCCGCGGTTCGGGATGAACGGGAACGGATGTGCGGGGTCGAGCGCCTGCGGTGTCAGGATCGGGAAGATCTGATCGCGGAAATGCGTTTCGAGCCACTCGTCGGCCTCGCCCTCGACCGCCTCGCGCCGCAGCACGAACAGCCCTGCTTCGTCGAGCAGCACGCGCAGGTCGCCCCATACCGCTTGCTGGCTGGCCATCAGTTCGTCGGCCTCGCGGACGATCGCCGTCAGCTGCTGGCCCGCGGTGAGGCCGTCCGCCGAGCGTCGGTCGACGTCCTGCGTCTGCTGTCCCTTCAGACCGGCGACGCGGACCATGAAGAACTCGTCGAGGTTCGACCCCGATATCGACAGGAAGCGGAGCCGCTCGAGCAGCGGATGCGCGGGGTTGCAAGCCTCCTCCAGCACACGCCGGTTGAACGCGAGCCAGGACAGCTCGCGGTTGAAAAACCGGTCGTTCGGCTCTGCGCCGATGGGATCGTCGTCGTCTTCCGATTGGCGGACGATATGGGCTGGACGGTTCATCGGGCCTCTTGGGGGCTTATGGTGGCGTGAAGAGCGGGAGGTCGAGAGCGAGTTGCGGCCGGAGGATCAGCCCGGCCTCGGTGAGTGTGGTTCGTGCAAGAGGAATGGACAAGCGCTTGCGACGTTCCATCGCCTCCTGATCCAGCGCATCGACGGTTCGCGTTACGGTAATATGACTGCGCTCGATTCGGGTCGCGAGCCAGTCGATCAGATCGGGGCGGGCATCGAGGCTGCGGCGCTCGAACAAATGCGCCAGCAGCAGTCGCATGAGCTCGTCGTCGGGCGCGCCGATCGCCGCGATCGGGCTGGCGGCGAGGCGCGAGCGCAGGTCTGGAAGCTTTACCTTCCATTCGGGCGGCGCGGCGTCGGCGACGATCAGCAGCGGCCTGTGCTCCTCCTGCGCGCGGTTCCAGGCGTGGAACAGCTGCGCCTCGGGCACGCGCTCGGCATCGTCGATGATCGTGCCGCCGCTCTTTGCCGCGAAGATCCGCGCGAGCAGGCTGCGACCCGATTTGCGCGGTCCAGTGAGGATGGCAGTCATGACGGGCCAGGTACCCGTATGCTCCAGCGTGTGGACGGCCCGCGAGTTGGAAGGGGTAACCAGGAAGGCGTCGTCGCGAGGGTCCGCCGGCCACCCGAGTGGCAGCGCAATTTGAGTCATCTTGGTCGCGCTCACCCTGTCGTCGCATTGTCCGCGGGCAAGTCCGGCGGAAGAAGTTGGGCGACCCGGCGAATGCGGATCGTCTGGCCGGAGCCGAATACCTGGTAGCCTCGGGCTTCGAGCGCGGTCTTCAGCGCCGCAGGGTCGCCATCGTACGCGACGCGCATCAGCGAGACGCCGCCGAGTGCAAGGCTGGTCGTTGCCGCCGAGCGGACACCGGGGATCGCGCGGAGTGCGGCTTCGGTCGAGGATACAGCCGTGGCTGCGGGCGTGTCGAACTGGACGATGACGGAGATGCCTTCGCCGCCGGTCAGCGCTGCGGTATTGGCGTCCGCGGTCTCGTCGGTCGGCAGATCGTCTATCGTTGCGGCTTCGGGCGGCGGCGGGGGCGAGAGGCTGTAGTCGACGCGGAGCGAACCGTTGCGGCGGGCCTGCTGGTACAGGTCGTCGATCCGCTTCACGCCGGTGTCGAGCAATTGCGCGATGCCGTCGGGCGTACCGACTCGCAGCGTGAAGCTGCCGATCAGGTCGTTGTCGGGGCCATGGCGCGCTTCGAACACGCCTATCACCGGGCCGCCGGGCCATTGGCGATACAGTTTCACGACCGGGGTGAGCACGTCGCTCGCGCCATATTGGTCGAGGATCGTCCGCCACCAGCCGCGGCCGGGGCGCTGCATCTGGCCGACGTTTAGCAGGAGCGCATCGGGGCCGGAGCCTGATGGGCGGACATAGTCGATGCTGCTGTTGCCGGTGCGATAGCGCGCCCAGGCCTGCTGCCACTGCGTGCTCTGCTCGAACGCCTGGCCGACGCCGCCCGAATACTGGATCGGGATCGTCAGCATCGGCTGCGAACGATCGGCATAGGTCGAGATGCCGAGGATCGAGCCGGCGCGGCCGCGATCGAACAGCACGCCGAGCTTGGCGATGTAACGCTGCGGGCCGATCTGTTCGTTCTCCACGACGATCCCGGAGACGAGCGAATCGAGCGTGCCATCGGAGACTAGACCGCCACCACCGCCGAGCCGGTTCGACAATTGCACCCAGGCTTTGCGCTGTGCGAGCCGCCAGCCGCTATAGCGCGCAGCGTCGGCGGTCTTGCCCGCGACGTCGACCGTCACGCCGCTGACCTCGTACGCGCTGCCGCTGTCGACCGGGGCTGCGCCTCGGTTGCCGCCTTCGATCTGCGCGAGCACTGTGCCGCCGCTCAATAGCAGGGCAGCGCCGGCGAGGGCGGCAGGAAGGGCTTTGATACGCGTCACGCGGGCCTTTTGGCGAAGCAGACGTGGAAATCCAAGCGCGATGTGGCTAGCAGCACCGATCATGACCGATACGCCAGACTCCGCCGCTCCCGCTTCGGGCCCTTACACCTACGCTCAGGCGGGCGTTTCGATCGCCGCGGGCAATGCGCTGGTGCGGGCGATCGCGCCGCTCGCGCGCTCGACGCGTAGGCCGGGGGCGGATGCCGATCTTGGTGGCTTTGGCGGGATGTTCGACCTCAAGGCGGCCGGGTTCGTCGATCCGTTGCTGGTCGCGGCGAACGACGGCGTGGGCACCAAGCTGAAGCTGGCGATCGAATGGGACCGGCATGAGGGTGTCGGCGTCGACCTCGTCGCGATGTGCGTCAACGATCTGATCGTGCAGGGTGCCGAGCCGCTGTTTTTCTTGGATTATTATGCGAGCGGGAAGCTCGATGCGGCAGTCGCCGAGCGCGTCGTCGCCTCGATTGCGGAAGGTTGCAAGACCGCCGGCTGTGCGCTGATCGGGGGCGAGACCGCCGAGATGCCGGGCATGTATGCAGATGGCGATTACGATTTGGCGGGCTTCTGCGTCGGCGCGGTCGAGCGGACCAACGTGCTGACCGGGCGCGAGATCGCGGCGGGCGACGTGATGCTCGGGTTGGCGTCGTCGGGCGTACATTCGAACGGGTTCTCGTTGGTTCGGCGGCTTGCCACCGATCGCGGTTGGAAGCTCGATCGTCCTGCGCTGTTCGACCAAGACAAGTTGCTGATCGATCATCTCATGGCGCCGACTCGCATTTATGTCGCGAGCCTGCTGCCGTTGCTGCGCGAGCGGCGGATCAAGGGGCTGGCGCATATCACCGGCGGCGGCCTGCTCGAGAACATCCCGCGCGTGCTGCCCGAGGGCGTGCATGCGGTGGTCGATGCGGATGCCTGGGAGCAGTCGCGGTTGATGGCGTTCCTGCAGGCTCAAGGTGCGATCGAGCCGGAGGAGATGGCGCGCACGTTCAACTGTGGGATCGGCATGGTCGTAATGGTGAGTGCCGACGAGGCCGAGGCGGTGACCGCGGCGCTCGAAGCGGCGGACGAGACGGTGTTCACGATCGGGCGGATCGAGACCGGTGCGCATGGCTGCACGGTGCGTGGGTCGGCGGGTACGTGGAGCGCGCGCGAGGACTGGACCGCGGCGCATGGCTGAAAAGACGCGGGTCGGCGTGCTGATCTCGGGGCGCGGATCGAACATGATGGCGCTGGTAGAAGCGTCGCGTGCGGCGGGGTGTCCATACGAGATCGCTCTGGTCGCTTCGGACAAGCCGGATGCGGCCGGGCTCGAATGGGCACGGTCGGAAGGTGTGGCGACGTTCGCGCTCTCGCCCAAAGGTCTGGGGAAGCCGGCCTATGAGGCGGCGATCGACGCGGCGTTGCGCGAGGCTAGTGTCGAGGTCGTTGCGCTCGCCGGGTATATGCGGTTGCTGTCGGATGGGTTCGTGGCGGCGTGGCGGGATCGGATCGTGAACATCCATCCGTCGCTGCTGCCCAAGTACAAGGGCCTCGATACGCATGCACGAGCGATCGCGGCGGGCGATGCGGTCGGCGGGTGCTCGGTGCATGTCGTGACCGAGGAGCTCGATGGCGGCGTGGTGCTGGGGCAGGCCGAGGTGCCTATCCTTGCAGGCGACGATGCGGATGCGCTTGCGCGTCGCGTTCTGGCGGCCGAACATGCTTTGTACCCTAAGACCTTGGCGGAGTTCGTGACGCGATGACCGATCTGTCCCCCCTCGACCGCGTTCGTGTGGCGGCTTTGGCGTTGCCCGAGACCGAAGAGAAGGTTTCACATGGCCAGCCGACCTTCTTCGTGGCCGACAAGCAGTTCGCGCAGTTCCGGGCGGATCATCACGGCGATGGACTGACAATGGTGTGCGTGAAGACCAGCGGCACCGATGAACAGGCGACGCTCGTCGAGGCGAACCCGGCCGTGTATTCGCGGCCGGCGTACCTTGCCGCGACGGGCTGGGTCGGGATGAATGTTGCGGGCGATCCCGACTGGGCGCTGGTCGAGGACCGGATCGCGCGCAGTTGGGAACTGGCGGCCCCTGCCCGTTTGCTGGAGGCTGGTGGGCGATGAGTACCGAGACTCCGACCGAACGGCGCGAGGCTGCGGCGACGCGGCGGCGTTGGGTGACGCTTGCGGAGGTCGTGGCGGTTGCGGGCGTGCTGATTGCGGCGCTGACGCTGTGGACCAACTGGTCGGATCACCGCGCAAACGAGGCGGACAAGATCGCCGCGCAGTCCAGTGCGGCGCGCGAGCGGACGAAGATCGATCTGTCGGCGATCGTGCAGGATGGCGGTAACACGCTGTTGCTGAAGGATGCGCGGCATGACCTGCAGGACGTGACGATCACCTTCCCCCGTGCGCTGGGCGTCTCGCCGCAGCGGCCGCCGGCCGAGCCGATTATCGATGGGGCGTGGTTTTCGGCGCCGTTGCTGAAGCTTACCGATGGTGGGTCTGATGATCGTGCGGGGCGGCTGCCGGTGCTGGTCAGCGTGCAGTATTTCGATGGGGATACGACGCGGTCTGCGAGCGGGATCTATGATGTGATCTGGAAGACCGAGGGGCGGATGTTGCGCGGTCGCGCGATGAAGCTTGAGGGACTACGGGTTCGCCAGCGTGGCGGCGATCAGGCGAAGCTCGATGCCATCTGGGCGAAAGAGAAGCCGGCGACTTGATTGCCTACCTCTAAACGGCACCACCCCGGCGGAGCCCGGGGTCCAATTGGGGAACGTTGCTAACGGAGGGCAGCGTTCCGTTACTGCGACCTTTCCAATTGGGCCCCGGCCTTCGCCGGGGTGGTAGTGATGCTATGCAACGCGGAGCTTTCGCCGGGGAAACTCACACCGCTCGCGCGTAGACCGGGTCGTCGTGGAGCGTGGTGCCGACTATGAACTGGCGGGCGCCGATTACCTTGAAGCCCTGGCGTTCGTAGAAGGCTCGGGCGCGGGTGTTCTGGTCCCATACGCCTAGTAGGACGCGGGTTCGGCCTGCCGCGGCGGCGTCTTCGAATGCGCGGGCCATCAGGGCGGCGCCCAGGCCTGAGCCTTGGGCCTGCTTCAGGAGATAGATGCGGCGGAGTTCGATGTCCGCAGGGCCGGGTTCGATCGGGAAGTCCGGCGCGGTCAGCACCGTGTAGCCGATCGGCGCATGGCCGGGCTCGTACTCGGCCAGCGTCACGATCGTCGCGGGATCGGACAGCCACGTCTCGAACATGGCGATGCTGTTCTTCATTGTGCAGTGGGCGACGATATCCGCCCCCGTCAGCACGGTCGCGTAGGTGTCGAGGAACGTGGCGGATGCGACGAGCGATAGCGCGGGCGCATCGCCCGGCTCAGCCCGTCGCAGCCGCCAGGTCATCAGCCGACGATTTCTTCGGGCTTGAAGAAATAGGCGATCTCGATCTCGGCGTTCTCGTCCGAATCCGAACCGTGGACCGAGTTGGCTTCGATCGACTCGGCGAGTTCCTTGCGGATTGTGCCGGGCTCTGCGTTGGCGGGGTTGGTCGCGCCCATGATGTCGCGGTTACGCTGCATCGCGTTCTCGCCTTCGAGAACCTGGACGACGACCGGGCCCGAGATCATGAACGAGACGAGCTCACCGAAGAACGGACGCTCCTTGTGGACCGCGTAGAAGCCCTCGGCCTGCTCGCGGGTCATTTGGATGCGCTTCGAAGCGACGACGCGCAGGCCGGCTTCCTCAAGCATCTTGGTGACCGCACCGGTCAGGTTGCGGCGGGTTGCGTCGGGCTTGATGATCGAAAAGGTACGGTTCGCGGCCATGATGGTCACGGGCTCCTGTGTTGACGGTAGTTGGATGCGCGGCGCTTAGGCGGGGCACGCGGCTAAAGCAACCTATGCGGCCTTTTCCCAGCGGCCGGAGTCGTTCTGCTTCCAGTAGCGACGCTCGACGTCGTCGTGGTCGGCTAGCGCCTTCCAGGCGAGGCGGGCTTCGCGGATGGCTTCGTCGTCGAAGATGTGGAAGGCTCGGTCAAAAGTTAGGATAAGGTCACGCCAACGTCCGTCTACCACCGCGACGTTGCGGGCGGCGTTGGCGGGGGCGGTTTCTGGAATATTTTGAGCGATTAGAATGGGTTGGGCGGTGTCGTCGTTGCTGCCGACCTGGGCGTGGGGTAGGAAGCTCTCGGGAGCGTAGGACCAGAGCAAGCGGTCGAGCGCGACGCGCTGTTCTTCGGGTTCGGCGACTATCAGGAGGCGGCCGCCGGTTTGGACGACGCGCTCGGCTATGCGTGGGAGGACGCGGTCTAGGGGGCTGGTTTGGTGGTAGAAATCGACTTGCATAGTTTCCTCGCCCTAACAAAATCGCTCCGTCATCCCGACGGAAGTCAGCATCCAGAGCCATGGAGCGCATCGTTTGGTATCCTGGGTCCTGACTTTCGTCAGGATGACGAAGAAGAGGATGACGGGAGGGGGCGGCGTTCCCCCTCCCCGTCGTTCAGCCCTCGAAGTTGTCCGCTACGAACTGGTCGAGCAGGCGCACGCCGTAACCCGTCGCGCCCTTGTCGTGGTTGGTGCCGGGCTTGTCGGACCAGACCATGCCGGCGATGTCGAGATGCGCCCACTTCACGCCTTCGTCGACGAAGCGCTTGATGAACTGGGCGGCGGTGATCGAGCCGGCGCCGCGGGGGCCGACGTTCTTCATGTCGGCGATCGGCGAGTCGATCAGCTTGTCGTAGGCGGGCGACAGCGGGAAGCGCCACAGCGTGTCGCCGGTGGTCTTGCCCGCCGCGATGAGCTGATCCGCGAGCGCGTCGTCGTTGGCGAAGATGCCGCCATTCTCGGTACCCAGCGCGACGATCATCGCCCCCGTGAGCGTGGCGAGATCGACGATCGTGGTCGGCTTGTGCGCCTGCTGTACCCAGGTCACGCAATCGCAGAGCACGAGGCGACCCTCGGCGTCGGTGTTGAGCACTTCGATCGTCTGGCCGGACATCGAGGTGATGACGTCGCTCGGACGCAGCGCGGCGCCGTCGGGCATGTTCTCGACCAGGCCCATCACGCCGACGACGTTCGCCTTGGCCTTGCGGCCGGCGAGCGCCTTCATCGCACCGGCGACCGCGCCTGCGCCGCCCATGTCCCACTTCATGTCTTCCATGCCCGCGCCGGGCTTGATCGAGATGCCGCCCGAATCGAACGTCACGCCCTTGCCGACGAACGCGAGCGTGGGCGCGTCAGCCCCTGCCCCGTTCCACTTGAGCGCGAGGATGCGTGCTTCACGGCGCGAGCCCTGGCTGACGCCGAGCAGCGAGCCCATGCCGAGCTCGGTCATCTGCGCTTCGTCGAGCACGGTGATCTCGAGCCCGAGGCCTTCGATGTCCTTCGTCACCTTCTCGACGAAGCTCTCGGGATAGACGACGTTCGGTGGCGACGTGACCAGCCAGCGCGTCAGGTCGAGCCCCTCGGTGACCGCAGCCGCGTCGGTCCAGGCTGCATCGGTGCCCTCGGGCGCGCCGGCAACGGTGATCTCGGTCAGCGTCGGCTTCGACTTCTCGGCCAGCTTGGTGCGGTACGTGTCGTAGCGCCATGCGCGCTGAGCGGCGGCAGCGGCGAAGTGGGCGGCGGCCTCCGGGGTCGGTGTGCCGCCGGCCGAGAGGTCGGCGACTACCGAGGTTGCGCCCGAAGTCAGCAGGCGCGCGGTGATCGCGCCGCCAGCCTTCTCCCAATCGGCAGTCTCGCCGGCGCCAACTCCGACGAGCAGGACCTGGCGAACCGCGCCGTCGACCGGCACGAACAGCTCGACCACCGAGCCTGCCTCGCCTGCAAAGCGTGCCGCAGCCGCTGCGCTGGTCGCCACTGCCTCGACATCCCCGCCGATCGCGCTCCACTTGATCTTGGCCACGCCATCCTTTGCAACGGGGACGGCGAGGATCGGGGCGTTGGCGGGAACGGTCGGGGCGAAGACGATCTGCATGAAGAAACCTCGGGAAGCTTTGAACGGTAGGATGGGCTTGGCCCTAAGTTGATGCCGCGGGCTTGGCAAAGCAAGGTGGCGGCCTGTCATCTCACGGCGATTGCAGCGAAGCGCCGGTGGTGCGATAGGCGGGCGATAGGGCGGCAAACGGCTGCCGAGTGCCAAAGGGGTTGGTTCGGATCGTGTTGCGTATCGACCTTTTGACGGGTTGTGCCGTTTCGCTCGCCTTGGCGTGCGGACTGGCGAGCTCGCCCGTGCATGCCCAGGATTTCCAGAGCCGTCCGGTCCCGCCCCCCGTGCAGGACGCACCGGTCGCCAATGCGCCCGCCGCGACTCCCGCCGAAGACCAGGTGCAGTTCAGCGCCAACGGCCTCGAATACGACACCAACACGCAGATCGTCACCGCGACCGGCGAGGTCCGGATGTTCCGCCAGGGCAACCGCCTGCGTGCCGACAAGGTCGTGTGGAACCGCCAGACCGGCAAGGTCGTCGCATCCGGCAACATCGCGGTCACCAATCCCCAGGGCGACATCGCCTATGGCGACGAGATCAACCTGACCGATTCGCTCAAGGACGGCGTGGTCGACAACATGCTCGTCGTGCTCGAACAGGGCGGGCGGCTCGCGGCCAAACAGGGCACGCGCGACTCCGACGGTACGGTCAACCTCAAGACCGCCGCCTATACGCCGTGCGCGGTCGGCACCTCGGCGGGTTGTCCGAAGGAACCGACGTGGAAGATCACCGCGGTCCGCGTCACCTATCGCCCCGAGCGCAAGCGAATCTATTACGCCGGCGCGCGCCTGCATCTGTTCGGTCTGCCGAGCCTGCCGCTGCCCAAATTCTCGAACCCGGTCGGTGGGGACAGCGACAGCGGGCTGCTTTCGCCGAACGGCGGCTACAGCCGCGTCAACGGTCTCGAAGTCAGCGTCCCCTATTATTTCAAGCTCGCGCCCAACCAGGGGCTGATCGTCACGCCGCACATCTACAGCAGCGTGCTGCCGATGGCGCAGGTCGATTATTCCGCGCTCAGCACCAAGGGGGCGTTCAGCGTCCGCGCCTATGCGACCGAGAGCCGGCGCAGCGACGACCTCAACACCGCCAACCCGACCGATACCGAGATGGCGTTCCGTGGCTATGTCGACGGCATGGCGCGCTATCAGCTCTCGCCGAACTGGACCGCGAGCGGATCGCTTCGCCTGACCACCGATCGCACGTTCCTGCGGCGGTACGATATCTCGCGCGACGACCGGCTGCGCACTACCGCCAGCCTCGAACGGATCGACGACACCAGCTATTTCGCGGTCAGCGGCTGGTATGCGCAGACCCTGCGCGTCAAGGACAGCCAGGGCCAGCAACCAATCGCGCTGCCCGAGATCGATTACCGCAAGCGGTTCGACGACGGCCTGATCGGCGGTAAGTTCCAGCTCCAGCTCAACACGCTCGCGCTGACCCGCACCGATGGGCAGGACACGCAGCGTGCGTTCGCCAGCCTCCAATGGGACCTGCGCCGGCTGACCAATTGGGGGCAGGAAGTCACGTTCACGGCGTTCGCGCGCGGCGACCTGTATAATACGAACGATACGCTGGCGACGACCAACCTCAGCTATCGCGGCCTAGAAGGGTTCAGCCAGCGCGCGATCGGCGCGGTCGCGGTCGATGTGAAATGGCCGTTCATCGGCACGTTCCTCGGCGGTACGCAGCGCTTCACGCCACGCATCCAGCTGGTCGCGGCGCCGAAATTCGCGAACATCACGCTGCCGAACGAGGATTCGCGCGCAGTCGATCTCGACGACACCAATCTGTTCTCGCTCAACCGGTTCGCCGGCTATGACCGGTTCGAGGATTCGTCGCGCGCGACCTATGGCGGCGAATGGGCGTTCGATCTGCCGGGGATCAGCTTCACCACAAACGTCGGCCAGAGCTATCGGTTGAGCACGCGCCCGACGATCCTGCCCGACGGCACCGGGCTCAGCGATCGCTTCTCCGACATCGTCGGTCGTACCGAACTGCGGTTCCGGGATTTCGTGTCGATCGTCCATCGTTATCGGCTCGACAAGGATGGTTTCGCTATCCGCCGCAACGAGATCGACGCGACGATCGGGTCGCGCGCGACCTATGTCCTGGTCGGCTATCTGAAGCTGAACCGCAACATCGACGCCTCGATCGAGGATCTGCGCGATCGCGAGGAAATCCGCGCGGCCGGCCGCGTCCAGTTCGCGCGCTTCTGGTCGGCGTTCGGGTCGGCGGTGGTCGATCTTACGAACAAGTCGGAGGACCCGCTGTCGGCCAGCGACGGCTTCACGCCGATCCGCCACCGCGTCGGCTTCCAGTACGAGGACGACTGCCTCCGCCTCGGCGCGACCTGGCGGCGGACCTACAACAACACGGGCGACGCGCGGAAGGGCAACAGCTACCTGTTGACGCTGGCCTTCACCAATCTCGGCCGCTAAGCCCGCATTCAGCTACGATGAGGCAAGCCTTGACGGATGCGCCGCCATGACATGGCGACGCGGTCCGCTAGGCCGATGATGGGATATCGACACTTGAAGCATGATGTTCGACTGGCGGCGCGTGGCGGCCGTATGATCGGGACCGTCGTCCTGGCGGCGCTCGCCGCGAGCACGATCGCACAGACCGCGCCGCGCCGGGCGGCGCCCAAGCCGGCTGCGTCACGGGCTGCTCCATCGAAGGCTGCTGCTGCTCAGCCTGCTCCGTCCCAGCAGGCTCCATCTCAGCCGAATGCGGATCAGGCCAACTCGAGCCAGACAGTCCAGGATCAGAGCGTGCCGGACAATACCGGCCTCGATATCCCGACCAACCTCCAGATCTTCGGCAAGCTCGACCCCAACGTCCGCAAGCCGACCGCGGTCGTCAACGACACGGTGATCACCGGGACCGACGTCGACCAGCGGGTCGCGCTGGTGGCGATGGCGAACGAGGCGAAGTTGTCGCCGGAGGATCGCGATCGGCTCAAGCTGCAGGTGCTGCGCCAGCTGATCGACGAGACCCTCGAGATCCAGGAAGCCAAGACCGCAGACGTCGTCATCACGCCTGCCGAGATGACGCAGAGCTTCGCCGGCGTATCGAAGCGCTTCAACCGCACGCCCGAGGCGATGCGTGCCTATCTGCGCGAATCCGGGTCGTCCGAACGATCGCTCAAGCGGCAGATCGAAGGCGAACTCGCCTGGCAGCGCTATCTGCGCAAGCGCGTCGAGCCGTTCGTCAACGTCGGCGACGAGGAGGTCAAGTCGATCATCGACCGTCTCCAAGCCGCGAAGGGCACCGACGAGTTCAACCTGAAGGAAATCTATCTCGCGGCGACGCCGGCGAACAGCCAGCAGGTCTATGCGAACGCCAAGCAGATCCTCCAGGAGATCCAGAAGGGCGCGCAGCCGTTCGAGTATTTCGCGCGGCAGTTCTCGGAAGCGTCGACGCGTGCGGTCGGCGGCGATCTCGGCTGGATCCGTGCGGCGACTCTGCCGGGACCGCTGTCCGAAGCCGCGACCTCGATGCAGGTCGGCCAGGTCGCCGGACCGATCGAGGTGCCGGGCGGCTATTCGATCCTGTACCTGACCGACAAGCGCCAGGTGCTGACCGCCGACCCGCGCGATGCCAAGCTCAGCCTGAAGCAGCTCACGTTGCGGTTCCCGCCCAACACGACGCAGGCGCAGGCGAGCACGCGCGCGCAGGCCTTTGCCAAAGCGACGCAGGACCTGCGTGGTTGCGGCACCGTCGAGAAGGTCGCGGCCGGGATCGGCGCCGACGTGGTCGACAACGACACGGTCCGGATCCGCGACCTGCCGCCGCAGCTGCAAGAGATCATGCTGAAGCTCCAGGTCGGCCAGTCGACGCCGCCGTTCGGTTCGGCCGAACAGGGTGTGCGTGCACTGGTATTGTGCGGCCGGGACGAAGCCGCCGGTGGATCGGTGCCGAATTCGGAGCAGATCCAGGGCCAGCTCGAACAGCAGCGCGTCAACCTGCGTGCGCAGCAGAAGCTGCGCGATCTGCGGCGCGATGCGATCGTCGACTATCGTTGAGCGCGACGTGATCGCCACGCCGCCAATCGCGATCTCGATGGGCGATCCTGCCGGGATCGGGCCGGAGATCATCGCCAAGGCGTGGGACGCGCGCGTCACGCATCACCTGCCGCCGTTCGTCGCGGTGGGCGATGCGCGCGCGATCGAGCGGGTCTGGACGGGGCCGATCGCACGCGTCGCCGATCTGGCCGAGGCGGTCGCGGCATTTCCCTCCGCCCTGCCGGTGTTGTCGGTAGGCGATGGCGGCGCGATCGTCCCGGGACAGCCCGATGCGGATGGTGCGCGCTCTGCGTTGCATGCGCTGGAACTGGCGGTCGGACTAGTCCGGAACGGCGCGGCGCGCGCGCTGGTGACGGGGCCGGTGTCGAAGGCGCAACTCTACGCGATCGGCTTCACGCATCCGGGACAGACCGAGTTCGTCGCCGAGCGCTCCGGTGTCGCCGCCGATAATGCGGTGATGATGCTGGCCGGGCCGTCGCTCAAGGTGGTGCCGATCACCACGCATATCCCACTTAACGCTGTCTCGGGGGCGCTGTCGATCGAGTTGATCGTGGCGAAGTCGCGCGTGACCGCCCGCGGTCTGCTCAGGAATTTCGGGATCGCGAATCCGCGTCTCGCCTTTGCGGGGCTCAATCCGCATGCCGGCGAACAGGGCGCGCTTGGCCGCGAGGAGATCGAGATCATCGCGCCAGCGGTCGCTATCCTGCGCGAGGAGGGCATCGATGCGACCGGACCGTTCGCCGCGGACACGATGTTCCATCCGCGGGCGCGGGCGACGTACGATGTGGTCATGTGCTGTTATCACGATCAGGCGCTGGTGCCGTTGAAGACGATCCATTTCGACGAGGGCGTGAACATGACTCTGGGCCTGCCGATCGTGCGGACTTCGCCCGATCACGGCACGGCGTTTGCAATTGCCGGCAAAAATATCGCCGAGCCGGGCGCAATGATCGCGGCGATCGCGATGGCGGGTGAAGCGGCGGACCGGCGCGCTCAGACCGCTGCCCAGTCGTGAGCGAGGCTGCATTGACGGAGCTTCCCCCGCTGCGTGAGGTGATAGCCCGCTATGGACTGAACGCGAGCAAGGCGCTTGGGCAGAATTTCCTGTTCGACGGGCAGTTGCTCAAGCGGATCGCCGCGGTGCCGGGCGACCTTCAGGATGCCGAGGTGCTCGAAGTCGGCCCCGGTCCTGGTGGCCTGACGCGCGCATTGCTTGCGGCGGGTGCGCGGGTGACGGCGATCGAGCGCGATCGGCGGTGTATCCCTGCGCTGGCAGAGCTTGGTGAGGCGTATCCGGGGCGGCTCCGGGTGATTGAGGGCGACGCGATGGAGGTCGACGCGCCTGCGCTGTTCGAGGGCAAGCCGCATATCGTGTCGAACCTGCCGTACAACATCGGCACGGCGTTGCTGGTCGGGTGGCTGTCGACATCGTGGTTGCCGTGGTGGCAGTCGTGCACGCTGATGTTCCAGAAGGAAGTCGCCGAGCGGATCGTCGCGAAGACCAACGACGACCATTACGGGCGGCTCGCGGTGCTGGCGCAGTGGCGCTCGACTGCGCGGATCGCGATGCCGGTGCACCGGTCGGCGTTCACGCCGCCGCCGAAGGTGATGTCCGCGGTGGTGCATCTGGTGCCGGTGGAGGCGCCGGAGGGGGTGAACTTCGCGGTGCTGGAGCGGCTGACGGGCGCGGCGTTCGGGCAGCGGCGCAAGATGCTGCGGCAGAGCCTGAAGGGCGTGCCGGGCGCGCTCGATGCGCTGGAGCGGATCGGCGTGGAGGCTACGCGGCGAGCGGAGACGCTTTCGGTTGCCGACTTCACGGCGTTGGCGAAAGCTGTCGGTTGACCCCGTCTCCCCAAGACAATTTCGTCATCCTGACGAAAGTCAGGATCCAGAGTTACTGAGTACGACGATCGTCGCTCTGGATCCTGGATCAAGTCCAGGATGACGAGAAAATGGATGATCAGTCCTTGGCCGCTACTGGTGACTTCTCGACCTGAGCCGTTGCGATCGGTGGGCCCTTGGCGATCACCGCCGCGAGTTGCGTCGCTTCGGGGCAGACACCCTTGCAGAGCGTGCGGATCTTCACGAGATTGTCCTTCGCGCGTACCACGGCGCCCTTCGCGACCAGTGCCTCGCCCTGCCCCTTGAGCGCCGCGACGTCGTTCGGCTCCAGCAGCAAGGCCTCGCGGTACAGGCGGATCGCCTTGCCTGGCAGGTCACGCGTTTCCGCGACGCGCGCGAGCAGCAGGAACGCGGCGCGGTTTCGCGGATCGACCGCGACCGACGTCTCGAGCACATCCGTCGCGCCGTCGAGGTTGCCCGCCGTCATCAGCGAACGGCCCTGCGCCAGCAGCTGCATCGAACGCGCGTCGATCTGGGCGTCGGGGCGCTGCCCGCTGAGCGACGTCGACACGCATACGACGGTAAGCGCGGCGGCAAGGGCAACGGACGAAAAACGCATCATCGTCTCCAGGCGGGATACAGGTTTGGCCGTGAGTTGAGCCATAGGTCGGCTGGCTAGCACGCAGCCCGGAGGCGCGCGACAAAAAAGCCGTCGGTGCCGTCGCGGCCCGGTTCCAGGCGGACGCCGTGGCCGTGCTTCGCGCCGGCGGGGAGCGACAGGGCTTCCGTCGTCCAGCCGGGGTGCGCGTTGAGGAACCAGGTGACCTGGTCCGTTCCTTCGGCGTCGAGCAGCGAGCAGACGATGTAGACGAGCGCGCCGCCGGGCTTGACCAGCGTGGCGGCGACGGAGAGCACCTGCTGCTGCGTCGATTGCAGCCGCGAGACGCGGTCGGGGGTAAGCCGCCAGCGCGCCTCGGGGTTGCGCCGCCAGGTGCCGGTGCCCGAGCAGGGGGCGTCGACCAGAACGCCATCGGCGCGACCGGCCCATTCGCTGAGCGCCTCGATCTCGCGCGTCGGGTTGAGCAGGCGGCTCTCGACGATCGTCGCGCCGGCGCGCGTGGCGCGGGGGGCGAGGCGCGAGAGGCGGTTGCGGTCGGTGTCACACGCGAGGATCACGCCTTCGTTCTTCATCGTCGCGGCGAGCGCGAGCGTCTTGCCGCCGGCGCCGGCGCAAAGGTCGACGATGCGTTCGCCGGGCTTTGCCTGCATCGCGAGGCCGACGAGCTGGCTACCTTCGTCCTGCACTTCGAGCGCGCCTTCGTTGAAGAGCGGGAGCGCTTCGACGTTGGTGCCGGTGGGGAGGCGGATGCCATCGGGAGCATGCGGGGTGGCTTCTGCTTCGGGGAGTGCTGCCAGAACGGTCGCGCGGTCGGCGATCAGCGTATTGACGCGCAGATCGAGCGTGGCGCGGCCGGCTAGGTCGGTGAGTGCGGCACCGTCTAGGCCGGATGCGCGGAGGGCCTTGCTTAGCCACTGAGGCGCAACACCGGCGCGAGCGCGCGGTTCGTCCTTGGCGATCGGCGCGGGCGCGTGGGTGGAGCCGTCGAAGGTTGCAGCCACTTCCGGATCGGCGTCGGCGACGAGCAGCATCGCGGTGCGGCCGTTCTCGGGACGGTCTCCGGCCTTGCGGATTGCGGCGTAGACGAGTTCGCGGACCGCGCGGCGGTCCTTGGAGCCGGCGTAGCGGCGGGTGGCGAAATAGCGGGCGATCAGCGTGTCGGCGGCGGCGCCGGACTCGCGGGCGGCGGCGATGATCTGGTCGAGGAGTTCGATCGCGGCCTGGGTGCGTGCTGGGGGAGTCACTTCTGGGCTCCCGACTTCGCGTGGGTTCGGGGGGAGGCTTGGTACGGAGTGTTCGTCATCATCCCCTCCCCTAGCCCCTCCCGCGGGCGGGAGGGGAATAATTTCGGGGCTTGGGGTCGGGATCGTGGTGGTCACTATCCTTCCCTCCGTCATCCCGGCGAACGCCGGGACCCATGGACACGGTGGACCCGGCGATAGCGTGCAACCACCGCCCGGCCCGCAACCATGGGTCCCGGCGTTCGCCGGGATGACGGATGGGTGTGACCATTGCCGCATCGTTCTAGCTTTGGACTTACACACCATCGTCATCCCCGCGCAGGCGGGGATCCAGATCCTCGAAGGTTTGCGATCACATCGTGAGGCCAGCCAGTATGGGTTCCCGCCTTCGCGGGAATGACGATGGTGAGTAGGGACACCTCTCAGTCGCTTGCGAATAAGTAATTGGCAACCGACACACCCCCGGCCCCTCCCTTTCAGGGAGGGGGGAAGTTTCGGCCTTTACCGCGTGGGGTAGTTCGGCGCTTCCCGCGTGATCGTCACGTCGTGGACATGACTCTCCATCAAGCCTGCGCCGGTAATCTGCACGAACTCCGCCCGCGCTTGCAGATCCGGGATCGTCGCGGAGCCGGTATAGCCCATCGCCGCCTTGATACCGCCGACGAGCTGGTGAACGACATCCCTAGCCGGCCCCTTGTACGCGACCTGGCCCTCGATGCCTTCTGGAACCAGCTTCAGCTGGTCCTTGATATCGCCCTGGAAATAACGATCCGCGGAGCCGCGGCCCATCGCGCCGACCGAGCCCATGCCGCGGTACGACTTGTATGCACGGCCCTGGTACAGGAACGTCTCGCCCGGTGCCTCGTCGGTGCCTGCGAGCAGCGAGCCAATCATGACGGTCGACGCGCCCGCCGCGAGCGCCTTGGCCATGTCGCCCGAGGTGCGGATGCCGCCATCGGCGATCACCGGAACGCCGGCCTTGTGGCCCGCCTCCGCGCAATCCATCACTGCGGTGAGCTGCGGCACACCGACACCGGCCACCACCCGCGTGGTGCAGATCGAGCCCGGGCCGATGCCGACCTTGATCCCGTCCGCGCCTGCACCGATCAGCGCCCGCGTTGCTTCGCCAGTCGCGACGTTGCCCGCTACCACCTGCACCGAGTTCGACAGCTTCTTCACCCGCTCGACTGCGCGGCCAACGTCGCGGTTATGGCCGTGCGCGGTGTCGATCACGATCAGGTCGCAGCCGGCGTCGACCAGCTGTTCGGTCCGGTCGAAGCCCTTGTCGCCGACCGTCGTCGCGGCGGCCACGCGCAGACGGCCCGCCTCGTCCTTGGTCGCATCGGGGAACATCACCGCCTTCTCGATGTCCTTGACGGTGATCAGGCCGACACAACGATACTGCGCATCGACGACCAGCAGCTTCTCGATGCGGCGGGCGTGGAGCAGGCGGCGTGCCTCTTCCTTGCCGACTTCGGTCGAGACGGTGGCGAGGTTCTCGTGCGTCATCAGCTCGCTGACCGGCTGTTGCGGGTTGCCCGCGAAGCGCACGTCGCGGTTGGTAAGGATGCCGACCAGCTTGCCGTCCGCTTCCACGACCGGGATGCCGCTGATCCGGTGGCCGGACATGAGTGCCTGCGCTTCGCCGAGCGTCGCGGTCGGCTTGATCGTGATCGGATTGACCACCATGCCCGACTCGAAGCGCTTGACCTGACGGACGGCAGCGACCTGCTGCTCGACGGTCAGGTTACGGTGAAGCACGCCCATCCCGCCGAGCTGTGCCATGACTATGGCCATGTCGGCTTCGGTGACGGTGTCCATCGCCGAGGACAGAATCGGGATGTTGAGCGCGATGCCGCGCGTCAGCTGAGTCCGGGTATCGGCCTGGCTTGGCAGCACGTCCGATTCCCCCGGATACAGGAGGACGTCGTCGAAAGTGAGGCCGAGGCGGATATCCATGAGAGCTGCCGTTCCTGGGTGTGAGGTGGCGCGCCATGTAACCAAACGCGCGGCGTACGGCTAGGCCTGTCCTTCGCGCACGTGCTATAGCGGTGCGATACACGGATGGGGGATTGTTCGATGGGCCTGATCGTTGCCGCGCTCCTGCTGGCGCTGGTGCTGCTGTACCTCTTCACCAGCATCAAGATCGTCCACCAGGGCTATCAATACACGATCGAGCATTTCGGCCGCTTCACGACGGTCGCCCGGCCCGGCTTCAATTTCTACCCCGCGTTCTTTTACCGCGTCGGGCGGAAGGTGAACATGATGGAGCAGGTGATCGACATCCCCGGCCAGGAGATCATCACCAAGGACAATGCGATGATCTCGACCGACGGGGTCGTGTTCTTCCAGGTGCTCGACTCGGCGAAGGCCGCGTACGAGGTGTCGGACCTGTACCAGGCGCTGTTGCAGCTCACGACGACCAACCTGCGGACCGTGATGGGCTCGATGGATCTCGACGAGACGCTGTCGAAGCGCGACGAGATCAATGCGCGGCTGTTGAACGTGGTGGATCATGCGACAACGCCGTGGGGCGTGAAGATCACGCGCGTCGAGATCAAGGACATCCGCCCGCCGGCGGATATCGTCAACGCGATGGGGCGGCAGATGAAGGCGGAGCGCGAGAAGCGGGCTAACATTCTGGATGCGGAGGGTTCGCGGGCTTCGGAAATCCTGCGCGCCGAGGGGCAGAAGCAGGCGCGAATCCTCGAGTCCGAGGGGCGCAAGGAGTCGGCGTTCCGTGATGCCGAGGCGCGTGAGCGGGCGGCGGTTGCGGAGGCTTCGGCGACGCGTGCGGTGTCGCAGGCGATCGAGGAGGGTGGCGCGCAGGCGATCAACTACTTCATCGCGCAGAAATACGTCGAGGCGATCGGCAAGTTCGCGACCTCGCCCAATGCGAAGACGATCTTGTTTCCGGTCGAGGCTACCCAGTTGATGGGGACGCTTGGGGGGATCGGCGAGCTGGCGAAGGATGCGCTGCGTGACGCGACCGCGTCGCCGCCGGCTAAGCCTGCCGCTCGGGGACCGTTCGAGTTGTCGAAGTCGACTGAGGTTCCGAAGAACTGATGGACGTGATCGGGGCGGCTGGCGCTTGGTTGATCGCGGCGCTCGTGCTGGGGATTGCCGAGTTGGCGGTGCCGGGCGTGTTCCTGGTGTTTCTCGCGATCGCTGCGGCAGTGACCGGGGTCGCGGTGTACGTGTTGCCGGACTTGCCGGTGGCGGCGCAACTGGCTGCCTTTGCGGTCTGGAGCGCGGTTGCGGTGCTGATCGGGAAGCGCTGGTACCGGGATTACCCTGTCGAGGGCGGGGATCCTATGTTGAACGATCGGTCGGCTCGGTTGGTGGGTGAGGTTGTGGTGGTGGAGACTGCGATCGTTGGGGGGCGTGGTCGGGTGTTGGTGGGAGACGGGAGTTGGCCGGCTCGGGGTGAGGATGCCGCGGTTGGAATGCGCGTTCGCATCACTGCGGTTGTGGATGGCGAAATCGTAGTGGAGCCCCTCGACTCGTCATCCTGACGAAAGTCAGGACCCAGAGCCATGAGACGCGACGCCTGGTGCTCTGGGTCCTGACTTTCGTCAGGATGACGGGTGGGGACAGGGCACGCCGTATCACGTGCCCTCACCTTCCCACTCGACTTCGTCGTGCGGGCCCCTTCCTCTCCCCGGAGGGAGAGGAGGTTTAGGCTACCTCTCGAACCTTCGGGCCGCCTGCCTCACACCTTCGTCGACATGCTCGGCGAACTGCGCGAAGTTCTCGACGAACAGGTCGACGAGCTTGGCCGCCGTGGCGTCGTACGCGTCCTTGTCCGCCCAGGTCGTGCGCGGATCGAGGATCGCGCTGTCGACGCCCGGTACGCTCACCGGCACCTGGAACCCAAAATTCGGGTCCATGCGGAACTCGGCATCGTTCAGGCTCCCATCCAGCGCCGCGTTCAGCAGCGCCCGAGTCGCCTTGATCGGCATGCGGTTGCCGACGCCGTATTTGCCGCCGGTCCAGCCGGTGTTGACCAGCCAGCAATCAACGCCGCCCTTGGCGATCCGCTCCTTCAGCAGGTTGCCGTAGACCGACGGATGTCGCGGCATGAACGGTGCGCCGAAGCACGTCGAGAAGGTCGCGTCGGGCTCGGTCACTCCGATCTCGGTCCCGGCGACGCGCGCGGTGTAGCCCGAGAGGAAGTGGTACATCGCCTGGTCGGGCGTGAGCTTGGCGATCGGCGGCAGCACGCCGTACGCGTCCGCGGTCAGCATCACGATGTTGCGCGGCACCGGCCCCATGTTCTCGGCCGACGCATTCGGGATGAAGTCGATCGGGTACGCGCCGCGGCTGTTCTCGGCGAGCGTGTGGTCGTCGAGGTCGAGCAGCCGCGTCGCCGGGTCCATCACGACGTTCTCCAGCACCGTGCCAAAGCGCTTGGTGGTTGCGAAGATTTCGGGCTCGGCATCGGCGGAGAGGCGGATCATCTTGGCGTAGCATCCGCCCTCGAAATTGAAGACGGCTGTGTCGGACCAGCCATGCTCGTCGTCACCGATCAGCGTCCGGCTGGCGTCGGCCGAGAGGGTGGTCTTGCCGGTCCCCGACAGGCCGAAGAACACCGCGGTGTCGCCGTTCGCGCCCATGTTCGCCGAGCAATGCATCGGCATGACGCCCGTCGGTGGCAGCAGGTAGTTGAGCAGGCCGAACACCGACTTCTTCATCTCGCCAGCGTATTTCGTGCCGCCGATCAGGATCAGCTTGTCGGTGAAGTTGACCGCAATCACGGTTTCGCTGCGGCAGCCGTGACGCGCGGGATCGGCGCGGAAGCTCGGCAGGTCGACGATCGTATAGTCAGCGACGAAGTCCTTCAGCGCAGCCTGCTCGGGACGCACCAGCATCGTCCGGATGAACAGATTGTGCCACGCCAGTTCGGTGACGACGCGGACGTTGACGCGGTGATCGGCCTGCGAACCGCCGTACAGGTCCTGCACGAACAACTCGTCCTTGGCGGCGAGCGCAGCGAAGAAATCCTCCTTCAGCGCGGCGAAATGTGCGGGCTCCATCGCCTTGTTGCTCTTGCCCCACCAGACCGTGGTGTCGGTCTCGGCATCGCGAACGATGAACTTGTCCTGCGCCGAGCGACCGGTATGCGGCGCGGTCTCGACGACCAGTGGACCGTCGGCGGACAGCGTCCCCTCGCGGCGTTCGAGCGCGGCTTCGACAAGCTGCGCGGTGACCAGGTTCCAGTGCAGGGTGGCGCGGGTGTCTATCCCCTGCGCGGCTAGGCCGCCGGCCGGAATACGTTCGTTGGACAAGGCATCTCTCCAGATGGTTTCGCATACGTATGTATGTCGTTGATCGCGGATGTAGGCGGCGGCCCCGGACCGGTCAAATGCGCCGCTTCGACGCGGTCCCGATACGGCCCCAGTTGAGTGCCGCCGCGGATTGGCCTACGCCGATCCGCCAATGACCGAGGCGAGCAAGCCAGAGATGACGGCCCAGAAATGACGGCAACGATCGCGCTGGTCGACGACGACCGCAACATCCTGACCTCCGTGTCGATCGCGCTGCAGACCGAAGGCTTCGTCACGCGCGTCTATTCGGACGGCGAGACGGCGCTGAAGGCGCTGACCGACAACCCGCCCGATCTTGCGGTATTCGACATCAAGATGCCGCGGATGGACGGTCTCGAACTGCTTCGCCGGTTCCGCGAGAAGAGCCAGGTCCCGGTGATCTTCCTCACCAGCAAGGACGACGAGCTCGACGAAGCACTTGGCCTCGCGATGGGCGCGGACGACTATATCGCCAAGCCGTTCTCGCAGCGGCTGTTGATCGCCCGTATCCGCGCGATCCTGCGCCGGACCGAGCTGACCCGGTCGCCGGGCACCGAAACCGAGGCGGAAGCCGCCGGACCGCTTGCGCGCGGTCGGCTGAGCATGGATCCGGCGCGGCATCGCACGCTGTGGGGCGGCGAACCGGTGACGCTGACGGTCACCGAGTTCATGATCCTCGAAACGCTTGCGCAGCGTCCGGGCATCGTCAAGACGCGCAACCAGTTGATGGACGCGGCGTATCAGGACGACATCTATGTCGACGATCGCACCATCGACAGCCACATCAAGCGACTGCGCCGCAAATTCCGGCAGGTCGATCCCGCCTTCGATGCGATCGAGACATTATATGGTGCCGGGTATCGATTTTCTGAGGAATGAGCTCGGCGTCGATGGGCGCGATCTCACGCTGCGCTGGTCGGGGCAGATATCGCTCACGCGACGAATCCTGGCGGTCAACATCTTCGCGCTGCTGCTGCTGGCGGGCGGGTTCTTCTATCTCGATTCCTACCGCAGCCGGATCGTCGACAGCCGCGTCGCGCAGACCGCGCGTGAGGCGCGGCTGATCGGCGAGGCGATCTCGTCGGTCGATCCCACACAACGCAATCCGCTCGTGCTGAGACTGGCCGCCGACACCGGATCGCGCATCCGCCTGTTCGACGCTGGTGGCACGACGATCGTCGACAGCCGGGTGCTGGGGCTGCGGAATTTCGTGCTGCAGGACCCCGACAAGGAAGATCGCGACCAGGTCATCGCACGGTTCCTCGACGCGGCGATCGACGTCGTCGTGATGGCACCGCGACCGCCGCTCTACCGCGAGCGGAACGACGGACAGCGCTGGCCCGACGTCGCCGCCGCCGAGGCACGCCGCAAGGTTGCGACCACCGTCTGGCGCGCGCCCGACCGCACGCCGGTCATCACCGCGGCCGCGCCGCTTCGCACGGGCGGGGTGGTGATGACCACGGTCAATGCGCGCGACATCACGAAGACGGTGCGGATCGAGCGGTTCCGGCTCAGCATGGTGCTGCTGGTGGTCTCGATCGTCTCGATCCTGCTCTCGCTGTTCCTTGCGCGCACGATCGTCCGGCCGCTCCGTCGCCTCGCGCGCGCGGCGGTACGCGTCAGGCTCGGGCGTGCGCGCGAAGTGGTGGTCCCCCGCCTCCCCTCGCGCCGCGACGAACTCGGCATGCTCGCGCGCGCGCTCTCCGACATGAGTCTTGCGCTCAGGGCGCGGATCGACGCGACCGAAGCGTTTGCTGCGGACGTCACGCACGAGATGAAGAACCCGCTCGCCTCGCTGCGGTCCGCGGTCGAGGGATTGTCGCGCGTGAAGGACCCCGCGCTCCAGGCACAGTTGCTCGAAATCGTCCGCGACGACGTCCACCGACTCGACCGATTGCTCTCCGACATATCCGAAGCGTCGCGGCTCGATGCGCAGCTCAGTCGCGCCAAGTTCGAGCCGGTCGATATCGCGGCGATGATCGACGGGCTCGTCGCGCAGCGCGACGCGCGCGGCATCGAGCGCGGCATGCGCCTGGTATTCGACCGCAATCCCGACGCCCCCACCACGGTGCTGGGCGAAGGCGCACGGCTCGAACGCGTGTTCGAGAACCTGATCGACAACGCGCTCTCGTTCTCGCCCGACGATGGTCTGGTCGCGATCTCGGCGATCCCCGAGCGCGACGACCTCGTGATCCGCGTCGAGGACGAAGGCCCCGGCGTTCCCGAGGAGGCGCGCGACGCCGTGTTCAAGCGCTTCCACTCGGTCCGGCCCGACAGCGAGACGTTCGGCCAGCATTCCGGGCTGGGCTTGGCGATCGCACGGACGATCGTCGACGCGCATCAGGGATCGATCAGCGTCGAATCGCGCGAAGACCGGCTTTGCGGTGCGCGGTTCGTCGTACGGCTACCGCTGGCCGATCCGTCGTTGTAAGGACCGCACGTGGCGATCCCCTCCTCCGACCGGCTCCACGCCACCTCGGTCGCGATCGACGGCGTGGCGGTGCTGATCGAGGGCGCGTCGGGATCGGGCAAGTCCGACCTCGCGTTGCGCCTGATCGACCGCGGCGCGACGCTCGTCAGCGACGACCAGACCTTGGTAGTGCGCGCGGGCAAACTGTTGCTCGCACGGGCGCCGGCGACGATCGCCGGTCGGATCGAAGTCCGCGGCATCGGGATCGTCGCCCTGCCGCATGTCGACGACGTTCCGGTGGGCCTGCTCGTCCGAGTCGATGGCGCGGTCGAGCGGATGCCCGAACGCCGGGCCCGGAAGATCGCCGGGATCGACGTCCGCCAGTTCGCGGTCGACCCGTTCCACGCCTCCGCCCCGATCAAGGTCGAACTCGCCCTACGCAACCCGGAGCCTCTGACATGACCGTTTCGCTATGAGCCGCGCGAGCAAGGATATCCTGCTAGTTACCGGCATGTCCGGCGCGGGTAAGACCACCGTCCTCAAGACGCTGGAAGACATCGGCTGGGAAGTCGTCGACAATCTCCCGCTGCTGCTGCTCGACAGGCTGCTCGACGCGCCGTTGCCCAAGGGGTCGACCGACGATTCGCAGCCGCTGGCGATCGGGATCGGCGCGCGGACGCGCGATTTCGACCCCGAGCGGATTATCGGCCGAATCCGCGATCTTCGAGAGCGTCACGGGATGGAGGTCGGGATGCTGTTTCTCGACTGCGCCGGATCCGAGCTCGAGCGGCGGTATTCCGAGACCCGGCGGCGTCATCCGCTCGGACTCGACCGTCTTGCGCGGGAGGGGATCGGCCAGGAGCGTGAACTGCTTGCGCCGTTGCGCGACTGGGCGAACCGGTTGATCGACACCACGGACATGTCCGCGAACGAGCTCGCGCAGCAGATCCGGTCGAGCTTTGCGGGCGATCATCTCGGCGAACCGACGCTGGCGGTCCAGTCGTTCGGGTTCGCGCGCGGGCTGCCGAGCAACGCCGACCTCGTGTTCGACATGCGGTTCCTGCGCAATCCGCACTGGGACCCGATGTTGCGGCCCGGCACCGGGCTCGACGCCGACGTCTCCGCCTATATCGTTGCCGACCCTGCCTATGAGGATGCGGTCGGCCGGATCGAGGACCTGCTGATCCTGCTGCTCCCCCGCTACCGGGCGGAGGGGAAGTCGTACGTGACGGTCGCGATCGGGTGTACCGGAGGGAGACACCGCTCCGTCCATGTCGCCGAACGCGTGGCGCGGCGGTTGCGCGAGGAAGGTTTTTCGCCCACTGTGCGTCACCGCGACCTGGGGGCCGCACCGCAGGATGCGCTTGAGGGATCGTCGGTCGTCACATGAGTATGAATAGCCCGCTATGATCGGCCTTGTTCTCGTTACGCACGGTCGTCTGGCCGAAGAATTCGTTCGCGCGATGATCCATGTCGTCGGTCCGCAGGAGCGCGTCGCGACGATCGCGATCGGCCCCGACGACGACATGGAAAGCCGCCGCGCCGACATCGCTGCGGCGATCCATGAGGTCGATACCGGGCGCGGCGTGATCGTGCTGACCGACCTGTTCGGCGGCACCCCGTCCAATCTCGCTATCTCGCTGATGGAGCGCGGCCGGATCGAAGTGATCGCCGGAATGAACCTGCCGATGCTGATCCGGCTCGGTTCGGCGCGCAAATCGATGACCGTCGTCGCGGCGGTTGCCGCGGCGCGCGAGGCAGGACGCAAGTACATCTCGGTGGCATCCGAGGTTCTCGGCGAGGCCGCTGCGTGAGCGAGGTGTCGCGCACCGTCCAGATCACCAACCGGCGCGGGCTCCACGCACGGGCCAGCGCCAAGTTCGTCACGCTTGCCTCGTCGCATGCCGTCGAGGTGCGCGTGACCAAGGACGGCTCGGACCATGTCACCGGCACCTCGATCATGGGGCTTATGATGCTCGGCGCGGCGATGGGCGACGCTATCACGATCAGCGCGACCGGCGATGGCGCGGAGCATACGGTCGCCGCACTCGCCGAACTGGTCGAGGCGAAGTTCGGCGAGGATTGACGTCTTTCTCCCCTCCCGCTTGCGGGAGGGGTCGGGGGAGGGCATGAGCGACGGCGTGTTTACAAACCCCTCCCCCAACCCCTCCCGCAAGCGGAAGGGGAGCTAGATGCCCCGCGAGATAACCGCCTTTTCGAACCCGCTGATCAAGTATGTCCGCGACCTGCGCGACAAACGGCATCGGCGCGCTGCCAGGCAATTCCTTGCCGAGGGCCTACGCATTCTGACCGAGGCGCGTGAGACCGGCCGCCTGCCCCGCACATTGTTCTACGCCGCGGCCAGCGCCAACCACCCGCTGGTTCACGCATTGTCGATGGACGTCGAGGATGCCGGCGGCGACTCGGTTCAGACCACGCCCGACATTCTCTCAAAGCTGTCCGGCAAGGACAACCCGCAGGCGGTCGTCGGCGTGTTCGACGAGTTCGACGCGACGCTCGACGACCTCGACCGCACCACGTCCGGCATCTGGCTGGTCGCCGAGCGGCTGCGAGATCCGGGCAATCTCGGGACGATCCTGCGCACCGGCGATGCGGTCGGCGCGGGCGGGCTGATCCTGATCGGCGAGTCGGTCGACCCCTTCTCGGTCGAGGCGGTCCGCGCGAGCATGGGCGCGCTGTTCACGATCCCCGTGGTCAAGACCGAATGGGAACCGTTCCACACCTGGCTGCGCACCGGTCCGGGTCAACTTGTCGGCCTCAGCCTCGATACCGACACGGATTATCGGTCCGCGAAATATACCGGTCCGACCTTCCTGCTTACCGGTAACGAAGCGCAGGGCATGCCGCCCGAGATGGCCGAGGCCTGCGACGTACTCGTGAAGATCCCGATGCTCGGCAAGGCGGACAGCCTCAACGCGGCGGTCGCGACCGCGGTGATGGCGTATGAAGTGCTCGCCCGGCAGGAAAAATCCGCCGCTTCCGCCTGAACCGACGAAATAGGCCCGATTGGCAATGCTTAGCGAGTCCGGTTCAGCTATGGGTGGGGTGCGTCGTGCGAAAGCATCGACGAGATACGGGTAGACAGGATGAGTATGGCGCGCGGTTTGGATGATGGACGAGTGAAGAGCGGCATGGTCCGGCTGGCGCTGACGGCGGCACCGCTGCTGCTGGCGACGCCCGTGTTCGCGCAGGTGACGCCGCCGCCGATCGTCCCCTCGGTGCCGGCGGTCGTCCCGACGCTCGCGCCGCCGGTGATCACCGTGCCGACGCTGAGCGACAAGCAGGCGACGCAACTCGACAAGCTGCTAAACGGCGATATCGTCGCGCAGGGACTGAAGTCCGCCGCTACCGCGACGACGATCGCGCCGAGCAAGGACGAGCTGGTGCGCGCCGCGCTCGATCATGCGCGCGCGGTTCATGCCGGTCGCCTCAGCGAGGCCGATTTCCAGAAGGATTGGGGCTTGCGTCCGCCTGCCTATGATCCGACGCCGGCGTTCGCCGACGCGGTGCGGCAGGACCGGATCGCGGCGTGGTTCGCCTCGCTGCCGCCGCCCTATGCTGGCTATGACGGCCTGCGAAAGGGACTTCAGAATTATCGGTCGATCGCCTCGGCGGGGGGCTGGCAGACGCTGGCGTCGGGTCCCGACTTCACGATTGGCGCGACCGGTCCGCGCGTGCTCGCGCTGCGCAAGCGCCTGGCGGTTGAGGACAAGGACGTCGATGCCAACGGCGACAAGTTCGACGCGCCCCTGCTCGAAGCGGTTCGTCGCGCGCAGCGTCGCTACGGCCTGAACCCGAGCGGGATCGTCTCGACCCAGACGCTCGCCGCGCTGAACGTGTCGGCGGGCGATCGCGTCCATCAGATCATGGCGAACATGGAGCGCTGGCGCTGGCTGCCGCAGAACCTGCCGCGCGATCGGATCCAGGTGAACATCGCCGCTGCCGTACTGACCGTGTTCGACGGCGACGTCCCTGTGCAGTCGATGCGCGCGGTGACCGGTCGGCCGGGCGACGAGACGCCGATGCTGTCGTCGACGATCCACAGCATCGTCATCAATCCGCCCTGGAACGTGCCGACCTCGATCGCGACCAAGGAATTGTGGCCTAAGGAACGCGCCAACCCCGGATACTTCAAACGCAACGGCTTCAAGGTGATCGGCGGGACGCGGTTGCAGCAGCAGGCCGGCGACCAGAGCGCGCTTGGCCGCTTCAAGTTCGACTTCCCCAACGACTATTCGGTCTATCTCCATGATACGCCGAGCCGCGCCAAGTTCGCGAGCTTCAGTCGGCTTTCGAGCCATGGCTGCGTACGCCTTGAAAAGCCTGCCGAACTTGCCGACCTGTTGCTGAAAGGCGACCCGACCTGGACGCCCGAGATGGTCGACGCCACGGTCGCGAAGGGCGATACGGTCCGCGCGCCGCTGATCAAGCCGGTCTCGGTCTATTTGCTCTACTGGACCGCGTTCGCCAGCGGCAACGGCCAAATGAACTTCCGCGCCGATCCCTATGACTGGGACGGCATCCTCGCTTCCAAGATCGAGGCGCGCACCGCACGCCAGACGATCGCCGCTCGCTGAGAGACACGCCATGACGATATCCCGCACCCGTACCGCCATCGCCGGTGGCCTCCTCGCCGCGATGGCGCTGGCCAGCTGCTCGCGCTCCGAGCCAGAGCAGCCGCCGACGGATACCAACATGGTCGAGGATACCGGCGTGAGCGAGACCGAGGCGGCCCCCGCCCCGGTCGAGGCGGCACCGGTCGAGACTCCACCGCCTGCCCCGGCCATGGTCGAGCCGCCACGCGAGAAGCCGATCACGCCCGATGAGCAGATGCAGGACGACGCCGATGCCACCGGGATGACCGCCCGCGTCAACCGCGACGATGCACCCGCGGCGAACGAAGCCGAACCGCAGCAGTAGTTCGTTCTCCTGCGGACGCAGGAGCCCAGGATAACGGGCGTTGACGCCTGTGATCCTGGCTCCTGCGTAAGCAAGGTCAGGCTGCCATCGCCGCCATCACCCGGTCGCGCAGCGCGACGGGGCAGATCAGCAGGTCGGGCATGTAGACATCCCGACAATTATACACGAGTGGCGAACCGTCGATCCGGCTGCAATGCAGGCCGAACGCCGCCGCCACCGCGACCGGCGCGGCGGAATCCCACTCATACTGGCCGCCCGAATGGAGGTAGATGTCCGCCTCGCCGCGGACTACCGCCATCGCTTTTGCGCCTGCCGAGCCCATCGGGATCAACGTCGCACCTAGCACCTCGGCGACCTTCACCGCCTCGGGCGCGGGCCGTGTCCGACTAACGACCATCCGCAGCGGATCGCCCGGTGACGGCACCGGCGCAGGCTGGTCGGAGCGCAGCACCACGCCTAGTCCCGGCAATGCGACAGCACCAACGGTCGCGACCCCGTTGATCGCGAGTGCGACATGCACCGCCCAGTCGTCGCGCGCCTCACCATATTCGCGCGTGCCGTCGACCGGATCGACGATCCACACGCGCGACATCGCGGTCCGCGTGCCGTCGCAGCGACGTTCCTCCGACAAAAGGCCGTCGTCAGGCCGCGCGTCCTGCAGCGCATGGACAAGGAAGGCGTTGGCCGTCTCGTCCCCGGCCTTGCCGAGCGCACCCGGCGAAAACACGCCCGACCGCCGCACTTCAAGCAGCAAGCGCCCTGCCGTCTCCGCCAGATGTGCGGCGAGTTCGCCGTCGGTCATCGCGCTCATGGGATCAGCATCGCGACGATCGCGTCGGCCGCCTCGTCGGGGGTCATCTCCGTCGTATCGATCCGGATCTCCGGGTTGGCCGGCGCTTCATAGGGCGAGTCGATTCCGGTGAAGTTGGCGAGCTTGCCCGCGCGCGCCTTCGCATACAGCCCCTTCACGTCGCGGCGCTCGGCGTCCGCAAGCGGCGTGTCGATATGCACCTCGATGAACTCGCCCGGCGCGATCATCTGCCGCACCATCTCGCGCTCGGCGCGGAACGGCGAGATGAACGCGGTGATCACGATCAGCCCGGCATCGGTCATCAGCTTGGCGACCTCGCCGACGCGCCGGATATTCTCCACGCGGTCCGCATCGGTAAAGCCGAGATCGCGGTTCAGCCCGTGGCGGACATTGTCGCCGTCCAACAGGAAGGTGTGGCGGTTCATCCTCGCGAGCTTCATCTCGACCAGATTGGCGATCGTGGACTTGCCCGCGCCCGACAGCCCGGTGAACCACAACACCGCGGCCTTCTGGTTCTTCAGGCTAGCGTGCGCCTCGCGGCCGATGTCGGTCGCCTGCCAGTGCACGTTCTGCGCGCGCCGCAGCGAGAAGTGCAGCATGCCCGCCGCGACCGTTGCGTTGGTGATCTTGTCGACCAGGATGAATCCGCCGAGCTGGCGATTGTCCGCATAGGGTTCGAACACCAGCGGCCGGTCGGTCGACAGGTTCGCGACACCAATCGCGTTCAGCTCCAGCGTCTTGGCAGCAAGCCGTTCCATCGTATTGACGTTGATCGCGTATTTAGGCTGCTGGATGGTCGCCGTCACAGTCTGCGTCGCGAGCTTTAGCCAATAGGAGCGGCCCGGCAGCATCGCCTCGTCCGCCATCCACACGACCGTCGCCTCGAACTGATCGGATGCCTCGGGCGGCGAGTCCGCCGCAACGATCACGTCGCCGCGTGAACAATCGATCTCGTCTGCCAAGGTCAGCGTCACCGACTGCCCGGCGACCGCACGCGGCAAGTCCCCGCCGAACGCGACTACGCGAGCGATCGTCGAGGTCCGCCCGCTCGGCAGCACGCGTACGGCATCACCCGGCGCGATCGATCCGCTGACGACCAGCCCCGAGAACCCGCGGAAATCGAGGTTGGGCCGATTGACCCACTGCACCGGCATCCGGAACGCGCCCGCCTGATCCTCGCTGACGTCGAGCGTCACCGTGTCGAGATGGTCGATCAGCGTCGGCCCGTCATACCAAGGCGTGTTCGCGCTCGGGGCCGTGATGTTGTCGCCCTTGAAGCCCGAAATCGGCATCGGCGTGAAGCCGGCGATCCCGATCGAGCCCGCAAACGCCGCATAGTCCGCAACGATCCGATCGTAGGTCGCCTGGTCGTAGCCGACGAGGTCCATCTTGTTGACCGCGAGCACGAGGTGGCGGATGCCGATCAGATGCGCGAGATAGCTGTGGCGCTTGGTCTGCGTGAGGATACCCTTGCGCGCATCGACCAGGATCACCGCGAGATCGGCGGTCGACGCGCCGGTGATCATGTTGCGCGTGTATTGTTCATGCCCCGGCGTATCGGCGACGATGAACTTGCGCTTCTCTGTCGAGAAATAGCGATAGGCGACGTCGATCGTGATGCCCTGCTCGCGCTCGGCAGCGAGGCCGTCGACCAGCAACGCGAAGTCGATCTCTTGGCCTTGCGTGCCAACCTTCTTCGAGTCGCTCTCCAACGCCGCGAGCTGATCCTCAAAGATCATCTTAGAATCGTACAGCAAGCGCCCGATAAGCGTCGACTTTCCGTCGTCCACCGACCCGCAGGTGATGAACCGGAGCAGGCTCTTGTGCTGGTGCTGGAGGAGATAGGCGTCGATGTCCTCGGCGATAATATCCTGCACCTGATAGGCGGACTCCTGCGTGCGCGTAGCCATCAGAAATAGCCCTCCTGCTTCTTCTTCTCCATGCTGGCCGAGCCCGCATCGCGGTCGATCGCGCGGCCCTGGCGTTCGCTGGTGGTGGTCAGCAGCATCTCCTGGATCACTGCTGACAGAGTGTCGGCCTTGCTCTCGACCGCGCCGGTCAGCGGGTAGCAACCCAGCGTGCGGAAACGAATCGAGCGCTCGACCGGCACCTCGCCAGGCTCAAGCCGAAAGCGATCGTCGTCGACCATCAGCAACATCCCGTCGCGCTCGACGGTCGGGCGCGACGCGGCGAAATAGAGCGGGACGATCGGGATATCCTCGAGCTGGATATATTGCCAGACGTCGAGCTCGGTCCAGTTCGAGATCGGGAAGACGCGGATGCTCTCGCCCTTCGCTTTCCGCGCATTGTAGAGGTTCCAGAGCTCGGGGCGCTGCTGCTTGGGATCCCAGCGGTGATGTGCGGCGCGGAACGAGAAGACGCGTTCCTTCGCGCGGCTCTTCTCCTCGTCGCGCCGCGCGCCGCCGAACGCCGCATCGAATCCGTGCAGGTCGAGCGCCTGCTTGAGCCCCTCGGTCTTCCACATATCGGTGTGGAGCGCGCCGTGATCGAAAGGATTGATCCCGCGCGCCTCGGCCTCGGGGTTCTTGTAGACGAGCAGTTCCATGCCGCTCTCTGCCGCCATCCGGTCGCGCAGATCGTACATCGCCTTGAACTTCCACGTCGTATCGACATGCAGCAGCGGGAATGGAGGCGGCGACGGATAAAAGGCTTTGCGCGCGAGATGCAGCATCACCGCGGAATCCTTGCCCACGCTGTAGAGCATCACCGAGCGCTCGCACTCGGCGACCACCTCGCGCAGGATATGGATGCTCTCCGCCTCGAGCCGCTGGAGATGCGTGAGCGACACGGGGCCGGTATCTGAAGTTTTCGTCATCTCCTCAGACGTAGGGCGTCGGGGCGGCGCGTACAGCATCGTATTTCTCGCCCGCCCCCAAGATCGAGCATTACCCCTCGGCTGGATCCAGCATCAGCGGGGCATGCCGATCGACCAGCGTCGCGCTCGCCGTGTTCAGGCCGATGACCTCGACCTCGCGCCCGTGGCGGCGAAGCTTATCGACGACGGTTTCGAGCGCACCGACTGCGGTCACGTCCCAGAGATGAGCGTTGGTCAGATCGATGCGGACGGCGCGCGCTCTTTCGCGCAGGTCGAAGCGGTCGGCGAAGATGTCGGCGCTGGCGAAGAAGATCTGCCCGCTTACCCGGTAGATACGCGTGTCGGTTGCCACGTCGTGATCGATCGCGACGTCCATCAGCCGGGTGACCTTCCAGGCGAAGAACACGCCGCTCAGCAGCACCCCGACGCCGACGCCGAGCGACAAATCGTGCGTCGCGACGGTGACGACGACGGTCGCGACCATCACCGCGCTCGACATCTTGGGATGCCGCGCGAGGTCGCGGAGCGAGCCCCAGGAGAAGGTGCTGATCGACACCATGATCATAATCGCGACCAGCGCGGCAACCGGTACCTGCGCAACCCACGGCCGCAGCGGCACCATGACGATCAGCAGGAACACGCCTGCCACGAGGGTCGAAAGCCGGCCGGTGCCGCCGTAGCGGACGTTGCCGACGGTCTGGCCGATCATCCCGCACCCGGCGATCCCGCCGAACGCGCCTGCGGCGATGTTGGCCAGGCCGAGGCCGGTGCACTCGCGCGCTTTCGAGCTGGTCGTCTCGGTGAGGTCGTCGACCACGCTGGCCGTCATCATCGATTCCAGCAAGCCGACCGCCGCCATCGCGAACGCATAGGGCGCGACGATCCGCAGCGTCTCCCAAGTGAAAGGCACGTGGGGAAGGCCGAGCGACGGCAGTGAATCCGGCAAGCGGCCGAGATCGCCCACTGTCTTAAGCGGCATCGGAAACCACATCGCGATCGCGGTGAGGACGACGACGCAGATCAGCGGCGACGGGATCGCGCTCGAGATCCGGGGCATAAGGTAGATGATCGCGAGGCCGCCGGCGATCATCGCATAAGCCTGCGAGCTGACACCGACCATCTGCGGCACCTGCGCGGAAAAGATCAGGATCGCGAGCGCGTTGACGAAGCCGGCATGGACCGATTTCGAGACGAACCGCATCAATATGTCGAGCTTGGCGAGCCCGAAAGCGATCTGGAGCGCGCCGGCGAGCATCGTCGCGACGAGCAGATATTGCAGGCCGTGCGCGTGGACAAGCGCGGCGGCTACGAGCGCGACGGAGCCTGCCGCGCCGGAGATCATCGCAGGGCGTCCGCCGGCAAACGCAATGACGATGCCGATCACGAACGAGGCGAACAGGCCGACTTCGGGATCGATGCCGGCGACGAACGCAAAGGCGATGACCTCGGGGATCAGCGCAAAGGTGCCGACCATGCCGGCGAGGACGTCACGGCGCGCGGCCGTCGGGCCGCTGAACCATTCGGCCCGGTAACGAGAAAGTGATGTCATGTGTGTATCCGCAAAGGACGCTAGAACCGCGGCGGTTGCGCGGGCGGTTCATTCGAGCGGCGTCGGTGCGTTGTCCGGCGGATCGGCGGCCGGAATAGCCACCCGGAATTGCACCGGGTCCAGGGCGAGTGAAGCTTCGTTAGCGGAGCGGGTGCTGCATTGCAACATGCCGTGCGGATGGGGAACGCGACCTGCATACTTCCGTCATGCCGGGCTTGTTCCGGCATCCACGGCTCCGCATTCTCTGCAGCGTTTGATCTCGCGGAACCGTGGCCCCCGGAACAAGCCCGGGGTGATGGAGTGGATTGGGCGACCTCGCCTGGGGACGCTGATCAGCCCGTTACGTAAATAGATCCACGACCTCGGTGCCCTCACCCACCGCCTGCAACAACAGCGTCCGGTGGCAGTGACACGGGTCACGCTCGTAGCAGAGCAGCGCGCTCGGCTTCTCCGCTGCCAGCCCGAGCATGATCGCGGCCGCCGCCTGCGCCTCGGGCAATTCGAGTTGCTCGTCATACACCGCGGTCAGCGTCGCGACGTCGCCCTTCTTCGCTGCATCGCGTCCGCGCTTCGGCGTCCCGAGCGCCTTCAGATGTACGTAATCGATCTCGATCTCGCGCAACGCGGCGGCGAGCGAGGTCTTCGAAAACCCTGGTCGCCTCGACAAAGGAAGTGCACGGACGTCGATCACGCGCTGCACCCCCGCCGCCTTCAGCGCCGCCAAGAAATCGGCCATCGTCGTGGCTTCGTAGCCGATCGTGAAGATCTTTGTAGGTTTCGTCATACAGGCGAAGTGGGAGTGCCAGCCTGACACGACAACCGCTGACACGACGGGCATCCCGCGCTATCTGACCGGAATGACCCACGATATTCACGTCATCGGCGGCGGCCTCGCCGGTTCCGAAGCTGCCTGGCAACTCGCTGAAGCGGGCCTCAAGGTCCGCCTCTCCGAAATGCGCGGCAGCGGCGAAGAGACGCCTGCGCACCAGACCGACGGCCTCGCCGAACTCGTCTGCTCGAACAGCTTTCGCTCGGACGATGCGGAAAGCAACGCGGTCGGGCTGCTGCATCAGGAACTGCGCACGCTCAACTCGCTGATCATGCGTCAGGCGGACATCCACCGCGTCCCCGCCGGCTCGGCGCTTGCGGTCGATCGCGACAATTTCTCGAACAGCGTGACGGAGGCGATCGACCAGCATCCGAACATCACGTTGGTGCGCGAACGCATCGATGCGTTGCCCGATGGCCCGACGATCATCGCCACCGGGCCGCTCACCGCCGCCTCGCTCGCCGCGGGGATTGGCGCCGAGACCGGCCGCGAGGCACTCGCGTTTTTCGACGCACTCGCCCCGATCGTTCACCGCGACTCGATCGACATGGAGACGGCGTGGTTCGCGTCGCGCTGGGACAAGGGCGAGGGCAAGGATTACATCAACTGCCCGATGGACAAGGACCAGTATCTTGCCTTCCACCAGGGCCTGATCGATGGCGAAAAGACCCCGTTCAAGGAGTGGGAGAAGGACACGCCCTATTTCGACGGCTGCATGCCGATCGAGGTGATGGCGGAGCGCGGGGTCGATACGCTGCGCTATGGCCCGATGAAGCCGGTCGGGCTCGATAATCCCAAGACCGGGCGTTGGCCGCACGCCGTCGTCCAGCTTCGCCAGGACAATGCGCAGGGTACGTTGTGGAACATCGTCGGCTTCCAGACCAAGATGAAGCACGCCGACCAAGTCCGCCTGTTCCGCACCATCCCCGGCTTGGAAAACGCGGAGTTCGCGCGACTGGGCGGCTTGCACCGGAATACGTTCATCCGCTCGCCCGAACTGCTGGACGAGACGCTGCGGCTCAAGTCGCGCCCGAACATCCGCTTCGCCGGCCAGATCACCGGATGCGAAGGCTATATCGAGAGCTGCGGGATCGGCATGCTCGCGGGGCTGTTCGCCGTGGCCGAGCTGACCGGCAAGACGCTGACGCCGCCGCCCTACGCGACCGCGCTCGGCGCGCTGCTCGGCCACATCACTGGAGGGGCCGAGGTCGAGACGTATCAGCCGATGAACGTGAACTTCGGGCTGTTCCCGCCGATCCCCGGCCGGACGAAGAAAACCGATCGCAAGCGGATGTACACCGATCGGGGTCGCGTGGCGTTGGCGGAGTGGCTCAACTCTCCTCGGCAACAGCCTGAGCCGGTGGACAATTCACCCGAGCTGGCCCCTTCCGCTTGACCGCGGTCGTGGCAAATTCGGGCGCGGTCATCGCGCCCGATTTGTCACGGTCCGCGTCGGCGAACTTGGTCGTCGCCTTCACCGCCCATTCGTCGAACGACAGCTTGCCGTCACCGTCCACATCCAACCGCGCGTAAGCCTTGCGTCGCTGGACCAGATATTCCTCGCGCGTGATCTTCGCATCGCGATCCTTGTCGTAGCGATCGAACCGCTTCTGCTCGCGAGTCTTCTCCGTGGCTTCGGGGGCGGCATCGGGTAGCGGATCGCTGGCGACCGCGGCGCCGCCAACCTGCGATATCGGTTGCGGCGGCAGCAGCGGCCCAGGTCGTGCATCGCCGTTGAAAAACATGAACCCCGCGACGATCAACGCGATCACCGCCGTCCCGCCTGCCAGATACCGCCACATCGCCGCCGCTCCTACTGCCCAGGCCGTACGCTAGGCCTCGCGGGCGGCGATCCCCATTTGATTGGTCAGTATCCGGTCAGTCTATGCCACGCCAACCGCCCGACCCGCTTCGGGCTGCTCGGCGGCGCTGGCGAAGCCGAAACGTCGAACCGCGCCGACAGCGCCAGGGCACCAAGCGCGCGCGCTTTGACGGGCCAGCGGCGATGCAATGCCGCGTCGAGTGCCTCGCCCGCCCGCGTGCGTGCTAACGCACGACTGGGCGCGTCGCTTAACCGCTGCGACAGATCGGCGAGCGCCCAGCCCTCGCCCGCCTGCCCGATCCGCGAATCCGTCACCGACAGCACTGCACCGGCCAGTTCGAACAACCGCCGCCCCCGATCGCGCGCGAACCGGTCCACGGCGGTCGCATCTAGCACCGGCTCCAACAAAGCCTCCCAGCCATCGGTCATCCCCGCCAGCATCACCCCCGACACGCCCACAGGCAACACGCACGCCTGGAGTGCGGTCAAAACCGGTTCGGCTGGCGCCGGGGCAGTATCGAGCCGCCCCAGCGCCTCGTACCACCACGTCAGCCGCATCTGCCCGACCAAAGGCTCGCGCGTCGTCCGCAGGATCGCGCCTAAAGTATCGTCGAGCGCGAACAGCGCTTCCAAGGCGGGGCGCTCGGCCGCCTCGGCATAGCCCATCGCCAGCCGAAATTCAGGTTTCGTCATCGGGTTTCCTAAGCTTTACACCGTGGTCGATGCCGGATGGGCCAACCGCAGCGTAAACATTCCTTAAGTCGCGCATGCGATACGGATTTCGGGTGGATTCAGATCAACTATGACGATGCTTTACGACGATATGCCGGTACGGCGCCAGCTATCGCGGCCGGCTTGGGCAACGATCGTGCACGAAACGCGTGGCTCGCCGGCGATCGAGTTCGCCATCGTCGCGCCGATGTTGATCGCGCTCCTGCTCGCGATCACCCAGATCGCGCTGTTCTTCTTTGCCCAGCAAAATCTGGAAACCGTCGCGGAAAACTCCGTGCGCAAGTTAATGACCGGTAATGCGCAGCAGACCAACATGACCCAGGCCCAGTTCAAGAACGCGGTCTGCGCGGATCTTCCGCGTTTCATGAAATGCGCGAACCTGATGATCGATGTTCGTACCGCGAACTCATTCTCGGATGCCAATACGGGTGCGCCCACTATCACGTACGATTCGACGGGTAAACCAACGAATCTCCAGTTCGCGCCCGGCGGCGCGGGCAGCATCGTCATCGTCAAGACGATGTACGTGTGGGACGTCGCCGATGGACCGCTCGGCTTCGACATCTCGAACATGTCGAACAACAAACGATTGCTGATCGCCACGTCGGTCTTCAAGACCGAGCAATACGCATGACCGGCGCGCTTCTGGGCAGGCTTGCGCGTGACACGCGGGGAGTCTCGCTCATCGAGTTCGCGATCTCGCTGCCATTCCTGATCCTGCTTTTCACCGGCAGCTTCCAGTTGAGCGATGCAGTGGCGGCCAATCGCAAGGTCACCATGGCGACCCGGACGATCGCCGATCTCACCTCGCAATACACGGCCGTATCCGATTCAGACCTCGATACCATCCTGAATGCCAGCCAGCAGGTCTTGGCGCCTTATTCTGCAGATGCCGCGACAATGACGGTGACGCTGGTGAAGACCGACGCGCTGTCCCGGTCCACGGTCGCCTGGAGCGATGGGAAGAATACCACGGGTCTCAGGCCGTGTTCCGCCTTCAACCTGCCGCTTGCGATCAAGCAGGCCGGCACATCGATGATCGTCGCGCAGGTAGTCTATAAGTATAAGCCGACGTTCGGCGCGACCTATATCGGCATGATACCGCTGACCGAAACGATCATCATGAGTCCGCGTGGATCCACCACGATCACATACTCGGGCCCGTCATGCTAATGCTCCCGAAAACCGGTGTAACATCATGAAGATATCCTTCAAATCCTCAATGCGGCGGTTGATGGGAGATCGGCGCGGTAACGTGCTGATGATCATGGGATTTGCGACGATCCCGATGGTGTTCGCAACGGGCATGGCGATCGATTACTCGGGTGCCGCGCGGCTACGTACCAAGTTGAACGCCGTCGCCGACGCGGCCGCTCTCGCTGCGGTCACCACGCCGATGATGAGCCAGACGAGGGAAGCAGGCGCGCTTGCCGCCTACACCATGTTCACATCGCAGGCGTCTAACATCAAGGGATTGGAATACACCGTAACCTCTCCGGTGATCACCTCGACCGCAACCGTAGCGTCGTACGACTATGGCGCGTTCAAGATCGTCATCACGCAGACCAATTCCACCGGAATCAATCGCACCGCGGTCGTCAGCTACAAGGCGCGTTCGCAGAACAGCTTCGCCGGCGTGCTGGGCATGGCGACACTGCCGATCAGTGGATCCTCGACGACGAACGCGAAGGTCGCTCCGAACATCGACTTCTACGTCCTGCTCGACACATCGGGATCGATGGCGTTTCCAGCGACGTCCGGCGGGATCACCCAGTTGCGATCGCTGACCGGCGGCTGCGCATTCGCCTGCCATTCGACCAATGACGCGACTGCGCGGTCCAAGAATGGATCATACACTGATTATTACGGCGTCGCCCTTTCCTACGGTATCCCGCTGCGCGTCGATGAGGCCCGCAAGGCAGTGCAGTCGATGATGGCGCAGGCGACCCAGACATCGGCTAACAACAACGCCGATTATCAAGCCGCGATGTACACGTTCGCGGCGGCCGATCCTCGAGCCCCCAACAGCTTCAAAATGCTGGCAAGCCTGACTGATAATCTTCAGTATGTTTCGGATAGAGCGGCGCAGGCCCAGACATCATTATATTATAACAACGGCTGCCCGACCAAAGGTTTTTGCAATAACGATGCCGATACTGGATCGAGCGATGCCTTTGTGAAGATGAATGCCCTCATGCGCCTTCCCGGAAACGGAACCAATGTCCTAGGCGACAGGCCTCAAGGGATCATGTTCGTCATCACGGACGGTATGCGTGACGAGCAACGGGCATCGGGTGTTCCCGAGATCGCATTCGACACCTCATGGTGTGCTGCCGTCAAAGCCAAAGGTATTCGCGTTGCGATCCTCTATACCGAGTATCTAAAAATGTCGATGGATGGCGACGCGTGGTCCCAAGCCAATGTCGTGCCCTATCTGAGCCAAGTCGAACCCGCGCTACAGAATTGTTCGTCCGACGGGCTTTACTACAAGGTCACGACCGACGACGATATTTCGACTGCTCTCAATCGCCTCTTCTCGCAAGCCGTGTCCACCGCCCGCATCACGCAGTAGGCGGTGGACACGAGAAGCGTTATTACTTGTACGTAACCTTCTTCACCGCCTTCACGACCTTCGCGACATCGACCAGCATCAGCTTCTCAAGATTTGCCGCATAGGGCATCGGTACGTCTTCGTTCGTCACGCGCAGCACCGGCGCGTCGAGGTCGTCGAAGCCGTGCTCCATCACCACCGACACGATCTCCGAGGCGATCGAGCAGGTTGCCCAATTCTCTTCGACGATGATCATGCGGTTGGTCTTGGCGAGGCTCTTCAGCACCGTCTCGGTGTCGAGCGGGCGTAGCGTGCGCAGGTCGATGACCTCCGCGTCGATACCCTCCTCGGCGAGCTTGTCGGCGGCTTCGAGCGAAATGCCGACGCCGATCGAGTAGCTGACGATCGTGACGTCCTTGCCCTCGCGGACGATCCGCGCCTTGCCGATCGGCAGGACGTGGTTGTCGAGCTTGGGGACGTCGAAGCTGCGGCCGTACATCAGCTCGTTCTCGAGGAACACGACCGGATCCTCGGTGCGGATCGCGGCCTTGAGCAGGCCCTTTGCGTCCGCCGCGTCATACGGCGCGATCACGATCAGGCCGGGGACGCTGGCATACCACGCCGCAAAGTTGTGCGAATGCTGGGCACCCACGCGCGACGCCGCGCCGTTCGGACCGCGGAACACGATCGGGCAGCGCATCTGCCCACCCGACATGTAGTTGGTCTTGGCGGCCGAGTTGATGATGTGGTCGATCGCCTGCAACGCGAAGTTGAAGGTCATGAACTCGACGATCGGGCGAAGACCGCCCATCGCCGCACCCGCACCGATGCCGGCGAAACCGTATTCGGTGATCGGCGTGTCGATCACGCGACGGTCGCCGAACTCGTCGAGCAGGCCCTGCGTCACCTTGTACGCGCCCTGATACTGCGCGACTTCCTCACCCATCACGAAGACGCGGTCGTCCTCGCGCATTTCCTCGGCCATCGCGTCGCGCAAGGCTTCACGGACGGTCGTCTTGACCATCTCGGTGCCCTCGGGGATCGCCGGGTCGGAGATGCCGACCTTCTCGGCCGACGCGACCAGCTGCTGCGTGCCGCTCTCGGCCTTGGCGGGCGAAGCGCCTTCGGGAACCGGGGGAGCCTTGTCGTCCGACGGCGTTTCCTTGGGCGCCGCGTTGGCCGCATCGCCCGAGCGTGCTTCCGCAGGCTTCTGGTCGCTCGCGCTCTCGCCCTCTTCGAGGATCGTCGCGATGACGGTGCCGACCTTCACGTTGTCGGTGCCCTCGGCGACGCTGATCGAACCGATCGTACCTTCGTCGATCGCCTCAAACTCCATCGTCGCCTTGTCGGTCTCGATCTCGGCGAGGATGTCGCCCGACTTGACGCTGTCGCCTTCCTTGACGAGCCACTTGGCCAGCGTGCCCTCTTCCATCGTTGGGGAGAGCGCGGGCATCTTGATCTCGATCGCCATCAGTACTTCTCCACCAGAACGTCGGTGTAGAGCTCGGCAGCATCCGGCTCCGGGGTCTGCTCGGCGAAATCGGCGGCTTCGTTCACGATTTTCCTGATTTCCTGTTCAAGGGACTTGAGGTCCGCCTCGGTCACGCCCTGCGCGTCGAGCAGCTTCTTCATGTGATCGATCGGATCCGACTTGTCGCGGACCGCCTGAACCTCGTCACGCGTGCGGTATTTCGCCGGATCGGACATAGAGTGGCCACGATAGCGATAGGTCTTCATCTCGAGGATGACCGGGCCCTTGCCCGCGCGGACCCAGGCCAGCGCTTCCTCGGCGGCACCGCGGCAGGCGAGCACGTCCATGCCGTCGACCTGGATGCCGGGAATGCGGAAGCTCTCGCCGCGGCGATACAGCTGGTCCTCGGCGGAGGCGCGGTTGACGCTCGTGCCCATCGCATACTGGTTGTTCTCGATCACGAAGATGATCGGGAGCTTCCACAGCTCGGCCATGTTGAAGCTCTCGTACACCTGGCCTTGGTTCGCGGCGCCGTCGCCGAAATAGGCCATGCAGATGCCGCCGTCGTTCGAGTATTTATGCTTGAACGCGAGGCCGGTGCCGAGCGACACCTGCGCACCGACGATGCCGTGGCCGCCGTAGAATTTATGCTCGGTCGAGAACATGTGCATCGACCCGCCCTTGCCCTTCGAGATCCCCGAATTGCGCCCGGTCAGCTCGGCCATGATCACCTTGGGATCGATCCCGTAGGCAAGCATGTGGCCGTGATCGCGGTAGCCGGTGATCACCGAATCGGTCTCGCCGTTGAGCGCGGACTGCAGGCCGACAGCGACCGCTTCCTGGCCGATGTAGAGATGGCAGAAGCCACCGATCAGGCCCAAGCCATAGAGCTGGCCCGCTTTTTCCTCGAAACGGCGGATCAGCAGCATCTGCCGATACATTTCGAGCAGTTCGTCCTTCGACGCTTCGTACGGCTTTGGTTCGGCCGGTCGTTCGCGGTTCGTAATCGGCGGTTCGGCGATTGCGCGTGCTGGTGGGGGGGTCTTGGCCACGATGTGGGAAACCTCGTTTTCCGTAGGGGAGTTGAGGGAGCCTATAGGCGCGGACGGGGCGGAACATCAATTCCCGTCTGGGGTATGTCCGTTTTGGGGGCTTGGGATGGGGCGCTCGATAGGTCGCGCGAGCCCTACCGCACGAGCAAACCACCCCGGCGAAGGCCGGGGCCCAATTGGTAAGGTTGTAGTAACGACGCTCATCGCTCAGTTGGCGACGTCCCCCAATTGGGCCCCGGCCTTCGCCGGGGTGGTGCCGATATGCAGGGATAGCGGTGGTGACGATCCGGTTGCTCAGATGGGATACCCCCGCCTCCTTGTTCTCCCGCGAAGGCGGGAGCCCAGACTGGGCTCCCGCCTTCGCGGGAGAACATGCTACGTCCGACTGAGTCACTATCCCTACCCCAAGCAAAGCTCCGGTTGCCCTCCCCTTGCACCACCGCCTAAAGCCAACCGCAATGGACTCCACCGCAGACCCCCATCAGCATCCCTTACGGATCGCCAATTTCCGCGCCTATTGGCTGTCCCGCTTCACCGGCACCATAGCCGTCAGCGCGATGTCGATCGTGATCGGGTGGCAGGTCTACAACATCGCCCGTGAGACGATGGACATCCGCGAGGCCGCCTTCATGCTCGGCATGATCGGGTTCGCGCAGTTCGTGCCGTTGTTCCTGCTTACCCCGATCACCGGGCTCGTAGCGGACAGCTTCGACCGCCGCTGGATCGTCCGCGGCACGACCGCGCTGCTGGTTGTCACCGCCGCGACATTGTGGTTGCTGACCTGGACCGGCCACCTCACGCTCGGCGTGCTGTTCGTCGCCGCGGTCGCGTTCGGCGTCGCCCGAGCCTTCTCCGGCCCGGCTTATTCCGCGCTCGCCCCCAACCTCGTCCCCCGCGCCGTCCTCCCGACCGCGATCGCGATCAGCTCGATCGCCTGGCAGGTCGGCACGATCGCGGGCCCCAGCGTCGGTGGCCTCCTCTACGCGATCCACCCGGAGGTCGCCTACGGCGTCGCGACGATCCTGTTCGTCGTCGCGCTCCTCTTCATGTTCCTGATCGGCCCGGTGCCGCAGCCCGCCGCGCAGACCGATCATCGCCCCCTCGCCCGGATCATCGAGGGCTTCACCTATGTCCGGCGCAACCGCCTCGTCCTCGCGACGATCACGCTCGACCTGTTCGCGGTGCTGCTCGCGGGCGCAACGTCACTGCTCCCGGTCTATTCGCGCGACATACTCCACGTCGGGTCTCAGGGGCTTGGCGTGCTTGCGGCGGGCATGGGCATCGGCGCGGCGGTGACCGCGATCTGGTTCTCGTTCCGGCCGATGAGCAGCAATGTCGGCGTGAAGATGCTGATCGCCGTCGTCGTGTTCGGCCTCGCGATCCTCACCTTCGGCGTCGCCACACCGATCGTGAACCTGCTCGGCATCGCGCCCGGCACGATCGGCGGCATCCCCGTCCAGCCTGCCTTCGTCCTCAGCCTCGTCGCGCTGATCGTCGCGGGCGGCGCGGACATGATCTCGGTCTATGTCCGCCAGTCGCTGATCCAGCTCCACACCCCAGACGCGATGCGCGGCCGCGTCAGCGCCGTGTCGCAGCTCACGATTTCGGCGTCGAACGAACTGGGCGAATTCGAGAGCGGCGTGATGGCGTCGCTGCTCGGCCCGGTCGGCGCAGTGGTGTTCGGCGGCGTCGGTGCTATTGCGATCACGATCGGCTGGGCGCGACTGTTCCCGGAACTAGGCCGCGCCAAAACCTTTGATCCCCCAGAGATCCTAGAGACCGAACCCGAACACGGAGAAGCCAAGCCATGAAGGCCAACTCGATCCTCGATACGATCGGCAACACGCCGCACGTCCGCCTGTCGAAGCTGTTCCCCGAATCCGAAGTCTGGGTGAAGTCCGAGCGCTCGAACCCCGGCGGGTCGATCAAGGACCGCATCGCGCTCGCGATGATCGAAGCGGCCGAGAAGGACGGCCACCTCCAGCCGGGCGGCACGATCATCGAGCCGACCAGCGGCAACACCGGCATCGGCCTCGCGCTTGTTGCCGCGGTGAAGGGATACAAGATCGTCCTCGTCATGCCCGAAAGCATGTCGATCGAACGCCGCCGCCTGATGCTTGCCTACGGTGCGACGTTCGACCTGACTCCACGCGAGAAGGGCATGAAGGGCGCGATCGAGCGCGCGAAGGAACTGGTCGAGCAGACGCCGGGCTCGTGGATGCCGCAGCAGTTCGAAAACCCTGCGAACATCGCCGTGCATGTCGCTACGACCGCACAGGAAATCCTCGCCGACTTCCGCGACACGCCGATCGACGTGATCATCACCGGCGTCGGCACCGGTGGCCACATCACCGGCGTCGCCGAGGCGCTGAAGAAGGAATGGCCGTCGCTGAAGGTCTACGCGGTCGAGCCCGCAGCCTCGCCGGTGATCGCCGGCGGCCAGCCCGGCCCGCACCCGATCCAGGGCATCGGTGCCGGTTTCATCCCGGTCAATCTGCACACCCAGGCGCTCGACGGCGTGATCGAGGTCGATGCCGCGGTGGCGAAGGACATGGCGCGCCGCTCGGCGACCGAAGAGGGCATGCTGGTCGGCATCAGTTCGGGCGCCACGCTCGCAGCGATCCTGCAGAAGCTCCCCGATCTCCCTGACAACGTTCGGATTCTCGGCTTCAACTACGACACCGGCGAGCGCTATCTGTCGGTCCCGGACTTCCTGCCCGAACAGTGACACGTCCTACGTCCGCGCGCGGCGCATCCTCTTCCGCGCGCGGGTTTACCGCGTTGCATGGCATTCTGACCGGTATCGCCGGGCTGGCGATCGTCGGTCCGGCCTTGGTCGTTGCCAACGCGCCGGTCATCGTCCCGGCCAAGCGCATGGCGCTGCCGCGGCAACGCGTCGTCCCGAAGGCCGAGATACCCCAGGTCGAACCGTTGAAGTTCGTCGACCTGACGCCGACCGACGCCCGCGCCTTCAACGCGACCGTCCCGTTCTCGACCGAGCCCAATCCGGCGGCCAAGCCGTTCCGCTTCGCCGGTGCGCCGGACGACCTCACGCGGGCGACCGACTGTATGGCGGCAGGGATTCTCTACGAAGCCGGCGACGACACGCTCGGCGAACGCGCGGTGGCGCAGGTCGTGCTCAATCGCTTGCGCCATCCGGCCTTCCCCAAGACCGTGTGCGGCGTGGTGTTCGAGGGACAGGACCGTAGCACCGGCTGCCAGTTCAGCTTTAGCTGCGACGGCGCGATCACGCGTTGGCACCCGACCGAGGACGCCTGGCGTCGCGCGCGCGAAGTCGCCACCGCGGCGCTCGGCGGCGCGGTGTTCAGCCAGGTCGGTTATGCCACGCACTATCATACCGACTGGGTCGTGCCCTATTGGCAGTCGAGCCTCGACAAGATCACCGCGGTGCACACGCATCTGTTCTTCCGCTGGTCCGGCTGGTGGGGGACGCCGGCGGCGTTCGGCCGTCATCCCGAAACCGTCGAACCGGTCATCACCCAGCTCGCCGGCCTGTCCGACGCGCACAAGACCGGCGCGGCCTTCGACGAAGCGCAAGCGGCGTTGGCCGAGGCCTCCGCGGCGATGGGGTTCGTCACGGCAGCGGAGTCGGATGACGCTGGCGCCGATGACGCCTCCGCGCGGCGCATCGACGCGGATACCGTCGTGGTCGTGTTCCCGCGCGGGCAATCGCCCGACACGCTCGTGACGGCTGCGACGCAGTCGTGCGGTAATCGGTCGTTCTGTCGGTACATGGCGTGGCTCGACGGCACGAAGGTGCCCACGTCGCTGCCGCTCGACACCGCGCAGATGACCTCGCTGACGTTCAGTTATCTGCGCGATCGGTCGAACGGCTATGAACGCGCGTTGTGGAACTGCCGCGAGTACAAGCGCGCGGATCCATCGCAATGCCTCCAGCCGCCGGGAACGAAGATCGCGGCCCCACCGCCTGCGGCACCAGATGCCACTGCCAAGCCACCCGCAGCGGCGGACCTCAACGGCGTGAGGCGGAAGCCCGCGGCTTCGTCCGATCCAGTCGCACCGGCACCCAAAGCCGTCGCCGGTCAGTAAGTCGCAAAGGCCTGAAGGCGATCAACAGTTCGAGGGATGCGGCACATCGTCGCATCCCTCGCTTTGCGGCAGACCTTCTACTTAGCCAGACCGAGCTGTTGCAGCATGAACGCCTGCCACTCGGAGTTCTGCCGATAGCGTTCGAACCGTCCCGACTTGCCGCCATGCCCCGCCTCCATGTTGACGCGGAACAGCAGCGGGTTCTTGTCGGTCTTGAGTTCGCGGAGCTTCGCCACCCATTTGGTCGGCTCGTAATATTGCACCTGGCTGTCCCACAGCCCGGTGCCGACATAGAGCGCGGGATAGGCCTTCGCCTTGACGTTGTCGTACGGCGAATAGCTCAGCATGTAGTCGTACGATGCCTTCTGCGCGGGGTTGCCCCATTCGTCATACTCGAAGGTCGTCAGCGGGATCGATGCGTCGAGCATCGTCGTCACTACGTCGACGAACGGCACCTGCGCGATGATCAGCTTGTAGTCCGCCGGCGCCATGTTCGCGACGCCGCCCATCAGCAGCCCGCCCGCGCTGCCGCCCATCGCCGCGACGCGGTCCTTCGCCGCGTATTTCTGCGCGACGAGATAGCGGGTGACGTCGATGAAGTCGGTGAAGCTGTTCTTCTTGTTGAGCAGATGCCCGTCGTCATACCAGCCGCGGCCCATCTCCTGCCCGCCGCGGATATGCGCGATCGCATAGACCACGCCGCGATCGAGCAGGCCGATCCGGCCCGGATCGACGGCCGGGTCGCTTGAGATTCCGTAGCTGCCATAGGCGTATTGGAAGAGCGGCGCGGTGCCGTCACGCTTGGTGCCCTTGGCGTACACCAGCGAGACCGGCACGCGTGTGCCGTCGCGCGCCGGCGCCCAGACGCGTTCGGTGACGTATTTCGCGGGGTCGTAGCCCGGCACCGGCGCGACCTTCAGCACGCGGCGCTCGCCGGTCTTCGCGTTGACCTCGTAGGTCGTGGTCGGCGTCACGAGCGAGCCGTAGGTGTAGCGCACCCACGGCGTCGCGGTCTCCTCGTTGACGTCGAGCGACATGCGATAGGCAGGTTCGTCCGCCGTCACCGGCGTCGACTTGCCTGCATCGTTCAGCACGCGAATCATCCGGTTGCCGCCCTCGCGCTGGTCGATCGCGACGAACCCGTCGAACGGCTTGAAGCCTTCGATGAACACGGTGTCGCTGGCTGGCGTCAGGTCACGCCATGCCGCCGTGCCCTTGGCCAGATCGGCGTCGGCGACAGTGACGAGCTTGTAGTTCTTAGCGGCCTTGCTGGTGCGGATGATCCAGCGATTGCCGATGTGATCCGCGCTGTAGCGGAACTCGCGCGCGCGCGGTGCGACGATCGTGAAGTTGCTCGGGGCGGCAGCCGGTGCGCAGCGTTGCTCGTCGCTGACCGTGCTGCTGACGCCGATGCAGACGAACTTGTCGTCGGCAGTGCGCGAGACGCCCATCGAATAGGTGTCGTCCTTCTCCTCGTACAGCAGCCCATCGCTCGCGACGGGCGTGCCGAGGATATGCGCCTTAACGCGGTAGCCGCGCAGCGTGACCGGGTCCTTCTCGACGTACAGCAACGTCTTGTTATCGTCCGCCCAGACGACGTTCGGCTCGATGTTCGAGAGCGTGTCGGCGATCGTCGCGCCGGTCGCGAGGTCCTTGACCTTGAGGACATATTGGCGGCGCCCAACGGTATCTTCCGCCCAGGCGACGCGGGCGTTGTCGGGGCTCACCGCCCAGTCGCCCAGCGCGAAGAAGCTGTGTCCCTTCGCCATTGCCGGCTCGTCGAACAGCGTTTCGGCGGGCGCGGTACGGCTGCCCTTGCGGCGTTCGAGGATCGGGTAATCGGCGCCGGTCTGGAACCGCGACCCGTAATAATAGCCGTTTTTCGCGTACGGCACCGAGCTGTCGTCCTGCTTGATATGCGAGACGGTCTCTTCGTACAGCTTGGCCTGGAGCGGCTTCAGCGACGCGAGCTGCGCATCGGCATACGCGTTCTCCGCCGCGAGATAGGCGAGCATCTCGGGGTTTTTCCGCGTGTCGTCGCGCAGCCAGTAATAATCGTCCTCGCGCGCGCCGTTCGGCGACGTCACCTGGAACGGCTTCTTGGCAACGCGCGGCGGCTGGACCTGCGCGACCGCCGCGGTCGAGACCAGCGCCACGCCGGCGAGCATCATGTACCGTATCGTCATCGTGCTGCTCCCTGTGCCGGCGTCGTTACGCCTGCCGGCTTCCGGTATCGATCGAACCAGGCGATGATCGCCGACGCCTTCGCCGCGGATTGCGACGGGCGGGCGGCAAGGCCACCGTGGCTCGCGCCTGGCACCTTGACCAGCGCGGTCGGTACGCCGCGAATCTGAAGCGCCGCGTAATATTGCTCGGACTCGCTCACCGGCGTCCGGTAATCGTCGCCCCCGACCACCACCAATGTCGGCGTCTTCACGTTACCAACCAGGCTTAGCGGCGAGCGGTTCCAATAGCTCATCGGATCCTCCCACGGCAGCTTGGTGAACCAGTAGCGCGAGGTGAACAGCGTGTTGTCCATCGTCAGCGCCTCGCTGATCCAGTTGATCACCGGCTTCTGCGTCGCGGCGGCCTTGAACCGGTCGGTCTTGCCGACGATCCACGCGGTCAGCAGCCCGCCGCCAGAACCGCCGGTCACGAACAGATTGTCCGGATCGGCGGTGCCGTCCTTGATCGCCGCGTCGACCGAGGCGATCAGGTCGTCGTAATCCGCGGCAGGGTAGGTCTTGTCGATCAGGTTGGCGAACTCGGCGCCGTAGGAGGTCGACCCGCGCGGGTTGGTCCAGAGGACTGCGTACCCGGCGGCGGCGTAGAGTTGCATGTCGGTGGCGAAACCGGGGCCATACGCGGCGTTCGGACCGCCGTGGATCTCGAGGATCAGCGGTACGCGCTGGCCTGCGACACGTCCCGGCGGGGTGGCGATCCACGCGTCGATCGGTCGACCGTCGGGTGCGGTCACCGCGATCTTCCGCACCGACGCGAGCGCCTTCGATCCGGTCAGCACCGCGTTGAGCGTCGTCAGGCGGCGTGGCTTCCCGCCCGCCAGCACCCAGACGTCGGCGGGGGCGCTCGCATCGCCGCCGGTATAGGCGATCGTGCCGCCCTTCGAGACCGAGAACTCACCGCCGGTATAGGGCCGGTCGAGCCCGCCCCCCGCGACGTTGTCGATCAGCGGCGTGACGCGGCCGTCGACACCGACGCGCGCGACGCGGCGCTGGCCGTGGTCGTCGTAGGTCGCGTAGAGGCTACGGCCATCGGCAGCCCAAACCGCGTCCTCGATCGCGCGGTCGAGCGTGGCGGTCAGCGAGCGCGGCGCCGCGGCACCGCTGTCGCCGACATAGAGCTGCGTGTTCTCGTAGCTGCGGCGCTTGTCGTCGAAGCCGAGCCACGCGATCTTGCTGCCGTCTGGCGATACGCGCGGCTGCGCGTCGGGACCGTCACGCGTCGTCAGCGTCCGCATCGTGCCGCTTGTCGCGTCGACCGCGATCACGTCGGAGTTCATCACCTGGCGATCGGCGGCGGGTCCGCGGATCGCAGCGAAGACGATGCTGCGGCCATCGGGCGTCCAAGACAGCGGGCCGCCGTCGTCGAACTTGCCATATGTCAGTTGTCGCGCGGCACCGCCATCTGCGCCGACTACGAAGAGATGATCGTAACCCGGCTTTACATAGCCCGGCCCGTCGTTCCGGTAGTTCACCCGGTCGATGATCGTCAGCGGCTCGGCCCATTTCGCGCCCTCGGGCTTGGGCGGCTGCGTGCCGAGCTTGGTCCCCTCGCCCGCTACCGTCGCGATGTAGGCGAGCTTGGTGCCGTCCGGCGACCACGCGAGCGCCTGCGGATCACCCGGAAAACTCGTCACGCGCGCGCTTTGCGCACCGCCGATCCAGCGGACGAAGAGCTGCGATCCCTCGCCGTCGCGCGCGGCATAGGCGATGCGTGCGCCGTCGGGCGACCAGCGCGGGCTGCTGCCGTCGGTGGCGAACGGCGTCTGGCGACCGCTCGCGACGTCGATCAGCCAGAGCGAGGATTGCATCTTGTCGGTCATCACGTCGCCGGTGCGGCGAACATAGACGATCGTCTTGCCGTCCGGGCTGATCTGCGGGTCGGCCGCGATCGTCAGGCCGAACAGGTCGCTGCCGGTGAAGCTGCGCGTCGGGCCGTCGGGCACGGGGGCAGGCACCGGCGCGACCGGCTGTTGCTGGGCAAAGGCCGGCGTCGCCGCGAGCAGGAGGAGGGCAAGGGTCAAGCGCAACGAACGGCTCCTTCGAATGAACCGCGCGAGGATGACACACTATTACGGGGTGGCAAGCGGTACGAACGTCACCGGCAAACCATCCTTCGGGCGCGGGATCGGGAAGACCTGCCATGCATCGCCGCTGCCCGCCAGCGCCTCGATCCGGTAGCGCGTGAGCAGATGCGCGATCAGCAGTCGCATCTGCATCGTCGCGAAGTGCAAGCCGATGCACATGTGCGCGCCGCCGCCGAACGGGACCCAGGCGAACCGGTGACGGCCCTTCGACGCTTCGGGCGTGAAGCGGAGAGGGTCGAACCTGTCGGGATCGGGCCAGTGCTCGGCCATCCGGTGCGTGAAGGTGATGGCGGTGTTGACGCTCGTACCCTCCGGGATATCGAAGCCGCCGAAGCTGAAATCCTTGAGCGCGCGGCGCGGGATCGACGGCACCGGCGGCATCATGCGCAGCGATTCCTTGAATGCGTATTCGGTGAGGACGAGGCGATCGAGTTGCTCGGTCAGCGGCACGGCCGGGTCGAGCGCAGCGACCTCTTCGCGTAGCCGCTCCTGCCATTCCGGGTTGCGCGCGAGCAGCATCATCAGGCTGGTCGCGGACGAGGTGATCGTGTCGTGCGCCGCCATCATCAGGAAGTTCATGTGGTCGGCGATCGCCAGTGCGGACAGCGGCGCGCCGTCGTCATCGGTCGCGCGGCAGAATTGCGAGAAGAAATCTTGGCCGTTTCCGGTCCGCCGCGCGGGGATTTCACGCTCGAAAAAGCCGACCAGATACGCGCGCGCCTTCACGCCCTTGCGCATCTGCGTACCGGGCCAGGGTTTGCGGATCGGCGAAACGCTCGCCTGGACCTCGTCGACGAACGCCTGGTTGATCCGGTCCGCCTCCGCGCCGAGCGGCACGCCGAGGAAGCTGGTCGCGGCGAGATCGAGCGTGAGCTTTTTCACCACGTCGTAGAAGCGCAAGGTCTGCCCGGCCCAGCCGCCGATCGCGGACTCGATCCCAGCATCGAGTTCGGTCGCATAATGCCGCATCGGTTCGGGCTTGAACGCGACCGACAGCGCCTTGCGATCGGCGCGATGCTTGTCGAAATCCATCAGCATCAGGCCGCGCGGGAACAGCATGTTGAGCAGCGGCCCCCAGCCTTGCTCAGACGAGAAGATCTTGTCGCGATCGAACAGCACCAGTTCGTTCGCATCGGGACCGAGCAGGTTGACGCCGGTCCCGCCGAGCGCACGATTGCGATAGATCGGGCCGTACCGCGCTGCCATGCCTTCCGAAAATGCGATCGGATCGGCCAGCAGCTTGAACGTGTTGCCGACGAACGGCAGGCCGTTGCTGCCCGGAATATGGTCGAGCGCACCCTTAGGCTGGCGCGGAAGCCAGTGCGGGCTGGCATTCTGCAACATGGCGTGGCTCATCGTCGGATCCTCAGCGACATGCCGGCTTGGCAACGCCCGAATACGGACATAACTAATGTTCTGCAACCGGGGCGCGGATCCCGGCGCTTTGACAGGAGAGATGCATGGACCTCGCAAATAGTGCTGCCGTCGTAACGGGCGGCGCGTCGGGCCTGGGCGCCGCGACCGCGCGCGCGCTAGCGGCCAAGGGGGTGAAGGTGGCGATCTTCGACCTCCAGGCGGACAAGGGCGAAGCGCTAGCGGACGAGATCGGCGGGGTGTTCTGCAAAGTCGACGTGACGTCCGACGATAGCGTCGATACGGGGTTCGAGGCGGCGCGAGCGGCGCACGGGCAGGAGCGGATCCTAGTCAATTGCGCGGGCACGGGGAATGCGGCGAAGACCGCCGGGCGCTCGAAGCAGGACGGATCGATCAAGCATTTCCCGCTCGATGCGTTCGACCGGATCATCCAGATCAACCTGGTCGGCACGTTCCGCTGCCTCGCGAAATCGGCGGCTGGGATGTTGACGCTGGAGCCCGGCGAGGACGGAGAGCGCGGCGCAATCGTCAACACCGCGAGCGCGGCGGCGGAGGATGGCCAGATGGGCCAGGCCGCGTATTCCGCGTCGAAGGCAGGGGTGGTCGGGATGACCTTGCCGATTGCGCGCGATCTTATGAGCGAGGGGATCCGCGTGAACACGATCCTGCCGGGGATCTTCGACACGCCGCTGCTGGCGGCCGCGCCGCAGCAGGTGCGCGATGCGCTGGCGGCGTCGGTGCCGTTTCCGAAGCGCCTCGGGCGGCCGGAGGAGTTCGCGGCGCTCGCGCTGACGATGATCGAATGCGGGTATTTCAATGGGGAGGACGTGCGGCTGGACGGCGCGATCCGGATGGCGCCTCGTTAACGGGCTAAACGTTGGCTCATCCCCCCCCCCCCGGCGGAGGCCGGGGCCCAATTGGGGAACGTTGCTAACGAGGAGCTGCGCTCCGTTACTACGACCTTTCCAATTGGGCCCCGGCCTCCGCCGGGGTGGTGCCTCGTCGCCGAGGTGTTGCTTGTAGCGGTCCTCAGGCCGCCCGCGCCAGTTGTCGGCCCTTGATCATGTCCGCGGCCTTTTCCGCGATCATGATCGTCGGCGCGTTGGTGTTGGACCCGATCAGCGTCGGCATCACCGAGGCGTCCACCACCCGCAACCCCTGAAGCCCGCGCACCGCCAAGGTCGCATCGACCACCGCCAGTGCATCGTCTGCGGCGCCCATCTTGCACGTCCCCACAGGGTGGTAGATCGTCTCGGCGGTCCGCCGCACCCAGGCGTCGATCTCGTCGTCGGTCCGCACATCCTCGCCCGGCGACAATTCCCCCGCCCGGTATGGATCGAGCGCCGCCTGCCGTGCCACATCGCGACCGATGCCGACGCACGCGCGCATCACGCGCCGATCTTCCGCGGTCGCGAGATAGTTCGCGACGATCGTCGGATCGGCGAACGGATCCGCGGAGCGCAGCCCGATCCGTCCGCGACTCTGCGGCCGCAACTGGCAGAGATGCAGCGTGAAGCCGTCCTCGGTCGCCTTGATCTTCCCGTGGTCCTGCATGATCGCGAGCACCGCGTGGATCTGCACGTCGGGCCGCGACAGCCTCTCGCGCGACGACACGAACGCGCCCGCCTCGAGGAACTGCTGCCGCCCCGCCCCCTTGCCGCGCAACAGGTAATTGAGCCCGACGCCAATCATCCCAACGCCCTTGGTCATCGCATAGCCGGTGCGCAGCCCGCGCGATTTCCAGTTCATCACGACGTCGAGGTGATCCTGAAGGTTCTCGCCAACACCGGGCAGCGCGTGCACCACGCCGACCCCCGCCGCGGTCAGCCGGTCCGGATCGCCGATTCCCGACAGCTGGAGGATATGCGGCGACTGCACCGCGCCCGCGCATAGCAAGACCTCGCGCGTCGCCGTCACACTCTCCGCGCGCGCCCCCTTGTCGAGCACGTAATCGACGCCGGTCGCACGTCCCTTGTCGATCCGGATCCTAGTCGTCCGCGCGCCCGTGACGCAGGTCAGGTTGCGCCGCGACAGTACCGGCCGCAGATACGCCGCCGCCGTGCTCCACCGCTTCCCGTCCGCAACGGTCAGGTCGTAGCGCCCGAACCCCTCCTGGCTCGCGCCGTTGAAATCCTCGGTCACCGGATAGCCAGCTTGGCGCCCCGCCTCGACCAGCGCGTCGTAGAACGGGCTGTCGGACTCGCCGCCCGAGATCGTCAGCGGTCCCCCGCCACCATGCAGGTCGCTTTCGCCGCGATGATGCCCTTCGAGCCGCTTGAAATACGGCAGCACGTCGTCGAACGACCAACCGGGCAAGCCCATCTGCCGCCATTCGTCGTAATCCTGCGGATGGCCCCGCGTGTAGATCATGCCGTTGATCGACGAGCTGCCGCCCAGCCCCTTGCCGCGGGGCCACCATAGGCGACGGTTATCGAGATGCGGCTCGGGCTCGGTCGAGAAGCCCCAGTTGCTCGCATTCTTGCTCTTGATGAGTTCGCCGACGCCCGCGGGCATCCGCACCAGCACGCCGTCGTTGCGCCCGCCCGCCTCGAGCAGCAGCACGCTCACATCAGGGTCCTCGGTCAGCCGCGCGGCGAGCACACAGCCGGCCGAGCCCGCGCCGATAATCACGTAGTCATACGTCCGCATGCCCGCATCCCCCCGTTTCGCGCTCCGCTTTTTTACGGAGTCGCGTCAGTCCGCTACGCTAGCGCTCGCACAGCAGGGTCAGCAATCCCTCACGCAACACGCTGCGGTCGATCCCCTCGTCGGCATGGACCTGGCTGAGACCGATCGCCAGCAGCGCATAGCTGCGGATCTCTGCTTCGACCGCCTCGAATCCGTGAGCGACCAGCTCCGCGATCAGGAACGCCATCACCTTTTCGTCATGCTCGCGGATCGCCGCCGCCGCCCGCACGTCGCTCTTTCCCCACGCCCGCATCGCCAGCGCCAGCTGCGCCATGTCGTGATCGCGGACATGGTCCGCAAACGCACGGATCCGCTCGACCGGCGCAAGATCCGACGCGGAGAGCGCTACGATCAAGGGGTCGATATGCGCCTCGACGAAATACCCCGCGAGCGCCGCATGATACCCGTCGAAGTCCTTGAAGTGATGATAGAAGCTACCCGTCGATGCGCCAAGCGTCTGCGCCAAACCGCGAAGCTTCAGCGCGCGCAACCCGCCATCCTTCAGCAACTGCAAGCCGATTTCCAGCCAGTCGCGCGGCGCAAGATCCGCCCGTGGTGCCGTCGCGTCTTCCACCAATACCCTGCTTGACAAGCCATTCCCCATAACGAATGTTACGCCGTGCTGGCACCGGACGCAATCCGGCACCAGGCACCACGACCGAACCGGCGGGTGCAACAGGAGAGCGATGTGGCCGAGGCACTGATCATCGACGCCGTCCGTACCCCGCGCGGTATCGGCAAGACTGGCAAGGGCGCGCTTGCGCACATGCACCCCCAACATCTCGCCGCGACCGTCCTGAAGGCGATTGCCGAGCGAAACAAGCTGGATACCGCCGATGTCGACGACATCATTTGGTCGACCTCGACTCAGCGCGGCGAGCAGAGCGGCGATCTCGGGCGGATGGCGGCGCTCGATGCGGGGTATGACGTCAAGGCGAGCGGGACGACGCTCGACCGGTTCTGCGGCGGCGGGATTACCGCGGTGAACTTCGCCGCGGCGCAGATCATGAGCGGGATGGAAGACCTGGTCATCGCCGGGGGGACCGAGATGATGTCGCTCACCACGATGATGATGCAGGACGACATGGCGGCGGGTAAGCGACCGCTCGGGATCGGCTCGGGCAACGCGAGGCTCGACGCCGCGCATCCGCAATCGAACCAGGGCATCTGTGCCGACGCCATCGCCAGTATCGAGGGGATCGACCGCGAAACGCTCGAAGCGCTCGGGCTGGAAAGCCAGCGCCGCGCGGCGGTGGCGATCGCCGAAGGGCGGTTCGATCGCAGCCTCGTGCCCGTCACCGACGACACCGGTGCGCTGGTGCTCGAAAAGGACGAATACCCGCGTCCCGACACCACCGCCGAGGGGCTCGCTGCCCTCCGCCCCTCGTTCGCCGGGATCGCCGACATTCCGCTCGACGACAAGGGCACGACGTATCGCAAGCAGATCAACCGGCGTTATCCCGACGTCGATATCAAGCACGTTCATCACGCCGGCAATTCCTCCGGTGTGGTCGATGGCGCCGCCGCCGTGCTCCTCGCGAGCGCCGACTATGCCGCCAAGCACGGGCTGAAACCCCGCGCGCGGATCGTCGCGATGGCGAACATGGGCGACGACCCGACGCTGATGCTCAACGCCCCCGTCCCCGCCGCGCGGAAGGTGCTCGCGAAGGCGGGGCTGACGGTCGACGACATCGACCTGTGGGAGATCAACGAGGCGTTCGCGGTGGTCGCCGAGAAGTTCATCCGCGACCTGAAGCTCGACCGCGACAAGGTGAACGTCAACGGCGGCTCGATCGCGCTCGGCCATCCAATCGGCGCGACCGGCGCAATCCTGATCGGCACGATATTGGACGAACTCGAACGCCGTGACCTGAAGCGCGGGCTCGTGACGATGTGCGCGGGCGGCGGGATGGCCCCGGCGATCATCATCGAGCGCGTCTGATGCATCCCGTCGCGCACGCGCTGACGGCCCCCGACAAACCCGCCTACATCATGGCGGCGACGGGCGAGACGGTGACGTATCGCGACCTCGATTTGCGCGCGAACCAGGGGGCGCATCTGCTACGCTCGCTCGGGCTGAAGCGCGGTGACGGCATTGCGGTGCTGATGGACAATTCGCCGCGCTATCTAGAGGTGATGTGGGCGGCCGAGCGCACTGGTGTGTACTGCACCTGCCTGTCGTCGAAACTGACCGCGAGCGAGGCGGCGTACATCATCCGCGATGGCGACTGCCGCGTGCTGATCGCGAGCAAGGGTTGCGCGGAGGTTGGGGCGGCGTTGGTACCCTTGCTTGGCGACGTGGCTCGCTACATGGTCGATGGCGCGATTGACGGGTACGCGGCGTACGAAACCGCCCGTGACGCGATGCCGCCCACGCCTATCGCCGACCCCTCGCCCGGCGGCATCCTGCTTTATTCCTCCGGCACCACCGGCAAACCAAAGGGGGTAAAGCACGCGCTATCGGACGAGGAGTTCGGCACCAACGTCTCGCCGCTCGTGATGCTCGGCAAGGGGCTGTACGGCTTCACGCCCGAGATGGTCTATCTCTCGCCTGCGCCGCTTTATCACGCCGCGCCACTGCGCTGGTCGATGGCGGTACATCAGGTCGGCGGCACCGTCGTCGTGATGGAGCATTTCGACCCCGAGGCCGCGCTCGCCGCGATCGAGCGGTTCCACGTCACGCACGCGCAATGGGTGCCGACGCACTTCATCCGGTTGCTCAAGTTGCCGCCCGAAGTCCGCGCCCGTTACGACGTGTCATCGCTAAAAGCGGTGTGGCACGCCGCCGCGCCCTGCCCGCTGCCGGTCAAGCAGGCGATGATCGACTGGTGGGGGCCGATCATCGGCGAATATTATGCTGGCACGGAGGGCAACGGGTTCTGCGCGATCTCCAGCGCGGAGTGGCTGACGCACCAAGGCTCGGTCGGCCGCAACCTGACCGCGCAGACGATGATCTGCGACGAGGACGGCAATGCACTGCCAACGCGCGCTGAAGGCGACGTCTACTTCGCGGGCGGTGGGGCGTTCGAATATCACAACGATCCCGTCAAGACCGCGGAAGCCGCGAACGCGCATGGCTGGACGACGCTCGGCGACGTCGGCTGGCTCGACGAGGAGGGCTATCTCTACCTCACCGACCGCAAGAGCTTCATGATCATCTCGGGCGGCGTGAACATCTACCCCGCCGAGATCGAGAACCTCCTCGTCACGCACCCGAAAGTCGCCGACGTCGCGGTGATCGGCGCGCCAGACGACGAGATGGGCGAACAAGTGGTGGCAATCATCTGCCCCGCCGATCCGACCGAAGACCGCGCGCAACTCGCCGCCGAACTCAGCGCCTTCGCCCGTGCGAACCTCAGCCATGTGAAAGCGCCGCGCCGGATCGATTTTCGCGACACCTTACCGCGGCACGAGACGGGCAAGCTCTACAAGCGCCTGCTCCGCGACGAATATTGGGCGCATTCGAAGGAGTCTGCATGAACTTCGATTATTCCGACGACCAGAAATTCCTCAAAGACGAAGCGCGCAAGTTCCTGGCCGCGCACTGCGGCAGCGACCGGGTCCGCGCGGTGCTGGACGATCCCGCCAAAGCGTATGACGCGGAGTTGTGGAAAGCGGTCGGCGCACAGGGCTGGCTCGGCGCTGCGATCCCCGAGGAGTTCGGCGGGCTGGGCCTCGGCCACATTGAACTCTGCGCGATCGCCGAGGAACTGGGGCGGGCCTGCGCACCGATCCCGTTCGCCTCGACCGTCTACTTCGTCGCCGAAGCCTTGATGCTCTACGGCAGCGACATCCAGAAAGTCCGATGGCTGCCGAGGATCGCGGCAGGTGACGTCATCGGCGCCTTCGCGACCTCGGAAGGCGCGGGCCCGGTCACCGCGCGCTCGATCCGCACCACCGTCTCCGGCGGCAAGCTCACCGGCGAGAAGATCCCCGTCACCGATGGCGACGTCGCCAACCTGATCGTCGTCCTCGCGCGCGACGGCCTCTACCTCGTCGAGAAAGGGTCGGGCGTCACTGCGGAAGTCCTCGAAACGCTCGACCCGACGCGGAGCGCCGCCCGCCTCACCTTCGCCGACGCCCGTTGTGAGAAACTGGGCAGCGATGACGGCATCGCCGCGATGCAGGCGGTGTTCGACCGGGCCGCGGTCCTCCTCGCATTCGAGCAGGTTGGCGGCGCGGATCGCTGTCTTGAGATGGCGAAGGGCTATGCGCTCGATCGCTACGCGTTCGGCCGACAAATCGGCGGCTACCAGGCGATCAAGCACAAGCTCGCCGACATGTACGTGAAGAACGAACTCGCGCGCTCGAACGCCTATTATGGCGCGTGGGCGCTCAATGCAGGCGCCGCCGAACTGCCGCTCGCCGCCGCCACCGCGCGTGTCGCCGCCTCCGACGCCTACTGGTTCGCGTCGAAGGAGAACATCCAGACGCATGGCGGAATGGGCTTCACCTGGGAGTCCGATTGCCACCTCTATTACCGCCGCTCGCGCCAGCTCGCGCTCGTAGCAGGCAGCCCCGCCGCGTGGCGCGAACGCCTCGTCGGCCAACTCGAAATGCGCAACGCCGCCTGAAAGGACGAGCATGGACTTCAAGGACAGCGACGCCGAAGCCTCCTATCGCGCCGCCGCGCGCGCCTGGCTCGACGCGAACATCGCCGAGCATGATGCTGGCCACTACACCGACGATATGGTCAAGGCGAAGGCATGGCAGGCGCGGAAAGCGGCCGGCGGCTACGCATGCATCACTTGGCCGCAGGAATGGGGTGGCGGCGGCGGCACGCCGATCGAAAGCGTCATCTTCGGCCAGGAAGAGTCGAAGCACGCGGTCGACGGTAGCTATTTCACGATCGGCCTCGGGATGTGCGTGCCGACCGTGATGGCCTATGCGGACGGCGCGACCAAGCACCGCTTCGTCGGCCCGGCGGTGCGCGGCGACGAGATATGGTCGCAGCTCTTTTCCGAGCCCGCCGGCGGCTCCGACGTCGCCGCGATCCGTACGCGAGCCGTCCGCGAGGGCGACGACTGGATCATCAACGGCCAGAAGGTCTGGACCTCGGGCGCGCATTACAGCGACTACGGCATCGTCCTGGTCCGCACCAATCCCGACGTGCCCAAGCACCAAGGCCTGACGATGTTCTGGCTCGACCTGAAGGCGCCGGGGATCGAGATTCGCCCGATCCACCAGATGTCCGGCGGGTCGAGCTTCAACGAGGTCTGGTTCGAGGACGTCCGGATATCCGACGCACAGCGCCTTGGCCCAGTCGACGGCGGCTGGAAGGTTGCACTGTTCACGCTGATGAACGAGCGTCTCGCGATCGGCACGAGCGGCGGCGTCGGCCCCGAGGACATCCTTGCCTTCGCCGCGCAGGCCAATGGCGCAGACGGCCCGCTGCTGAAGGACGCCGCGTTCCGCCAGACGCTCGCCGACTGGTGGGTGCAATCCGAAGGCCTGCGCAACACCCGGATGCGAACGATCACCGCGCTGTCGAAGGGGCAGGTGCCCGGCCCCGAAAGCTCGATCGGCAAGATCGTCGCCGCCAACCAGCTACAGGCGATCGGCAACACCGCGGTCGAGGCGGGCGATCAATATGGCATCATATCCGACCCCGCGCTTACCCCGCTCAAAGGCGCGTTCCACGCCGCGACGATGTGGGCGCCGGGCTTGCGCATCGCCGGCGGCACCGACGAGATCCTCAAGAACATCATCGCCGAACGCGTCCTCGGCCTCCCCGGTGAAATCCGCGTCGACAAAGACCAGGCGTTCCGGGATCTGCCGGTAGGGGCGTGAGGCGCAGTGTTGCCCGCCCCGCATCCTTCGTCGCCGCCGACGCGGTGGAACGTCACGCCCGAAGACGTAGCCCATGGGGCAATGCCGTTGCTTCGCTATCTGAGGCTTGGGGGCTTGCCCGATGACCAACGGAGGTTCAGTTTTTACCGATGAAAAACTTGGATATCGCCGAACGCCGGTCGATCGGTCACGATCACGCCGCCGAAGTTTCGATCCGGATCGGCGCACGGACGAAATTCGATGCCCGCGTGACCAACGCTGGCCTGCTTTCCGTCGGCGTCCTCGTGTCAAGTATTCTGCTGTCGAGCGCCGTCATCGTCCTGGCAGCGGGAGGTAAGCACAAGCGAAAGCCGTTGGCACCGCCTCCCGCCGAGCACCGCAACTAACGGCGGTATCTACAACGTCACACGATCGCTTGGCGTTCGCTTTGACCCCGCACATTTTGCGAGGCGGGTTCGTTACCCATTCGAGGATGCCCCGATGACCGACATGCAGACCATCCTCACCGCCCAGCGCGAAGCGTTCATGGCCGAGCTTCCCGTCACCAAGGCGGTCCGGCTCGACCGGCTCAAGCGCGCCGCGGCGATGGTGCGGGACAATGCAGCGCGGTTCTGCGACGCGGTGTCGGAGGATTTCGGGCATCGCAGCCGTGAACAGACGATGATCACCGATATCGGCGCCTCGCTCGCGCCGATCGCGCATGCCGCCAAGCATCTCGATCGCTGGATGAAACCCGACCGGCGTCCGGTGCAGTTCCCGCTCGGCCTGCTCGGTGCGAAGGCTTGGGTCGAATACCAGCCCAAGGGCGTGATCGGGATCATCGCGCCGTGGAATTTCCCTGTGAACCTGCTGATCGGTCCGCTCGCGGGCGTATTCGCCGCGGGCAATCGCGCGATGGCGAAGACGAGCGAGTACACCCCCGCGACCGCCGCATTGTTCGAGGAGATCTCGCCGAAGTATTTCGCGCAGGACGAACTCGCGATCGTCTCGGGCGATGCAGAGGTCGGCAAGGCCTTCTCCGCGCTCCCATTCGATCACCTCATCTTCACCGGCGCGACCGCGATCGGCCGCCACATACTCCACGCCGCCGCGGATAATCTCACGCCGGTCACGCTCGAACTCGGTGGCAAGTCGCCCGTCATCCTCGGCGCGTCGGCGGATATCGCGAAGGCCACCGAACGCGTGACGCTCGGCAAGATGATGAACGCAGGCCAGATCTGCCTCGCACCCGATTACATGCTCGTGCCCTCGGCGGACGAGGCCAAGGTCGTCGACGGCATCAAGGCGGCGGCCAGCGCGATGTACCCGACGCTGCTCGCCAACGCAGATTACACCTCGGTGGTCAACGACCGCCATCACCAGCGCCTTACCGACTGGATCGCCGACGCCCGTGCGAAGGGCGCGACGGTCGAGGTCGTGAACCCCGCCAACGAGGATTTCGGTGCCGCCAACTCGCGGAAAATGCCGCTCCACATCGTCCGCGACGCGACCGACGACATGATCGTCATGCAGGAAGAGATCTTCGGCCCGGTCCTGCCGATCCGCCGCTACGACGGGATCGACGATGCGATCGCGCAAGTGAACCGCCGCGATCGTCCGCTCGGCCTCTATTATTTCGGCAGCGACGACGCCGAACGCCGCCGCGTGCTCGATCGGACGATCTCGGGCGGGGTGACGCTCGACGATGTGATCTTCCACATCTCGATGGAGGAACTCCCGTTCGGGGGCAGCGGGCCTTCGGGGATGGGCGCGTATCACGGCATCGACGGTTTCCGCACGTTCAGCCACGCGCGCGCCGTCTTCAAGCAATCGCGGCTCGACGTCGCCAAGCTCGCCGGATTGAAGCCGCCTTATGGTGCAGCCGCCGCCAAGACGATCGCGCGCATGATCCGCTGATCATCCGTCCGGATCGATTGGCTGCGTCGACAAGCAGGGAGGACAGGATGGCCAAGTGACAGGCCGCCCGCACCCGGCTACCCCCGATTCGTGTACCGTCTTCGCCGCCTTGCCCTGTCCCATCGCTACCTCGCAGCGTTGCTGTGCGTGGCGGCGCTGGCGATGAAGCTGCTGGTGCCCTCGGGCTACATGGTGTCCAGCGAGCACGACCGGATCGCGATCACCCTCTGCTCGGGTATGACCCCGCAGGACATGGCCCCAAAGGCAATCGCAATGCCGGGGATGCACGACGACGGTGCCGAGTCGGCGATGAACCACGATCGCTCGACCAAGCACGACAAGGCGGAAATGCCCTGCGCATTTTCCAGCCTGACCGCGCACGCGCTGGAAAGCGTCGATCTCGTCCTGCGGATCGCTGCGATCGCCTTCGCCATGGCGCTTGCGTGGCGGTATGTCCGACCGCTCCCGCGCGCGCTGACGCGGTATCTGCGCCCGCCGTTACGCGGCCCGCCGGCATACCTCTGATCCCCTGAAACGCATGTCGCCGAGCGCGATGTGTACCGCTTCATGACGCGCATACCCGAGCTGCGCGCCGATCACTGGAATTGCCGATGTTTCGATTCACGCCTCCCCACGAGGCGACGATGGCGCTGGCCGTCGTCGTGCCGCTGCTCGCCTTCGCCACCCCGAGTGCCGCGCAAACCGCCAATGCCCCGCCGACCGAGAGCGATACGCGCTTCACGATCGGCGATATCGTCGTGACCGCGCCGAGCATGGCGCGCTCGACCGGCAACGTCCTGACCTCGGTCGATCTGCTCGGCGGCGACGTCGCGCAGCGCCAGTCGGTCGACAACGCCTGGGAGATCTTTGCGCGGCTGCCGGGCGTCGTGCTGACCGACTTCAACCAGGGCACGACATCGGGCCGCTTCTCGATCCGCGGGTTCAACGGCGAGGGCGAAATCAACGCGGTCAAGCTGATGATCGACGGCGTCCCGACCAACGACAATGCCGGCGGGATGACCGGTATCGACATGATCGCGCCGCTCGACATCGCCGGAATCGAACTGGTCCGCGGCACGTCCGATCCGCGCTGGGGGCTCAACAACATCGCCGGCAACGCCAACATCCTGACCCGGATCGGCGGTAATTACCTCGACGCACGGCTTATCGGCGGCGCGTTCGGGACCGCCGATGGCCAGGTGTCGGCGGGTCTCGAACGCGGCAAGTTCAGCCAGAATTACCTGGTCAGCTATCGCCGGACCGATGGCTATCGCGACCATGCCGACCTCGATCGTCTCAATCTCGCGGGCAAGTGGTTCTACGATTTCGGCGCGACCCGCCTCGGCGCGATCGTCCGCTACTCGACCGCGACCGCACAGGAACCGGGCTATCTCACCGACGCCGACGCCTACACCGACCGGCAGCGATCCTATGCCGTGTCCGAAACCGATGGCGGCAAGCGTCGGATCGGCCAGTACAGCCTCCACCTCGATTCGGATCTGGCCGACACGCTGGCGCTCAGCGCGAAGGGCTATGCGAACAGCCTCACCGACGACCGCTATGTGCGGTTCTCGGCCAGCGTCGCGCAGCAGCGGCGGCTGACCGACGAATGGCAATATGGCGGCATCGTCGCGCTGCATTACCACCCGCACGTCGACTTTCTCCACGCGCTGATGATCGAGGCGGGGGGCGACATCCAGGTGCAGGACAATCGCAGCCTGCGCTGGCTGACCGATCGCCGCGTCATCACCAGCCAGACGCGCGACCAGCAATTCGGCCTGACCGTGTATGGCGGCTATATCCAGGCGGTGATCGAACCGACCGCCTGGCTCAAGATCACGCCGGCGTGGCGGGTCGACCGGGTCGACGGGCATTTCGCCAACCGGCTCGCGGGCACCACCGCACCGATCAACGACTATGGCACGATCAGCCAGCCCAAACTGAGCGTGGCGATCACCCCGGTCCGCGATGTCACGCTCTACGCCAATTACGGCCGGACGTTCCAGATCGGCGCGGGTTCGGGCGCCTATCTGGTGCCGCCGCGCACCGTCGATGTCGCCCCCTCGATCAACGAAGGATATGAGGGCGGTATCAAAGTTACACGGGGTCGCTGGCTCGAGGCGCGCGTCGCGCTGTGGCAGCAGACCGCGAGCGGCGAACTGAAGCGACGGCTGAACGATCCGTCGGGCGATTTCGACAATCTCGGCAAGACCCGGCGGCGCGGGATCGATCTCCAGCTCGACCTCAAACCCGCGCGCGGCGTCGACCTGTGGGGCAGCTATTCGCACCAGACCGCGACGATCGTCACGCCCGACCCCGCAACGCCGTCGCAGGCCGGCAACGCGATCGATCATGTCCCGCAGAACGTCGTCTCGGGCGGGCTCGACGTGACGGCGGTCGACCGGTTGCGGCTGTCGCTCTGGGGCAACGGCCAGTCGAGCTACGAACTCACGCCGGCCAACACGCAGGGACGCTATGGCAGCTATGTCGTGCTCAACGCCGAAGTCGCCTATGCCGTGACACCGCACGTCGAACTGTCGCTGCAGGTCAAGAACCTTGCCAACGACCACTATGAATATGTCTGGTACGACGGGACGCAACGGCTCCACGCCCCCGCCGATCCGCGCGCGCTGTTCGGCGCGGTGCGGCTGCGGCTCTGATGATTGCCCGGATTACCGCCCCGATCGCCGCCCCGATTCCCGCCCGACCACGATCGGCGCGCGTCGTCGTTCGTCACATCCATCTGTGGCTCGGTCTTTCGGTCGGACTGATCTTCGCGTTCGCCGGCCTGACAGGCAGCGCGCTCGTCTTCTACCCGGAAATCGACGCTGCCTTCAGCCAGGCGTTACGCGCGGTGCCGGACGGTACGCGCCCGCCATCGTGGCAGGCAGTCGTGGATACGCTCCACCGCGAGCATCCCGCGCGAACCGGTGCCTGGCGGGTCGAGATCGACCCGAGCGGCGGCGCGATCCCGGTCCGCTACTATACGCCGAAGGAGACCGCAGGCCGCGCGTTCGCGCCGATGCTGCTGTGGATCGACCCGGTCCGCCTGACGACGATCCGGACCGGCTTCTGGGGCGATACGGTCGTGACGTGGATCTACGACCTGCATTATCGCCTGCTGCTCGGCGAACCGGGCGGCATCGCGATGGGCATCGCCGGAATCGCGATGCTCGTCCTGATCGTCAGCGGACTCTGGGCGTGGTGGCCGAGACCGGGTGGATGGTGGCGGGCGCTGCGGTTCAAGCGCACCGCCGCCGCGATCCGCCGGCTTTACGATCTTCACAAGCTGACCGGGCTTATCGGACTGATCCCGCTGCTCGCGATCACCGCGACGGGCGTCCTGCTCGACCTGCCCGACCAGACCCGACCGTTGATCGCGCGCGCGTCGCCGCTGTTCCACATGCCTGCGCTTGTGGTCGAACCGGTTGGGCGCGCGCTGCCGGTCGATCGCCTGATCGCAGTCGCCCATCGCCGGTTTCCCGATGGCGCGCTTGCCTGGATCGAGACACCAGCAACGACCACGGCGCCGATCCGGATCAATCTCGCGCGGCCGGACGAGCCGAGCCGCCGGTTCCCCCGGACCAACGTCTGGCTAGACCCGTATACCGGCCGGATCCTCGCCGTCCGCGATGGTCTCGCCGACACCAGCGGAGATACCGTGCTGAGCTGGCTGCACCCGCTGCACGGCGGCGAAGCATTCGGACTGGTCGGGCGGTGGCTGGCGTTCGTCACCGGACTGGTGCCGAGCGCGATGCTGGCGACCGGGCTGCTGCGCTGGCGCCAACGATCGCCGCCCCGCCACCGGTCCTAGCACGCGGCTAGGCGATACCCGCACCGCGCCGAACCGCCAGCGCGACGCCCGCCCAGTCGACATCCTCGCCCTCGCTGGCGATCACCGAGCGCAGATGGTCGCGGACGATACCGAGGATCGGCATCGGCGCGCGCAAGGTGGTCGCCGCGGTGTCGGCCAGCGTCATGTCCTTGAGACCGAGCGGTGCGGCAAAGCCGGCGGGGTGGAACCGGTCCTCGACGAGGATGTCGCCATAGGTCTGGTAGATCGGCGCGCCGAACAGCGTGCCGGTCAGCACGTCGAGCAACGTCCTTCGATCGACGCCGCCTTTTTCGGCCAGCGTCATCGCCTCGGCCATCGCCTCGATCGCCGCCATGATCATGAAATTGCCGCTGAGCTTCACGAGGTTCGCAGCCGACGGCGTGTCGCCGATCCGGAACGTCCGCTGTCCGATCGCAGCGAACAGCGGCTCGCACCGATCGAGATCGGCCGGCGCACCGGCAGCGATCACGAATAACTTGGCGGCCTCCGCCGCGACCGGACGGCCGAACACCGGCGCCGAAACGAACCCGTTTCCTGCATCGGCTGCGAGCCGATCCGCGAGTGCGATGCCGATCGTGCTGTGCGACACGTGCAGCGCGGGGGCGCCTTGAATACCCCCCTCGCCGTACACCACCGCCTCGAGCGCGCGATCGTCCGCGAGCATGGTCATCACCACTTCGCCTTGCGCCGCGTCGACCGGCTTCTCGGCCAGGTGAGCGCCTGCTTCGACGAGCTTGGCGGCCTTGTCGGCGGACCTGTTCCACACCGTCACGTCATGCCCCGCCTTGAGCAGATTGGCGGCCATCGCGCTGCCCATCTGGCCGAGGCCGATAAAACCGATCTTCATGTCATCAATCCCTGTCCTGGTACGCCACATCAGAGCGCAGGGATGGCGCGGACGTTCCGATCGCGCATAGTGCCAATGACCGAAACCGCGTTAGTCCGACGATCGAACGAGTTCGACGATCTCGAAATCATACCGATCCCAGCCGCGCGCGATGCCGGGATCGCTGGCGGCAGCACGCTTGCGGCGGGCCTCGGCGAGCGACTTGGTATGGCCCCAGAACACCTCGGTCCGCCCACCGCCGAGATGTGCTACCAGTCGCCAGTAATGCGTGAACGGCGTCGCTGTGGGGCCGATCGTCTTCACATACCCGTCGGGCAAGGTCGCGGTCAGCAGATACTTCTTCTTCGCCATAGACTGCCGAGCATGCACCAAGATCGTCGACACGACCATTGGTCGTGCATCGGTGGGCATCCAGCGCGACGCACGTCCCGCACGGGGTTGCGCCTCGGCGATGCCCCGACGATGTACTCGCGATGGGCAGTGCGTGGCCTCACGTTCAGGCAAAGTGCGGCCCACCAGTGCGCAACGCCCCGCAACAAGGATGGAGACGATCTATGACGACGGCCTATGACACGAGCCTCGGCCTGTACATCGCTGGCGAATGGGTGAGCGGCGGCGGGCGCGAGACGCGCGACGTGCTCAATCCAGCGACCGGCGCAGGTCAGGCCGCGTTGCCGCTCGCGACCGCCGCCGATCTCGACCGCGCACTCGAGGCGACTCAGCGCGGGTTTATCGCCTGGCGCGCGACCCCGCCCGAAAAGCGCGCGGCGATCCTCATCCGCACCGCGCAATTGCTCCGCGAGCGCGCCGATCACATCGCCCGGATCGCGACGCTCGAACAGGGCAAGATCCAGGCCGAGGCGAAGGGCGAAGTCGCGTTCGCCGCCGCGCTGCTGGACTTCCACGCCGGTGAAGCGCTGCGCATCTATGGACGCGTGCTGCCGCGTCCGTCGGGTTCGCGCAGCCTCGTCCTGCATCAGCCGGTCGGCCCGGTCGCGGCGTTCTGCGCCTGGAACTTCCCGGTGATGAACGTCGTCCGCAAGATCGCGCCCGCACTCGCGGCGGGGTGCTCGATCATCATCAAGCCATCCGAGGAAACCGCGGGCAGCGCGGTCGAAGTGCTGAAATGCTTCCAGGATGCCGGCCTGCCCGGCGACGTCGCGCAGTGCGTCTTCGGCGTCCCCGACATGGTCTCCCGCCATTTGCTCGCCTCGCCGATCACGCGGAAGCTGAGCTTCACAGGATCGGTCCCGGTCGGCAAGGCGCTCATGAAGCTCGCCGCCGACACGATGATGCGGACGACGATGGAGCTTGGCGGGCATGGTCCGGTGCTGGTGTTCGACGATTGCGATCTCGACAAGACGCTCGACACGCTGGTCGCGCACAAGTTTCGCAACGCGGGGCAGGTCTGCGTCGCGCCGACCCGCTTCCATGTCCAGGACGGCATCTACGACCGGTTCGCGGCGGGCTTCGCGGAACGCACGCGCGCGCTGAAGGTCGGCGACGGGATGGCCGCGACCAGCCAGATGGGCCCGATGGCCAATGCGCGCCGACCCGAGGCGATCGCCGAACTGGTCGGCGATGCGACCGATCACGGCGCCAAGCTGCTGGCGGGCGGCGAATACGGCGGCAGCGGCGGGTTCTTCTTCCGGCCGACCGTGCTGTCGGACGTGCCGTTGTCGGCGCGCGCGATGAACGAGGAGCCGTTCGGCCCGATCGCGCTGCTCAGCCGCTTTGCCACCGACGAAGACGCGATCTCCGAAGCCAACCGCCTGCGGTTCGGTCTGGCCGCCTATTGCTTCACCGAGAACGGTCGCCGGCAGAACGTGCTCGGCGACGCGATCGAGGCGGGGATGATCGCGATCAACAACGTCCGGCTCAGCTATCCCGACAGCCCGTTCGGCGGGATCAAGGACAGCGGCCACGGCTCCGAGGACGGTCCGGAAGGCGTTGCCGCACACCTGATCACCAAGACCGTACACATCAGCTGATCGCGACCAACTCTCGTCGCGGACCGCGGCCGATGCACGCTATCGCGGTGCATCGGCCGCCTAGAATGCCTGGGCCAGCCGGCGATGCATCGAACGTACCGCACTCGGCAGCGTATCGGGCAGCGATTGCGCGGCGTCCAGCAGCGCGACCCGTCGATGCAGGTCCGTACTCGAGTCGATCAACGCACGCGCACGGGCCGGCAGGGATTCAAGCAGAACCCTGTCGGTAACCGGCCCATCTCCCAGGCGGCGCGACGGATCGAGCGCATCCTTGACGTCCAGCTCACCAGCTTGAACCGCACGCTGCGTGAGCAGCCATGCGATCACATGCATGAGCCGAGTCGTGACCTTGAGCGATTCGCAACTGAAACCGACGCGCACGAACGGATCGAGCCCGTCGCGCTCGTTGCGGCCCACTTCATCGAAGTAGGCGCGCGCTTCGTCGGCCAGCAGCATCGATTCGCTATACAGCGCGTCGATCAACCGACGATGCATCTGCGTTTCGTGTCGAGAGTCAGTCATGGACAGCGCGATGGCATAGCGCGCCTGCCTAGCCCATCATGGCAAACGCTGCGTTAACCAAGATCTGTCCCGAAATGCGTCGGTCGGTGCGACGGGCTTGTGATCTGAGCGCGGAGCTCGTCAGACGAGGACGGCGATCACGCGATGATGTCGGGGATCAGCATATCCTCGCGCGCGGCAATCTCGTCGCGGAGCCGCAGCTTGCGTTTCTTCAATCGCGCCATCTGCAACTGATCGGGCACGGGCTTGGCCGCCAGCGCCGCGATCGCGTCGTCGAGATCGCGATGCTCGATGCGCATGGCTTCGAGTTGAGCTTTGGTCTGCGCCTCGTCCACCTCGTCCCCCGGTATTAGTGGCTGCTGCCGTGCCCCTTAGCAAATCCGCCGACCGGCGCGAGCGCTAAACCGACCGGGCCGGCGATTTGCGTCGATGCGGGACGATCTCCGATCGGTGCACCGGTCATCGCGGAAAACCGGTCGTTCAATCGATTTGGTCCATTTCCGATGAAGACATTTCCATGACACAGTGGTTTACTCTGCTCCCCAACCCGAATGCAGGAGGTATCCTACCGTGCAGACGACGCATCAGACAGCTCTGGAAACCAAGCACGCCGTGCTCGACAAACGGATTGCAGCCGAAGCTCACCGGCCTTTGCCCGATGCGACCATCCTGGCAGGATTGAAGAAACAGAAACTCAAGCTGAAAGAGGAAATCGTCAGCCTCTGATCCGCTGCCTTTCAGTACCGCAGCACTCCCCGGACGCTGATCCGGGGGGACACTGCGAGGCAGTGCGCGCGATCAGCGTTCGGTCGTCGCCTTGGCATAGAAGGGCGTATTGGCCGATTGCGACACACCGGCAACCTTGCGGGCTTTCTTGGGATCGATCGGCGAGTCGAGCGCGATGCCGACGCGACCCTGGGTGCACCATGCGACCTTGCCGCCGATTTCGCCGAGGCCGCGCAGTTCCAGCAGTACCGGCGTTGCGATCGCGACGACCTTGTCCAGTTCGAGCATCAGTCCGCGCTCGGACAGATTGCGGACGCGAACCTCCCGAGGTCCCCGCTCGTCCGCCAGCCTGAGCTTCGCCATGAGAAACAGGCTGTCGCGGGTACCGACCCGGTTGCCCGACACATTTGGAGACGACGTGTCCTGCCTGTCTGCCGCGGCGTCAGTGGTCGTCGACCGGTCAAAAGCTTCTGTCACGCCATTCGTCCCGTTTGGTCGCCGTCCGCTCCCGGCCGCCCCGATCCATACCGCCGACGGATCATAGCATCATACTGCGACGAAAGACCTAACGGATCCGACGGATGCCGCTGACCCGCGCCGTCGACCCGCGGCGCTCAATCCTCGCGCGAGACCTTCTCGTGCCGCTCGTGACGTTCCTGCGCCTCGACGGTCATCGTCGCGATCGGTCGTGCCTCCAGACGCGCCAGACTGATCGGCTCGCCGGTGACTTCGCAATAGCCGTATTCGCCCTCGTCGATCCGGCGGATGGCGGATTCGATCTTCGAGACCAGCTTGCGCTGCCGATCGCGCGTTCGCAGTTCGATCGACCAGTCGGTCTCGCTCGACGCGCGGTCGGTCAGATCGGCTTCGCGCAGCGAATCGACCTGCAGCTGCGACAGGGTTTCCTGCGACTCCCGCAGGATCGCTTCTTTCCAGGCCTGCAGCTTGCGTCGGAAATAGGCCTGTTGGCGAAGACTCATGAAAGGTTCGTCGGCATCGGGACGGTACGCGCCGTCTGCGCCGTCATCCGCGCTACGGTCGTTTGCCGCGCCGTGGTTGGAATTGTCGGTATCGTCCATACGATTCATAACGGTCGCCATACCACTCTCCCTTTGGCCCCGTCGGATCAGCCACGCCGATCTCCAGAAGCCTCCCCCAAATGGTGAAAGCGCCTATAGTCGCAGCCGTCCGGCACCACAAGCGACCCCACTTGCGCATCCTGCATCAAAACGGACATTTTATTGCGTGGCTTGCCGCACACGTCGCGCGCCAACATTTGGCAAGACCGAACCGGACCTTATCCGCTGGCAGCACGCCCCCGATACCGCGGCACGCGCCTGCTTTTGGTGCTTTTATGTCCCAGCCCGGCACGTTAACGTCGATCGTGTCAGCTATGGATGCGTAAATAGTTCGTTACCTATACTAGGTTCGGATAATGCGGTTGCACTTAACCGTTTCTTTTGCAGTTAGTCGGATAGCAGGATGCAAGCTGCGGACGGGGTGCGGCATTACAGCGAATGTCGACAATGAAAGAATGACGATATGTCGGTGAGGATGGCTCTGGCTAAATTGTGCGCATGCGCATGCGGCGGTGCGTTGATCGGCGGGGGTGCGGTGCACGTCGCCGAGCGGCCGGCACGGACCGCGAACACCAAGCGCGTCCTGGTGAAACATGCGGTTCATCGTCAGGTCGCGTCGGTTGCCCGCCCGCGCCTGCGTCGCCGGGTAACGACGACGACCAGCACCGCCTGCACGCCGACGATCGTCACGGTCGCCAATGCGGCACCAAACCCCGCGATCGCGCCGGTCGGTAGCGGCTTCATCGGCGGCGGTGGCGGTGGTGGCGTTCCCGTCGTGGTCGGCGGCAGCGGCGGTTTCTTCGGCGGATCGGGTGGATTTGGCGGCGGCTTCGGGGGGGGCTTCGGCGGCGGTGGCGGCGGATCGAGCGGCAGCATCGTGATCTCGTCGACCTCGAGCGGTGGGTCGACGTCGTCGTCGACCGGCGGCGTCAGCAGCACATCGGCATCGGGCGGATCGAGTGGCGACGTATCGTCCTCGTCGAGCGGCAACGTGTCTTCGTCCTCGAGCGGCAATGTCTCGTCGTCGTCCAGCGGCAACGTGACGTCGGCATCGAGCAGCAGCACCTCCTCCGCCTCGTCGACCTCATCGGCAAGCAGCACGTCGACCAGCAGCAGCACGAGTTCCGGCGGTCATCATGGCGATCCGCCAGGATCCAGCGGTGGCCCGCCCGCCCCCGTCCCCGCGCCGCCGATGGTGTTACTGTTCGGCGCCGCCGCAGCCGCGCTGGTGGCCCGCAAGCGGTTCGCGAAACCGGCGGCGGCCAAGGCCTGAACCGGCCATATCGGCAACGAGCAGGAAAAAGGCCCCGGTGGATCGATCCACCGGGGCCTTTTTTGTTAGCGGCAATCAGGCGTTCTTGAGTGCCTTCTCGATATCCTTGATCGGATGTCCGGTCAGGTCCTTGTCGAGTTCGCCCTTGAGGCGGCTGACCACTTCCTTGTGATAATGCTTGCGCAGTTCGCCGAGAGTCTTCGGCGGCGCGACCACGATCAGCGAGTCATAGGTGTTCTTCAGCGCACCGCTCTTCAGGAAGTCGGCGGCGTCGGCAGCGAAACGGTCTTCCTCGATCTGGTGGAAATCGGTCGGCTCGACCGAACTCTGCACGCCGCCCTGTGGCGATGAGGCCCGGCCTGCGGAGTCGGTAGCCTGATCGCGGGTCGCCGGATTGTCCTGCTCCTGCGCCTTTTCGACGACGAGATTGGGGAACTCGGTGTCGCCCTCATTGCGCAGGAACAGCATTTTCCGGCCGTCCGCGACAAGCACGACGGAGTTGTGGGGAAGCTGCATGCGGTCTCTCCTTTTCGCTATGCGTATGCGGAGTGAACGCGTCGGGTACCGGGGAGGTTGCGCCGCCTTGCGTACGCCGCCAGCCCTCGGCATAGCCCAGCCATGCACGACATACGCCTGATCCGCGACGATCCCGCCGCCTTCGACGCCGCCCTCGCCAAGCGGGGTGTCGCACCGCAGTCCGCTTCGCTGGTGACGCTCGACGAGCAGCGCCGCGCGACGATCGCGGACTCGCAGACCGCGCAGACCCGCCGCAACGAACTGTCGAAGGCGATCGGCCAGGCCAAGGCGCAGAAGGACGAGGTCAAGGCGCAGGCTTTGATGGCTGAAGTCGCGAGCCTGAAGGAGGCGCTGCCCGCTCTGGAAGCCGACGAAGCGCGGCTTGGTAGCGAACTCCAGGCCATGCTTGCCGCGATCCCCAACCTTCCCGCGACCGACGTGCCCGAGGGCGGCGGCGAGGACGACAACGCGCTCGTCCACACGCGTGGCACGCCAGCGACCTTTGCTTTCACGGCGCGCGAGCATGATGCGATCGGTCCTGCGATCGGCCTCGATTTCGAGACCGGTGCGGCGATGTCGGGCGCACGCTTCACGCTCGTCCGTGGGCCGGCCGCCAAGCTGCAACGCGCGCTTGGCCAGTTCATGCTCGATCACGTCGCCGAAGCGGGCTTCGAGCAGGTGTCGCCGCCGCTTCTCGTCCGTGACGAGGCCGTATTCGGTACCGGCCAGCTCCCCAAGTTCTCGGAGGACCTGTTCCGGACGACCGACGGTCGCTGGCTGATACCCACCGCGGAGGTGAGCCTCACCAACATCGTCCGCGAACAGATCCTCGCCGAGGCCGAACTGCCGCTGCGCTTCACCGCGCTGACGCCGTGCTTCCGCTCCGAGGCGGGCGCTGCGGGTCGCGACACGCGCGGCTATATCCGCCAGCATCAGTTCGACAAGGTCGAGATGGTCTCGATCGTCACCCCCGACATGTCCGAGGCCGAGCATGAGCGGATGACCGCCTGCGCGGAAGGCGTGCTCGACGCGTTGCAGCTACCGTTCAGGCGGATGCTCCTATGCACCGGCGATATGGGTTTCACCGCGGCACGCACCTACGATCTCGAAGTCTGGCTGCCGGGCCAGGCGCGCTATCGTGAAATCAGCAGCGTCTCTACCTGCACCGACTTCCAGGCACGTCGGATGAACGCACGCTATCGGCCCGAGGGCGAGAAAGGCACGCGGTTCGTCCACACGCTCAACGGCTCCGCGCTAGCGGTCGGGCGGACGCTCGTTGCGGTGCTGGAAAACTACCAGCAGGAAGACGGCTCGGTCGCGGTACCGACGGTGCTTCAGCCGTATCTTGGCGGGCTGACCATATTGGAGCCCAAGCGCTGATGCGGATCCTGCTGACAAACGACGACGGTTATCATGCGCCCGGTCTGAAGGTGCTGGAGACGATCGCCCGGACCTTGTCCGACGATGTCTGGATCGTTGCACCCGCCGAGGAACAATCGGGCGCCGGCCATTCGCTCACGCTCTCGCGGCCGATCCGGGTGCGGAAGCATGGCGAGAAGCGGTATGCCGTCGCGGGCACGCCGACCGACGCGGTGATGATGGCGCTCGCCAAGATCATGAAGGATTGCCCGCCCGACCTGATCCTGTCGGGCGTCAACCGGGGCGCGAACCTTGCCGAGGACGTGACCTATTCGGGCACGGTGTCGGCGGCGATGGAGGGCGCGCTGGGCGGCATCCGGTCGATCGCGTTGAGCCAGATCTACAGTCGCGAGGGCATGGGCGACAGCGTGCCGTTCGAGGCGGCGGCGGCCTGGGGCGAGCGCGTGTTGCGGCCGTTACTCGACGCACCGATGGCGCCGGGAACGCTGGTCAACGTCAACTTTCCCGCCGGCCCCGCCGATGCGGTAAAGGGCGTGCGTGTGGTCAGCCAGGGCCTGCGGGACTACGGGCGGTTGGAAATCGTCACCAACACCGATCCACGCGGTTACGAATATCACTGGTTCGCGCTGGGTCGGACGGTCGAGACGCCGGCGCATGCGACCGATCTCGAAGCGACCGCGGACGGATTCGTCTCGGTGACGCCCCTGCATCTCGACCTGACCCACACCGAATCGCTGGACGTGCTCACCCAGGCCTATCGGTGATGGTCCGCGCGCGGTCCCTGCTGGCGGCGGCCTCGCTGCCGTTGCTCGGGCTCGCCGCGTGCATTCCGCAGGTCGAACGCCCCGCCGGCTACGGCCAGCCGGCCCCTGACCGTCGTCCGCAGCGCCCGTACCGCGATCCACCCGTTCAGCGTTACAATCCGCCACCTCGTCGGGATCAGGCCGTACCGCAGGACAGGTCCGACGACCGACCCGGCCGCGATACCGGCGCGGTGACGACCCTGCCCGCGCCGCGCCCGGCCTGGGAGGCGCGTCCGGTCCGCGCTGATGCCAAGACGATCCCTGACACGACGTATCTCGTGCAGCCCGGCGATACGCTGAGCAAGGTCGCCGATCGGAGCGGTGCGGGGCTCGAGGCGATCGCGCGCGCGAACGGTCTAGACTCGCCCTACACGATCGAGACCGGCGAGCGGCTGACGATCCCCGGCGGGCGCTATCACCAGGTCCGGCGCGGCGAGACCGGCATCGCGATCGCGCGTGCCTATGGCGTCGAATGGTCGCGGATCGTCTCGGCCAACGCGCTGGTCGAGCCATACGTGCTGCGCGCCGACCAACGGGTCCTGATCCCCGACGCCCCCGGCGGCGGCAGGCCCAGTGCCGCGGAACGCGCCTCGGCGTTCAAGCTCGACATCGACGACATCCTGACCGGCGGCGAGCCGGCGCTCGCCAATAACCAGGCACCGGCGAAACCGATCGCGACGCCGCGACGCGTGCTGCCGTCGAACGCCGTGGTAACCGCCCCCGCGAGGATCGCGAGCGGCGGTTTCCTCTGGCCGGTCGACGGCAGGGTCGTAAAGCGCTTCGGCCCCGGCGCAAGCGGCGAGCGCAACGACGGCATCAAGATCGCGGTGCCGATGGCGACGCCGATCCACGCCGCGGCTGACGGCGTCGTCGCCTATGTCGGCGACGGCATCGCCGCGCTCGGCGGTCTGGTGATCGTCAAGCACGGCGGCGGCTGGACCAGCGTCTACGGCCACGCGTCGAAGCTGCTCGTCCAGCGCGGCCAGAGCGTGAAGCGCGGCCAGACGATCGCGCTGTCGGGCGACACGGGCTTCGCGGATCGCCCCGAACTCCACTTCGAACTTCGCAAGGGTCGAACCCCCGTAGACCCCACGTCGCAGTTGCCACGGAGCTGAATCCCCCCTCCCGCTTGCGGGAGGGGTCGGGGGAGGGCATGGGGGCGTGGAAGCCCCTCCCCTAACCCCTCCCGCAAGCGGAAGGGGAAAGAGACGCACCATGACCTACCAGTCCGACCTGCTCACCACGCTGACCTCGCGCGGCTATGTCCACCAGATGACCGATGCCGCCGCGCTCGATGCGCTCGCCGGCAAGCAGGTGGTGCCCGGCTATATCGGCTTCGATCCGACCGCTCCGTCGCTCCACGTCGGCAGTCTCGTCCAGATCATGCTGCTCCGTCGGCTCCAGCAGACCGGGCATAAGCCGATCGTCCTGATGGGCGGCGGCACCGGCAAGATCGGCGACCCGAGCTTCAAGGACGAAGCGCGCAAGCTGCTCGGCGAGGACGGGATCAAGGCCAACGTCGCCTCGATCCGCCGTATCTTCGAACGCTTCCTGACCTTCGCGCCCGAGGGCGAGGTGGGGGGGCCCACCGACGCGGTGATGCTCGACAATGCCGAGTGGCTCGACGCGCTCGAATACATCCCGTTCCTGCGCGATGTCGGCCAGCATTTCTCGGTCAACCGGATGCTCGCGTTCGACTCGGTCAAGCTCCGTCTCGACCGCGAACAGTCGCTGAGCTTCCTCGAATTCAACTACATGATCCTTCAGGCGTACGACTTCCTCGAACTGTCGCGGCGCGCCGACTGCCGGTTGCAGATGGGCGGCTCGGATCAGTGGGGCAACATCGTCAACGGCATCGAACTCGCGCGTCGGATGGACTCGACCGAGGTCTACGGCGTGACCACCCCGCTGATCACGACCGCGGACGGCGGCAAGATGGGCAAGACGATGTCGGGCGCGGTCTGGCTGCACGAGGACCAGCTGCCGCACTTCGATTACTGGCAGTTCTGGCGCAACACCGACGATCGCGACGTCGGCCGCTTCCTGAAGCTGTTCACCGACCTCCCGCTCGACGAGATCGCGCGTCTCGAGGCGCTCGAAGGCGCCGAGATCAACGCCGCCAAGATCGTCCTCGCCAACGAAGCGACCGCGATGTGCCGCGGTCGCGATGCTGCCGAACAGGCCGCCGAGACTGCGCGGAAGACGTTCGAGGAAGGCGCTTCGGGCGACTCTTTGCCGAGCTTTGCCGTCGCCGGCGGCGCGATTGGGCTAGTCGAGGCGCTGGTCAGTCTGGGCTTCGTCGCGTCCAACGGCGAAGCCCGCCGCAAGATCGCCGAGGGCGCGGTGCGGGTCGATGGTGAGGCCGTGAAGGAGCCGACCGCCTCGATCGACGTCGCGGCGCCGGTGCGCCTGAGCCTCGGGAAGAAGCGACACGGGATGCTAACCCCTTCGTAACCAACGCCTTTATGTTACGGCAAACACGGTATTAAGCATCCCCGTTTGCACCGGCTTCACCGCAAATGGGTTAAGTCGGTGATCTTCGAAACGGGGGACGTCCGATGCCAAACTATGCCACGGCTGTTCGAGACCATCGCGGCGAACCGCGCGACGAGGTGATGCACCGCACGCATGCGATCGACGGCGACGGCCGCAAGATGAAGCTGGTACTGGTCAACATGTCCGCGAACGGGCTCATGGCGCGGTGCGAGGGGGCACCTGAGGCTGGCGACCGGTTGCGTATCGCCCTGCCGATCCTGGGCGGAGTCGATGCGATCGTGCGCTGGTCGCTGGGCGGACGGATTGGCTGCGAACTCGAACGGACGATACCGCTCTCCGATTATTACGGCATGCTCACGGTGATGGTCCGCAACAGCTGACGTCAGCCGGCGCGGACGAGCAGCACGCCGCCGATCACCAGCACGACGCCCGCGACGCGCATGAGGCTGATCGGCTGGGCGCTGAGCCCGAGCAGACCGAACCGGTCGAGTACCAAAGCGGTCACCAACTGGCTCCCGACCGCGATCGTCAACGCGGATGCGAGCCCTAGACGCGGCGCCGCATAGGCCAGCGCAGCGACGAAGCACGCACCGTAAAGCCCGCCAAGCCAGGCCCAGCCCGGTGCGCCCTTCAAAGCCGACGGCATCGTCCGATCGGCCGCCGCCCAGATCGCGAACAGGATCGCGGTGCCCATCGCGAACGACACGAGCGATGCCAGCCAGACCGAGCCGGACGCCTTTGCCAACGCAGCGTTGGTCGGCGGCTGGACCGCCAGCCCGACGCCGGCGAGCAGGACGATGAGGATCGGGAAGAGTGCTGGCATGCGTCCCCCGTGTCGTCCCGCGCGGACGAAAGCAACAGGTCTTACCCCGATCGCAGCAGCGCTACCCCGGCATCGCGGTCGAACAGGTACAAGGCCGTCCTCGCCGCCTGCCCTCTCGGTCCTTCAAGCCCGCCGTCGCGATCGATCAGCAGCCGCGCGTCGTCGTGCGCGCATTGCAGCAGGTCGGCCATCATGTCCGGCGTCGCGAGCCGGAACGCCATTTCGCCCGACTGTTTCGTGCCGAGCAGTTCGCCCGCGCCGCGGAGGCGCAGATCCTCCTCGGCGATGCGGAAACCATCGTTGGTCTCACGCATCAGCGCGAGACGCGCGCGGGATGTTTCGCTGAGCGACGACCCGCGCATGAGCAGGCAGATCGATCGCCCGGTGCCGCGCCCAACCCGCCCGCGGAGCTGGTGGAGCTGGGCGAGGCCGAAGCGGTCGGCGTGCTCGATCACGATCAGCGTCGCGTTGGGGACGTCGACGCCTACCTCGATCACCGTCGTCGCGACGAGGACCGACGCGCGCGCAGCCGAGAACTCGGCCATCACCGCGTCTTTCTCCGCCGGCTTCATGCGACCGTGGACCAGTGCGACCTTGTCGCCGAAGCGGGCGCGCAGTGTTTCCGCGCGCATTTCGGCGGCGGCGAGGTCGCTCTTCTCGCTTTCCTCCACCAGCGGGCAGACCCAATAGGCCTGACCGCCATCCGCCAGATGCCGGCCGAGCGCGTTGACGACGTCGTCGAGCCGGTCCTCGGAGATTACCCGCGTCTCGATCGGCTGGCGGCCCGGCGGCATCTCGTCGAGGCGGCTGACGTCCATCTCGCCGTACTGGGCGAGCGTCAGCGTGCGCGGGATCGGCGTCGCGGTCATCGCGAGCAGATGTGGCGGCGCGACGCCCTTCGCCTGCAATGTCATCCGCTGCGCGACGCCGAAGCGGTGCTGCTCGTCGACAACGACGAGCCCCAGGTCCTTGTAGCCGACCGCGTCCTGGAAGATCGCGTGCGTACCGACGAGGATGTCGATCTCGCCACTCGCTAGCGCCATCAGCGTCGCCTCGCGTACGCGGCCCTTGTCGCGACCGGTAAGCACACCGATCTCGATAGGCAGCCCGGCGAGCGTTTTCCGGAGCGTCTCGTAATGCTGACGCGCGAGGATTTCGGTGGGCGCGAGCATTGCCGCCTGCGCGCCTGCCTCGACCGCGATCAGCATCGCCATCGCCGCGACCAGCGTCTTGCCCGAACCGACATCGCCTTGCAGCAGCCGCAGCATCGGCGCGGTCTGCGCGAGATCGCCCTCGATCTCGCCGACGGTCCGCGATTGCGCGCCGGTCAGCGTGTAGGGGAGCTTCAACATATCGCGCAGCCGTCCGTCGCCCTGCAGCGCCCGCCCCCGCCGCTTGCGGGTGTCCGCGCGGACGATCGTCATCGCCAACTGGTTCGCGAATACCTCGTCATACGCCAGCCGTTCGCGTGCCTTGGCATCCGACGGGTCGGCATGGATGCGTTCGAGCGACTCGTGCCAGCCCGGCCATTCGCGTTTTGCCTTCAGCCCAGGTTCGATCCACTCGGGCAGGTCCGGCGCGCGCGCGACCGCCTGCGTGGTCAACGCCGCCAGCCGCCGCGACGTGAGGCCTTCCGACAGCGGATAGATCGGCTCGCGCTCGCGCAGCTCCTCGTCCGGCTCGACGATGTCGGGATGGACGATCTGCAATTCCTGCCCGTATTCGTCGAGCCGGCCAGAGATGCGCTTGGCCTCGCCGATCGGCAGCAGCTTCTTCGCCCAGCCCGAACTCCCGCCGAAGAATACGAGGCTGACGTAATTACCGTGCTCGTCGGTCGCCTGCACCCGCGTTGGGCCGCGGCCGGCGCTGATCCTGTAGTCGCGCGGGGTCAGCGTGATCGTGATGATCCGCCCGGCATCGCTCGACATCAGCTCGGTGCGCGGCAGGCGATCGACGTAGCCGGTCGGCAGATGGAAGGCGACGTCGACGACGCGCGCGAGCCCGAGCCGGTCGAGCGGCTTGGCGAGCGCGGGCCCCACCCCCTTCAGGACGAGGGTTTCGGCGAACAGCGGATTGAGGATTTCGGGTCGCATGACTATCTGGCCTCTATAGCCTAGCCGACGCTCGCTGCTACAGGTCCCAGCAAAGTAGTAGTTTGCAGGGTGGCCCGCCAGCGGTCGCCGGCTCTTCGTGTTTGGAGTTCGAAATGGACCACGAGACCCGCCTCAAGCGCCTGGGCTTTCGCAGCTCGCACCGCGGCACGCGCGAAGCCGACATGATGATCGGCGGATTCTTCGCGACCTATGGACGGACGTGGACACCGGAAGAGCTCGACTGGTTCGAGGCGCTGCTGGAGGAACAGGACGTCGACATCATGGGCTGGGCGATCGGCTCGATCGTGTGCCCCCCCGAGTGGGACGGCCCGATGATGCAGGCGATGCGCGACATCAACTACGTGACGGTCGTGAAGTAACATACTCCCTCTCCCCTCCGGGGAGAGGGTCGGGGTGAGGGGCAGCCAAGCAGTGCGGCGCCCGGAACAGCCCCTCACCCAACCCTCTCCCCGGCGGGGAGAGGGCTTTAGGAAAACAATGCCAGACCTCAAGACGATCCTTTCCTCGACGAGCCCGCTGATCCTCTCCGGCGTACCGTCCGGCTTCCAGCCGTCGCTGCTCGCCGACCTCGCGCGCGCCGCGAAGACCCGCGCGGTGTTCATCGCGCCGGACGATGCGGCGATGCGCGCGGTAGCCTCGACCGCGGCGTATTTCGCGCCCGATCTCGAAGTGCTGAGCTTCCCGGCCTGGGATTGCCTCCCCTACGACCGCGCCTCGCCGACGCTCCGCATCATGGCCGAGCGTGTTGCCGCGCTCCAGCGACTCCAGGGCAAGCAGAAAGGTCCGCAGCTCCTACTGACTACTGCGAACGCGGCGACGCAGCGCGTCCTCACCCCGTTCCGCATCCGCCAGCTCGTCGCGCGGCTTGCGCCCGGCGAACGGATCGGCCGCGACAAGCTCGCCATGCTGCTCCAGGCGAACGGCTATGTCCGCACCGACACCGTCCACGACCAGGGCGAGTACGCGGTGCGCGGCGGGATCGTCGATCTCTACCCGTCGGGCGAAGACCACGCGCTGCGACTCGATTTCTTCGGCGACGAGATCGAGAGCGTCCGTACCTTCGACGCGGCGGATCAGCGCACCACCGGCCGGATCGACGGCTTCGTCCTGCTCCCCGCCTCCGAAGCGCTGCTCGACGAGGACTCGATCAAGCGCTTCCGCACCCGCTACCGCGACGCTTTCGGCGCGACGGCGACCGGCGATCCGATGTACCAAGCGATCTCCGAAGGCCGCCGCATCGCGGGCATGGAGCATTGGCTCCCGCTGTTCGAAGAGAAAATGGCGACGCTGTTCGACCATCTCGGCGCCGACGACGTGGTGGTGCGCGACAACGGCGTCGCCGCGGCGGTGGAGAGCCGGCTCGAATCGATCGCCGACTATTACGAGAACCGCAAGCGCGCCGAGGCCGCCCAGCCCGGCAGCTATCGTCCGATGCCCGCCAAGGCGCTCTATCTCGACGCGCAGGAATGGTCCGGCGGCGTCGAGGCGTTCGCCGCGCATATCACCTCCCCGTTCCACGAACCGCCGAGCGACACCGTTCTCGACTTCGACGTCGACGGCCCACGCGATTTCGGTCCCGAGCGCGCGGCGCAGGCGAACATCTACGAAGCCGTCGCGGATCACGTCGAGAAACTGCGCAAGCAGGGCCGGAAACCTATTCTCGCCAGCTACTCGATCGGCGCGCGGGAACGCCTTGGGAGCCTGCTCGCCGACCACGGCATGAAAGGCGGCAAGCACGCCGAGACGTGGCAGGACGCGCTCGGCATCGCCGACACTGCGCGCAGCTTCGGCGTCGCGCTGATCGTCCTGCCGCTCGATCACGGCTTCACCGCGCCGGGGATCGCGGTGCTCACCGAGCAGGACATGCTCGGCGACCGCCTCGTCCACCGCAAGAAGCGCAAGAAGTCCGCCGACGCGTTCCTCGCCGAACTCGCGACGCTGACGCCGGGTGATCTGGTCGTCCACACCGAGCACGGCATCGGCCGCTACGAGGGCCTTACCTCGATTCCGGTTGGCCAGAGCCCACATGATTGCGTCGCGCTGAGCTATGCCGGCGGCGACAAGCTGTACGTGCCGGTTGAGAATATCGACGTCCTCTCGCGCTACGGCTCGTCCGAGGAAGGCGCGACGCTCGACCGGCTTGGCGGCGAGGGCTGGCAGCGTCGCAAGTCGAAGATGAAGGAGCGGATTCGCGAGATCGCCGGCGAACTCATCGCGACTGCCGCCGAACGTGCGCTGCATCCGGGCGACGTGCTCGAACCCGATGCGAGCGGGTATCCCAGCTTCGTCGATCGCTTCCCGTACGAGGAAACCGAGGACCAGGACCGCGCGATCGAGGACGTGCTCGGCGATCTCGCCGCGGGCAAACCGATGGACCGACTGGTGGTCGGCGACGTCGGCTTCGGCAAGACCGAGGTCGCGTTGCGCGCCGCCTTCGTCGCGGCGATGGGCGGCAAGCAGGTCGCGATCGTCTGCCCGACGACGCTGCTCGCACGCCAGCACTACAACAACTTCGTCGCCCGCTTCGAAGGCTTCCCGATGAACATGGGCCGCCTGTCGCGGCTCGTGACCGCGAGCGAGGCGAAGGCGACCAAGGAGGGGCTCGCGAACGGCACGATCGACGTCGTCATCGGCACGCATGCGCTGCTGGCGAAGAACATCGATTTCAAGCGCCTCGGGCTGGTCGTGGTCGACGAGGAGCAGCGGTTCGGCGTGACGCACAAGGAGCGGCTCAAGGCACTGCGGGCGGACGTCCACATGCTGACGCTGACCGCGACGCCGATCCCGCGCACGCTGCAGATGGCGATGTCGGGGATCCGCGAGCTGTCGGTCATCCAGACCCCGCCGGTCGATCGTCTCGCGGTGCGGACGTACATCATGCCCTTCGACCCGGTCGTGCTGCGCGAGGCGCTGCTGCGCGAGCATTACCGTGGCGGGCAGAGCTTCGTCGTCACGCCGCGCGTCGCGGATCTGCCTGAGATCGAGGATTTCCTGCGCGAACAGGTGCCCGAGATTCGCTTCGTCGTCGCGCACGGCCAGATGTCGCCGACCGAGGTCGAGGAGCGGATGTCGGCGTTCTACGACAAGAAGTTCGAAGTGCTCGTCTCGACCACGATCATCGAGAGCGGGATCGATATCGCGTCCGCCAACACGATGATCGTCCACCGCGCCGACCGCTTCGGCCTCGCCCAGCTGTACCAGTTGCGCGGGCGCGTCGGACGATCGAAGACGCGGGCCTATGCGTATCTGGTGACGCCGCCCGAGCGCCAGATGACGGTGACTGCGGAGAAGCGCCTGAAGGTGTTGTCCGATCTCGATTCGCTGGGGGCTGGCTTCCAGCTGGCGAGCCACGATCTCGATATCCGTGGTGCCGGCAACATGCTCGGCGACGAGCAGACCGGGCATATCAAGGAGGTCGGATTCGAACTCTACCAGGCGATGCTGGAAGAGGCGATCATGGACGCCAAGGCCGGCGGCATGACCTCGTCGCGGCCGCGCGATTTCTCCCCGCAGATCACGGTCGATGCGCCGATCCTCATTCCCGAGGATTACGTGCCCGATCTCGACCTGCGGATGGGGCTGTATCGCCGCCTCAACGATCTCGACGAGAGCCAGGAGATCGAGGCGTTCGCGGCCGAGATGATCGACCGCTTCGGCCCGCTGCCGGATGCGACCGAGAATCTGATCAAGGTCATCGAGATCAAGCTGAACGCGAAACGCGCGTGCGTGTCGAAGATCGACGTCGGACCTAAGGGCGTGCTGGTCTCGTTCCACGACGACAAGCCGCCGAACATCGACAAGCTGCTGGCGTATGTCGAGCGGCTGAACGGGGTCGCGCGGTTGCGGCCCGACAGCAAGCTGGTGCTCCAACGCGCGTGGGGCGATCCGAAAGCTCGGCTGCATGGGGCGCTGCAGTTGTCGAAGGGGTTGGCGAAGGCCGCTTCTTAAGCCCTCTCCCCCTCGGGGAGAGGGTTGGGTGAGGGGCGCCGCGAGCGCTGCCCTCTGCAACGGCCCCTCACCCCGGCCCTCTCCCCGCAGGGGAGAGGGAGCAGGGTAACAAAAGGGCCGGACTACCCTGGGGTAGCCCGGCCTTTTTATCGTCGCGGAAGCCTTAGCTTACTTCGGCAACACGACGCTCGGCCCGATGCTGTCCACAACCTTGCGCGCATCGAACGCGCGGATATTGTCGCGCGGGATCGGGCCCTTGCGCATCACGATCTCGGCGGTCGCCTCATAGCGATCGATCGTGCGGACATCGAAGTCGTTGCCCCATGGGCCACCACCGAAACCGCCATAGCCGCCGCCGAACCCGCCGCCAAAGCCACCATAGGGGCTCCAGTTACGCCAGCCGAAACCGCGGCCGTAATAGCGCCACGACGGACCCCAGTAGCCGCCGAAGCCGCCATATCCGAACCCGCCACCGAGACCCGGCGTCGTATAGGTGCGCGACTGAAGGTTGGTGTCGCGGTCGGCCATCAGGTAGTAATCATAGCCGTTCTGCAACGTCAGCTCGGCGGCACGGAAGAAGAGGTACCGCTCGACGGTATCGCGCGACGTGACGCTGTTGCCGGCGAAGCTCACGAGGAAGCGGCCGGGCTCGACCTGGCGGTCGCTGTAGCCGGTGCGGTTGAACCCCTGCCCCGTCGCGGGGCGATAAGCGGTCTCGGTCGCGCATCCGGCCAGCAGCAGCGCGCCCGTTGCGAGCGCTGCGAGTGCGACCTTGCGACCCGGTGTCTTGAACATGGTGTCGTCTCCGTTCGCGGCGAATGCGGCGAAACGCCGCTTATTAGCCGTCAATGGTGGAACGGTTGATGAACGGGATCGCTCCAATACGCCACCATACTGACTCATTTTTCATGATCCGCGTTACTCGCCAATGACATGCAGCGCGAGCGTGCGACGATGCGGGCGGCGGCGGTGTTCGAACAGGTAGATGCCCTGCCATGTGCCGAGCGCGATTTGGCCGTCGATCAGGGGGATCGAGAGTTGGACCTGGGTGAGCGCGGTGCGGAGGTGCGCCGGCATGTCGTCCGGGCCTTCGTCGTCGTGTTCGTACTTGTGCGATTCGGGAGCGATGCGGGCGAAATAGGCTTCGAGGTCGGTTCGAACCTCGGGCGCCGCGTTTTCCTGGATGAGGAGCGAGGCGGAGGTGTGGCGGCAGAATACCGTCAGGAGGCCTTCGGTGAGGCGTTGGTCGCGGGTCCAGCGGGCGATCTTGTCGGTGACGTCGACGAGGCCTTGGCGGGTGGTGTCGATGGCTAGGGTCGTGGTGGCTTGGCGCATGGGGTCCTAACGATCGGTCGGACGGGTTGCTCCACCGTTCCCCCGCGAAGGCGGGGGTCCAGGAGTCCCATAGGCCATCGCCAGTAGCCTGGACTCCCGCCTTCGCGGGAGAACAGAAGGCCGCATCATACTGCCCCACCCCGGCGAAGGCCGGGGCCCAGTTGGGGGACGTTGCTAACTGCGGACACGCTTCGTTACTCCGACCTTTCCAACTGGGCCCCGGCCTCCGCCGGGGTGGTGAACGGTTGGGAGGTTAGAGCGTCAGGTCACTCAGCCGCTCAAACAGCCCCGTGGCACTGCTTGTACTTCCGCCCTGACCCGCAAGGGCAAGGCGCATTGCGGCTGACCACACCCTCCCAGTTCGCCGGATCCTCGCCGATGTCGGCCTCCTGCGGCTGAGGGATCTGCAACGGCGGCATCGTCGACGTAATGTGACCCCGCGTCCCCGCATCGAAGTCGTTCGAATCATCCTCCCCTGTGAACGGGTCGAAATGCGTCGTGATGAAGTCCGGCAACTCGGGCAACCCGACCGGCGCCTGCATCTGGAACTGCGCATGCGCGATCGTCTTGGTCACGTCCTCGCGGATCGTCTCGAGCATGCGCTGGAACAGCGAGAACGCCTCCTGCTTATACTCGTTGATCGGCGTCTTCTGCGCATAGGCGCGGAGGTGGACGACCTGGCGTAGTGCATCGAGCGTCGCGAGATGCTCCTTCCAGTGATGGTCGAGGTTCTGCAACAGGATCGACTTCTCGACCGACGTCCACGTCTCCGCATCGAGATCCGCCGACTTCTGCGCGATCGCCTCGTCCGCCATCGCGCGGACGCGCTCCTCGATCACCTCGGGGTCGACCGACTCCTCCAGCAGCCATGCATCTATCTGCGGCTCGAGGTTCATCACCTCGGCTAGACGCGTCTTCATCCCCGCCACGTCCCATTGCTCGGGATACGAGTTGGGCGGGCACGCGTCGCCGACGATCACGTTGACCGTCTCCGCGCGCATGTCGGTCACCACGTCGCCGACCGTATCGGCATCCATGATGTCCGCGCGCTGCTCGTAGATGACCTTGCGCTGCTCGTTCATCACGTCGTCATACTCGACGACCTGCTTGCGGATGTCGTAGTTGCGCGCCTCGACCTTCTTCTGCGCGGTCTCGATCGCCTTCGACAGCCACTTGCTGCCGATCGCCTCGCCGTCCTCGATGTTGTTGCGCATCATCTTGGCGAACAGCGTGTCCGGCCCGAAGATGCGCAGCAGATCGTCGTCGAGGCTGAGATAGAAGCGCGACAGACCAGGATCGCCCTGACGCCCCGAGCGCCCGCGCAGCTGGTTGTCGATACGCCGGCTCTCGTGCCGCTCGGTACCGAGCACGAACAGACCGCCCGCGGCGAGCACCGCCTGCTTCTCCGCCTCGATCTCGATCGTGATCCGCTTCGCCGCCTCGTCATATTCGGGCGTGCTCTCGACCAGTTCGGGATGCTCGTCGAGCATGCGGAATTCGAGGTTGCCGCCGAGTTTGATGTCGGTGCCGCGGCCCGCCATGTTGGTCGCGATCGTCACCGCGGACTTGCGCCCGGCCTGCGCGACGATGTGCGCCTCCATCTCATGGAAGCGCGCGTTGAGGACCTTGTGATCGACGTTCTCGCCGACCAGGAACTCGCTAAGCATCTCGGACTTCTCGATCGACACCGTGCCGACCAGCACCGGCTGGCCAAGGTCGGCGTGATGCTTGATCTTCTTGGCGATCGCCGCGAACTTGTCCTTGGTATCCTTGTAGAACTCGTCTTCCTCGTCGACGCGCTTCACCTCGACGTTGGTCGGGATGCTGACGACGTTGATCTTGTAGATGTCGTAGAACTCGGCCGCCTCGGTCGCCGCGGTGCCGGTCATGCCACCGATCTTGGGGTACATGCGGAAGTAATTCTGGAACGTGATCGAGGCCATCGTCTGGTTCTCGGGCTCGATCTGGACGCCCTCCTTCGCCTCGACCGCCTGGTGCAGGCCGTCCGACCAGCGCCGGCCGTCCATCATGCGACCGGTGAACTCGTCGATGATGATGACCTTGCCGTCCTTGACGATGTAGTCGATGTCCGACTTGAACATCACGATCGCACGCAGCGCCTGGTTGAGGTGATGCACGACCTGCGTGTTCTCGAAGTCGTACAGGTTCTGCCCCTCCAGCAGTCCGGCCGCCTCGAGCATCCGCTCGACCTTCTCGGTGCCGTCCTCGGTGAGGATGATCGTCTTCTGCTTCTCGTCCTTGTCATAGTCGATCGGATCGAGCTGCTTCACGACCGCGTCGACCTGCATGTACAGTTCGGACTTGTCGTCGGTTGGACCCGAGATGATCAGCGGCGTACGCGCCTCGTCGATCAGCACCGAATCGACCTCGTCGACCACCGCGAAGTTGAACGCACGCTGCGTCATCGCGCTGCGCTCGTACTTCATGTTGTCGCGGAGATAGTCGAAGCCGAACTCGTTGTTGGTGCCGTAGGTGATGTCCGCGGCGTACGCGGCGCGGCGTTCCTCGTCCGACAGGTTGGGGATGATGACGCCGATCGTCATGCCGAGGAAGGTGTAGACCTGCCCCATCCACTCGGCGTCGCGCGCCGCGAGGTAATCGTTGACGGTGACGACGTGGACGCCGTCGCCGGGGAGCGCGTTGAGATAGGTCGCGAGCGTGGCGACGAGCGTCTTGCCCTCGCCGGTCCGCATCTCGGCGATCTCGCCACGGTGGAGGACGATGCCGCCGACCATCTGCACGTCGTAATGGCGCTGGCCGAGCACGCGGTGCGCCGCTTCACGGACCGTTGCGAACGCCTCGGGAAGCAGGTCGTCGAGCTTCTCGCCCTCTGCGAGCCGAGCACGAAACTTGACGGTCTGCGCGGAGAGCTCTTCGTCGGACATCGCCTGAAGCGACGGCTCGAACGAGGCGATCTTGGCGAGGATCGGGTTGAGCGACTTGACGTAGCGGTCGTTGGACGAACCGAACAAGGATTTGGCGAGGCCACCGAACATGGGCTGATTTCCTGAATTTGAGACGCGGCGGCACGCAGGGGGCGCACGCGGAAGCGGATCGCTCTGATCCGAAGGTTACGACAAGGTCACACCAAGACGCTATTCGCGGCGGCGCTCTGCCCATAGCGGATGCGAGACGACTGCTATCGTGCGCAGCGTGGTAGCGACCGCGACCTGAGGAAGAACGGGAAGCCCAGATACGGGTCTTATCAAGACCTTGGCTGGCGTTGCTGCTATTGACTGCGAGCAGACGCTGCCCTGTGCTACGGCCTGTGCCGACTGACCACGCCCGCCCGGCACCGCGCCGGTCAGCGCGGACAAGAGTGCGGAGAGGAGTAGCAGCAGGTTCATGCGGAACCGGCTGTATGCGAGCCCGTGCGATAAATCTACCATTCGTCTTAACAGAGCACCCGGCGGACGCGGCGGGGGAGCGTCCGCCCGGGCGATCTCCGCGCGCGTCGTCTTGCCGCCCGCCCGGCAAAGACTATGAAGGCGTCATGCAGACCTCGCCCCTCGCCTTGCCCTTCCCCGACGCCCCTTCGATCGACGGAGTCGCGCTGCATGTCGCGCGCGCGCAATACAAGACCTGGGATCGGTGCGATCTGACGTTCGTGACGCTCGATCCGGGGACAGTGGTCGCGGGCGTGCTAACGACGAGCAAATGTCCCTCCCCCGAAGTCGAATGGTGCCGTGCGGCGCTGACGCTTGGTCAGGCGCGCGCGCTGGTGGTGAATGCGGGCAATTCGAACGCCTTTACCGGCTCGCGCGGCCGGGCGGCGGTCGAAGCGATCGCGGCGCGAACGGCGGCACATCTCGGGTGCCAGCCTTCGGACGTGTTCGTGTCCTCGACGGGCGTGATCGGCGTGCCGTTGCCGATCGACAAGGCCGAGGCCGGATTGGACGCCGCGTTCGCCGCGGAACCCTGCGGCTGGGAGGATGCCGCCGCGACGATCATGACGACCGACACCTTCACCAAGGGCGCGGTGACGACCGCGGTGATCGGCGATCGCACCGTCTCGCTGGTGGGGATCATCAAGGGCTCGGGGATGATCGCGCCGGACATGGCGACGATGCTCGGCTTCATCTTCACCGACGCCGCGGTCGAGCCGGAATTCCTGCAGGCCGCGCTGTCGAAGGCGAACGCGCCGAGCTTCTCGTGCATCACCGTCGACAGCGACACCTCGACCAGCGACACGGTGCTGGCGTTCGCGACGGGCAAGGCCGGTAACGTCGCGCTGGCGGACGATGACAGCGTGGGGGCGGACGCCTTCCGCGCTGCACTGGCAGACCTGTGTCATCAACTCGCCATGCTCGTCGTTCGTGACGGCGAAGGCGCGCAGAAGCTGATCGAGATCCAGGTAACTGGCGCGGACAGCGACCGCAGCGCACACCGCATCGCGATGAGCATCGCCAACTCACCCCTGGTGAAGACAGCAATCGCCGGCGAGGACGCCAACTGGGGCCGCGTGGTCATGGCGGTCGGCAAGGCCGGCGAACCAGCAGATCGGGACACGCTCTCGATCCGCTTCGGAAATACGCAGGTTGCCGAGGGTGGCTTGGCGCTGAGCCGCTATGACGAGGCGCCAGTAGCTGCGCACCTGAAAGGCCACCAGATCGAAATAGGCGTCGATCTTGCGCTCGGCGAGGGTAAAGCCACGGTATGGACTTGCGACCTTACGCACGGCTACATTTCGATCAACGCCGACTATCGGTCGTGATCACGACAGCAGGCTAGAGTGCGTCGATTGCGAGAATCCTCTCGACCACTACCATGCCGGGAAAGGCGCCTTCGTGCCCAAAGCATGACGACCGTCCGAAGGAGTCGCGATCATTGCAATTCATGTTCAGCGTCTCGGCCCCCACGAACCGGACCCGATAGGCATGCGGCGTCATAACCTCTGCAATGCGGTCCGCTAAATTGGCGCGGACGAGAGCTTCCCTCCGGTTTATCTCGAGCCAGACACTCGAACGCGAAGCGGGAATGACCGCCAACGTCGTGGCACGGTCAAAAAATTGCTGCCCTTCGAACGTGTCGTACCAAACGCCTCCGTATATCCGAGCCGGCTTCAGCGGAATACATGCCCGGATCATAGCAGTGTGGTCTTGGCGTCGACGCGCTGCCTCACACGCGTCTGACCTATATAGGTCAGACGATGACGGCGCTGCCGCCAGAAGCAGCAGCGCCGTCATTAACATCAGGCCAGCTCACCCTCGAGCCATGCCTTCAACCGGCCCTTGGGCTCGGCGCCGACCTTGGTCGCTGCCGGTGCGCCGCCCTTGAAGAGGATCATCGTTGGGATACCGCGCACGCCATACTTGCCCGGCGCGTCGGGGTTCTCGTCGATGTTGAGCTTGGCGATCGTCACCTTCTCGCCCAATTCTTCCGAAATCTCCTCGAGCGACGGCCCGATCATCTTGCACGGGCCGCACCATTCCGCCCAGAAATCGACGAGCACGGGCCCGTCGGCGTTCAGTACGTCCGCATCGAAGCTGGCATCGGTGATCTGCTTGGTCGCCATCGTAAATTCTCCTTGGTTGAGTCGTATCTAAGGTCGCCCGCGTGTGCGCTCAACCACCGGGGCGCTAGCTTTGCTCCGTGGGCCGATAGTGCGGCTTGTTTGCGACCAGCGTCTCGTCGTTCAGCACGATCAGCCGCGGGCCGGCCGTGTACAGCAAGGCTGCCTCGACCGACCGGCCGGGGAAGATCACGCTCAAGGCTTCGGCATAGGCTGCCATCTGCTTCAGATGGTATTCCGGCACATCGTCGAGGCTGCGCGGTGCGCGGCGGCCGGTCTTGAAGTCGACGACGCGGATGCGGTCGGGCTCGATCAGCAGGCGATCGACCGTCCCCGACACGACCATGCCGTTCGCGAGGGTCGCGGCGATCGGCGCTTCGGCCAGCGTATCCGCGCTGAAAAGCTCGGCAAAGCGCGGATCGTCGAGCACTGCGACCACGCTCTGCACGATCTCGGAGCGTGCGGCGGGATCGTCGACGCCGCCAGCCTTCGCCAGCCAGCGATCGGCTGCCGTCGCACGATCGGTGGCAGCAACCGCCGGCAGACGCTCGAACAGCGCATGGATCAACCGGCCCCGCTCCGCTGCGACGCGCATCGCCGGCGTCGGCGGTGGATCGGACACCGCGTCGTCACCCAGCGCAGACGGCGACAGCGGACGAGGCGGACGCGCTTCTTGCGGTGCGGGTTGATGCGCCCAGGCAGGAAGCTGCGCGTTAGCCGCAATCTCGACCGAAGCCGAAGCCTTGGCGATCACCGCAGGCTGAGGCTCGACCCCGGCGAACGTCCGCGCGCCCTCGCCCACCGGTACCTCGAGCGCCGTCAGCGCACGATCGGACGCAGCGTACCAGCTGTTCTCGGGCGGCACGCCCTTCGCGCGCGGCCCGAGCGCACCGGCGATCACCAGCCGCTCTTCGGCGCGCGTGGCGGCGACGTAGAACAGCCGCCAATGCTCCTCCAGTTCGCGCTGCTCGGCGGCCGACACGACGGCATCCAGCGGCCCGCCCCGCTCGCTCGACCGCGGCCGGAACACCGGGATCGGCGCGGCCCCCGGCTCGGGCGCCCATTTCAGGATCGAGCGTGGCGCCGCCGACGGATCCGCCGTCGCATCCGCGAGGATCACCAGCGGCGCCTGCAACCCCTTGGCGCCATGTGCGGTCATCACCCGGACCGCGTCGAGCGGCGCCGACGGATCGCGGACGATCTCGACATCGCCGCGGTCGAACCAGTCGAGGAAGCGCTGCAATGACGGCGTCGTCGTGCTCTCGAACGTCAGGGCGGCGTTGAGCAGTTCCTCGATCGGATCGCGCGCCTCGGTCCCCAACCGCCGAATCAATTTGCGCCGGCCATCGAGCGGCCCCGACAGTAGCTCCTCCAGAAACTGATACGGCGTGGCGATATCGGCGCGCGCGAGCATCGCCAGCAAGGGCGCGAGCCGCGTGGCGGGTTGCGTGCGTTGCAGGTGCCGCCAGAGCGGCCCGGCCTCGCGCGGTGCGGCGGCCATCAATTCGTCCTGCGTCCAGCCGATCAGCGGCGACACGAGCAGCGCCGCGACGCTCAGATCGTCCTCCGGCTGCAACACGAAGCGAATCGTCGCGAGCAGATCCTGCACCGCGAGCGGCGCGTTCAGCCGCAGGCGATCTACGCCCGCAACCGGCACGCCCTCGGCGTAAAGCCGCGCGACGATCAGCGAGGCGAGATCGCCGCGGCGCTTGACCAGGATCATGACGTCCTCGGGCCGCAACCGCCGCCCCTTGCTCTCCAGCATGAGCCCGGTGTCGGGGGCGAGCCAGCTTTTCACCGCGCGCGCGATATCGCTCGCGAGTTTACGGACCGCGTCGTCGACCCAGCCCTCTTCGTCGTCCTCGCTGCCGCCCGCCGACACCGGTGGCCATAAGGTCACAGTGCCCGGCCCGGCGACCTCGCTTGCGTGACGCTCGACCTCGCCGGCAATACCCAGCCCCGGCTCGCCGATCGCATCGATTGCTGCATCGACGAACTCCAGCACGGTGCGCGTCGAGCGGAAGGAGTGGCGGAGCGACAAGCGCGCCAACGGCAGCCCACGCTCCTCTTCGGGCCAGTCGTCGTCGCCCTCGGCCTCGCTCGAACGGCCGCCGAAATACTGCTCGGCGGCCTGGAAATTGAGCGGATCGGTGCCCTGGAACCCGAAGATCGCCTGCTTGTAATCGCCGACCGTGAACAGCGTCCGCGTCGACGGCGCATAGATGCCGCGGCCGACGAAGAACTCATCCGCCAGCGCACGCACGATCCGCCACTGGTGGCCGTTGGTATCCTGCGCCTCATCGATGAGCAGATGCTCGGTCGCCTGGTCGAGCTTGTAGCGGACCCACTCGCCGATCCCCGGCTGGTCGAGCAGCGCCACCGTCGTCGCGATCAGGTCGTCGAAATCGACCGCGCCCGCGCGTCGCTTGGCCAACGCATAGCCCCGCGCATAATCGCGCCCGACCTCCAGCCCGTCGGCGAGCAGGTCGCAATAGGTCGCGCGCTGCACCATCGACAGCACGTCGGTGCACGCCTCACCGAGATCGCGCGCGAGAATTTCGTAATCGGGCTCGGCATCGATCAGTTTATTCGAGGCTTTGCGCTGCGTGCCCGTGCCGGTCAGCACGACGCTGGCGAGCTCGTCCAAGGTCGCCGCGCGATCCTCTGAGTCGAGCCACCGCTGCACGGTCGCCGCCGCGGCTTGCCCGGTGGCCGTCCCCCACGCGCGGTTCGCCGCGGCAATGCGCGCGATCGCGTCGAGGTCGAGCGCGTCGCACCACTCCGCGATTGCCTCGTCGATATCGCCGGAGGGCAGGCCGAGTTCACGTCGCAGCCAGGGCTGGATACCGACTGGGAGGGCCTCCAACGCGGGCAGCGCGCGGGCGCAGGCAAGCAAGAACGCCTCCGCCCCACCCTCGCCCATGCGAAGCGACAGTCGCCCGACGATCTCGACCGGGCGCTCGCGGCCTTCGCGCTCGGCGTCCGACAGCATCGACGCCAGCGCCTCGCGTGCGAGCCCCGCCTCTTCGCGCGCTTCCAGCGGTCGGAAGCCCGGCGTCAGCCCGGCCTCGACCGGGAATGCTGCCAGCAATCCCTGGCAGAAGCCGTGGATCGTCTGGATGCGGAGCCCCCCGCCCGGCGCATCGAGCACCTTGGCGAACAACGTGCGTGCACGGTCCTGCAGAGTCTGAACCGGGCTCTCGCCGAGCGCGATCAGGTCCGCCGCCAGCGCCGGCGCGGGCATGCGTACCCATGCCGCGAGCCTGCCGTTGATCCGCTGCGCCATCTCGGCCGCGCCTGCCTTGGTGAAGGTCAGGCACAGGATCGCGCCGGGATCGACGCCGCGCAGCAGCAGTCGGAACACGCGGGCTGCCAGCACCTGAGTCTTGCCGGTACCCGCCGACGCCGATAGCCAGACGTGCGAGGCGGGGTTGCTCGCATCGGCCTGCGCGCCCCTTAAGCGGGGCAGCGTGGCGAGCGCGTCACCGCTCACGACCATACCATTCGTCGCGTCGCATCAGCTGGTCATACTCGGCATAGGGGGCGTATTCGGGGACGAGTTTCGCGGTGAACGCGGCGCTGCCGGTCAGCCATTCGCCGACGACTTCGGTGAAGTTGTGCGCGGCGATTGCCGTGAACTCGGCGGTCGGTATCTTGTCGCGCTTGCCCTCGGCATCGACCGGGCTCTCGATATAGCCGAACGCGTCGCGCTTCTTGCCGAGCGACCAATATTCGAACGCGCCCGCAGTACCGCGCACGTCCTCGAACCCGCCGCGTTCGGCGATCAGGCCGAGCAGGCCGAGTTGCAGGCTGTACCCGGCGCGCACCGCGGTCGGGGACGGTGGCTTGCCGGTCTTGTAGTCGATGATCGCGAGACGTCCGTCGGGCAGCGTGTCGATCCGGTCGTAGCGTCCCGACAAGGTCACGCCGGCGATCTCGATCTTGCCCTTGCCCTCGGCGCTGGCGACGGTGCGCCCGTCCTCACCCTGCGCGACGATCGCGCCCGCGATCCAGTCGATCGCCTCGAGCAGCCGCGGCTGCCAGAGCGCGCGCATCATCGGATGCGTCCGCTCGTCGTCGAGCATCGCCTTCGCGCGCTGTCGCAGCGTGTCGACGGTGCAGTTGTCCTGCTTCCACCATTGCTCGAGGATGTCGTGCACCGCGGTCCCGCGCCATGCTGCACTTGGATCGGCATCGACCGGATCGAGCGGCATCAGCCCGAGCACGCGGCGGGCGTAGAAGGCGTAGGGGTCTGCCTTGAGGCGATCGACCTCGGTGACGGAAATGGCCTTCGGACGCAGCAGCGCGGGCGGCGAAGGCGCGGGACGGTCGGCGGGGAGATGCTCGCCCGGATCGTCTAGCGCTCGCGTCCAGCCTTCAAGCGCGGTGGCGCGCTCGAACCGGTCGCCGGCAAGCGCCTGCAACCGCAACCATAAGCGCGACGCCAGCGCGGGCGACTTCGCATCCCTCCGCGCACGGGTGACGACCGCGCGAGGAGCGCCAAGCGCCTGCGCGAAATCATGCGCCGCGGTACCGACACGTCGCTCCAGACCCGGCAGGCCAAGCTCCATGCGGATGCGGGGCGCGAGCCACGGGTCAGGCGCAGGACGACCCGGCCAGACGCCTTCGTTCAGGCCGCCGAGCACCATGACGTCGGCGGTCTGCAACCGCGCTTCGATCAGGCCGTAGATCGCCAGCCGTGGGTGGCCGCCCGGCGCTGGCCGGACCGCGACCTCGTCGAGCAACGTCCGTAACAGTTGCGGCAGTTCGCGTGGATCGATCCGCGGCGGCCCGGCGGGGGCTTCGGCTTCCAGATTGGCAAGGAACTCCGCCGCGGCACGCCCTGCGAGACCAGACCAGAGATTGTCGCCGCACAAGGTCTGCGCCGTCTCGCGCAGGCAGGCGAGCACCGACGCCAAGGGCTGCGGCCCCTGGTCGAACGCGTTCGCCAGCGGCGTCAGCAACGGCTGGACGTCTGCCCACCATGTCGCTGCCGTGCCCTTGCGCTCCTCCAGATGTCCGGCGATCCCGTCGAGCCCCGCTGCCGGCCGTGGTCCGCGCAACCGCCGGTCGAGCGCACGCGCACCGTCTAGCCATTCAAGGCGTATGGAGCGTTCGGAGGGCTTGTCGCCCGCCCGGACAAGCGGGTGCTTCAGCAACGCCAGTAATGCGAGCGGCGAGAAGCGCTGCGCCGCCGCTTCGGCCAGCGCGAGCAGCAACGTCCCCGGCGGCAGGATCGACAAGGGCCGCCCCGCGCTGTCGTCGATGCCGATGCCCCAGCGCCCGAGATGCGCTGCCACTCGCCGCGCCAATGCACGATCCGGCGTGACCAGCGCGGCGGTCCGCTCCGGCACTTCCAAAGCCTCGCGCAGGACCAGCGCAATCGCTTGCGCTTCCTCTGCTGGCGTTGCGAGTTCGGCGGCGGTCACGCCCTTCAAGCGGCGACCCTCCGCTGCGATCTGCGTCCACTTGCCGGTGAAATCCGCGGGCGCCAACGCGTTGGCGATCGCGCGGCCGCGTGCGGCGTCGGCGTCATGTCCGCCACCTTCACGCCATGTCTGCACCTCGCCGCGCGCGATACCCATGCGCAGGAGCATCAGTTTCGCGTCGAACTGCGGATGGGTTTCGATCGAACGACGCGTGAGCCCGGTCACCGGGTTCGGATCGTGCGGACCGAGCGCGTCCCACTCCTCGTCGGGCAGCGCGAGGTCGAGGCCGGCGAACACCACCATGCCCTGCGGCATGTCGGCGATGCAGCGGAGCAGGCGCGCGACCGCTGGCGCGGAATCGGTCACGCCCGCCGCGCAGACGATCCCGGCGGGTGGCGCATTCCGCCAGCGCTGGGCGAGCCCGTCGAGCAACGCCGAGCGCCGCGTCGCTTCATCGATCCGCTCCAGCCGCGCGAGTTCGCCCGGCCAGCGTTGCAGGACGATCTCGAACGTCGCCAGCGCGCGCAGCCAATGCTCGGTCAGTTCGGGGCCAAGCTCGATATCGCGCAGCTTGGTCGGCGGCACTTCCTCGACCAGCAACTGATCGAGCGTCCGCGCGAGTTCGCCCGCGAGGCGCACCGCTTCGGCGGCATCGACCGGATGGCCTTCGCGCGCGCGCTCCTCTGACACCAGTCGGGCTAGGATCATCCGCCGCTGATAGGGCGGTACCGCGGGCAGCGGCGGATCGATGTCGTCCGCCGGATCGAGTGCGGCGCCAACCGCTTCGCCCATCTCCGGATCGCCCAACGCCACAAGCCGCGGGAGGACGAGGCCACCAGCGCTGGCACGAACGAACGCTTCGGTGACGGCCTTCACCGCGCGGTTGTTCGGCAGCACGACGAGCGCGCGGGCGAGTGCGAGCGGATCGCGCCCCGCCCGCCGGGTCAGTCCGGCGACCAGCGCATCGGCGAACGCCCGGTGCGCGGGGATCGTGTAGAGCGTCGGGCGATCCGCCGTGGCGACGTCAGCCATCCGCGAGGATCGCCTCGGTCTTCGGGATCGCGGCCGGCGTGCCGACGTCGAACCACAAGCCCTGATGGACCTGACCGTAGGCGCGGCCGGCGGCGATCGCGCGGTCCCAGAAGATGTTGGTCGAGAACGGCCCCTCCGGCCAGTCGGCGATCAATCGCGGGTGAAGAATTTGGATGCCGGTATAGGCGAACGGTGCGACTCGGCCGGGCTTGCGGCGGCCGGCGATCCGCCCGTCGCTGCCGAGATAGAAATCGCCCATGCCGCCGTGGTTGTTGGCGCGCGCGAGCGGCACCATCAGCAACAGCGCGTCCATCGTCGCATCGTCCCAGCGCGACGCGAGCAGCCGGATCGCATCGACCGGTCCGTCGATCCACAGATTGTCGCTGTTGACGACCAGCACCGGCGCATCGCCAAGCAGGCCACGCGCCTGAACGAGGCCACCACCCGTCTCCATCAGCATCTTGCGCTCGTCGGAGATCACCACGTCGATCCCCACGAACCGGTCGGTGACGTGCGCCTCCAGCGTGTCCGCGAGATAGTGGACATTGACCACCGCGCGCTTGATACCGGCGGCCTGGAGCCGTTCGAAGACGTGGTCGATCAACGGCTTGCCCGCGACCTTGACCAGCGGCTTGGGTCGCGTCGCGGTCAGCGGACGCATCCGCTTGCCGAGGCCGGCTGCCATCACCATCGCCGTTTCGGGGACAACGCCACGCGGTGTCGGCCGGATCGTCTGCTGGCGGGTCATGCCGCGATGGCCAGCGGATCGCCGCGTCGATCGGCGGGGACGTTCGCCGCGAACCATGCCGCCACCGGGGCAAGCACCGGTTGTGCCAGATCGCGCTCCAGATAGCGCCACACCCGCGGGCACATCGTCGGATAATGCGGCTTCCCGTCGCGCTGCCAAAGCCGCGTGAAAATGCCGAGGATCTTGGCATTCCGTTGCGCGCCAAGCACGTGATACGCGTTCATGAAGTCGTTCCCTGCATCGGCCACCGCATCGGACGCCGTCCGGTAGCGCGCGAGCATCGCCGCCTCGACCGCCGGATCGACGTCGCGCCGCGCATCCTGCAACAGCGACACCAGATCATAGGCCGGATGCCCCGCCAAGGCGTCCTGAAAATCGAGCAGTCCGAGCGACCGCTCAGACCCCACCAGCATCAGGTTTTCGGCATGATAATCGCGCAACACCGTCACCGGCGCCAAGGCTATGGCGTGATCGAATACCGCATCCCATGCCGCATCCCAGCCCGCCAGATCGGGTTCGATGCCGACCGCCGGGCAGTACCATTCGACGAACAGCGCCGCCTCGCGCTTCAGCACCGCACGATCATAGGGGGGCACGGGTCCGGCAGGATGCGTGCGCAACCGGACCAGCAGATCGATCGCCGGTGCATAAAGCGACAGCTCGTCGTCGGGCGCGGCATCGACCGCCTCGCGCAGCCGATCGTCGCCGAAATCCTCCAGCAGGACGAGGCCCTGATCGAGATCGCTCGCGAGGATCTCAGGTGCCGCGAACCCGTGATCGACCAACCACCGCGCGATCGCGATGAACGGCCGCGGATCCTCGTGCGGCGGCGGCGCGTCCATCAGGATCGCCTGGCGCCCTGCTTCAATCGCGCGGAAATAGCGGCGGAACGACGCATCGCCCGCGACCGGGAGGATCTGCGCCCCACCCCAGCCATGAGCGTCGAGAAAAGCGGCGGCGCCGGGCGGCGGGGTCATGTCGGCCATCGCGACCTCCAAGCTTCCGGGGCTCCCACTGTCAAGCTGCGCGTGCCGTCCGGCTCGATCGTCAGGCTCAAGCGAAGAGCATCCGGCCAGTGATCGGGCCCTGCGCGCTCCGGCCATTCGACCAGCAGCAGCGAATCATAGCGCGCGTCGTCGAGCGCGAGTTCCTCGATCTCGGCGGGGTCGTCGATCCGGTAGAGGTCGACATGGAGCACGGGGAAGCGCACTTCGGGTGGCTCGTAGGGCTGGACGATCGCGAAACTGGGCGACGGCGCTTCGCCGGCGAGCCCGAGTGCGGCGAGTAGTCCGCGGGCGACGCTGGTCTTGCCGGCGCCGAGCGTGCCCACAAGCGTGATGACGTCGCCGGGTCGGACCAGATCGGCAAGCATAGCCCCGAACGCTTCGGTAGCTTGCGGGTCGGGTAGTCGGATCACGCGCACGAGCCCTCTCCCCTCCGGGGAGAGGGTTGGGTGAGGGGCTGTTCCGGGCGACGCACTGCTTGGCTGCCCCTCACCCCAACCCTCTCCCCGGAGGGGAGACGGAGTAGATTCAAAACGATCATCGACGTGGCAATTCTACGGTGATCAGCGTGCCCGCGCCGGGTTCGGATACCAGCTCGATCGTCCCGCCATGCGCCTCGACGAACTGTTTCGCCAACGGCAGTCCGAGACCCAAAGCCCGATCCCCCATCGGCTTCGACTCCGCGAACCGGTCGAACGCATGCGCGACCGCCTCCGCATCCATCCCGACCCCATCGTCCGACACCACGATCCGCGCCGACGTCGCATTGCCGTCGGTATGCAACAGCACCCGTCCGCCATCGGGCGTCGCCGCGACCGCATGCCGCAACAGATGCTCGACGACCTCCTTCAGCCGCTTCGGATTGCCGTTGACGCGTCCCGTCGACCGCGCGACCTCGACCGCGAAGTCGAGTTTGCGCCGTTTCGCCGACGGCAGGATCGTCTCGGCCGCGGCGCGCACGGTGTTGGCGAGATCGACGTCGCTGCGGTCGGTCTCGTCGCGGTCGCTCTCGGCGCGCGTCAGGTCGAGCACGTCGTCGACCAGCAGCCCGAGCCGCTCGACCGACTCGAGGATCGCGCCGACATACCCGACGGCTTGCGGCGTCATCTCGCCCGCATAGCCGCCGTGCAGCATCTCCGCGAACCCGCTGATCGACGTCAACGGCGTGCGCAGTTCATAGCTCATGTTGGCGACGAACGCGGTCTTGACCTTGTCGGCGGCCTCCAGCGCGTCGGCACGGTCGCGCAACGCCTGCTCGGCGCGCCGGCTGTCGGTGATGTCGAGCATCGTGAACAGCGCGTTGCCATCGGGCAGCGGCACTCCGGCAAACTCGAAATGGCGCCCGTCGGCGAACGCCACGCGCCCGCCGCGCTGCTGGCGCTCGACCGTCGCCGAGCGGACCAGATCGGGGATCAGCGCCGAACGGCTCGGCGTCGCGAGCTTGCCGCCGACCGCCTCGGCGAACGCGTCGACCCGAGGATGTGCCGCCAGAAACTCCTCCTCGAGCCCCCACAACAGCCGGAAGCGGTTGTTCCAGACCTGCAACCGGCCATCGGCGGCGAACACGCCGAGCGCCTCGAACAGATTGTCGAACGTCGCGGTCCTCACCCGCAACAGCGTGTCGCGCGCGCTGGCAAGCTGGACCTGCTCGGTGCGATCCTCGAAGATCAGCAGCAGCCCGCCATCGGGGAGCGGCTGCGCGACGACGCGGAGATGCGTGCCGCCGCGCAAATGCCAGTTCTCCTCGATCGCGCCGCCGCCGACCGGGCCGCTCTGCGATCCGCCGGTCTGCAGGAACCAGTCGCGCCGTTCCGCCTTCCAGCTCGGGAAGTCGCGGACCTCGGGCAGGCGATTGGCCTCGCGCATTCGCTCGAGCACGCGGTCGAATTCGGGGCGGTCGGCGAGCCATTCGCTGCGCATCGCGAACATCCGACGGAACGGCTGGTTGCAGAACACGAGCGACCGGTCGCCGCCGAACTGTGCTACGCCCGCGGAAAGCCGGTCGAGCATCGCGCGCTGCGCTTCGGCAAAGCGCTTGGCGCCCGACCGCGCCTGTTCCAGCTCCTCGATATCGATCGCGAACCCGGCGACGCCACCGCTCGGCAGCGGCACGTCGTAGATCTGCAACGAGCGTCGTGCGCCATCGATCGTCGCCGGCAAGACCTGCTGATGCGGCCGGCCTTGTTCCCGCGCTACTGCAGCCCCGGCGAGCGGCCCGCCGCGCCCCGATCCCTCGACCAGCTCCAGCCCGCGCGCGACGACGTCGGCGGCATCGCGCCCTTCGACCGCATCGACATAGGCGGTGTTGACCATCGTCAGACGCAGATCGTTGGCGCGGTACCACATCGGCATCGGCGCCGCCTCGATCAGCCCGGTCAGCGAGTCGTACGCCGATCCCAGCCGCGTGGTTTCGGCGCTGAGTCGGGCGATCTCCGCCTCGCTGTCGGTCGCATCGAACGCCCACAGCAAAACCGCCCCCGCCGCGCCCATCTCGCCGGGCGCACGGCCACCGCGAAACGTGATTGCCCGGGTCGAGCCGACCAGCCGCACCGACCGCACGAACGGCCGCCCCGCGCGCTGCGCCGCCGTGATATCCGCAATCAGCCGCGCTGCGTCGTCGGCGGACAGCCCCGTCCCGCCAGTGGCAAGTTCGGCGATCGAGCGCGGGGCCACATCCAGCCCGAGCCAGTCCGCCATCCGCTGCGTCATTTCGATCCGCCCGCCGGAGCGGATCACGGTGACGATCGCGGGCGATCCGTCGAGCAGCGTCTGAAGATGCGCATTGGCCTCGATCATTTCGGCGGCAGCGGATCTGGCGCGCAGGCCCGCGTACAGCAGCGCCAATCCCGCGAGGATCGCCAACAGCAGGAATGCCCCCACCGTTACGGCGGCACCGGTCCCGAGGACCATCATCGGGAAGCCCGGTTCGACATCATTCGTCCATGTAGGCCAAACCGTCCCTCGGGGGAAAGCCACCAGAAAACGAAAAGGGCGAGCCCGACATGCGGACCCGCCCTTCACGGTCTACCACTACGTGGTCGACATATCCCTCAGCTTAGAGCTTGACCGACGCACCGATATACATCGCACGACCGATGTTGTCGTAGATCGCGTCGCCGTCACCGTTGCCGAGTAGGCCGTAAGGCGGCTTCTTGTCGGTCAGGTTATCGACGCCGCCGTATAAGGTGAAGCGCTTGTCGACGTCGACCGACGCGCGAACCGCATGATAGATCACCTTCGGATGATACACGACGTCGGCGTAAGTCGGGTTGAGCGCCGGAACGCCGTTGGTGTCGTGCTGTGCTTCCCAATCGGTGATCGACTGGCGGCCGATATACCGCACCTGATACCCGAGCGTGAAGTTCTTGTGCGTCAGGTCGACCGAGGCGTTGACGTTCCAGATCGGATCGCCGAGCTCACCCCTCACCCGATCAGGCCGGCTGGGCTCGTTAAGATACGGGAAATCGGTCCGGTCGCGGACCCAGTTTCCGATCACGCGGAACGTTGCCTTGGTATCGGCACCGAAGCGGCGGTTGTAGCTCGCGTCGAAATCGATGCCCTTGGCCTTCAGCGCAGCGAAGTTGACCGTGCTCTGCAACAGCGCCGGCCGCGCGAACAGGCCGTTCGCTTGGCGCGGATTGATCAGGTTGCAGAAGGTGTTGCCGAGCGTCGGAGCGTCGTAGCATGCATCGAGGATGGTCTGTGCGTCGACCGACTGGATGACCTTGTTGATCTTGATGTCGTAGTAATCGACCGTAAGCGCGAAACCGGGAAGGAAGCTTGGCTGGAAGATCGCGCCATAGGTCCAGCTCCGCGACTTCTCAGCCTGCAGATTGGGGTTTCCGCCTGAAAGGATCTCGGTCGAGCCGGCCCGTGCGGTGCTGTTGACGAAGCCAGCCGGAACACCTGCCGCCGCGCAGTTAGCAGCACGCGTCGAGCGCCCCGTGTTGATGAAGTTGACGTCGCACGGATCGTCGAGCTGCGGGAAATCCTGGCTGTTCGAGGCGTAAAGGTCGTTCAGCGTAGGTGCACGAACCGACCGCGAATAATTCACCCGGAACTTGATGTCGTTGATCGGCGCGTAGATCCCGCCGAAATTGTAGGCGTAGACCGTTCCGGTGGAACCCTTGTAGTCCGCAACGCGACCTGCGCCGTTGACCGTCAGCTCCTTGGCGAAGCTGATGTCCTTGAGCAGCGGAACTTCCAACTCGCCATAGGCTTCCTTCACAGCAAACGCCGGCGGGCGGAAGTCGGGGATGACGTTGAAGAACGTGTCGCCGCCCTTGATCGTGTCATCATAGGCCGAGAACGCCGTCTCGCGACGATACTCGCCGCCGACCGCGAACCGAACGGGACCGCCGGGCAGTTCGAACAGCTGCGAGCTGTCGCCGACGATGTTGGCCGTCACGTCGAATTCGGTCGCCTTGCCGCGGCTGGTCGACGTCGTGTTGATGTAGTTCAACGCCGCCTGGCTCGCGCGACCCTCGCCCAGGATGTCGAGCGGCGCGCACGACGGATCAACCACAGTCGCCTGGTTGATACGGCACACGATCTGGCCTGCGCCGTTACGAACAGCGTCGATCGCGTTGTAGAAGCGCGACTGGAACTGGTTGTTGTAGAACTTCGACTTCGTACGGAACTCGCCGTAGTTCACCGAGACGTCGTACTTCCAGTCGTCGTTGAATTTGCCCTCGGCACCCACCACGATCCGATACGTGTCGCGGCGATCCGCCTCGTCACGCGTCCCCAGATCGGAGTTGTTGCGGTTGACCCGGAAATACTCCGAACCGGCCGGCAACAGCGAACGGATAGTCGCTGCCGCCTGTGGGTTGAGATAGGCATTGTCGAAGGCAACCGGAATGCCGCTGGCCAGATACGTCTCGCCCTCGGCGCCATCGCCCTGCGTACCGCCTTGGTTGAACGTACCCGTGCCCTGCGCATAGCTGTCGACACGCACGAACTTCGCCTCGAAGAACGGCTTGAACGCCTCGGACACATCGAAATGCCCGATCAGATTGGCCACGTACCGCTTCAAGCCGGGGTTCAGCGTACCCTTGTCTCGCAGGGTCGGGCCGCTCCCGTTCTGGTTGCTGTTGTTGCCCGACGGACGAAGATCGTTTCCGTAATTATACTCCGACAGCGTCCCGTCGGTGCCGAAGCCGAACACGCGCGGCGCGCCATTGGCCCGGCAAGCCGCGGCGACGCTGTTGCAATCCAGCAGGTTGCCGTCGCCATAGGGGATGAAGTTGCCGCCATTGTCGTAGCCGAAGCTATGCAGGCCCTTCAGGAATGTCCGCTCCGGGACGCCTGCGCCATTCGGCGCAACGCGGGTGATCTGATTGCGACCCGAATAGATGCCCGTCAGTTCGGGGCGGTCGGCATAGGTCAGGAGGTCAGCCTGATTATACTCCAGGCCGAGCGCGATGTTGCCGCGACCCTCGGCGAAGTTCTTGCCGAACGTGCCCGACAACCGATACGTGCCGCGATTGCCATTGTCGGCGATCCCGCTCTGCGCGTTGAGCGAGACGCCGTCGAAATTGCGCTTCAGCACGAAGTTGACGACGCCCGCCATCGCGTCCGAACCATAGACTGCCGAGCTGCCGCCGGTAACGATATCGACGCGGTCGATCAGGTCGGTCGGGATCGTGTTGGTATCGACCAGGAAGTCGCCAACCGATCCAGTGATGTGGCGGCGGCCATTGACGAGAACGAGCGTACGCGTTGGTCCAAGACCGCGAAGATCGAGCAGGTTGATACCGGCGGTACCGATGAACTGCGTCGAATTCGCTTGGCTGTAGGTCGAGCGCAGCGACGGCAGGTCGTTGAGTACGTCGCCGATGACGACCGCACCGGTCCGCGTCAGATCGGCCTGCGTCACCGTGGTCACCGGAATCGGCGAATCGAGCGTCGGGCGCGCAATGCGCGAACCGGTTACGACGATATCGCCACCGGCGTTGGCTTCCGGCGCCACGGTCTGCGCGACCGAACCCGTCGTGGTGTCGGAACCGACCGGCGCGGCAGGATCGGTACCGGGAGCCTGGGTCTGCGCGTCTACCGGTGTAGCCGTTTGCGCTGCTGCCGGGATCGCCGCAGCCAATACGAACGCGACCGTGGACGCCGTTACGAACAATCCGGACTTCCGGACCGAAATACCAACCATTGTGAAGAACCCCTGAACCTGAGCTTTTTTGCTGAGGCCGAAAGGACACCTTTTATGCCGCTTTATCAACGGGGGTGGCGAAACATTACAAACATGTTGCATCGCTGCAACACGGATCCGCAACGAAAAAGCCGCGCCCGCCTGATGGCGGACGCGGCTTTCGAAAACCCTACGGAATCCTGAGGATCAGTAGCGGTAGTGGTCCGGCTTGAACGGGCCTTCGACCGGCACGCCGATGTAGCCGGCCTGCTTGTCCGAAAGCTTCGACAGCTTCACGCCGAGCTTCTCGAGGTGGAGCATCGCGACCTTCTCGTCGAGGTGCTTCGGCAGGACGTAGACTTCGTTCTTGTAGTTCTCGCCCTTGGTCCAGAGCTCGATCTGCGCGAGCGTCTGGTTGGTGAACGAGGCCGACATCACGAACGACGGGTGGCCGGTTGCGCAACCGAGGTTCACCAGGCGACCCTTCGCCAGGATGATGATCTGCTTGCCGTCCGGGAACTTCACCAGATCGGTGCCGGGCTTCACTTCGGTCCAGTCGTAGTTCGACAGCGCGGCGATCTGGATCTCCGAGTCGAAGTGGCCGATGTTGCAGACGATCGACATCGGCTTCATCGCCTTCATGTGATCGGCGGTGATGACGTCGGCGTTGCCGGTCGCGGTGCAGAAGATGTCGGCGCGGCTGACCGCTTCTTCCATCGTCACGACCTCGAAGCCCTCCATCGCCGCCTGCAGTGCGCAGATCGGATCGACTTCGGTGACCATCACGCGCGCGCCGCCGTTGCGGAGCGACTGGGCCGAGCCCTTGCCGACGTCACCGAAGCCGGCGACGCAGGCGACCTTGCCGGCGAGCATGACGTCGGTCGCGCGACGGATCGCGTCGACCAGCGATTCCTTGCAGCCGTAGAGGTTGTCGAACTTCGACTTGGTGACCGAGTCGTTGACGTTGATCGCGGGGAACGGCAGCTCGCCCTTCTTGGCGATCTCGTACAGGCGGTGGACACCCGTGGTGGTCTCTTCCGAGACGCCCTTCAGGTTTTTGACGGTCTCGGTGAGGTAGCCGGGGTTCTTCGCGACGTACGCCTTGAGCGCACGCTGCATCTCGACCTCTTCCTCGTTCTCGGGCTCGGGCATCGTGTGGCCGGCTTCGAGCTTGGCACCCCAGAGTGCGAACATCGTCGCGTCGCCACCGTCATCGAGGATGATGTTGGCGGTCTGGCCCTCTACGTCGCGATCCCACGAGAAGATATCGCCGACATAGTTCCAGTAATCGGCCAGGCTCTCGCCCTTGATCGCGAACACGGGGACGCCGGTCGCGGCGATGGCGGCGGCGGCATGGTCCTGCGTCGAGAAGATGTTGCAGGTCGCCCAGCGGACATCGGCGCCGAGCGCGGTCAGCGTCTCGATCAGCACCGCGGTCTGGATCGTCATGTGCAACGAACCGGTGATCCGCGCGCCCTTGAGCGGCTGCGCGGCGCCGAATTCGGTGCGCAGCGACATCAGACCGGGCATCTCGGTCTCGGCGATGTTGATCTCGGCGCGGCCGAAATCGGCGAGGCTGATGTCGGCGACGACGTAGTCGGCCTTGGCGTCGGTCTTCGTAGGCGCAAGCGTGGTGGCCACGAGGAGTCTCCTGAGAATATCGTGATCGGCGAGCCTCATGCCCGTGCCGGATACTGCATCATAGGAGAATTGAGGCCCCAAATCAAATATAAAGATATCTTTATATGAGGGGTCGGAGGGCCGTGAGTTTGCTCGTGCCACCCAAGATGGTCATCCCCGTCAAGGCGGGGATCCACATCCTCAGCCGTTCAAGACTCGATCGCAAGGTTAGCCAATATGGGTTCCCGCCTCCGCGGGAATGACGATCACGAGGTCGGGCCGTTGCCCCCGAAGTCAGGCCCTACCCGTCTCCGCGACGAGCAACCGCGGATCCACGCCAGCCTGCGCGAAAGCCAGCGTCCAGCGATCCTCCGCCGCGGTCTCGAACAGCAGTTCGGCGTCCCCGGCCACGTTGAACCACCCCGGCCGCGACAGCTCGCCCTCGAGCTGTCCGCCATCCCAACCGGCATAGCCGAGCGCCACCACCCACTCCGACGGGCCCTTCCCTTCGGCGATCGCGCGGAGCACGTCGACCGTGCTCGACAGCTTCCACCGCCCGGCGACATCGACCGAGTCCTGCCCGCCCCAGTCGGACGAATGTACGACGAACCCGCGCCGCGGCTCGACGGGGCCACCGAAATGCACCGGCGCGTTGGGCGCGTCGCCCGGCTCGATCCCGAACTGGTCGAGCAGGTCGTGGAAGCCCAAACCATCGATCGTCGCGCCGATCCCGATGCCGATCGCGCCGTTCTCGTCATGGCTGCACATCGCGATCACGGCGCGGGCGAAGCGTGGGTCGCTCATGCCCGGCATCGCGAGCAGGAATTGTCCCGAAAGAAAGCGCGTCTTGTCCATGACCAGGAACATAGCGTTGCACGTACCCCGTCGCCACGCTTGAAATCCGCCGTCCGGCGTCCAAGGTACGCACCGCGCGCGACGACCGCGCGGCACAGGAGATTTCAGATGACGATCAGCGTCGGCGACCGCCTTCCCACCACCACTCTCGTCAAGGCCACCGCGGATGGCCCCGATCAGGTCGATACCGACAGCTTCTTCAAGGGCCGCAAGGTCGCGCTGTTCGCGGTCCCCGGCGCGTTCACGCCGACCTGCTCGGCCAAGCATTTGCCCGGTTTCGTCGAGAAGGAAGCCGAGCTGAAGGCCAAGGGCGTCGACGAGATAGCCTGCGTGTCGGTCAACGACGCGTTCGTGATGGGCGCGTGGGGCAAGTCGGCGGGTGCTGGCGATATCACGCTGCTCGCGGACGGCAATGCCGATTTCGCCAAGGCGATCGGGTTGACGATGGACGGCTCGGGCTTCGGCATGGGCACGCGCAGCCAGCGGTATTCGATGCTGGTAAACGACGGCGTCGTCGAGCAGCTGAACGTCGAGGCACCCGGCGAGTTCAAGGTCAGCTCGGCCGAACACCTGCTCAGCGAGATCTGATCATTCCTCCTCGGCACGGGGAGGTGGCAGCCCGTCAGGGCTGACGGAGGGGGCTCTCCGCGAACGTACCGTGTGCGGCACGCCCCCTCCACCCTTCGCTTCACGAACGGTCCCCCTCCCCGTGCCGGGGAGGATTTCGAAGTCTTGCCACCGTAACGTCCGCCACCTAACACTGCCCGATGACAATCGCATCCGACCTCGTCGCCAACCTCGACCGCCTCTACCGCGCCTCCGTCGAGCGCCTCCAAGCCGCGATGAGCGCCTATATCGCCGACGGAACGACGCCCGATCCAACCAGCCGCACCGACGGCTCGTTCGCCTATCCCGAGATCCGGCTGACCTATAAGGGCGGCGTCGATCGCCCTACCCCGCTGCGGTCGTTCGGCCGCCTGGTCAACGCAGGCGAATACCGCATCAGCGTCACCAAGCCCGCGATCTTCGCCGAGTACCTGATCGAACAGCTCACGCTGCTGATCGAGGATTACGACGTCACCGTAGAGGCGGTCGAGGGTCGCCAGGAAATCCCGTTCCCCTATGTGATTGAGCCCGGCCACGCGCTGAGCCTCGACGAGGTGTCCGCGACCGAATTGTCGCGCCACTTCCCCGCGACCGAGCTCGCGCATATCGGCGACGAGATTGCGGACGGCCTCTGGATCGCGCACGACGAGACGCGTCCGCTTGCGCTGTTCGACGGCCTGCGCACCGATTTCAGCCTTGCCCGCCTGCGTCACTACATGGGCACGCCGGCGGAGCACGCACAGCGCTTCGTGCTGTTCACCAACTATCACCGTTATGTCGACGAGTTCGTCCGCTGGGCCGGCACGCAATTGGGGGAAGGCAGTCGCTTCACCAGCCTCTCCGGCGCAGGCGGCATCACCATCTCGTCGGGCGACGACATCGACAAGATCATCTCCGACAGCGCCTGGCGCCGTCACCAGATGCCCGCCTATCACCTGATGGCGGACGACCGCACCGGTATCACGCTCGTCAACATCGGCGTCGGGCCGTCGAACGCCAAGACGATCTGCGACCATCTCGCGGTGTTGCGCCCAGAGGCGTGGCTGATGATCGGCCATTGCGGCGGGCTGCGGCCGAGCCAGCGGATCGGCGACTATGTTCTGGCGCATGCCTATCTGCGCGACGACCATGTCCTCGACGACGTCCTGCCCCCCGAAATCCCGATTCCCGCGATCGCCGAAGTCCAGCTCGCGATGGCGAAGGCGGCCGAGATCGTCTCGGGCCAGTCGGGCGAGGAACTCAAGCGCCGCCTGCGCACCGGCACGATCGTCACCACCGACGACCGCAACTGGGAGCTGCGCTACTCGAAATCTGCACTCCGCTTCTCGCTCAGCCGCGCCGTCGGCATCGACATGGAATCCGCGACGATCGCCGCGCAGGGCTATCGCTTCCGCGTCCCGTATGGGACGTTGCTCTGCGTCTCGGACAAGCCGCTCCACGGCGAGCTGAAGCTGCCGGGCCAGGCCAACCGCTTCTACGAACGCGCGATCAGCGAGCATCTGCGGATCGGGATCGAGACCTGCGAACAGCTCCGCCTGGAGGGCCCGAAGCTCCATAGCCGCAAGCTCCGCGCGTTCGACGAGCCGCCGTTCCGATAACGTGGGCCGCTAAAAATCGGAGCGGATCGCGCGAGAATGGGTTACGCATCCGGAATCATTGCTGAGGGAAGATAACCGTGGCCGACACCGACACGCCCGATACGGAAGCAAAGAAGCCCGTCACCCGCCGCCGCGCGCCGCGCAAGGCGAGCGCGCCCAAGGCGGCACCGGCCGCCACGTCCTCGACCAAGCCGGTCGCGCCGAAGCCGGTGCCGACGGCAAAACCGGTTGCGGACAAGCCCGTGGCCGCCGCGCCGCCAAAGCCCGCAGCCAAGCCGACGCCAAAGCCACGCTCGACCAAGCGCAGCACGCCGCGGCCGGTCCCCGCGCGCAACTCGGCGACGCCGGTCCCGGTCGCCAAGCCGCCGGAAAAGACGCGCGGCAAATGGGGTGCCGCGGCGATCTTCAGCGGCGTTGCGGTTGCGGGAGCGGCGGTTGGCGCGCTGCTCACCTTGCGAGGCAGCACGCCCAAGGCTCAGCCAGCGCCCAAACCAAAGGGCAAGCACGCGCATCAGGCCGACGGCGCGGACTCGTCGAAGTCGTTCGACGCCGGCATCGCCGATCCAGGGACGGTTCCGGAGTAGGCGCCGCTCCTGCTCCCAGATGAATACTCCACCCCGGCGAAGGCCGGGGCCCAATTGGAACGTCCTTTGTCACGAACCGCACCGCCCATTCAGTGGCGTTTCCCAATTGGACCCCGGCCTTCGCCGGGGCGGTAAAACACAAGAGCCGCGCTGCCGACCGTTCCCCCGCGGAGGCGGGGGCCCAGCTAAGACCACGGAAGCGTTTGTAACCCTGGGCCCCCGCCTTCGCGGGGGAACCAGAAGTTAGTGAGCAATCCCTACTCTTTGAAAAGCGACGTCCGTCAGGATGACGGACGAAGCTTCGCGTGCTTACCGCGCGAGAAAGTCCGCGATCGCCTGGCCGAGTTCGGGCTTCACGACCGCACTCATATGTCCACCGGGAGTCTCGACGTATTCCCCATGTAACAAAACCGCCGCTAGGTCCGGCGCAGACCCGTTGTCCTGATCCTCACCGCCGCACACGACCAAGGTAGGCTGCCGGATCGCCTTCACCGTATCCAACGGCGTATCCACGAACGTCTCGAGTATGCCGAGCAAGGCGACCGGATCGCCGCCGGTGGTCTTGAGGAACGCCTCCGCCAGCCACTCGGGCGTGCCCTGCACATGCTGCCCGAGCCTGGTCAGGATGTTCCGGAAATGCCCGGCACGCCGCGACGTCTGCGTCAGCCCCTCCAGCCCCATCCCCGAGAAGATCACCCGACGCGGCGTCGCGCCCGTCGCCAGCATCCGCGACGTCGTCCGCGCACCCAGCGAATAACCGCCCAGATCATAGTCGGTCAGCCCGAGATGCGCGATCAGCGCATGCCCGTCCTGCGTCAGCGCGTCGGCCGGATACGCCTCCAGCCCATGCGGCTTGTCGCTCTCGCCGTGCGCACGCAGGTCCGGCATGATCACGCGAAACCCCTTCGCGGCGATCTTGGCGGCGTGGCCATAGCGGATCCAGTTGGTCTTCGCGTCGGAGAAATAGCCGTGGATCAACACCACCGCGCGCGTATCATCGGTGGTTGGGCCGACCTCGTGCCACGCCAGCCGCGTGCCGTCGAAGCTCTCGAAAAACTGCGTCTCGCTCGGGGTGCTGCTCACAAACTCATCCTGCATTGCCTGTCGTCGCCAGATCCAAGGGCGGCGACACGCCGTCGCCGCCCCGCGCGTTCACGCCTTCTGCAAATGCCGACGCCCGAGCAGCTCGGCGATCTGCACCGCGTTCAGCGCCGCACCCTTGCGGAGGTTATCGCTGACGCACCACAGGTTGAGGCCGTTCTCGACGGTCGGATCCTCGCGCACGCGGCTGATGTAGGTCGCGAAATCGCCAACGCACTCGATCGGCGTGATGTACCCGCCGTCCTCGCGCTTATCGACCAGCATGATGCCGGGCGCCTCGCGGAGGATGTTCTGCGCTTCCTCGGCCGAGATCTCGTTCTCGAACTCGATGTTGATCGCTTCCGAATGGCCGACGAACACGGGTACCCGGACGCAGGTCGCGGTGACCTTGATCTTCTTGTCGAGGATCTTCTTGGTCTCGACGACCATCTTCCACTCTTCCTTGGTCGAGCCGTCGTCGAGGAAGCTGTCGATGTGCGGGATCACGTTGAAGGCGATCTGCTTGGTGAACAGCTTGGGCTCGGCCGGATCGCCGACGAAGATGTTGCGGCTCTGCTCGAACAACTCGTCCATCCCCGCCTTGCCCGCGCCCGACACCGACTGATAGGTCGAGACGACCACGCGCAGGATCTTCGCCGCATCGTGCAGCGGCTTCAGCGCGACGACCATCTGCGCGGTCGAGCAGTTGGGGTTGGCGATGATGTTGCGGACCTTGTAGCCGTCGATCGCCTCAGGGTTCACCTCGGGCACGATCAGCGGCACGTCGGGGTCCATGCGGTAGAGCGACGAATTGTCGATCACCACGCAACCGGCGGCGGCGGCGATCGGTGCGTAGACCGCGGTGCCCTCCGAGCCGATCGCGAACAGCGCCATGTCCCAGCCGTTCCAGTCGAAATGCTCGATGTTCGTGCATTTGATCTGCTTGCCGGTGTCGCCGTAGTCGACCATCAACCCCTGGCTGCGCGACGACGCGACGCAGGCGATCTCGTCGGCGGGAAACTCCCGCTCCGCCAGGATATTGAGCATCTCGCGCCCGACATTGCCGGTCGCCCCTGCGACCACCACCCGATAACCCATGTTGTCACTCCGATTGGACTTGGCCGCGCAGTACCGACGTTGCGCGGCGAGGTCCAACGGCTTTCGACTTGTTGCGCGGATAGGGGGAGTTTGGGAGGGCGGGTGGCGATAGCCGACATTGGGCAGTTGCCGCCTTTCCCGAAAAGGATGGTGAAGCGGGAAAACTTCCGCAGGCGTATTAACGGGCCGGCGACTGCATAAGCTCTATCGTGATATGATCGGGGCCTGAAACGTATGCCACCAACGTACCCTTCCGGGGACCACCCGCGATCGGCAGTGGGCTACCCTTGGCCTTCCATCCTGCTGCTTCGACGCGGGCAATAGCGGCATGAATATCCTTTACGGTCAGCGCCAGGTGGGCCGCTCCGATCGATCCCGCGCTGGAAGACACCGCCCCGTTCTGGTGCCCTCTTGAATATTGCAACAGTTCGACAACGTAGCCGTCTGGTGCCCTGACAATCGCCGTTTTCACACTCGGATCATCGACACCTGTCACCTGATGCAGGAAATCGCCCCCCATCTCCGATTGTCGCTCAAGTGTGAAACCGAGCGCTCCCGTCCAAAACCGAACGGCTTCGTCCAAAGACGATACAGCGAAACCCGTGTGGTCCACGGCAATTACGTTTGCGGCGTCGTTCATTGCTGCACTCTCACTGGGCCTGAACGTCCCGGGGGTGGGTGACTTCAGACGTTGGCAACGTCAACTCAGGCATCGTCCAACTTCCTGCACCCGTCAGTCGTGCGTCCTGGCCTGCCACGTCGCATGCTCGATTCCGTGCACCTTAGCCAGGTGATCCGTGATCGCATCCAGTTCCTCCGACGGCACGTTCGTCGCCACCAGAGTCGCGGCGATCTCGACCCGGTCCTCGCCGCGCTCGGTCACGGCCAGCTCCGCCACCTGCAGTTGCGCAGCCTCCAGATGCTCGACCACCAGATCGCCGATCGGCCCCGCATCCCCCGCCGCAACCGTCACCATCACGCTGTAGGTGGCCTCGATCGTCCGCCCCTCGGTCGGGATCCGGTTGATCCCGTCGACCAGCGGCCGCAGCGCGGTGTTCGCCAGCAGCACCACGAACGTCAGCAACCCCGCCTCCGCGATCATGTCGCTGCCCGCGCACGACCCCACCGCCGCCGAGCACCAGAGCGTCGCCGCGGTGTTGAGGCCGCGGACGTTCATCCCCTCCTTCATGATCACGCCTGCGCCGAGGAAGCCGATCCCCGACACGACGTAAGCGATGATCCGGATCGACTCGACGTCGCCGCCCAGCCGCTGGCCGAGGTCGACGAACGCGGCCGACCCGAGCGCGACCAGCGTGTTCGTCCGCAACCCCGCGGTGCGCTGGCGATATTGCCGCTCCGCCCCGATCAGCGTCCCGAACACGAACGCGGCGATATAGCTCACCAGCGTGTCGAGGAACGGCCACAGGTGAAACGTCTCGACGAACCGCACCGGGAGTTACTTCGCGGGCGTCGGGGACGCGGCTGACGTGGCCTCGGGCACCGGCTTGTCCTTCACCGTCCGGTCGAGGAAGTTCAGGATCGTCCCCCAGACATGCTCGCTGATCCCCGGCCCCGCCACGCGGTGCGTATAGCCTGGGTAGAACATCATCTCGAACGGCGTATCGGTCGCCTGCATCCGCGCCGCGACCTTGGTCGAATTGTCGAGGAACACGTTGTCGTCCGCCATGCCGTGGATCAGCAACAGCGGATCGACGATCTTGTTCGCCTCCTCGACCGCCGCCGACGTCGCATAGCTCGCCGGGTCGGCCGCCGGATCGCCGAGATAGCGCTCGGTATAATGCGTGTCGTACAGCTGCCAGTCGGTGACCGGCGCGCCAGAGACTGCCGCCGCATACACGCCCGGAGTCTTCTCCAGCATCTTCAGCGACATGTAGCCGCCATAGGACCAGCCATAGGTCGCGATCTTGCTCGGCTCGACGAACGGCAGCGACTTTAGATAGTTCGCGCCGGTCAGCTGATCCTCGACCTCGACCGTCCCCATCGCGTGATAGATCTGGTTCTCGAACGCGCGGCCACGATTGTACGAGCCGCGGTTGTCGATCTTGAAATAGATGTAGCCGCGATCGACCAGATATTGCGGCAACGCGCCCTGCCAGCCGCGCGTGACGACCTGACCGGTGCCGGGGCCGCCGTAATGCTCGAAGAACACAGGGTATTTCTTGCCGGGCTCGAGCGGTGGCGTGATCATCTCCCAGTAGAGCGTCATGCCGTTCTTGGCCTTCAGCGTGCCGAACTTGGTCTCCTGGTGGCTCGCCAGATACGGATAATAGGGATGCCCCTCGACCACCGCATTCTCGTTGATCCACGAGATCCGCTTACCGGTCGCGTCCGCCAGATACACCTGCGTCGGCTGCTTCGGGTTCGAGCGCGAGATGATCAGGCGGCTCGCGGCCGCATCCATCGTCGCGCTGTTCCACCAGCCCGCTTCGGTCAGCCGGGTGATCGCGTTGGGCTTGGCGACGTCGACCGAATAGAGCTGCTGTTCGAGCACGTCGTCCTTGTTGCCGAGGAAGAACACGCGTCCCTTCGCTTCGTCGATGCCGACCAGATCGGTGACGACCCAATCGCCCTTGGTCAGCTGCGTCCATTTGCCCGACGCGAACCGGTACAGATGCCCGTAGCCGCTCCGCTCCGAACGCCAGATCAGGCTGCCATCCTTCAGCACGCGGTAGGCGTCAGACAGGTTGAGCCAGCTCTTCACGCCCGATTTCTCGGTGAACAGGATCGTCGACTTGCCCGTCGCCGGATCGACGCGGAGCATCTCCATCAGCTTCTGGTCGCGGCTCTGGCGCTGCACCAGCAGCATCCGGCCATCGGGCGTCCAGTCGACGCGCGCTAGATAGATGTCGCGGTTGGTACCGAGATCGACCCTCACCTGGCCCGAGCCATCGGGCTTCATGATGTAGAGGTCGACCAGCACGTTGGGCGTGCCGGCCGCGGGATAGCGCTGTTCGTACACCTTGGTCCCGGTCGCGCCGATCGACGCGCGGGTGGCGACATGGACCGGCGCCTCGTCGAACCGCTCGACCGCGATATGCTGCTCGTCGGGCGCCCACCAATAGCCGGTGTCGCGGTGCATTTCCTCCTGCGCGACGAACTCAGCCTCGCCGAAATGGACGGTGCCGCCGCCACCGGTCGTGACCGCCCTCGCGGCGCCACCACTCAGTGGTTGGACGACGACGTTCTGGTCGCGGACGAACGACACGAAGCCGCCCTTGGGGCTGACCACCGGGTTCAACTCGCCACCCGGCGTGTCGGTCAGCCGCGTGACCTTGCCGTCGAGCCCGGCGAGATACAGGTCGCCGTCGAGCGGCACGAGGATCGACTTGCCGTCGGGCGCCCAGTCATAGGCGACGATGCCCTTCTGGCCGCCGATCCGCGCGCGCTCGCGCTGCATCTTCTCGGCTTCGGTCAGCTCGGCACCGCTGCCGACCTTCTTCGAATCGACCAGCATCCGCGCCGCCCCGGTCGCGGTATCGACCGCCCAGAGATCGAAGCGTTCCTTCTCGTCGTCGCGGTTGCGCAAGCTCGTCAGCAACGTGCCATCGGGCGACAGCCGGACCGCTTTGGGCTGCGATCCCGACAGGTCCGGATTGCCGAACACGCGCGCCATTGTCAGGTCGCCGGGCTTGGCCGCCTCGACCGGTCGTGCCGGTGCGGGCACAGGCGCTGGTGCAGCGGGCGCGGCCGGGGGCGTGACCTGATCAGCGGCCATCGCGGCGGTTCCGACCGAAGCAAGTGCAAGCCCGAGCAACCATGTGCGCATCCTGTAGACTCCGTGGGATCAGGTCGCCGATCCTACCCCGGCGCCGGGCGCGTTATCGCGACGGCGCGTCACGGCGTAAAGACCGGATCGCGTACCGTCGGCGATTGTCCAAGAAACGCGGGATTTGCGACCGTCCTCGCGACCAAGATGCTATAATTAATTTCACGTACACCATGTTCCTACGCGCTTCGTACAGGCGATGCGGCGCAAGGGAACGGCGTGGCGCATACGCAGCGCACGACTTGTTCGACCGGAGCACGATGGTTTCCCACGCGGCACTACAGATCGGGACGTCGAATGCGTGGGACGCGCTCGTCCGCCTGGGCGAGGCCGACGGCAGCGCCGCGCACCCGCACATGCGCCGCCTCGTCCTCGGGACGCCGGTGCAGCGCACGCTCTCCGACGCGATCCACGCATTGTGCGCGATCCACGGCGACCATCCGGGCATGATCGCCGATGTCCTGACGCAGGCAGCGCAGCCGCCAGCGACCGAATGGCTCGCCGCCGCCGCGGTCGGATTTGCCGAGGAACGCGCCTATCTCGCGCAACTCACAGCAGCGGTCGGCCCGTTGCCGTCGACGCCGGGCCAGGCCCTGACCGAAACCGCGCTCGTCAACGAACGCCACGCGCTCGAAATGCTGGCTCGGTCCGAACGGCGTGGCTGTGCCACCGGAGCCGCCGCCGCGCTGGTCTACGACTGGGCCGCGATCCGCGGTGTCCTCGATGCTGCGGCGGAACGGTTCTCGGTCGCCGTGCCCGCGACCGGCTTCCCCCACGAGTCCGTCACGGCTGCGACGATCGCCGAACTCGGTGCAGCGCCCGGTTGCGATCGCGCGATCCTGTTCGGCGCGCAGCAATTGTTCGCGCAGCATCGCGGCCTGTGGTCGCTGCTCGAAGCCCGCGCGAGCGCCCGCGGCGATCTGTAACGCGCTTGCGCTGAAGACCGCTTCCCCTCTATCCATACCGGGTATTCAGAACCGGACGGGACATCGCATGAAGCGCTTCGAGGGCACCCAGAGCTACGTCGCGACCGACGATTTGAAAGTCGCGGTCAACGCCGCCGTGACGCTGCGCCGCCCGCTGCTGATCAAGGGCGAACCCGGCACCGGCAAGACCGTGCTCGCCTACGAGATCGCCAAGGCGCTCGGCGCGCCGCTTATCGAGTGGAACATCAAGTCGACCACCAAGGCGCAGCAGGGCCTCTACGAATACGACGCGGTCGCCCGCCTGCGCGACGGCCAACTCGGCGACGCGCGCGTCCACGACATCGGCAACTATATCCGCAAGGGCAAATTATGGGAGGCGTTCACCCAGCCCGCGCCGCCCGTCCTGCTGATCGACGAGATCGACAAGGCTGATATCGAGTTCCCGAACGACCTGTTGCAGGAACTCGATCGGATGGAATTCCACGTCTACGAGACGAAGGAAACCGTGCGCGCGGTCGAGCGCCCGATCGTCATCATCACCAGCAACAACGAGAAGGAACTGCCCGACGCGTTCCTGCGCCGGTGCTTCTTCCACTATATCAAGTTCCCCGACCGCCAGACGATGCAGGCGATCGTCGACGTGCATTTCCCCGGCATCCAGAAGATCCTCGTGAGCAAGGCGATGGACCTGTTCTACGATGTCCGCGACGTGCCGGGGCTGAAGAAGAAGCCCTCGACCAGCGAACTGCTCGACTGGCTCAAGCTGCTCCTTCACGAGGACATGCCGCTCGACATCCTCCAGAACCGCGACCCGACCAAGGCGATCCCGCCCTTGCACGGCGCGCTGCTCAAGAACGAACAGGACGTCATGCTGTTCGAACGTCTGGCGTTCATGGCGAAGCGGCAGAAGAACCAGGGGTAAGCGTTTCGCGACGGGCGCACGCCGACCCGACCGAAAAGCGCGGCAGGACCATGCGTTAACCAAAGCCGGCAACCGACCAGTCACTCGGTGCTTTGTACACCAGCGGCATGAAGCGACTCCCCCGAACGCTCCTCAGCCTCGTCATCGCCGCCGCAGCGGCGACCGGCGGCCATGCCACGTCGTTGCTGAATTACGTCGGCGAGTGCGTCCCCTTCGCGCGTGCTGCGTCGGGTATCCAGATCTACGGCAACGCCTGGACCTGGTGGGAGCAGGCGGACGGCAAATACGAACGCACGCACAAGCCCAAGGAAGGCGCGGTGATCGTCTTCGCCAAGACCGCGCGCCTGCCGATGGGCCATGTCGCGGTCGTCAGCCGCGTCGTCGAGAAGCGCGTCGTGATGCTCACCCACGCCAACTGGTCGCGCCAGAACGGCGAGCGGGGACATGCCGAGCAGGACGTCACGCTGTTCGACGTCTCGCCGCGCAACGACTGGAGCGACGTGAAGGTCTGGTACAAGGACGTCGACGGCCTCGGCGGCGGGGTCTACCCGGTCTATGGCTTCATCTACGGCCACACGCACGCCGCGTCCGAACTCACCAGCCGCAACCCCGATTATGTCGGTGCGCTGATCGACGCCTACGTTCCGGTCAGCGGCAAGCCGATCGCGCGGTAACGCTCGGCCGGTCGTCCTGACCACCACCGGCATCCTGACGAAAGTCAGGACCCAGAGCCAAGACCCGCGCCGCCCGTAACCCTGGGTCCTGACTTTCGTCAGGATGACTGCGCGAGTAGAGTTGCCGTTAGCCCAAGAACCGTGCCACCTGCGTCTTCGACAAGACGGTGAGGATAACGATGCGGTTCAAGGCTCTTACGACGATCACGCTGGCCCTGCTCGCCACGTCGGCACCGTCCGCGATATCCGCACAGAAAGAAAAGGCACCGCAGCCCGGTGGCGACATCCCGACCAAGTTCATCCCCGCCAACGCGAGCTTCGATTTCGACCGGCGCGAAGTCGACATTAAGATGCGCGACGGCGTCACGCTCCACGCGGTGATCGTCCAGCGCAAGGGCCTCACCGACGCCCCCATTCTTCTCCAGCGCACGCCCTACAACGCCGAGAGCAGCGCCAGTCGGTCGTCGAGTTCCAGCGGCGCGATGAACCTGCGCGCGTCGGATGCGATGTTCTTCGACGCCGGCTATATCCGCGTGTTCGAGGACGTCCGCGGCAAGAACGGCTCGAACGGCGCCTACATCAACGAACGTCCGCTGATCGGCCCGCTCAACAAGACGAAAGTCGATCACTCGACCGACGCCTACGACACGATCGACTGGCTCGTGAAGAACCTCAAGAACTCGAACGGCCGCGTCGGTATCATCGGCACTAGCTATGACGGCATGATGGCGGCGATGGCGCTGGTGAACCCGCACCCCGCGCTGAAGGCCGCCGTCCCGATGAACCCGGTCATCAACACGTGGAAGGGCGACGACGACTTCCACGGCGGCGCCTTCCGCCAGGTCGGTTACGACTATTACTACAGCCAGGACGCGGCCAAGGGCGAAGCCGGCGACCTGTGGCGCAATGCGTACGACGATTACGACACGTTCCTGCGCGCCGGATCCGCCAGCGATTTCGTGAAGAGCCGCGGCCTCGCGCAGCTCCCGTTCGTCCAGCGCATGCACGATCACCCGGCGTACGACGCGTTCTGGCAGGGCCAGGCGCTCGAGACGATCCTGCCCAAGCAGCCACAGACGGTGCAGACGCTCTGGGTCGCCAGCCAATGGGACCAGGAGGACATCTACGGCGCGGTCGCGGCGTACGAGGCGGTGTCGAAAGTCGACCCCAACCACGTCAACCACCTCGCGCTAGGCCCCTGGGCGCATGGCGGCGCGAACGGTGACGGCTCGACGCTCGGCGCGATCCGCTTCGATGCCGACACCGCGCTGTGGTTCCGCAAGAACGTCCTGCTCCCGTTCCTCGACGGCGCGTTGAAGACCGGCGCGACGCCGCCCGCGCTCGCCCCCGTCACCGCGTTCCAGACCGGCACGAACCAGTGGCAGACGCTCGCCGGCTGGCCGAACGCGTCCGCCACGCAGAAACTCTACTTCCAGCCCGCGAGCGGCCTCGGCGCCACCGCCCCCGCGCAGGACGGCCACGACGACTACATCTCCGACCCCGCCAAGCCGATCCCCTACCGCCTCCGCCCGATCCGCCCGACCTACGCGACCGGCTCGACCTGGCGGCAATGGCTCGTCGACGATCAGCGCCCCTTCTCCGACCGCACCGACGTCCTGACCTACCAGACGCCGCCACTCACCAGCCCGGTCGCGATCGCCGGCGCGCCCGTCGCGGACCTGATCGCCAGCACCACCGGCACCGACGGCGATTTCGTGGTGAAGCTGATCGACGTCTACCCCGCCGAATATTCCGACAAGCCCGAGATGGGCGGCTACCAGCTCGCCGTCTCGATGGACATCTTGCGCGGCCGCTACCGCGACGGGTTCGACAAACCGACCCCGATCGTCGCCGGCCAGCCGACGCATTTCCGCGTCGTGCTCCCCAACGCCAACCACGTCTTCCTCCCCGGCCACCGCATCATGGTGCAGGTCCAGTCGAGCTGGTTCCCGCTCTACGACCGCAACCCGCAGACCTACGTCCCCAACATCTTCGACGCGAAGCCCGCCGACTACCGCAAGGCCACGATCAGCGTCTTCCACTCGGCCGCGCAACCCAGCGCGATCGAACTGCCGATCGCGGCTACCAAGTGAGGACGTGACCCCATGTTCCTGAACTTCCTCGACGAACTCCGCAGCGCCGGCATCCCCGCCAGCCTCAAGGAGCACCTCATCCTGCTCGAGGCGCTCGACGCCGAGGTGATCGAGCGGACGCCCGAGGATTTCTACTACCTCTCCCGCGCGGTGTACGTGAAGGACGAGGGGCTGCTCGACAAGTTCGATCAGGTCTTCGCCAAGGTCTTCCGCGGCCTCGCCACAAGCTACGGCACGGCCCCCGGCGAAGTCCCCGAGGACTGGCTGAAAGCGGTCGCCGAGAAGTTCCTGACCCCCGAGGAGATGGCGGCGATCAAGTCGCTCGGCTCGTGGGACGAGATCATGGAGACGCTCAAGAAACGCCTGGAGGAGCAGAAGGAACGCCACCAGGGCGGCAATAAATGGGTCGGCACCGGCGGCACGAGCCCGTATGGCAACGGCGGCTACAACCCCGAAGGCGTCCGCATCGGCGGCGAGAGCACGCACAAGCGCGCGCTGAAAGTCTGGGACCAGCGCGAGTTCCGTAACCTCGACAACACCAAGGAACTCGGCACCCGCAACATCAAGGTGGCACTCCGCCGCCTGCGCCGCTTCGCGCGGGACGGCGCCGCCGACGAACTCGACATCGACGGCACGATCGCCGGCACCGCGCGGCAGGGCTATCTCGATATCGTCATGCGCGCCGAACGCCGCAATGCGGTGAAACTGCTGCTGTTCCTCGACGTCGGCGGCTCGATGGACCCGTTCGTCAAGCTCTGCGAGGAACTGTTCTCCGCCGCGACCACCGAGTTCAAGAACCTCGAATTCTTCTACTTCCACAATTGCCCGTACGAGGGCGTGTGGAAGGACAACACGCGACGCTTCGCCGAGCGCACGCCGATGTGGGACCTGCTCCACAAATACGGCCACGACTACAAGCTGATCTTCGTCGGCGACGCGTCGATGAGCCCGTACGAGATCACGCATCCCGGCGGCTCGGTCGAGCATTTCAACGAGGAACCGGGCGCGGTGTGGATGCAGCGGCTGACCAACACCTATCCGGCGGCGGCATGGCTGAACCCGGTGCCCGAGGCGCAATGGGGATACTCGCAATCGGTGCGCATCATCCGTGAACTGATGACCGACCGGATGTACCCGCTGAGCCTCGCCGGGCTCGACGACGCGATGCGTGAGCTGACCCGTAAGCGGTGAGTTTGGCGCGGTAAGCGGCGAACTGTAACGGAACCGTCACGGTGGCGATCGGTTTATCGGGCATCATCCCTTACCGAAGGACAAGCCCTATGTCGTCGATCCCCAACTCCGCCATGCCGCACGCCAAGGTCCATCACGACGACGACCACAAGCCGAAGCCCGACGCGAAGAAGACCGCGGCGACCAGCGACTGGGTCGAGGACGCGACCGATGCGGCCAAGGCCGGCCTCGCGACGGCGACGGATGCGGTGAAGTCGCACCCGAAGACCGCGATCGCGGTTGGCGCGACGGTGATCGCGGGTATTGCAGCGGCGATCGCAGCGCCTGCGCTACGCGCCAAGGATGCGGCGGAGAAGAAGACGCCGCCAAAGAAGCCCGAGCCGAAGAAGCCGGCAAAGGCGAAGAAGCCGCACTGATACAGAGCTGCCGCCCCCACCCTCCTAACCACCCCGGCGAAGGCCGGGGCCCAATTGGGGGACGTCGCTAGCTGAGCGCGCGCTTCGTTACTGCAACCTTTCCAATTGGGCCCCGGCCTCCGCCGGGGTGGTAGAAGGCTAAGTGCGGTTACCGTGGAGCGGGTGCGAGCAACGCGAGCGCCACCCTCATCCCCTTGTTCTCCCGCGAAGGCGGGAGCCCAGTCTGGGCTCCCGCCTTCGCGGGAGAACAACCTTACTGGTCACACGGGACAAGCGTAAGCCAGCCCCCTCAAACCCGATCCACAACCCCACCAGGCATCGCCACCGGCACCCCAGTCGTCCCCGGAAAACTAATCGCCAGCCCCTGCAGCGTCCGAACCGCCATATACGCAAACCCCTCGGCCTCCAGCGCATCGCCGTTCCACCCGAGCACATCGGTAGGCTCCACCACCAACCCGGTCCGCTCCGCAATCATCGCCAGCATAGTCGGATTATGCCGCCCACCCCCCGCGACCAGCAACCGAACAGGCCGAGCCGGCAAATGTCGCAAAGCCTCAGCCACGGTAGCCGCCGTAAACGCAGTCAAAGTCGCGGCCCCATCAGCCGCCGACAACCCCCGAGCCGGCTGGATCGTAAAGTCATTGCGATCCAAAGACTTAGGCGGGAGCGCATCGAAAAACGGATGGTCGAGCATCGCCGTCAGCACCGTCTCGTCGACCCGCCCGGACGCCGCCAACGCCCCCCCGGCATCGTACCGGGCACCAGTCTCCGCCTCGACCCAGCTATCGATCAACCCGTTCGCCGGCCCCGTATCGAACGCTGCCAGCCCGTCGCGGTCCGTCATCTGCGCCCGCTCCGGCGACATCTCGCGCGAATCGTGCACGTCCCGCCCGCCGGGAATGAAGGTGATGTTCCCCACCCCGCCAAGGTTCAGCACCGCGACCGGACCCTCGAGCCCCGCCGCCAAAGCCGCATGATAGACCGGCAGCAACGGCGCCCCCTGCCCGCCAGCCGCGACATCTGCAGACCGAAAGTCCGACACCGTCGTGATCCCGGTAGCCCGCGCGACCGCCGCCCCGTCGCCGATCTGCCACGTCCAGCGCCGATCCGGCCGATGCGCGATCGTCTGCCCGTGAAAGCCGATCACATCGACCTCCGCCGCCGCAACCCCCGCATCCGCCAACAACTTGTGCACCGCAAACACATGCGCCCGTGTAATCAGGTCCCCAGCAGCGACGACCGGCGGACTGGCGCGCGGCTTGTCGAACGTCAGCGCCATCCGCGTGGCCTCCGCCAGTTGCGCCCGCGCCGCATCCGAATACGGCTCGCCACGAAACGCGATCGGCCGCACGAACGCCTCGCCGTCGGTCTCGATCAACGCCGCGTCGATCCCGTCGAGCGACGTCCCCGACATCAGTCCAATCGCCAGCATATCGGTTCCTTCCCGCGCAATCCGCCCACCCATGCAGGATGCATTTTCCGCCGCCTAGAAAAAACCGAACTTTGCGCCTATGTGCGCGGGCTTCATGGCAACAACACTCCCCTCCCCGCCGAAGATCGGCATGGTCTCGCTCGGCTGTCCGAAGAACCTCGTCGACAGCGAACGGATTCTCACGCAGCTCCGCGGCGACGGCTACCAGATGTCGCCCGATTATGCCGGCGCCGACATCGTCCTCGTCAACACCTGCGGCTTCCTCGACTCCGCCAAGGAGGAGAGCCTCGAGGCGATCGGCGAGGCGATCGCCGAGAACGGCCGCGTCATCGTCACCGGTTGCATGGGCAAGGAAGCCGACGCGATCCGCGCGCGTTTCCCGCAGGTCCTCGCGATCACCGGCGCGCACGAATACGAGCAGGTCGTCGGCGCGGTCCACGAGGCCGCCCCGATGCCGCCGTCGGCGTTCCTCAACCTGATCCCCGACGCCGGCCTGAAGCTGACCCCGCGCCACTACAGCTACCTGAAGATCTCGGAAGGCTGCAACCACCGCTGCTCGTTCTGCATCATCCCGAGCTTGCGCGGCGATCTCGTCAGCCGCCGCCCCGACGCGATCCTGCGCGAGGCGGAGAAGCTGGTCGAAGCCGGCACCAAGGAACTGCTGGTCATCAGCCAGGACACGTCGGCGTACGGCGTCGACCTCCGCCACGCCAGCTGGCCGGTGAAGACCGGTGGCCCGATGTCGCGGAACGAAGCCCGCGAGGTCCGCGCGCACATGACCGACCTCTCGCGTGAACTCGGCAGAATCGCGCCGTGGGTGCGCCTCCACTACGTCTACCCGTATCCGCACGTCGACCACGTCATCCCGCTGATGGCGGAAGGCCTCGTGCTGCCGTATCTCGACATCCCGTTCCAGCACGCCGCGCCATCGGTGCTGCGCCGGATGAAGCGCCCCGGCAACGATGCGAAAGTGCTCCAGCGCATCCACAACTGGCGGACGATCGCACCCGACATCACGATCCGCTCGACCTTCGTCGTCGGCTTCCCCGGCGAGACCGAAGAGGATTTCCAGTATCTGCTCGACTGGCTCGACGAGGCTCAGCTCGACCGCGTCGGCGCGTTCCGCTTCGAGCCGGTCGAGGGCGCTGCGGCGAACCTGCTGCCCGATCATGTGCCCGAAGAGCTCAAGGAAGAGCGCTACGCCCGCATCATGGAGAAGACCGCGGCAATCTCCGCGGCCAAGCTGCAGGCCAAGATCGGCCGCACGCTCGACGTGATCATCGATGCGGTCGACGAAGAAGGCGCCACTGGCCGCTCACAGGCGGATGCACCTGAGATCGACGGCGAAGTCTTCCTCCGCGACGCCGGCCACCTGACGGTCGGTGACATCGTCCCGGTCACGATCGAAGACGCCGACGATCACGACCTTTACGGCGTCCCCGCTTAAATCCCTCCGTCACCCCGGACTTGCTCCGGGGTCCACCGTTCCGCAAACTCGATAGCATCCGTTACGCGGAACGGTGGATGCCGGAACAAGCCCGGCATGACGGAAAAGTCAGACGACGTTGCGACCGGTGAACAGCTTGATCAGAACGACGATGACCGCGATCACCAGCAGGATGTGGATCAGCCCGCCTGCAACATGGAAGGCAAACCCTGCCAGCCAGAGGATCAGCAGGATGACGGCGATGGTGTACAGCATGGTTGTGTCCCCTAAGGCGTGAAAGGCTCCCGGCCCCGCGATGAAACGTGCGCGGATCGCGGCGTGTTCCGTCAACATTTCTGCCCTAGCCTAACCCGTTCAACCAGCGCGGAATTAAAATCGCGGCGTTGCGTACGCCGACCGGTTCTGCTTCGTTGCGCGCCATGATCCTTCGCCTTCTCGCCGTCGCCGCGTTGCTTCCGGCCCCCGCCATCGCGCAGTCGCTCACCCCCGCCGAAACCGCGCAGATCGATACGCTGGTCACCGGCGCGCTCGGCGATACCGGCGTGCCCTCAGCCTCGATCGCGGTGGTCCGCGGCGGCCGGATCGTGTTCGCCAAGGCGTACGGAAAACCGTCCGAGGCGATCGCCAAGGCAGACCCGAAACTCCCCTACCAGATCGCCTCGATCTCCAAGCAGTTTACCGCCGCCGCGATCCTGCTGCTCGAGGACGAAGGCAAGCTCAGCCTCGACGACACCGTCGCCATGTACATCCCCGGCATCACCGGCGGCGACCGCATCACGATCCGCCAGTTGCTCAGCCACACCTCGGGCCTCCAGGATTACTGGCCGCAGGACTATAGTTTCGCGGCGATGGCCAAGCCCGTCACGCCGCAGCAGATCGTCGATCGCTGGGCCAAGAAGCCACTCGATTTCCAGCCCGGCACGCAGTGGCAATATTCTAACACGGGCTACGTCGTCGCCGGGCTGATCGTCGAGAAGGTCGCGCGCCAGCCGCTGCTGAGCTTCCTCCAGCAACGCATCTTCAAACCGCTCGACATCCACGCGCTCGACCAGGACAAGGCGATCGGCAAGGCCTATCCGCAAGGCTATGGCCGCTTCGCCCTCGGCCCCGTCCGCCCCGAAACCCCCAGCGCAGACGGCTGGCTCTACGCCGCCGGCGAACTCTCGATGAGCGCCGAAGACCTCGCCAAATGGGACGTCGCCCGCCTCAACCGCACCACGCTCCCCGCCGACGACTGGGCCGCGCAGGAAACGCCGGTGAAACTCGCCGACGGCAGCAGCAACGGCTACGGCCTAGGCGTCTTCACCGGCAGCGCGAATGGCCGCCGCTATGTCGAGCACAGCGGCGAAGCGGTCGGCTTTCTGTCCGAGAACACCGTCTATCCCGACGACAAGGCGGCCATCGTCGTTCTCACCAACAGCTGGTTCAGCGACGCAACGGGCCGCATCGCCTCAGGCGTCGCCAAGATCGTCCTGCCGCTCGCGCCAGCCAATGCCGAAGACACCGCCGCACTCGGCCGAGCTCGCGCCGTCTACGACCAGCTCCGCACCGGCACGCTCGACCGGAAAGGCCTTACAGAGGACGCCAATTACTATTTCAAACCGGTCGCGCTCGCCGACTACAAGACCAGCCTCGGCGCGCTCGGCGAACCGACCGCGTTCGCACAAACCGGCAAGACCCGCTTGCGCGGCGGCTTCGTCAACCGCACCTACCGCATCACCTATCCCGACCGCACGCTCTCGCTCAGCACCTATGCCGAGCCCGGCGCGAACGGCCGATTCGAACAACTTCTGGTGGCGCCCACACAATGACCGACTTCGCCTCGATGCTCCAACCCGACCGCGGGCAGCCCGCCCGAACCATCCACGTCGTCCACCCCGATGCGTATGAAGGCTGGCTCGCCAAACAGTCGCAGCGCATCCGCACGACCGTCACCGCGCACCGCCTGACCGGCAAGCCCGGCGACCGCGCGGTGCTGCCAGGCGAGACCGTGGAGGACTGGTCGATGCTGCTGGTCTGCAACGAAGCCGTCACATCGCCGTGGCGGATCGCCTCGCTCGGCGCATCGCTGCCCGCGGGCACCTACCGTCTCGCGGAAGGCCCGGTCGGCGCGGCCGGGCTCGGCTGGATGCTCGCCCAGCACCAGTTCACACGGTACGTGAAGCCCGATGCAATCGGTCCGCGCGTTCTGCTCACGCAAGACGCCGCGCATATCGACGAGACGATCCGCCTCGCCGAAGCGACTGCGCTGGTCCGCGACCTCGTCAACACCGGCGCCTCCGACATGGGCCCCGCCGACCTGGAGGCCGCTGCCGAGACGCTCGCCAAACGCCACGGCGCGACCGTCACGACCACGCGCGGCGATGCGCTAGCGGCCGGCTACCCGATGATCCACGCAGTCGGCCAGGCGGCGAGCAAGGACCGCGCGCCGCGCCTGATCGAACTCGAATGGGGCGACCCGTCTCACCCGCGCATCGCGCTGGTCGGCAAGGGCGTCACCTTCGACACCGGCGGTCTCGACATCAAGCCGTCGGCGGGCATGCGGCTGATGAAGAAGGACATGGGCGGCGCGGCGCACGCGTTGGCGCTCGCGAGCCTCGTGATGGCCGCCAAACTGCCGGTCCGCCTTCATTTGCTGATCCCCGCGGTGGAAAACTCGATCGCCGGCAACGCCTTCCGCCCCGGCGACGTGCTCGCGACGCGCAAGGGGCTGACGGTCGAGAACACCAACACCGATGCGGAGGGCCGCCTCGTGCTCGGCGATGCGCTGACCAAGGCGGGCGAGAGCGATCCCGAGCTGATCCTCGACTTCGCCACGCTCACGGGGGCGGCGCGCGTCGCGCTCGGCCCCGATCTGCCGCCGATGTTCACCGACGACGAGTCGCTCGCGGCGGATCTGCTCGCGTCGGGCTTGGAACAGAACGACCAGATGTGGCGCCTGCCGCTCTGGAACGGTTACGACGAGATGCTCAAGTCGGACATCGCCGACATGGTCAACGCCCCCGATGGCGGGTTCGCGGGTGCGATCACCGCAGCGCTGTTCCTCCGCCGGTTCGTGCCCAAGGATACGGCATGGGCGCATCTCGACGTGTTCGCCTGGCGGCCGTCCGCCAAGCCGGGGCGTCCGAAGGGTGGCGAGGCCTATGCCCTTCGCGCCGCCTTCGCGATGTTGGTTAAGCGATACAGCCGCCCCTGATCCGTCACCCCGGACTTGTTCCGGGGTCCACCGTCCCGCAAAATATCGATCCGCGGATGTGCGACACCGTGGATGCCGGAACGAGCCCGGCATGACGGGAGGGCGACGTTACCCCGTGGCGAACTGCCCGAACGGCAGCAGCTTGTCCGCCAGCGCCTTCGTCGCATTCGCATCACCCGCGCGCAGCGGCACCAGCACCGCCATCGCCGCCTTGCGAACATACCCGTCGATCGCGGTCGGCGTCGGCGCCCTGCTCGCCGTCTCGACCAGCGCGCGTCCCCGAACATCGTTCGGATCGAGCTCGAGCCGCAACAACCCCGCCAAGCCGGCAAACATCGCGCGGTTACCCCCCAGCGCCACCGACCGTTCCAGCGCGTCGAACCCGGTCGCCTTTTGCGCGCCGGCCACCGCACGCCCGACGAACCGCCCGAGCTTGGCGATCACCCCGATATGCCACGCGCCCAATGCAGCCTGCGCCTCGGCATTATGCGGATAGCGTGTCACCAACGCCTCATATTGCCGCCGCGCGGCAATCGCCTGCGATCGATTGCCGAGCAGCTTGGCACGATACCCATTCGCCATCGCCTGCATGATCGCGGCCTCGGCATCGTTCGGCGAACGACTGAGCGCCTGTCCCGCGGCCGCAGCGGCCTTGTCGATCCGGGCCAGCGCGACACCGCGATCGCGGTCGACGAACCCGGCCTGGGTCAGCAATTCGCGCGGTGTCTCTGCCCTGGCAGGGATCGCAGATACCACCGCGCAGGCCGCGATCGACGCGCCGACGCATCCGGGAAACCACTTGGCCATATCAACCCTCGCACGAAAACCCATCCACGCCGATCAGACGATCATCTCGCCGAATCGTCCATTAATCATAAGACCATAGGGTTTATCGGGACTTAACACTTCTTTACACGGGCACGTCTTTACGCTGGTACGCGCCCCGTTACAGGGATGCCGCGGCTTGGATGATCGGCACGAACTTCTCCGCGGTCAGGCTCGCCCCGCCGACCAGCGCGCCATCCACGTTCGGCGTATCCAGGATCGACGCCGCGTTCGCCCCCGTCACCGATCCGCCGTACAGGATACGCACTCCCGCCGCCGCATCGCCGATCAGCATCCGCAGTTTGGCGCGCGCGATCGCGTGGATCGCGGCGATCTCGTCGAGCGTCGGCGTCCGCCCGGTGCCGATCGCCCAGCGCGGCTCGTAGGCGAGCGTGAACCAGCTGCCGTCCGCATTGTCGGGCACCGATTTCTCGATCTGCGCCTGCACCACGCGCTCGGCACGGTCGGCGTCGCGCTCGGCTTCGGTTTCGCCGCAGCACAGGATGACGTGCAGCCCCTGCCGTCGCGCCGCCGCCGCCTTCGCCCAGGCGTCGTGGCTCGTCTCGTGCTGGTCCGCGCGCCGCTCCGAATGGCCGACGAGCGTGAACGACGCGCCGACCTCCTTGACCATCGCCGCCGAGACACAGCCAGTATGCGCGCCCGAGTCCGCCTCGTGGACGTCCTCCGCCCCGATCGCCAACCCCGGCACGCGCTCCGACGCGCCGGCGATCAGCGTGAACGGCACCGCGACCGATACGTCGATCCCCGGCGCAGCGCTCGCCGCCGCGGCGATCGCATCGAGTTCGACGAGCATCGCCCGCGACCCGTTCATCTTCCAGTTTCCCGCTACCAGCTTGCGCCGCATCATGTTCTCCCGAGCATTTTGCCCAGCGATAGCGCCGCCGCCAGCCCGCACACAACCCTAAGCGCGCCCATCCGGGCCAGCATCACCTCGACGCGCCCCGACTTGAAGAGCCGCCTTCGCCCCCGTAAAGCACGCATGTTCCCATCCCTGTCGATCGGCTGTCCATGCTCGCTTTCTTCCGCCGTCTTACCCAATCGAAGGCCGGCGTGATCATCACGTTCCTGGTGCTCGGCGTCATCGCGCTCGCGTTCGCGGCGGGCGATGTCACGGGGCTCAGTTCGATGACCGGCGGCGCTGGGATAACCGGCGGCGACGTCGCCAAGGTCGGCAAGGCCGAGGTGACCGCGAACGAGCTCAAGACGCAGGCGCAGACGCAGCTCGAGGGCTTCCGCCAGGAACAGCCCACGCTCGACATGGCGACCTTCGTCAACCAGGGCGGGCTCGAAGGCACGCTCGACCGGATCGTCTCCAGCATGGCGCTCGAGCAGTTCGGTCGTGCGCAGGGCATGGTCGTGAGCAAGCGCTCGGTCGACGGCCAGATCGCCAGCATCCCCGCACTGCAGGGCCCGACCGGCAAGTTCGACGAGAATCTGTACCGTCAGATTCTCGCCCAGCGCAAGCTGACCGACGCGCAGATCCGCAGCGACATGGTCCGTGACACGTTCGCGCAGCAACTCACGCTGCCGAGCAACGGCGCGACGCAGGTGTCGAGCCAGCTCGCGCTCCCCTACGCCTCGCTGCTGCTCGAAAAGCGCACCGGCACGATCGGCTTCATCCCCGCCGCGGTGGTCCCTGCCGGCCCCGCGCCGACCGATGCCGACCTCACCGCCTTCTACAAGCGCAACATCGCGCGCTACACGGTGCCCGAGCGCCGCATCGTCCGCTACGCGGTCATCACGCCCGAGCAGGTCAAGGCGCAGGCCGTCCCGACCGACGCGGAGATCGCCAAGACCTATCAGCAGGACAGCGCCCGCTACGCCGCGACCGAGAAGCGCACGATCACGCAGGTCGTCGTCGCCGACCAGGCCGGCGCCACCGCGCTCGCCGCCAAGGTGAAGGGCGGCGCGAGCCTCGCCGACGCCGCCCGCGCCGCCGGGCTCGAAGCCTCGACGCAGACTGGCGTCGAAAAGGCCGCTTATGCCGGCACCACCTCGCCACAGGTCGCCGACACGGTGTTCGCCGCCGCCGACGGCGCGGTGATCGGCCCGGTCCGTACCCAGCTCGGCTGGACCGTCGCCAAGGTCGACAAGATCGACAAGGTCGCGGCCCGTTCGCTCGACCAGGTCCGTGGCGAGATCGCCGCCGCGCTCGGCATCCAGAAGGCCGCCGCGGCGCTGTCCGACATCCACGACAAGATCGACGATTCGCTGTCGAAGAATGCTACGTTCGACGAAGTCATCGCCGACCAGAAGCTCAAGCCGGTCACCACACCCGCGCTGATCGCGAGCGGTGCCAACCCCGACGATCCAGCCAGCCAGCCGAACGCCGCGATCGCGCCGCTCGTCGCCGCTGCGTTCCAGGCTGCCGAGGGGGATGCCCCGCAGCTCGTCCAGCTCGGCACCGACGGCGGCTTCGCAGTCGTCGCGCTCGGCCGTGTCGTTCCCGCCACGCCGCGTCCACTCGCGCAGGTTCGCGCCGCGGTGCTCCACGACGTCACCGCCGACCGCGCGCGTCAGGCGGCGCGGAAGGTCGCTGCCGACGTGCTCGCGCGGATCAACAAGGGCATGCCGATCCAGCAATCGCTGGCGCAGACCAAGCTGCCGATCCCCGCCGCGCGTCCGCTGACCGCCTCGCGCGCGCAGATCGCCGCGGATCCGCGCGGGGCACCGCCCGCACTCGCGCTGATGTTCAGCATGGCGCCGAACACCGCCAAGACGCTGGCCGCCCCCGACGACAGTGGCTGGTTCGTCATCAAGCTCGACAGCATCGCCAGCGGCAATGCGGCCGGCAACGCGGCCGCGATCAAGGCGGCGCGCGCCAATATCGGCCGCTCGGTCGGTCGCGAATATGTCGAGCAGTTCGCCAAGGCGGTCCGCGCCGATGTCGGCGTCAAGACCAACGCGGCCTCGCTCGCACGCGTCCGTGCCGACTTGCTCGGCCAGGGCGGTAGCGGGAACTGATCGCATGAGCGCGCGTGAAGCTTTGGCCGAAGGGCGCCCGGCGCTCGTCTGGCGTCGTCAGGTCGCCGATACCGAAACGCCGGTCGCTGCGGCGCTGAAGCTCATCGAGCCGGGGCGTGGCGACTTCCTGCTCGAATCGGTCGAGGGCGGCGCGATCCGCGGTCGGCACAGCCTGATCGGACTTGCCCCCGACCTGCTCTTCCGCGCGCACGGCCACAGCGCCGAGATCAATCGCCAATGGGCGACCGATCGCGAGACGTTCGCGCCGTGCCCGGTCCCGACCCTCGACGCGTTGCGGATGCTGGTGGCGGAATGCAGGGCGGAGGTTCCCGCCGAACTGCCCCGAGCGCTGGCCTGCCTCGTCGGCTATTTCGGCTATGAGACGATCGGCTTGGTCGAAGCCCTGCCGCAACCGCCGGTCGACCCGCTAGGCATGCCCGACATGATCTTCGTGCGGCCGACCGTCATCCTGGTGTTCGATCGCCTGACCGATGCGCTCTACCTCGTCGCACCCGCCTGGGCGGATCCGGCACGCGATCCCGACTCGATCGTGGCCGAGGCCGAAGAGCGTCTCGACGCGGTCGCTGCCAAGCTCGCCAGCACGCCCGTTCCCGCGCCGGTCCGCGCCGACGTCGCCGAACCGACCTACACGCCCGCGCTCCCCGAGGGCCGCTACGGCGAGATGGTCGCCACTGCTAAGGACTATATCCTCGCCGGCGACATCTTCCAGGTGGTGCTCGCCCAGCGCTTCAGCACGCCGTTCGCGCTGCCGCCGTTCGAGCTCTATCGCTCGCTTCGCCGCATCAACCCGTCGCCGTTCCTCTATCACCTCGACCTCCCCGGTTTCGCGCTGATCGGCTCGAGCCCCGAGATCCTCGTCCGCGTCCGCGACGACGAAGTCACGATCCGCCCGATCGCCGGCACGCGCCCGCGCGGCAAGACCCCCGCGGAGGACGAAGCCAACCGCATCGGCCTGCTCGCCGACCCGAAGGAGCGCGCGGAACACCTGATGCTTCTCGACCTCGGCCGCAACGACGTCGGCCGCGCCGCGTCACCCGGTTCGGTAAAGGTGACCGCCAGTTACGGCGTCGAATTCTACAGCCACGTCATGCACATCGTCTCGAACGTCGTCGGCACGCTGTCCCCCGACAAGGACGCGCTCGACGCGCTGTTCGCCGGGTTCCCCGCCGGTACGGTCAGCGGCGCACCGAAGGTCCGCGCCTGCCAGATCATCGCTGAGCTCGAACCCGAACGCCGCGGTGCGTACGCGGGCGGGGTCGGCTATTTCTCCCCCGACGGCTCGATGGACTCGTGCATCGTCCTCCGAACCGCGGTGGTGAAGGACGGCACGATCCACGTCCAGGCGGGCGCCGGCATCGTCGCCGACAGCGTCCCCGAATACGAACAGCGCGAATGCGAAGCCAAGGCCGGCGCGATCCTCGCCGCCGCGCGTGAAGCGGTTAGCCGGGCGAAGGCATCGGGGTTCGGGCAGTAGATCCGGTCACCCAGGACTGACCTTCGCCTTAACATTCCCCCCCGGCGAAGGCCGGGGTCCAGTTGGAAAGGTCGCGGTAACGATGCGCGACCTCCTTTACGAATGTTTCCCAACTGGACCCCGGCCTTCGCCGGGGCGGTCATTCGAGGTTACAGAGCAACCCCCACAACAGAGAGCTTAGGGCTGCGTGTTCGACTCGCTAGCAGAAGCCCGACGTTCCGCGGCATACGCCTGATTACGCTGCATGAAGCAGCCCGACTGACCGCCCGTACCGACCGCCGAACACGTATCCGGCAACCCGCCAGCCACGCGCCCGACCTGATCCATCGTCGCCGCGCGGTTCACCCAGCTCTGGTTCTTCGCGGCGATCGGCTTGTCGTCGCGCAGCGATTTCGGGATCCGGTACGGCTGGTCGAGCGTCGAGCACACGACGATCTCGCCATTGCTCGACTTGGGGCATTTCTGGTCGCCAGTTAGCGTGACGCTGCGGATCCGCTGGGGCGGCGTGTCGACCTGCGCGTCCTGCGCGTAAGCCATGCCGGGAAGGGCGATCAGTGCAGCGAGGACGACGGTACGTAACATCGGTTAAGCTCCTTTGAACGGATAACGTCCGTCACGCGGCATTGCTCCGCGCTGAATGATGCGCGCCTGCCCCGCCGATATAGGGACGACGCCGGCGATCCGCGACCGCCACGCGGCGAAATCGGGGCAATCGGTCGCAGCCATCGATCAAGCGCGACGTCCGGGCGCGCTGCCATGTTGCACCACGCCGCGCTTAGGCTATGGCGACGCCATGATCCTCGTCGTCGACAATTACGACAGCTTCACCTGGAACCTCGTCCATTATCTGATGGAACTGGGTGTCGAGGTCGAAGTCGTCCGCAACGATGCGATCTCCGCCGGGCAGGCTCTGTCGTCGGGCGCGGACGCGTTCCTCATTTCTCCCGGCCCCTGCACGCCGAACGAGGCGGGCGTAAGCCTCGACCTCGTCGCAGCCTGCGCGGACGCCGGCAAGCCGCTGCTGGGCGTGTGCCTCGGCCACCAGGCGATCGGCCAGCATTTCGGCGGCAAGGTCGAACGCGGCGGCCTGATGCACGGCAAGACCTCGCCCGTCGTCCACGACGATACCGGGCTGTACGCCGGGCTGCCCTCGCCGTTCATCGCCACGCGCTATCACTCGCTGATCGTCAACGCGGTGCCCGACACGCTGGTCGTCAACGCGACCGCGCAGGACGGCACGGTCATGGGCTTCCGCCACAAGACGCTGCCGATCCACGGCGTCCAGTTCCACCCGGAGAGCATCGCCACCGAACACGGCCACGAAATGCTGGCGAACTTCCTCAAGATGGCGAACATCCCCCACCAACTCCCCTCCCGCCTGCGGGAGGGGTCGGGGGAGGGCAGCGCCGCACCGACGACCTTCGAGGTAGCCCCTCCCCTAACCCCTCCCGCAAGCGGGAGGGGAATGTGACCACCACCACGCTCCTCCCAGACCCTAGCTCCCCCCTATCCCGCGAATCCGCACGCGAGGCCTTCGCCGACATCCTCGACGCCCGCGCGAGCGACGACGCGATCGCCACTTTCCTCACCGATCTCGCGACCCGCGGCGAAACCAGCATCGAGATCGCCGAAGCCGCGCGCGCGCTCCGCAACCGGATGATCCCGATCGACGCTCCCGCCGGCGCGATCGACGTCTGCGGCACCGGCGGCGACGGCCACCACACTTTGAACGTCTCGACCGCGGTCGCGCTCGTCGTCGCCGCTACCGGCGTCCCCGTCGCCAAGCACGGCAACCGCGCCGCCTCCAGCAAGGCCGGCGCTGCCGACACGCTCGAAGTCCTCGGCCTCGACATGGACCGCGCCGGCGCCACCGCGGAGGCCAGCCTCAACGAGATCGGCATCGCGTTCCTGTTCGCCGCCAACCACCACCCGGCGATGAAGCGCATCACCCCGATCCGCCAACGCATAGCCAAGCGGACGATCTTCAACCTGATGGGCCCGCTCGCCAACCCGGCCGGCACCACCCGCCAGCTCATCGGCATCGCCCGCCCCGACTACGTCACGCTCTACGCCGAAGCACTCGAACAGCTCGGCACCGAAGCCGCGCTCGTCGTCTCCGGCGAAGAAGGCCTCGACGAACTGTCCGGTGCCGGCCCCAGCATTGTCGCCTCGGTCGGCAGCGTTACGCTGCCGGGCAAAGTCACCCCCGAAGACGCCGGCCTTACCCGCCACGCCATCACCGAGATCCGCGGCGGCGACGCGCGCCACAACGCCGACGCACTCCGCCGCCTGCTGAAAGGCGAGGCCGGCGCCTACCGTGACGCCGTCCTGCTCAACGCCGCCGCCGCCTTGATGGTCGCCGGCACCGTCCCCACTCTCGTCGACGGCGCGGCCAAGGCCGCCGCCGCCCTCGACACCGGCAGCGCCGACGCGCTGCTCGCCCGCTGGATCGCCTACTGACATGACCATGCTCGACCGTATCCTCGAGACCAAGCGCGCCGAAGTTGCCGCGCGCAAGGCCACGACCTCGCTCGCGGACATCGACGCCGGCATCGCCCGCATGTCGAAGCCGCGCGGCTTCCGCGCCGCGCTTGACGCGAAGACCGGCTACGCGCTGGTCGCCGAGGTCAAGAAAGCCAGCCCCTCGAAAGGCTTGATCCGCGCCGACTTCGATCCCGTAGCCCACGCCCGAGCCTATGAAGCCGGTGGCGCCGCGTGCCTGTCGGTGCTGACCGACGAAAAGTGGTTCCAGGGCTCCGACGCTTACCTCACCGCCGCGCGCGACGCCGTCTCGATCCCCGTCCTACGGAAGGACTTCATGGTTGACCCATGGCAGTCGACCGAAGCGCGCGCGATCGGTGCGGACTGCATCCTGATCATCGTCGCAGCACTCGACGACATCCAGATGGCCGAGATCGAAGCCTCCGCGCTGGAATGCGGCATGGACGTGCTGGTCGAGGTCCACGACGCGCACGAGATGGAGCGCGCGCTGAGGCTCAAGTCGCGCCTGATCGGCGTCAACAACCGCGACCTGCGCGACTTCTCGGTCGACTTCCAGCGGACCTACGACCTCGTCGGCAAAGCCCCCAAGGACTGCACCTTCGTCGCCGAGAGTGGCCTCACGACGCGCGCAGAGCTCGACGCGATGGCCGAACACGACATCCACTGCTTCCTGATCGGCGAAGCGCTCATGCGCCAGGACGACGTCGAAGCAGCCACGCGGGCGCTCGTCGGATGACCGGCCTGACCCACATCGACGAAGCCGGCGCGGCAAGAATGGTCGACGTCGGCGGCAAGGTGGTCACCGCCCGCGAAGCCATCGCCTCCGGCCGCATCACCATGTCCGCCGAAGCCGCCGCGGCGATCGGCGCCGGCACCGCGAAAAAGGGCGACGTCCTCGCCGTCGCGCGCGTCGCCGGCATCATGGCTGCCAAGCGCACCAGCGACCTCATCCCCCTCTGCCACCCCCTCCCGCTCACGAAGGTGGAAATCGATCTGGTCGTCGACGAAACCGGCGTAACCGCTACAGCCACCGCCTCCACCGAAGGCAAGACCGGCGTCGAGATGGAAGCGCTCACCGCCGCCACGGTAACGCTCCTGACGATCTACGACATGGCGAAAGCGATCGACAAGACGATGGTGCTCACCGAAATCCGCGTCCGCGCAAAGTCCGGCGGCAAATCCGGCAACTGGACCGCCTGACAAGGAACCCTCTCCCCAAGGGGGAGAGGGATAGACGCCAAAGGCGGCGACGGTGAGGGCAAGCCAAGCAGAACGCGCTCAGCTGAACTCAATCCCCACCCATAGCCCATTCATGATCCTCCACGATCGTAGACTCGACCGGCCGCCCCGCCGCATCGAGCGAGGGATCATACCGAAACCGCTCCTCGATCAACCGACACGTAAGCGTATCAAGCTCCCGGCTTCCGCTCGACCGAGTCACCCGGCACCGCGAAACCCGCCCATCGGTCTGCACCAGATAACGCACCGAAACCCGCCCCCGGATACCCGTCTCCGCCGCCTCGCGCGGATAATCGGAGTCCTTCAACCGCCCCTTGCGCCACCGCGGCGGCGTCTCCTCGCCACCCCCACCGTCGCCATCGCCATACCCACCACTTCCGGTGCCATTACCAATCCCCCCACTCCCGGTCCCCGGTCCGCGAACATCCGAAGCGCCAGCCGTCGCCTGCGCCCCCACCCCAGCCTTCTCCGCAACGACGACAGGCGGCGGCACCACAACCGGCACCACCGGCTTCGGCGCGACCACTTCGGTAGCCTTCGATTTCAGATTAGGCGGCGACGCAGCCCCCTCCGGCTTGCGGCTAGGCGAAGGCCGAGGCCTCACCTTCTCCTCGGGAGGCGGTGGCGGAGGCGGTGCCGCATCGAACACCTTCAACGCATCGCTCACCGCCGCCGGCATCGTCACCACAAGCCCGTTGAGCAGCGCATAGCCCAGCACTCCCGGCAACAGGACGGCACTCACCGCCGCCCCGATCCTGTCTCTCGCCCGAGGCTGATTACGTGTCATCATGCTGATCTGGTGTCTCTTTCCTCCAAACAAAGCCCCGCAAAGGATGAACCAGTGCTGGCCAACCGTCGAGGAACGCTATCGAGGACCCATTCGCACTCGGCAGTCATCGCCCGAGAAGCCGACGAGCAAATCAAAACACCACCCCGGCGAAGGCCGGGGCCCAGTTGGGAAGGCCAAGGTAATAACGAACGCCATCGGCCAAACCCGTGTTTCCCCGTGAAGGCGGGGACCCAGTCTGGGCTCCCGCCTTCGCGAGAGAACAAGGAGGTGGGAGCGACGTTCGATATTACGCAGGCTAGTCAGTCACAAAGCCGTCGCACCTCGTCCAACAACGCCTGTCCTACACACCAAACCCATGCCAAACACGGAACCTACCCCCACGCCCCGCGCTTCCCCATACAACACGCCAAAAGCGCCAACCGCCAAAACGCTCCCAGCGTCTACACTTCCTATACTTCACTTTTCAGAACCGCCCAAAAACAGAGCCTTAGCATGACCCTAGTCCCCGTCGCCGAAGCCCAGTCCCGCCTCTTCGCCATGGCCCCCCGCGTCGACCACGAGACCGTGGCCTTGCGCGAAGCCGCCGGCCGCTGGGCCGCCGAGGACATACTCGCCCGCCGCACGCAGCCCGCCGCCGACCTCTCGGCCATGGACGGCTACGCGATCCGCTACGCCGACCTCCCGGGCCCCTGGACCGTCATCGGCGAAAGCGCCGCCGGCCGCCCCTTCGCAGGCCACGTCGCCCCCGGCGAGGCCACCCGCATTTTCACCGGCGCGGCCATGCCCGACGGCGCCGACACCGTCATGGTCCAGGAAGAAGCCGAGCGTGACGGCGAAACCCTGATCCTAGCCGGCGAAGGCCCGCCGACACTCGGCCGCAACACCCGCCGCAAGGGTCTCGACTTCTCGACCGGCACCTGCCTGATCGCCACCGGCGACCGCCTCAGCCCAGCCCGCATCGCCGTCGCCGCAACCGGCGGCCACGGCAGCCTCACCGTCAACCGTCGCGTCCGCGTCGCCGTCGCCGCCACTGGCGACGAACTCGTCCCCCCCGGCTCGACCACCGACGGCGTCGCGCTCCCCGAATCGAACGGCATCATGCTCGCCGCAATGCTCGCCGACATGCCGGTAGACATCGTTGACCTGGGCATCCTGCCCGACAATCTCGAAATCCTCCGCGAAGCCTTCGCCAGCGTGCAGGCAGACCTGCTCGTCACCACCGGCGGCGCGTCGGTCGGCGATCACGACCTCGTCCGCCCGGCGATCGAAGCCGCCGGCGGCACCATCGATTTCTGGCGGATCGCGCTGCGCCCCGGCAAGCCGATGATGGCCGGCCGGATCGGCGAGATGATGGTGCTCGGCCTACCCGGCAACCCGGTCTCTGCGTTCGTCACTGCAACGCTGTTCGTGAAGCCCGTCGTCGCGCACATGGCCGGCGCTCGCGACCCGCTCCCCCAATCGACGCACGCCTTGCTCGGCGAAGACCTCCCCGCCAACAACGCCCGCACCGACTACCTCCGCGCCGAACTGCGCGACGGAAAAGCCTATGCCTCGACGATCCAGGACAGCTCGATGCTGCTCACGCTCGCCCGCTCGACCTGCCTGATCGTCCGCCCCGGCAACGCCCCCGTCGCAAAGACAGGCGAATCGGCTGAAATCCTCGTGATCGCGTGAAGCGAGCGCTTGACGGCGTTAATTATGTTCCATAGAAGTTCCCAGTCTGTTCCGGACGGAGAACCGCCATGCTCACGCGCAAGCAGCACGAACTCGTCTGCTTCATCAACGATCGCCTCAACGATACCGGCGTCTCGCCGTCGTTCGAGGAGATGAAGGACGCCCTCGACCTCAAGTCGAAGTCGGGCGTCCACCGTCTGATCAGCGCGCTCGAGGAGCGCAACTTCATCCGTCGCCTACCGAACCGCGCGCGCGCGCTCGAAGTGCTGCGCATGCCCGAACGCCCGGAAAAGAAGACCCCGTCCAAGCCGTCGAACGTCAAGGCCGCCCCCGCCGCCGCGACCCCGCAACCGGCCAACGACGTCATCGAGATCCCCCTCCACGGCCGCATCGCCGCCGGCGTCCCGATCGAAGCGTTCGAAGGCAGCACGATGCTAGCCGTCCCGGCTACGCTGCTGGGCACCGGCGAACACTATGCCTTGGAAGTCTCGGGTGACTCGATGGTCGAAGCCGGCATTCTCGACGGCGACTACGCCCTGATCCGCCGCACCGAAACGGCGCGAGACGGTGAGATCGTCGTAGCGCTGATCGAAGACAGCGAAGCCACCCTAAAATACTTCCGCCGCGAAGGCGCCATGGTCCGCCTCGACCCGGCAAACCGAGCCTACGACCCCCAACGCTACGCCCCCGCCCAAGTCCGCGTCCAAGGCAAGCTCTCCGGCATCCTCCGCCGCTACGACTGAGCCGCAGATGACAGCCGATGTGGTCGTCCGGCCCGTCGCCCTCGTTCTCCGGTCGCACCGGTGAGGCGGGATGTGGATCGGTACGACGAATTATTCGTGTTGTCGGCGACGGGCAACGGTTGTGTTCGGCGGAGACAGTAGCGTTCAGGATGGCGCAGGTGTTTCGGCACAGGCTCTACAGAAGGCTGTGGGCAGCATGGACGGCTCTTCTCAATGCGGCATGGCGTTCGGAAGACGATCTCGCATTCCATGACAAAACGCAGTCCTAGACAAAAAATAGATAATCTCTGCGCCTCCGCGCCTCTGCGCTAACATCTTTTTGACGCCCCTTGGCGCAGCAGAAGATTGGTTCGCGCGGAGGCGCAGAGGTGTTCCGCTCCGAGAAGAACCTCGCTGTTCCAAACACCTTCGAAATGAGAACCAGACAACTGCCCGCCAGATCTACTCTACCCTCAAAAACTTCTCCGCGGCTCCGCGTCTCCGCGTCTCCGCGTCTCCGCGTGAACATTCATCCGACTACAATCGCCGGCGGCTACGGAAAATTATATTCACGCGAAGGCGCAAAGAAATTATATTCACGCGAAGGCGCAAAGGCGCAAAGCTTGTGTGCCTGGACCAGACTACCGTCCTCTCCGGGCACAGAGGAAGCCTAAATGACGCTCTCGTTGATTGAATGGCCGCGGTTTACCGGATTGTCCGGCCTTTACGCCTTTGCGTGATCAATTTTACGCGTCAGCGTATCCCATTTGCTCGGAACGCCGCTGCTGAGCCCCGAAACCCGCCCCGCTGCAGATTGAATGGAGTACGTTCGAGGATCGGCGGATCGCGCCAGGGGTGGCGGTCGCCCGCATTCAGTATCGTCACGACCGTCCCCGTCCCCAAGGTCAGCGCGACGCCGCCCGTCCTCCGAAGAACGCGGCGATCCAGTTTCAGCCAACGCGGTACGCACCGCTTCGGCAGCCCACGTTCGCTAACGACGACGTCGGCACTCCGACAGGCGGCGATCAGCTCGGCTATCGGCACCATGTAGGCGCTGCGAGTCGCAAGGATGCGCCACATCCGCCCCCGTGCGGTGATATCGGTGACACACAGATCACGACTGCACCGCGCGTCGGGTTGGTCCGCCAGCAACAACGGCTCGCCGTCCACCCCGCCGTTCTCGGCCAGCATGTCGCGCGTATAGTCGCCGGCCCGATCACGCAGCATAGCAAGCCCCGCTGCCGTCCGTACCGCGGCATGGCGCCCGTCACCGGTCACGAGAACGTCCGGCGCCGGCGTCGTCAGCGCCCAGACCGCGCCGATCGCCAGTGGTACGAGCCCGAGCCGCCGCCACCGTGTCCGCCACAAGGCTATCCAGATGCCACCAACGATCATCGACGCGAACGCCGCCGTCGGCATCGCGGGCAAGGACCGCACCGAACCTGGTGCGCTGGCGACAAAATGTGCAAGCCACAGCAGAGCATCGAGCGAGCGCTGCACCAGCCACCATATCGGCGCCCCGAGCCCGCCCGCATCGAGCAGCAACGCCAAAGCCTCCAGCGGCATCACCACGAAGGTCGTCAGGGGGATGGCGATGATGTTGGCGAACGCGCCGTAGAGCCCGGCTTTGTGGAAATGATAGACGGCGATCGGCATCAGTGCGAACTCGACGAGCAGGCCGGTGAGCAACAGCGATGCTATGCCGCGAGCGAGGCGGCGCGGTCTGCCTTCCTCATGCGGGCCGAAGAACGCGCGAATGGCTGGATGCTCGTGCAGCGCCATGATCGCGGTGATTGCCGCGAACGAGAGTTGGAAGCTCGGCCCCGCCGCCGATTCGGGCAGCACGAACATGACGCACGCCGCGCCCGCCGCGACGAGGCGTAAGGTCATCGCCTCGCGCCCCATCGCCAGCGCCGCCAGCACGAGCAGCGCCGCGACGCACGACCGGATCGTCGGAACCTGGCTGCCGGTAAGCAATGTATAACCGATCGCCGCCGCCGCCCCCGCCAGCGCGGCGATCAACGGCAGGCGCGCATGCAGCGCCAGCCACGGACTGAGCGCCAGCAGACGCAACACGATCAACATCGTCGCCGCCACCGCCGCAGTGATATGCAATCCGCTCACCGACAACAGATGCGCGAGTCCAGCGCGGCGCATCGCCTCCGAATCCTCCTCGCTGATCGCGCCGACGTCGCCGGTTGCGAGCGCTGCAGCGATACCGCCTGCGCTGCCGTCCAGTCGCGACACAATATGGTGCGACAGCGCGACGCGGATGCCGGCACCCGACTCGCTCGGCGTCGTCACGACCACCCGTGCGAAGCCCCGCCCCGTCGCGCCGATCGCGCCGAACCATGCGACGCGGGCGAAGTCGTAGGCGCCTGGCACCGCGGGCAGCGGCGGTGGCATCAGCCGCGCCCGCAGATGCACGACCGCCCCCGTTCCCAGCAGCTTGGGCGCATCCGCTTCCGCCAGATTAACGCGGACGCGGTATGGCAGCGCAACCGGTTGCCCGTCGGTCTCCGCGCCTTTCCCGATCGGCAGGAGCGTCAGCCGGACCAGCTTCCGCGCCACCAGCGGCTCGATCGCCTCGACCCTCGCGGAGAAGCTAGCGATCGTCGGTCCACCCAGCACTGGTCGCGCCACCGACTCCGATCGCGCCCAGATCAGCCCAAGCCCTAACGCCGTCGTCAGTAGCCCGATCGCCAGCGACCGCGCCGCACGTCCGCCCCGCCCCACCGCCAGACACGCCAGCCCGCCAGCCACCAACAGCAGTATCGCCACGCGCCACGCCACCGGGTCCGGCAGCGCGAACCACAACGCGATCCCGCCGCCCAGCATCACCGGCAGCCACAACACCAGCTGGTCGCGCTCCGCCTCCAGCCAGCGCTCCACGGCAAGCCCGACGACAGCCCCCCATCGCGGCACGCCCATTTGTCGCCGCCAAGGACGCATGCTAGGGGCGGCGACGGCTGTCATGGCCATCGTTTCTCCATCGTTCTTACAGTCTGGGAGCACCCGCGGTTGGGCGCAATATCTGATACGGGCACCGCCGCTTCGGCCGCACCCGTGGTTACCCGTTTCGCTCCGTCGCCGACGGGGTTCCTGCATCTTGGCGGCGCGCGCACCGCGCTGTTCAACTGGCTGTTTGCGAAAGCTAATGGCGGCAAATTCCTGCTGCGGATCGAGGATACCGACCGGGTCCGCTCGACCCAGCCGGCGATCGACGCGATCATCGACGGAATGCGCTGGCTCGGGCTCGACTGGGACGGCGACGTCGTCATGCAGTTCGCGGGTGCCGAGCGTCATGCGCAGGTCGCACACGAAATGGTAGCAAATGGGCATGCCTATCGCTGCTACATGACCAACGACGAGATCGCCGCGATGCGCGCCGAGGCACAGGCCGCGAAGAAGCCGCTCCGCATCCGCAGCCCTTGGCGCGACCGCCCCGAGAGCGAGGCACCGAACCTTCCCCATGTCGTCCGCCTGCGCGCGCCGCAGGAAGGCGCCGTCACGATCGAGGACCGCGTCCAAGGCGCCGTCACGGTCAAGAACGAAGAGATCGACGACCTCGTCCTGCTGCGCTCGGACGGTACGCCGACCTACATGCTCGCGGTTGTCGTCGACGATCACGACATGGGCGTGACGCACGTCATCCGCGGCGACGATCACCTCAACAACGCGTTCCGCCAACTGCCGATCTATCGCGCGATGGGTTGGCCCGAGCCGATCTATGCGCACATCCCGCTGATCCACGGCCCCGACGGCGCCAAGCTGTCGAAGCGTCACGGCGCAGTCGGCATCGAAGCGTACCGCGACGAGATGGGTATCCTTCCCGAGGCGTTCGACAATTACCTGCTCCGGCTCGGCTGGGGTCACGGCGACGACGAGATCATCAGCCGTGAGCAGGCGGTCGAGTGGTTCGACTTGTCGGGGGTCGGCAAGTCTCCCTCGCGCTTCGACCTGAAGAAGCTCGAGAACCTCAATGGCCATTATATCCGCGAAGCCGACGACGCGCGCCTTGCGCAGCTCGCCGCCGATCGCCTCGGCCACGACCTGCCGACCGGCGGACTCGATCTTCTGACTCGCGCGATGCCCGTCCTGAAGCCACGTGCCGCAAACCTGAACGAGCTCGCCGAAGGGTCGAATTTCCTGTTCAGCCAGCGCCCGTTGGCGATGGACGACGCCGCAGCGAGCCTTTTGCAGGGTGAAGCGAGTGCGATTTTGGTCAATGCCCATGCCGAACTTGACGCGCTCGCCACGTGGGATACGGAGGCGCTCGAAGGCGCGGTACGGCGCGTGGCCGAAGCGCGGGGCGTCAAGCTCGGCCAGGTCGCACAGCCGCTTCGCGCCGCGCTGACGGGACGCAAGACGTCGCCGGGGATCTTTGATGTGCTCGATCTGCTCGGGCGCGACGAGAGCCTGGGACGGATCGCCGACCGAATGGCTAGCTGATAAGATTTCGAGGAAGGATACAAGCATGAGCGAGACCGCAACCCTCAAGGTCGACGGCAAGGATTTCGAGTATCCGGTGATGTCCGGTACGGTCGGACCCGATGTCATCGATATCCGCAAGCTGTACGCGCAGACGGACAATTTCACCTATGATCCGGGCTTCACCTCGACGGCGTCGTGCCAGTCGAAGCTGACCTATATCGATGGTGACGCGGGCACGCTGCTGCACCGCGGCTACACGATCGGCGAGCTGGCCGAGCAGTCGAACTTCATGGAAGTCGCCTATCTACTTCTCAACGGCGAACTGCCGAGCGAAGACGAGCTGGCGAACTTCTCGACCACGATCACGCGCCACACGATGGTGCACGAGCAGCTCGCGCAGTTCTTCCGTGGCTTCCGCCGCGACGCGCATCCGATGGCGATCCTGTGCGGCGTCGTCGGCGCGCTCTCGGCGTTCTATCACGATTCGACCGACATCCACGATCCGGCCCAGCGCGTCATCGCGTCGCACCGCCTGATCGCCAAGATGCCGACGATCGCCGCGATGGCGTACAAGTACAGCGTCGGCCAGCCGTTCGTCTATCCGGACAACACGCTGAGCTACACCGGCAATTTCCTGAAGATGACGTTCGGCGTGCCGGCCGAGAAGTACGTCGTGAACCCGATCGTCGAAAAGGCGATGGACCGCATCTTCATCCTCCACGCCGATCACGAGCAGAACGCGTCGACCTCGACTGTCCGTCTCGCCGGGTCGTCGGGTGCCAACCCGTTCGCGTGCATCGCGGCCGGCATTGCCTGCCTGTGGGGCCCCGCGCATGGCGGCGCGAACGAAGCCGCGCTCAACATGCTGCATGAGATCGGCACGGTCGACCGGATCCCCGAGTATATCGCTCGCGCCAAGGACAAGAACGATCCCTTCCGCCTGATGGGCTTCGGTCACCGCGTCTACAAGAACTACGATCCGCGCGCGGCCGTGATGCAGACGACCGTCAAGGAAGTGCTCGGCGAGCTGGGCGTCACCGACCCCGTGTTCGACGTCGCGATCGAGCTCGAGCGTCTGGCGCTCAGCGATCCGTACTTCATCGAGAAGAAGCTCTTCCCGAACGTCGACTTCTACTCGGGCGTGATCCTGTCGGCGATCGGCTTCCCAACGTCGATGTTCACGGTGCTCTTCGCGCTCGCCCGCACCGTCGGCTGGGTCGCGCAGTGGAACGAGATGATCACCGATCCCGACCAGAAGATCGGCCGTCCGCGCCAGCTCTACAGCGGTCCGACCGCGCGTGACTACGTCCCAATGGCGTCACGCTGATGAAGACGCTCCGGCCGATCCTGATGGTCATCGGCGTTCTCAGCGCGCTGATGGGTCTGCTCTGGATCGGCCAGGGGCTCGGATACGTCCACTGGCCGCAGTCGAGCTTCATGCTCGACCAGCGGCCTTGGGCGGATCGCGGCGCATTCCTCGCCGCGTTCGGCCTCGCACTGATTTTAGTGGCGCGCAGGATCCGCCGGTAAGGTCAAGACGAACCGCGCACCTTCGCCGGGCGCGCTCTCGACCGTGAGATCCCCCTGCATCGCCCGCGCCAAGCGCCGTGCGATATACAGGCCGAGCCCATTGCCGCCGGCCTCGGACGTGTCGACCCGCTCGAACTTCTCGAAAATCCGGACCTGATCCTCGGGCGCGACGCCCTTGCCCTGATCCGCCACGGTCAGCACCGCATGCGTCGCGCCGCGTGTCACCGTCACCGACACGTCCGATCCGCGCGGCGAATACCGCAGCGCGTTCCCGACGAGATTGACCAGTATCTGCAGCACGCGGCGGAAGTCGCCGATCGCCGGCACGCGTACGTCGGTCGCAGGCCGCGCGATCGAGACGCCGAGATTGGCCGCGCGCACGGTCAGAAGCCCGGCTGCACGACGCGCGACGTCCGCGAGGTCGATCGGTTCGGGCGCGATCGTGAAGTCGGGCCGCTCGACCGCCTGGAGATCGACCAGATCGTCGACCAGCGACAGAAGGTGCCGCCCGGCGGTCGCGATGTCGGCGGCATAGTCGGCGTAGTCGCCCTGGACCGGGCCGTCGGACTGCGCATTGATGCTGTCGGCATTCGCCACGATCCGCGCCAGCGGCACGCGCAACGCCTTGTCGAGCCCGGTCGTGAAGGTAGCGGACAGAACCGTGGGCTCGGCGGGCGCTGGCGTATCCTCGACGACCACGCGGGCCGCGCCGACGAAGCCCGCGAAATCACCCGACACGTCGTAGCGGACATTGGCCGTCAGCATTACCGCTCGCCCCGAACTCCGCAGTCGCGCCGGCTGTGCCGTCATCGGACGCCGCCGGGCGAGCGAATCGAGGATCGGCAATCCGCCGTCCGATCCGGAATCGAGCGCGAACATCGCCGTCAGCGGCTGCCCGAGCAATGCGAACGGATCGAAGCCATGCTTGGGCCCGGCGTCCAGCGTGACGAACGTCAGTCGCAGCGCGGCATCGGTTTCCCATCGCCAGTCGCTATCGCTGTCGAGGAAGCCCTGCACCTCGGGCGAAGGCCGCGTCGGGCGCCACGCTGCGATCTCGCGCCAGCCGCTGACCGTCAGCCGGACATTCTCGCCGTCGGGCTGCGCGCGGACCCAGAGGTCGACATCCGCCTCGTCGTCGGCGACGACCACACTGCGCGAGACGACGATCCCGAGCCGCCGCGCGAGACGCGCGATCGTCGCGAGTTGCGGAACCGCCAGCGGCGCACCGCGCATGCCGCCAGCGCGCTGGTTCAGTGCGACCAAGGCCGGATCCGCAAACACCAGCGTGCCATCGGCGGCGACGATCGCATGCGCGATGGGGTTCTCGGTGGTAGGATCGAACATCGTCATCGACGGTCCGTACGCGCAAGTGCTCGCAAGGCCAGGCGAAAATCGCGGTTCAGCGCCAACGGCGCGACCGCGGCCTGGGCTTCCGTCACGTCGATCGAAGCAATTTCGTCGAGCGCGTCGGCGAACGCCTCGATATCCCGCCGCGGATCCGCTTCGGACAAAGCGAGGCCGATCCTGGCGATCGTCTGTCGATCCATGTCGATCGCCCGCAACGCCAGCCACAGCCGATCGCCATCCGGTTCGAGCGTAATCGCCCTTGCCTGATCGAAGGCGATGCCGAGAGCATGCGCGAGTACCGCGACGAACAGCGACAGCCGACGATCGCCGATCGATTCGACCAGAACGGCGGCCAGCTCGTTCGGTCGCGCATCCATCGCGCCCGCCAGCCGCATCGCGACCGCATCCGCCCGCTCGCCTTCGTCGTGCGCGGCCAGGCTGCGCTCGGCGGCGTCGGTGATCGCCCGGTCGCCCTCCCGCGTCGTCACGCGCTGCTCGTCGCGGATCGTTGCGGCGACCCACCAGACGAGCCGATGATGGAGTTCGGCGGGCAATTCGCTGCCACTGGCCAGGCCCTGTTCGTTCGATACGCGCCGTCGACTTTCCGCCGCCAGCAATGCCGACGCGGCGGACGCGACGACGCGATCGGGTACGCCTGCCAGCCGCACCACCAGGCTCGCCTCGTCCGGATCGGCGATGTCGACGGGGAGCGACGCGGCGATCAGGTCATGCCGGACCCGCGCGATCAGCTCTTCCATCAGGTCTTCGTCGCGTAACAGACCGGCACGGGTCAACCGGGCAACGACGCCAGCGCCTTTCGGCCGCAGGACCGCCTCGCCAACCTTTACCAGACCTTGCCCGGCCAACAGCCGCGCCGCGTGACGACGGATGTCGGCTTCGATCGCTTCGACGATACCGCCCAGGACCCGGGCAAGCATCAGCCGGGTGCGATCGTCGAGCCGAGCGTCCGCATCGAGGAAGAAGTCGGCGATCGTTCCCGCCAGCCGCGTTTCGGCACGTAGGCGCGCGCTTTCCGCACGGGCGACGGGCGCATGAGGCGACGGCATCGCGTCTTGGACAGGATCTTGGCCGACAGACATGATCCGGTAGGTAGTCCCCTGTCGTTAATGTCGGCCTAAGGATCGCGACGAAGTCGTTCGATCGCATCCGCCAGGGTCGCAGTCGCATATACTGCAGCAAAACCAAGCCCAAATACGGGAAACCCGAGCAGCGCGAACGCGCCGACGATCAGCAGATAGGCCGCCGGGCTCCCCCACCAGAGCCGACGATCGCGTTCGAGGATAGCGCGCTCGGCAAGGCTGCCGATCGCGATCAGCGCAGTGCCGATCGCCAGCGCCGTATTTTCACCGGCACGTCCCGCGACTATGAACGCGAAGACCAGGGTCGACGCCGCAGCGATGCCGCCGATCGCCAGCGTCTGCCACCGCGCCAGTGGGGCCTCGTCGCGAAGATCGCTCAGGACCGAGCCGAGCGCCAGCGCGACGCAGGCGACCAGCGCGATCACCAGACCCGTCGAGGCAAGACCGAACCCGATCGTCACCAGGCCAGCGACGCCCAGCGCCAGCCCCGCCCCGCCGACGCTTGCGCCCGCCGCGCCACGATCGACCAGCAATGGCAGGGCAAGCCGCGCGATCGGCGCCAGCACGAACCGATCGAACCAGCCGCGCCGCCCCGATACGATCGTCATCAGCACCGCGCGTCCGCGCTCTTCCAACGTGCGAGCCTGGCGTTCTATGCCGTGTCCGCCGCGCACCGCATCGGTCGGCAACAGCACCTGGGTCGCGCGCGACTGAATCGCGAACCGCAACAACGACGATTGCAGGTCGTAATCCTGCGGCAGTCCGGCAACTTCGGCGATCCGGCTCGCACTGAGCCGCGCGACGCCCGCCCACGCCATCTGGCCGCCGACCCGCTCGAACCCCGGCCCAGCATCGGCCTCCGGCACGACGAGCAGGCAATCGCCCTCTTCGGCGGCCATCGCCTTGACGATCGCATCGGTCGTGACGAGTCCGTCGCCAAGCATCAGCACGCGCGCCAGCGGATGAAGCTTTTCGACCGCCTCGGCGGCAGATCGCACCGTATCCACGCTGACGCCGCGCCGTCCGATCCGATTGATCGCCCCCAGCAATTCGGGCGTCATCCGCGCGACGACGACGATCACCTGCGCCACGCCGGCGGCGATCAACAACCGCGCCTGATACTCGATAAGGGTAACGCCGCTGAACGGAAGCGTGGCCGCCAGGCGATCGGGGCGATCGTCCGCGTCGTGAATTGCAAATAATAGGCCGGCAAGCATCGTCGGCTGTTAGGCGGTCGATGGCGTCCTGCAAAGCCCGGGTTCGGGTGGAACGCCCCTCGATACGGCCCAATCCGCTTGAAAACGCGGATCGAACGGTGGCAGATCAAAGACTCGCGACGGCCCGGCGGAGTTTCTTCAGACCTTCGGCATCGCGTGGATCGCCGTCCGCGACCACGGTCGCGATCGTCATCAACCGGATCGCGCCAAAGCTCGCGGCCAGTCCCTTCAACCGCCACGCCGCGGCGCGCCAGTCGTCGACGTCGGTCGCCAGCGTCATCGCCGTCAGTGCCCGTTCGGCGCTTTCGATGAACGCGATTCGCAACTCGGCGATCAGGATGGGTTCGTCACCCACCGCGGCCGCCAGCGTGGCATCGATTGCTCCGGGGTCATACGCCATGTCGCCCTGCTTACCGGACGGATGCTTAAGGGAAGATTGCACAAGACGTTTTGTCCGGCCACGTTTCGTGATACTTCGACAGCTCATGAACGGGGGTTCGCCAATGATCGGGTTTCGTGCGGCGGCAGGCAATGCCCATCCCATTCGCGCGGATATCGTGATGGAACCGGTATCGGACCCTATGCCCCAGAGCGCGTATCAGGAAACTTTCGAAGCGTTCGAGGTGGATGATCCCGCACGCGGACTTGGTCGGGTGTTTGCGGGGATTGCGATCTTCGGCGTGTTGGCATGGCTGTTCGGCATGATCTGGTTTGCACGGGATGCGCTGGCGACGATCGAACCCCTCGCGCTCGTCCAGTTCGTCGCCGCGCTCTGCGTTGTTCCCGCGCTTGTCGGAATCGTCTGGCTCCTCGCGATGCGGACCAGCCGCGCCGAAGCGTATCGGTTCGGCGTCACCGCTCAGGCGATGCGCGGCGAGGCGGCAAGCCTGGAGCGCACCGTCGCCGCCCTGTCGAATACGATCGAGGCCAACCGCGCGCAGCTCGCCGAGCAGGTCGATACGTTCCTGCTGATAGGCAATGGCGCGACCGAACAGCTTGCCGCGATCGGTCGCGGCATGGCGTCGGAGATCGATCAGGCCGCCGCGCACGCCCGCAACCTCGCCACATCGACCGCTGGCGCGCAGTCCAGCCTCGGCGTCCTGATCGCCACCCTTCCCCGCGCACAGGCGGATATCGACGACGTCGCCAAGCGGCTCGAACGTACCGGTCTGTCGGCGAGCGAACACGCCGCGGCCCTCGATGCGCAGATCGTCGCGCTCGCCGAACGCGGCCGCGAGGCCGACACAATGGCGAGCGGTGCCGCGCAACGTCTCGCCGCGCATATCGTCCGGATGGAAGCGACCAGCCAGACCGCTGGCGCGCATCTCGAATCGGTCACCGACGGCATGTCCGCCGCAGTCGACGCGCTACTCAACCGCACCGCCGATGCCGTCGATCTATCGAGGCGGGGGATCGCCGCGCAAGGCGACGCGATGCTGGCGATGGTCGGGGCCAACCAATCCGCGCTCGACAGCGCCGCGCGGGATAGCGCGGAAGCGCTCGCGTACCGCATCGCCGCGGTCGAGGACGCGATCGAACGCGTCGCGATCCGCCTCGACCTGCAACGCAGCGCCGGCGACCGGATCGTCGACGACCTTCATGCCGGGCTCGGCGACGTCGAGGCGCGGATCGAACTGTTGCACCGCCACGGTACCGAGCGCACGCAGGGTCTCGCCGCATCGATCAGCGCGCTGGGCGGTTCCGCCGACGCGATGACCGAGGCGCTCCGGACCGGCGACGACATGGCGCACCGGACGATCGCCACGACCGAGACGCTGCTCGTCGCGCTCGACGCCGCGGCACGCGAGATCGACGAGACGATGCCGGCCGCACTCGGCCGCCTCGATTCGCAGGTGCTGGCCAGCAAGAGCATCGTCGTCTCGGCGCGTCCCGACCTGCTCGCGCTCGTCACCGCGGCGGAGAGCACGCACGACGCGATCGAGGCGATTGCCGGGGTCATCGGCGAGCAGCGCCTGGTGCTGGACACGCTCTCGATCGACCTGCTCAACACGCTCAACACCGGCCGCGCGAAGGCCGATGCCTTGGGCCAAATGGTCGACGAGGCGATCGGCCGCACGCAGCATTTCGCGGAAGACGCCGCGCCGCAACTGATCGAGGCACTGCACCGCGTCCGCGAGACCGCCGCTGTCGCCGCCGACAAGGCGCGCGAGACGCTTTCGAAGGTCATTCCCGAAGCCGCGGCCGCGCTCGAAGCTGCCAGCGCCGACGCGATGCGCCGCGCGACCAACGACACCGTGGAACGCCAGGTCAAGGCGCTCACCGACGCGACCGGCGCTGCGGTCGACGCCGCTACCGGCGCGACCGAACGCCTCGCGCGCGAAGTCCAGGCGATCGTCGACCAGACCGCGATCGTCGAAACGCGGATCCACGAAGCCCGCACAGAACGCGAAGACGCCGACCAGGAGACGTTCGCGCGCCGCGTTTCGCTGCTGATCGAATCGCTCAACTCAGCGTCGATCGACATCACCAAGGCGATCGCGCCCGAAATCTCCGACAGTGCGTGGGGCGCATATCTCAAGGGCGATCGCGGCGTCTTCACGCGACGCGCCGTCCGTATCCTAGACGCCAGCGAAGTCCGCGAGATCGCCGGACTCTATGACGAAGACGAGACCTTCCGCGAGATAGTCAACCGCTACATCCACGACTTCGAAGCGATGCTCCGCACGATCCTGACGCAACGCGATGGCTCGCCACTCGGCGTGACGCTTCTGTCGTCTGACATGGGTAAGCTGTACGTGGCACTGGCACAGGCGATCGAGCGCCTGCGCTGAACCGGACCTCATAGGAGCTTTCGAAATGATCCAGCGTCACCGCTAAAGCGGCCCTCGCCAGCGGAGCAACCCGCCGGCCGGACTCATATTTCGAGGCTTACATGCCCAGACTGAACACCAAGATCTGCGTCGTCACCGGCGCAGCACGTGGCATCGGCCGCGCGATCGCCGAGCGCTTCCATGACGAAGGCGCCGTCGTCATCCTCACGGACATAGACGAAACCGCCGGCGCCGAGACTGCGGCGGCCATCGGCTGCCGGTTCGAAAAGCTCGACGTCCGCGAAGAGGCGGATTGGCGACGCTTGGCGGAGACCTTTCCGGTGGTCGACGTGCTCGTCAACAATGCGGGCGTAACGGGTTTCGAGCACGGCATGGTCGCGCACGATCCAGAACATGCTAGCCTTTCAGACTGGCGCGCGGTCCATGCGGTCAACCTCGATGGCACGTTCCTCGGCTGCCGCTATGCGATTGGTGCGATGAAAACGGCGGGCACAGGCTCGATCATCAACATCTCGTCGAGATCCGGGCTGGTCGGGATTCCCCTCGCCGCGGCCTATGCGTCGTCGAAGGCGGCAATCCGCAATCACAGCAAGACGGTGGCACTGTATTGCGCGCAGCAGGGGTGGAAGATCCGCTGCAACTCGGTGCATCCCGCAGCGATCCTGACGCCGATCTGGGAGCCGATGCTCGGGGATGGGCCGGACCGCGAGGCGCGGATGGCGGCGCTGGTGGCCGATACGCCGTTGAAGCGGTTCGGGATGCCGGATGAAGTGGCCGCGGTCGCGGTGATGCTCGCGTCGGACGAGGCGACCTACATCACCGGGACGGAGGTCAATATCGATGGCGGTTTGCTGGCGGGCTCGGCCGCATCGCCGGGGTAACGATCCTCCCCCGCAAGGGGGAGGTGGCGCGAAGCGACGGAGGGGAAGGAACACGGAACAGAGGTTACCCCTTCCTCCCCCTCCGTCTGGCAAGAGCCAGCCACCTCCCCCTGGCGGGGGAGGATTGCTGGTCGTTCAGCGCGTGACCATGTTGCCGCGGTCGAACAGGTCGACGCTCTGTGGCGTGATCCACCCGTAAGAATAATTCAGCTGGAACAGCACAAACAGGACCGTCGCCACCACGGTCACCCGCCAAGCCGTCCGCCCCGAGCGAAACTCGTGCGGCGCGCTTTCGGCTTGGCCGGGGACGTGTTCGCCCCCGACCTCACGCGTCGTCTTCACGCCGAATGGCAGGACCAGGAACACCGAGAACGACCAGAACAGGACGTAGATCGCGAGTGCCGAGGTCCACCGCACGCGATCAGCCCTCGATCAGCAGGACGTCGACGATCGGCTGCTTGCCGGTCCAGCGCTTGGCGACCTTGCGCACTGCGAGCCGGATCTGCTCGCGCATCTTCTCGCTCTCGCGCTTGCCGCCGCGCACCGTGTCGGCCGCTGCCTGCACCGCGTCGGCGATGAACGCCGCGCGGTCTTCCTCAACCGGCACGCCCTGCACGCGGACCTGCGGCTGGCCGACCATCCGGCCGTCCTTGCCGAGCGCGACACCGACCGAGATCTGACCGTTGATCGCCAGCTTGCGCCGCTCGCTCAGTGTCGCACCGTCCGCCGGCAGGATCACGTCGCCGTCGAGCACCAGACGCCCGACCGTCGCATTGCCGATCTTCGCCGGACCCTTGGGCGCCAGACGGATGATGTCGCCGTTGCTCTGCACGATCGCGCGCGGAATGCCCTGCTCGAGACCGAAGCGCGCATGCTCCATCATATGGCGCATCTCGCCGTGCGTCGGCACGAGCACCTCGGGCCGCAGCCAGTCGTACATCTGCGCGAGTTCCGGCTGACCCGGGTGACCCGATACATGGACGTGCGCCTGGCGCTCGGTGATCATGCGGATGCCCTTGGCCGCCAGCGTGTTCTGGATGCGACCGATCTGGACCTCGTTGCCCGGGATCTGCTTCGACGAGAAGATCACCGTGTCGTCGGCGTCGAGCGTGATCGTGTGCTGGCCATTGGCGACACGCGCCAGCGCCGCGCGCTCCTCACCCTGGCCACCGGTGGCGATGATCAGCACCTTGTTCTTGGGCAGGCGCATCGCCTCGTCGGGGCTGATCGTGTCGGGGAAATCCTTCAGATAGCCCGTCGCGCGCGCGACCTTGATGATCCGGTCGAGCGAACGCCCGGTCACGCACAGCTTGCGCCCGGTTTCCTTCGCGACTTCGCCGAACGTGTGCAGACGCGCGGCGTTCGACGCGAAGCTGGTAATCATGACGCGGCCCTTGGCCTTGCTGACCTCCTCGAACAGTCCCTTGCGGACCGTGCTCTCGCTGCCCGACGCGGTCGTGTTGAAGATGTTGGTCGAATCGCAGACGAGGACATCGACGCCCTTTTCGCCGATTGCCATGAAGCCCTCGGGTGTGGTCGGATTGCCGATCACCGGGTTCTTGTCGAGCTTCCAGTCGCCGGTGTGGAACACCCGACCGTAAGGCGTGTCGATCAGCAGCGCATTCGCCTCGGGGATCGAGTGCGACATCTCGACGAAGGTGAAGCCGAATGGCCCGAGCTGGAAATTGCCGCCCATCGGGATCATCTTGAGCTTCACGCGGTTGGCGATGCCCTCTTCCTCGAGCTTGCCGCGGATCAGGCCCATCGTGAACGGGGTCGCGTAGATGGGCACGCCGAGGTCTTCGGCGAGATATGGCAGCGAGCCGATGTGATCTTCATGGCCGTGCGTGATGACGATGCCGAGCAAGTCGTCGATCCGGTCCTCGATAAAGGACAGGTCGGGCAGGATCACGTCGACGCCGGGATATTGCGGATCGGCGAAGGTGATGCCGAGATCGACCATCACCCACTTGCCCTGGCAGCCGTACAGGTTGACGTTCATGCCGATTTCGCCGGAGCCGCCAAGGCCACAGAAAAGGAGTTCGTTCTTCGGAGTCATTGATTACTTTCAGGATTATACAGGAATATGGCCCGCAGGCCGGTCGGCGCGAGCCCAATGGCCCTAGATATGGTGACGATCCCACATCATCGCCAGCCCCTGGATCGTCAGGTCGGCTTCGATGACATCGAACACGTCGGTCTGTTTCTCGAATAATGTGGCGAGGCCGCCAGTCGCGACGACCTTCACGGGACGGCCGATCTCGCGCTTCATGCGCGCGACCAGCCCCTCGATCATTGCGACATAGCCCCAATAGATGCCGATGTGCATCTGCGAGACGGTGTTGAGCCCGATGACGCTCATGTCCATCGGTGCCTCGATCGCGATCCGCGGGAGCTTCGCCGCGGCGGTCACCAGCGCGTCGAGCGACAGGTTGATCCCCGGCGCGATGATCCCGCCCTTGTACGCGCCGCTATAGTCGACGACGTCGAAGGTGGTCGCGGTGCCGAAGTCGATCACGATCAGGTCGCCGGGATGCAGCGCATGCGCAGCGATCGTGTTGACCGCACGGTCAGCGCCGAGCGAGGCAGGCTCGTCGACGTCGATCGCGATGCCCCATTCGACCGGCGCATGGCCGGCGATAAGTGCTTCGGTGTCGAAGTATTTCGACGCGAGCACCTGGAGGTTGTGGAGCGCGCGCGGCACGACGGTAGCGACGATCACGCCCTCGACCGCGGTGCGATCATGCCCGCCGAGCTGCATCAACTGGCTCAGCCACACCGCATATTCGTCCGCCGTCCGCCGCGAATCGGTTGCGATCCGCCAGCGCGCGACGATCTCGCCGGCTTCGACCAGCGCGAACACGACATTGGTATTGCCGGCATCGATCGCGAGCAGCATCAGCGGGGCCTCAAAGCAGGAAGACGTCGGCAGCGTGAATGACACGCCGCTCGCCAGACGCCAAGCGGAGGATCAGCGCACCGTCGGTGTCGAGCCCGACGAAAAGGCCGTCGATCCCGCTGCCATCGGGAAGCCGGGCAGTCAGCGCGGTGCCAGCGGGATGGGCGCAATCGACCCAGCGCTCGCGAACCGGTGCGATGCCCTCGGTCCGCCAGCGACCGATCCAACGCGCAAAACTGTCGGCGAGGATGTCGAGGAACATTGCCGGTTCGACCACTACTCCATGCGCGGCGAGATCGGTCGTCGCACGGTCGGGCAGATCGGGATGATGCGCGATGTTGACGCCGTAGCCGACGATCACCGCATTGTCCGCGCGTTCGAGCAGGATGCCCGACAGCTTGGCATCCGCGAGCAGCAGGTCATTGGGCCATTTCAGGACCAGCGTCTCGCTCGCATCGGTCGTGCCCTGGCAGATCCCGGCGACCAGGAACGTCGACACGGTTTCCTGCAAGGCGACCGCAGCAACCAGCGCGAGGCTGGCCGCGGGCGGATCGTTCGGTCGCAACCGAACGAGCGTGCTCGCGTAGAGGTTACCCTCGGGCGACGACCATTCACGCCCGAGCCGCCCCCGCCCCGCCGTCTGCCGGATTGCACGCAACCAGAGACCGTCTTCGGCCCCGCCGCGTGCAAGCTCCAGCAGGTCGGCGTTGGTCGATCCTGTCTCCGCGACGGTGCGGATGATGCTCAGAACAACGCCCGTGCGGCCGCCATCGTCCACGCGCCGAGCACGGGGATGAGGAGGTAGCCGGCTGGCGACACGAACACCGCGGCGATGGCGATCAGGCCACCCTCGACCTTGCTCTCCATCGGCGCGAACGCGGGTGCTGGATCGTCGAAGTACATCGTCTTGACGACGCGCAGATAGTAATACGCACCGATCACCGAGGCGGCGATGCCGACCACTGCCAGCGGGAACAGCCCGGCGTCGACCGCCGCGCTGAACACCGCGAACTTCGCGTAGAAGCCGAACAGCGGCGGGATGCCGGCGAGGCTGAACATGAAGATCGCGAGGGCCGCTGCCAGTGCAGGCCGGGTCCGCGACATGCCAGCGAGGCTGTCGATCGTCTCGACCGGCTGCCCGTCGTCACCACGCATCTGCAACACGACCAGGAACGAGCCCAGCGTCATCGCAACGTAGATCGTCAGGTACATCAGCACGCCCGACACGCCTTCCGGCGTCCCGGCCGCGAGACCGATCAGCGCGAAGCCGACATTGTTGATCGACGAATAGGCGAGCAGGCGCTTGATGTTGGTCTGGCCGATCGCCGCGACCGCACCGAGTATGATCGACGCGAGCGCCGCGAAGATTACGATCTGGCGCCACTGGTCGGTCGCCGGGCCCATCGCATCGACCGCAACGCGGACGCTGAGCGCAAGTGCCGCGACCTTGGGAGCCGACGCGAAGAACGCGGTGACCGGGGTCGGTGCGCCCTCGTACACGTCGGGCGTCCACATGTGGAACGGCACGGCGCTGATCTTGAACGCAAGGCCGGCGAACACGAACACCAGACCGAACAGCAGGCCGAGCGACTTGGTGCCGGCATAGGCTTCCGAGATACCCGAGAACAACGTCGTACCGCTGAACCCGTAGACCAGCGAGATGCCGTACAGCAGAATACCGCTGGCGAGCGCGCCGAGCACGAAATACTTCAAGCCCGCTTCGGCAGACCGTCCGTCGCGCCGCATGAAGCTGGCAAGGACGTATGCCGCAAGGCTCTGGAGTTCGAGACCGACATACAGCGTCAGCATGTCGGTGGCCGAGACCATGATCCCCATGCCACATGCCGACAGCAGGATCAGCACCGGATACTCCGGACGCAGATCGTCGCCGTGCGTGCGCGCGAAGAAGGTCGGCGCCATCACGATCGCGACCGCCGAGGCGATATAGATCAGCACCTTGGCGAACGCGCCGAACGCGTCTGCGCGGTACAGGCCGTCGAACGCATAGCCACCAGACGAAGCCGGGCCGACCAGGGCGATCCCTGCCCCGACCAGCACGAACACGGCGGCGATCGAGACGGCGCGCGTGGACTTGTCCCCGCCCCAGGCCGAGACGAGCATCAAGGCGATCGCACCCAACGCCAGCACCAGTTCGGGCAGCGTCATTGCGATGTTAGCGGCGTAATCCATCAGTGTGCCTCCCCGTGCGCGGCACTATGGACGGTGGCGGGCTTCCCCGCAGTTGGGTTTGAATCGCTGGCAGGCTTGGCGCGGTCGACACGGGCGAGAAGCACGCCCACGTCCTTGCGCATCGGTGCCAGGAAGCTCTCGGGATACACGCCCATCCACAGCACGACGGCTGCGATCGGAGCGAGCAGCCACATCTCGCGGCCCGACAGGTCGACCATCGCACGGACGTCGTCCGACTTGATCTCGCCGAACACGACGCGGCGGTACAGGAACAGCATGTACGCGGCGCCCAGGATGATGCTCGTCGTGCAGAGCAGCGCGGTCCAGGTCGAAACCTGATACGTGCCCATCAGCGACAGGAACTCGGCGACGAAGCCGCTGGTGCCCGGCAGGCCGATCGAGGCCATCGTGAAGAACAGGAAGAAGATCGCGTACTTCGGCATGTTGATCGCGAGGCCGCCATAGCGCGAGATCTCGCGGGTATGGAGCTGGTCGTAGATCACGCCGACGCACAGGAACAACGCGCCCGATACCAGGCCGTGGCTCAGCATCATGATCATCGCGCCCTCGATACCCTGCCGATTGAAGGCAAAGAGTCCGATCGTGACGATCGCCATGTGGGCCACCGACGAATAGGCGATGAGCTTCTTCATGTCCGACTGCACGAGCGCGACCAGCGACGTGTAGATCACCGCGACTGCCGACAGACCGAAGATCAGCCAGGTCAACTGGCCCGAGGCTTCGGGGAACATCGGCAGCAGGAAGCGCAGGAAGCCGTATCCGCCGAGCTTCAGCAGCACGCCTGCCAGGATGACCGAGCCTGCGGTCGGTGCCTGGACGTGCGCGTCGGGCAACCAGGTGTGAACCGGCCACATCGGCATCTTGACCGCGAACGATGCGAAGAACGCCAGCCACAGCCATGTCTGCACATGCGCGGGGAAGTCGTAGTTCATCAGCGCCGGGATGCTGGTCGTGCCCGCGGTCTTCGCCATGTACAACATCGCGATGAACATCAGGACCGAGCCGAGCAGCGTGTACAGGAAGAACTTGTACGACGCGTAGATCCGGTTCGCGCCGCCCCAGATGCCGATGATGAGATACATCGGGATCAGGCCGGCTTCGAAGAACACGTAGAACAGGAACAGATCCTGCGCCGCGAACGTGCCGATCATCAGCACTTCGGTGAACAGGAACGCCGCCATGTATTCGGGCACGCGCGTCGTGATCGAGCGCCAGCTGGCGCCGATGCAGATCGGCATCAGGAACACGCTGAGCATGATCAGCATCAGCGCGAAGCCGTCGATACCAAGCGACCAGCCGAAGGGGCCGAAGATGCCGGGGGCGTGCTCGACGAACTGCCACTGCGCGCCGCCGATGTCGTAGTTCATCCACAGCATGATGCCGAGAACGAAGTCGATCAGCGTCGCCGCCAGTGCCAGCGTCCGTGCCATGTTCGCCGAGACGAACAGGCACACGACAGCCGCGATCATCGGGACCGCGATCAGGACGGAAAGGATAGGAAAGCCGGTCATTACAGTCCGATCGCCCAGGTTACGGCTGCGGTCAGCCCGATCAGCATGACGAAGGCATAGGTGTAGAGGTATCCCGTCTGGAAGCGGTTGGCCACGCGGCTACCGATCTGGACGACCCAGGTCGCGCCGTCGGGCCCGAACCGGTTGATCGTCTTCTCGTCGCCGCGGTGCCACAGGAAGCGGCCGATCGCGAACGCCGGGCGGACGAAGATCAGGTCGTACAGCTCATCGAAATACCACTTATGCAGCAGGAAGTCGTAGAGCACGCCGAACTGTTCGACGACCTTGGCCGGGAACGTCGGTGCCTTGATATAGGCGTACCAGGCGGTCAGCAGGCCGAGCAGCATCGCGATCGTCGCCGACAACTTCACGAGCAGCGGCACGCCGTGCATCTCGTGCATCAGATGTTCGCGGAACGCGAGTGCGCCCTTCCAGAACTCTTCGCCCGCGGTCGGCTCGATGAAGAAGCTGTGGAAGACGAAGCCGGCCAGAACCGCACCGATCGACAGGACGATCAGCGGGATCAGCATCGGCAGCGGGCTCTCATGCGGATGGTAGCCACCATCGCCCTCGGCCGGTGCATGCGCGGCGTCGTGATGACCGATCGGCGCATGACCTGCGTCCTCGGCCTGCGCCGGGTTCGCATGATGATCATCCGCGTGATGCGCATCATGCGCGTGGTCGTCGTGACCATGCGCGTCGTGAAGCGCATGCTGGATGTGCTCCGATGCGGCCCAGCGCGGCTTGCCCCAGAAGGTCAGGAACATAACACGCCACGAATAGAAGCTGGTCAGCAACGCGACGAGCACGCCGACGAACCATACGCCCGGCTGGCCCGCAGCCCAGCTCGCCTCGATGATCGCATCCTTCGAATGGAAGCCTGCAAAGCCGATCGCGGTGTTGCCGAAGATGCCGGGGATGCCGACGCCGGTGATCGCGAGCGTACCCGCCATCATCGCCCAGAACGTCACCGGGATCTTCTTACGCAGGCCGCCATAATAGCGCATGTCCTGCTCGTGGTGCATCGCATGGATCACCGAACCGGCGCCAAGGAACAGCAGCGCCTTGAAGAACGCGTGCGTGAAGAGGTGGAACATCGCAGCGCCGTACGCGCCAACACCCGCCGCGAAGAACATGTAACCGAGCTGCGAACAGGTCGAATACGCGATCACGCGCTTGATGTCGGTCTGGACGAGGCCGCAGGTCGCGGCGAACAAACACGTCGCGGCCCCGACCGAGGTCACCACGGTCAGCGCGACCGGGCTCATCTCGAACATCGGCGACAGGCGGCAGACCATGAACACGCCAGCCGTAACCATCGTCGCCGCGTGGATCAGCGCCGACACCGGGGTCGGGCCTTCCATCGCGTCCGGCAACCAGGTGTGCAGGCCGAGCTGCGCCGACTTGCCCATCGCGCCGACGAACAGCAGCAGGCAGAGCACCGTCATCGTGTCGAAGCGGTAGCCGAGAAAGCCGAGCGTCGAACCCGCCATGCCGGGGGCCGCGGCCAGGATCTCGGGGATCGAGACCGTGCCGAACACCAGGAACGTGCCGAAGATGCCGAGCATGAAGCCAAGATCGCCGACGCGGTTGACGACGAACGCCTTGATCGCGGCTGCGCTGGCCGACGGCTTGCGGAACCAGAACCCGATCAGGAGGTAGGATGCGAGACCCACGCCTTCCCAGCCGAAGAACATCTGGACCAGATTGTTCGCGGTCACGAGCATCAGCATCGCGAACGTGAACAGCGACAGATACGCGAAGAAGCGCGGCTGGTCGGGATCTTCGTCCATATAGCCCCAGCTATACAGGTGGACGAGCGCCGAGACCGACGTGACGACCACGAGCATCACCGCGGTCAGCGCATCGACACGCAGCGACCACGCGACGTTCATGTCGCCGGAATGGATGAAGTCGAGCAGCGGCGCGACGGTGGCCGTGCTGGTGCCCGAGAGGAAGCCGATGAAGATCGGCCAGGACAACAGGCACGACGCGAACAGCGCAGCCGTGGTGACGAGTTTCGCCGGCACGTTGCCGATCGCGCGATTGCCGAACCCGGCAACGATCGCGGCCAGTAACGGCAGGAAGACGATAAGCTGGATCAACCGTATTACCCCTTCATCCGGTTGACGTCGTCGACCGCGATGGTGCCGCGACCGCGGAAATAGATCACGAGAATGGCGAGGCCGATCGCGGCTTCACCCGCGGCGACCGTCAGCACGAACATCGCGAACACCTGTCCGACGAGATCGTGGAGGAACGCCGAAAATGCGACGAGATTGATGTTCACCGCCAGCAGGATCAGCTCGATCGCCATCAGGATGACGATGAGATTCTTGCGGTTCAGGAAGATGCCGAGCACCCCCATCGTGAACAGGATCGCCGCGACGACCAGATAATGGACGAGACCGATCGTCACAGTTCGACTCCCTGCCCGACGACCGGGCTCGTGTTGCGCGTGGCGTCCTGCGGACGGCGCGCGTTCTGGCGGCTGATGTTCTGCGCCTTGACGCCGCCACGCTGGCGGTGGGTCAGGACGATCGCCCCGATCATCGCGACCAGCAGCACCAGGCCGGCACCCTCGAACACGAACAGATAGCGCGTGTAGAGCAGGTTACCGATCGCCTGGATATTCGGCACGGTGTCGTCGATCGGTGCGGCACGACGTGCGAGCTGGATCGGACCTGTGCTCCACGCACCGATCGCGATCATCACCTCGGCGGCGAGCGCGACGGCAAGCGCGAGGCCGATCCCGAAATACCGGGCGACGCCTGCGCGAAGCTCGGTGAAGTCGATGTCGAGCATCATGACGACGAACAGGAACAGCACCGCGACTGCCCCCACGTAGACGATGACGAGCAGCATCGCGATGAACTCGGCACCGACCAATATCATGAGGCCCGCCGCGTTGAAGAACGCGAGGATCAGCCACATTACCGAATGGACCGGGTTGCGCGACGCGATCGTCAGCGCGCCCGACAGGACGACGACGAAGGCGAAGAGGTAGAAGGCTAAGGCCTGAATCACGATTGCGGCCCCTTAGACGCCCACGAGAAGAATGAGCGCGCCATTAACGGTACGGCGCATCGGCGGCAAGGTTCGCCGCGATCGCGCTTTCCCAACGGTCGCCGTTATCGAGCAGCTTCGACTTGTCGTAGATCAGCTCTTCGCGCGTCTCGGTGGCGAACTCATAGTTCGGCCCCTCGACGATTGCATCGACCGGGCACGCCTCGGCACACAGGCCGCAGTAAATGCACTTGGTCATGTCGATGTCGTAGCGCGTCGTGCGGCGCGAACCGTCGTCACGAGGCTCGGCTTCGATCGTGATCGCCTGCGCAGGGCACACGGCCTCGCACAGCTTGCACGCGATACAACGCTCTTCGCCGTTCGGATAGCGACGCAACGCATGCTCGCCCCGGAACCGCGGCGACACCGGATTGCGCTCGTACGGATAGTTGATCGTCGCCTTTTCCTTGAAGAAATAGCGAAGCGTCAACGCGTGCGCCTTCACGAATTCCCACAGGGTAAACGACTTGATGATCTGAGCGACGCTCATGAACCCACTCCAACGCGCGTCAGCATGAGATAGCCCGACACGAGGAAAACCCAGAACAGCGAGACGGGGAGGAAGACCTTCCAGCCGAGCCGCATCAGCTGATCGTAGCGATACCGCGGCACGGTCGCCTTCACCCAGCTGAACAGGAAGAAGAAGAACAGGATCTTGGCGAACAGCCAGATGATCCCAGGCACGTAGTACAGCGGCGCCCAGTCGACCGGTGGCAGCCACCCGCCCCAGAACAGCGTCGCGTTGAGCGCGCACATCAACAGCACGTTGGCGTACTCGCCGAGCCAGAACAGCGCGAACGACATCGACGAATATTCGGTCTGGTACCCGGCGACGAGCTCGCTCTCCGCCTCGGTCAGATCGAACGGTGCGCGCTGCGTCTCGGCCAGCGACGAGATGAAGAACATCACCGCCATCGGGAACATCAGCGGGTTCAGTATGTACCCGTTGAAGAACCAGACATGCGACTTCTGCGCCATCACGATCGCCGATAGGTTGAAGCTGCCGGTCCACAGCACGACCGAAATCAGAATGAAGCCGATCGCGACTTCATACGACACCATCTGCGCGGCCGCACGAAGCGCCGAATAGAACGGGTATTTCGAGTTCGAGGCCCAGCCCGACAGGATGATCCCGTACACGCCGAGCGACGACGCCGCGAGCACGTAAAGCAGCCCGACGTTGATGTCCGCGAGCACGACGCCGACCCCGAACGGCACCACCGCCCAGACGATCAGCGCGACCGTGAATGTGATGATCGGTGCCAGCAGGAACAGCGTGCGGTTGGCGGCTGCGGGGACGATCGTCTCCTGCAGGAACACCTTCAGGCCGTCGGCAAAGCTCTGCAGCAGACCGAACGGACCGACGACGTTGGGACCACGGCGCAGCGCCATCGCCGCCCAGATCTTACGATCGGCATAGATGATCATCGCCACCGCCAGCATCAGCGGCAGCGCGATCACGAGGATATCGATGATCGTGGCGAGGAAGAACGCCCAGTCGTAACCGAGCGAGGATTCGAACCAGGAGATCATTCGGCTGCCTCCGCATAATCTTCCCCGTGGAGAAGTTCGGCCGAGCAGCGCTGCATCGTCGGCGACGCACGGCAGATCGCGTTGGTCAGGTAGAAGTCCTTGATCGGATAGCCGGCGAGGACGCCCTGTCCTTCGCCGTTCAGCGGAGGCGGGTTCCACTCGAACGTCGCGAGCGCCTGATGCCGCAGCGCAGGCACGTCCGCGTACATTTCCTCGCGGAGACCCTCAAAGCTGTCGAACGGCAGCGTGTGGCCGAGCGTATCGGACAGCGCGCGGAAAATCGACCAGTCGTCGCGCGCATCGCCCGGTGCGAACACCGCACGCTCGCCGCGCTGGACACGTCCCTCGAGATTGACCCACGTCCCCGACTTCTCGGCATAGGTAACGCCCGGCAGGATGACGTCGGCAGCCGCCGCACCCTTGTCGCCGTGATGGCCCACGAACACCTTGAAGCCAGCGAACTTCGAGTAATCGACCTCGTCCGCACCGAGGAAGAAGCCGAGCTTCGCCCCCATCACGTCGGCGATGCCGCCCTTCTGCGCATAGCCGAGCATCAGCCCACCCATACGCGAGGCTGCCATGTGGACGACGTTGAAGCCGTTCCAGTCCGCCTTCACGAGACCCAGCGTATCGACCAGCTTCAGCGCAGCCGCATGGCCACCCTTCAGCGCGCCACCACCGACGATCACCATCGGACGCTCGGCCTTGCCGAACGCCTTGGTCACCGCCTCAGGCAGGCTGCCGAGCAACGCTAGATCGTCGCCGAGCCACTCGACCTTGTACGTCAGGTCCGTCTCCGGCCCGATCGCAAAGACCTTCGCGCCCTTCTTGATTGCCTTCCGCACCCGCGTGTTCACCAGCGGCGCTTCCCAGCGCAGATTGGTGCCCACGAGCAGGATCGCGTCGGCACGCTCGGTGCCGGCGATCGTCGTGTTGAAATTGACCGCGGCGATGCTTGTCGCGTCATAGTCCATGCCGGTCTGACGGCCTTCGAGCAGGCTCGAACCCATCTTCGCCAACAGCGCCTTGGCGGCGTACATAGTCTCGCAATCGACCAGATCGCCAGCGACGGCCGCAACGCTCGACCCGGCGTTCACCGCCTTGATCGCCGCAAATGCTTCGTCCCACGTCGCGGGCTGGAGCTTGCCGTTCACGCGCACATAAGGCTTATCGAGGCGACGGCGCACGAGACCGTCGATCGCGTGGCGCGTCTTGTCGGTCGCCCATTCCTCGTTCACGTCCTCATTGATCCGCGGCACGCAACGCAGCACCTGGCGACCACGGCTGTCGAGCCGGATGTTGGTGCCGACCGCGTCCATCACGTCGATCGTCAGCGTCTTGCGCAGTTCCCAAGGACGCGCCTCGAACGCATACGGCTTCGACGTCAGCGCGCCCACCGGGCACAGATCGACGACGTTGCCCGACAACTCGCTCTTGACCGCATTCTCGAGATACGAGGTGATCTGCATATCCTCGCCGCGGAAGATCGCACCGATCTCCTCGACGCCGGACACTTCCTCGGCGAACCGGATGCAGCGCGTGCACTGGATGCAGCGGGTCATGACCGTCTTGACGATCGGGCCCATATACTTCTCGGTGACCGCGCGCTTGTTCTCGTCGTAGCGCGAATGGCCACGGCCGTAGGCGACCGACTGGTCCTGCAGATCGCACTCGCCGCCCTGATCACAGATCGGGCAATCGAGCGGATGGTTAATCAGCAGGAATTCCATGATGCCCTCGCGGGCATTCTTGACCATCGGCGAGTTGGTGAAGATCTCCTGCTTGTCCGCTGCCGGCAGCGCGCACGACGCCTGCGGCTTGGGCGGACCAGGCTTCACCTCGACCAGGCACATCCGGCAATTGCCGGCGATGCTCAGCCGCTCATGATAACAGAAACGCGGGATCTCCTTGCCGGCAAGCTCGCACGCCTGCAGCACGGTGGCGCCCTGCGGCACCTCGATCTCTACGCCATCGACTTTAACTAAGGGCATTACTCTGCGGCTTCCATCATCGGCGCGGTGTCGCCACCGCGCTCACGGATACGGCGCTCCATCTCGGGGCGGAAATGCTTAATCAGGCCCTGGATCGGCCATGCTGCGGCATCACCCAGCGCACAGATCGAGTGACCCTCGACCTGCTTGGTGACCTGCTGGAGCATGTCGATCTCGGACAGTTCGGCGTCGCCGGTGCGCATCCGCTCCATCACGCGCCACATCCAGCCGGTGCCTTCGCGGCACGGCGTGCACTGGCCGCAACTCTCATGCTTGTAGAAGTACGAGATGCGGCTGATCGCGCGGACGATGTCGGTCGACTTGTCCATGACGATGATCGCCGCGGTGCCAAGACCCGAACCGACCGCCTTCAGGCCATCGAAGTCCATCGCGCAGTCCATGATCTGCGCGGCGGGCACGAGCGGCACCGACGAGCCACCCGGGATGACCGCGAGCAGATTGTCCCACCCACCACGGATACCGCCGCAATGCGTCTCGATCAGGTCGCGGAACGAGATGCTCATTTCCTCCTCGACCACGCACGGCTTGTTCACATGGCCGCTGATCTGGAACAGCTTCGTACCGCGGTTATTCTCCGCGCCAAAGCTGGAGAACCACGCAGCGCCACGCCGCAGGATCGTCGGCGCAACCGCGATCGACTCCACATTGTTGACCGTCGTCGGGCAGCCATAAAGACCCGCACCCGCCGGGAATGGAGGCTTCAGCCGCGGCTGGCCCTTCTTCCCCTCGAGGCTCTCCAGCATCGCGGTCTCTTCGCCGCAGATGTACGCGCCGGCGCCACGGTGGACGAACACGTCGAAGTCGTAGCCCGACCCGCACGCGTTCTTGCCTATGAAGCCACGATCATACGCCTCGGCAACAGCTGCGAACAGCGTCTCGGCCTCGCGGATATATTCGCCACGGATGTAGATGTACGCGGCGCGCGCGCGCATCGCGAACCCGGCGATCAGCGCGCCTTCGATCAGCTTGTGCGGATCGTGGCGGATGATCTCGCGATCCTTGCAGCTGCCCGGCTCGGATTCATCAGCGTTGATGACGAGGAAGTTCGGCCGGTCAGGCTTCGGCTCCTTCGGCATGAACGACCATTTGGTGCCGGTCGGGAAACCCGCACCGCCACGGCCGCGCAGCCCCGACGCCTTCATCACATCGATGATCGCGTCCTGGCCGAGCGCCATCAGGTCCTTGGTATTGTCCCAATCGCCGCGCATGATCGCCGCGTCGATGGTCCACGGCTGGAAACCGTAGACATTGGTAAAAATGCGATCCTTGTCGGCGAGCATCAGGCCCACTCCCCCCGGTAATCGTGGTTCGCGTCGACCATCGCCTTCAGCGAGGTCGGGCCGCCTTCAGGGCAGCTCGCGCGACGACCGAATTGCGGTCCCGGCGTCGGGTGCCCGCCATTGGCCAGCGCCTCGAGGATCTCGGTCGTCTTGTCGTAATCGAGGTCTTCGAAGTTATCGTCGTTGATCTGCACCATCGGCGCGTTCGCGCACGTGCCTAGGCACTCGACCTCGGTCAGCGTGAACATGCCGTCCGGCGTCGTGCCACCCTTGACCAGACCGCGGTTCTTGCACGCGGCAAGAACATCGTCCGACCCGCGCAGCATGCACGGCGTGGTGCCGCAGACCTGCACATGGAAGCGACCGACCGGCGCGAGGTTGAACATCGTGTAGAAGGTCACGACCTCATACACGCGCATGTACGGCACACTGATCTGACGCGCGACGAACTCGATCACCGGCACCGGCAACCAGCCCTGCGTCTGCGTTTCCGCGCCGACCTGGCGCTGCGCCAGATCCAGCAACGGGATCGACGCCGACTGCTCGCGACCCTTGGGATAGCGCCCGAGGATCTCGTTCGCCTTCACCTGGTTCTCGTCCGTCCACGCGAACGAACTCCAGCGTGCGCGGGTCTCGGCCTCGTCGGGAATTTTCGGAGCTTCAGCCATCAGCGGTCACATTCACCAAAAACGATATCCATCGCGCCGAGTATCGCGGTCGTATCCGCCAGCATGTGGCCCTTCGCCATGAAGTCCATGGCTTGCAGATGCGAGAACGCGGTCGGCCGGATCTTGCAGCGGTACGGCTTGTTCGAGCCATCGGCGACCAGATACACGCCGAACTCGCCCTTGGGGCTTTCGGTCGCGACATAGACGTCGCCGGCGGGCACGTGGAAGCCCTCGGTGTAGAGCTTGAAGTGATGGATCAGCGCTTCCATCGACTGCTTCATCTCACCGCGCTTGGGCGGCACGACCTTGCGATCGAGCGACGCGATCGGCCCCTCGGGCATGTCGCGAAGGCACTGCTTCATGATCCGCGCGGACTGACGCACTTCCTCGACGCGCACCATGAACCGGTCATAGCAATCGCCACGCGTGCCGACCGGCACCTCGAAGTCCATCTTGGCATAGGCGTCGTAGGGCTGCGACTTGCGCAGATCCCAGGCGATGCCCGAGCCGCGGATCATCGGACCCGAAAAGCCCCATTTGATCGCGTCGTCGCGGCTGACCACGGCGATGTCGACGTTGCGCTGCTTGAAGATGCGGTTGTCCGCAACGAGCGAGATCGCATCCTCGAACAGCCGCGGCAGGCGCGTGTCGAGCCAGTCGCCGATGTCGGCGAGCAGCTTCAACGGCGCGTCCTGATGCACGCCACCCGGACGGAAATAGTTCGAATGCATACGCGCGCCCGAGACACGCTCGAAGAAGTTCATGCAGTCTTCGCGGATCTCGAACAGCCACAGGTTCGGCGTCATCGCACCGACGTCCATCACGTGCGAGCCCAGATTAAGCATGTGGTTCGAGATGCGTGTCAGTTCGGCAAAGAACACGCGCAGATACTGCGCCCGCTCGGGCACTTCGAGGTCGAGCAGCTTCTCGACCGCCAGCACCCAGCTGTGCTCCATGCACAGCGGCGAGCAGTAATCGAGACGATCGAAATACGGCAGCGCCTGCGTGTAGGTCTTGTACTCGATCAGCTTCTCGGTGCCGCGGTGGAGCAGGCCGACATGCGGGTCGACGCGCTCGACAATCTCGCCGTCGAGTTCCATGACGAGGCGCAACACGCCGTGCGCCGCGGGATGCTGCGGACCGAAATTGATCGTGTAGTTCTGGATCGTGACGTCGCCGGTCGTCGGATCGGCTGCGTCGGCTTCACCCAGAAGCTCTTCGACATACAGACTCACTGGTTCTGTCCTCCACCCTTGGTCGGAACCACGTCGGGGTTGGCAGGCTTCGGCGTCGCATCGGACTCCGACTTGCCGGCGCCCGTCTGCGCGGTCGACTCGGTGCTCTTGGGTTCGGTCGGCGCCTGGGTCGGCGACTGCGCCGCATTGGCCTTGACGATCGCGTCCGCCGACAAGGGCGTCTGCGCACCCTTGGCCTGCGGCAACGCACCCTTCTCGTCACCTGGGAGCACGTAGTTCGCACCCTCCCAAGGGCTCATGAAATCGAACGTACGGAAGTCCTGCGCAAGCTGCACCGGCTCGTACACGACGCGCTTCGACTCCTCCGAATAGCGCAGCTCGACATACCCGGTCAGCGGGAAGTCCTTGCGCTGCGGATGACCGCGGAAGCCGTAATCGGTCAGGATGCGGCGCAGGTCCGGGTTGCCGCTGAACAGCACGCCATACATGTCGTACACTTCGCGCTCGAGCCAACCGGCAACCGGCCAGATGTCCGTCACCGACGGCACCGGCTTTTCCTCGTCAGTCGCGACATGCACGCGCAGGCGGTGGTTCCGCGTCAGCGACAGCATGCAATAGACGACCTCGAACCGCTCTGGGCGATCCGGATAGTCGACGCCGGCGATCTCCATGAGCTGCTGATAGACAAGCCCCGGTGTGTCGCGAAGCGCGATCATTGCTTCATACAGGTCTTCGCGACGAACGTGCAGCGCGACTTCGCCAACATGGTCGACCGCGTCGAGCAGCATGCCGCCGAGCGCCGCGCGGGCGCTGTCGATCACGCCGTCGTTCGACGTGTATGCTGGTGCGGGAGCCCTCAACGCTCGATGCTCCCGGACCGCCGGATCTTCCGCTGCAACTGCATGATGCCGTACAGCAACGCCTCAGCCGTCGGCGGGCATCCGGGGACGTAGATGTCCACCGGCACGATCCGATCGCAACCACGCACGACGCTGTAGCTGTAATGATAATAGCCGCCGCCGTTCGCGCACGATCCCATCGAGATCACGTACTTGGGCTCGGACATCTGGTCATAGACCTTGCGGAGTGCAGGGGCCATCTTGTTGCACAGCGTGCCGGCAACGATCATCACGTCCGACTGGCGAGGGGACGCGCGCGGTGCAGCGCCGAAGCGCTCCAGATCGTAGCGCGGCATGTTGACGTGGATCATCTCGACCGCGCAGCAGGCGAGCCCGAACGTCATCCACCACAGCGAGCCGGTTCGGGCCCACTGGAACAGCTCTTCGGTGGACGTGACGAGGAAACCCTTGTCCGTCAGTTCACCGTTCAATCCGTCGAAAAAGCCCTGGTCGGGTGGCACCAGCGAACTGGGCGAACCGGGTGCGGGCTGAAGCTCTACTCCCAATCGAGTGCTCCCTTCTTCCATGCGTAGACGAGGCCAAGGGCCAATTCGCCGATAAAGATCATCATCGAAATCCACGCGGTCCAGCCCAGCGTGAAGACCGAGACGGCCCAGGGATACAGGAACGCGGCCTCGAGATCGAAGATGATGAAGAGGATGGCGATCAGGTAGAAGCGTACGTCGAACTGGCTGCGCGGATCCTCAAATGCGGGAAAGCCGCACTCGTATTCGCTGAGCTTTTCCGGCGTAGGCTTATGCGATCCGGTGAGGCGCGAGACGGCCATCGGCAGGAACACGAACGTGCTCGACAATGCGATGGCGACCCCGAGGAACAGGAGGATCGGAAGATAGTGCGACAGGTCGACCAAATTGCTTCTCGCAAGTGCGAACGGAACGGGGCCGCTTTAGGCCGATGGGGGGTGATGGGCAAGGCGTGGAGGGTGTGAGAATCACTCGCAAGTGGAGGGATAGGGTGGCGGGAAACATGCGTTACTCGGCATGCCCGGCTGCACTTGGCGTGCCCGGCTACAGCCGGGGCTGCTGCAAATAGCGCAACGTCGCCAAACCCTCTCCGTCACCCCGGACTGGTTCCGGGGTCTACGGTGCCGCAAACCAATGGTGGAAGAGGCTGCGGAACGGTGGATGCCGGAACAAGCCCGGCATGACGGAACAACTTAACGATCCTCCACCCCGCAGGGGAAGAATTCGATACCCTCCCCATTCCTCGTCATCCTGACGAAAGTCAGGGCCCAGGGTTACAAACGGCAACCCTATTGGCTCTGGGTCCTGACTTTCGTCAGGATGACGGATGAAGGGTGCCGATCTGCCCGAGAATTTCCGTTACGATCAGCGCGCCTTAGCGCAGTGCGCCGGCCACCAGCTTATGCAACCGCGAATGCAGCGCATCGTTCGCAGCGAGGAACTCGTTACGCTCCATAGCGCGATCGCCGCCGCGGAAGTCGGTGACGAAGCCGCCGGCTTCCTTCACCAGCAGCATGCCCGCCGCAACGTCCCAGGGCTTCAGGTTCGATTCCCAGAACCCGTCAAAACGCCCGGCCGCAAGCCAAGCCAGATCGAGCGCCGCAGCGCCCAAACGACGGATCCCCGCAACCTCAGGCGCAACCGCGCCGAAGATCCGGCTCCACTGCGCGAAGTCGCCATGCCCCAGGAACGGGATCCCAGTAGCGATCAGCGATTCGGACAGATCACGCCGCGACGACACGCGCAGACGCTGGTCGGTGAGCCATGCCCCCCGGCCCTTCTCAGCCCAGAAGCTCTCGTCGGTCAGCGGCTGATACACCAGCGCGGTGGTAACCTCGCGCTTGCCGTTCGGCATCGGCTCCTCGACCGCGATCGAGATGCAGAAATGCGGGATGCCGTGGAGGAAGTTCGACGTCCCATCCAAGGGATCGACGATGAACCGCGGCTTGTTGGGATCGCCCTCGACCTCGCCGCGCTCCTCCATGAGCATGCCCCAGTCGGGACGGGCGTGCGACAGTTCCTCGAAGATCGTCTGCTCGGCGCGCTGATCGGCCTGGCTGACGAAATCGGCCGGACCCTTGCGGCTCACCTGGAGCTGCTGGACCTCGTTAAAGTCGCGGCGCAGGCGCGGCGCGGCCTTGCGGGCGGCGCGCTCGATGACGGTCATGATGCCGGAATGGCTGGGCATTAGAAATCTCCTCCCCTCCCGCTTGCGGGAGGGGTCGGGGGAGGGCTTGAACCGATACGCGAAGCTGGAAGAAGGCCCTCCCCTAACCCCTCCCGCAAGCGGAAGGGGAATTTAGTCCGCGCGCCTAACGTACGTCTGCTCGTAAACATCGACGACGATCCGCGTGCCCGCACCGATGTGCGGCGGCACCATCACGCGCACGCCGTTCTCGAGCACCGCAGGCTTATACGAAGACGAAGCAGTCTGCCCCTTCACGACGGCGTCCGCCTCAACGATCAGCGCCTCGATCGTGTCGGGCAGCTGGACCGAGATCGGCCGCTCTTCCCAGAGCTCCATCACCACGTCCATGCCGTCCTGCAGGAACGCCGCGGCGTCGCCCAGGATGTCGGCGTCGAGCGAGATCTGCTCGTAATTGATCTTGTCCATGAAGGTGAGCATGTCGCCTTCGCGGAACAGGAACTGGAAATCGACGGTCTCAAGCCGCACCTTCTCGACGCTCTCGGCGGAACGGAAGCGGATGTTGTTCTTGCGGCCGTCGATGAGGTTCTTCATCTCGACCTGCATATAGGCACCGCCCTTGCCGGGCTGGGTGTGCTGAATCTTGACGGCGCGCCAGATGCCGCCCTCATATTCAAGAATGTTGCCGGGACGAATCTCGACCGCGTTGATCTTCATGACCGATTCCTGCTGGAAAGAGCTAGGGGCCGTCCGCGAAGCATAACCCTGAAGCATGACTCTGCGGAAACCCGAAGCGGCGGGCTTTAGCGGGACGACCCCGTTCCGGCAAGCAGCGGGTACGGGTTCACGTTCTCACCCTGCCACCAGCGCTCACCCGGCTGCATCTTCGTCAGCCCGAAATGCAGGTGGTAATTGCCCGCCCCCGCATCCCCGGTATCGCCGACATAGCCAAGCGTATCGCCTGCCTTGACCGCCATCCCCTCGCGGATCCCAGCCGCGTACCCGGCAAGGTGCGCGTAATAATAGGTCCAGCGGCGATCCGGCGAACGGACGTAAAGCGTGATGCCGCCAAGCCCGCTCTGGAACAGCTTTTCGATCCGCCCCGGCGCAGCCGCAACGACGGGCGTGCCGCCCGGTGCCATGATGTCCGTCCCGTGATGGCCGCGTAGACCGCCGCCCCGCGCATCGTTCCAGCTGTCAGCAATCGCTTTCCGCGACACGCCAGCCACAGGGACGGTCAGCGCTCCCGGTGTCACGGTAACAGCTGCGACATCGGCGGAAGGCACCGGCTTGCGCCAAGGCACGCGCCGCTCAATGCCGCTACCGCTGCTGCCAAACGACACCATCGAGGCGAACGCGCCGACCGCCACCACGATCAGCCCGAGAATGATCCAGAACGTCCGCGTCATCGCCTCAGGCCTGGAACACGGCCTTGGTCCCCGGCTTGATCATCATCGACAATCGCGCCGCATCCCAGTTGGTCAGGCGGATACAACCATGGCTCTCGGCACGCCCGATCGTCTCGGGGTTCGGCGTACCGTGAATGCCGTAATGCTCCTTCGACAGATCCATCCAGACGACACCGACAGGACCATTCGGCCCCGGCGGCAGCATCTCCTTCTGCTGCCCCTTCTTCGCATCCCAGAACAGCGCCGGATTGAAGTGGAACTTAGGATTGTAGTCGGAGCCCTTGATCGTCCACGTGCCGAGCGGCAGCGGGTCATGGCTCGACCCCATCGTCGCGGAGAATTGCGCGATCAGCTTGTCGTTCGCATCGAGCACGCGCAGCACGCCGTCCGACTTGTCGACCACGACATGATCCGCCTGCGGCTGCTTCGCATCGACGTTCAGCATGGTGAGCGTCGCGATCCAGTCGGGCTTCAGCTTCGAATCATACGCGCGCGAGGTCGGCAGAGCGTTCGGGAACACGACCTTGGTGCCCGGCGCCAGCCTCGTGGTCGGCGAGTTCAGCGCCACGATCACCGCCGGCGTCGTGTGGAACATCTCGCCGAGCTTCTCCATGACTGTCTTGTAGCCTAGCGACGGGAGCTCGGCCTGCTTGGCTGGATCCTTGGGGAACGGATTCACGAACGGTCCCGCCAGCATCTCCGGCGTCAGCGCGACCGTCACGGTCGGCCGCGCGGCGCGGTACGGATACAGCGCCTGCAACGTCCGCGCGTCAGCCTTGCCGGTAATCGGCAGCCCCTTCGCCTCCTGGAACCCCTTCAGCGCGGCGACCAACGACTGCCCGCCGCGACCGTCCAGTACGCCCGGCCCGAAACCGAGATGGTCAAGGATCACCTGCACGTGCAGGATATTGCGATCGATCGGTACGGGCTTGGCCGGCTCTGTCTGCGCCAACGCGGGCGACGCGCCCCCGAACAGGCACGCCGCAAGAACCGAAGCTTTCGTCACAAATGCCGTCATGCCCGTCATCCCAAACCGTTACGCTCGTGCATCAAACGGTCGGGACGACGGTTGTTTCCAACGGTTCAGCGCGATCTCAGCGCCGGGCGAGAACCTCGCCGAAGGCCTTGATGGCAGCGACCTCGTCGCCGCCCCAGACGGCGCCCGACACCGCAATGAAGTCCGCGCCAGCCGCCACGAGCGGCGCGGCGTTTTCCGGCGTTATGCCACCGATCGCGACGCAAGGCATCTCGAACAAGGTCGACCACCAGGACAGGATCACCGGCTCGGCGGTATGCGTCGCGACCTTCGTCCTCGTCGGATAGAACGCCCCGAACGCAACATAATCGGCCCCAGCCTCGCCCGCTTCCATCGCCAGATGACGACTGCCGTGACAGCTCACGCCGATCTGCGCATTGGGCCCAAGCTGCGCCCGCGCCTCGCGCGGATCGCCATCGTCCTGCCCGAGATGCACGCCGTCAGCATCGAGCCGCTTCGCCAACCCGATATCGTCGTTGACGATGAACGCGACATCGCGCTCGGCACAGATCGCGCGCAACGGCTCGCCCAGCGCCGCAGCTGCATGCTGATCGATATCTTTCACGCGAAACTGGAACGCAGCCACCGGCCCGGCGTCGAGCGCCCGAGCAAGACGCACCGGAAAGTCGCCACCGACGTCCAGCGGCGACACCAGATAAAGCTGGCAAGCCGGCCGACGTATGTCGCGGCGGAAATTCTCGGCGAAATTGGGATCGAGCGGGCCCAGCGGATCTTCGAATTCGGTCATGTCCGCCCCCTAGCCGCTCATATCCGCCACGTCACCCCGGCGCATGACCGAGGCGACGTGCAGGCAAACCGAGGCTTATTCCTCGTTCTTGTAGATCCGGATGATCCGGTCGAGCATCGCCAGCGCCTCGTCGCGCGGACGCTGGAAGGTGTTGCGGCCGATGATCGAGCCGTTGCCGCCGCCGTCGCGAATGTCGCGCGCGTCCTGGAAGATCGCGTCCTCGCCCTTCGACGCGCCGCCCGAGAAGACGTTGATGCGACGTCCGGCAAAGCTTGACTGGACGACATGCTTCACGCGGTCCGACTGCTTCGACCAATCGGTGTTCGCATACAGCGGCTTGGCTTCCTTCTGCTCGATATGCGCGGTCGGCAGCTTGGTCTTGATGATGTGCGCGCCGAGCAGCGCTGCGATGTGCGCGGCATAGGCACCGACGTCCAGCGCGAGCTCGCCGTCCTTGGTCAGCTCGCCGCCGCGTGGGTACGACCAGATCACCGTCGCGATCCCGACCGACTTCGCCTCTTCGCTCAGCTCGCGGATTTCCTCGACGAGATCGAAGAACTGGTCCGCGCCCGGGTAGATCGTGAAGCCGATCGCCGCCGACCCGAGCCGGACCGCGTCCGACACCGTCGCCGTCACCGCCTGATCGATCGTCGTCGCCCAGCTGTTCGAGCTGTTGCACTTCAGGATCGTCGGGATCTGCCCCGCAAACGTATCCGCCCCCGCTTCGAGCATCCCGAGCGGCGCGGCATAGGCGCTGAGCCCGGCATCGATCGCCAGCTGATAATGGTAATGCGGATCGTACGCCGCCGGATTGACCGAGAAGCTGCGCGCCGGGCCATGCTCGAACCCCTGGTCGACCGGCAGGATAACGAGCTTGCCGGTGCCGCCAAGCTTGCCCTGCATCAGGATGCGCGCGAGGTTCGCCTTCACCGCCGAACTGGTGGCTTCGTACTTGTCGAGAATGGTTTTGACTTGCGGGGTGATCGTGGAAGTCATGCTGAAATCCTGTCTTAAAGTTCGAGCCAACGGCGCAGTGCGTCGTCGACTCGGGTCATGGTGGTGATGGGTATCGTACCGATAATCTTGACGATCTTGTTGCGGTCGAGCGTATCAACCTTGTCGATCTGGATCTCGCTATCGCGAAAGAGGCCGGTTTCCGCCGATGCCTCGAGCGACACGCGAAACAGGTTCGTCCCGCTAATGACGCTGGTCAGGGGGCACAGAGAAACCGTCGCGTGATCTGCAAAAAGGTCTGATTGGACCACAAGAAAGGGGCGCGGCTTGCCAGAGAAATCGCCCTTGCCCGCTCCGACGACGATCATACCGCGGACGAATTTCATGCAGGGGGCGCCCCGATGAGTGCGTCCCAATCCTCTCCACCTGTTTGCCTATCGTGATCAGCCGCCGCGAGCGACTGACGCCGTGCCTCCGCCAGGAAAGCCTCGTCGTGGCGTTCGACATAGCGTCGCACGGCTTCGCGTGCGATATCGCTCTTGCTGCGCCCCTGGGTGCGCGCAACCGCCGCGAGTCGCTCTTCGAGTTCGCTATCGAGCCTGACGCCGAGCATCCGAGTCTCCGTTTAACATGTTAAACATAGGCGCGCGTATCGCTGGGATCAATCCCCTGTGCGTTCGGTAGGTCGCGTGATTGACGGAAGGTCGTCCGCCGTCGACACTGTCTGAAAGGGGACACAGGTGATGACGATTTTCCGCTCAATCATGGCGTGTGCGGCGCTGCTGGGGGCATTCGCGGTACCGGGACCAGCAACTGCCGCTGCGGTAAAGATCGGCGAGCATGCGCCCGACTTCGAACTGACGCTGATCGACGGCAACAAGGTCCGCAGCGCCGACCTTCGCGGGCAGGTCGTCGTTCTGAATTTCTGGGCAACGTGGTGCGGGCCTTGCAAGGCGGAACTGCCGCTGCTCGACAATTACTATCGGCTTCGCAAGGATCACGGGCTGCGCGTGTTTGCGGTGGCGACAGAGGATTCGCTCCCCGCGTTCAAGCTGAAACCGCTGTTCGCGGCCATGGCGATCAGTTCCGCGCGGCGGATCAAAGGACCGTTCGCGGTGATGGGCGCGCTGCCGACCAACTACATCATCGATCGCGCCGGCATCGTCCGCTATGCAAAAACCGGCGCGTTTAGCCTAGATGACCTGAATGGTCTGCTGATCCCCCTGCTGAAAGAGCCGGCGCCTTAACGCGTGAGCGCTGCAACGCCGGGGAGGTCCTTGCCTTCCATCCATTCGAGGAACGCGCCGCCTGCGGTCGAGACGAAAGTAAACGCGTCCGCGACGCCAGCGTGGTTGAGCGCGGCGACCGTATCGCCACCACCGGCTACCGAAACGAGCGAGCCGCCCTCGGTCAATGCCGCTGCGGTCTTCGCCAGAGCCACGGTTGCCCTGTCGAACGGCGCCGTTTCGAACGCGCCGAGCGGGCCGTTCCAGACCAGCGTGCGGCAGTTCTTGAGCACGTCGCCGAGCGACTCGACTGCGGCCGGCCCGACGTCGAGGATCATCTCGTCGGCGGCGACTTCGTGGACGTTGACGGTGCGGGTGGCGGGGTTCGGCTTGAACTCCTTCGCGACCACCACGTCGTACGGCAGGTGGACGATGCAGTTCGCCTTCTCCGCCGCTTCCATGATCTGTTCGCAAACGCTCGCAAGCTCATGCTCGCAAAGGCTTTTACCGACATCGACGCCGCGCGCCGCGAGGAAGGTGTTCGCCATGCCGCCGCCGATGATCAAATGGTCTACCTTGGTGACGAGATGGCGCAGCACGTCGAGCTTCGACGACACTTTGGCGCCGCCGACGACTGCCGCGACCGGATGCTCGGGCTCGCCAAGTGCCTTCTGGAGCGCATCGAGTTCGGCTTCCATAGCGCGACCGGCGAAGGCGGGCAGGACGTGCGCGAGACCCTCGGTCGAGGCATGCGCGCGGTGCGCAGCCGAGAAGGCATCGTTGACGTAGAGATCGCCAAGGCTTGCAAACCGCTGGACGACCGCCGCGTCGTTGGTCTCCTCGCCGCCGAAGAAGCGCGTGTTCTCCAGCACCGCGATATCGCCGGGTTCGAGCGTAGCGACGGCATCATCCGTCCCTTCCCAGTCGATGTAGCGGACTTCGCGGCCGAGCACTTCGCTGTAAGGCTTCACGACTTGCGACAGCGAGAATTCGGGGCTCGGGACGCCCTTGGGACGACCGAAATGCGCGAGGACGAGGACGATCGCGCCTTTGTCGGCAAGCTCGCCAACGGTCGCAACGGTCGCGCGTAGCCGAGTGTCGTCGGTGACGCGACCCTCGGCCATCGGCACGTTGAGGTCTTCGCGCACGAGCACGCGCTTGCCCTGGATGTCACCCATATCATCGAGCGTCTTGAATGGCTTGGTCATGGTTCTTCGATCCTGATCTCATCACCGACGGCGATACTGCCGCCCATCAAAACTCGTGTACAGGCCCCGCCGCGCCAGTCGGGCGTCAGCGCGGCGAACAATCCTAGCGCCAATGCATCCATGCGGTCGCACGGATCGGTGTGGCGCGTCACCTCCAGCACGACGTCCGCGCCGATGCGCAGCCGCGTGCCGGGTATCTGGGGAAGATCGAAGCCGTCGACCAGCAGATTGGCACGTCGCTCGTACCACGGAATATCGCGCCCGACTTCGGCCATCGCCGCGTCCCAGTCGCCACGTTCGAGCAACGTGACCTGCCGCCGCCCCTTGCCGCCGGGCTTCACGCGACCGCGGAAGTCGCCGTGCAAGCCAGCCTCGATGGTGATCTCGACATCGTCGATAACCTCCATCGGGGCTTTGGCGCGGGCGTGGCGCGCGATGCCGGCAATCGCGCTGACCATCGTTAAGGCCTGGGGCCGGGCCACCGCCCCCTCCCCGTTCGTGTCGAGCGCAGTCGAGACACCATTTGTCACGGGAGACGACTTCTCGACTGCGCTCGAAGCGAACGGGAGAGGAAGTACATTGATCGCAGGCTTAGATGAACTTCGCCATCGCGGTCGCCGTATCGACCATGCGGTTCGAGAAGCCCCACTCGTTGTCATACCAGCTGACGACGCGGACCAGCTTGCCGTCGATCACCGCGGTTTCCAGGCTGTCGATCGTCGACGATGCCGGGGTATGCTGGAGATCGATCGAGACGAGCGGCTCGTCCGACCAGTCGAGCACGCCGACCAACGGGCCGCTCTCGGACGCCGCCTTCAACACCGCATTCACCTCTTCACGCGTCGTATCGCGCGACGGCGTGAAGGTCAGGTCGATCAGCGATACGTCCGGCACCGGCACGCGGATCGCCGAACCGTCGAGCTTGCCCTTCAGCTCCGGCAGCACTTCGGCAACCGCACGTGCGGCCCCCGTAGTCGTCGGGATCATCGACATCGCCGCAGCACGCGCGCGACGCAGGTCGGGGTGGATCTGGTCGAGGATCTTCTGGTCGTTGGTGTACGCATGCACGGTCGTCATCAGGCCGCGCTCGATGCCGATCGCATCGTTCAGCACCTTGGCGACGGGCGCGAGGCAGTTGGTGGTGCACGACGCGTTCGAGACGATCGTGTGATCGGCGGTCAGCTTGTCATGGTTGACGCCGTAGACGACGGTCAGGTCGACATTCTTGCCCGGTGCCGAGATCAGCACCTTCTTCGCGCCGGCATCGAGATGCTTCTGGCAGCTCGCCTTGTCGGTGAAGAAGCCGGTGCATTCCAGCACGATGTCGACGCCCAGCTCGGCGTGCGGAAGATTGGCGGGGTCGCGCTCGGCGGTGACGCGGATGCGCTTGCCATCGACGACCAGCTCGTTGCCCTCGGCCGAAACCTCACCCGGATACTTGCCGTGCACGCTGTCGCGCTTGAACAGCCAGGCGTTCGACTTGGCATCGCCGAGATCGTTGATCGCGACGAGTTCGAGTGCGCCGTTCGACTGTTCGAGTACCGCGCGGGCGACGAGACGGCCGATGCGCCCGAAACCGTTGATCGCAACCTTGACCGTCATTGCTGTCTCTCCGCTACGCCCGCGAGTCCGTTCCGGGCGCGCAGCCTTTGCGGGGCGGTGGGGCGCCCTGTCAACACCGTGGATGGTGATGGGTTTCGCCTAAACCGACTTGTCGCACCCCCCGTCCATGCTATCTCGCATGGCATGTCAGAAACACTTCCCGACGGACCAACCGCCGTCGAACGGATCGACGCCGCGATCGCACGGATCGAATCCGCCATTGCAGCCCGCACCGAAGCCGGCGACGCGCTCGCCAAGCGCCACGCCGCGCTCAAGGCGCGGATGGCCGAAGCCGTCGCCGCGCTCGACGACGTCATCACGCGTGGGAGCCCGAATTGATGGCCCAGGTCATGCTCGATATCGGCGGCCGTCCCCACGCCGTCGCCTGCCGTGACGGCGAAGAGTCGCGCGTCCGTCTGCTGGGCGCGATGGTCGCCGAACGCTGGGCCACCGCGGACCGGGCGGCCGGCGGTCTCAGCGCCGAGCGCGCGATGCTGTTCGTCGCGCTGATGCTCGCCGACGACCTCGACGAAGCCGCGCACCGGCCACCCGAAGGCTCCGCAGTCAGCGAGATCGCACTTACCCGGATCGCCGATCGTCTCGAAGGGCTCGCACAAGCCCTTGAGCTTAGCCCGCCCAACGCCTAGATTGGTTGTGGCGGGTTCTGCCCGGTACGAGCCTTTATTATCCCTGAGGCTATTCATCATCCATAGGGGGCTGTCCCTGTTAGGATCCTGGTCCGAAGCACATGGTCCCCACCTGACGTACCGTGCGTCAGTGGATAACCCGGCACACGGCCATGGTGGGCCCGCCACACCACCATCTTCCCCCTATCTCAGGGTCGCACGCGCATGACCGACAAGAGCGCGCTGAGAGCCTCGCTCCGCGCCGCGCGGGAAGCGCACCCGCAGGTCGAGCTTCCTGTGTCGTCGACGTTTCTGGCACGGCTGAAACCCGGACTTACGGTCGCCTCCTACGTCCCGTTTGGAGGCGAAGCCGACCCCTCGCCCTTTGCGCGCGCCGCCGTCAATGCCGGATGCATCATTGCCCTGCCCCATGTCGTCCGCCGCTCGCTGCCGATGCGCTTCCTGTCTTGGGCGACCGAGGCGGCGCTGATCGCCGGACCGTTCGGGCTGCACCAGCCCGCCGAGGACGCCGCCGAACTCGAACCCGACATCATCCTGACACCGCTCGTCGGCTTCGATCGCAGCGGCAACCGGATCGGCCAGGGCGCCGGCTATTACGACCGCGCCTTCCTCGCCCACCCGAACGCGTGGCGCGTCGGGGTTGCGTTGTCGGTGCAGGAAGTCGACACGCTGACCCCAGACCCGTGGGACGTCCCGCTCCACGCCATCGCCACCGAATCAGACTGGATCACGCCATGACGCCAACCTGGCGCAAACCCGTCGGCATGCTCGGCATCTTGCTACTGATCCTGGTGTGGTGCGTGGCCATCGTCAGCTTGTCGAACATCGTCGGCAGCTGGCACTGGCTGGGGCAACTGGTGTTCTACCTGTTCACCGGCCTGATCTGGATCGCGCCGCTGAAGCCGGTCCTGCGCTGGATGGAGCTCGGGCGCTAACGCCTGCCAGCTCCCGCTCTGCTCGACACGCTCTTCGGCCCTCCGGGCGTCGTGGAACACGCCCCCACCCCCGTTCGTCCCGAGTAGCCGTCGAGTAGCCGCGCAGCGGCGTATCGAGAGGGCGTATCGAAGGACAGGTTGGCGCGCGGAACCCATGCTTCGATACGAGCCCTCGATACGCTTCTTCGAAGCTACTCGGTCTCTACTCAGCACGAACGGTGTGGGGGAAGATGGTCCTAACCCGGTGGGAGGACTGAATGCTCTCGGCATCCGAAACTTTGAAGGGTTTCGGCCACCCCATTAGGGTGGCGCGAGTGACGGGACTCGAACCCGCGACCTCCGGCGTGACAGGCCGGCGCTCTAACCAACTGAGCTACACCCGCATTCCCAATGACGAACCTTAGCGCCCCAAAGGAACACGCGGGAAGGCTCGTCAAAACCTCAACACTATCTCGAACCATCTACCCGGTCAGGGCAAACGATGGCGCGAGTGACGGGACTCGAACCCGCGACCTCCGGCGTGACAGGCCGGCGCTCTAACCAACTGAGCTACACCCGCTGAAACAGCGTGGAGGCGGCAACTAGGCGAGGGTTCGGATACCGTCAACCCAAATTATCCGCCAGTTTCACGTTGTGTCTCGGGCGGGTCCCCACGACGGCGATTTCGCCCAGTCTTGGGCTGCACCAGCGTCCCGTGCTCGAACAGGAACCCGGCGATATCGGGCTTGCCGGCGGCCTTCACGATCGTCTGGATTATGATCAGCAGCGGAACCGCGAGCAACGCGCCCGACGTGCCCCACACCCATCCCCAGAAGCTCAGCGAGATCAGGATCAGCAACGGGCTGATCGTCAGCCGGTGCCCGACCACGAACGGCGTGATCGCGTTCGCCTCGACCAGGTGCAGCCCGTACATCAGCGCCGGCGGCAGCATCGCCATCCAGATGTCGGAGAACGTCATCAGCCCCCCCAGCGCGAGCAGGAACGCTCCGATCACCGGCCCGAAATACGGGATGTAATTGAGCAGCGCGACGATCCCGCCCCACATCGCCGGATACGGCATGCCGATGAACCATAACGCCGTCCCGGTGACGATCCCGAGCACGATGTTGATCAGCGTGATCGTGCCGAGATACGCCGACACGTCGTCGACGATGTCCTGGATCACGCGCGCGGTCGCCATCGCCCCATCGAAGCTGGTCCGCCCGGTGATCGTCTGCCGCCGCATCCGCGTCCAGCCCGAGAGGAAGAAGAACACAATAAGGACACCGAACAGGAATTGCACGATAACGGCCGGCGCCGACGTCGCAGCAAGTTCCAGGATCGACCCCGGTGCGGCAACGCCTGCGGTCGCGGGCTGCTTGATCGGCGTCGACGCGACCTGCCGCAGCGTCTTGTTCACGTATTTCTCGAGGCTCGAATACAAATCGAGCAACGGTGCGAGGTTGCTCTGGATTCGGTCCAACCGCGTCGGCAGCAGGCGGAAGAAGTCGGTGGCCGGCACCAGGATCGCGGCGATCGCGATGTTCGCCGCTATCAGGAACACGAGGATGCAGAGGATCGCGGCGAGCGGCGACGGCACATGACGCCGCTCGAGCCATTCCAGCACCGGCACGAGCGCCACTGAGATCACCAGCGCGATGGTCAGCGGCAGAAAGAACTCCGCACCCGACTTCAGCGCGAACGGCGTGGCGAGGATCAGCCCGACACCGGCGGTCAGCGTCAGCGCGGCGAGCAAACGGTCGCGCCGCTGCGCAATTCGCATAGCATCCTCGACCCCGACCGCGATCGGCAACCCGAACGCACTCTCGGCCGGCGGACCTTCCGCAAAGACGCCGTCCCCGCCCTGCGGTTGGTGCGTTTCCTGGCGAAGACCCTCGTCCGTCATGGCAATTCCTTTGCCACTCCCATCCCGTAATCCCGGCCGGCATTCAAGCGGCGCGCGGCGCCAGCGCGATGGAATTCCTCGAAAAGACCGCGTTAAGTCTGATGATATCTTGCTGCGGAGACACTTTACCTCCGTCATCCTGACGAACGTCAGGACTCAAATCCAAAAAGCGCTGCCCTCCGTTGCCCTGGGTCCTGACGTTCGTCAGGTTGACGGAGCAGTATCAGGTACGGTCTCCTACGCCGGCACGCCCACCCGGTCCTCGAACAGCACCTGCAGGTCCTTCTTCAGGATCTTCCCGTTCGCATTCCGCGGCAAAGTTTCATGCACGAAGCGCACCGCGACCGGCGTCTTGAACGCCGCCAGATGTTGCCGCACCCAACTCTGCAACTCCGCCTCGGTCGTCACCGCGCCCGGTGCGAGATGAACCACCGCAGCCGGCTCCTCGCCGAGGATCCGGTGCGGAATGCCGATCAGCGCCGCATCGGTCACCGCGGGGTGCGCGTAGAGGACGTTCTCGACCTCGCTCGAATAGATGTTCTCGCCGCCGCGGATGATCATGTCCTTGGCGCGGTCGACGATGTAGCAGAATCCCTCTTCGTCGAGCCGCGCGAGGTCGCCGGTCCGGACCCAGCCGTCGACGAACGTCGATGCGGTCGCTTCGGGTTTGTTCCAGTAGCCCTTCACGATCATTGGGCCGCGTGCCCAGAGTTCGCCGACCTCGCCCACCGGCATCTCCGTCGCGCCGTCTTCCGCCATGATCTTCAGGTCGGCGGCGGCGACCGGAGGCCCCGCGCTGGTCGGGCGGTTGAGGTAATCCTCGCCGCCGTGATGCGTGACGGTCGCCATCGTCTCGGTCATGCCCCAGCCATTGCCGGGCATCGCGCCGAACTCGGCATGGATCCGCTTCACCAGTTCGGATGCCGCTGGCGCGCCGCCATAGGCGATCGATTCGAGTGACGAGAGATCGTAGCGGCCACGGTCGGGATGCTCGAGCAGTTGCCACGCGATGGTCGGCACGCCCCCGGTGATGTTGACCTTCTCGCGCTCGATGATCTCCATCGCGCGGATGGTGTCCCATTTCCGCATGAAGATCATCGTGCTGCCGGTCGCGATCACCCCCATCATGCCCGCCGAGCAGGCGGTGACGTGGAACAGCGGGATCACGGTGAGCGCCACGCGCGGCGTCGGCTCGGGCGGTGCCTCGCCGCGGCGCAGGAACGAGCGCGCCGAGGAATAGCCGCCTGAGATGATGTTCGACATCATGTTGCGGTGCGTGCCGAGCGCCCCCTTCGGCGCGCCGGTGGTGCCGCTGGTGTAGAAGATCGTTGCATCGTCGTCGGGCGCGATCGTTGCCTCGGGCAGGCCAACGTCAGGCAACGCAGCCCAGTCGTGCGGCGTGCCGATCACGTCCTCAAGCTGCGTCACGATCCCGGTCAGCGGCTCCGCGGCGCGCGCGACGAACACGTGCTCCAGCGCCGGCAGCGTCGCGTAGGCCGCCTCCAGCCGGTGATGACGCTCGTCGTCGGTGATCAGCACGCGCGCGCCCGAATCGGCGAGGCCGTATTCCATCTCCGCGCCGGTCCACCACGCGTTGAGCGGCACCATGATCGCGCCGATGCTCGCACCCGCAAAGAACGCGACCGGCCATTCGGGCAGGTTGCGCATCGCCAGCGCGACGCGGTCGCCGGGACCGATCCCCATCTCGCGCAACCGGTGCGCCAGCACCGCGATCGCGCGAAAGTTCGCCTCGTAGGTGACGCGCTCGTCCTCATACGCCGTGAAGACCCGTTCGCCATGCGCGCGCGCCGCCTCGGCCAGCCAGCGCAACGACGGCGGCGCGTTCTTCCAGATGCGCGTCTCGATGCCGTCGATCGTCAGCATCTCCATCTCGAACTTCGCGCCGGGCGCGGTCAGCATTCGCTCGGCATCGGCGAGCGACATCGCCGGCCAGGAGGGATCGAGTGCGATGATCGGTTCGCTTGCCAAGACCGGTTGACTCCAGAGTTGAATTTCGGGTTTGGCTTATCGCCTGTTCGAAGACAGGTTATAGTTGATTCCTGCCGCACTCAAGGCAATAGAGGCACCAAGTTCGAACTAGGGGTATGGAGCGGGTCATGACAGGGACGGCCAAATCGTGAGAATCGCTGGACCTGCCGCGCATGGCTTCGATGCGAGCCGGTTGGCGGCGATCGATACGCTGCTCCGGACGCGCTACGTCAAGTCGGGCAAGCTGCCGAACGCGCAATTGCTGATCGCGCGCGACGGCGAGATCGTCCATTTCTCGAACGCGGGGGCGGCGCGTGAGGGCGGCAAGAGCGTCGACGAAGGATCGCTATTCCGGATCGCATCGATGACCAAGCCGATCACCTCGGTCGCGTTCATGATGCTGGTCGAACAGGGCCTCGTTGCGGTCGATACGCCGGTCCACCACGTGCTGCCCGAGTTCAAGGATATCGGCGTCTATGATGGCGGCGGTGGCGGCGTGCCCTTCGCGACCAGGCCGACCGCCGAGCCGATGCGGATGGTCGACCTGCTCCGCCACACCTCGGGGCTGACGTATAGTTTCCAGAACCGGTCGAATGTCGATGCCGCGTACCGCGAGGGCAAGATCGAGGGCTGGCACGGCGGCTATGACCTCGACGGCTTTATCGGCGCGCTGGCGAAGATCCCGCTCGAATTCTCGCCAGGCACCGCGTGGAATTATTCGGTCGCGACCGACGTGCTCGGCGCGGTCGTGCAGCGCGTGTCGGGCCTGCCGCTCGACCAGTTCTTCAAAGAACGCATCTTCGCGCCGCTGAAGATGGACGACACCTTCTTTCAGGTTCCCGCCGACAAGCTCGACCGCCTGACGGACTGCTACACGCTCGCACCCGGCAAGGGCCGCGTGATGTACGATCGCGGCGCGGAGAGCGCATGGAGCCGTCAGCCTAAGCTCGTGTCCGGCGGCGGCGGGCTCGTCTCGACCGCGCTCGATTATCACCGGTTCAATACGATGCTGCTGAACGGGGGCGAACTCGACGGCGCGCGCATCCTTGGGCGCAAGACTCTTGACCTGATGACGCAGAATCACCTGCCCGGAAAATCGGATCTCGCGGCGATGTCGAAGTCGCTGTTCAGCGAGGCGTCGAACGCGGGCACCGGCTTCGGGCTCGGGTTCGCGATCACCGACGACGTCGCGAAGACGATGGTGCCGGGGTCGAAGGGCGAATTCTACTGGGGCGGGATGTTCTCGACCGCGTTCTTCGTCGATCCCGTCGAACGCCTGTCGATGGTGTTCATGACACAGCTTTCGCCGAGCAGTTTCTATCCCATCCGCCGCGAGCTGAAGACGATGATCTACGCGGCGATGACCTGATCCCCCAACGGCCGTCATCCCGGCGGACGCCGGGACCCAGGGCCGCACGCACACCGAATTTGGCTCTGGGTCCCGGCGTTCGCCGGGATGACGGGGTCAGCACCAGGAGACTAGAATGACCAGCCCGATCCGCACCGAACGCCATGACGATGTGCTCGTCATCATCTCGAACAATCCCCCCGTCAACGCGCTCGGCGCCGCAGTCCGGCAGGGTCTCGAAGCGGCGGTCAAGGAAGGCGTGGCCGACGACAGCATTACCGCGATGGTCATCCGCTGCGACGGCCGCACGTTCTTTGCGGGCGCCGACATCACAGAGTTCGGCAAGGAAATGGTCGAGCCCGGCCTGCCCACCGTCGTCGACATGATCGAGGCGTCGTCGAAGCCCGTCGTCGCGGCGATCCACGGCACCGCGCTGGGCGGCGGCTGCGAAGTCACGCTCGGCTGCCATTACCGCGTCGCAGTCCCTTCGGCGAAGATCGGTACGCCCGAGGTGAAGCTCGGCCTGCTCCCCGGCGCGGGGGGCACGCAGCGTATTCCGCGGATCGCCGGCGTGAAGCTCGCGCTGGAGATGACCGCGAAGGGCGATCCGATCTCGGCGAAGAAGGCGCTCGATGCCGGCCTGATCGACAAGATCGTCGGCGAGGACTCGCTCGAAGCCGACGCCGTTGCCTTCGCGCGCGAGATCGCCACGAAGCGTCCCCTGCCCCGCGCGTCCGAGAAGACCGCGCAGGCCGATCCCGATGCGGTCGCTGCGTTCAAGAAGGAGAACGCCCGTCGTTTCCGTAACTTCGACGCGCCGGCTGCCAACATTGCCTGCGTCGAGAAGGCCGCCGACGGTTCGAGCTTCGAAGAGGGCATCGCCTTCGAGCGCCAGGAATTCATGAAGCTGATGATGGGCGTGCAGTCGGCTGCACAGCGCCACATCTTCTTCGCCGAACGCCAGGCGGCCAAGATCGACGACGTCCCCGCCGACACCAAGCTGCGTGAGATCAAGCGCGTCGGCGTGATCGGCGCGGGCACGATGGGCGGCGGCATTTCAATGAACTTCCTGTCAGCGGGCATCCCCGTCACGATCGTCGAGATGCAGCAGGAGGCACTCGACCGCGGCACCGGCGTCGTGCGGAAGAACTACGAGGCGACCGCAGCCAAGGGCCGGATGAAGCCCGAGCAGGTCGAGCAGGCGATGGGCGCGCTGAAGCCGACGCTCGACTTTGCCGATCTGGCCGAATGCGACCTGATCATCGAGGCGGTGTACGAGACGATGGAGGTGAAGAAGGAGATCTTCACGCGTCTCGACGCGATCGCCAAGCCAGGCGCGATCCTGGCGTCGAACACGTCGTATCTCGACATCGACGCGATCGCCGCTTGCACCAAGCGGCCCGAGGACGTCGTCGGGATGCACTTCTTCTCGCCGGCCAACGTGATGAAATTGCTTGAAGTCGTACGCGGCGACAAGACCGCTGACGACGTGCTCGCGACGGTCATGGCGCTGGCGAAGAAGATCAAGAAGGTCGCGGTGGTGGCCGGCGTCACCTACGGCTTCATCGGCAACCGGATGCTGATGCCGCGTCAGGTCGAGGCGACCAAGCTGCTGCTGGAAGGCGCGAGCCCGGAGCAGATCGACAAGGTCCATGTCGCGTTCGGGATGCCGATGGGGCCGTTCCAGATGAGCGACCTGGCCGGCGTCGACATCGGCTGGCACCGCGATCCGAGCCGGATCGAGAACATCCGCGATGCGCTGGCGGCGGAGAACCGCTGGGGCCAGAAGACCAAGGCGGGGTTCTACGATTACGACGAGAAGCGGACGCCGTCGAACTCGGCGCGGGTCACCGAGATCATCGACGATTTCCGCAAGAAATCGGGCGTGACGCCGCGCGAGATCAGCGACGAGGAGATCGTCGTGCGGACGCTCTACACTATGGTCAACGAAGGCGCGCTGATCCTCGAAGAGGGCAAGGCACAGCGCGCGTCGGACGTCGATGTGGTGTGGATCTACGGCTACGGCTGGCCGGTGTACCGCGGCGGACCGATGTTCTGGGCGCAGTCCGAGGGGTTGCCGAAGGTCGTCGCGGGGCTGGAGAAATACGGGTTCCCGGTGGCGAAGTCGCTGAAGGACGCGGCGGCATCGGGCGGTCGGCTGAAGTGATCGATCGCGGTCGTTTCCTGCCGGTAGTCGATCGCTGATGGAGCGGTCCGCGCTCCAGACGGCGGCTGCGATCCGTGCGGGCGAGACGACCGCGCTCGCCGAGTGCGACGCGGCGATCGCGCGGATCGAGGCGCGCGACGGTGCGATCAACGCCGTCGTCGTCCGCGATTTCGCGCGGGCGCGAGAGGCGGCGCGGGCGCTCGATGCGGAGGGTCCGGACGACCGGCTGCTGTTCGGCGTACCGATGACGGTCAAGGAATCTTTCGACGTCGCCGGTCTTCCGACCAGTTGGGGCGTCGGCGTCCACCGTGACAACATCGTCGACCGCGATGCCGTCGCCGTAACCCGGCTGAAGGCGGCGGGCGCGGTGATCCTCGGCAAGACCAACGTGCCGGTGCGGCTGAGCGACTGGCAGGCCGACAACCCGATCCATGGCCGGACGAATCATCCCATCGATCCGACGCTGACACCCGGCGGATCGTCGGGTGGTGCCGCGGCGGCGCTCGCGTCGGGGATGGTACCGCTCGAACTCGGCTCCGATATCGGCGGCTCGATCCGCGTGCCGGCCGCCTTCTGTGGCGTCTGGGGGCACAAGCCGACCTATGGCGCCTTGTCCGATCTCGGCCACCGCGTGCCCGGCACCGATGGGGCGAGCGCGGTTCTCGGCGTGATCGGGCCGCTCGCGCGCAATCCGGAGGATCTGGCCGTCGTGCTCGACGTTCTAGCCGATCTTCCGCTGCCTCGCCCGAGCGTCGATCTTGCCCGGCCGCGCATCCTGCTGCTGACCGCGCATCCCGCAGCGCGCGTGGATGCGTCCATCGTATCGGCGATCGAGCATGTCGGTGAGGTGCTGAGCCGCTCCGGCGCAACCGTTTCGCATGCAGTGCCACCGATCGACCTCGCCGCGCAGCATGCCGACTATATACGGATGCTCGGCATCGCGATGACTCGCGGCGGACCCGCGCGCGACGGCAAGGTCGCGACGCTGTCGCACTGGTTCGACCTGCTCGATTCGCAGACGCGGTTGCAACGCGCCTGGGGCGCGCTGTTCGAGCAGTTCGACGCAGTAATCGCGCCGGCGAGCGGCGTTAACGCCTTCCCGCATATCGCCGAGCGCAACGTCGCGCGGCGCACGCTGTCGATCGATGGCGAGGATACCCCGTTCGGCGTCCAGTTCGCCTGGGCGGGCCTCGCCACGTTCCCCAATCTGCCCGCGACCAGCGTGCCCGTCGGGACCGACCCGCGCGGCCTGCCGATCGGCGTGCAGGTCATCACCAACCGTTACCGCGACCACGACGCGATCGCCGTCGCCGCGCTGTGCAATCGACTAAGCAGGAGCTGATCCGATGTCCGACCTTGATACTTTCCGGTCCGAAACGCGTGCGTGGCTCGCGGAGAATTGCCCGCCCGAGATGCGCAAACCCGTGCGGTCGGAGGACGATGTCTGCTGGGGCGGGCGCCAGTTCAAGCCTTCGAGTCCTGCGCAGAAGGAATGGCTCGACAAGATGGCGGCGAAGGGCTGGACCGTGCCTGATTGGCCGAAGGCCTATGGCGGCGGTGGCCTGTCGCCCGCAGAGACGAAGATCCTGCGCGAAGAAATGGCGGCAATAAAGGCGCGCAACCCGCTCAACTCGTTCGGGATCTCGATGCTCGGGCCGGCATTGCTCAAATACGGCACCGAAGAGCAGAAGCTCGATCACCTGACCAAGATCGCGCGCGGCGAGATCCGCTGGTGCCAGGGCTATTCCGAGCCGAACGCAGGCTCCGACCTTGCCGGTCTCGCCACATCGGCGGAGGACAAGGGCGACCATTATCTCGTCAACGGGCAGAAGGTGTGGACGTCCTACGCCGACAAGGCGGACTGGATCTTCTGCCTCGTCCGCACCGACAAGACGTCGAAGCAGGGCGGGATCAGCTTCGTGCTGTTCGACATGGCCTCGCCGGGCGTGTCGACCAAGCCGATCCTGCTTATTAGCGGCAATTCGCCGTTCTGCGAGACGTTCTTCGACAATGTCGAGGTGCCCAAGGTCAACCGCGTCTACGAGGAGAACGAGGGCTGGGACGTCGCGAAGTATTTGCTCGGGCATGAGCGCGAGATGATCTCGGGAATGGGGCTCGCGTCGAGCGGCGGCAATCCTTTGATCGACGGGGCGATCGCGACTGTGGGCTTGGGGCATGACGGGCGGCTGGCCGATCCGCTGTTGCGTGCGTCGATCGCGCTGTTCGAGGTGCGCGCGAAGGCGTTCGGGGCGATGTCCGAGCGGTTCATCGACGAACTGAAGGCGGGCAAGGCGCACCCGGCCCAGCCGAGCATGATGAAATATTACGGGACCGAGCTGAACAAGGGTCGGTACGAATTGATGATGGCGGCGGGCGGATCGGATGCGCTCGAATGGGACAGCGAGCGGTCGCGCGGCGGTGCGATCCCGCGGTCGTGGCTGCGCACCAAGGCGAACTCGATCGAGGGCGGGACGAGCGAGATCCAGCTCAACATCATCGCCAAGCGGATCTTGGAATTGCCTGCCTGACATTTGACCGTTCTCCCGCGAAAGCGGGAGCCCAGAATCACGAACGCTGCGCGTGGGGCTCCTGAGCCCCCGCCTCCGCGGGGGGAACCAGAATGCCACTGTATCTAGACGACGACCAGACCGTCCTTCAGGACACCATTCGCGATTTCGTCGCCGAGCATGCGCCGGTCAGCCACATGCGCGCGCTGCGCGATGCCGACGACAAGACCGGCTTCTCGCGCGACCTTTGGAAGCAGTTCGCGGAGATGGGCTTTACCGGCATCCTGATCGGCGAGGAGCAGGGCGGGCTCGGGCTCGGCCATGTCGAGGCGGGCGTGGTGCTGGAGGAGATCGGGCGCAATTTGTCCCCCTCCCCGTTCCTCTCCACCGCGGTCGCGGCGGTCGAGGCCTTGAAGGGCACGGCGCTGGCCGAACGCTGGTTCCCCGGCATCATCGCCGGCGAGACCGTCGCCGCGCTCGCGATCGACGAGGGCGCCAAGCACCGCGACACCGTGGCGATGACCGCGGAACGCTCGGGCAACGGGTTCAAGCTGACCGGCGCCAAGCGGTTCGTGACGCATGGCCACACCGCCGACCTGATCATCGTCGCTGCGCGCACCGGTGGTAGTGCCGACGACAAGGATGGCATCACGTTGTTTGCGGTGCCGAAGGACGCTGCCGGGCTGACCGCGAACGCCGAACGCCTCGCGGATGCGAGCTTGGCCGCACGGCTAGAGTTCGAGGGTGTTGAGGTCGATGCAGACGCGGTGATCGGCGAGGTTGACGCAGGTCGTTCGCCGCTCGATCGCCTCCTTCGCGCAGGTCGGACCGGAGCTTCGGCAGAACTGCTAGGCGTTGGCGGCGGCGCCATGGACATGACGATCGGCTATATGAAGGAGCGCAAGCAGTTCGGGACGCTGATCGGCAGTTTTCAGGCGCTCCAGCACCGGGCCGCGCATCTGTATTCGGAGATGGAGGTGGCACGCGCCGCCGTGTTGAAGGCGCAACAGTTGCTCGACCTGGGCAGCGACCGCGCCGACGAGGCGGTCTCGGTGGCCAAGGCAATGACCGCGCTGGCGACCACGCTCAGCGTACAGGAGGGCATCCAGATGCACGGCGGCATCGGCATGACCGACGAGTACGACATCGGCTTCTACATGAAGCGCGCGCGGGTGCTGGCGGAGATGTTCGGCGATGCGAACTTCCACGCGGACCGGCTGGCGGTAGCGGCGGGGTATTGACCCAAACCTGTACCCCCGCGAAGGCGGGGGCCCAGTCTGGGCTCCTGCCTTTGCGGGAGAACAAGGAAGTTAGATGACCGCGGAAACTGCAGACACGTCGCCCGAAGCACTTGCCCAAGGCCTCGTCGACCTGCTTGAGATCGAGGAGGTCGATACCGATCTCTATGTTGGCAAGCGCCAGCCGGGCGGGGTCGGTCGCGTGTTCGGCGGGCAGGTGATCGCGCAGGCTTTGCAGGCGGCGCAACGCTCGACCGAAGGCCCCAAGGCCGCGCACTCGCTGCACGCGTATTTCATGCGGCCGGGCAACGAGGACTATCCGATCGTCTTCCGCGTCGTCCGCGACTTCGAAGGCCGCAGCTTCGCCACCCGGCGCGTGATCGCGATGCAGAAGGGCCAGCCGATCCTCAACATGGCGGCGTCGTTCCAGATGCCGGAAGAGGGGCTGCACCATCAGGATGCGATGCCCGACGTGCCGGCGCCTGAAACCCTGCGCTCCGACCGCGACCTGCGGCTGGAGAATATCGACGGCATCCCCGAGAAATTCCGCGCGCACATGTTGCGTTGGCGGCCGATCGAGGTGCGCCCGGTCAACCCTCGCAGCTGGATCGATCCTGCCCCGCAGGAGCCGCATTATGCCAACTGGTTCCGCCTGGTCGCGCCGATCGGCGACGATCCGGCGATGCACCGCGCGATCCTGGCCTATGCGTCGGACATGGCGCTGCTGGGCACCGCGCTGCTGCCGCACGGCATGAACTGGATCACACCCGGCATGCAGACCGCCAGCCTCGACCATTCGCTCTGGCTGCACGAGGATTTCCGCGCCGACGACTGGTTGCTCTATGCGTGCGACAGCCCATGGTCGGGCCACGCCCGTGGCTTCAACCGCGGCAAGATCTACGCACGAGATGGCCGGCTCGTCGCCAGCGTCGCGCAGGAAGGCCTGATCCGGATGCGCCAGTAACTTGCCCGGTTACTTGCGCACCCAGACCTTCTCGCCACCGATCCACGTCTCGCTGACCTTGGTCGCGCGCAGATCAGTCGGCGAGGCAAGCGTCGGGTCCTTGTCGACGACAATGAAGTCCGCGCGCTGGCCCGGCGCGAGCGCACCGAACTGCTTCTCGGCGAACCCGGCATAGGCCGCAGCACCGGTCATCGCCCACCACGCCTGTTCGCGCGTCACCAGTTCCTGCGGCTGCCACCCGCCCTGCGGTTGCCCGTTGGCATCCTGCCGCGTGAACGCCGACGCCCAGGTCGCGAACGGATCGGGCTTTTCGACTGGAAAGTCGGTCCCGAACGCGAGCTTGGCGCCGTTGGTCAGCATCGATTTCCACGCATAGGCCCCCGCCAGCCGGTTCGGCCCGAGCCGCGCCTCCGCCATCGTCCGGTCGCTGGTCGCATGAGTCGGCTGCATCGAGGCGATCGTGCCGAACTTCCCGAACCGCGGCAAATCCTCGGGCGCGACCACCTGCGCATGCTCGATCCGCCAGCGGCGATCTCCGGTATAGGTCTCGCTCTCGACCTGGATCGCGTCGAGCACTTCCTGGTTGGCCTTGTCGCCGATCGCGTGGACCGCGACCTGATAGCCGTCCATCGCCGCGCGGCTCATCTGATTCTGGAGCTGGTCGTCGGTCAGGAAGCCGAGGCCCGACTGACCCGGTGCGTCCGAATACGGCTTCAGCAGCCACGCGCCACGCGACCCGAGCGCACCGTCCGCATATAGCTTCACGCCGCCCATCCGCAGACGATCGTTATAGAGCCACGGTGTCGGCCCCTTGCCGCCGATCCGGCTCGCGGTGTCGATACCGAGCGCATAGCTCATGATTCGCACGCGAAGCCCGCCGATATCCGCCATCCGGCGATAAGTCAGCCAGTCGTCGAGGGTGGTGCCCATGTCGGCGACAGCGGTGACACCGTAGCCGAGAAGGATGCTCTGCGCGGTCAGGAATGCGGCGTCGCGCTCCTTGGGAAGCGGTTGGGGTACGACCTTCTCGATCAGCGCCTGCGCGCCGTCGACGAACACGCCCGCGGGCGCACCGCCGGTCTTCTCGATGCGTCCGCCGGAAGGCGAGACGGTGGCGGCGGTGACACCGGCTTCGCGCATCGCCTCGCGGTTCGCCCAGCCGGCATGGCCATCGGCGCGCGACAGCCAGATCGGGTGACCACCCGAGACGGATTCGAGATCGGCGGCGGTCGGGAAGCGACCCAGCCCCCAGACCTCCTGGTTCCAGCCGCGCCCGAGGATCCACTTCCGATCGGGATTGCCCGCGATGTACGCCGCGATCCGCGCCTTCGCCTCGTCGAGCGACTTGGTCATCGACAGATCGAGCGACAACGCGCCGAAGCCGAGTTCGAGGACATGGCCATGCGCATCGACGAAGCCCGGCAGCACGGTCTTGCCGCCCATGTCGACTCGCCAGTCGTAGAGTGGCTTGCCGGCGTTCTTCTTCAATTCCTTGCGGCTAAGCTTGGGGGCTTCCTCGCCGGGGGGCACGAGCCGCGTGACGCGACCGTCCTTGTCGACCAGGATCGCCTTGAAGTGGATCACGCGGCCACCGTCGGCGACCGTGATGCCGTTGACGTTGTCGACGATCCCATCGGCAACAGCGGGGGTCGAGAGCAGCGCGATCGCGGCTGCGGAAACCATCAGACGCATCACTTCGGCAATCTCCGTACCAGCGCGCTCGTATCCTGACGGGCGCCGCCAATCGCCTGAACATCGGCGTAGAATTGATCGACTAGCGCCGCGACGGGGAGCACCGCGCCGTTGCGCCGCGCTTCGTCGAGCGCGAGACCCAGGTCCTTGCGCATCCAGTCGACCGCGAAGCCGAAGTCGAACTCCTCCTTCGCCATCGTCGGCCAGCGATTGACCATCTGCCAGCTCTGCGCCGCGCCGCCCGAGATCGCCTCGAACACCTTGTCGAGATCGAGCCCGGAGTTTTGCGCGAACCGGATCGACTCTGCGACGCCCTGGATCACCCCGGCGATCGCGATCTGGTTGCACATCTTGGTCGTCTGACCCGCGCCAGCCTCACCAACATGGACCACACGCAAAGCATAGGCCTGCATGAAGGGTTCGGCCTTCGCCATCGCCTCGGCCGAGCCGCCGCACATGATCGAGAGCTTGCCGTTCTCCGCGCCAGCCTGTCCGCCCGATACGGGTGCGTCGACCACCAACGCACGCTCGCCCGCGAGCCGCCTTGCGATTGAGGCCGAGACCGTCGTGTGATCGACGAAGACCGCATCGTCGCGCATCGCGGCGAACGCGCCATCGTCGCCCAGAGTGACCGAGGCGAGATCGTCGTCGTTGCCGACGCAGGCGAACACCGCATCGGCATCCTTCACCGCGGCGGCCGGCGCGTCGGCGACCTTGCCGCCATATTTATCTGCCCATGCCAACGCCTTGGCCTGAGTCCGGTTGTAGACGGTTACGTCGTGCCCTGCCGCGGCGAGATGTCCCGCCATCGGCGCGCCCATGACGCCGGTTCCGATGAATGCCAGTTTTGCCATAGCGTCCGCGCATAAGCGGTGTTTCCCACGCGCGCCAGATGGTCTAGCGGGTCGGACATGGCTACCCACGCTGCCGTAGCGGCACCCACCCTCCCCGTCTCGATCGACGACGTCCGCGTCGCGCATGACCGGATCCGCGACTCGATCGTCCGCACGCCGACGTTGATCAGCAAGACGCTGAGCAAGATGACCGGCGCGACGGTGTATCTGAAGTTCGAGAACCTCCAGTTCACCGCGGCGTACAAGGAACGCGGCGCGCTCAACACGCTGTTGCAGCTGTCGGCCGAAGCACGCGCGAAGGGCGTCATCGCCGCATCGGCAGGCAATCACGCGCAGGGCCTCGCCTATCACGCCAACCGGCTCGGCATCCCGACGACGATCGTGATGCCGACCAACACGCCGACCGTGAAGGTGATGCAGACCGAGGGCCATGGCGCCAACGTCGTTCTGCACGGCGAGACGTTCGACGCGGCCTATGCGCACGCCCGCATCCTCGAGGGCGAGTGCGGCTTCACCTTCGTCCACCCGTTTGACGACCCGCGCGTCATTGCAGGGCAAGGCACCGTCGCGATCGAGATGCTGGAGGACGTGCCGCAGATCGACACTTTGGTCATTCCGATCGGTGGCGGCGGGTTGATCTCGGGCATGTCGACGGTCGCGCGGGCCTTAAGCGAAGCGCCGGGCGGTCACCCCATCGAGGTCGTCGGCGTGCAGGCCGAGCTGTTCCCATCGATGTATAACCGTATCAACGGCACTGACATGGCCTGCGCCGGCGATACGCTGGCCGAGGGCATCGCGGTCAAGGAGCCGGGCGCCATCACCTCGAAGATCGTTGCCGAGCTGGTCGACGACATCGTCCTCGTCAGCGAACGCAGCCTTGAGGAATCGGTCAGCCTGCTGCTCCAGATCGAGAAGACGGTGGTAGAGGGTGCGGGTGCCGCTGGACTCGCCGCGTTGCTGTCACATCCCGAGCGGTTCGCGGGGAAGACCGTCGGCATCGTGCTGTGCGGGGGCAATATAGATACGCGGCTGCTCGCCAACGTGCTGTTGCGCGATCTGGCGCGGTCGGGTCGCCTCGCAAGGCTCCGGATCCGGTTGCAGGACAAGCCCGGTGCGCTGTTCCATGTCGCGCGAATCTTCGACCAGGAACGCGTCAACATCATCGAGATCTATCACCAGCGCGTCTTCACGACGCTGCCGGCGAAGGGTCTTATCACCGACATCGAATGCGAACTGCGCGACCGCGCGCATCTCGATCGGCTGGTAGGTGCACTGCGGGCTGGCGGGTACGAGACGTCGACCGTCGAGCTAGCGTGATCCCATTCTGATACGGTCACTTACCGCGTTAACCGACATTCGTGGTAAACCGATTGCACGTTTGCGCTGGGCGGCCATATACGAGGCGACGCGGCTGATCGCGCCTGCCTGAAGGACTTTCCGCTCGGTGACTGCGCCCTTTCGTTTTCCGCGCTTCTTCGTCACCAGCCCTGCGCCGTGCCCGTATCTGCCGGATCGTCAGGAGCGCAAGGTGTTCACCGAGCTGACCGGTCCGCATGCGAACGAGTTGAACGATGCGCTCGGTCGGATCGGGTTTCGTCGCAGCCAGGGGGTGGCGTATCGGCCGTCTTGTGCGGGCTGCACGGCATGCGTCTCGGTCCGCGTGGTTACGGATGAGTTCGTGCCCAACGCGACGCAGCGCAAGTTGCTGAAGCGGCTCGGCGATATCGAAGTGACCGCGTGCAAGGCGTGGGCGACCGACGAGCAGTTCCAGTTGCTGCGTCGTTACCTCGGGACGCGGCATCCGGGCGGCGGCATGGCGGGGATGGACGAGGACGACTATGCCGACATGATCGAGCATTCACCGGTGAATTCGGTGATTGTGGAGTACCGCGAGCCGACTGTCGATGGGGTGCAGGGCGCGCTGATTGGCGCCTGTTTGACCGATCGCCAGGCGGATGGATTGTCGATGGTCTACAGCTTCTTTGCGGCGGACGACGCGGCGCGGCCGGGGTTCGGCAACTTCATCATCATGGACCATATCCTGCGGGCCCGCGATGCCGGGCTGCCGTATGTGTATCTCGGATACTGGGTAAAGGGCTCACCGCGGATGGAGTACAAGACGCGGTATCGACCACTGGAAGTGCTGGGGCCGGCTGGGTGGCGGCGGCTGGAGGATGCTGATCTGGTGACGCAAGCCGTGCGGGTTGCTGCGCTGGTTTGAAGACGGGGGACTCATTTTAGTCCACTTGCGGATCCCAAGAACCACCACCCCGGCGAAGGCCGGGGTCCAATTGGGAAACGCTGCTAATTGAATGCGGCCCTCCGTTAAGACCACCTTGCCAATTGGGCCCCGGCCTTCGCCGGGGTGGTGCATCGGCGGAAAAATCCGTTGCCCCCATGTTCTCCTGCGGTCGCCTTGTTCTCCCGCGAAGGCGGGAGCTCAGTCTGGGTCCCCGCCTTCGCGGGGAAACAATCTAGTCCTCGCGCTGCACCACGACGTCGACGTCGAGTTCCTCGCCACCTTCGCCGAGCCGGGAGCCCGCTACCGGCGCCGCACCCGCCGCGTCGAGCGCCATTGCCACCCGGACGTAATGCTCCTCAGGCGACATCCCCGTGCACGGATCGAACCCTACCCAGCCGAGCCCGTCGACAAACGCCTCGGCCCAGCCATGCGGAGTCGGCAGATGCACCACCTCGTGATCGTTATTATGATACCCCGACACATACCGCGCCGGCGCCCCGAGCGACCGCGCGGCGACGGCGAACATCTGCGCCATGTCGCGCGGCGTGGCGCTTTCCATACGGAAGGCGGCGGAGGCGGTCCGACCGGGTTCGGGACGTCCGGCATCGAATACGAACCGCTTGTGGAATGCCCGGTTCAGCCGGTGCAATGCGCCGATCCGGTCGTGTGCGCCCTCGGCCGCATTGGCGGCGAACTTCGCGATTGCCGTGTCGAGAACGGTGGCCTCGGTGGACCGGAGGAACAGCGCGGGCGGCAGCGTCTCGTGCACGCCGTGCAGGACGCCGTCCGAATGACTGGTCAGCACCTCGCCCTTCACAGTGATCTCAATCCCGTCGACCGGCCCTTCGGCATACAACATCGTCACCGCGTTGCCGAAGCCGTCGCGACCGGGCCGCAGCCGCGCATCGCAATCGACGTCGATCCGCCACGACGCTACGGTCTGGTCGTGCGTGTTCTCGGGCGTAAGGCGGAGCATCTGCACCAACCGGCCCTGCGGCTGCGCGAAGCGGTAGATCGTGTGATGATCGATCGAAAGGCGCATCAGAGGAACTTGAACTGACGGCCGATCGCGCCGTGCAGCAACGCGTTCTCGGCGATGAACGCCTGCAGATACTGGTGCAGCCCGGAGGCGATGACCTCGCCCGATCGCGTCTTCGCCATCCGCGACGCACGCATCCGAGCCATCCGGTCGGCCTCGCCGTGGTTGCCGGTGCGCTTGGCGAGCAGGTTGAGCACGTCGACCGTCTCCTCGACCGACGCGGCCAGACTGCGCGGCAGTTCGGACCGTGCGAGCAGCAGGTCGATGACGTCGGCAGGCCGCAGCCCGTCATTGTAGAGCCACCGATAGGCAGTGACCGCGGACACGGTCTGGAGGATCGTCGTCCACTGATCACGGTCGATCGCACCGCCGAGCCGTTCGCCCTCGGGCAGCAGGATGTGATATTTGACGTCGAGCAGCCGCGCGGTGTTGTCCGCGCGCTCGACCGCCTGACCAAGCCGGATGAACCACGTCGTCTGGTTGCGGAGCATGCGGTGGACCGCACCTTCGAACCCGCGCGTCTCGTTCTTCACCGCCTCGACCAGATTCAGCTGCGACGTCGTACTGCCCGGCGTGGCGCGGTTCTCGAATAGCAGCCATGCGCGGTTGATCGCGGTCCAGGCCTCGCGGGTCAGCGCGGTGCGGACCGCCTTGGCATTGTTGCGCGCCATGTCGAGGCAGCGGACGATCGATCCCGGATGGCTCGAATCGAGCGTCAGGAAGCGCACCACGTCGCGTTGCCCGATCTCGACACCGGTCGCAGCGAACGCCTCGTCGGTTTCGGTGACGGCCAGGGCGGACGCCCAGGCGGCATCACCCGAGGGTTGCGACGAGAGCACATCGAGGCGGACGGTGGCTTCGACCAGCCGGGCGATAAAGTCGGCACGCTCGAAATAACGGCCGAGCCAGTAGAGCGAGGAGGCGGTGCGCGACAGCATCAGGAATTCCCGCCGGCCGTCTGCGCGCCCGACGTCTGTGCACCCAGGGTCTGCGTCATGCCGCCCATCGTCTGCGTCATCCCCCCGGCGTTCATCCGCTGCGACTGGTCGGCCATCAGCACGAAGCTGTCCTTGGTGCCGCCGCCCTGGCTGGAATTGACCACCAGCGATCCTTCCTTGAGCGCGACGCGGGTGAGGCCCCCAGGTACAACTTGGACGCCCTTGGAACCGCTCAGCACGAACGGGCGGAAGTCGACGTGACGGGGGCTAAGGCCGCCTTGCGCCATAGTTGGTACGGTCGACAGAGCGAGCGTCGGTTGCGCGATGTAGCGATGCGGCTCGGCAATGAGCGCGGCGCGGAACTCCTCGATCTCCTTTTTTGAGGCGGTCGGGCCAACGAGCATGCCGTAGCCACCCGAGCCGTCGACCAGCTTGACGACGACGTCTTCGAGGTTGTCGAGGACGAACTTCAACGCCTGTGGTTCGCGGCAGCGCCACGTCTCGACGTTGCGCAGCTTGCACTCGCCGCCCGAGTAGAACTTCACGATGTCGGGCATGTAGCTGTAGATCGCCTTGTCGTCGGCGATGCCGTTGCCCGGCGCATTCATGATCGCGACGTTGCCGGCGGCATAGGCTGCGATCAGCCCAGGCACGCCAAGCGCGGAATCCGGACGGAACACGAGCGGATCGAGATAATCGTCGTCGATCCGGCGATAAATCACGTCGACCTTCACGCGCCCAGCGATCGTCCGCATCCACACGACGTCGTCGTCCACCACCAGATCGGCGGCCTCGACGAGCTCGATGCCCATCGAGTCCGCCAGGAAGCTGTGCTCGTAATAGGCGGAGTTGTAGTGGCCGGGGGTCAGCAGCACGCAGGTCGGGTTGGAGCCCGTGCCGTGCGGCGCGACCGACTTCATCGTCTCGAGCAGAAGGTCTGGATAGCTGTCGACCGCCGCAACGCGGAACTCGCGGAACAGTTCGGGGCAGAGGCGGAGCATCGCCTCACGGTTTTCGAGCATGTAGCTGACGCCGGACGGCGTGCGCGCGTTGTCCTCGAGCACGAAGAAATCGTCGGGGCCGGTGCGGACGAGATCAATCCCACAGATATGCGCCCATACGCCGTGTGGCGGGCGGATACCGGCAATCTCGGGCCGGAACTGCGCGTTGCCGAGCACGAGGTCCTCGGGAAGGATGCCCTCCTTCAGGATCCGCCGTTCGCCGTAGATGTCGTCAAGGAACGCGTTGATCGCCTCGACGCGCTGAACGAGGCCATCCGATAGGCGGGTCCATTCGTCGTGGAGGAACACGCGCGGCACGATGTCGAACGGGATGATCCGCTCGGCCGCTTCGTTCTCGCCGTAGACCGCGAAGGTGATGCCGAGTTGCCGGAACGTCGTCTCGGCGGCTTCCTGCCGGCGTCGCAGCTCGGCGTCTGGCGTATCCTCGATCCACTTGCCGAGAGCTGCCAGTTCGGGCCGGGCGGTCGTGTCGCCCGGTGTTCCCATGATTTCGTCGAACGCTTGTTTCCCCATCGAAACGGTCAATTCCCCATCAAGCGTTGCGGTTCCATGCTGCAACGCATCGCTGCGGTGCACAAGGGTTGAATGTGGCCTGCCGCCGCGCACGTCTTTCATCCTGACGAAAGTCAGGATGAGGGTCATTGCCGATGACGCTTGGTAATCTGGATCCTGACTTTCGTCAGGATGACGGAATCGGGGGGCGTTAGATGCGGCTTAGGTGCCTAGGCCTTCGAGCAGGCCTGGCGTGAGGACCTGCGGGAGGACGGTAGGTTCGGCCGCGCCTGGTGCGTAGTATAGGTATAGCGGCACACCTGCCCGGTTGTGGGCTTGGATGAAGCGACCCATTACCGGGTCGCCATCGGTCCAGTCACCGATCAAGGCCGCCACCTTGTGCTTGGCAAAGGCATCGCGGACGCCGGTGGTGTCGATCGCCGCCTTCTCGTTGACCTTGCACGTCAGGCACCAGTCGGCGGTGAAGTACACGAACACCGGACGCTTCTCGGCGCGCAACGAGGCGAGCTTGGCCTCGGTGAACGCTTCGTCGCCAGCGGTCGCTACTTTTGCGGACACTGGCGGCGCGCGCGAGATCAATACCGCGCTGCCGACGAACACGACGAGCAGCAGGATTTGCGCAACCATGCCGAACGACTTGCCGTTGCGCTGGCGCGAGCCGCCGATCCACAGCACCGCGCCGATCGCCAGCACCGCGACCAGCGCGAGCGTCAGCGTGTCCACCCCGGTCTGTCGCCCGAGCACCCAGCCGAGCGCGATCGCAGTCAGGAACATTGGCACCGACAGGATGTGTCGGAACGTCTCCATCCATGCGCCTGGCTTTGGCAGCCACCGCCGCCACGCAGGGATGAACCCGATCGCAAGGAACGGGAGCGACAAGCCGATCCCGAGCCCGCCGAACACGGCGAGCGCCGCCGGCCACGGCAGCACCAGCGCCGCGCCGAGCGCAGCGCCCATGAACGGCCCGGTGCACGGAGTCGCGATGAATGCGGCCAGCGCGCCGGTCGCGAACGCGCCGCTTGCGCCGCTTTCGCCGGCAAACCGCGGTGTCGGGACCTCGAACAGCCCGGCGAGGTTAAACGCGATCGCGGTGCTCAGGAGCAGCAATGCGACGATCGCACCGGGATGCTGCAACTGGAACGCCCAACCGACTGCGGAACCGCCTGCGCGCAAGGCCAGGATCGCGCCACCGAGGCCGAGGCACACTAGAACGACGCCTGCGGTGTAGGCCAGCGCCTCACCGCGCGCGTCCTTCTCGCTCGCGCCGCCGCGGGCGAGGCTGAGCGCCTTGAGGCTGAGGATCGGGAACACGCACGGCATGATGTTGAGGATCAGGCCTCCGAGCACTGCGCCCGCGAATGCGATCAGAGCCGTCAGCCAGAGACTCTCGCCGTTCGCGCTGGTCGCGCCGCCGCCAGCCGCTTCGGCCACCACACCTGGCGTCGCCTTGACGCCGAGCCCCTGCCCGTCGCCGATCCGGAGCACGCCCTCGATCGGTCCGTCAACCTTGGCGTTCGCGGCGACCTTGGTGCTGATCGTCAGTCGGTCGCCGTCACGCGCGACCGTCTGCGCCGCGCCATTCTCGATCGCGCCGGTGGTGACCGGGAAGAAATACGCCTTGTCGATCTTCGCGCCTGCGGGGAACGGCACCGCGATCCGCATTGTCCCGTTGCTCACGGCGTAGGTCCCGCCGGCATCGAGCGGCTTGGGGATCGCCTGACGCCAGCCCGCGAACGCGGCGGCCTGCGATGGCGCGCCATCACCGATCGTAAGGTCGAGCGAGAGCGCCTTCTCTTCGGGTACGCAGATCGTCGCCGAGCAGACGAGGTAGCTCGTCTTCAGGCGGATGGGGAATTTCGACCCCGCCGCCAGCCCCGCCGGAACCTGGATCGTCACGAGCGGCGCATAGGGCGCCTCATAGACGTAGTTCATCAGGCCAGCGATCAGCAGCGTCGTCGGCACCGGCCATTCGGGCTCGCCCGCCTTCGCGCCCGTCGGCAAGGTCCAGTCGAAGGTCGCCGGAAAACCCGCATCGCCGGGGTTGCGCCAATAGCCGTGCCAGCCTGTTTCGGGCGTCGTCGCGAGTGCGATCGTCAGCGGGGCGCCGGCTTTCGGGTGATCGCTTTCTGCGACCAGCTTCATCATCAGATGCTGGCTGGAGCCGTTCAACGATTCCGCAAACGCGGGCGCACTTGCCAGCCCGCAGACGGCCAGCAAGACCGTCATGAGGACGCAACGTAATCCGCGCATGGCCATCCTTGTTTCGTTCATCGCGCAAAGCCATAGCGGTGACCTTGTCGTATTGCACTTCAAAGCGACGGCTGCGCTTGATGGTCGTCGCTGACTAAAGGACTGTTCGTGAAAGCACTTATCGCCGCGTTCCTGCTGACTTCGGCCGCTTCAGTCTCTGCTCAGACGGCACCGCCCCCTGCATCGACCCCGACGACGCCGCCAAAACTGATCGTCGCGATCTCGGTCGACCAGTTCGCCGCCGACCTGTTCCAGCAGTATCGCAATCACTATACCGGTGGCTTCACGCGGCTGTTGAACGGCGCGGTGTTCCCGAGCGGGTATCAGAGCCACGCCGCGACCGAGACGTGCCCCGGCCACTCGACGATCCTTACCGGCATGCGGCCCGCGCATACCGGGATCATCGCCAACAACTGGATCGACCAGCGCGCCGGGCGCCCCGATAAGGTGGTCTATTGCTCGGAGGACGAGCGCGCACCGGGTAGCACGCACGAGAGCTATACCGTGTCCGACATGCACCTGAAGGTGCCGACGCTCGGCGAGATGATGAAGGCGCGCGATCCGCGGACGCGCTCGGTCTCGGTCGCGGGCAAGGATCGCGCGGCGGTGATGATGGGCGGCCACAAGGTCGACGAGCTCTGGTGGTGGGATGGCAAGACGTACGTTTCGTATGCGGGGCGCGCGGTACCGCCGGCGGTGCAGCGCACGCGCGACGCGGTCGCCGCGCTGATCGCCAAGCCGCAGGCGGCGCTCCCCCTGCCCGGCTATTGCGCAGGTGTGAACCATCCGATCGTGATCGCCGGCAAGACCTATGGCCAGGGTCGGTTCGAACGCGAGGCGGGCGATGCCAAGGGCTTCCGCGTTTCGCCGGCCTCGGACGCAGCAGTGTTCGCGATGGCGGCGGCACTGGTGCAGGACATGAAGCTCGGCAAGGGTCCGCAGACCGACATCATCGATATCGGCGCGTCGGCGACCGATTACATCGGGCATACCTATGGCACGCAGGGCTCGGAGATGTGCATCCAGATGGCGCAACTCGACAAGACGCTAGGCGATTTCTTCAACGTGATGGACGAGACCGGGGTCGACTACGAAGTCGTGCTGACCGCGGATCACGGCGCGCACGATGCGACCGAACGCCAGCAGCAGCGCGCGATGCCGATGGAGGCGCACATGGACGAGAACGTGCTCGCCAAACAGGTGGGCACTGCGATCGCCAAGGACATGGGGCTGCCGGGTAGTGTGCTACTCGGGACCGAAGGCGACGTGTATATCGACGACACGCTGCCAGCGAAGACGCGGGCCAAGGTGCTTGCCGAGGCGCTGCGCCGCTATCGCGCGATGCCGCAGATCGCGGGCGCGTACTCCGCCGCCGAGATCATGGCGACGCCGATGGCGAAGTCCCCGCCGGAGACATGGACGCTGATCGAACGGGCGCGGGCGTCGTTCTATCCCGAGCGGTCGGGGCAAATGGTGGTGCTGCTCAAGCCGCGCGTGACGACGATCGTGTCGCCGGCGGGCGGCTATGTCGAGACGCACGGGTCGCCGTGGGATTACGACCGCCGCGTGCCTATCCTGTTCTGGCGCAAGGGGATGACCGGGTTCGAGCAGCCGCTGTCGGTGGAGACGGTGGATATCGTGCCGACGTTGGCGGCGACGATCGGGTTGCCGGTGTCGGGGCTCGACGGGCGGTGCCTCGATCTCGATCCGGGGGCTGCAAGCACTTGCGCTAACTGAGGCGCGCTAAGCCTCGCAAAAAGAACTGTTCTCCCGCGAAGGCGGGAGTCCAGTCTGGGCTACCGCCTTCGCGGAAGAACACGCTTCTGGGTTGGAGCAATGGTGACGCATCCCGCGCGCGCGCCTTTACCGGGTCTCGAACGCCCGAAGACCCGCACCCAACCGGTTCGCGCCGATCGGGAGCTTGTCGTGGCTGAAGTCGATCAAGAAAGCGGGGTTGGTCGTATCCCCCGGCGACAGCCGCGCGTCGTTGTTCTCGACACGCAGCCCGGTCGACGGATAGGTCCGCGCCTCAGCCGCGACGACGATCATGCCGGAGTGGTTTTCCTTGTCCTTGCCCTGCACGAAGGTGTTGCGCGCGATCAGGCCGGTCGCGCCTTCGGGCAAGTCGATCATGTAGTTGGTCTTGTGCCCCGCGGTATCGTCGAAGCTGTTGTCGGTGATCGTGACCGTGGGGCTGCGCAGCTTGACGTAATGCCCGCCATTGCCGCGCTCGAACCGCGAATTGGTGACCGAAATGCTGCCCTTGTTGTCGAGGTAGATCGAATGCGCGCAGCTCGGCGACTGGTCGCACTGGCCAAGCCCCGAAAAGGTCGACCGGTCGATCGTGATCCGCTGGTTGGTCGGCTGACCGCCGAGAATTCCCTCCTGGCTGTTGAGGAACATGGAGTTCGTGACGGTGAGGTCGCCCGACTCTGTACGGATGCCGGCGCCGTTGCCGTCCGATACGCGGTAGCCGCGGAAGACAAGGCCATCGACCACCGACCCGTTGCCGCGCAGCACCAGCGCCGCCTTGTCCTCGCAGGCGACGCTGTCGAAGATCGCCTTGCCGGGCTGAACCGCCTTGAAGGTGATGTGGCCACCCTGCTGGATCGCGCACTGCCGATAGGTGCCGGGGGCGATCAGGATCGTCGCGGTCCCCATCCGGATCGACGTCACCGCCTCCTGCAACGTCGCGAACCCCTGTCCGTTGACGGTGAACGGCGCGGTGCCCTGAGCAAAGGCGGGCGCCCCGGCCGGCGCCGCCAGCAACGCCAGCAACGCCAGCGCAAACAACGATCGTCTCATGGGAAATCCTTTCGCGGGTACCGGCCCGCCCGGCGCACGGCACCGACGGTGACACACGGCGTATCAGGTCGCACCGCTTCATGTCAGCCGCTTTAGGTGTCCCGCAATGGCGCAGGCCCCGCGTGGTGGACCGCGACCATCAGCCGATTGCCGCCGCACTCACGCGCGGATAGTGTGCGCCCGAAACGAAGCCGGCGGGGGGAACCGATCGGCGCCGGGGGATCTGCATGCACGCCATGACGCCGACGGAGGTCTTCCTCCTCGCGATACTCATCATCTTTACCGTGCCGTATCTGGTGTGGCGCCTCGGCCGCACCGATTACTGGGCGCCACTGGTGGTGGTGCAGATCTTCGGCGGCATCCTGCTGGGGCCGGGCGTACTCGGCGCGGCGTATCCTGATTATTACGCGACGGTCTTCACGCCCGCGACGCTCGGCTCGCTGAACGGGATCGCGTGGTGGGCGGTGATGATGTTCGTGTGGGTCGCCGGCATCGAACTCGATCTCGGCGAGGCATGGAAGCGGCGCGGCGAAACCGGCGTCACCGCAGGGCTTGCGCTCGTGGTGCCGCTGATCACGGGCAGCATCGCCGCGGTGCTGATGCTGCGCTACCCCGGCTGGCGCGGGCCGGACGGCGCGACGTGGCAGGTGGTGCTCGGCATCGGCATGGCATGCGCGGTCACCGCGCTGCCGATCCTCGTGCTGTTCCTCGAAAAGCTCGATGTGCTGCGTCAGCCGATCGGCCAACGGATCCTGCGCTATGCCAGCCTCGACGACATCGCGATCTGGGGCGTGCTCGCGCTGATCCTGCTCGATTGGGAGCGCGTCGGCCGGCAGGGCGGCTTCCTGGTCGGGTTCGCGATCGCCACATTTGTCGGGCGCAAGCTGATGACGCGGATCGAGGAACACGATCGCTGGTATGTCAGCCTGATCTGGCTCGCCGGCTGCGGGTTCGCGGCGGACTGGGCGGGACTGCACTTCATGGTCGGCGCGTTCCTGTCGGGCGCAGTGCTCGATTCGAAATGGTTCACGACCGCGAAGATGGACCAGTTCCGTCACTTCGGTCTGCTTGCGGTGATGCCGGTGTTCTTCCTGTCGACGGGCCTGAAGACGCAGTGGGCGGTCGGCGGCTATGCGGTGTTCGGCGCGGCGGCGTTGCTGCTGGTCGCGTCGGTCGGCGGCAAGCTGGCGGGCGTTCACGCCGCGGGGCGGATCCTGAAGTGGCGGCCAGGCGAGGCGTCGGCGATCGGCTGGCTGCTCCAGACCAAGGCGCTGATCATGATCATCTTCGTCAACATCCTGCTGGATAAGAAGATCATCACCAACGAGACGTTCACGGCGCTGCTGTTGATGGCGCTGGCGAGCACGATGCTGACGGTGCCGGTGGTTGCGCCAAAGCTGAAGAAGCTGGCGGGGCTGGTGGGGAAGAGCGGCTAGCAACGCCATGTCGTCATCCTGACGAAAGTCAGGACCCAGGGTTACGAACGCCGTCCAGCCTGGCTCTGGGTCCTGACTTTCGTCAGGATGACGGGTGGTTGGCGGCTCAGGCCCCCGCGTTGAGCAGGTCGTGGCGTTTCAGGGCGTGGCGGAGTTGGTCGTAGCTCAGGCCTAGCGCCTCGGCGGTGGCGCGCTGGTTGAAGCGGTTTTCCGACAACGCGCGCGAGAGCAAATCGCGTTCGAAGCGCGACACGCGGGACTTGAAGTCCGAGGGACCTTCCTCACACGCGACGACCGGGTCTTCACCGTCCTCCGCTTCGATCGGTTGCGATGCCGCGGCCGCCGGCCTCGGCGCGGTCGATGCCCCCGGACGGTGTGGCGACTGAAACGGGTCGATCTCGATTGCGTCGATCGGCCCCGCTTGTTCCCAGCGATACACCGCGCGCTCGACGACGTTGCGGAGTTCGCGGACGTTGCCCGGCCAGCGATACGCGATCAGCGCATCCATTGCCGCGGGGCCGAACCCCTCCCAGCGTTCGCGGCCCAGTTCGGACGCCATGCGCCGGCCAAAATGTTCGGCGAGTACCACCACGTCGCCGGTCCGCGCGCGCAGAGGCGGCAACGTCACCACCTCGAACGACAGCCGGTCGAGCAGGTCGGCGCGAAACTCGTGGCGGTCGACCTTGTCCGGCAAATGCTCGTTGGTCGCAGCCACGATCCGCACATCGACGCGCATCGGCCGCGACGAGCCGATCCGCGTGATCTCGCCATACTCGACCGCGCGCAGCAGCCGGTCCTGCGCCGCCATCGACAGCGTGCCGAGTTCGTCGAGGAACAGCGTCCCGCCATCGGCCTCCTCGAACCGCCCTACCCGCGCCTTGGTCGCGCCGGTGAACGCACCCGCCTCGTGGCCGAACAACTCCGCCTCGATCAGCGTCTCGGGCAGCGCCGCGCAGTTCATGATCACCAGCGGCTGGTCCCACCGCGGCGACAGGCGATGGAGGCGTTCGGCGACCAGTTCCTTGCCCGTCCCGCGCTCGCCGATCACCAGTACCGGACGATCCAACGCCGCCGCCCGCGACGCGCGTTCCAACGCTGCCATGAACGTACCGGACTCGCCGATGACCTGGGTTGTTCGCTCCATGGCGAAGATGTGGCGCGAATTCCCAACTCTTGGCAAGCTTGCGGTGCCACCCCGGCAGTCGAAATCGCGCAAACCCCTGCAAACCCAACATTTTCAAAACTGGCACGAGAGATGCACAGCTTCAGGCAACCCGCCGAATAGCGGAACCAACCATCCTTAAAGGGGACCCACCATGTTCAACACCACCATCGCCCGCACCGTCGCCGCCACCCTCTGCACCATCGTCGTCAGCGCAACCTGCGTCCTCGGCGCAGTCGGCCCCGCGATCGTAAACAACGCGGTCCCCGTTGCAGTTCACACCGCAATCGTGGCCTAATACCCCGACGGCTCGCCAAGAGCCTCGGGCCGACCCCTGGAGTAGGATTTACATGGGCATCTTTTCCCGCACCCGCGACATCGTCGCCGCCAACTTCGCCGATCTCATCGAGAAGGCCGAAGATCCGTCGAAGATGATCCGCATGATCATCCTCGAGATGGAGGAGACCCTGGTCGAGGTTCGCGCCTCCGCTGCGCGCACCATCGCCGACCAGAAGGAGATGCGCCGCCATATCTCGAAGCTGGAGCAGCTCCAGGACAACTGGACCGAGAAGGCCGAGCTGGCGCTGAGCAAGGACCGTGAGGACCTCGCCAAGGCCGCGCTCGTGGAACGCCAGAAGGCGTTCGACATGGCCGAGCAGTTGAAGGCCGAGGTCGGCGTGCTCGACGATGCGCTTCGGGCTTCTGAGGAGGACATCGCCAAGCTCCAGACCAAGCTCCGCGAGGCACGCACCAAGCAGAACGCGGTGCAGACCCGGCTGGAGAGCGCGAACAACCGCACCCGCCTGCGTGAGATGTACAACGGTCCGAAGACGCACGAGGCGTTCAGCCGCTTCGACATTCTCGACCGCCGCGTCGACGAGGCCGAGGGCCGCGCGGATGCGATGGGGCTCGGGGTCGTCAAGACGCTCGAAGAGGAAATCGCCGAGTTGCGCAGCAACGACAAGGTCGATGCCCAGCTCGCCGCGCTGAAAGCGCGCCTGAAGAAGGACGACTGAGATGGACGATTTCATGCCAGTTCTGGTCTGCGGCATTCTCTTCATCGGGCTGCCGTGGGTGATCCTGCACTACATCACCAAGTGGAAGCAGGCGCCGCGGATCACTGAAGAGGACGAACGGTTGCTCGACGAGATGCAGGCGCTCGCACGTCGCCTCGAAGACCGCGTGATGACCGTCGAACGGATCATCGCCGCCGATAACCCCGACTGGAAGCCAGGCCTCGGCACAACGCAGTCGCCGTATCTTTCGGATCGTCAGTCCGAACGCCCATTGGATCGCCCCCTCGATCGGAGGAACTGAAATGTCTGGCAGCCGCACACAGTTTTACCTCGATAAACAGAATGCCAAGTGGAAGGGCGTCTGCGCGGGGATTGCCGACTATACCGGCATCGATGCGCTCTTCGTCCGGGTCGGGATGGTCGTCCTCACGCTCGCCGGGGGCTTTCCCTGGACGCTGCTGGCCTATTGGATGGTCGCATGGATGGGACACGCCAAGCCGATCGGCCTGTACGAGACGCCCGATGACGCGAAGTTCTGGCAGGGCGTCCGCTCGAACCCGAAGCGCTCGACCGCCGAGGTGCGCAGCAAGTTCCGCGACATCGATCGCCGCCTTGCCGACATCGAGACACACTATACCAGCCGCTCCAGCAACAGCCTCGCGGCAGAGATCGACAGCCTGCGCTGAGACGCGGCGTCGATCCAAAAGGGGGAAATACCATGCCACCAGAAGCAGCACTCATACTGGGTATCATACTGGGAACGCTGGCAACGCTTACGATCCAGGCATTTGGTCGCCGCAAGGCGCGGATCGCGGTCAAGGCCGCGAACCGGGATGCGGAACGCAGCATCGCGCTGCTCGACAGTGAGAATGCGCGCCGCACCGGTCAGATCGACCGCTTGCAGGAGCGTATCCAGGTCCTCGAAAGGATCACCACCGATCCCGCCGAGCGCACCGCACGCGAAATCGAGGCGCTTCGCCTCCAGCCAAACTGAGGGATCGAACAATGGATATGGGTTGGATGGTACCGGTCGGCATCGTCGGTGCGGTCAGCGCATCGCACGCTTTCCGGACATGGGTTCGCGCCAAGCATGGGTATCCGCTGGAAAGCGATCATGGCGGCAAGCGCCACCGTCTCAGCTACCAGCATGGGACAGGCCCCGACGATCAACGCAAGGTCGAGCTGCTGAGCAGCGAGAATGAGCGCCTGACCGGGCAGGTCTCCCGCCTCGAGGAACGGATCGCAGTCCTCGAACGCATCGCCACCGATCCCGCCGAGCGTACGGCACGCGAGATCGACGCCCTCCGCGACCGTTGAAAGGGATCCTGACGATGATAAGCCCGATACTTATTCCCATCCTCGGGATCTGCTGCGGACTGCTCGCGATCTTTGGCGGCGTCGTGGTTCGGCCCTGGTTCGCCTACAAGAACCGCAGGATGGAACTCGACGCGCAGATGATCGCGGAAAAGTCGGCGCAATATGCGGCGCACACCGGCCGGCTGGAACAGCGGGTCCGCGTGCTCGAACGGATCGTTACCGACCGCGGGATCGAACTGGCGGACGAGATCGAGCAGCTTCGCGACGAACGCCCGCTCAACGGAGCCCCGCTCAACGGGGTCCAGACATCACAGGAGACAGGATCATGAATGGTGGACAGGTGATGGTCGTGATGATCGTCGTGATCGTAATGATTGCCGGTATTATCAAAGCCGGCCTCAAAAACGCTCACCGCAATGACGGGGTGTCGCTGATAAACGATCCCGAAGCGGCGCGGCTGCGCGACGAGGTGCAGCAGATGAAGGAGCGCATCCAGGTGTTGGAGCGCGTGATCACCGACAACCACAAGAGCGTCGATCTCGACCGAGAGATCGAGCGGCTCCGCGACCGCTAGGAGGCGGACATGATCGAACCTAACGTCTATATCACCTTGGCGCTGGCGAGCCTTGCGGGCCTCGCGATGATCGTGGCCGGTGGCTTGGCCGGATGGCGCGGATGGCTATCGCTGCGGCGGCTGGAGCTGGATCATACACAAGACGGTCGGATGCCGATGGCGGTGTCGACCGGGTCGCGGATCGAGATCGCCGACTTGAAGGAGCGGATCAAGAAGCTCGAGGCGATCGCTGCCGGGGTGGATCTTTAAGCCTCGCCAAAACCACACGACCACCCCGGCGAAGGCCGGGGCCCAGTTGGAGAGGTAGTAATAACGAATTACCGTACCTCACCATAGCTGTCCCCCAACTGGACCCCGGCCTTCGCCGGGGTGGTAGCAACCAGAGATACGCCTCTGGTTTGTTCCCCGGTGTTGAAGCGCTGAGGCCGAACCGCTACCGACCGCGCCATGGCCACTCTCACCGATATTCGCGAGGAATACGACTTCCTCGAACCCGACGATCGCTACCGCCTGCTGATCGACCTCGGCAAAGAGCTCGAACCGATGCCGGATGCGCTGAAGACCGATACGACGTTGGTGCGCGGGTGTTCGGCTTCGGTTTGGGTGTATCCAACCACGACCGACGATGGCCGACTACACTTTCTCGCGGATTCGAATGCGGCGATTACCAAGGGCATCATCGCTCTGGTGTTGCTAACGGTGCAGGATCAGGCGCCGGGCACGATCGTCGCGACCGACATCACTGCGGAACTTGCGCCGTTCGATCTGAGCAAGCAACTGAGTTCGAACCGCACGCAGGGGATCCCGAACATGATCGCGCTGATCCGGGAAACGGCCGAGCGGTACGCCGACTGAGACCGTGCCCTCACCCTTCCCACGGCCAAGTGGCCGAGGGCCCCTTCCCTCTCCCCTCAGGGGAGAGGGAGAGACGCCGGAGGCGGCGAGGGTGAGGGCACGTCGCGGTGTTCGGTAAGAGTTGCAACGATTTCATCCGTATCCGCACCAACCGGCACCAGCATCCACCGGTCCGGCCGAGCGCCGTCGATCATCACCACCGCGTTCTTCGGGCACACGCCGAGACACTTGATCTCGACCACCCCGCGATCCGCCTTGCGGCCTTTCTTGAGACCGAGCGCCTGACGCAACAGTTTCACTAGCGGCGTCCGGCCCTTCTCGCCGAACCCGCCGTCGAGCTTTTTCGAACATTTGCCGCAGACCAGAACGCTCCCCTGCCAGCGACTGGCAAGAACCCGGATCACGCCGGTTTCCACGTCCGCTGATCCTCGGCCGCCTTCAGCACCTCGTACGCCGCCTGCACGCCCTGGAACCGCTTGGCCGCATCCTTGTCGTTCGGGCGCACATCGGGATGGTTCGCCTTTGCCATCCGCCGCCACGCCGCACGCACGTCCTCGAACGTCGCATCGGGTTCCAGGTCCAGTACCTCCAGCGCGCGCATCTCGTCGCGCGACCGGCTGCCGTCGCCCGAGCCGGCCCAGGCATAATGCTTCGGATCGGTGTAGCCGTCAGCCGTGCGCGTTTCCGCCGCCTCCCGCTCGGCCGCTTCCTCCGCGCTCAACCCTTCGAAATAATTCCAGCCGCGATTATATTCCCCGGCATGGTTCATGCAGAAATACCAGCGGTCCGGGCTGTTCGGCGATTTCGGTGCCGGGCAATTACCGGGCTCGTTGCAGCCATGCCGGTCGCACAGCCGGACGGTCACCGCCTCGGTGCTCGCGCCATACTCGCGCCAGCGTGGAAAACCCCAGTCGGAAGATCGTGTCGTGCTTCGAGCCATAGCGGCCCGAGATAGGCGTCCCTACGGACAACGCAACCGCGCGTGACGAAGCCGAGCCAAACTCGTCCGTTCCAACTATCTTCCGCATCGCAACATTCCGCCTTGAGTCAGCCACCGTTCATCGATTAATGAACATGAACTATTTGTCATGTGGCATGGATAGATGCGTCCGGTGCGGACGTATTCCCAGCCGACACCTTAGCGACAGGAGCACTGGTGCCGACTCTCATTCCAAAGCTTACCACATGGCGTGCGGATCTTCCCGCCTCCGTCGTCGTCGCGCTCGTTGCGCTGCCCCTCTGTCTCGGCGTTGCGCTCGCGTCCGGCGCGCCGCTGTTCGCTGGCATCATCTCCGGCATCGTCGGCGGTATCGCGGTCGGCCTGTTCTCCAAGTCGCCGCTGTCGGTCAGCGGCCCCGCCGCCGGCCTGACCGTGATCGTGCTCACCGCGATCGAGAGCATGCCGAGCTACCAGATGTTTCTGATGGCGGTCGTGCTGTCGGGCGTTCTCCAGATTTGCTTCTCGCTGACCCGCGCCGGTATTCTCAGCGAGTTCGTGCCGTCGTCCGTCATCACCGGCATGCTCGCCGCGATCGGCCTGATCCTGATCCTGAAACAGATCCCGCATGCGGTCGGATTCGACCGCGAAGCGGTGGGCATCTTTGAATTTACCACCGCCAACGGCGTCAACACCTTCTCGCGGATCCTCGACAGCCTCTCCGCCAGCGTGACGCCCGGCGCGATCCTGATCGCCGGCGTCAGCCTTGCCTTCCTGTTCTGGTGGGATGGCGCCAAGCCGAAGGACGGTCCCCTGCGCTTCGTCCCCGGCCCGCTCGTCGTCGTGCTGATCGGCATCTTCGGCAATATGCTGCTCGGTTTGGTGAAGCCCGACTGGCAGCTCCAGGCAACGCACCTCGTCCAGGTGCCGATCACGCAGACACTGTCGCAATTCCCGTCGCTGTTTACCTTCCCCGACTTCTCAGGGATCACGATGGGCATCGTCTGGAGCAGCGCGGTCACGCTCGCGATCGTCGCCAGTCTCGAATCGCTGCTGAGCGTCAAGGCGGTCGACGAAATCGATCCGCGCCGTCGCTCGACCGACAAGAACTGGGAGCTGATGGCGCAGGGTGGCGGCAACATCCTGTCCGGCCTGGTCGGCGGCCTCCCCGTCACCTCGGTGATCGTCCGCTCATCGGCGAACGTCGATGCCAAGGCCGAGAGCAAGCTGTCGACGATGCTGCACGGCTTCTGGCTGCTGGTCAGCGTCGCGCTAATCCCGTCGGTACTTAACCTGATCCCGCTGTCGGCACTCGCCGCAGTGCTGATCGCGACAGGCTACAAGCTGACCAAGCCCAAGCTGTACACCGAACGCTTCAAGCAGGGCTGGACGCAGTTCATTCCATTCGTCGTCACCGTGGCTGCGATCCTGTTCACCGACCTGCTCGAAGGCATCGTCATCGGCCTCGCGGTCGGCTTCGTTTTCGTCGTCGCGCGTAACTTCCGCACCGCGATCACCTTTGCCTGCGACGACGAGGACTGCCTCGTTCGCGCACGGCGCAATCTGTATTTCATCCATAAATACGAGTTGCAGAAGTCGCTCGCCAAGGTGCCCGACAACGCGAACCTGCTGATCGACCTGTCGTCGACCAGCTATGTCGATCTCGACAATGTCGACATCATCAACGCGTTCATCAAGGGCGCCGCGTATCGCGGCATCACCGTGCTCATCCGCGGCGATCTCGCGCTGCGCACGGTCAAGCTGATCAACGCCCCCCAGACCGAGGTCCGTTTCGCATGAGGCAGTACAAACAGCTCCTGCTCGCCAACAAGGCGTGGTCGGCCGAGATCATCGAGGAAAGCGCCGATTTCTTCCAGCGCCAGCTGGTCGGGCAGAACCCGGAGTTCCTGTGGATCGGCTGTTCGGACAGCCGGGTCAGCCCGGAACAGATGACGATGACGCCGCCGGGCAACATGTTCATCCACCGCAACATCGCCAATCTGGTCAACGACGACGACATGAACCTGATGTCGGTGCTGCAATATGCGGTCGACGTGCTCGGCGTGCGGCACATCATCATCTGCGGGCATTATGCGTGCGGCGGGATCCGCGCGACGCTCGACGGCGGCACCACCGGCCCGGTCGACGACTGGCTCTCGACCGCGCGCTGCGTGCTGCACGACCATGCCGACGAGATCGACGCGCAGCCCGACCGCGAGCAAAAGGTCAACCGACTGGTCGAGGTCAACGTCCGCGACCAGCTCCTCCGCCTCGCGCGCACCAAGACGATCCAGGGCGCGTTCGCGCGCGGGCAGGAAGTGCTGCTCCACGGCTGGGTCTACGACATCCGCGACGGGCTGATCAAACCGATGATGGAAATCGATTCGACCACCGTGCTGGAAGAGGTCGGCCGGCCGGACAAGGTGCTGGTGTAGGGCTCGCTCCCTCCCAACGGTCGTTGGGAGGGCGTTAGCTAAAAGTCACGATCCACGCCGCGCCGATTCCGGCAGCAGAAACTTGATGCGGCTTGTCGTGGCACCACAACCGAGGCCTCCGTCGGGCCGATAAGTCTTGGCATATTTCGCCATCGTGAAGAATTTGGTCCCCGCTTCGGAGAAGATGAACGGCGGATAGCTCAACAGCGCGCGCTGGTTGACGACGTTGCCATCCGCGCCGATGTCGTACTGAATCTGGGTCCAGCCTTCGAAACCCCATCGCTGGGCTTCCATCGGGAACGCTTCCGATCCGGGCTTGGATACCATCTTGGGTGGTGCATCCATGATCGCACACTGGTTCGCCGTCAGGCCACTGGAGGCGAACGTCGCGCGGGCCGCATCGATCTGACCGTTGCGTTCCTCGATCGACGCGATCCGGATCAGCGCGCCGACGCGGAGCGGATCGTTCGGCCGCAACGCCTTGTCGTCCGCCACTTGCCGAAGCGTGACGATTGCCGTGTCGTTCTTTTCGGACTTTCGCGTCCGTGCAACGGCGCCATCGACCATGATCAGCCGGATCGCCGCTCGCGCCTGAGGATCGTTCGCATAGACGGGTTCCGATACCATCGGCGTCAGCGTGCGCTCAAAGACACCCGGCTTCCAGATATCGGTGACCGCATCGACGCGTCCTGGCAAATCGAAGGTCAGTCGCGCACTGGGGGGCCCATCGTTGGCCTTCGCGATCGCCAGAGCGCGTGCGTACAGTGCAGCCCGCTCTTCGCGCGCGACGGTCGGATTGCTCGTCAGGCGGTAGATGGCGGCGAGCGTGCGCAAACCGTCAGGCGACTGGGCCGTCGCCGAAGCCAGTTCGGCCCGCTGCCCCGCGAGCGCTGCCGCCTGCGGCCCTACCGGTTCGGGCGCTACCGTGACGCCCTTGCTGGAGAGCCATTGCTCCAACGCACCGTCCAACCCGTCGCCGATTGATGGCCGCTGGAACGCGGTCGAACAGCGCATCTCGACCCGCACGTGATAGCGATAGAACGCCGGAATCGCCTGGACCTTTTCGGCAGGCCACGACCAACCCTTGACCGCACGCGCGAACTCCAGCGCGACCTGACCGCCACCCGCGGCATAGATCGGCACCGCTTGGTCGATCGTGCCGTCGGATGCGATGTTGAACTCGACCACCGCGACGTCCTGCGGCTTGAGACCGGCATCGCCGCCACAATCCGGCGAGCGCATCTCTGCGGCGGGATCGAACGAACCTTTCACCATGCGTCCTGCACCGGTATAGGCCATATACCGCCGTGCCTCTTCCGCGTTGCCCCCCAGCAGGAACGCAATCGCGGCGTCGGACCGTGCCGAGGCGTCCATGATATCGACCTTGTCCGTTTCGAGGCCGCCGAGAAGCCTGATCGCCTGCAACGCGCTCGCACGGGCGCCGGCGATATCGCCAGTATTGAGTTTCAGGAGCGTCCGCTCGCGCGCGAACCGCGCGGCTACGCTCTTTTCGAGCTTCGACTTGGCGATCAGCGTGTCGCTTCGTGCCAAAGTGGCGGCTGCTGCGGTGGGATCTATGAAAATCTGCGCGGTCGCCAACGCCAGCATCGCGCCCAGCTTGTCCCCCGTGGTGATGGCGCTCGCCTCTGCCTGCTGCAGCGCAGTCACGGCGCCCGCGTAATCGAGCGTGTCGGTCGCGACCTGGCCCAGGATCAGGAACGCGCGCGTCCGATCCTCCGCGAGACTGGCGTCGTCCGCCGGAAGCAAGGCAAGCCCCGCCCGGGCGGCCTTCACCGATTCGTCGGCGCGGTTGAGCGCGAACAGAATCGGCGCCTTGCGGATCAGCACGATGCCGCGGCTGCGCGACCCGACCTTGGTCCGTGTTTCCAGCTTTTCCCAGGCCGCCAGTGACGCCGTGCGATCGGGCTTGGCATCCAGCGCGGTTGCTGCATCGAAATCTTGCTGGACCGTCGTCGACGGCGGCGGCGTCTGCGCGCCTACTGGCACAAGCCCGCCCGCCATCGCCAACACGCCGGCACTCAACAGCGCGATCGTCTTGATCCGCATCACTTCCCCCACGTCGCACCCCGCATCATTTGCGCGCAGTCTGCTACGGTTCGGGGAAGGATGCCAGAGGGTCTGTAAGCCGGGTTCTGTCCATTTCCGATCCTTCGATACGGAAGTTAGGCGACCATTCCTCTAGGACGACGGTTGCCCGCCGCCTCAAGCAATCAACCCGGGTGACGAGCTGAAACGAAGCCCATGTGCCACCCCTATTCGATCTTGCTCCCGGTGGGGTTTGCCGTGCCGCCCCTGTTACCAGGCGCGCGGTGCGCTCTTACCGCACCCTTTCACTCTGACCGCCCCGACCGAAGCCGAGGGTTGGCCGTCTGCTCTCTGTGGCACTTTCCCTGAGGTCACCCTCGCCGGGCGTTACCCGGCACCGTCGTTTCGCGGAGCCCGGACTTTCCTCGCGTGTCCTGAGACACCCGCGGCCGCCCGACCCTCTGGCGAGGCGAGCCCTAGCGTGAGTGCGGGCGATGCACCACCGTTTTCGTGGTCAAAACGGCTGCCCACCCCCTGCCCCTCCCTTTCCGGGAGGGGGAGAGTTGCGTTCGTTAGTCGTCGCCCATCGGTTTCGGCAGCAGCAACGCCAGCAATATGCAGCGGCACTCCGCATCGACCTCGCCATCGACCAGTTCCGGGCGAAACCGCCGCTGAAAAGCCATCGTCGCCGCCATCCGGTTCTCGACGTCGTAGCCGAAGCGTTCGAGCGCAAGGCAGAAGCCGCCTTCGGTCCAGCCGGGATCCATCAAATTCTTGGTTGGCCGTGGCAATGCCAGTCGCCGCCGTGCCAGTTCGTGCCACGGGAACAACTCGCCAGGGTCGCGTTTACGCGTCGGCGCGATATCGGAGTGGCCGACGATGTTGCCTCGCGTGATCTCGTGGCGATCCTTGATCTCGGCGACCAGCGCCACGACCGATGCGATCTGCTCGGGCGGGAACGGGCGATAGCCGAACTCGTGGCCGGGATTGACGATCTCGATGCCGATGCTCGCGGAATTGACGTCCTCGATCCCCCGCCAGTGCGACTTGCCCGCGTGCCAAGCGCGCTGGTCCTCGGCGACCATCCGCAGAACCGTGCCATCCTCTTCGACCAGGTAATGCGACGAGACCTTCGCCTCGGGATCGCGCAACCGGGCGATCGCTGATGCGCCGTCCTTCATGCCGGTATAATGCAGCACGATCATCGTGACGGGCTGCGTGCGATCGTCGAAATTGGGTGACGGCGTCTCGATGAACTTCAAGCCAGCTTCCCTTCGAGCCGTTCTGCACGCGTGGCACAGAGGGCGCCGCGACGCCGTGTACCGCCCGACCACTGCCCAACGACATCAGTAGCGTCAACGGGTTGCCGAAGTAATAGGCTGCGGCGGATACCGATCGGCGCCGCCAGCGCCCAGACGATACCGTCAGCTTCGTCCTGGGTGTCCTTGCGTCTCGTAGCATCCGCGAAAGCGCTTGCTCGGTTCGAACACGCGGGTCTGGCCGATCACGGTCTCGCCGGCGCCCATGACCAGAAGACCGCCCGGCCGCATCGCCGCGGCAATCTTCGGAAAGACGTGAAGCTTGGTCTCGCTCGACAGGTACAGCAGGACATTGCGGCACAGGACGATATCGAACCGACCCGGGGGCGGCTGATCCGACACCAGGTTCATCCGGCGAAACGCGATCGCCTTGGCCAGTTCCGGCTTGGCGACCCAATCGCTCCCGGTGGTATCGAACCAGCGGACCATCCGACGAACCGGCAACCCGCGCTGGATTTCGAATTGCGAGAAACGCCCCGTCCTCGCCCGGACGATGGCCGCATCGGACACGTCGGTGGCGATGATTTCCGGCATCGCCGCGCCGGTGGTTTCCTGCCGTTCCGCAAACAGCATTGCCAGCGACAGCGGTTCCTGACCGGTCGAACAGCCCGCGCACCAGATTCGCGGACGCTGACCCGTGCTTTCGGCAGCGGCGATCGCCTCGACGATCGTTTCGAAAATGTGTGCATCGCGAAAGAACGAGGTTTCCTGATTGACCAGCGCATCGACGATCCGGTCGCCGATCAGCCGGTCGCTTCCCTTGAGCAACTGGGTCACCAACTGATCGAGCGTATCCAACTTCTGATCGCGCAACAGCGGTTTCAGCGCCGTATCGAGGCGCCATGATCGATAGGCGGCGATCTGCTGCCCGGTCCGCGCCTCCAGCAATGCGGTGAGAACGCTGACCGCGGTCGGCGAGGCGACCGACGTGGGGAGCGCCGCGGGGAGTGCCGCATGAGTCATGCGCGCCGTCGCGATGCGACGAGGCGACCGATCGCGTCGGGCGCCAATACCGCGTCGGCAACGCCCGATCCCACCACAGCGCCGGGCATACCCCACACCACCGACGTCTCCTGATCCTGCGCGACGACGCATCCGCCCGCGTCGTGGATTCGGCGCGCGCCTTCTGCCCCGTCGCGGCCCATGCCACTCAGCACGACCGCCATGACCCGTGCGCCATAGACATCGGCCAGCGACGCAAGCATCGGGTCGACCGATGGCATGCACCCGCTTGCTACGGCCTCGTGCGTCAGGCGAAACGCCGCCCCGCCATCGCTGAGCCTGACGCATTTGAGATGAGCGTCGCCTGGCGCGACGACGATGCGGCCCGGGCGTATCCGCAACCGGTCGACCGCGACTTCGCAGACCCGCCCCGACAACAGCGCCATCTGTGCGGCGAAATACGGCATGAACGATGCCGGCAGATGCTGGGTGATGACGATCGGCAAACGGAAGCCGCTCGGCAGTTCGCGGAACATCCGGCTCAAGGCGTGAATGCCGCCGGTCGATGCCCCGATCGCGACGATGTCGTAATCGTCGCCCGTCGCGCGGCGAGCCAATGGCGTCGTCGGCATGCCTATAGAGCGCGAGACAGCAGGCTGGGTGATGGGGGAATACGATCCGGGAAGTGGCGATGGCGTCGATCGAACCACGAGTGCCGGCGGCAACTGTCCCGGATGCTCGCAAAGCTTTTCGAGCTTGGCGACAAGCGCCGCGCCGAACCGCGCCGACAATTCGCTCGCGGTCGGTTTGACGAGCGTTTCCGCGGCCCCCATCGCGAGCGCCTGCACGGTCGCCGCGCCGCCGTTGTCGACCGACGACGACACGATGATGACCTTCGCGCCGCCCCCCGCCGCGATCAGATCTGGCAAGGCCGTCAGTCCGTCGACGCCTGGCATCTCAATATCCAGCAGGATGAAATCGACCGTCGCCCGCGCGAGGAACTCCAGCGCGGCCCCGACATTGCCGACTGCGCCGACCACCGAAAACCGATCGCTCGCGTCGATCAGCCGCGCGATCACGGCGCGCGCGACGACCGAGTCGTCGACGATCAACACGCGGGTCGTATCGGTAGAAACGTCCGCAATGCGCCGTGGAGAGGGATGAGGCCGCGCCGTCATCGAATCGCTCGGATCAGGCCATGCCGACGATCTGGAGCTTCGATTCGAGCGTGTCACGGTCGAACGGCTTCATGACGTATTCGTCCGCGCCGGCTTCGATCGCGGCGCGGATATAGGCCATGCCGTTTTCAGTGGTGCAGAACACGACCTTCGGACGACGCGGGACGTCGGCCTCGCGCAGCGCACGCAGGAAATCCATGCCGTTCATGACAGGCATGTTCCAGTCGAGCAGGATCACGTCGGGAACCGATGCCATGCAGGCCTGCAGCGCCTCGCGGCCGTCGCACGCTTCGGTGACGGTGAACTCGAGCGTCTCGAGGATGTGACGGGCGACCTTTCGGATCACCTTCGAATCGTCGACGACAAGACAGGTCTTCATCAAAAGCCTTCCGGGGAAATCGTTGGGGTGATGATAGCCCGCAAACCGTAAGCGGCGGGTTAAGGGTAGCGGATCACCCGCTATTTCCCGTCACGCCGCCGGCTCATACCACGGGCGCGGATGCGGGGATGAGCGCGGCCAGATCGACGATCAGCAACGGTTCGCCATCGCGCTCGACGATCCCCGTCCCCGCCGTGGCCCAGCCGTGCTGCAACGCCAGACCCGGCGACAGAGCGAGTCGCTGGAACGGCGCAACGTCTTCGACCGAGTCGACCAGGATCGCGTAATGATGCCCCTCGACCATCGTGATGACCGCGCGTCGTGCGGTGTCGGGCGTCGGCGCCAGCCCGAGCGCAGTGCCGGTGTCGATCACCGTGACGACCCGGCTACGCAGCGCAGCCAGACCGCGGACGAACGTGCCGGCCCGCGGCACCGCGACGATATCGCCGATATCGACCACCGAATCGACCTGCGCCGCATCGATCGCGACTCCGCGCCCCGCGATATGCGCGATCAAGAATAGATCGCTCATTGCGCTCTCCGTGCCGCGATCGCCGCGATCAGCGCGGGCCGATCGTACCGATAGATGCTCCCATCATCGTCGCCTTCGGCGGTGCGGAAGCGCCGGAGCATGACCACCGGCGCGGCGGTCTCGCGGATCGGCGCATCCTCCATCGCCAACGCGACCGCTGCGGTTTCTCCCGCTGCGAGTGCCGTGACGCAACGATAGCCGGACGCCTCCAGCGCGGGCTTGAGGAACGTCTCCATCCAGCCCGACCCGTCGACCTGCAACAGGCAGACCGGCGGCGCTGCGGCCTTCATCGGTTCGCCGGCGAACAACGCATGCGGGTCGACCAGTTCGACCGGCTCGCCGTCGATCAGCACGACCCCCGCGATCGGTCCGCCACTACCGGCAACCGCCTGGCGCGCTGGGGCGACTTCCGCCGGCAATTCGACGATCTCGATGGCGTCGGTGATCGCGTACGCCATTTCGCTTTCACCGTCGGTAAGCCGCAACACGGACACATCGGCACGGCCGCCGAACTCGCCAACCGCGTAGAGCGGAACGAGGGCACCGCCGACCGACAGCCGCATGGCGCCGCCGCTCCACCGGATCGCGTCGGTCGGGACGACTTCGACCCGGTCGATCACCGCAAGCGCGATCGCGCGCCGCTGACCGTCCAGATCATCGAACAATAATGCGGGAATGCCCGGCACGACCGCTTCTTCCGCCGCCGCATGGTTTGCCAGGGTCGGCGCGAACCGCAGCCCTGCGACTGCGGCGATTCCCGATGTGTCGAGCAGCAGCATCGGCAGGCCGTTGTCGGGAAGCGTCTTGCCCGCATAGACACCGGTCGCCATCACCGCGGGCGACGCCGGCTTCACCACCAGTTCTTCGGTATCGACGACGCTGTCGACTCCGAGCGCATACTCCCCCTCACGGGTCGAAACGATGACCAGCGTCGGCGGCGGTCCCGCCCCCAGTCCGAACAGCGATGCGAGTGCCACCATCGGCATGCGACGTCCGCGCACGGTAACGGCCGCCGCGTCGCCGATCGTCTCGATCCGAACCTGATCCCCGCGGACCGTCACGATCTCCTCGATCGACTGGCGCGGAATCGCGAACCGCTGCGTGCCGACGCCGATGACGATCGTCGACAGGATGGACAACGTCAGCGGCACATGAACGACGATCCGCAGCCCATGGCCGGGATCGTTGGTCAGGGCGATCCGGCCACCGATCTGGTCGATATTCGCGCGAACCACGTCCATGCCCACGCCGCGGCCCGAGATGGCGGTCACTTCGTCGCGGCTCGATAGCCCAGGTGCGAAGATAAGGTCGAGCTTGGCCGCGTCGCTCATCGCTGCGAGTTCGGCCGCCGAATACAGCTTCTGCTGCTCCGCCTTCGCGACGATCCGCGCGACGTCGATCCCGCGTCCGTCGTCGGCGATCTCGATCAGGATCTGGTTGCCGGACTGACGTGCCGACACCACCAGACGGCCGGTTTCCGGCTTGCCCGCGGCGCGGCGCATCCCCGGCACCTCGATGCCGTGGTCGATCGCATTGCGGACGATGTGGACGAGCGGGTCGCGCATCAATTCGATCATCTCGCGGTCGAGCTCGACGTCGGCGCCTTCGATCACAAGATGGACCGCCTTGCCCAGTTCTGCGCTCGTGTCGCGGACCATGCGCGGCAACGCGGAGAACAGCGCGTCGACCTTCTGCATGCGCGTCCGGGTGACCGTATCGCGCATGTCGGCCACCGTCAGCGACAGGCGTTCAAGCGCGGCTTCCACCTGCGGATCGACGCTGCTCTCGCTGTCGCGCAACCGTCGGGCGAGTTCATTGCGCGCCAGCACCATCTCGGACATGCCGCTCATCATGTGATCGAGCAGATCGACATTCAGGCGAACGCTCCGGCTCGCGGCGCGGCTTTGCGGTGCGCTGGCCACATGCACCAGCGGTTTGGCGTCCGGTGCGAGCGCGGCGATCAGCAGGCTTTCGCTGGTATCGTCGAGCGACGCGCCGGCATCTATCGCCTCGACGAGTTCGCCGATCCGGTCGACGATGGCCAGCACCGCGTTGACCATCGCCGTATCGGGAACGCGCGACCCATCGCGCACCGCCGCCAGCACGTCCTCCGCCGCGTGGCTTAGCCGACCGAGCCGCGGCAGATCGAGGAACCCGCAGCTGCCCTTGACGGTGTGGACGAAGCGAAAGATCGAATCGAGCCTGGTGCGATCGGCGGGGTCCGATTCCCACGCGACGATCTCGCCGGAGATCGCCTCCAGCGTTTCGCGCGTCTCGGCAATGAAGTCCTCTAGCAAATCGTCCATGCGCGCCCCGCGTTTCAGACACGGTCATGCCTATCGGAGGTTAAGGGCGCGTTAGTGTCGATGTAGGTCTTCGACCGCGACGCCCGAGCCTGTGGGAGCCCGGTTTCGTCGCGGAACGGGTCAGCGCGCGTCGAAGACGGCGCCGAAGATCATGATACCTTCAGCTGGTTCGGATACGATCACCGTTCCGCCAGCCTCCTGGACGAGCGTGTTAATCAGATAGGCCGCCGCCGCGCGCGGCGTGACGCTGTGCTGGCCTTCGCCTTCGACCAGCGTCCGGCGTATCTCCGGATCAAGCACGATCTTGGCGCCTTCGATCTTCACGACGATCTCGAGCTGGCCCTCGTTATCTTCGCCGCCGACCTCCATCGTGCCGCCGCGCACCAGCGATTCGGTGGCGACCAGCACGAGGTTGAGCAGTACCTTCACCGCAGACTTGGGCATCGCCGATGTCTCGACCGCCCAGACGAACGTGATCCGCTTGTTCTCCGCGACCAGCCCCTCGATCGCCGAGCGCGCTTCGCGTGTGTCGACGGCCTCGCCAAACCCCCCGGCCGCGCCAAAGGCCAGGCGGAAGAATTTCAGCTTGCTGGCCGACACCCGCGCGCTGTCGTGGAGCAATTCCATGCACCGCTCTCGCATCGCAGGATCGGTTTCGTCGGCGAGCAACTCGAGCCCATTGTTGAGCGCCCCGACCGGCGACAGCAGATCGTGGCACAGGCGCGAACAGAGCAAGCTCGCGAAATCGACCGGGCTGACCGTCATGAAAATCCCCTAATTCTGGAGCGTCTTGTGGCGACCGGGCGGCAAGTGCGCAATGCCAACTTCGCATGCCGTGCATGGAGAGGTGCATGAGGAAAGGCGCCGCCCCAATTTGCCCATACCCGGAATGGGCGGCCACCGCCTCACTTCCCCCCTCCCTGAAAGGGAGGGGTTGGGGGTGGGTCAGCCGGTTTGATCCACGACCGATTAGATATGGGGAAGCCAATTCACCCCCAGCCCCTCCCTTTCAGGAGGGGAGAGAAGGTGGGCGTCGCTAACCAACCACCTCAACCATCTCCTCTACGAACGCCCCCACCTCGACCGATCGCCACGCCCGAGCCGCATCGCCGCCAAGGATCACCCAAACCGCCCCGTCCCCCATAGCCTGCGCCACATCCCGAGGAGACGGAACCGGCAAACCGGACGGATGCGAATGGTAGTGCCCGACCACCGCCAGCCCCCCGGCCCGAGCACGCCGATGCGCGGCAAACAACGCGGCCGGATCGATCTCGAACGTCCGCGCAGGGTTCGCCGCTACGTTCGCGCACGCAGCGATCGCTTCGATCCGCCCCGCCGCCCCGAACAGCAGCCCACACACCTCCGCATCCGGCGACGCAGCCGCTTCTGCGACCAGCCGCCGCAGCAATTCGCTTGAAATCGTCACGCTCATCGCCACATCGGTAGGACATGGACCGGGGGGTTTCCATCGTCGAAGCATCGATCACGCCGGCCACGGATGGCTGGCGGCTCGATCGCGCGCTTGCCGAACTGCTTCATGACATGTCGCGTGAGCGGTTGAAGGCGCTGATCGCCGCGGGCCAAGTGTCGCTCAACGGTCGCGAGTGGCGCGATTCGGCGAAGAAGGCCGCTGCCGGTCAGGTGTTCGCGGTCACCATCCCGCCGCCGACGCCGCTGCACAACGAAGCGCAGGATATACCGCTCGTCGTCGCATACGAAGACGACGACCTGATCGTGATCGACAAGCCCGCTGGCCTCGTCGTCCATCCTGCCGCAGGGAATTTCGACGGGACGCTGGTCAACGCGCTGCTCCACCATTGCGCCGGCAACCTGTCTGGCATCGGCGGCGTCGCGCGACCCGGCATCGTCCACCGCATCGACAAGGACACGTCGGGGCTTATGATCGCCGCCAAGACCGACCGCGCCCACGAAGGCTTGGCGAAGCAGTTCCACGACCACAGCATCGACCGCCGCTACAAGGCGATCGTCGGCGGCATCCCGCGCCCACCGAGCGGCACGGTCAACGCACCGCTCGCCCGGAGTCCGCAGAATCGCAAGAAGATCGCGATCGTCGAGGGCGGCAAGCGTGCCGTGACGCATTTCTCGACTATAAAGACACTGCGCGATGCAGCGCTGATCGAGTGCCGGCTCGAAACCGGTCGGACCCATCAGGTCCGCGTGCACATGGCGTCGATCGGCCACGCCTTGTTGGGGGACCCGGTCTATGGTAGAACAAAGCAAGCTCAGAAGTCGCTGCTCGAAACGCTCGGTTTCCGCCGGCAGGCCTTGCACGCAGCACATCTGGGGTTCATCCATCCGGTGAAAAGCATCGCTTTGGCGTTCGAAAGCGAAATGCCCGCAGACATGCAGGAACTGTTCACCCAGCTTCACGTATAGATAATAGGTCCCATGCCGCATTGCGGCAATCGGGATCAGCAGAAAGGGATTACGACAATGGCAGCCCGCTCCAACGTTCCAGCGACGATTCCTGCGCTCGGCAGCGAGGCCGGTCTCAATCGCTATCTCGCCGAGATCAAGAAATTCCCGCTCCTGAAACCCGAGCAGGAATATATGCTCGCCAAGCGCTTCCAGGAGCATGGCGATACCGAGGCCGCGGCGCAGCTGGTGACCTCGCATCTTCGTCTCGTGGCGAAGATCGCGATGGGGTATCGCGGCTATGGCCTGCCGACGTCGGAGCTGATCTCCGAGGGCAATATCGGCCTCATGCAGGGCGTGAAGAAGTTCGAGCCCGAGCGTGGTTTCCGTCTTGCGACCTATGCGATGTGGTGGATCCGCGCCTCGATCCAGGAATACATCCTGCGCTCGTGGAGCCTCGTGAAGATGGGCACCACCGCCGCGCAGAAGAAGCTGTTCTTCAACCTGCGCCGGATGAAGAGCCGCCTCGATGCGTTCGAGGACGGCGATCTGCGCCCCGAGCATGTCACCAAAATTGCGACAGATCTCGGTGTCGCCGAAACCGACGTCGTCAGCATGAATCGCCGCATGGCGATGGGTGGTGACACGTCGCTCAACGTGCCGATGCGTGAGGACGGCGAAGGCCAGTGGCAGGATTGGCTGCAGGACGATGCGCCGCTGCAGGATAAGATCGTCGCCGACGCGCAGGAAGCGGATGTTCGCCACTCGATGCTGGTGTCGGCGATGGACGACCTCAACGAGCGCGAGCAGCACATCCTGACCGAGCGTCGCCTGACGGATGATCCCAAGACGCTCGAGGAACTGTCGCAGGTCTACGGCGTATCGCGCGAGCGCGTGCGGCAGATCGAAGTGCGCGCGTTCGAGAAGCTGCAAAAGGCGATGATGCGGATCGCCGGCGAGAAGCGCCTGCTGGCAGCGTAAAGTGGCGCGCACCGTCGTCATTGGCGGCGGTGCAGCCGGTATTGCTGCGGCGCGGACGCTGCATGACGCGGGCCATGATGTCTTGCTGGTCGAGGCCAGCGACCGCCTGGGTGGTCGAGCCCACAGCCTGCCCCTAGCCTCCCTGATCCCCCGCGAAGGCGGGGGTCCAGACTGGACCCCCGCCTTCGCGGGGGAACATGTTGATGCCGGTTGCGGCTGGCTGCACTCCGCCCAACGCAATCCTTGGACGTCGATAGCAGAGGCTACCGGCTTCACCGTCGACCGCTCCGATGCAAACTGGCGTACCCAGTGGCGTGACCTTGGCTTCTCGCCTGAAGATCAAGCGTCCTCCTCCGTCGCCTACCAAGCCTGGAACACGCGCGCCGTTGCCGCCCTCGAAGGCGCCGACCGCCCCCTCTCCGACTTCATTGACGCGCACGACAAGTGGCGCCCGAAGATCGACGCGATCTCCGGCTACGCCAACGGCGCGAACCTGACCCAAGTGTCGCTCCACGACTGGGCCGCCTACGAAGACGCCTCCACCGACGACAACTGGACGGTCAGGCAAGGCTACGGCACACTCGTCGCCAGCCATGCCGCTGGTCTGAACATCCGCCTCTCCACCCCGGTAACGCGCATCGACCACAGCGGCCGCCACCTCAAGCTCGACACCACCGCCGGCACGATCGAGGCGGACCACGTCATCGTCTGCGTCCCCACTACCGTCCTCGCCAGGTCACAGATTGTGTTCGACCCGCCGCTCCCCGACAAGCACGCCGCCGCCGCCGACCTCCCGCTCGGGCTCGCGGACAAGGTGTTCCTCCACGTCGACCGTCCCGAATGGACAACCAACGCGCACTTGATCGGTGACCCGTACAGCGCCTGCACGGCGAGCCACCGCTTGTCGCCGTTCGGCTGGCCGATCGTCGAAAGCTTCTTTGGCGGTGATTGCGCGGATATGCTGGAGGACGGCGATGCAGCACAGTTCGCGATCGACGAACTCGTCGGACTTCTGGGAAGCGACTGGCACAAGCGCTTCACTCCGCTGGCCACGACCCGCTGGCGCCATGAACGCTATATCAGTGGCAGCTACAGCCACGCGCTCGTCGGTTGCGCCGGCCAGCGCGCCGTCCTCGCCGCATCGGTCGACGGCCGTATCCACTTCGCCGGTGAAGCATGCCACGCCTTCGACTTCTCCACAGCCCACGGCGCGTACGAGACCGGTGTGACCGCGGCCCGCGCGGTCATTGGCGAGGCCTCGACGATCGCATAAGGAGCGGCGATGGGCCTTATCCGCATCGCCGCCAAAATCGTCTTCGCTTTCGTCCTCATCACGGTCGCGTGGGTCGGCATCTACCGCTTCGTGCCGGTGCCGTTCACTTGGACAATGATGGGCGACGTCATCAACGGCCACGGCGTGACGAAGGACTGGATGCCGCTTTCAGAGATGGATCCGGACATGGCGCGCGCGGCAATCGCGGGCGAGGATTCTCGGTTTTGTTCGCATCACGGCTTCGATTTCAAGGCGATGGCAGGCGCGGCGGCGCGCAATGCGCAGGGCGGCCGGATCCGCGGTGGGTCGACGATTAGCCAGCAGACCGCGAAGAACGCATTTCTGTTCCAGGGCGGCGGCTATGTGCGGAAGGCGTTCGAGGCGTATTTCACCGTGCTGATCGAGGCGATGTGGCCGAAGCGGCGGATCATGGAGGTGTACCTCAACATCGCCGAGACGGGGATCGGGACGTACGGCGCGAACGCCGGGGCGATCCGGTATTTCAACCATGATGCGTCGCATCTGTCGCCGACCGAGGCGGGCCGGATCGCGGCGGTGCTGCCTCTGCCGAAGAAGCGCGCCGCGATTGATCCGCACGGGTTTGTGCGGAAGCATGGGAACACGCTGTCACGACGGGTTTCTGTCGTGCGGAACAACGGGTTGGATGGGTGTCTGCGATAGGGGCGGCGCCGTGATGCGACGCCATGAGGATACCCCACCCCGGCGTTGCACCCCCCCGGCGAAGGCCGGGGCCCAATTGGAAAGGCTTTTATAACCAAGCGCTGCACTCAGTCGGACGCGTCCCCCCAGTTGGGCCCCGGCCTTCGCCGGGATGGCGTCACCTGTACATGCGTCGTGGACGTTACTGCGTCGACTTCTCGACCGCGTCGCCTGCCTTATCGGCTGCACTACCAACGCTTTTCGCCGCCGAAGTGATGGCCGCGTCCTTGCTGTTCTGTGCGCCCTGGCGGCTGAACAGGTAATAGCCACCGATTAGCACCGCAATTAACAACACGACGGCGATCAGCGTGCCGCCACCGCCGCTCCGGCGCTCGATAACGGTGGTGTGGGTGGTCGGGGTTTCGACGATACGCTCTTCGGCCATTTTGACTCTCCCTGATTACTGGAGAGCGCAACGCCGACCGAAGAACGATTGTTCCCGCGCCGAAACGAACCCGATTTGGTTCAGAAAGGCAGCTTGAAGCCTGGTGGCAGTTGCAGGCCGCTGGTCATCTTCGACATCTCGGTCCCCGACACAGCATCCGCCTTCGCCCGCGCGTCATTGAACGCGGCCGTGAGAAGGTCCTCGAGCATTTGCTTCTCGCTCACCTGCATCAGCGAATCGTCGATCGCGATGTTGATGATGCGGCCCTTGGCGGAGGCCTTAACCTTGACGAGCCCGCCGCCGGACGCGCCCTTGACCTCGATCGTATCGAGACTGGCTTGAGCCTTTTCGAGTTCGCTCTGGACGTTCTGCGCCATGGCGAGGATTTCATCGATATTCTTCATGCGTTGCTCCTTTGGCCGGGCCACGATTCGAGCTGGGCGTCGGGAAACGCTGCCACCGCGGCCTTCATGATGGGGGATTCGAGAATAGCCTGGCGCACCGCGGCATCGGCGGCGTCCTGCGCCTCGCGCAGCGTCGGCGCGCCAGGGGCGTCGACGATCGACACTTTCCACGCGGTCCGCGTCACGCTCTTCAACAACGTGTTGAGTTCGGCGAGCGTGTCGGCCGAGACCGGGCGGCTGCCGCTGAGGACGAATTCGGGCGGCGTGTAGCTCACGACGCGTGCACCGTGGCGAAGACGCGCGGCGATCGCGAGGCCGCCTGATTCGTCGAGCAGATCGACCAGCGCTTCGAACGTCGGCGGCAGGATCGGGCCGGTCGCGACGGGTTCGGGCGCCTTCGCTGCTGATCCAGCGTTCCAGGGCGGCGCTTCGCCGGACGGGGGTGTAGGTGGCGGCGGCGCCGTTGGTGTAGCCGCCGGGGCCGCACCGCTGGCGATCTGGCGGGCAAGTTCGCCGGGGTCGGGCAGCGTCGAGGCGTAGATCGCGCGCAACAGCGCCATCTCGGCGGCCTCGATCGGCAGCGCGGCCTTGGCGACCTCGTCATGCCCCTTGAGGAACAACTGCCACAGGCGGTGCAGCGCGGGGAAGCCGAGCGATGCCGCCCATTCCTCGCGTGCCGCACGCTCCTCCATCGGCTGCGCAGCGTCCGCCGGCGTGCCGACCTTGGTCAGCGTGATGCCGTGGACGGTTTCGAGCAGCGAGCGGAGCACCGACAGTGGATCGACGCCGTAATCATATTGGCGGCGCATCGAGGCGAGCGCCCCTGCCCCGTCACCGGCGAGGATCAGCGTCAACAAGTCGCGGACCGCGCCGCGATCGGACAGGCCGAGCATCTGGCGGACCGCGTCCGCCGTGACGCCGCCGCCTTCGAGCCCGGCATGCGCGATCGCCTGGTCGAGTATCGACAGGCCGTCGCGCGCGGAGCCTTCCGCGGCGCGCGCGATCAGCATCAGCGCCTCGGGATCGGCGGTGACGCCTTCTTCGGTCGAGACCCATGCGAAATGCTTGGCGAGCTGTTCGGCGGAGATACGGCGCAGGTCGAAGCGCTGGCAGCGCGAGAGCACCGTCACCGGGACCTTGTTCACTTCGGTCGTCGCGAACAGGAATTTTACATGGGGGGGCGGTTCCTCCAGCGTCTTCAGCAGCGCGTTGAACGCGTTCTTCGACAGCATGTGGACTTCGTCGATGATGTAGATCTTGAAGCGCGCGGTGACCGCCGAATAGCGCGACGCGTCGATGATCTCGCGGACGTCGTCGACACCGGTGTGGCTCGCGGCGTCCATCTCGATCACGTCGATATGGCGGCCCTCGGCGATCGCGCGGCAGGGTTCGCAGACGCCGCAGGGATCGATCGTCGGGCCGCCGTCGCCATCGGGGCCGATGCAGTTGAGCGCCTTGGCGATCAGGCGGGCGGTCGATGTTTTCCCCACGCCGCGGACGCCGGTCATGAGGAAGGCGTGCGCGAGCCGGTCGCGCTTGATCGCGTTGCCGAGCGTCTGGACCATCGCGTCCTGCCCGATCAGCTCGGAAAAGGTCTGCGGACGGTATTTTCGCGCGAGCACGCGGTAGGCGGGGGCGTCCGGCGTTTTCACGGGCTGCGGGGGTTCGCCCAAGTCGAAGGAATCTGACATTGCGGTCGTCATAGCGGGTGCTGCGCGCGCTGTCGAAGGGGTCGGAAGTTCACAAAGTTCACACGCTGGGAAGGGTCTGCACGTCGACGTGCCCGGAGGCTGGCGAGTGGATTGTCGGAACCTGTGATGTGGGCAATGCCGGTCATGCGCAGCTTATGCCACAACGGCGCGGCGTAGGATAATGATTTGGAACGTTGCGGGAACATCGGGCGTAGTTTCTACCCGGTTGCGCTTGGGTGACTGGTTAGCTGAGAAGTTTAGAAGTGCGCTGCGGCTTAGCCGCATCGTCAGACGGCGCTTTGCGCCGCTGGCCGCGCTCCCGTTTGCTTGCAAACGTTCGCGGTGGGAGCCGGGACGACCCGTGGCTGGGTCGTTGTGGCTGCTTCCTTCCGGATCTGACCAAGTTGGCGACGACCACGTCCGCCCGACTCCCGCGGCGCATATGGCGGGGTCGGGCGGGATGATCAAGCCGCTTTAGTGGCGGCCGTCCGATCAGCGACGAACGCGGACCGTGCGGCAGACGCGCTGGCGGTGATGGTTGCGGTACACGTTGCGGCAAACCTGGCGCGTGCGGACGACATGACGACGGTAGCCGGGACGGCGATCGTCGTGGCGAACTACCGTGCGCTCATGGACGACGGTCCGCTGTGCCGAGGCTTCGGCGGCGATGCCGACGGGGGCGAGACCGGTGAGCGCGACAAGGCCGGCGGCGGCGAGGGTGAACAACTTCATGGGACTTCTCCTGCTGGGTGCGGGTTCTGATGACCCCTGCAACCTATGTTACCAAACTAGAGGCTGTCGGTGCGGTTCCGTATCGACGCGGGAATCACCGTTCGAAGCAGCGACGAACCGGGCCGTAATAGCCGCGCTCGATCCGGCAGACGACGCGCGACCGACCGTAACCGCGCGGGCCGCGATAACCGTAGCCGCCGCCACGATAACCATCACGGTAGCCGCGATAGCCGTGGCGCGGGCCATCCCAGCCGCGCCGGTCGTCCCATCCGCGCCCCTCATGCCGACCACGATCGTGCCAGCCCGGACCGTCGCGCGGACCGTCCCATCCATAACGCTGCGCGTCGGCGGGTGCCGAGGCGACCAGGGTTCCCGCGGCTAGCGCGCCAGCGGCGAACATTGCGATGATCTTCATGTCCGGTACTCCTCTCAAGACCTCGTACATTGAGGCGATGAGGGAGTAGTGTGCCTCGGGCCGTGCACGTTCCCTGAACCGGCCGTTGTCTTCCTGTAAGCTTTGCTGACCTAAGCGGGGATCCGCACGGTCAAGCCGTCGAGCGTATCGGTCAGGCGGATCTGGCAGGCGAGACGGCTGGTGCGCGTCGCGTTGTGCGCGAGATCGAGCATATCCTCCTCGTCCTCGCTTGCTGGCTGCAGTTTGAGAAAATCGGCCGCATCGACGATGACGTGACAGGTCGCGCAGGCGAGCTGGCCTTCGCAGGTGCCTTCGAGCGGCTGGTCGTCGGCTTGCGCGACGTCGAGCAGGCGGTCGCCGGGGTTGGCCGCAACGCTGCTGACGGTGCCGTCGCGGGCGATGAAGCGGACGATCATGGCCATTGCGCCTCGGCTGCGGCGACGATCGCATCTATCGCATCGCGGAGGTCGGTTTCGGTGGTGTAGCGACCGAAGCCGAGGCGGATGCTGGACCGCGCCTGCGCTTCGGTGAGGCCGATCGCGCGGAGGACGTGGCTGGAGCGGCCTGACCCGCTGGCGCAGGCGGACCCGGCGGAGAAGGCGATGTCGCGGAGGTCGGACATCAGGCGGTTCACGTCGAGGTTTGCGCGCCGGACGTTGAGGTTGCCGTGATAGCGGTGTTCGATCGAGCCGTTGATCGTCCAGGTGGGGCCGAGGCGGTCGAGTGCGAGCGACCAGAGGCGGTCGATGTGCGCGGCGTCCTGGGCCTTGCGGTCGACCATGAGCTTCGCGGCGACGCCGAAGCCTGCGCAGAGTGCGGGTGACAGCGTGCCCGAGCGGCCGGGGGCTTCCTGCCCACCGCCATGCATCAGCGGTGAGAGGTCGACGCCGTCGCGGATCCAGAGCGCGCCGCTGCCCTTGGGGCCGTGGATCTTGTGCGCGGAGATGGCAATCAGATCGACGGTGCCGGGGATCGGAACGCGGCCATAGCCTTGCACCGCGTCGCAGAGCATCAGCGCGCCGGCTGCTTGGGCGATCCCGGCGAGCGCAGCGATCGGCTGGATGACGCCGATCTCGTTGTTGACGAGCATCGCCACAACGAGCCCGGTGCCGGGTTGGATTACGGCGCGGGCTTCGTCGAGGTCGACCACGCCGTCTGGGTTGACCGGGAAGATCGTGACTTGGCGACCCCTCGCCGCTTCGGCTGCGACCGTGTCGAGGACGGCGGCGTGTTCGGTGGCGAGCGTGACGATCGGGCCGGGCGTACCCTTGATCGCCCAGTTTAGTGCTTCGGTTGCGCCGCTGGTGAACGCGACGCGGCCGCCGGGGGGGAGCAGCGCGGCGACTTGATCGCGGGCGACTTCGACGGCTGCTTTGGCGCGGCGACCTTCGCGGTGGGGGGAGTGCGGGTTGGCGTGCTGTGATTCGAGCCACGGGAGCATCGCGGCGAGCGCTTCGGGCGCGAGCGGGGTCGTCGCCTGGTAGTCGAGGTACGTCATGCGGCTCGCTTTATGTCCTGGGCGATCCGCGTCCAGGCTTCGGCGAACTTTGCGACATCTTCGGCTGTCGTGGTCCAGCCGAAGCTGACGCGGACGACTTCGGCGGCGGCTTGTGCGGAATAGCCCATTGCGGCGAGCACGTGGCTGGGGCGCATGCTGCCCGACGAGCACGCGCTGCCGGCCGATACGGCGAACCCGGCCATGTCGAGGCGGATCAACTGGGCCGCGGAGCTGACTCCCGGCATGCGGTAGGAGGTGATCGTCGGGATGCGCGGCGAATGGTGCGCAACTATTTTGCCGCCGCCCGCCAGGATGGCTTCGTCGAGTTTGGCGCGGAGATCGGCCATGCCCGGGAACCAGTCGCCAGGCGCTTCGAGCGCGGCGGCGAACCCGAGCGCGCCGGGCAGGTTCTCGGTGCCGCCGCGGTAGCCCCGCTCCTGCCCGCCAGTCGGGTCGAGCAGGCCGAGATCGCGGACCAGCAGCGCGCCGATGCCGGGAGGGCCGCCGAGCTTGTGCGCGGAGACGATGATAAGGTCCGCGTCGGGGAGCGGGAGCTTGCCGGCGGTCTGCGAGCAATCGGCTATCCAAAGACCGGTGGGTCGATCCTGAAGCACGCCGGTTTCGCTGTTCGCGGATTGCAGCGCGATCACCTGGGCGTCCTTCCCGTTCACGACGATACCGCCTGCGTCGACTTCCAGCATCACCGGCTGCTCGGCCGCACGGAGGACCGAATCATGCTCGACCGCCGCCACCGCGACGCCGGGGCGCCCACGCAGCGCCAGTGCCACGGACTCGCTCGCGCCGCTTGTGAGGATCACGTGATGCGGCCAGTCCAGCGCGCTTGCGATCCGCTTCCGCGCGTCCTCCAGCGCAGCCCGCGCCGCGCGGCCCTCGGCATGCGGCGAGGACGGGTTCGCCCAGCGCGCCATGCCTTCCGTCACCGCCGCGACAGCCTCGGGGCGCATCGGTGTGGTGGCCGCGTGATCGAGGTAGATGCGGGGTCCGTGAGCAGGCAGGGTCGGTTCCAATTGCGAAAAGGGGCGCGGACCTTATATAGCGTCGATAATCCGGCACTCCACCCGAGTGCGTATCCCAGCTCGCGAGTGCCTATGCCAGAAGTCATTTTCCCCGGTCCCGAAGGCCGTCTCGAAGGTCGTTTTGCGCCGGGGCCACGTCCGCGCGCGCCTGTCGCGATGATCCTGCACCCGCATCCGTCGGCCGGCGGCACGATGAACAACGCGATCGTGCAGCAGCTCTACAAGACCTTCCAGCGGCGTGGGTTCGCGACGTTGCGGTTCAACTTCCGTGGCGTCGGCAAGAGCCAGGGCGTGTTCGACAACGGCGTCGGCGAGCTGAGCGATGCGGCGAGCGCGCTCGACTGGGTGCAGAGCTTCCATCCCGAGGCGCAGACGACCTGGATCGCGGGCGTCAGCTTCGGTGCGTGGATCGGCATGCAGCTACTGATGCGCCGGCCGGAGATCCGCGGGTTCATCTCGGTCGCACCACCGGCGAATTTGTACGACTTCACGTTCCTGGCGCCGTGCCCGTCGAGCGGGATCATCATCCAGGGCGAGGCCGATGAGGTCGCGACGCCTGGGGCGACGCAGAAGCTGGTGGATAAGCTGCGGACGCAGAAGCACATCACGATCCATCACGACACGATCCCGAAGGCTAACCACTTCTTCGAGCACGAGATGCCAGAGCTGATGGGGAGCGTGGACAAGTACCTCGACATGCGTTTGGACCCGAACTCGCCGATTAGGTGAGGTCCTTCTCCCCTGGGGGGAGAAGGTGGCGCGGCAGCGTCGGATGAGGGGGAGTTGGGATGGGCTGGCGCTCTCCAACTCCCCTCTCCCTTCCCACCGCAAGTGCGGCGGGCGCCTTCCCTCTCCCCGCAGGGGCGAGGGAGGTTAGAGCGTCCAGATCGCTACGTTGGCTAGCAAAACCGCGGCCATCACTAACATCAGCACGCCCTTCTTGCGGTCGCGTCTCTTCGCGATCAGCACCACGCCGCCGATCAGGCAGGCGAACATCCCCAGCATCGCAATCGCCGGCGCCGCTGCGGCGATCGACGTCAGTGCGGCGTTCATGCTGCCATCGCCTTTGCATAGGCGGCAAGGTCGACGTTGCCGCCGGACAGGATGACTAGCAGGCCGGGTTCGAGCTTCACCTTGCCGGAAAGGACCGCGGCGAGGCCGACAGCGCCGCCGGGTTCGATCACCAAGCGCAGTTTCTCTGCCGCCCAGCGCTGTGCCGCAGCGATTTCCGGTTCGCTGACGGCGACGCCGGTGGCATCTCGGCGGGAGAGCACATCGAACGTCAGCGGTGACACGCGCAAGGTCTGGAGCGAGTCGCAGGCGGTCGGCGGCGGGTTGGAGCCGACGGATTCGATCCACGATGCCTCCAAGGAGCGGCGCATGTCGTCCCAGCCTTCGGGCTCGACGACGGTGATCGCGCTGTCCTTCAACGCCAGCGCGATGCCGGCCGACAGTCCGCCACCGCCGCACGGTATCACGACGCGACTTGGCACGCCCATCCCTAATCCCGCCATCTGCGTGGCTGCCTCGATGCCTGTGCTCCCCTGCCCCTCGATGATCCACGGGTCGTCGAAGCTCGGCACCAGCGTTGCGCCGCGCGCTTCGGCCAGCCCAGCGGCGATCGTCTCGCGGCTTTCGGTGGCGCGGTCGTAGGTGACAACCTCCGCGCCCAGCGCCAACGTCGATTCGCGCTTCAACCGCGGTGCGTCTGACGGCATCACGATCGTCGCCGCGATGCCTAGCCGTTTCGCTGCCCACGCCACGCCCTGCGCGTGATTGCCCGAGGAGAATGCGACGACGCCTTTTTGTCGCGTCGCCTCGTCCAAGGCGGTGAGCCGATGCCACGCGCCGCGAATCTTGAACGCGCCGATTGGTTGCAACGACTCGGCCTTGAAAGCGACCGGTACGCCCTTGATTTCGCTGACGAACAATGGCGTCGGCGGGAGGATGCGGGCGATCTTTTCCGCGGCATCCCGCACACCCGCCCGCGTCGGTTGTCGCAAAATCGTCACACACCGTCTCCTATCCGCCAAACGCTATTTACATGGGGGACGCGTAACCCTAGATCGCGCTTCCGCTGCCCCATGGGACTTCCAACCGCAAGGCAGTGTTTTTGTAATTTGTCTCAGGACATTGGAGGTCCCTTGAATTGGTCAAGCATCATATCGCGCTGGGGTTAGCGAAAGCCCATTCGACCGCCGACACCTCCCGCATCGGGAGCGGCATCGACATCGCTAAAGGGCGTCCGGTCAATCCGGTAACGCTCGTTCGTCCGCACGCTGCTGCGCGCGCCGCTAGGTTCTTCGTCGAGAAGTTCCCGGGCCGCTCGATGTATGCGGTGAAGGCGAACCCGTCTCCCGAACTCCTGCAGATCCTGTGGGACAATGGCATCACGCATTACGACGTGGCGTCGATCGCCGAAGTGCGCCTGGTCGCGCGGACGCTGCCCGAGGCTACGCTGTGCTTCATGCACCCCGTGAAAGCCGAGGAAGCGATCGCCGAGGCGTATTTCACGCACGGCGTCCGCACCTTCAGCCTGGACAGCCTGGAAGAGCTGGACAAGGTCGTTCGCGCCACTCGCGATGCCACCGACCTGACGCTCTGCGTGCGTCTGCGCGTATCGTCGGAGCATTCGAAGCTGAGCCTCGCGTCGAAGTTCGGTGCCGCCCCGCACGAAGCCAAGGAATTGCTGTTCGCGGCCCGCCAGGCAGCGGATGCACTCGGCATCTGCTTCCATGTCGGCTCGCAGGCGATGACCCCGGAGGCCTATTCGAACGCGATGGAGCGCGTCCGTGCGGCGATCGTCGACGCGGCGGTCACGGTCGACGTCATCGACGTCGGCGGCGGCTTCCCGTCGTCGTATCCCGGCATGGAGCCCCCGCCGCTCGAGCATTTCTTCGAGACGATCCACCGTGCGTTCGAATCGCTGCCCGTCAGCTATTCGTCCGAGCTGTGGTGCGAGCCGGGCCGGGCGCTGTGCGCGGAATATTCGTCGATCATCGTGCGCGTCGAGAAGCGTCGCGGGACCGAGCTGTACATCAACGACGGCGCGTATGGCGCGCTGTTCGATGCGGCGCATATCGGCTGGCGTTTCCCGACCGAGCTGCTCCGCGAGCCGGACAGTCGCGCGAAGGACATGGAGTTCAGCTTCTATGGTCCGACGTGCGACGACATGGACTATATGGTCGGCCCGTTCATGCTGCCCGCGGACACGCAGGCCGGTGATTACATCGAGATCGGCATGCTCGGCGCCTATGGCTCGGCGATGCGGACCGCGTTCAACGGGTTCGGATCGGACGAGACGGTGATCGTCACCGACGAGCCGATGGTCTCGTTGTATGACGAACGCTTCCAGGACCTCGCGTCGAACGTCGTCAAGCTGTAACCAAGCTTTAGTACCGCGCCCTTCTTCCTCCCCTCCCGTTTACGGGAGGGGTCGGGGGAGGGCTTGTCCGCGAGCGTGGCGTTCGCGGATATTTCAGTCCCTCCCCTAACCCCTCCCGCAAGCGGAAGGGGGCTTTATGGAGAATGTTATGACCGAAGACACCCGCATCGACGCGCAGCGCAAAGCGGAACTCCTCTCGACCACCGTCGAGCATATCGACATCACCAGCTTCGACGCGCGGCCGATCGTCGACGCGATGAAGAAGATGTCGTTCACCAGCCGCGATCTCGGCCGTGCGACCGATATCTACAACCAGATGCTCGCCGACAAGGACTGCACGATCTTCCTCGTGATCGCAGGCTCGACGAGCGCCGGCGGTTGCATGGACCTGTATGCCGAGTTGCTGCGCAACAACATGATCGACGGCATCGTCGCGACCGGCGCGACGATCGTCGACATGGATTTCTTCGAGGGCCTCGGCCACAAGCATTATCAGGCGCTCGAAGTACCGCACGACGACGTGCTGCGCTCGCTGATGATCGACCGGATCTACGACACCTACATCGACGAGGAAGAGCTCCAGCACGTCGACCACACGATCTTCGAGATCGCCGAGACGCTAGAGCCACGCGCCTATTCGAGCCGCGAGTTCATCCGCGAGATGGGCAAGTATCTCGTCGAGCACGGCAAGAAGGAGAATAGCCTCGTCAAGCTCGCCTATGAGCATGACGTGCCGATCTTCTGCCCGGCATTCGTCGATTCGTCGGCAGGCTTCGGTCTGGTCAAGCACCAGGTCGACGCGGTGAAGGCGGGCAAGCCGTACATGGTCCTCGACGCGATCGCCGATTTCCGCGAGCTCACCGAGATCAAGATCAAGGCCGGCACCACGGGGCTGCTGATGATCGGCGGCGGCGTGCCGAAGAACTTCATCCAGGACACCGTCGTCTGCGCCGAGATCCTCGGTCACGACGACGTCCAGGTTCACAAGTACGCGGTGCAGATCACGGTTGCCGACGTGCGTGACGGTGCGTGCTCGTCCTCGACGCTGCAGGAAGCGGCTTCGTGGGGCAAGGTGAACACCGGGATCGAGCAGATGGTGTTTGCAGAGGCCGGTTCGGTCATGCCGCTGCTGGCGTCGGATGCATATCATCGTGGCCTCTGGAAGGACCGTCCGGTCCGCAAGTGGGGCGCGAGCTTCGATAAGGCCTGAATCTTACGATCCTCCCCCGCCAGGGGGAGGTGGCAGGCGCTTGCCTGACGGAGGGGGAGGATGCGGAACCGACGTTATCGCCGCCTCCCCCTCCGTCGCTTCGCGACACCTCCCCCTGGCGGGGGAGGATCAGAGATACCGTTGCTCCTGTCGGGCAATTGAGGCAGCCTCCTCCGGATAACCGGGGGAGGCTTTTTCATGCATAGCGAGATCCTGCGACCGATGGTCGTGCTCATCGCGTGGACGCTCGTGATGCTGGGCTGGACGCTCGCGACAAGGTTGCCGGCGATGAAAGCGGCCGGGGTCGACATGCGGACGCTCGTCGGCACCAAGGCGGCGGATGCCGACCGCGCGCTGCCGCCTCACATTCAGTGGAAGGCGCACAATCACAACCACCTGATGGAACAGCCGACGCTGTTCTACGCGGTCTGCGCCGTGCTCGCGCTGAGCGGCACGGGCGACGGCGTCAACGCCTGGCTCGCCTGGGGGTATGTCGGATTGCGGATCGCGCACAGCCTCGTTCAGGCAACCAACAACCGCGTCCGCGCCCGCTTTCTCTTCTTCATGCTGTCGAGCCTGATGCTCGTTACGCTCACGTTGCATGCCGCGCTCGCCGTGTTTTGAGAGGCGCCCGACACCGCATGCGAATAATCGCCGATCGCGGCGCCGGCCTCTCCCCGAACGCAGTCCGATCGTCTAGGATTTCGCCATGACCTTCGATCGCCGTTCTTTGCTCACCCTCCCCCTCGCCGCCGGGCTGGCACTTCCCGCATTCGCGCGAAGCGGCGCACAGTTCACCGCCGCTCAGCCGCGCGCGACGGACATGCCGATGTGGCCGCCCGCAGAGCGGTTCGCGCTATGGCCAGCTATCCCGGCAGGCGCGCCGAACCCGCTGCCGATCCCGCAGCCGCGCATGCCGCGCTACCCGGACGGCTATCGCGACTTCCAGATGCGCGGCGTGGTGCGGCCCGAGGTCGGCGTATTCCGGCCAGCCCGGCCCGACGGCCGCGCGGTGCTGATCGTCCCCGGCGGCGGCTATTCGATCACCTCGCTCCGCAACGAGGGCATCGACGTCGCGCGCGTGCTGAACGGCTTCGGGATCACCGCATTCGTGTTGAGCTACCGCCTGCCCGGCGAAGGCTGGGCCGACCGCGCCGATGTCCCGCTTGCCGACGCACAGCGGGCGATGCGGCTGATCCGCGCCAACGCGCGCACTTACGGGATCAGGGCGGAGAAGCTTGGCGTGCTCGGCTTTTCCGCCGGTGGCCACCTCGCCGGATCGGTCGCGGTGCTGCACGACTTCAAGGCCTACCGCCCGATAGACGCCATCGATCGCCATTCGGCACGCCCCGCCTGGGCTGGCTTGATGTACGCGGTCTCCAACATGGATCCCGGCCGCAGCCACGGCGGGTCCCGCGCCAACCTGCTCGGCCCCGACCCGCTGCCCGCGGTGCAGGCGCGCTACGCGGTCGACCGCCAGTTGAAGGCCGGCGATCCGCCGCTGTTCCTCGTCCACGCCGAAGACGATAACACCGTGCCCGTTGCCAACAGCGTCGACACGCTCGCCGCCGCGCGCCGCGCCCTCATCCCGGCGGAGGCACACTTCCTCCAGCATGGTGGACACGGTTTCGGAACGCGCCTGTCGCCGCGTTCGCCGGGATCCTTGTGGCCGCAATTGTTCGATCGCTGGATGGGCGAACTCGTCGCGGGCTAGCGTCGCCGCGTCTAGGGAGCAAGTCGCAGGGTCCCGCGTTACCCTACGATACCGGGAGAGCCACGATGACCCAGCCGCACGACCAGCCCCGCGACGTTTTTCACGAGGAGGGCGAGGTCATCATCGATGGCCCCGGCGGCGCGGTGATCGCGATGACCCCCGAGGCGGCGCTGCGAACCGCGGGTCGGCTCGACGATGCCGCGCTGGAGGCCTTGATCGCGCGCGCAAGGACCAGCGTCGAGCCCATGCAGCCGCATTGAGACCTAGCCGAACACCCGTTTCATCGAGCGTTCGAGCATCACGAACTGCCATAGCGTGCGGCCGTGCTCGGCCCGCCCCGCCCGGTGTTCGTCGGCGATCCGCGCGATCGTCGCCATGTCTAACCACCCGGTTTCGCCCAGCGTTCGCGACTTGGCGAGCGCGACCGCCTCGCCCGCCAACGCGCCCCTGAACCACGCGCTGATCGGCGTGACGAACCCCATCTTCTGACGATAGAGGATTTCGCGCGGGAGATACGGCTCCATCGCCTTCTTCAACAGCCATTTGCCCTCGCCGCGACGGAGCCGCATGTTCGCCGGCAAGGTCGCGCAGAATTCGATCAGGCGGTGATCGAGCAGCGGCTCGCGCGCCTCCAGCCCGACCGCCATGCTCGTGCGATCGACCTTGGTGAGGATATCGCCGGGCAGCCAGTGCTTGATATCGGCATATTGCGCGCGGTCGATCGCATCGCGCGCCGGGGCATTCGCCATCGTCGCAACGTAGCGATCCTCGGCACGATAGCCACCAAGCTGCGCGCGGGCACTGCCAGTGAACAGCTGCGCGCGAAGCTCAGGTCCAGTCACGCCGACCGATCGCGCATAGGCCTCGCCACCGCCTTGCGCGAGCGCGAGCAGCGTCGACTTGGCGCGCAACGGACGCGGCGCCCAGTCGGCCTTTGGATAGAACCGGCCCAGCGTTCCGAAGACCTCGGTACGAAGATGCGCCGGGAGCAGGCCACGAACGCGCTCTTCCGCCGCCTGGAATTTATACCGACGATAGCCAGCGAGCGCTTCGTCCGCGCCGTCGCCGGACAAGGCCACGGTGACGCTTTCGCGTGCCAGGGCGCATACCTGATAGGTCGCGAGCGCGGAGGCGTCGGCAAAGGGCTCGTCGAAGCTTGCGACGAGCGTGTCGATCAGGCCGAAATCGCCCGACGCGACGACCCGCTCGCGGTGGTCGGTGGCGAAACGACGCGCGACCGTGTCGGCGAACGCGCGCTCGTCATGCCCCGCTTCGTCGAACCCGATCGTGCAGGTGCGGACGGCCTTCGGGCTCGCCTCCGCCATCAACGCGACCACCGCTGAACTATCGACGCCGCCCGACAGGAACGCGCCGAGCGGGACGTCGGCAACCATCCGCGAGCGGACTCCGACGCGCATCCGGTCGACCAGTTCCTCGCCGAGCGCCTTGGCCGAGCCGGTCGCGCGATTGGAGAAGTCGATGTCCCACCATTTGCGCGGTTGCGGCACCGGACGTCCGCGCTCGATCCACAGGAAATGGCCGGCCGCGAGCTTCTTCACCCCGGCGACGATACATGCGTCATCTGGCACGTAACCGAACGCCAGATAGTCCTCGACCGCGCCCAGATCGGGCACGCGGCGCAGTTGCGGATGCGCCAGCAGGCCCTTCAGTTCGGACGCGAAGGCGAGCGACCCGTCCGCGAGCTCGACATAGTGGAGCGGCTTCACCCCCATCCGGTCGCGCGCGAGGAACAACGTGTGCGCTTGCGAATCGTGGATCGCGAAGGCGAACATGCCGTTGAGCCGGTCGAGCATCGACGGGCCCCAGGCGCGCCAACCGTGGAGCAGGACTTCGGTGTCGCCTTCGGTGCGGAAGATCGCGCCCTTGGCGGTCAGTTCGGCGCGGAGGTCGGCGAAGTTGTAGATCTCGCCATTATACGTGATCGTCAGCGGCCCGTCCGACATCGGCTGCGGCGAGCCCTCGAGATCGATGATCGACAGGCGACGATGGCCGAGGCCGACCCCCGGCGCGGTCCAGATCCCATCGCCATCGGGGCCACGATGCGCCTGCGCGGCGATCATCGCGAGGACGCGATTGGGCTCGACCGGCTTGGGCGTACCCGGATGGAAGATCCCGGCGATGCCGCACATCTAGCGTGTCCCCGCGATTTGGCCCGCGGCGCGATCGGCGATCCGGTCGACTGGCCCGAGCGCCGAGAGGAAGAGCGCGATCGGGCGCGGATCGGCGCCCTCGGTCGACAGGTGGATCGCCACTGCGCGTTGCCGACCGCCGAGCAGCCGCGCCTTCATCGTCTCGATCTTCACCAGCGTCTCGTCATGGGTGGTTGCATCGCCCACCCGGTACCACGTCGCGACGATCCGCTCCACGGGGCCGGGCGCGGTGATTCGCATGACGCTGCCGCCCGCGCCGCTCGCGTCGGCGATGTTGGGAAGATCGGCGACGCGCACCCAGCGGTCCTCCTCGCGCAGCACGCCCGTGCCGAACGCGATCAGTTCCTTGCCCTCGTGCTGGCTGCCGAACACCGCGATGCTCATGTCGACGGTCGCGCCCGAGGCATCGGCATAGCGACCGAACAGATAATGGTCCGCGCCGGGATAATAGGGCATCCACGGCGCGCGCGCGCTGACCGGCACGCGGTGCCAGCCGGCGATCTCGGGCAGGTCGATATGCGCGGGCAATCGCTGTGCCCGTCCGGCGACCGCCGCGCTCCAGGCGGGAAACACCGCGACGGTCGCCACCGCGAAAGAGGCGGCGAGCACCGCGCCGGTCCGATGGCGGGGCGGCGCCTGGAGCGTGGCGGGGTCGAACGCGGGATCATCGGGTGCGCGGTCGAACCACCGCCAGCCGATCGCCAGCACGCCCGCCATCACCACGCCAAAGAACACCCAGCCGTAGATGATGTGATCGATCCCGGTCGCCGCATCGACCGAGGTCAGATCGGCCGCCCAGATCGTCCCGAACGCGCGGAACCCATTCGCGATCACCGGCACAACTACCGAGACGACCAGGAAGATCGCGCGGCGTCGGCCGGAGACGAAGCACAGATTGGCGACGAGCACGCCGAACGCGACCATCGCGATGACGAACTTGGCGCCCGAGCACGCTTCCGCCACCTCGAAATAATAGCGGCCGGCGTGGATCAGCACGCCGTCGACCTCCGCGGGCACGCCGACCAGGTGCAGCAACGGCATGACGATCGCGACCGTCACGGTCTGGAGTGGCGGCTCGAGACCTTCGCCGAACGGCACGAGGAAGAACGCGTAGCACAAGGGGAACAGCAGTCCGCGCGCGACATTGGGGCCGAGGATCGTCAATACGGCGCCTTGCAGCATCATCACCAGCCCTAGCTGGCGCGCGAAACCGACCGACGCGGCGTCGCCCATCAGCCAGCCGACCCCGCCGATCGCGATCAGCGCGAGACCCGGCCACCAGCCGGTCGGCACGAGCTGCGCCAGCTCGATGCGGCGCTGCCATACCAGCCACGCGATCACCGGGCCGATGAAGAGGCAATGCCCGAAGGTCGTGCTGGTCCACCAGATCCGCGCGAGATCGCGGACGTCGCTGCGGAAGATCAGCAGGATGATCGCCGCCACCAGCGCGAGCGCGATACCGTGACGGCGCCAATGGGTCATGCTTCGAGGTCGAGCAATGCGTCGAGCGGCGCGAGGCGTGCGTCCCAGCCATAGCGTTCAATCACCTGCGCGCGCGCCGCGGTGCCGAGTTCGGCGGCGGTTTCGGGGGCTTCGAGAAGTGCTACTACCTGGTCCGCGAAGTCGCGCGCGGTTTCGGCGACGCGGATCGTGCCGGCGTGGTCGATCCCTTCGGCCGCGGCGGTGGAGGCGACGACTGGACGCGCCATCGCCATCGCCTCGAGCACCTTGTTCTGGATCCCGCGCGCGAGTTTCAGCGGCGCGACGCAGACGTCGGCGGCAGCGAGCCAGCCGCGGACGTCGTCGACTTCGCCGGTGACGGTGACGTGGTCACTGGCGCGCGCCTGCACCGCGGACGTCGGCGCGCGGCCGACGATGGCGAAACGCGCGGGAGTGTGCTGGCGGACGAGCGGCAGGATGTCGCGCGCGAACCACGTGACCGCGTCGATGTTGGGGCGGTAGTCCATCTGCCCGGTGAAGACGATCATCGTTTCTGCGCGCCTCTCGCTATCCGTCGCGCTGCTAACTACCCCCCCGGCGGAGGCCGGGGCCCAGTTGGGGGCCGTTGATGATAATGGGTTGTCCGCAATTACTGCGACCTTTCCAACTGGGCCCCGGCCTTCGCCGGGGTGGAGGCCGTCGCGCAGGGTGAGGCCCGTGCCCGACTTGGCGAACTGCGCGGCCGGATCGAACTTTACCGAGTCGATGCCGTTCTCGACTGCGAGCACACGCCCGGTCGCGCCGCCGTCGCGAAACATCGCGGCTTCGGCGGTGCTGACGAACAGGCTCGCCGAGACCCGCCCCGCAACCTCGCGTTCGAACGCCCCCAAGAGCCGAGCCTCACGCCGCATCATCCAGCGCATCGGCCCGCGGGAGTTTTCGGCGAACCCGGCGAACTTGGCGGAATCGACGTCGACGAAATCCATCACGACCGACGGCGCGTCGACCGGCAGATACTGCGCCATCTGGCCCGAGAAGCAGTAGACACCGCTGACGTTAGGCATCACGCGATCCACCGCCGCCTGTATCGCCGGGCTGGCAAACGCGGTCAGCGATACCGGTCTGCCGGTCGCCAACGCCTCGACCGCCGCCCGCTTTTGCGACTTGGTGCGCCGCACGATCGTGCAGCTCGCCAGCATGTCGGTGAACGCCGCCGGCGGATCGACGTCCGCCGCGTCGTCCGCAAACGCGACCAGATGGACGCGCGTGCGCTTCGCCAGATACTGGAGGATGTGAAAGCTGCGGATCTTGTCGCCGCGGTCGGGCGGAAATGGCACGCGGTGCGCCAGGAACAGCAAGCTCACCCCAGACCTCGGGAGATCCACGGTCCGGCGGCGTTGGCAGCCCACAGCGGCAACCGCTTCCACGTCCGCACCATCAGCGCATATTTGGGGTTGAGCGGATTGACCTCGCGCGCCGGTCCGTTGCTTCGCTTGGCATACAGCCGCGGCTCCGGCACGAACCCCCAGTTCTTCTTGAACGCCGCCGCCCCGGTGCCGGTCTTCGACCGCCCGAAATCGAACCGCGTGCATCCCCGCGCGCGCGCGTGTCCCATCAGCGCGAAATACATCCGGTCGTTTGCACGAAGGCCCCGCGCAGCGTCGGTGCCGCCGCCCCAATAGGGATAGACGATGCCGTCATGATACAGGCTGAGGACGCTCGCCACCGCCCTGCCCTCATGCCGGACGGTCAGAACATCGGCATCCATAGTATTCACGACGCTACGGAAAAGTTTGGCGGGAAAGACCGGCGTGCCGAGATTGCGGACCGACTCCGCGTAAACATGATAATGCTCTGCGAGCAGTTTGCGGTCGTTGCCCGTCACGATCTCCAGATCGAACCCGAGCGACCGACGGACTTCAGCGCGCTGTTTCCGCGGGATCGCGAGCAGTTCGGCGTCGTCGTCCACGGCCAGATCGCGCGCGAAGCCGAGATAGCTGGTATCATCGCTCACCCAACCCTCAGGCGCCCGGCCGCCGCGCAGTTCGACCGACGGACAGCCGGTCCGCAGCGCGAGGTTCCACGCCCCCGCCGCGAGCGGCTCGACCGCATCACCGAGCACGCCGCCATCGACGCCGAACCCGGTCGACACCAGCGCGCGCCCGAACAGCGGCGAGCGCATTTCGGTCAGTGGCAGGACACCGTCGATCGCGCCGCCAGTGGTCTCGGCGATCAGATACCGCGCGCGCTGGCCGCAGCCGTCCTGGACCGCTTGGCTCCACGCCGGCAGATGGAACGGCGTGGCGCCGTCGGTCGTCGCGACGAAGGCAGCGATCCGCGCGCATTCCGCCGGATCGCGAAGGTCCGCTTCGCGCACGCCGACGGGCATCGGCGCGGTCACGCCAGTCGGGCCGCTTCGCGCGCGACGACCGTATCGACGCGGCCCCAGGCGTGGCGCCCGAGCAGCCCGCGCAACTTGCCCGCCATCGCGCCCAATCGCGAATAATGCCGGATCTTCGAGCGCAGCGGTGCCGCGGCAACGCGTGGTTGCGACGGATCAATCTCCCAGGGATGGAAGTAGAACATTGCAGGCCGGTCTTCGCGATTGACCTGACGTACCGCGAAATCGGTGATTGCCGCGGGGAGCAGGCGGAAGAACCCGCCGCCCGTGGCCAGCTTGCGCTCGCCGAGTTTGGCGACCGTCACCGGTACCTCGATCAGCGCGCTGTCGGCTAGCGGCTTGAACCCGTAGCGCGGCGCGTCGAGCCAGCCGTAATGATCGTGCTTCACCGGCGCGACGCTCGAGGAATAGGTATAGCCCGCCGCGGCCAGTTCGACATGCGCCCAGGGCGTACGCTGATCGATCGAGAAGCTCGGCGCGCGGTAACCGGTGACGTTGGTGCCCGCCGCATCCTCGATCGCCTTGCGCGCACGCGCCAGATCGGCGCGGAACACCTCCGGCGTCATCGTGAAGACGCGCTGGTGATCCCAGCCGTGGCTGGCGATCTCATGCCCCGCCTCGACGATCCGCCGGACCAGCGCGGGATAGCGGTGCGCGACCCAGCCGAGCGTGAAGAAGGTCGCCTTGGTATCGCGCTCGGCAAACAGCGCGAGGACCGCGTCAGTGTTCGCCTCGACGCGTGGCAGCAGCGAATCCCAGTCCGCCTTGTCGATCACGGTCTCGAATGCACCCACCTGGAACCAGTCCTCGACATCGACCGACATGCCATTGAGAATGGGGCCATTGAGAACGGTAGGTTTCTGCGCCGTCACGTCAGGCCGCATCATGCCAAGCAGCAACGCCGCGGATCGGCGAATAGTCAGGCTTATCAGTGTCGCTCTCGACCCAATCGACGAGCAAAGTCAGCACACGGCGCAGCGCCTCGTCCTGCAATTCGACGCGCGCCTCTAGATCGGCGATCCGATCGACGATCGCCGGATCGAGGGGCGCCGAGGTAGGGACAGCGGCGGGCGCGGCCTGACGATCGGTCGCGCCTTCCGTTGCACGCGCGCCCTTGGTGTCGGTCGCGATCGTCGGCAGGTCGCCCTCGAGATCGCGCTGGACCGCGCGCACGACGGCAGCGTCGATAACCGTCAGGTCCTCGATGGCGGCATGCAGCATCACCCTGCCGGCGAGCATGTTAAGGCGACGCGGCACGCCAGCCGAGCCGGCGTAGAAGGCGGCGAACGCATCGTCCGCGAAGTCGGGATTACCGGTCCAGCCGACCACCGACAGACGGTGCGCCAGATATTCCGACACTTCGTCAGCCTCCATCGGATCGAGATGGTGGATCGCAATCACGCGCTGGCGGAGCTGTTCGAGCCGGTCCGATCCGTGCAGCCGATCACGAAACTCGGGCTGGCCGAGGAGGACGATCTGGAGCAGCGCGTGCCCGCCGGCCTGGAAGTTGGACAGCATCCGCAATTCTTCGAGCGCGGAGATCGGTAGCGCCTGCGCCTCGTCGACGATCAGCAGCGTCCGCTTGCCGGTCCGCGCGACCGCGTGCAGCCCGCGCTCGATCGCGGTGAGCAGCTCGGCCTTGGTCAGCCGGGCGGGATCGACCTTCAGTTCGGTGGCGACGATCCGCAGCAGATCGTCCGCCTCGATCGCGGTGGAGACGAGCCGGATCGCGTTCAACCGCTGGTGATCGATCGTATCCATGAGATGGCCGACCAGCGTCGTCTTGCCCGCGCCGATATCGCCGGTGATGACGATAAAGCCCTCGCCCTGCGCCAGACCATAGCCGAGATACGCCATCGCCTTGCGGTGCGTCGCGGTCTCGAACCAGAATTTGGGATCGGGGGTCAGCTGGAACGGCCGACCCGTCAGACCATAATGCTCGTCGTACATATCTTACTCGCCTTCAGAACTGGTACCGCGCACCGATCAGCGCCTGCGCCGACCAGTCGCTGTCGAGATCGCCGACCTTGAAGCTGTAAAGTCCGAGCGACGCGGTGGTGCCAAGTCGCCCGAAATATCGATAATAGGTGCCGGTCGCGCCGTACGACCAGACGCTGTCCTCGCCGGAGATGGCTTCCAGCGGGACATTGGCGACGCCCGGCTCGTAATAGTTCGCGAACAGGTCCGCGTTGATCCCCGAGACCTGGCTGAGCGACCGCGCGTAGAAGAGTTGCGCATAATAGCTTTGATCCTCGAGCCCGGTCACGACCAGCCCCGGCGCGCCGTCGGGCGCATAGAGACGGCGATTGGTGTAGCCCACGCCGCCGCCCCAGGTCGAACGACCACGGGTGGCGACGATCACGCCGTCGACCCCGCGTGCGCGGTAGCTCGCGGTCGAGATCGACTGGAACACGTTGTCGAGGCAACCGCCCGGTTGCGCGCCGCTGGTGCCGAACACGCAACCGTTGAACTGCTGGCCGAAGCCCTGCTGTCCGCCCGAGATGAAACTGGTCGGCAGATTGCCGAGACCGGTGCGAAGCTGGCGGCCGAAGGTCTGGATGCCGTCATAGACGTTGACCGCCATGCCAACCGACTTCGACGCCTGGTACGTCGCGGTGCCGGTGAAGCTGAGCGATCCATAGCGCTTGCCGAGATGCCCCTCGACCGAGGTCCGGCGGTTGGGTCGCCAGATCACGCCCGCATCGTAATACAGCCCGTCGGTGCGATACGCGATCCGCCGCGGCGACGCGTCGTTGGTGACGAACCGGCCATCCCTGTCGAGCACCGGCGCACCGGCGGCATCGACCAGCGCATCCTTCTGGCTGGTCTCGATCTTCTCGTAGCCGACGCCCGCGGTCAGCGCGACATAGGGCGAGATCGGCTGGAGGATATCGCCGCGGCCGTAATAGCCCTCGTACCGCTGCTTGAGCTGGCTGGCCGTTTCGCGGTCGTAGGCACCGCTTACGGTGATGCCGAACGGCGCCACGCTGCCCGGCGCGGTCGAGGCGCGCGCGGTCACGGTGTTGCCGATCGAATCGTCGTAATAATCCAGCCGCTGGCCCGCGAGGGCCGATCCGCCGAAGGTGGGGGTCTCGACCTTGGTATAGCCGAGGCGATAATTCGCATCGAACGTGACTGGTCCGGCGCGCGTGGTGAGGCTCGGTCCGGCATAGACCGAGTAGAGCTGCGACACGTTGTCGACATTGCCGACCAGCAAGCCCGGTGCGGCGCCGCGGATATCGGAGCGGGTCCGCGTGGCGATGCCGCCTGCCTCGAGCGTCAGGTTCGGTGTGACGCGGGCATCGACGCGCGCGAGCCCCGAGTGAATGTCGTTGTCGACGGCGTTCTTGTTCCAGGCGAACCGGTGTTCGTAGCGGTAGCTGACCTGCCCCGACACGCGCTGCGTCGCGATCGCCGCATCCACGCCGGCGGCAAGGCTGGTGTAGGTGAGCACGTCGCCGCCATTGAGGTCGGCGTCGAAGATCTGGCTCGCCTCGATATAGGGCCTGACCGACACGCGTCGTTGGGTCTGGCCGGACTGCGCGGTCTGCTCCAGTTGCGCGGGTTGGTCGGTCGGTGCAGCCTGCCCAGACTGCACAGCCTGGGCCGCCGCCGGCGCGCTGAACGTCAGCGTTGTGCCCGTCAGCGCGAGTATCCGGAACACGTGCCGGCTCACTGCGACACCTCATGGCCGTAATAACTGCCGAACCGCGCGCCGCCCTGGACGAAGGACACCGCGTTCAGGACGAGCTGGATGTGCTCGCATCCGTCGAGGAGGTTGACCGCGGCGCGGAGTTCGCTTTCGGGCGTGCGATCGGCGCGGACGACGAGCATCACCTGGCCGACGCGCATCGCCAGCACCGACGCGGGCGACGCGGCGAGCGCCGGGGGCGAATCGAATATTATGATGCGCCGGGGGCTGGCCGCGAGCAGTCGCGCGATCACGGTTCTGGTCCGCGCACTGGCGAGCAACTCGGTGTCCATCGCGGTCTTGGTTCCCGCAGGCAGCACCGAGAGGTGCGCCACGTCGGTCCGGATCACGAGATCCTCGACGTCGATCGCCGAATCCGCGAGCGCATCGAGCAGCCCGGCCCCAGCGCTGAGCCCGAGCTGGTTAGCGACATCGGGCTTGGCGACGTCGGCATCGACGAGCAGCACTTCGGTGTCGCGCTCGGCGGCGATCGAGAGCGCAAGGTTGATCGCGCAGAAGGTCTTGCCGTCCTCGGGCCGTGCCGAGCAGACCAGGATCATGCGCGCCTTTTCGGGGCTGTCACTTTCCGCGATCCGTGCGCTGGCGATCAGCAATTGCCGCTTGATCAGGCGAAACTCTTCGGCGAGCGGGCCGACCGGCGCGCCGGGCACGATCATGCCGTTCGCCGCCAGCATGCCGCGGTCGATCCGCGCGGTATCGTCGGACTCGTCCGGCGGCAGGTAGAATTCGTCGGACAGTTCGCTGCCAATCGGCGCGCGCAGTTCTTCGGGGATCGCCAGGAAGCTGGCGTCCTCGAACATGGCGTCGAAGGCAGGACCGTGGGTCGGAATGCGGTCCGGTGCCCCGGTCGAGACATCGTCGACGGCAGGAATGTCCGCAGGCCGCAGATCGTCGACCGGCGCGGGCGGAGCGCTTCGCGCGCGCAGATGCGCGTTGAAGTCGTAGACCTTGGCTGCGCGTTCGAGCAGCGAGGGTTCGCGATCAGGTTTCGTCACGGTCATCCCCCTTTATGCCGCCAGTCCGCGCTGCAGGATCTCGACCCCCAGCAGCAGGACATAGGCCGCGCCCAGAGCGGCGGTGCCCCCCAGGAACATCTTCAACTTCGCGCGCCGCTGGTCCGACTGGACCCGCGTCACGACTTCGCCGATCGACCCGATCACCGGCATCCCCGCTGCCTTTTCGAGCCGCGTCGTGGTCGCGAACGTCGTCCGCAACTGCCCCATCGCAAACGCTGCGCCGATCCCCGCCGCGAGTCCAGCGACCAGCACCCCCGACAGCAGGAGCATCCGGTTGGGCGCGCTCGGCGTCCGCGGCATGGTCGGCGGATCGATGACGCTGAACTTCACGTGATCGCTCTGCGACTGCGCCTGCCCCATGAGCGCGGTCTGCTCGCGCTGCGTCAGCAACGTGTCGTACTGGTCCTTGAGCACCTGGTAGTCGCGATCGATCGAACCCTGTTCGGCGGCGACCTCGGGATCGCCCGCGAGCTTCGAGTTGAGCATGTCGAGATCGCCCTGCAACTGGCTCTTCCGCATCCGCAGCGACGCAACGGTCGCCTGACGGTCCGCTACCATCGACTGGAGCGAGGCGTAGAGCGGATTTTGCGCGCTGCCATTGGCGCTGCCACCGGACAGCGGCTCGCTCCGCGCCGCAGCGGTCGCCGCGGAAAGCTGGCTCTTCAGCGCCACCACGTCGGGATGGTTCTCGGTATAGCCGCGCGCGCGCGCATCGGCGAGCTGGCCCTGGATCGCCTGCAAACGCGCGCGGGCCGGACCCGCCGCGCCGGCGACACCGCCGACGCCCGCGACGGTCGCGGGGGTTCCCGCCATCTGGCCCTGCACTGCGGCAAGGCTCGACTGCGCCGCCGCCAGATCGCCATCGACCTGCGACATCTGCGACCGCGCCGCACCGATCCGGTCGCTGATCGACCCGGTCCCCGGCAACGCGCCGAGATAGCGGTTCTGGAAATCGGCGCGCTTGCCCTCGGCGTCCGAGAGCTGCTTCTGCCGTGCCGCGAGCTGCTGGTCGAGGAAGGTCAGGCTCTGCGTGGTCTTCGACCGATCACCCGCCAGATTCTGCTCGACGAACAGGTCGATCAGCTTCTGCGTGACCTGTCGCGCAAGCTTGGGATTGGAGGCGGTGGCGGTAATCTGAAACAGGTTATCCTGTTGCGAGACGATCTTGATATTCTGTGCGAGGCTCGACACGCGGTCGGCGACGTCGCGGTCGCTCGACACGGTTGCCGCCAGATCGGTGCCGCGCACGACCTTTTCGAGCGTCACCGCGGAGGTCAGCGTGGTGCGGATCGCATCGACGCTCATCGGCACGCTCTGCGGCACGCCGTCCATCCCGGCGGGCAGGATCGTCTGCATCTGGACGAACACGCGCGCGGTCGACTCATATCGGCTCGGGATCTGCGAGACGACCAGCCAGCCGAGCACGCACACGCCCCACGCCACGCCGAGCGCCAGCCAGCGCCGCGTCCAGATCGTGTGGAGCGCGATGCGCACCTCGTCGTAGATCCCGTTCATCTGGGCGTGCCTCAGAACATCGATTCGGGGATGATGATCACGTCGCCCGGCTCGAGCCGGACGTTCGCCGAGGAATCGCCCTTCTTGAGCAGATTGCCGATCTGCAGCCCGTATTCGGTCTGCTTGCCGGTCGCGCGGTCGTAGCGGACCAGCCGTGCCTTGTTGCCCGCGGCATATTGGCTGAGACCGCCGACCGCGATCATCGCGTCGAGCAAGGTCATGTTCGCGCGATAGGGGATCGAGGCGGGCTTCTCGGTCGCGCCGACGATGCGGACCTGCTGGCTGTAGGTGCCGCTGAAATTCTCGACGATCACCGAGACGATCGGATCCTTGATATAGGCCGCGAGCGCCTTCTTGATGTCGTCGCTCAGCATCGCCGGGGTCTTGCCGACCGCGGGCATGTCGTTGATCAACGGCGTCGTGATCCGGCCGTCGGGACGCACCTGGACCTTCGACGACAATTCGGGATTGCGCCAGACGAAGATGTTGAGCTGATCAAGCGGGCCGATGACGTATTGCTCGCCAGGCAGCTCCTTGTTCGCAACATAGGCGGCAGGCGGCAGTTCGGGACGACCGCCGGTGCTCGTGCAGGCACCGAGCGTGGTCGCGGCCACGCCAAGGGTCAGCAGGGATTTCGAAACGGATCCGGAACGCATTGGCAATTTTCTCCTGGTGTCACACCGCCCATCGGCAGCCCGACAGTCGGCTAAACTCGGCCTTCGCTATGGAGGGAACAGGTGAAGATAGCGTTAGGAGCGCCCCGTAACCATGCTCCGATAGGTCAGCACCGCGTCGCTATAGCACAGATACGATCTCGGTGGCGGGTGGATGCCCGAGAAACGCCGCCGGGCTGGCGCTCGCACCATAGGCTCCGGCCATGAAGATCGCGATCAGATCGCCGACATCGACGGGAGGCAGCGCGACCTTGTCGCCGAGCCGGTCGAGCGGCGTGCACAAGGGGCCGACGACGGAAACGGTTTCGGTGGGCGCGTGGCCCATACGGGCGGCGACCGCGATCGGATAGTTGCGGCGGACGACGGTGCCGAAATTGCCGCTGGCGGCGAGCTGGTGGTTGAGGCCGCCGTCGACGATGACGAAGGTCTCGCCCTGGCTTTGCTTTATGTCGATGATGCGGGTCAGATAGACACCGGCTTCGGCGACGAGCCAGCGACCGAGTTCGATCGCGAACCGCGTTTTAGCGAGAATTGCGGGACGGGATGCAAGCGCTTCGGCCAGTGCATCGCCGACACGCTCGACGTTCAGCGCTACATCGCCGGCGAAATAGGGCACGCCGAAACCGCCGCCGAGGTTGACCAGCGGGGGCGCGACGCCCACCTCGTCGCTCAGCCTGGCAGCGAGCGCGATCGTCGCGGCCTGGGTTTCGGCAATCGCGGCAGGATCCAGCGCCTGGCTGCCGGCGTAAATATGAAAGCCGCGCCAGTCCGCGCCGGCCGCGACGATCGCCTGCACGAGCGCGGCCGCCCGCACCGCATCGACCCCGAACGGCGATGCCCGCCCGCCCATCCGCATGCCCGAGCCGCGGAGTTCGATGTCGGGGTTTACGCGGACCGCCATGCGCGGTGTTTGCCCGAGGCGATCGCCGATCGCGAACGCCCGCGCCGCCTCCCCTTCCGATTCGACGTTGAGCGTGGCGCCGGCGGAGATAGCGATGGCGAGTTCGTCGTCACGCTTGCCGGGGCCGGCGAAACTGATCGAGGCGGCCGGTTTGACGATCATGGCCTTCGCGAGTTCGCCCGAGGAAGCGACGTCGAGCCCGTCTACCAGCGGCGCGATGGCGGTCAGCAGGTCGGCGTGCGGATTGGCCTTGATGGCGTAATGCAGATCGATCGCCGGCATCGCCGCGCGGAACCGTGCGATGCGGGCAGCAACGATCGCCATGTCGTAGACGAACAGCGGCGTGTCGCCGGCCTCTACAGCCCAACCATCGGCAGTCCGACCGCTGATCGTTAGCGCGCCCGACTGCACAACAAACTCACGAGGAAGAGCACCCATCGGTTTCATGACGCGCTCCCTTCCATGTTCCCCCGCGGAGGCGGGGGCCCAGACTGGACTCCCGCCTTCGCGGGAGAACAACCTTTTACCTCCGACGCAATGCCAGACCTGTCCAGCTTCCCATTGGCATTGCGCGGCAATTCGTCGCGCCACAGATAGGCACCCGGCTGCATGAAGCTCGGCAATGCCGTCCGCAACCGCGCCCGCAACGCCGGCTCCTCGCTCGCGTCCCCAGACAGCATCACCACGATCGCCTGCCCCAATCGCTCGTCCGCAACGCCGACTGCCACAGCTTCGCGCGCCTCTCCCCCCGTCAGCACGGCCTCCTCGACCTCGAGCGGACTGATCCGGTTCCCCGCGCTCTTGATCATCTCGTCGTCGCGACCGACGAACCGGAACAAGCCGTCCTCGCCCTCGACAACGGTATCTCCCGACCAGACCGCCATGCCGTTGCCATCGGGGGCCGGCCGAAACCGCTGCGCCGTCCGCTCCGCATCCTGCCAATAGCCTTGCGCCACAAGCGGCCCGGCATGCACGAGTTCCCCCGCCTCACCCGGTGCAGCGCGCGTGCCGTCGGGCTTCACCACCGAAACCTCGGCAAACGGGATCGCCCGCCCCATCGCATCGGGCTTCGAGTCAATCAGCGCCGGATCGAGATAGGTCGACCGGAACGCCTCGGTCAGCCCGTACATCGCATACACGTCCGCCGCCGGAAACCGCTCCCGAAGCCCGCGTACGAGCCGCGGCGTCAGCGCACCGCCCGAATTGGTCAGCCGCCTTAACCGCGCCGCAGTCTCCGCGGGCCATTCCGCCTCCAGCAGCTGCACCCACAAGGGCGGCACGCCCGCCAGCGTCGTCGCCCCGACCCGCTCGACCGCCTTTACCACGTCACGTGCGACCAGATAGTCGAGCGGCGCCACCGATGCGCCTGCGATCCAGGTCGAGAATAGCTGGTTCTGGCCGTAGTCGAACGACAACGGCAGCACCCCCAGCACCCGGTCGTGAGGCTCCAGTTTCAAAAAATGCGCAACCGAGATCGCCCCGAGCCACAGGTTCGTATGGCTGAGCATCACCCCCTTCGGCCGGCCGGTAGAGCCGGATGTGTAGAGGATCGCGGCTAGCGCGTCGGGGTTGGCATTGGATGGCCCCATCACATGAGTGTTCCCCCGCGAAGGCGGGGACCCGGCAATCACGGGCGCTGTGCTCTGCAATTCTGGCCCCCCGCGTTCGCGAGGAAACAGGAGAAGGTCCGTCTCGTCCACGATCGCGCACCCCTCCGGCACGTCACCATCGTCCAAGGTCCCAGCTCGTGCACCCTGCGTCACCAGCAACCGTGCCCCGCTATCCCCAAGGATATGCGCGACCTGCGCCCGCCGCAGCAGCGGATTGACCGGCACATGCACCAATCCCGCCCGCGCCACCGCCAGCGGCATGAGGCACGCGACGCGCGTCTTGGGCAGCCATGTCGCAACCCGATCACCCGCCGACAGCCCCCGGCCATCAAGCCAACCCGCCAGGGTCCGGACGCCGGCCTCAAGCTCGGCAAACGTCATGACGCCCGCCTTGTCGACCAGCGCAACGGCGTCGGGCGCACTCCGCAGCGCGATGTGGTCGATAGGGTATGGCTTGGGGTCGAGCGCGATCATGTGCCCCTAATAGCGACAAGCCCCCTTAGCGCGAACCCGTTGCCGAATTCACCCTCACACGCTAGCGGGACTGGGTCCGTAACCGTTCAGGCGATGCTCGTGATCTTCGAAGGCACTTCCCAAGTCGAAACGACGGTACGCGCCGTCCTGGCCGATATCCTCGGTCTCAGCGCCGACCGCGTCGCCGCGTTCACGCCCGACACACCGCTGTTCGGCGCATTGCCCGAACTCGATTCGATGGCGGTGGCAAGCGTGCTGACCGAACTCGAGGACCGCCTCGGCATCCTGATCGAGGACGACGAGATCGACGGCGAGATGCTCGAGACGTTCGGCGCACTCGTCCAGTTTGCCGCGAGCAAGGCACTGGTCTAGCCTTGGCCGGGATGACCGGCATCCGCTTCGATACCTATGACTGGAGCGGCGGCCGCGAAGCGATGCTTCGGTTCGGCCCCGATGCCGGCCCGATCGTCATCGCCGCCCTCCCGCTGTTCGAGGAAGCGAACCGCACCCGCCAGTTCCTCGTCACGATTTTGCGCGCACTCGCAGTTCTTGGGATCGGCAGCGTGCTCCCCGATCTCCCCGGCACCGGCGAGAGCATCGTCGTCACCGGCGAAGCGCGACTCCGCGACCAGCGGACAGCCTATACCGAGATGGCTCAGCAACTTGGCCGGAACACTTACGGCATTTCGATAAGAAGCGGCGCGCTCTTAGATACCGACGCGGCCCTCGCCGGACGATGGCAGCTATCTCCGAAAACGGGCGAAGACCTGTTGCGTGAACTGGACCGCGCACGAATGGCCTCCCGCTCCGCTCGAGCCGACGAAACCGAATATGCCGGCAACACGCTGTCCCGCGAAATGCTGGCCGACCTCCGCGACGCCATACCCGTCGCTGGAACGGGTCCCCTGCGAGGTGTCAGGCTCGAATCCGACCCGCGCGAAGCAGACGTGAAATATGCTGCCTCACCCCTGTGGCGTCGGTCAGAGCCGGACAACGATACCGCGCTGGCTCAGATACTTGCAGACGACATCTCACACTGGATCGCATCGTGCGAAAGCTGATCGCGTTCGCTTGCGAAGGCAAAAGCCTTGCAGCAACGCTGGACGAGGCAGAGGGGTCTACAGGACTCCTCATTGTGTCCGGCGGCAATGAAGTCCGGAGCGGCGCACATCGCGGGATGGCGATGCTGGCCCATCGACTGGCCGCCGCTGGCATACCCGTGTTCCGTTACGACCGCCGCGGCGTGGGCGATTCGACGGGCGACAATAACGGCTTCCTCAGCGCCGAACCTGACCTGATCGCAGCAGCCGCTGCGTTCCGTCGCGCGGCACCGACGGTCAGCCGGTTGGTCGGTTTCGGCAATTGCGACGCGGCCAGCACGCTCGCGCTGTTCGGACGATCGGCGGGAATCGACCGGATCATCGTCGCAAACCCCTGGGTCGTGCAACCGATCGACGACCTCCCCCCCGCCGCCGCGATACAGGCCCGCTATCACAGCGCGCTGCGCGACCCCGTAACCTGGCGACGCGCGCTCAAAGGGCAGGTCAGCTTTGCCAAGCTTCTCAGAGGCTTGAAAAGGGTTTTTGCCGCCAAGACTGAAGAGCGTACTTCACTAGCGACCAACGTCTTGACCGCGCTTGACGGCTGGCACGACGACGCCGCCATCGTCCTTGCGACGGGCGACGCGACCGCGATCGCTTTTGCCGCACGGTATCGCGGTGGCGCGCAAGTGAAGCGGTTCGACACGACGTCACATAGCTTTGCCGGGACGGAGAACGCCGCAGCGCTCCACGCCGCGATCGTCGACGGGATGGCGCAGGAGTAGCTGGTCAGGTCCTGATAAACGCACGACCAGAGCCATAACCGCTATCGTTTGGAAACCTGGATCCTGACTTTCGTCAGGATGACGATGACGATGACGAAAGACGCGGGCGTTATTCCGCGGCTTCGGCCAGCTCCGCAAACTCGGCCGCCGCGAGGAACCGCTCGGCATCCAGCGCCGCCATGCAGCCCGTGCCCGCCGCCGTCACCGCCTGACGGTACACCTTGTCGGCGACATCGCCACACGCGAACACGCCCTCGACGCTGGTCCGGGTCGAACCGGTTTCGACCGAGATATACCCGTCCGAATCGAGATCGATGTGGCCGCGGAACAACTCCGTCGCCGGGTGATGCCCGATCGCCACGAACCCGCCATCGACCGCGAGCCGCGAGCGCTCGCCGGTCACCGTGTCCTCGAGCTCCAGCGCGACCAAACCCGCATTGCCGCCGCCGTCGACGAACTCGCGAACCTCCTTGTTCCAGAGCACCGTCACGCCCTTGTGTGCGAACAGGCGTTCCTGGAGGATCTTCTCCGAGCGCAGCGAGTCGCGGCGGTGGATCAGCGTCACGTCGGGCGAATGGTTGGTCAGGTACAGCGCCTCCTCGACCGCGGTGTTGCCGCCACCGATCACGGCGACCTTCTTGCCGCGGTAGAAGAACCCGTCGCAGGTCGCGCAGGCGCTGACGCCCTTGCCCTTCATCGGCTCCTCGCTGTCGATCCCGAGCCACTTGGCCTGCGCGCCGGTCGCGATCACCAGCGTGTCGCCCTCATACACGTCGCCGCTGTCGCCGATCAGGCGGAACGGGCGGCTGGTCAGGTCGACCTGCACGATCGTATCCCACATCATCCGCGTGCCGACATGCTCGGCCTGTGCCTGCATCTGCTCCATCAGCCACGGCCCCTGGATCACGTCCTTGAAGCCAGGATAATTCTCGACGTCGGTGGTCGTGGTCAGCTGGCCGCCGGGCTGGATACCCTGCACGACGATCGGCGCCATCCCGGCACGCGCGCCATAGATCGCGGCGGAGAGCCCGGCGGGGCCCGAGCCGAGGATAAGCATGCGGGTCGTGTGCGTCGTCATCGGAGTTCCTTGGAGATTCGAGACTGCATCTAGGGGATGCGCGTCCGGATTTGAACCGCCGGTAAATCTGTGCCGCCTGCATCGAAAGCTTTGCCACTGCGTTGGACGACAAAAGCGGAGATGAGCATGAGCGACGACCGGACCGTAGAGATCGAGGATTACACCGCACCAGCAGGCGGCTGGGGGTCGATGAAGTCGCTCGTCGAGATTTCCGCGCGCGAGAAGGTCGGGCCCGAGATCGTCCGCGAACTGGCGCGCCAGAACAAGCCCGACGGCTTTCAGTGCGTCAGCTGCGCGTGGGGCAAGCCGGCGCATCCGCATGTCGCCGAGTTCTGCGAGAACGGGGCGAAGGCGACCGCATGGGAGCTGACCTCGTTCCGCGTGACGCCCGCATTCTTCGAGCAGCATACGGTCAGCGAACTGATCGGCTGGAAGGATTTCGACCTCGAACAGGCCGGGCGGCTCACGCACCCGCTGAAATATGATGCCGCGACCGACAAGTACGCGGCATGCAGCTGGGACGAGGCGTTCGCCGGTATCGGCGCGAAGCTAAAGACGTATGATCCGACCAAGGTCATTTTCTACGCGTCGGGCCGCGCCAGCCTCGAGACGTCGTACATGTATAGCCTGCTCGCGCGGATGTATGGCAGCCAGAACCTGCCAGACAGCTCGAACATGTGCCACGAGACGACCTCGGTCGGGTTGAAGTCGGCGATCGGTTCGGCGGTCGGCACGATCCACCTGTCGGACTATGAGAAGTGCGACGCGATCTTCTACTTCGGGCAGAACCCTGGGGTGAACAGCCCGCGGTTCCTGCATCCGCTGCGGGATTGTGCGAAGCGCGGCGTCGAGATCGTCGTGTTCAACCCGCTCAAGGAGCGCGGGCTCGAGAAATTCCAGGACCCACAGAACCCGATCGAGATGGTGACGGGCAAGTCGACCCCGATCGCCTCGCAATATCACCAGCTGAAGACCGGCGGCGACGTCGGCGCGATCATGGGGATGTGCAAATATTTGATCGAGGCCGATGATAACGCCAAGCGGATCAATGGCCTGCCCGTGCTCGATCATGCGTTCCTTGCCGAGCACACGACCGGGTTCGAGGCGTTCGCCGAGGTCGCGCGTGCGACCGAATGGGCGACGATCGAGCATGAGAGCGGCCTGCCCCGCACGGAGATCGAGGCGGCGGCGAAGGTCTATGCCAAGTCGAAGGCGGTCATCGCGGTCTACGGCATGGGGCTGACGCAGCATGTCGGCGGGATCGACAACGTCCACATGGTGGTCAATTTGATGCTCCTGCGCGGCAATATCGGCAAGCCCGGCGCGGGCATGGGCCCGGTCCGTGGTCACTCGAACGTGCAGGGCCAGCGCACCGTGGGCATCACCGAGAAGCCCGAACTCGCGCCGCTCGACAAGCTTGCCGAGCAATATGGGTTCGAGCCGCCGCGCGAGAAGGGTTGGGATACGGTCGAGGCGTGTGAGGCGGTGCTCGATGGCAGCGCGCAGGCATTCGTCGGTCTTGGCGGCAACTTCGTCCGTGCGATCCCGGATCATGCGCGGATGGAGCCGAAATGGCGCGCGCTCGACCTCACGGTGCATATCGCGACCAAGCTCAACCGTTCGCACCTTTTGCCGGGTGAGACATCGTATCTGCTCCCCTGCCTCGGCCGGATCGAGACCGACATGCAGGGCACCGGGCCGCAGAGCGTTTCGATCGAGGATTCGTTCAGTCAGATCTACGGGTCGAAGGGCAAGGCGACACCGGCTTCCGAGACGTTGCTGTCCGAGCCTGCGATCGTCGCGGGGATCGCCAAGGCGACGCTGGCGCCCAATCCGAAGCTCGATTGGGATGCGTGGGTGCGTGATTACGCACGCGTTCGCGACGCGATCGAGGTGACGTATCCGGACCTGTTCAAGAACTTCAACGACCAGATGTTCACGCCCGGCGGATTCTGGAAGGGCGTGCCCGCGGCCCACCGCGAGTGGAAGACCGAGAGCGGCAAGGCGGAGATCAACGTCCCGCAGTCGCTGAACGTGACCGGGTTCGAGGAGGCGGAGGGCCGCTTCCGGCTGATGACGCTGCGCTCGAACGACCAGTTCAACACGACCGTCTACGGCTATCACGACCGTTTCCGCGGCGTGAAGGGCACGCGCGACATCGTGTTCATGAACCGCAGCGACATGATCCGGATGGGGATCACCGATGGCGACGACGTCGATCTCGTGGGTGACGCAGGCGACAATTCGGATCGCCGCCTGAACAAGTTGCGCGTGGTCGAATATGCGATCCCCGATGGCTGCCTCGGCGCCTATTATCCCGAGTGCAATCTGCTCATACCGGTTGCTCACCACGCCCGCGAAAGCCATGTTCCGGCAGCGAAATCGGTGCCGGTTCGGATCGAGAAGGCGCGCTGACCAAAGCGCATGTTCTCGGTGTCGTCCTGGCGGGCGGGCGATCGTCGCGGTTCGGATCGGACAAGGCGATGGCGGTGCTACACGGCCGCACCTTGGCCGACCGCACCCGCACCCTGTTGTTGCCCCATGTCGAAAGCGTCGTGATTGCCGGACGTAATGGGGCGATACCAGACCTGCCGAGCCCGGATATCGGGCCGTTGGGGGGTATCGCCGGCGCACTCGATCATGCGGCCTCGCACGGGTTCACGTCGGTCATGACGATCGCGTGTGACATGCCGTGGTTGCCGGAAGGGTTGCTCGCGGCACTATCCGATCATGCTCCGGCGTATTGCCCCGATGCGCCGGTCCTCGGACATTGGCAGACCGGTTCGCTTGGAAAACTGTTGACGCATATCGAGACCGTGCCGCGGCGATCGGTGCGCGGTTGGGCAGAAGCGATCGGCGCTATCGCGATTCCGGCGGGTTCGCCTATCCCGAACGTCAACACGCCACAGGACCTCAAAACCTTATGACCACGTCGCGCACGCAAGCGATCAAGATCCTGCGGGCTGATTCGATCACGGCTGGTGAGCGCCCTATCGCGATCGAGGTCCCTGTCGCGATTGAGATCGACGGGCTCGGCTATGCAGTGATGATGATGACGCCGGCGGACCTCGCCGAATTCACGACCGGCTTCCTGCTGACCGAGCGGCTCGCGGACAGCGCCGACGACGTGCGCGACATCGATATCTTCGAGGCGGAGGCGGGGTGGATCGTTCGCGTCGGGCTGTCAGATCGCTGCAAGGGCCGCATCCACGACCGCGTCCGCCATCGGACCAGCGACACGAGTTGCGGGCTATGCGGGATCTCCGGGCTCGAACAGCTCCGCAAACCGGTCCCGAGGACGCCGTCAAAGCCCGACACACCTGTAGACGCACTGTTCACCGCGTTGGGCGGGTTGCGCGCCCACCAGCCTCTCAACGCAGCGACAGGGGCAATCCACGCCGCTGCTGCCTGCGACCGCGAAGGTCGGATCGTCGCGGCGTATGAAGACGTCGGCCGTCACAATGCACTCGACAAGCTCGTCGGCGGCATCGCGATCACGAGGCAGCCTATCGATGGCTTCATCCTCGTCACCTCGCGGATCAGCTTCGAGATGGTCGACAAGGCACTGATTGCCGGTGCGCCGATGCTGGTGGGCATCTCGGCGCCCACCAGCCTGGCGATCGATCATGCGCGCGAGCACGGCCTGACGCTGCTCGCGCTGGCGCGCAGCGATGCGATCCTGGTGGTCAACGATCCATGGAAGATCTTCGACTAGCCGCAGACGGTGCGGCTAGTCGAGGCGTCTCACTTGGTGGCCTGCACCACATCGGTTCTGGCCGCGGCGAGATAACCACCGACGACGAACACGAGCCCGCCGATGATGTTGCCGAGGCTGACGATCGCGAGATTACGGATCATCCCGAAGATATCGATCGACGCATGCGGCACGAGCAGCCCCAGCGTCAGCGCGGTCATGTTGGCCACCGAATGCTCAAACCCGGCGGCGACGAACGCGAGCAGGATCCACGCCATGCCTATGCACTTGGCGGCATCGCCGGTCATCCGTGCGGCTGTCCAGATCGCCAGACAGACGAGCCAGTTGCACAGGATCGCGCGCGCTAGCAGCGCAGTCGCGTCGACCGACACCTTGTGCTGGACGTAGGCGTGGAACATCGTGTCGGCATTCGCATAGATCGCACCGCCGCCGCCCGCCGCGAAGATGAACGACAGGATCACGCCGCCAACGAGGTTGCCGATCCAGACGACGACGATCAGCTTCAACGCGTCGGCAATGCTGACGGTGCGCTTCGCCAGGCCGAAGCCGAGATACATCACGTAGCCCGTGAAGAGTTCAGCGCCGGCGAACACCGTCAGGATCAGCCCGAGCCCGAAGGTCGCGCCCATCACCAAGGGTCGCACGCCGGGTTCGAGGCCCGACCCCGTGCTGAGCGCAAGGATCATCGCGATACCGATATACGTGCCCGCGAGGATCGCGCCTGCAAAGAACCCGACGGGAGAGCGTCGCAGTGCCTCCGCCTTGGTCGCCGCGAGGGTCGCATAGGTGTCGATCGTCGACGAATAGCCGGTGCTCATGCGTGAACTTTGCTTTCTTGGCCGACGATCCCGGCACGCACCACGCCGCGATCCGAACCCATGTCGGCGGCGGCGGGACGGACGGTCACCGGGATGGATTTGTAGGACGGGGTGAAGCTTTGCGGGTCGTGATCCTCGAGCGCGATCAACGGCTGCGTCTCGGGGTAGTAGGAGGCGACGCAGCCGTCGGGCAGCGCGTACCGTACCAGCATCAGCTTCTGGACGACGCGATCGGGCCGCGCGAACTGGAGCGCGGTGGCGATGTCGACGACGTCGCCTTCCTTGTGCCCGAGCCGTGCCATGTCGCGCTCGTTCATGAACAGGATGTCGCGACGCCCAAACACGCCGCGGTAGCGATCGTCGAGGCTGTAGACGGTGGTGTTGTACTGGTCGTGCGCGCGCAGCGTGGTGAGGCGCAGCACGGTCGGATCGCCTGCGCTCTCGTCCTCCTCGACGCCCTTGGCGACGATGAAGTTCGCCTTGCCGCTGTCCGTCTTCCACTCGCGCATCGCCGCCGAGTTCGGCAAGTGGAACCCGCCCGGCTTGCGGATACGTGCGTTATAGTCGGCGAACGCGGGGAACACCGCCTCGATCTTGTCGCGGATCAGACTGTAGTCGCCGACATAGGCGTCCCAGTCGATCTCGACCGGCGCGCGGCCCTTGGCGGCGAAGGTCGCCTTGGCGATCTCGCCGACGATCCAGATCTCCGACTTCACGTTGTCGCCCGGCGGCATCAGGAAGCCGCGCGAGGCGTGGACCATCGACATCGAATCCTCGACCGTGACCGACTGCTGGCCGGTCGCCTGCATGTCCAGTTCGGTTCGGCCGAGGCATGGCAGGACATAGGTGGCCTTCGCCATCAGCAACTGCGTGCGATTGAGCTTGGTGGTGATGTGGACCGCGAGATCGAGGTTGCGGAAGCCCTCCGCGCACGCCTGCGGATCGGACGAGGCGATGGCGAGGTTACCGCCGAGGCAGACGATCGCCTTGGCATGGCCGTCGCGCATCGCCGCGATGCTCTCGACCACCGAATGGCCGTGGTCGCGCGGCGGCTCGAACCCGAACACGTCGCGCATGTTGTCGAGCAGCAAGGGCATCGGGCGCTCGGTGATGCCGACGGTGCGGTCGCCCTGGACGTTGCTGTGACCACGCAAGGGGCAGATGCCCGCGCCCGGCTTGCCCATGTTGCCGCGCAGGAGAAGGAGGTTGGCGATCTGCTGGACGTTGGTCGTGCCGGTGCGGTGCTGGGTGACGCCCATGCCGTAGCAGCAGATCGTCGACTTCGACTTCGAATAGGCGAGCGCGACTTCGTCTAGATCGGTGCGCGAAAGGCCGCTGGAGCGCTCGATATCCGCCCATTCGGTGGTGGCGAGATCGGCGATATAGTCGTCGAGTCCCGCGGTATGCTCAGCGATGAACGCGTGATCGAGCGCGGGTTCGCCACCCGACACCTTGGCAGCCTCGTCGAGCGCGACCAGCGCCTTGGCGATGCCCTTCAGCGCGGCCGCGTCGCCGCCGACCTTCACCTGGTAATAGCTGCTCGCGATCGGGGTTGCCGACATCGTCGCCATCTCGACCACCGACTGCGGCGATTCGAAGCGTTCGAGCGAGCGTTCCTTGAGCGGGTTGAAGACGATGATCTTGCCGCCGCGCTTCGACACTTCGCGCAGCGTCGCCATCATCCGCGGATGGTTGGTGCCGGGGTTGTGGCCGATCGACAGGATCAGGTCGGCGTGGTCGAAATCCTCGAGGCTGACGGTGCCCTTGCCGATGCCGATCGACTTCGGCAGGCCGACCGAGGTCGCCTCGTGGCACATGTTCGAGCAGTCGGGAAAGTTGTTGGTGCCGTAGAGCCGCACGAACAGCTGGAACAGGAACGCCGCCTCGTTCGAGCAGCGGCCCGAGGTGTAGAACTCGGCCTGGTTGGGATCGGGGACCGCGGCGAGGCCCGCGCCGATCTCGCGCATCGCGTCCGCCCAGCTCACGACCTCATAGCGATCGGTGGCGGCGTTGTAGCGGAGCGGCTCGGTGACGCGGCCCTGGTCCTCGATCCAGTGATCGCTCTGCTGCCAGATGTCGGACACGCTGTGCGCGGCGAAGAAGTCGGCGCCGATCGTCTTGGCGGTGGACTCCCAGGCGACGGCCTTCGCGCCGTTCTCGCAGAATTCGAAGGAGGAGGTGTGCTTCGGGTCGGGCCATGCGCAACTCGGGCAATCGAAGCCATCGGGCTGGTTCGACTTGAGCAGCGTCTGGCCGCCGCGCACGACGATCTGCTGCGCCTTGAGCGAGACGGCCACCGCCTTCAGCGCGCCCCAGCCACCAGCCGGACCCGTGTAATCGGCAATCCCATCAGGGCGTTTGTCACGCATGCTCGTCTCTCCCGTAAGGCCGGACCGACGCGAACACCAAATACGCAGCACGACGCCTGACCATTAACCCAAGGCAATAGAACGGCATTTTGCGATTGCGAAGACGAGTTTCCCGCACTTGGTGATCGCTTGCGTATGTCGCGGGAGCGGGACCATGAGCGCCGTGCGCCAAGTCTGAAATGGTAGCGAAGGACCGCGACCAACGTAGCCGCCGCAGGCGATCTCTCATCGTCTGAAGACATCTTACAGCACTGAATATCCGCCCAACGCCCTCTCCCGGGCGCGAGCCCCTCCGCGACCAGCGCTGACCTGAAACCACCGCCCTACCCACGCAAGCGCGGCTGAACACACCGATTCAGCTGGCGCTTTCGTGCGCCCATCGACTTCCCATCGGGAGCCGACACGATGTCGCTTACCTTCTCTTCCACACCTACGCTTCGCGGCTTCGGCCAGATCGCGGGCACCATCGCCAAAGCCGCGGACGGATCCGTCCGTGATCGCGGACCCGACGCGCAGGTTCGCCGCGGATGCGTCGACGAGGCCGCTCCGGCGGCACAGCCGTGGGACCGCAACCGGTTCGGGTCGACCGCTGAACGGATCTCGACCGTTGAATCGCTGGTTGCGCTCGCGAAGGAGCTGCAGGCGGCACATGCCGCGGAATTCCCGCGGGGCAGGAAGCTACAGCTCGAGCGCGATCACGAGGCGCTGTCGGCGGAACTGAAGGAACTGATGGGGCGCCCCGTCGCGGATCGTCCAGTCGGCCGCCCCGCCACCATCCGGATCGCGCTGGACGCGATCGAGGTCGACCTCAAGAAGCATTCGCTCGGGATCACCCGCACCGACGTCGCTGTGTACGAAGCGGTTTTCAACTTCCTGTGTTTCGCGGGTTCGGGACGCTGGTTTCCGTCTTGGGCGAAGATCTCGGTGGCCGCACGATGCTGCGAGAAAAGCGTCGGCCGAGCGTTACGCCGCCTCGGGCATCACGGACTGCTGGCATGGATCAGCCGCAGCACTACCAAGTCACGGCGTAGCGATCCCGCGGCAAAGCAGCGAGTGCAAACCAGCCACGCATATTTCCTCGATCTGAAGAAGCGGATGGCCGAACGCGTCTACCAACGCTTCATACAGCTACGCGAGTGCCGGGTACGCCGGTTCGGACGATCGGCCGCCGCTGAGCCTGTCCAGGCGCCACCGCCGCCTCCGAGCAAGGACGTCGCCGAACAACGCCGTTCGATCGCCAGCCTTGGCGCTTCCCTCTTTGGTTCAGACGGACATCTTGGCCGAGTATGAAGCATCTAGGTCTATAGATCAGAAGGAACGTCTCCGCTGAACGCGGAGCCGGCGCCAGTTTGATTTCCCCCAAGGCCGAAACGGCATGCCTCAAGGACCCGACCGCCAAGACCCGGCTGTCGGAGCGAGGCGGCTTGCGCCGCCCCGGGCTGTCGATGGGGGAAGTGTGCGAGATCCGTTGTTCTTTTCTTGCGTCGCGCACGCGGCGCGGTCGAAGCAGAGACCCATATGACGCCGCTCGATCGAATTACCGACTGCCGTTTCGACCGCACACGCCAGTGGGCGGCACGACTGGCGATCTGTCGCTTCGTCAGCGGTCGCGGTGACGCAACCCACCCCGCATGGCGAATTGGATCCAACGCCCCGCTCGGCTCGATCGCGGCCGACGACTGGGAGGCGTTCGAACATGAGCCATGTCAATTCTGCGGTGCGCCTGGCGCCGACATTCTCGGCGGTGACGCCGGCGGGGTCGGCATGGAATATTGCCGCGCTTGCGGGAACGACTGGATCGTCGGCGATTACGACTGGCGAAACCTCGCCGACTGTCTGCGGTACCGCGAGGATCTAGCGGCCGGCCTCGTTGCCCACGTATGACCGATCGGGAAATCAGCGAAGCTTACCTCAGCGCGCACTTGGCTTGCGACGTTTACGATCTGGAGCGTGAAATGCGACGTCGAGGTCAGATATCCGATGACGAATGGCAGCGGCTCCAAAGCCGCCGATCCCGCGACCTCGCAATGTGCCGACCAGGATGCTCAGCCGGCCGCTGCTCGAGGTGACGCGGTCGGGGCGGCCGGCGCCAACAGATCCGCCCACTCCTGGAACAGATCGCGCAGGCGCTGGAGGCGCTCGCTCCGATCGTAGGCCGCTTTGACCTTGTCCTTCGGCGTGTGCGCCAGCGCCCGCTCGATATCGGCGCCGTCGGATCCCCGCTCGTTCATCACCGTCGAGAACGACGCGCGCCAGCCGTGCGGGACATGGCGCCCCTCGAATCCCGCGCGATCGTACATTGCGCCGATCGACTTCTCACCGATCATCCGCCCGGCGCCAGTCGAAAAGATGAGCGCTTTAATTTCCGCCTCATCATTTGCGGCGTCCAAACTTAACGCGCGGACCTCGCGCAGCAGCGCGACCGCCTGGCGCGACAGCGGCACAGCATGGTCGTTCTTCGCATCGAGCTTCTTCGCTGCCGCCAGCTTCATCCGCGCGGCCGGTACCCGCCAAAGCGGCGCGGCCCCGTCGAGATCCTCGATCTCCTCCCAACGCGCGCCTCGTACCGCGGCGAAGCGGACCGCGGTCAGCGCCAGGAATCGCGACGCGTGTTTCACCACTCGCGCGACGTCGACCAGCTCGGCCGCCGCGAGCAGCGCGCGCGCATCCTCGATCTCGAGCAACGCGGGATGATGCTGTGCCGGCGCCGGCGGGGTGAGCGCGCGGCTGACGATCGCCGCGGGATCCTGGTCGACCAGGTCCTCCGCCATCGCATAGGCGAATACGGCCGAGATCCGCTGGCGGACGCGGCTGGCCGTGACCAGGCTGCCGCGCTCCTCGATGACGCGCAGCGCGTTCAGGATCACCGGCACGGTGACGGCGCCGATCGGCATCGCGCCGATCGCCGGAAACACGTCGCGCTCGAGGCTCGCGAGGACGTCGCCGGCATGCACGACCGTCCAGCGCCGGCGCATGTGCGCGTACCACTGGCGCGCGACGTTTTCGAAAGCACGAGCCCGGCCGGTTTGCGCAAGTTCGCAAGTCCGAGGATCCTCGCCGCGGCCGAGCTGCTCGCGCACTTGGTCGCACCGGGCCCGGGCAGCGTCTAGCGACACTTCGGGAACGGCTCCGATCGTCAGCAGCTGCTCCTTGCCGCCGAAGCGGTACTTCATCCGGAACGACTTCCGGCCGGTCGGCGCGACGTAGAGGTGCAGGCCGCCCTGGTCGAACAGCTTGAAGGCGGCCTCTTTCGGCCGCGCGGCTTTCACCGCGGCGTTGGTCAGCATAGGAATGTCCTAAGTGGAGGAAATTATGCAGTGGTGGATAGAAACGGCTGGCAAACTAGCGCCCGCGTTCATTGCACTGTTGGTGCTGGCGACGACCCGAACCCAAAACCGGTCGATTAATGCCGTAAGTCTTCGTGCTGCTCAGGTAGAGGACCAAAAACTCCGGCTTGCTCTACTCGAGCGTCGCCTTGAAGCGATCGACGCAATTCGAACGGCCGTTGGTCATTATCAGGCAACGGGAGAGCTAACCGGCGAGGCACGCGGCAAGCTTATCGACGCACTTCGTGTGGCCGAGGTTGTCTTCGCAGAGGAAGACGAAAAAGCGATCAGCGAAATCATTCTAATGGGCTGGCGCTGGAGCACGCTTAATGGTCGATTGGAGAGACGCAATAACGATGACCAGCGAAACGCTCTCATCGACCAGCTGGTCGAGCTCGATGGGCAGTTCGGCGACAAAATTATGAAGTTATTGCCGAAATTGATTGCCGCTACCCGGGTGCAGGATGTTCCGCCCCTCCAGCTGTCTCATCCGAATAAGTGGAATGGCCTTACACCTCTGAAACGACGCTTCCGTAAGAGATAGCGGCGGATATCCTATCCGCCGCCACCACGCCTTTCAGCGGGTTTGGGCGCAGGCCGTACCCCGATTTCGGGTCATCGATACCCCGGCCGCTTTCGCCCAGACCCGGACGCTCAGGATAGCGATCCGGACTCTCGAGAACGACCATTCGTTCAGCACGATCGGCGGAATGAATGTCCCGCTATGCAGTCCAGATCGAGATCGGGCACGGTTTAACCGGCACATCCAGCCCCAGGTCGGATAGCGTCAGCAATCTGGCTGGTATGATGTGGTCGCGAGGTTAGTTTGACTCACTCGACCAAGGGGCGAAAAGGTTGCAGCTTGTCCATGCGTTGACCCATCGCGGTCGGTTAACTGCCAAATGCAACCGTCATCAATCGAGAATTTGCGACCGGACTTCGCTATCCTTACGCCGCAATATCCAGAGTAATGTCCGTCTTTTTTGACCTTATCCAGCAGGATCTGTCGATCCGCACGATTGATCGGCTCTGCGGATAGGCGTGATGGTAGCGATGTAAACTCGCTCCATCCGTAACCGAAACAGCGCTGAGCTGCGATATTGGCGTAAATGAAAACGGGATCGGGATCGGCGTTGTGAGCGACAACAGCAAACGGTGCTTGATGATAAAGCCAATGTTCATCGCAGTTATCAGGAAATAGGGCATCGCCCACGATGCGGCGGTAACTTCCGACCAATAGCTCGAAGAACGGCTTATCGAGGTAGATTTGGCCGGTCGGTCGAGCGGGGGGCGAACCTGAAGCCTCCCCTGCTTCGATTTTCCGACCCTTGTGAGCCTCGATGTTCTGGAAAATGCCGGTCATTTCGGAAGCACTTCTTTCGAACGTTGCGGGAGAAGACGGATTGGGCTTGGGGCGGGAGCACGAAGCACGCTTCTACAGGGCAATCACGCCGCCCGCATCTGGCCGAATCGGTACTTTATCGTAGGGTTCGACCGCTTCGACTGGCCTCGCCAGCTGAATGAGCCGAACATCGACAGAGCTAGCGGTTCGCAGTGATGGGCGAATGGCCACAGCCGGCAATGCACGACTGAAAGCCGGCCGTCTGCTACCCGCGTCATTCCCCATTCGCCGGATATCCCCTCCGCCTCCGCCGCGATTTTGCGGGTTCTGCGCGCGTCGTGCGTGCCGAGGCGGCCGAACTTCGCGATAAGGTACCGATTCGGCCAGATGCGAGCGGTGTGATTACCCTGTAGAAGCACCGCATCCGTACAGATTGCGGTTATTCAAAAGCCTGCCTCCAAGCTCGAAACGAGGATGTCCGCGTATGAACGTCTTGACCGATCACGCCGAACTTGATGGGCATGACCAGCTCGCAGCCTTGATGGCAGCCAATGTTCACCCGCCGATCCACGAGACGCTGGATATCGTTTTGGTCGAACTCGAGCGTGGCCGTGTGGTGTTCGAGGGTTCGCCGTCGGGCAAGGTCTACAACCCGATCGGATCGGTGCATGGCGGCTATGCGGCGACATTGCTCGACAGCGCCTGCGGCGCCGCGGTCCATTCCAGCCTGCCTGCTGGTCAGGGTTTTACGACGTTGGAACTCAAGGTGTCGTATCACCGGGCGCTGAGCGAGGCGAGCGGACCAGTGCGTGCCGAGGGCAAGGTGGTTTCGCTAGGGCGCCGTGCGGCTTTTTCCGAAGCTCGACTGCTGGATGCACAGGGACGACTATGCGCATCGGCGACATCGACCCTGCTGATCTTCCCTATGGCGGCTTCCGCCACGTGACCCGATCGAGCAGCAGGCTATGCTCGCACGCGACTATGGCCTGCCTGCCCGATAAATTGATATCGGGTAGCAGACCGTAACCGCAGTTGACCGTCGTTTTCGAGAAAGGCGGCAGCGTCCCGCGATGGTAGCGATCGCGATACCCCCGCCCGGAAGCGGCCGTTCCGCTTTCCTTGCCATTCCGGACATTCCCGAACGGCGGATATTCCCTCCGCCGCAGTCACGCATTTCTGCGGATTTTACGCGGCATGTACCCCGGTTTGGGGCAAGTGATACCCCGGCCCAAACCGCAGGATAGCTACTTGAAAGCACGAAGTTTCAAGCCGTTGCGTTCCGGATGATCAGCTCGGTGACCTTCTTCCCCCGGCTGGCCGCGGCCGACGACAACGTCCAGGTCGTCTCGACCTCGGCGATCGCAAAGCGTGCGAACGTCTCGCGGATGAACGGCGTGTCGTTGATCGACAGGATGAACTGCCCGCGGATCCCCGCGAGCTGCTCTGCCATCGCCTGATACTGCTCGCGGCCGAAGTCGATCCCGTATCCGGTCGTCTCGTCATAAGGCGGGTCGAGGAAGAACAGCGTGCCGGCACCGTCGTAGCGTCGGATGACATCGGCATAGTCCAGCTGCTCGATCGTGACCGGCTCGAGGCGATCGCGCAGCAGCTTCAGCTCCGCGCGCAGCTTGCCAAGGTTGATCCGGGATTCCTGATCGCGGCGTACGCCGAAGGTCCGGCCGACAACGCGGCCGCCGAAGGCCAGGCGCTGGAGATACAGGAAACGCACGGCGCGCTCGATATCGGTGAGCAGCCGAGGATCCATCGCATTCTGGCGATCGAACTCGGCGCGGCTGGCGATCAGCCAGCGCAGCTCGTCGACGAAGGGCTCGTAGTGCCGTCGGATAACGCGGAACAGGTTGGCGACGTCGCCGGAGAAGTCGTTGATCACTTCCACCGGCGCCGACGTCGGCCGGCGGAGGAAGACGCCGCCCATGCCGACGAACGGCTCGACATAGGCGCGATGGGGTGTTGCCTCGATCAGAGCGCAAAGGCGCTTCGCCAGGTTACGCTTCCCGCCCAGGTAAGCCGCGGGAGGGCAAGCGGTCTTGGTTGTATGCATGGTGGAGGTGGAGCCTTCATGACGAGGCACGGGCTACGCGCGCCATGATGGCCGCCGATCGACATGATCGACGGAGTCCCGGCCAGCTGGCCGCGGGATGGTTAGTGCGACGATCGTCGCGAAACTGGTGTGTGGAGAATCGCTGCGCGACCAACCGTCCGGACGGACCGGGTGGTTAGCCGCGCAGGATCCCAGGGAACTACGCCCCGCGTATTTCCCCGAAGGGTCTTCTATTCCGCGGGCCACCCGGCGAACCGGAACCCGGGATCATTCCGCGCGCGCGGGCCAGTCCTTGCGGCTAAGCTTGGATCGGCGATCGCAGCTATGTCAGATCAGCAAACTGCCGTCTATCGCGCGGCCCGTTCTGGCGTTCAGTAAGGCGACGCGGGCAGTCGGTTGACGACGAGACGCTTGATCCTGATCGACGTTGCTCCAGCTGCCGCGGCTTGCGCCGCGATGCCGCGCAGACCGATCGACATGAACGCTTTTGTCGTCATGGCCGGCGAGATCTGGATAACGCGGGTCCGCTCGAAGAGAACGTAGTCCTCGTCCGGACCCACCGTCGACGCGCCGTTGTTCATGTCCTGCGTCGGCTGACCGACCTGTACGCCGCTGCTGTTCGTGCCGTTGACCGAAACCTCGAGCTGGATGGCTCTCAGGTTGGCCGCGCCAGTGACCTCGATCTCGGCATACGCCTCGATAAAATCACCCGGCGACCAGTTCGCCAGGGCGATGTCGCTCACCAGGCGGACCGCGTCGTTTGCTGCCAGAAACTTCGGCGACAGAATGACATTGCTGCCGATCCCCGACGCGTCTGCCACGACCGAGGTTGTCATGGTCGCACCGCCGGCGGTGACCGCATTGCAGCTCCCGGGCATCACGCTGCCAGCCGCCACTGTCGATGCAACCATCGTGATCGAGCCGGACGCCGTTGCAGCGTTGCTCAACACATATTCGCCGGCGCCTCCGTTCGCCGGACGCGAAAGGATCGTCGTATTCGCCGGGATGCCGGTTCCGGTGACCGGAACGCCGATCGGGAGCCCCGCCGCCAGGGTTACGACAACGGTCGCGCTACCGCTCGTCGTCGTCGCCGGCGCAGACACGGTCCCCAGGGCACCGCCGCTCGCGACCGCGAACACCGGATTGCTGGCCAGCTGCAGGCGCCCTGCTGCCGGGAGCGTGACGTTGTCGCGGGTCGGAACGGTGAAATACGGCGCGGGGACGATCTGGGCGAGCTTCGCCCGAAGACTCTTGCCGGCGTAGTAAGAGCCGCGGGCGTTGAGGTGCGTTCCATCCTCGCTGAACTTGGCCTTGAACTGCGGGATGGCCGCAGCCGGATCGACCAGCACGATCGCGCGCATGTCGTGATAATAGACGTTCGGCGTCGCATTCGCGTAAGCGATGACCATCGCGTTATAGAGACGGGCGTTCTGCGCTTGGGTGGCGTCGTAACCGTTGGCGCCGACTTCAAGCTCTATCAGGACCTGGGCGCCGGACGCGAGGAACGCGTCGGCCGCTTGCTTCACATCTGCAAAGGTCTGCGCGACAACTTGCCCCGAGCCAATGACAGCTCCGGAAACCGCATGCGTATAGGTTGCCGCCCCGCCGGTCTGCGCGAAGTTGTTGGCGCCGAAATAGATGCGCACCGTGCCCATGCCGGCCGCTACGATCGCCGGAACACGGGCAAGCCCCTGGTCGGTACGGTCCCCGGCTACGCTGAAGGACTGGCCGACGAGATAGTTTGCGCCGGCCAGGTCGTTCGCCCAGTTCAGGGGCGACAGCGCTCCGCGGTTGGCCTGCGCGGGGTCGAGATAGTCGGCCGCGCCGCGGCTGTCCGCCCAATCGGCAATGTAGAACAGCGGCTTGGTCGGCGGAGCGATACCGCTGCCGATCGGCGTCCCGATCGATGCGAGGACGCCTGCCGCTGCCCCGACCATTACGACGCTATAGGGCAGGAACACCCGCCGCATGGCACCGCTGGCGCCATGCTGGATCACCACCTCGGTCAGCATGCCAGGATCGAGCGGCCCGCCGACCGAAAGCTCACCGGCCTCAGCAGAGTTAGCAGCGGCCGCGACGCCCGAACGAACCGCAGCCGAAGCCACGGCGTCCGCAACCGACACGCGCTCTGGCGCACGATCCGGGAAGCGGCCGTCCCAAAGTAGAATGCTCTTCATGGCGTGTTCCTTGTCAATTTGCCGCGGGGCAGTCGGCGGGCGCGGCGCCGGTCGACAGGATTGCGGAGGCGCAGCGCCGCTCGAGCTTCACGGCCGCGGCGCGCGTGTTGCCCCGCCACACCGCGCCGATCGCCTCGGCCAGGCGCTCGTAGACTTCGGCGAGGATCCCCTTGTCGATCGTCACCAGCTCGCCGGTCGGCTTCGCGGCGAGCGGTTTCAGCCGCTCGGTGCGGGTCAGTTCAGCGGGCAGCATCGGCAGCTTCGGCCGCTCGATTCGAGCGATCGATGCCGGCGTTGATGCTGTCGCGCAGGCGGTCGACAGGAGCGGCAGGCACAGCAGCAGCATCAGCTGCGGACGAAGCATCGTTGAGCGCATTTCGGAGATCCTCGATCGTGGACTGGACGTAGGCGTCGGTCTGCGCGTCGATCCGGACGGTGCGCGCGGCGATGGCCTGGGTGACGGAGGTTGCGGCGCGTTCGTCCGTCCGTGCCTCGGTGATGCGCTCGGCGTGGGCCTTTTCCGCTTTCGCGGTCACCTTGGCGGCGCCGGCGGTCTCTCCGCCCCGCCTGATCATCGCGACGCCGGCGACGATCGCCAGGGCGATGACGATCGCGACGATGATGCGGATCCGCGTCACGACGTCACCGCCGAGCATTTACGGCGATCAACGTTGCCGACGCGGTGCGCGATCCAGCCCTTGTAGAAGACCTTCAGCTTCGGGTTCACGCGGACGAGCCGCGCGTATTCCGTCCCCTGGGCAGCATCGAGGTTGTTCAGCGTGGCGACGCAGAGGTTGCCGGCGCCGAGCGCTCCCTGGCACGCACGATAGGCCGCAATCGTGCCAGGACCGACGCGACCGTCCGTTACCAGCTTGGCGTTGCACAGGATGTTGATCGACTGCTGGAACCATGTCGACGGACGCGCCGGCCCCATGTTCACGGTCGTATCGAACAGCTCCTCCGCGACCGCGGCGTCGACCGGCACGAGCGCTGCGTAACCTGGCTGCACAAGATACCGGCGGTAGTAGATGCTCTCGGCCACCTCGCGCGGCAGCGTGCGCATCGGGCCGACGTAGCCGTTCTGCACAGCGACCGCCTTCGTGATGCCCATATGCGTTTCACCGCCGGGATCGTTCGGGTGGTTCACATAGCCACCCTCAACGGCGATCACGCTGGCGATCATTGCCAGGGCGGCCGCGGCGATGCCGCCTGCAGCCTTCGGCGCGACCTTGCCGCTGATCGACTTCCACAGGCTCTGTCGTTCGGCCGCAGGCTTCTGCGGGATCAATCGGGCGACGATCGTCGCCATGAACAGGATCGTCGGCACGGCGTGCGCGATCGATTCCGGGAAAACGCCGCGTAGCTCGTCGGGAAGCCCGTTCCAGATCTGGAGCAGGGTGTCGGGGGCGGCCGCGGCGAAGGCGGTGAGCAGGGCACCGAGCGCAGACATCTGTATCGTACTTGCGGAGCCAGATCGCAGCACTCACCGTCCCAGGCGGAGGGTTCAAAGCCTGCACACCGACGCGAACATATTGGTCCGCTATGTTGCCATTCCCGCCCTTCCCGCGGGTTTGTTGCGAAGGGGTGGCGCCTAGGAACTGACCCGCCGAGTTGAAATAAACGAAGTAAGCATCGATCGCGCAACGGTGCGAATTGGCAAAGACATAGAACTGGTAATTCTTCCCAGCGTCGGCCGGAAACTTGGCGCTCTGCCAATCGCAATACGCCCCGTTACCTCCCGGCGTCCCCTGCACAATAGAAAGGACGTGCTCTCCGGGCGGGTGGTAGGACTCTCCCGCAGCATCCGTGCCGGCGCTAACGACGCCGCCACCTTGCTGAGCGAACGACCAGCCGTCGGTCGACACAATCGTGCTGTTAGCGAGGAGGTTCGAACTCCCCACGCGCGCCGACAGGGTGCTGACCGTCTGCGCCAATGCTCCGACCTTCGCGTCGGCGATCGCCGTTGCGCGGTCGTTGGCACGCGCCAGCAAATTGCTGTCCGCCCCGCCCTGCACCTGAGCTTCCAGGGAGGCCGTTCGCTGAGCAGTAGCATAACGGTTCGGCAGATCCGCAAGCGTGTCTTCGGTCTGCTTTACGCGAGCGGAGACGAGCGGCAGATCGACGGATGCCTTCTGGGCCTTGATCTCGCCATCGGTCGCGGGGCGCGCGCCGCACTTCAGCCAGTGGATCGTCTTGGCCGAGGTGGCACCGAACGCTGACCAATTGGCCATAGCGTACAGGGTGGCCTGTCCTACGGACTCGGACTTCACCAGAAGCGACCAGTTGCGGATGCCCGGTCCACCGACCCCGACGACGCCCTCATTGTCAGGTGTCGTAGAAAAATTCAGCGACGGAAGGCCATCGATGTACGCGCCCGCTCCTTGGTAGTTGCCGGTGGAGCACCACACCGACGCCTCGATTACCCAATAGCCTTTGGCGACGAACACGGCGGTGGCGAGCCCTGCATCGTTACCGTCCGCACCACTGGTACGCGCGGGACGGCGGGCGCTCTGTTCCTGAAGGATCTCGGCGAGAAGATTCGGCGCGGACAGCGCGGCAGCGTGTCGCGTGGGCGGATCCCCGGCGGGCTTTGCTATGGCTACGATGTCGTTCGCGAGTTGAACGATAAGGGCGAACTGGAGGCCGGCCGCCGGCGAATCAATCTCGACCAGGCTGAAGTCGTCGTGCGGATTCTCACCGAATACGTCGCCGGCCGAAGCCCGAAGCTGATCGCGCATGGCCTGAACCTCGACGGCATCGTCGCCGCGCGCGGCGGTGAGTGGCGCGCCAACGCGATCGTGGGGAACAAGGCGCGTATGATCGGGATCCTGCACAATCCGATCTACGTCGGCCGCTTCGCTTATAATCGCGTCCGGATGCTCACGGATCCGGAGAGCCGCAACCGCGTCTCGCGACCGAACGCAGCCAGCGATCTGCAATTCGCCGAGCTGCCCGAGCTGCGAATCGTGACAGACGAACTTTGGGAGGCGGCACAGGAAGCCCGTGAGCAACGCGGGAACGGCAAGCTGGTCCATCGTCGCCGGCCGAAGCACCTGCTGTCAGGACTGGTGCGCTGCGGGCTCTGTGACGGTTCCTACACGGTCATCTCGGATAACCGGATGGGGTGCGCTCGGCATCGCGAGGCCGGCACGTGCTCCAACGCCCGGCGGATCGAGCGGACCGAGCTCCAGCGTCGGGTGATCTCTGGCTTGGAGGATCAGCTGCTATCGCCAGAGGCGGTGTCGCTGCTGGTCCGCGAATATCACGTCGCGCGAGAGAAGCAGGTTCGCGAAGGCGCGAAGACCCGCCTAGCGCTCGAGCGCCGGCTGCGTACCGCCGAGGCAGCGATCGCAAGGCTTGTGGCGGCGATCGCCGACGGAGCGGCTGACTTTTCGGACATCAAGGCGGCGCTCGCCGAGAAGACCGCAGAGCGAGATGCGGCAAGGGCCAGCCTTGGTGAGGAGGATGCGGTGCCGGTGATCGCGCTGCATCCCCGGATCGCTGAAGCATATCGCGCGAGGATCCGCGGCCTTTCTGAATCGATCGGCCGTGGCGAAGCAGCTGGCGACCCGGTCGTCGCGCAAATCCGTGAATTGATCCAAGTGGTTTACGTAAAGCCGCTGGACGATGGCAATGAAGTCGAGGTCATTCCCTCGCTTCAATCAGCGGTCGCATTTGCGACTGGTTCTAAATCGAACACCACAAGGAGGAGGTCTCCTGTGGCGGATATGATGGTAGCGAAGGAGGGACTTGAACCCCCGACCCCAGGATTATGATTCCCGTGCTCTAACCAACTGAGCTACTTCGCCGTACCGTCCGTCAGGGAAGCGTTCTTCCCTGCGAGGCGCGGCCTATAGGAAGCGGTTTCGAGGCGGTCAAGCGAACATGTGCCGGGAAATCGCTTCCCATGGTCCGCCGCGATACCACCACGCGCCCAGACCGGCGATTTCGACGTCCTTGGGCGCGAAATCGCGCTGCAGATTGCCGAGCAGAAGCTTGGCCACCTGCGGGCTGACCTTGTTCTGGATCGTGACGTGCGGACGCCAGCCGCCGGCATCCTGCGGGGTGAGCATGCCGGTGAACGCGTCGGCGAGGCGCGCTCGGATACCGACGAGCTCGGGGGACTCGATCCGGTAGGCAACACCCCGCCCTAGCGATATCAGCCCGCCCACACGGGCCTGTGGGGCACGGATGCCGCGCGTTTCCTGGTTGAGGCGGTGCTTGAGCTCGTCGAGGCCCGAGGGCGGCAGGTGGTGGAACAGCGTCAGGTGCGCGTCGAGCTGGTTGCGTTCGGGCGGAAAATGCTCGCGGCGCATCGCGTCGAAGAACGCGGTGTCCTGGCGGCCGAACAGGGCGGTGACGATGATCGGTGCTACTTCGGTCGGACCCGTCATCAGAAAGACACCTCCCCGGCGAAGGCCGGGATCCAGTTGGGAAACGTCGATGACGGACGTTGCGCTTCGTTACTGCAACCTTTCCGACTGGACCGCGGCCTCCGCCGGGGCGGTGCGACTTTGGCGGAGCGTATGGGGTAGATCATCAAATCTCGACCTGGCTGCCTAGCTCGACGACGCGGTTGGTCGGCAGGCGGAAGAACTCCATCGCGCTTTCCGCGTTGCGCAGCATCCACGCGAACAGCTTTTCGCGCCAGATCATCATGCCGGGCTTGTCCGACGCGAGCAGCGTCTGGCGCGACAGGAAAAAACTGGTGTCCATCATCTTGAAGTCCGCACCGCAATTATGGACCTGCCGCAGCGCCGCGGGCACGTCGGCGTCTTCCATGAAGCCGTAGCGCAGCACGAGACGATGGAAGCCGTCGCCAAGCTCCTCGCGCACCGCGCGGTCGTTGGCGGGCCAGTAGGGCTGGCCGACGATCTTGACGGTAAGCAGGATGACGCGCTCGTGCAGTACCTTGTTGTGCTTGAGGTTGTGCAGCAGCGCGTGCGGCACGCCGTCCGCGGTCGAGGTCATGAATACCGCGGTCCCCGGCACGCGCGATGCCGAACTCGCGGCCGAGCCGATGAACACCTTTATCGGCATCGCCGCCTCGTGCATTCGGTCGATCATCAGCTGCCGCCCCTTCGACCAGGTCGTCAGGAAGGTGAAGATGATGAACCCGACCAGCAGCGGGAACCAGCCGCCGGCGGGAACCTTGGTCAGGTTGGCCGCGAAATAGGCGCCGTCGACGGTGAAGAAGATCGCCAGCAGCGGGATCGCCGCGATCTTCGGCCAGTTCCAGAGCCTGAACAGCACGACGCCGAGCAGGCACGTGTCGATGAACATCGCGCCGGTCACCGCAATTCCGTACGCGCTCGTCAGGTTCGACGAGGTGCGGAAGAACAGCACGAGCAGGATCACCATCACCATCAGCGCGCCGTTGACGAGCGGGATGTAGATCTGGCCCGCGGTCGAGGCGCTGGTGTGCTCGATGCGCAGGCGCGGGATGAAGCCGAGCTGGATCGCCTGCTGTGTTACCGAGAACGCGCCGGAGATCACCGCCTGCGAGGCGATCACCGCGGCCATCGTCGCGAGGATGACGAGCGGAAGCTGGAGGCTTTCGGGGGCAAGGTTGTAGAACGGGCTGACGAGCGCCTCGCGACCATCGCGGAAAAGTAGCGCGCCCTGCCCCATATAATTGAGGATCAGTGCCGGGAGCACGAAGAACAGCCACGACAGTCCGATCGGCTTGCGGCCGAAATGCCCCATGTCCGCGTACAGCGCTTCCGCGCCGGTGACCGCGAGGACGACCGATCCGAGTGCCAGGAAGGCTCGCTCGGGATCGATGATGAAGAACTCGACGGCGTAGTGCGGCGACAGCGCCCACAGCACCTCGGGGGTCTGGACGATGCTGAGAATGCCGAGCACCGCGATGACGCTGAAATACACCAGCATGATCGGCCCGAACACGAGGCCGATGCGTGCGGTACCACTCTTCTGCACCCAGAACAGCGCGATCAGGATGACGATCACGATCGGCAGCACGAGTCCGCCGAATGCGGGCGCGGCGACGGCGAGGCCCTCAACCGCGGACAACACCGAGACCGCGGGCGTGATCATGCTGTCGCCGTAGAACAAGGCCGTCGCGAACACGCCGAGCAAGATGATGCCCTTGCTCCACCGCTTGGTCTTGGTCTTGCCCGAGACGAGTGCGAGCAGCGCGAGGCTGCCGCCTTCGCCCTTGTTGTCGGCGCGCATGATGATGATGACGTACTTGACCGTCACGACGATCATCATCGACCAGAACATCAGGCTGATGACGCCCATGATGTGCGCCGCGTCGAGCGCGAGCTTGTGGTGGCCGGCGAAGGTCTCGCGGAAGGCGTAGAGCGGGCTGGTGCCGATATCGCCGAAGACGATGCCGATCGCACCGAAGGCGAGCTTCAGCATGCCGTCGGAATTGTGATGCCCCGTCTCGAGATCGAGATTGGCGGGTGGCACGGTCGAAGCCGCGGCGGTCTGATCGACGCTCACTGGACGGTGAATCGACCCGGAAGTGCAGCAATCTTCATCGAATTTCCGATTTCACCCTGTGCCCCAAGCCGGCGCATTTAGCATGCGGGCCGGAAGGCGGCAACGGCGGGGCTGGCAACGTGGATTAACCGCGCCTGATCGGACCAGCGGGTAAGGGCATAACGCCCCCGCTTCCGTTCTCCTGCGAACGCAGGAGTCCAGGGTCACGGGCGCCGTCTTTTCTGGCCCTGGATTCCTGCGTTCGCAGGAAAACACTAGCGCCTGATCACCTCTCGGATCACGAAATGCGACGCCAGCCGTGTTACCCCCGGCAATTGCGACAGCGTCTCGCGGTGGATGCGCTCGAACGTCTCGCCGTGGCGGATCTCGACGTGGAGCATGTAGTCCGCCTCTCCGCTCATCAGGAAGCATTGCACGACCTGCGGACACTCGACGATCACCGCCTCGAACGCCGCCATCGTCTCCTTGCGCTGATCCCGCAGCGTGACGTTGACGAGCACGATGCTCGGATCACCGCGCGCTGCCTGCGACAGCACAGCACGGTAACCGACGATCGCGCCGCTCTCCCGAAGTTGCGCGACACGGCGATGCGCGGCGCTCGCCGAAAGGCCGACAGCGTCGCCAAGCTCGGCGCTGGTGAGGTCGGAATTGGCGGCGAGCAGGTCCAGAATCCTGCGTTCGATCGTGATGCTCAAGATTATCCCGTTTCGGCAACAATGGATGCAATGATCTTGCAGATGCGGTATCGCACCGAGACCAGTTTGCGAACCCTTCCCGTCCAAGGCGCGCTACTATCGCGCAAACGATAATGGAGTGGAATCAATGCGCGTCGGTGTCCCCAAGGAAATCAAGAACCACGAATATCGCGTCGGCCTGACCCCGCCGTCGGTCGCCGAACTGGTCGCCGCCGGTCACGAGGTCGTCGTCGAGACGCAGGCCGGCTCGGGCATCGATTTCGAGGACCAGGACTATGTCGACGCAGGTGCGACGATCCTGCCGACCGCCGCCGCCGTATTCGCCGGCGCCGACATGATCGTGAAGGTCAAGGAGCCGCAGCCGAGCGAGATCGCGATGCTCGAACCGCGCCATCTGCTATTCACCTACCTCCACCTCGCCGCCGACAAGCCGCAGGCCGAGGGGCTGATGAAGTCCGGCGCGACCTGCATCGCGTACGAGACCGTCACCGACAATCGCCGCGGGCTGCCGTTGCTGAAGCCGATGTCCGAGGTCGCGGGCCGCATGTCGGTGCAGGTCGGCGCGCATTATCTCGAGAAGGAGCAGGGCGGACGCGGCGTGCTGCTCGGCGGCGTCCCCGGTGTCGCGCCGGCGAAGGTCGCGATCCTCGGTGGCGGCGTCTCGGGCGTCAACGCAGCGCAGATGGCGGTCGGCATGCGCGCCGACGTGACGATCTACGATATCTCGAACGATCGCTTGGCCGAACTCGACATGTTCTTCTCCAGCCAGATCAAGACGGCATATGCGTCTAAGGCTGCAATCGCGGCAGCGGTGAAGAATGCGCATCTGGTGATCGGCGCGGTGCTGGTGCCGGGCGCCGCTGCGCCGAAGCTCGTCACACGCGAGATGCTGAAGACGATGAAGCGCGGCTCGGTGCTGGTCGACATCGCGATCGACCAGGGTGGGTGCTTCGAGACGTCGCACGCCACGACGCACGAGGATCCGGTGTTCGAGGTCGATGGCGTGATCCATTACTGCGTCGCCAACATGCCCGGCGCAGTCGCGCGCACCTCGGCGTTCGCGCTGAACAATGCGACGCTGCCGTTCGCGCTAAAGCTCGCGAACCTCGGCGCAGAGGCCGCGATGAAGGCGGACCCGCACCTCGCCAACGGGCTGAACGTCTACAAGGGCAAGATCGCGTACAAGGCGGTCGCCGATGATCTAGGTTTACCTTACGAAGCTTGGGCCGGCTGACTCGGGAACGGATACGGAACATGGGTGTTGGACAGGGGAAAGGAATTTCCAATGTCCGACACCCCGAACCCCAAGTCCGAACCATTCTCGAACGCCGAGAAGGACCCGGACGACTGGACCACCGGCGACGAGAAGATGACCGGTGCACAGGCGAGCTACCTCAAGACGCTGTCCGAGGAAGCGCACGAGGAATTCGACGAGACGCTGACCAAGGCGGATGCGTCGAAGAAGATCGACGAATTGCAGTCGAAGACCGGACGCGGGCAGTAAGGCCTTCATCCCGTCATCCTGGGCTTGACCCAGGATGACGGGATTATTTTTGGGCTGTGGTCGGCGTATCCTGCACAGACAGGAACCGATCCAGCAACGCGAGCCGAGTGGCGATCTCGCCCCGGTATGAGATGTTGGCCGGTGTCAACGCCAGCGCCTTTGCCCAATATGGCCGGGCCGTCGCGAACTCTCCCGAACGTACATACGCCAGCCCCAGGAAGAACGGCGGAGCAGGATGCTTCGGCGCCAACCGCATTGCCTGCTGGAACGCAAACAGCGCGGGCGGCGAAACCTGGTTCGCATCATGCGCCGCTAGCGCGTTGGCGAGCCCCGTCCACATTACCACGCTCCTCGGGGCGATCCTGAGCCCTCCGAGCAATACCTGCACCGCCGCGCGACGGTCGCCGATCCGCGTCATCGCGTCCGCCGCAACCAGATACGCTGCAGCGCCCGTATACCGCTCGAGCATCTGGTCGCGCAGTTCGAGCATCGCGCTGTCGTCCGGCGTTGCAGCAAGTCCGGGGGACACTTCATGGCCGGCAAGCCCTGGCTGCCCCTGCCACGCATACCCCGCCGCACCGAGCATCAATGCCGCCGCAACCATTGTCCAAAGAACGCGGTTCACCTTCAATACTGCGAGCAGCGCAAACGCCCCCACCCCGATCGCGGCCAGCCAGAAATACCCCATCAGCGTGTTCTCCGCCGGAAGCTCGACCGCGCGATCCAGCTGCCGATGCCGAGCAGCAGGATCGGCGCTAGCCACAACGGCCATGTCAGGCCGGATAGGGGCGGATCATAGGTCACGTAATCGCCGTAGCGCGCGATCAGCCAGTCGCGGATCGAGGCAGGCTTTTCACCACGCTCGATCCGCTCGCGGACGAGCGCGCGCATGTCGGCCGCCATGTCGGCATCGCTGTCGGCGATCGACTGCCCCTGACAGACGAGGCAGCGTAGCGTTTCCATGAGTGCGCGGGCGGAAGCCTCCTTGGCGGGGTCGGCGAGTTGGACGTTGGCGTAATGCGCTGGTGGCGCAACCGGCTGGGCTAAGGCCGGTGAGATACACAGCAACAGCGCCGCAACGACCTCCCCTCCCGCTCGCGGTAGGGGTCGGGGGAGGGCATGACGCGAACGCGTGCTTGGTAAGCGGGAAGAAGCCCCTACCCTAACCCCTCCCGCGAGCGGGAGGGGAACAGTAAACGGCACCCTCACTTCGCGTCCTTCACGGCTTGCACGATCTCGGCCACATTCTCAGGCCGGATATCGCCGATGATCTGCTTCACGACGATCCCGCGGCCATCGATCACGAACGTCTCCGGCACGCCCGACGAGCCCAGCGCCAACTGCACCTGGCTGGCCCGATCGCTGCCGATCCGCTCGTACGGATCGCCGTTGCGTCGGAGGAACCCGCTGATCGCCGGCGCGGTATCGCGGATCGCAATCGCGTCGATCGGTACGCCCATCGCCTTCAACCGCATCAGTTGCGGCGCCTCGGCGATGCACGGGATGCACCAGCTCGCGAAGACGTTGAGCAACCGCGGCTTGCCCTGCTGGAACGACGCGCTGGTCAGGCCCGGCTTGCCGGGGACCATCGCCGGCAGCGCGAAGTCGGGGAGCGGCTTGCCGACCATCGCCGATCGCACCACCTTCTCCGCCGGCCGGAACAGCCCACTCGCCACCACCGCGAACAGCAGCGCGAAGATCGCCAGCGGCGCCCAAAGTGCGAACCGCTTCATGCCCAATCAGCCCGCATTGCAGTCCGTCGCTCGCGCCGCACCCGTCCGAGCAACGACAGCATGCCCCCCAGCGCGATCAGGACGCCGCCGAACCAGATCAGCGTCACGAACGGCTTCCACCACAGCCGAAGCTGCCACCGCCCCTGCCCGTCCGGTTGCCCGAGCACGGTATAGAGCTGCCCGTCGAGCACCGTCAGGATCGCGGATTCGTTCGTGCTCGTCGGCGGGTTGGCGAAGAAGCGCAGTTGCGGGCGCAGGACGCTTTCGCTGCCGCCGCGCGTCGCGGTGAGCCGCGCTTCCAGTGCCGACCAGTTTTCGCCGATCACCGGCGAAATGCCGTCGAGCGTCACCGTATACGGCCCGACCCGCGCCGGTTCACCCGCGCGCACCGCGACCAGCGTTTCCTTGGTAAAGGCGCTGTCCGACGCCATCCCGGCAAGGCTGACCGCAATGCCGAGATGCGCGATGACCATGCCGTAGGTGAACAGCGGCGTGCGCCTGAGGTTGCGCTTCCATAGCGGCGCGACGCTGGCGACGGCGAGCCCGGCGGCCAGCGACAATCCGGCCCAAGGCAGCACGCCCGGCCACACGAACAGCAGTGCGATCGCCGCCACCAGCGTCGCACCGATCGGCAGCATCACGCGGCGCAGCACCGCCTTTGCATCATCCCGCCGCCATCGCAGCAGCGGCCCGACCGCCATAACCGCGACCAGCAGCAACGCGATCGGCCCCGCCGCCTTGTTGAAGAACGGCGGCCCGACCGACAGCTGCACGCCAAAGCTCGCCGCGACGATCGGGTAAAGCGTACCGATCAGGACGATCCCGAGGATCACCGACAGCAGAAGGTTGTTCGCGACCAGTCCGCCCTCGCGACTGACCGGATCGAAGGTCGTGCCCGCGCGGACGGTGCCGATCCGCGCGGCGAACAGCGCGAGCGCTCCGCCGATGTAGATTGCGAGCAACGCCAGGATGAACGCCCCGCGCTCCGGGTCGACCGCGAACGCATGCACGCTCGTCAGGATGCCGGACCGCACCAAAAAGGTGCCGATCATCGACATCGAGAACGCGACGACCGCTAGCATGATCGTCCACGCGCGCAGGCCGTCGCGCGTCGCGAGCACCGTCACCGAGTGGAGCAATGCGGTGGCGGCGAGCCACGGCATCAGCGAGGCGTTCTCGACCGGGTCCCAGAACCACCAGCCGCCCCAGCCAAGCTCGTAATAGGCCCAATACGAGCCAGCGGTGATGCCGAGCGTCAGGAATATCCACGCGATCAGCACCCAAGGCCGCATCGCCTTGGCGAACGCTGGCCCCACATCACGCGTGGCGAGCGCGCCGACCGCAAACGAGAACGCGACCGAGAGGCCGACATAGCCGGTGTAGAGCGTCGGCGGATGGAACGCCAAGCCGGGGTCCTGCAGCAGCGGGTTGAGCCCGAGGCCATCGGGTGCTGCTGGGTTGAGGCGGGCGAACGGGTTCGAGGAGAACAGCAGAAACGCGTAGAAGCCGAGCGCGATCGTCGCCTGTGCGCCGAGCGTCGCGGTCAGCGTGCGTTCGGGCAGCGAGCGTTCGAAGATCGCCACCGCCCCGCCGGCCAGCCCGAGGATCGTTACCCAGAGCAGCATTGAGCCTTCATGGTTTCCCCAGGCACCGGCGAACTTGTAGAGCCACGGCTTGGCCGAATGACTGTTCTCGACGACCAGCTTCACGGACATGTCGGAGTCGAGGAACAGCTCGATCAGCAGCGCCATGGCGAGCAGCGCGAGCAGCCCCTGGACCATCGCCACCGGCCGCACTGCCGCCGCGACGTCGTCACGATCGCGCGCGATACCGATCGCCGCCATCACGAGCTGCAACGCCGCGAGCGCGCCCGCGAACCAGAGCGCGGCGAGGCCTGCTTCGGCGATCATAGCTTGGCGTCCGGTTCGAGCGTCTTGGTCTCGTGCATCTTGCCGGCCATTTCCGGCGGCATGTATTTCTCGTCGTGCTTGGCGAGCAGATTCGACGCGACGAAGCTGCCGTTGGGCTGGAACTGGCCTTCGGCGACGACGCCCGATTTCTCGCGGAACAGGTCGGGGACGATGCCGGCGAAGACGACCGGCGTGGTTGCCTGGCCGTCGGTGACGGTGAAATGCACCGTGATGCCGTCCTCGGCGCGCTTGACCGAGCCGCCCTCGACCATTCCGCCGAGCCGGACCACGCGGCCGAGAGGCAAGCCGTCGCGACGCACGTCGGAGGGCGCGTAGAAGAACGCGGCCTGATCTTTCAGCGCGGACAGCGCGAGCAGACCCGCGACCACGACCGCGCCGAGTGCCAGCAGCGCCAGCGTCAGGCGTTGATGCTTGGCCTTCATTTCTCGGCCCTGCGCATCGCGAGGTAGCTCAGCAACGCGATGAGCGCGCCGCCGCCCAGCGTCACGACATACGCGGCGGTCACGAACGGCCAGGGGTTCATGCTCTCGCCATTCTGCGCATCCGAGCTTCGGATTTCGCCACGGCGAGCATCGTTCGCATCCGCATCAGCACGATGCCTGCGAACACGAAGGTGAAGCCGGCCAGCATGATGGGCAGCGGCCAGAGGATCGAACCGTCGATGGTCGATTGCGTCAGCCCGATGCTCGGCCCTTGGTGGAGCGTGTTCCACCATACCACGGAATAGCGGATGATCGGCAGCAGCGCCGACCCGGCGATCCCGTAGAGCGCCGGCACGCGCCCGTCGCCGCTACGATCCGCATCGGCCCTCGCGAGCGCCATGTAGCCGAGATATACGAAGAACAGCAGCAGCATCGAGGTCAGCCGACCATCCCACTGCCACCACGTCCCCCAGGTCGGCCGTCCCCAGATCGAGCCGGTCATGAGACATAGCGCCGCAAACACCGCACCCGGCAGCGCGATCGCGCGCGCGGCGACGCTGGCGAGCGGGTGGCACCAGACGAGGAACATGATGCTGGAGATCGCGATCCCGCTCCACCCGCCCATGCCGAGCCAGGCGGCGGGAACATGGATGTAGAGGATGCGGACGGTCTCGCCCTGGAGATAGTCGGGCGGTGTCTGAGTCAGGCCGGCCCAGCAGCCGATCGCAATCAACGCGACGCCGGCCCAGAAGAGCAACGGCGTCAACGGCTTGGCGATCTTCAGGAAGCGCGCGGGGTTTGCGAAGGCATGTAGGGTGGCCACTGGTGGTACCACTATGGCAACAATACGAGGCTGTCACCTTGGACTTGAGCCCCTCTCCCCATAGGGGAGAGGGAGGGGCCCGCCGCACTTGCGGTGGGAGGGTGAGGGGCGTGAGGCTCGGGTCGTTTACCCCAACTCCCCTCATCCGGCACTGCGTGCCACCTTCTCCCCGGAGGGGAGAAGGACGCTTAGCGGCCGATCAGGCGCTTGGCGATCGAGTCCGACACGTCCGACGCGGGCTGGCCCGTGCGGTCGCTTTCGTTCCAGACCTCGATCAGGCGCTCGGGGATCCGCGCGATCCGTGCCTTCACCTCGGCTTCGTCGCCGTGACCCAGATACTCCAGGCCGACATTGATGATCCCGCCTGCGTTGATCACGTAATCCGGCGCATACAGGATGCCGCGAGCATGCAGCCGAGCGCCGTCCTCGCGGACGCTCAGCTGGTTGTTGGCGCCACCCGCGACGACCTTCGCCTTCAACGCCGCGATCGACATCTCGGTCAGGATCGCACCCAGCGCGTTCGGGCTGAAGATATCCGCCTCGGTCGTCAGGATCGCCTCGGCCGCCACCGCGGTCGCCCCGAGCTCAGCCGCCAGCTTCTGCGCACGGCCCTCATCAACATCCGCCAGCGTGAGCACCGCGCCGTCCTTCGCCAGCAACCGCGCGAGACCGCCGCCGACCGAACCGACGCCCTGGATCGCGACGCGCACGCCCTTCATGTCGGTCGCGCCGAGGCCACGCTGTGCCGCCGCCTTCACGCCGAGATAGATGCCGAGCGCGGTGTACGGCCCCGGATCACCACCCGCAGCGCCGCTCGCGACCGGCAGGCCGGAAACGTAGCGCGTCTGGCTGGCGATCACCTTCATGCGGTCTTCGGACATGCCGACGTCCTCGGCCGTCACGTAGCGCCCGCCAAGCGAATCGACCGCGCGGCCGAACGCCTCGAGCTGGGCGGTCGTGATGACGTCGCCGGGCTTGGCCGCGAGGACCACGCCCTTGCCGCCGCCAAGCTCCAGGCCCGCCATCGCGTTCTTGAAGCTCATGCCGCGCGACAGGCGCAGCGCGTCGGTCACCGCGCGGCCGTTGTCGGCATAATGCCAGAAGCGTGCGCCGCCGGCTGCCGGCCCGAGCTTGGTCGAGTGCACCGCGATCACCGCATGCAGGCCCGATTCGGGATCGGTGAAGGCATGAACGCCCTCGTGGTCGTCGAAATCGGGAAGGTCCCAAACCGCTGTCATCGCCGGCTCCTGAGGAGAATAAAATTACCGGGAGGCGAAATATTATTTTCCAGCCGGTTTTACCAGCCCAAAGCGCTCACGATGGGGAGGCTCGGAAAAATAATGGGAAAATGGGGCGACCGACGGGACTTGAACCCGCAACATCCGGCATCACAAGCCGACGCTCTAACCAATTGAACTACGACCGCCGCGTAGGCATCGCCCCCTAGCGGGGGTCGCCGGGCGGCGTCAACCGTCGACTTGCCAAAAGACGTCAAAAACGTCCTTCGATGGCGAGCTTGTACCCGTTCGGGCCGCTCACGAAGCCCGCCTGCTCGAGCTTATGGATCGCCAGCGGATCGGACGGACGCAGCGACAGCTCGGCGCGGTAGGTCCCTGCCCCCTCGATCCGGAGCGCGATGCTCTCGGTCCCGGCCTGGCTCGCCAGCGGCAACAGCAGCGCCGTGCCGTCGCAGCGCGCGGTGCCGCTCACCGACTGCGGCAAGGTGATCCCGCCGACGTCACCCGCCAGCGTCGCGCGGACGCGGCCCTCGGCGGCTTCGCACTGGCCATCGCGGAAGCGGACCGAGACGTCGTCGAGGTCGAGCGCGGAGACTGGCACCGGCGCGAACAGCCGGCCGGTCGCGACGCTGGCGGTCATGTGGTCGACGCCGAAGCCGTGGCGACTGACGCTCGCCGACCCGCGCAACGGCTTGGCCGACACCGATTCGGGACCGGCGAAGACGATCGTCGCGCGGCCGACCAGCAGCGGCAGGGGCGACAGCCGCGCGTGCAGATCGCCGAGCGCGAGATCGCCGAACCGCGCCTCGGTCAGCGTCGCGCCCCAGATCGTCCCCGACACGCGCCGCGCAACCAGCCCTTCGTCGCCGACGCCGACCCAGCCGAGCACCGCGCGCATCGGCAGGAAGACGATCAGCGCGATCAGCAGCATCCCGCCAAACAGCGCGGCGGGGCCGGTACGCAAACGGATCCGCCTCATGCCGCGCGTGCCTTCAACGTCAGTGCGACGCCGACGGTCTTGTCGCCCTTGTCGGTCATCGCCACCGAATCGACGAGGATGCCGAGCCGTTCGAGCCGTGCGAGCCACGCGACCAGCGCCGCGGGGCGCGCCGACTGGATGCCGACCCGCACCCGGCTCGCCCCGTCCTGATCGAGCGAGGCGAGCGCGAAGCCGGCTTGGTCCGCCTCTGCGCGCACCGCGTCGGCGAGCGTGCCGGTCAGCGGCGTGGCGCGCGTCCGCTGGATATCGCGCAACGTCGCGACCTGCGCGCGCGTCTCGCCGAGCCGCGTGACGGCATCGGCATGACGTTCGCGCGCGCTCGACAGGCCGTCGCCGACCGGGCGGATGATCAGCGCCCACAGCAGCGTGAGGACCGCGAGCCCCGCCATCACGAGCAGCAATCGCCGCTCCCGCAGCGAGCGTCCTTCGAACCACGTCTTCAGTCCGGTCATCGGCCGCTCTCCGGGCTGATCGTGAGTTCGCCCGTCACGCGGCCGGCGGCCGCCTGGAACACGCCGGCGCGGACCGAGAAGCCCGCAGCTTCGAGCGCGCGCTTCAGATCGGTCGCCAACGCTTCCCGCTCGACCGCCACCGACAGGCGCAGGTCGCCGTTCGCCTGGAAATCGAGCGCGGTGACTTCGGTGCCGGGCGTCGCACGCACCGCCGCGAACACCGCCGCGGTCGTGCTGGTGAACCCCAGCCCCGGTCCCCGCACGCGCGACAGGCGCTCGTCGAGCTGGCGGCTGGCGTCGACCACCGTCTCACCGCGCGGCAAACCGGTGACCGCGACCGTATTGGCCTCCGCCTCCAGGGCGTCCGCGCCGAAGCTGTACTTGGCGATGCGGACGAGCGAGATCGCCAGCGTCACGGCGAGGATCGTCAGCGATAACAGCGCGAGCCGACGGATCAGCCCCCAGTCGATCGCGAACCGTCGCCGCCGCGCGAACGGCCCCTGTCGAAGATCCAGCGAGGGCGACGCGACGGCGGTGACGATCGCTGCCTCCAGCGTATCGCGGTCGATCGTCGCGGGCGCGGTGCCACCGGTCACCAACTCGGTCAGTCGCGCTTCGTCGGCGAACCCGCTGGACGTGCCACGCACGACACCGCTGCCAGCGAGTTCCGCCCGCGCGTACCCCTCTTCGGGTCGCGGGAGGAGCATCGGTGCGGGGATGAGCGCGACCGGATCGACGCCTGCCTCCGCCAGCATCAGCAGCCAGTCGCGCATCGTCGCAGCACCGACGACCCCGATCGGTCGGTCGCTGGCGCCTTCGTCCCCGACCGCAACGTGGAGTTCGACGAGCGGCGACGCACTTGCCTCACTCGCCAGTATCCGCGCGGCCGCCGTTGCCTGCGCCGCAGACCGCGACGGCAGTTCCGCCCAGTGCAGCGTCACCGCATCGGCGGGCGCGACCGCGATCGTCTCGCCGTCGATCGCATCGGGGATACCCTCCCCCTCCCCGACCACGCGCGCGTCCGCAACGCGCATCCAGCGATATCCGGTCTCGCCGGCGGGAAGGAACAGCAAAGTCGTCATGATGGCTCGCCCCATTGCCGCGATACGAGCTGCGCGGGAAGCCGGTTCGCTTCGATCAGCGCACGTTCCTGCATTTGTGTCGTGCCGAGCGTCACGTCGATATCGAGCGTGAACCATTTCGACTGCACCTGCGCGTCCGCACCGGGCGCGATGTTGGCGGCGCCGAGCAGCGACGCGCCCTTCTGCAATTCGTCGAAGGTCGCATAGCCTTGCACCGGTCGCCGCAGCAGCAGTTGCTGGGCGGCACCGACCGACAGCGTATCGGGATACATCATCGCCAGCAGCACGCTCTGTTCGGGCAGCAGGGTGTTGACGTTGATCGGCGATGGCTTGGCAAATGGCAGCGTGCAGATCCACGGCCGGATCTTCGTGTAGATCTCTGGCGTCATCCCGGCGATCGCGCGCAGTTCGCTGGGGTCGCTCATCAGCGTGCCGGCGGTGCGGTACGACGGCACGCGGCCGAGATATGCGCCGTCCTCGGCCCCCATCGGTGACTGGTCCTGATCGCTGTCGATCCAATCGGTCGTGCCCGCCGCGACCTGTTCGGCGACCTGCACGGGTACGTCGAGCAGTCGCATCAGGCGGACGAACTGCGGCCGGACTTCGCCACGCGCGACGTACACGCCGGGGGTCGGCATGCCGACGAGAGAGTTAAGGTTGAAGCAGTTCGCACCGTCGCGGACGCGCGCGGTCGCGAAGCCTCCGGGGACCGGCAGGCCGAACGGGGTGTTGCTCCAGCCGCCGGCCAGCGTGACTCGCGTAGGCTTTGGCGCGAGCAGGTTGGAGACCCGAGTCAGCGCCATCGTCTCCGCCGCGAGTGCATAGGCGCGCGCCTGCTCGCCCGTCGCGGCGTTGCTCGCGAGGCGGGTCGACAGCCGGAGTTTTTCCAGCGCCGCGCCGGCCATCACCGCGATGATCGCGACGAGCATCAGGACGGTGAGCAACGCCGCACCCCGTTCCCGCCCACGCTCAAGGCCGGGATCAGGTGCGCGCACCGGGCGTCTCCTGTCCCGGAGGTGTGCCCGCCGGTGGCGCGGCGGCGGGACCCGTTCCATCGGATGGCGCGGGCACGTAGCTGGTGCCGACGAGAAACATCTGGCGGAACTGCGTACCGTCGTCGCGCTGGACGGTGAGTTCCATCGCGTCGGGCAACGGCCTGCCGCTCGCACCGTCCCATCGATCGCTCCAGGCGCCCGCGATGCGATAGCGGAGTGCTACCTGCCGGACTTTCGTGAGCAACGCGGCAGGCGGCAACGGCTGCGCGCCGTCGACCATCGGATAGGCGATCCGCTGGAACACGCCCCCATCGACGCGGTAGGCGACCTTCTGCATGCTGGAGCGCGCCGCACCGTCGATATTGCTCCAGCCGGCGCGAACTAGGCGGAGCATCGGCGTGACGCCCGATCCGCTTTCGCCGATAAACGCGGGGACGCTGGTGCCGGCCTCGTCGCGGGTAGCGCGGTTCGATGCCTGGGCGAGATCGGCGGACAGGATCGACATCGTCCGGGTGAGCGCGCTGATGTCGTCCAGCTTCGCGCCGGTCGAGCTCTGCGCCTTCACGCTGAACGACAGGATCGCCACGCCGGCGGCGGCGATCATGCCGAAGATCATGAGCGACACCATGACTTCGATGAGCGTGAAGCCGGCCTCGGTTTTCGGAGGCGTCACATCACCATCCGCGGCGCGGGTCGCACCATCGTCAGACGACCGAGTTGCGTGCCGGTCCGGTCGGCGACCGCCACGTCGATCCGCAGCACGCTCGATCCGCCGAGTGCGCTGACCTGTCGGGTCCACGTCCAGGGCTGGCCGCCGTTGGTCTCTGTACCGGTGACGCGACCTGCCGTCGGTGGCTGCGCGCTGGTGACCGCGTCGATCGCGATGTTGCGCGCGACCATCTGCGCGACGAGCGTTTCGTCGAGGATCGAGGCGCCGCGGATCGTCGCGCTCTCCAGACGTACGAGCGCCATCGCCGCGAGGCTGAACACTGCCAGCGCGACCATGATCTCTATGAGGGTAAAGCCGCGCTCAGCCCGCATCGGCTCTTACGCTGCCGTCGGCGTCGATGTGGACCGTCGCTGCTACACCACCGCGATCCAGGCGAATCTCGGCGGGACGATCGACAAGGCCGGTCGGGTCGAACGTCACGCGCAGGCGGCCGCTGGTATCGCCGATGCTAGCCCTGGTGCCTTCGTTCCAGCGCTCGACGCGCATCGGTTTCTCGGCGATCGGCGTCCAGCCACCAGCGAGTCGCCGGTCGAAGCCGTAGCCGCCGCCGCTGATCCAGACGCTCACCGGACGCGCCTCGACGATCGCCGAGTCATGCGCGGCGCGGGTGCGCAGGGCGAAGCGCGTCGCCTCGTCGAGCACGCGGCCGCGCGGGTCCGGCATGACGAGCACGGCTACCGCAGAGGCCAAGCCGATGATCGTGACGACGACCATCAGCTCGACCAGCGTGAAACCACTTTCGCGTCTCCGCGAAAGTGTCCCCGCGCAGGCGGGGACCCAGTCCAAGGACCTATTGCCAGCTGCCGATATCGGCATCGATCCCCTCGCCGCCTTCCTTGCCGTCCGCGCCGAAGGTCCAGACGTCGGCCTCGCCGTGCGCGCCGGGCGAGGCATAGAGATACGGGCGCCCCCAGGGATCGTTCGGCAGCTTCTTCAGATACCCGCCACGCTGATAGCGCGACGGATCGGTCAGTCCCGCGGGTGCGGTGACAAGCGCGTTCAAGCCCTGCGTGGTGTTGGGGAAGGTCATGTTCTGGAGCTTGTAGAGTTCCAGCCCGCCCTCGATCTGCGCGATATCGGCCTTCGCCTTCTGGATCCGCGCGGTGTCGCCCGAGGGCAGCACGTTGAGCGCGACGATCGTCGCTAGCAGGCCGATGATCACGATAACGACCATCAACTCGACGAGGGTAAAGCCGGCCTCGCGGCGCTTCTTTCTGACTTCGGGACGCATACGAAACCTCATTGTCCGGCCAGCGTGTTGAGCTGGAGGATCGGGAGCAGGATGGATAGCACGATCGTCGCGACGATGCCGCCCATCACGACGATGATCAGCGGTTCGAGCAGCGAGAGTGCGGTGGCGGTGAAACGGTCGAACTCGCGTTCGAGATAGTCCGCGGCGCGCTCCAACATCTCGTCGAGACGACCTGCGGTTTCTCCGCTCGCCGCGAGATAGGTCAGCAGCGGGGGGAAGACTCCGGCGCGGCGCATCGCGGCAGAGAGCGAGCCCCCGCCGCGGATCGCGTCGACGATCTGGTCGGAGGCGAGGCGGAGGCGGCGGTTGTGGATCGTGCTGGCGGTGAGGTTGAGGCCGTCGAGCAGCGGCAGGCGGCTCGCGACCATCGTCCCGAGCGTGCGCGCCATCCTCGCCGCGTGAAGGTCTCGGATCAGGCGACCGAGCAGCGGGATGCGGAGCAGCCAGCCGTCGAAGGCGAGCCGGATCGTCGGATCCTTCAGTGCCTGCCACCCGGCCAGACCACCGCCTACGACGACCAGCAGCATAACCCACCAGTATCCGACGAGGAACGCGGAGAACGCCATTACCATTCGCGTGAGCAGCGGCAATTGCTGGCCGACCGTGTCGAATTGCTCGACCACCTGGGGCACGACGAACATCATCAGCGCGGTGACGACGCCGAACGCGACGAGCGCGAGGATCGAGGGATAGGCGAGCGCGGTGATGAGCTTGCCACGGATCTCGGCCTGGCGTTCGAGCAGAGCGGCGAGGCGATCGAGAATGGTCGGGAGCGAGCCCGAGCTTTCGCCGGCGGACACCATCGCGCGGTAGAGCGGCGGGAAGCTTTTCGGTTCGCGCGCCATCGCGTCGGCGAGGCGGCGGCCTTCGACGACGCCGGCGTGGACGTGCTGGACTATCGTGCGGACGCTGTCCTGTTCAGTCTGGCGGGTAATCGTGCGGAGCGATTCCTCCAGCGGTGAGACGCGGTTGAGCGTGGCGAGCTGGCGGGTGAAGAGGGTGAGGTTCTTGCCCGACATCTTCGGCGTGCCGAGCTGGAGCCCGAACAGCGGACGGCCTTTGGTTGCCTGAGGTGGCGTGCCGGGGGTGATCTTCACGACATAGAATTTGCGTGCGTCGAGAGTAGCGCGCGCGACGTCAATGTCGGCGGCCGCGACGTGCCCCCGGCGTTCCGCTCCCTTGGTGTCGATCGCGATATAGTCGAAGTCAGCCATCATCCTCCCCTGCAAGGGGAGGGGGACCGCCGCGAAGCGGTGGTGGAGGGGGCGTGCCGCGAACGCTGCGTTGCGCTGCTGGCGGCGTACGGCCGGTGATGCGAGCGTGGTGAACCCCCTCCACCAGCTTCGCTGGTCCCCCTCCCCGTTCCGGGGAGGATATTTAGGGCGTTATGCAACTGCTGTATCCTCGACGACTTCCGTGGTGTCGCGGCGGGATACTCGGACGGCTTCTTCGGCGGTGGTCTGGCCGGAGAGGACTAGGTCGCGGGCAGACTGTGCCAGGTTTGGCGATTTCGCGAATGCGTGCGCGGTGATTTCCGATTCGTGACCGTCGGTGTTAATCAGGCGGCGGATCGTGTCGTCGATGCGAACCGCTTCGAAGACGCCGATGCGGCCCTTGTAGCCGGTCTGGTTGCAGTCTTCGCAGCCTTGCGCGACGTAGACGATCGCATCCGGGGCGATGCCGAGCAACGGGGCTACCGTGTCCGACGCGGGCACGGCTTTGCGGCACTTCGGGCAGAGCCGGCGGACGAGGCGCTGGGCGATCACCGCGCGCAGCGTCGAGGCGAGCAGGAAGCTCTCGACCTTCATGTCGCGCATCCGGGTGATCGCGCCGATCGCGTCGTTGGTGTGGACTGTCGACAGCACGAGATGGCCCGTCAGCGATGCCTGCACCGCGATCTCGGCGGTCTCGCGGTCGCGGATTTCGCCGACCATCACGACGTCGGGATCCTGGCGCAGGATCGCGCGCAGCCCTGCCGCGAAGGTGAGGCCGACCTTGGGGTTCACCTGGGTCTGGCCGACGCCGTCGACGGCGTACTCGACCGGGTCCTCGACGGTGAGGATGTTGCGGCTGCCGTCGTTGAGCAGGCGGAGCGCGGCATAGAGCGAGGTGGTCTTGCCCGAGCCGGTCGGCCCGGTGACGAGGATGATGCCGTTGGGCTCGCTCAGCGCTTCGTTGAGCAGCGCGAACAGCGCAGGCGGCAGGCCGAGCGCTTCGAGGTCGATGCCCGCGTTCTCCTTGTCGAGGATACGCAGCACCACGCGCTCGCCTGCCCGCGACGGCAGCGTCGAGACGCGGACGTCGAGCAGCTTGCCGCCGAGTGTCAGCCCCATGCGGCCGTCCTGCGGCACTCGTCGTTCGGCGATGTCGAGGCGGGCCATCACCTTGATGCGGCTGACGACCACGGGCGCGACGTTGGGCGGCATCCGCAGCGTTTCGCGCAGCACGCCGTCGATGCGCATGCGGACGACGAGGCCGGACTCGTACGGCTCGATATGGATGTCGGACACGCCGTTACGCGCGGCGTCGGCGATGATGCCGTTGATGAGACGGATAGCGGGGGCATCGTCGGCGGTGTCGAGCAGGTCCTCCGCCGTGGGCATGTCACCGGCGAGCAGGTCGAGTTCGTCGCCCATGCCGACTGCGGCAAGCGCGTTGGCCTGGCCGTCCATCGCGTAGATGTTCGACAGGAGTCGGTCGAAGGCAATCTGTTCGACGAAGGTTACGTCGAACGGGCGGGCGAGGTAGCGGCGGAGTTCGAGCAGGACTTTGGGATCGGCGCCGGCGCGCATCGCGATGGTGAGGTGGGAATCGGTGTCGGTGTGGTCGACTACGACGCCGAACTTTCTGGCGAAGGCGTAGGGGATGGTGATCTGGGGGAGTTCACTGCTCCCCTCCCGCTCGCGGGAGGGGTTGGGGGAGGGAATGACATACCCCTCGATCGCGTCGCCCGTGATCGAGGCAGGCCCTCCCCCGACCCCTCCCGCAAGCGGAAGGGGAGAAGCAGCGTCGATCTCGTGGCCTTCGCGGATGATCATTTCTTGGGTCGCACGACCATCGTCGAGGTGCGGACCGGCACCGCGATGCGCGGGTCTTCGATGTTGCCGGGGATCGGTGCGCTCGGGATCGGCGGGGCTGCGCCCATGTAGTCGCGGACGAGCTGGTCGATCGAAGGCTCCGCGCCCGGCTCCTGCAGGCCCTGCTGCAGGCGGACATAGCCATAGCGCTGCTCGGTCAGCTTGCGGCTATCCTCGGCAGTGCGCAGGATCGTCGGGCGGATGAAGATCATCAGGTTGGTCTTCGACCGCTGTTTCGCCTTCGACGTGAACAGATGGCCGAGCACGGGGATGTCGCCGAGCAGCGGGATCTTCTCGATCGTGCGGCGTTCGTTGTCGTCGAGCAGGCCGCTAATCACCGCGATCTGACCGTCGTCGACGGTGCGGACGGTCTCGACCTCGCGCTTGTTGAGGATCAGGTCGCTGTTGTCGCTCGACACCGGCCCGGCGATCGAACTGACTTCGAGGCGCAGGTTGAGCTTCACGGTACCACTCGAGTTCACCTGCGGGCGGACGGTCAGCTCGATGCCGACATTCTGGCGCTGCGTGGTGCGGAACGCGTTGTCGAAATTGGTGCTGAGCGCCTGCCCCGTGGTGATCGGGATTTCCTGCCCGACGAGGCTGTGTGCCTCCTGGTTGTCGAGCGTGACGAGATGCGGGACCTGGAGCAGGTTCGAGGTCGTGTCGCTCTTCACCGCGTTGATGATCGCGCCGAAGAAGGTGCTGCCGATCTTGCCGCCAAACCCGCCAAAGCCGCCGGTGGCCGCGAGGATCGACGCGATTGCCGACTGCTGCAGCGCGTCCGCCGCGGCATTGGGGGTGTTCGTTTCGGTGCGCGTGCCATCGGGCGCGACGACCGTCGTGCCGTTGCCACCGATCGAGCGTGCGCCGATCGCGCCGGCGATCTGGAGGATGTTGGGCGCGGAGTTCGAGAAGGTCGACGCGCCGAACGCGCCACCGCTCGGGTCGCCGACGATGAACTGCGCACCGAGCGTCCTCGCGGTCGAATCGGAGACCTCGGCAACGATCGCCTCGACCAGCACCTGTTCGCGGCGCGTGTCGAGTTGGCGAACAACCTCGTTCAGCTGACGCTGGATCTCGGCGGGCGCGGCGATGACGATCGCGTTGGCGCCGGCAAAGCGCGTGACAACCGCGGCGGTCTTGCCGCCTGCCGCGGTGATCGCAGCTTGGCCGGAGCCGCCGCCCCCGCCGCTCGAAGACGGGCCCGACTGCGGGATCTGTGGTTGCGAGAAGTTCGACTGGCCGCCGGACGCACCGTTGGTGCTGCTCGACCCGAAATTCGAGCGCGACAAGGCGGTCTGCACGGGCTGTGTCGGAGTCTGGCCGACGAGCTCCTGGAGCACCGGCAGCAACTGCTCGGCGTCGGCGTTCTCAAGGAAGACGACCTTGATCTCGGTACCGTTGCGCGCCTTCTGGTCGAGGTCGGCGGCGACCTGCGCGAGGCGGGCGACGGTGGTCGGATCGCCGCGCAGGGCGACGGCGTTCGACCCCTCGACCGCGACGACCGATGCGCTCGGACCGGCGGCGGCACCACCGCCCTGCCCGCCTTGACCGCCCCCAGTGCCGGTTCCGATCAGCCCCTGGAGCGCAGTCGCGATCTCCTTGGCACTCGCATTCTTGAGGGCGACGACGCGGGTGGAGGATGTGTCGGTGTCGATCCGGCGAAGGACTTCGCGGATGCGGCGGATGTTGTCGGCGAAATCGACCACGACGAGGCTGTTGCCGCCGCGGTTCGCGCTGACCGAGCCTTGCGCGCTGACCAGCGGGCGAACCGTCTCGACCGCGGACTGCGCGTCGATCGCGCGGAGGCGGATGATCTCGGTGACGTAGCTGTTGCGTGCGGCACCCGCGACGCCAATCCTGCTCGGCTGCGACGCGGCGTTGTCGAGCGGCTGGACGCGGAACGCGCCGCCCGAGGTCGGCACCGCGACGAGGCCATTGGCGCGCAACGTCGAGAGGAAGATCTCGAAATATTCGGAGCGCGACAGCGGGCGATCGGTGACCACCGTCACCTTGCCGGCGACGCGGTTGTCGATGATGAACGTGCGCCCGGTGACCTTGGCGGCGTCGGCGATGAACGCGCGGATGTCGGCATCGCGGACGTTCAGCGTGGTCTGCGCATGAACGCCGGCCGCGAGTGCGAGCGCCACGACGGGACCGAGAAACAGTTTTTTCATTGGGGTGGCGCGATCGTGATGGCGAGCGGCAGGGTATCCTGGCCGCGTTCTACGGTAATGGGGACGTTGCCGCCGCCCGCGAAATCCTTGGCGATGCGGTCGAGATCGCCGGGGCCGGAAACCGGCCGCCCGCCGATCGAGGTGACGACGTCGCCGTCCTTGAGCCCGGCGGACCGGAACGCGTTGCCCAAGCCCTGCGACCGGACGGTGAGCCCGCTGATGCGGCCGCCGTCGATGCGGGGGATGAAGCCGATCTCGCTCCGCAACTGCGCGACGGGGATGCCGACCGCCGGGGATGCCGCGCCACCGGGGGGCGCTCCGGGCACGACCGGGGTGACGGCGCCTGACTGGTCGAGGAACAGGTCTTCGTCGGCGCCACCGCGGTCGATCGTGACATGATCGAACGCGACCGCCTTCAGGCGTACGCCGGGCTGGATCTCGTCGCCGACCGCGACGCTTTGCTGGAGGCCGTCGGGACCGGCGATGATCGCGGAGTTGCGGCCCATCGCCTCGTCGATGCGCGTGCCGAACAGGGTCAGCTGGAGCGACGTGACGGTGGCGGGCGCACCCGCCGCGCCGCCAAGGCGGAAGAACGGATCGAACCCGCGCAGGATATCGGCGGGTGACCCGACCACCATCGGCGCAGCCGGGCGCCAGTCGCCGAGCGGCGTGATCGGTATCACGATCGTCCAAGCCAGCCGGGCGCACTGCGTGGCCAGCCCGGCCAGCAGCGCGAGTTCGACGACACTATAGACATTCACCACCGGCATACGCCGCAAGATACGGCGCGCCCGCGCGTCCAGCTTCAACCGCATCCGCGACCCACCCCAATTTCCCGCATCCCGTCGCGTAGGCATGCCATGTTACAATTCCGCGTCAATGGCTTGCCCGCCGAATATGCGCAATCCGGTGCCGGGCGCGCCGAGATGACGGACAGGGTAGCGCATCGCGTCGGCGATGGGCAGAAGACGCGCATGTCCGATACTTCTCCGTCCAGTGGCTCCGGCCTGCCCCCCGCAGCGATCCTGGCGCGGCTGTCCGTGCCCGGCGTGCAGCGCGTACCGAGCCCGAAGCTCGACCTGTTCGTGCGGCGCGACTTCCTGCCGCCCGACCTGTGCGCGGCGCTGATCGAGCGGATCGACGCGGTACGACGCCCCTCGACGATTTCCGATTCGAACGGTGATGCGAGCTATCGGACGAGTGAGACGGGCGATCTTTCGCCGCTTGATCCGGTGGCGATCGACGTCGAGCACCGGATCGCGGCGCTGACCGGACTCGACCCGGTGCACGGCGAGCCGCTGCAGGGCCAACGCTATGCGGTCGGCCAGGAGTTCAAGGGGCATACCGATTATTTCGAGCCGAACGGGGTGGACTATACGCGCTATTGCGGCGTCGCGGGGAACAGGACGTGGACCGTCATGATCTACCTGAACCGGCCAGACGCGGGCGGCGCGACGCGCTTCAAGGCGATCGACAAGATCGTCCAGCCGGAGACGGGCAAGCTGCTCGCGTGGAACAACCGGCGAGCGGATGGCAGCCTCAACCCTGCGACGCTGCATCACGGGATGAAGGTACGGTCGGGGGTCAAGTATGTGATCACCAAATGGTTTCGCGAGAAGGCATGGGGCTAGGCTGAGCTGAGTAAGGCTTAGCCGGTCAGATCAGGGGCAAGCGGACGTGCCGAGCGATCTCGATCTCGTCTGAAAAGTTAAGCACCTCCCCGGCGAAGGCCGGGGCCCAATTGGGCAGCGTTGCTAACCGAGGTCGCGCTACGTTACTCGGCGCTTTCCAATTGGGCCCCGGCCTTCGCCGGGGAGGTAGTTACCGACTGGCGGTCACCCGCCGTCAGTCCGCCTCAGAACGTCGTGCTGATACCCAGCGTGAACACCTGCCCCAGATTATACCGGTTGATGTACACCTTGTTGCCATTCTCGAACGTCTGGCCTTCGCTGAACCGCGTCTTGGTGAGGTTGCGCGCCTCGGCCTTCACCTCGAATTTGGCACCGCGCAGTTCGATGCCCTGGCGCGCGACGAGATCGAGGCGGATGCCGGGCCTTTCGATGATGTCGGGCAGGAAGCCCGCGCCGCCGAGGTTGGACGGGCCGCGGTTCGTCACGCGGTCGCTGGCATAATTGAACAGCAGCGTGATCTGCGACAGCCGCTTGGTATCCTCCAGTCCAAGCTGGACGTTGACCAAGTGATCCGACTGACCGGTGAGCGGCGCGCCGTCACGGAAATTGCCCGTCGCGGGCGCAAACCCGATATCGCACCCCGCGACCTTCGTGGTCTGGTCGACCACGTTCGGCACGCAGGTGTCGTCCACCGTGATCGACGAGTTCGTATAGGTGTAATTGGCGATGAACAGCAGGCGGCGCGTCGCGAAGAAATCGCTGCCGAGCGTGTCGAGCGGGACGTATTTCTGGAACTCGACCTCGCCGCCGTACAGCTTGGCCTTGGGCAGATTGGTGAAGCCGGTCTGGAGACGATCGTCGGCACCGGTGTAGAAACCGACCTGCTCGATCGGCTTGTCGATCTGCTTGTAGAACGCACCGAGCGTGAAGCGCTGGTCCCGCGCGAAGAACCACTCGTACCGCGCATCGAGATTGTACAGCTTGGTATCCTGCAACAGCGGGTTACCGAAGAACAGGCGATCCGATTCGGGATCGCGGAACTGCTGTGGCGCAAGCTCGCGGAACTGCGGGCGCGAGATCGTCTTCGATCCACTGACGCGAAATTGCATGTCGGGCGCGAAATTCCAGGTCAGCGTGGTAGCCGGCAGGAAATAGTCGTTCTTCAGGCGCGTCGTCGCGGAATCGATCGGGGTCACCCGCTCGTCCGCCGTCTCGTAGCGGACGCCGATCGTCCCGCGGATACCGTCGGCGACCTCGGCTTCGGCCTGGACATAGCCTGCATGAATGCGCAGCGACGCGTCATACTGGTACGCGCCGAGCGGGGTGTTGAACTGCAGCTCCAGCGAGTTGTTCGGATCGTTCGTATCGATCGCGAGCAGATAGTCCGGCCGCAGCAGATTGTAGGGATAGCCCGGCGCCGTGCCACCACCGCGCGGCGTCTGGTAATTGAACTGAAGGCGCGACGACGTGCGTTTCGTATCCGAATAGAAATAACCGGTCGAAAGCGTCACCGGCCGCGCGGTCGACAGCTTGTAGGCCAGATCGGCCTGCCCGCTGTAGAGGTCCTCCTTCAGTTCGCTGAAGATGATCGACGCGAACGGCGAGAAGCGCTGGGTCACCTGATAGGCGCCGTTGCACTGCGCGCCCCCGGTGCCGTTCGGATCCTGCACGGTGATCGGCAGACCCGTCGTGGTGGTGTTCGAGCAGAGGTAATCGAACTGCCGCTCGTACGGCGCGTTGCGCTTCGAATTTGCGTACGCGCCGCGGACGTCGAGCGTCAGCGCGTCCACCGGCTTGAACGCGCCGACCAGCTGGGTCTCGAACAACTGGCGTTCGAACCAGTTGGTATTCTGCTGGAAGCGCAGACCGCTCGAGTTGTTGTAGGTGGTCGCCGCCGATCCGCGCGCCTGCTTGAGCGTATCGTGGATGTAGACGTTGGTGAGCTTGACGCTGTTCTCGCCGAACTCGTAGCCGATGCCGAGCAGTCCGTTGGCTACCATCCGGTTGTCGGTCAGCAGCGTCTGGAAATCGTTGCGCAGCAAACCCTCGGGCGTGACCGAATCCTGCTGCGTGATGTTGCGGGTGCGGAAGGTGTTGCTCGCGCTGACCGATGCGATGACGCCGAGCCGGCCGGAGCCGATGTCGAACACCGTACCGCCGCTGATCTCGCCCGAGAAATTGGCGGGAAGCTGATTGTTGCGCTGGAGCAGCGAGGTCGAGGCGTTGCTGAGCGTGGCGGCCTGCGCGGCGGAAATGTTGCCGTTGCCCTTTGGCGCATCCTTGATGAAGCTCGGCACCTTGCGGGTGCCGTCGTCGTAGCCGATCCAGTCCTTATCACCACCATAATAGGTGTAGCCGAGCTCGCTGGTCGTCGCGGTGTCGGCCGAAACCGAGCCGCCGAACGACAGGAAGTTCTTGTCCGGGATCGTCTTGGTCGTGAGGTTGATCACGCCGCCGCCGAATTCGCCGGGATAGTTCACCGAATAGGTCTTCTGGACCAGTGCGGACCCGACGATCGTGGTCGGGAAGATGTCGAGCGGGACCGAACGGCGTAGCGGCTCGGGGCTCGGCAAGGGCGAACCGTTCAGCAGCGACGACGAGTAGCGATCGCCAAGGCCGCGGACATAGACGAAGCCGTTGCCGACGATGCTGAGACCGGTAACGCGCGACAAGGCGCCGGCGATGTCGCCTTCGCCGGTGCGGGCGATGTCCTCGGTCGACAGGACCGATACGACCTGCGGCGTCGCACGGACGAAATTCGGGATGTTGCGGCCGACGACGACGATGTCCTCGCCGCCATTGGGATCATAGCCAGGCGTCGACACTTCGGCCTGTGCACCTGCGGCCTGTGCACCTGCAGCCTGTGGCGCAGACGTGTCCACCGGCGTCGAGGTAGGCCCCGTCGGCGTGGTCGAGGCGGGTGGCGATGCGGCGGGCGCCGGTGCGGCGCCACCAGTTTGGGCCAGCACCGCGGGCGCGACCAGCTGCGAGGTCAGGAGAAGTAAGGTGGCATAGCCGAAGCGCGTTTGCATGGCCGAATATCCAGATCAGGGGTCTATGGGCGAATGCCGGGGCGGTCTTTGGAACCACCCCGGCATCGCTGCTCACATCATCGACTGCGGAGAGCCGACCGGAGGCTTACCGGCCGTTGCAGTTGAAGTAGACCGAGGTGAAGATCGGCGGGCCGACGTCCTGCTTCGCCGCATCGGCCGCGCGGATCGTCGAGCGATCGGCCTGGCTGGTTTCCTGCGCGATCAGGTTGAGGCAGGCGACGGTCGCCGGCGTCTTCACGATGCCGTTGATGAAGCGCATGTCCGACCCGCCACGCTGGCGGATCGCTGCCGGTGCAAGTGCGGTCTGCAGGAACGTGAAGTTCGAATACTGACCGAAGGTACGGGGCAACAGATCCTCGGCACCGTTCGAGTCGATCTCGGTCGAGAACGAGTCGGCGGTCGCACCCAGCAGACGCTGTGCGGCGATGATGAACTGCATGAAGCCGCGATAGCCGTTGTCGATATCGTAGCCGTCGTCGTCCGCGCCGGTGACCGCGAAATACTTGATGTTCGTGGTGCCGCCGAAGATCTCGATGCCGTCATCGGACGAATTGTGGCTCTGGACGTGATCGATCGTCGTGCCCGAACCGGTGCCGCCCAGCGTCAGGCCCTGAAGCTCGTTGCCGTCGCTGATCGCGATGCCGCTGTAGCGGATCTGGACATACTGCATCGTGCCGCTGTTGTCCGCGGCGGTCGGGCCACCGTAGAAGCGCCCGGTGACGCCTTCGATCGCCTGCTGGCAGGTCGTGCTGGTGCCGCCCGCGTTGTTCGGACCGGTGCCGGTGGCGCAAACCGCGACGGGGGCGCGGCCGAGCAGGATGATCCCGCCCCACTGGCCCTGCGTCGCATCGCTGACGCCGTTGGCGGTCAGGTTCTGCTGCGACGTGAAGATGATCGGCGCATCGCGCGTGCCAACGGCGCTGATCTTCGACCCGCGGTTGACGAGCAGGAGGTCGGCGGTGACTTCGGTCGAGTCCGCCGCGACGACGACGCCCGGCGCGATCGTCAGCGTCACGCCGGTATCCGCACCGGTCGTACCGACATCGGCACCGACTTCGGTCTGGCCGCGCAGGCGATAGAACACGCCGGCGATCTTCGGCAGCGTCAGGCTGGACGAGATCACGGTCGGCAGGCGGCAGGCGCGGAACGTCTGGACCAGGCCGTCGTCGATCGTGCCGGTCGGGCATGCTGCGGCCGAACCGCCAGTGCCGACAGCGGGAACCGCGGTGCAGCTAGCGGTGGTGGTGCCGCCGAACTGTGCCGAGGTCGAGTTGCAGGTCCAGCCCTGGAACGCGGTGTCGGTCGGACCGTTCAGCGCGCCGACGAAGTTGGTGCTGGTGAAGAACGGGTTGATCGACGACGGGTCGGTCGCGGTCGTGGCGGACGTCGCGGCGGTCGGGTACACGCCGGTCAGGACGTTGGTGCCGCTGACGTTGTTGTTGGTGCCAGCGTTGACGATCGCAAGCTGCTCGTCGGCGCTGATCGTGATCGTGCCGTCCGAGCGGCCGCCCGAGGTCGAGGCGAACTGCGCGGCGGTAATCGCCGTCGGCGTGGGCGTCGGGGTGGCAGGCGTCGGCGTCGGCGTAGCGGGCGGCGTGATGATCACCGTGCCTGCGCCCGGCGAAGCGACGTCGTCGGCCCCACCGCATGCGGTGAGTGCGAGGCAGGCCGTGCCGGTCAGCAGGATCGTGCCGAGGCGAGTAAAGCTGGTCATGCGAAGGACTCCCGAGTCGTACCGTTGATTGTTCGGATCGACCCAGGCTCCCCCCTGCCGACCGTGACATGGCGGTTAGGCTGACCAGATGACGCTGCGATGCGATTTGGGTTACGCTTGCATGACTGTGATGTGACGGTTCGATGACGGTCGATAGGAATGCTGCCGCCCTACGGGGTTGAAAACTGCGCTATCGAACACATCTCTTCCGATCCGGCGCGCGATGATTTACAGGCGCTGCCAGTGTCACCGCTCGCGCAACCCTGCGTCCGAGCGGTCAGACCTTCATTACAGGATTATTCGACGACAATGGCCTCTTTCAAGGACCCCAGTTTCCAGGACCGCACGAGCAGCGCAGCCGCCGCCAAGCAGAAGGCGCTCGAAGCGCTCCGTGCCAAGCCGCCGATCGACGAAGCGGTCGTCGCAGAGCGCCTTGCCGCGCGCGAGGCCAAGGAATTGGCCGAGCGCGAGAAGCGCGCTGCGAAGCGTGCTGCCGAGGACGAGGCCAAGGCTGCGAAGAAGGCTGAAGCCGAGGCTGCTGCTGCGAAGAAGCGCGAGGCGGAGGCTAAGGTCGAATTGACCGACGCTGAGAAGAAGGCGATTCGTGACGCCAAGTATGCGGCGCGGAAGAACAAAAAGAAGTGATTTTGGGGCGGCTCTGTGGCCGCCCTTGTTTTTTTGAATCAACGGCTGCTCGCTGAAAGCACCTGCCCAAAAAGACTACCACCCCGGCGAAGGCCGGAGCCCAATTGGCAAGGTCGCAGTGATGAAGCGCACACCTAGGTTACCGACGTTTCCCAATTGGGCCCCGGCCTTCGCCGGGGTGGTGTCGTAACTCGCAGGCACCTTTCCCCGTTACCTTGTTCTCCCGCGAAGGCGGGAGCCCAGACGGGGCTCCCGCCTTCGCGGGAGAACACACTAGGTGCAGGTAGTGGACGTAACGACGCCTACTCGGCCTGCTCCCAACCCCCACCAAGCGCCTTGAACAACGCAACAGTCAGCTGCCGCAACTGCGCATCGCTCGACACCAGTTGTTCGCGCGCGTTCAGCACGTCCGTCTCCGCATTCAGCAGCGTCGTCTGCGCCACGAAGCCGGTCCGGTACTGCGACTCCGCCGCCTTCGCGCTGCTCTGCGCATCGACCACCGCCCGCTGCAAAGCCGCGTTCCGGCGTCGTTCGGCTGCGATCTGCGCGAGCGGATCCTCGACATCGCGCAACGCCTGCAACACCGTCGAGCGATAGCGCAGATACGCCTGCTGGCGGTCCTCCTCGCGCGACTTCACGGTCGCCTTGCGCCGGCCCCAGTCGAGCAATGGAAACTGCGCCGCACCGGACGCGGTCAGCTGGAGGCTGTCGCCCGAGAACAGATTGCCGAGCGCGGTCGAGATCAGCTGGCTCATGCCGGTAAGGCTGAACTTCGGATACATGTCCGCCACCGCAACGCCGATATCCGCCGTCGAGGCAGCGAGATCGCGTTCGGCCGCGCGAATGTCGGGGCGACGGCGCAACAGTTCGGACGGCAACCCCGCCGGGATCGTCGGCACACCGAGCGGCGCGACTGAGGGCGCGGCGAGTTCGGTCATCAATGTCGCAGGCGGCTCGCCGAGCAGGATCGCCAGTGCGTGCATGCGGACGTCGACATCGGCGCGGACTGGTTCGGCGCGCGCCTGCGTCGAGGTGATCGAAGCACGCTGGCGGGTGACGTCGATCGGCGGGACGAGGCCGACCTTCGCGATGTTGCCCGCGATCGTCAGTGCACGTTGCTGGTTGGCGATCTCGCCCTCGATCGTCGCGATCTGCGCCTGGTCGAGCCGCAGCGCGAAATACGCCTGCGCGACTTCCGCCGCGAGCGTCACCGCCGCGTCGCGCTTCGACCAGACCGCCGCTTCGGTGCGTGCCCGCGCACCCTCGGTGCTGCGCCGGACGCCGCCGAACAGGTCGAGTTCCCAGCTCGCATCGAAGCCGACGGAATAGGTCGTGATCCCGCTGCCGGGCAGTGCGATGCCGCCGGTCGAGCCGGTGCCGCCTGCCCCCGTGCCGCCGCTGAACGCGCGCGCGATCGACGAGAGGCCGGCATTCTTGCTGAACTCGATATGGCTCGGGCTGGCGCTCGCGTTGACGCTCGGCAATCCTTGCGCGCGCGCGACGATCTCCTGCAACCGCGCCTGCCGAACGCGCGAGGCGGCGATCGCGATGTCGGGATTGCCCTTCAGCGCGCGCTCGACGAGGCGGTCCAGTTGCGGATCACCGAACGCCGACCACCAGCGCGCCGGGTCGACCGAAGTACCAACGCTAGCCTGCGGACCGACGAACGCCGGCGGCACCGCCATCTCCGGCGGCGTGTAATTCGGGCCGACGGTGCACCCCGCGAGCAGGGCCGCAACCGCAACCACCATGAACCGCGCACGCATCAATGCATCCCTCCCGAGGGTGCGCCGCCGGTCTTGCCGGAGCGCATGAATAGAACCAGTGGCGTGACGCACAGCACGACCACCATCATCGCGCGGAACACATCGAGGAACGCGAGCATCGTCGCCTGCCGCTGCATCTGGCTGTAAAGCACGGCCAAAGGCGTCGTCGCATCGCCCTGCCCGCCGAACACGCTCGTCGCCTTCTGCATCCAGTCGTTATAATTCGGATCGAGCGGATTGAGCGTCTGCGTCAGTTCCGACTGGTGACGCTGCAACCCGCCTGCAAGCTGAGTCTGCGCGAAGCAGATGCCGATCGTCCCGCCGAGGTTGCGCGAGACGTTGAGCAGGCTTGATGCCTGCGCGGTCTGCGTCTGCTTGAGCCCGACATAGGCGATCGCGTTGATCGGCACGAACAGGAACGGCAGCGCCATCGCCTGGAACAGCCGCGCGAACGCCGCGTCGGAGAACGCGATGTCGGCGGTCAGGTGGCTCATGTTCCACAGCGCGAACGCCTGCACCAGCAACGCCGGGAACAACAGGAAGCGGACGTCGACCAGCCCACTCAATCGCCCTGCGAACGGCACCATGACGAGCGTCGCGAGACCGCCCGCTGTCAGTGCCAGACCCGCGTCGAGCGAACTGTAGCCAAGCACCTGTTGCAGCATCTGCGGAATGAGCTGCGTGGTGCCGAACAGGATCATGCCGGTGACGCCCATCACGCCGATCGTCAGCGCGAAGTTGCGGTTCTTCATCAGCTTGAGGTCGATTACCGGGTCCTTGTGGTTGAGCTCCCAGACGACCAGCGTGACCAGCGACACCGCGGCGATGATCGCCGACATGACGATGAAGCCGCTCGCGAACCAATCCTCACGCTCGCCGCGATCGAAGGTGAGTTCGAGGAAGCCAAGCCCCAGCGCCACCAAGGCGACGCCGACATAGTCGATCGTCAGGCCGTTCTTGAACCGCTCGTCGCGGTCCTTCTTCACCTGATCGGGCTCGTCGACGAACGTCTCGACCAGGAACCACGCGGCGATGCCGACCGGCACGTTGATCAGGAACACCCAGTGCCAGCTCGAATATTCGACGATGTAGCCGCCGAGCGTTGGCCCGAGGACGGGGCCGACGACGACGACGATCGCGAAGGCGGCGAACGCCATCCCGCGTTGTTTCGGCGGGAAGGTGTCGGCGAGGATCGACTGTTCGACTGGTGCCAATCCGCCGCCGCCGATGCCTTGTAAGACGCGGGCGACGACGAGGGTGCCGATGTTCGGCGCGAGGCCGCACAGCAGCGAGGCGAGCGTGAACAACGCGATCGAGAGGAGGAAATAGCGCTTCCGCCCGATCGCGTCCGACAGCCAGCCCGAGATCGGGATAACGATCGCGTTGGCGACGAGGTAGCTGGTCAGCACCCACGTCGCCTGATCGGTGGTGATCGACAGACCGCCCGAGATATGATCGAGCGCGACGTTGGCGATCGAGGTGTCGAGCACCTCCATGAAGGTCGGGATCGAGATGATCGCGACGATCAGCCACGGGCTGTACTTGCCCGCCGCCGACCGGCTCGGCGACCAGGTATGACCGCCCCCCGCATCGACTTTCGCAGGAGCTTTCGCCACCTCAGCGGACCTTGACGGTCGGCACCACCGACATGCCGGGGCCGATCGGATAGCGCTTCGGGTCGGGGCCGTTCTTCGCGTCGAACACGATCCGCACGGGGACGCGCTGGACCACCTTCACATAGTTGCCGGTCGCGTTCTGCGGGGGCAGCAGGGCGAACGCCTGGCCGGCGCCGCGCTGGATCGAGTCGACATGGCCCTTGAAGTCGACGCCGGGATACGCGTCGACGTGGATGTCGACGGGCTGGCCGATCCGCATCAGGGTAAGCTGCGTTTCCTTGAAGTTCGCGGTCACCCACATTGTGTCGGGAACGATCGCCATCAGCTGCGTGCCGGGCGCGACATACGAGCCGACATTGACCGAGCGGTTGACGACCTGCCCTGCGACCGGCGCGGTCACGCGGAGATCGCCGATCGTGACGTTCGCCTGATCGACCTGCGCGCGGCGGGCGTCGATCACCGACTTGGCCGCGCCGACCTGCTTCCTGGCGACGCTGATCTGTGCGGTGGCGGTGTCGATCTGTTCGCGCGCGGCGGCGGCGTCAGCGGCGGTCTGGCGAGCGGTGGCGTGCGCCTGATCGAGCTGCTGGCCGGCGACCGCGCTCGGATCGAGCCGCAGCAACGCCTCGTAACGCGCGAGGTCCTGCTGCGCCTTTACCGCAGCGGCCATAGGCACGCGCGCCTGTGCGGCTGCCTGCTGACGTTGCGCTTCGGCAGCGGTGACCTGCGCCTGCGCCTGCGCGAACTGAGCGCGCGCCTGCGATTCGTTCGCCTGCGCCTCGACGACCTGCGCATGGCGGCCCGACGACTTGATCACCGCGAGCAGGCGACCGGCCTCCACGTGCCGGTTGTCGATATCGGCGACCTGCACCAGCGTGCCCGCGACTTGTGGCGCAAGGCGGACGATGTGCGTGTCGACGAACGCGTCGTCGGTCGACTCGAACTGGCGCGCATGCAGCCAATAGAGCACGCCGCCGATGATCAGTCCGCCGACGACGATGACGAGGATGATCCAGAACAGCGGCTTCTTGAACACCGACGGCTTCTTGTCGTCCTCAGACCCGTCCTGCTGGTCGGTATCGGACTGCTGGTCCTCGCCGTTCGGATCGGGCTTCCGATCCTCATCGTCATGGTCGTTATCGGAGTGGTTCGTTTGGTCGGTCATGCCTGGCCCTGTTCTTCAGCACGCATCGAATCGAGAATGGCGTCGATATTGGCGTCGATCCGCGCCTTGATATCGAGGATGTCGTTGGGTTCGAGCGTGTCGCGCTCGAGCAGTTTGAGGCAGGTCGCGCGGTTCGCCCGCAGCGTGATGACCTGTCCCATCAAGGTGATCGTCGCGATCCGGCCGGTGCGGATCTCGGCACAACCGGTGGCGATGCAGACGAGGTCGCTCAGTCTGCGCACCATCTGACCCATCACGCCGCCATAGATGCGCTCGAACGCCTCGCTCGGATTCATCTGCTCGCGGAGCACGAACAGCGTCCAGTCGGCGCTCTCGTTGCTCGCCATCTTGTCCGCGAGCCGGCCGAAGATGCGGTGAATCTGGGCGCGGGCTTCGCTGGCATCGTCCGCTGCGACGTCGTGCGACAGCTCGGACGGGTCGCCCATCACGGCGGACATGCGCTCGGCGATCCGGTCGGCGGCGGCGAGGTACAAACCCTCCTTGCCGCCGTAGTGATAGGTGATTGAGGACATCGCGGTGCCCGCCGCGGCGGCGATCCCACGCGTACTCGCTCCCTCCAGCCCTTTGGTGCCGAATTCGCTGATCGCGATGTCGAGGAGTCGGGACTGGACCACGGAGGGCGTTTAGTTCGATCGAACGAACCAGCCTAATGAACAATCTGTCATGGTGCGCGGAGGAGTGATCTCCGCCGGATGCCCCGACACGCAAACCACCCCGTCATCCTGACGAAAGTCAGGATCCAGGGTAACGGACGTTGTACTGCGTGGCTCTGGGTCCTGACTTTCGTCAGGATGACGGACGAGGGTTAATGGCGCGTGCTGCGTGATTACGCAGCCCCGACCCACGCCAAAAACAGCAACGCCGGCCCCTTCGTGCGAAGGAACCGGCGTAAATCTGGTGGGCGCGGCTGGGATTGAACCAGCGACCCCACCCGTGTGAAGGGTGTGCTCTACCACTGAGCTACGCGCCCGAAACTCGTTCGGAAGCGGGCCTTTAGGCAGACCCCGTCCACCTGTCCAGCCCTATCGACACCGGTCCTAGTTGACCGCGTCCTTCAGGCCCTTGCCGGCCTTGAACTTCGGCTGGGTCGACGCCTTGATCGTCATCGGCTCGCCGGTCCGGGGATTGCGGCCGGTCGAGGCCTTGCGCTTCGAGATCGAGAACGTGCCGAAACCGACCAGGCGAACCTCGTCGCCCTTCTTGAGCGATGCCTCGATCGCGTCGAACACCGCCTCGACCGCCTTGACCGCGTCGGCCTTCACCAGCCCGGACGTGTCGGCAACCGTCGCGATCAGCTCCTGCTTGTTCATATAATCCCCCGGAAAAAACTCGAATCAGCCACGATGGACTCGCGACCGCACTCAGCGCGCAATAATGCGGCGGCCCCGTCTGCTGTCAAACGAAACCGCCGCGTCATTGCTTACCAAACATGGATCAGTGGTGAAGGCCACCCCCGACCGGTGCGATCGGTGCCGGTGGCAGTGCCGCCAGCTCATCCGCATCGGTCCACTCGATCGCTTCGAGTGGTTCGGTCAGCGCCAAGCGAAGCACCTCGTCGACGTGCGAAACGGGGATGATCTTGAGCCCCGCCTTGATGTTCGCCGGGATCTCCGCGAGGTCCTTCTCGTTCTCTGCCGGGATCAGCACCGTCTCGATCCCGCCACGCAGCGCGGCGAGCAGCTTCTCCTTGAGGCCACCGATCGGCAGCACGCGACCACGCAGAGTCACCTCGCCGGTCATCGCCACCTCGCGCCGGATCGGCACGCCGGTCAGCGTCGAGACGATCGACGTGACCATGCCGATACCCGCCGACGGACCGTCCTTCGGCACCGCACCCTCGGGCAGATGGATATGAATGTCCTTCCGCGCGAACAGGCTCGGCTTGATCCCGTAGCTCGGCGCGCGCGCCTTGACGAAGCTGAACGCGGTCTCGATCGACTCCTTCATCACGTCGCCCAGCTTGCCGGTGAGCTTGGCCTGGCCCTTGCCCGCGACCGTCACGCTCTCAATCGTGAGCAGCTCGCCGCCGACCTCGGTCCAAGCGAGCCCGGTAACCGCACCGATCTGGTTCTCGGTCTCGCCGAGCCCATGGCGGTACTTCTGCACGCCGGCATATTCGCCAATGTTCTCGGGCGTGATCGTGACGCTGGTGGTCTTGTTCTCAAGGATCTGGCGCAGCGCCTTGCGGCACAGCTTCGCGATCTCGCGCTCCAGCGTACGCACGCCGGCCTCACGCGTGTATTGCTGGATGAGCGTACGAAGCCCCTCCTGCGTCAGCGTGAACTCGCCCGGCTTCAGGCCGTGCGCCTCGATCTGCTTCTCGACCAGATGACGTTCGGCGATCTCGACCTTCTCGTCCTCGGTATAGCCCTCCAGACGAATGATCTCCATGCGATCAAGGAGCGCCTGCGGCAGGTTGAGCGAGTTCGCCGTGCAGACGAACATCACGTCCGAAAGGTCGATATCGACCTCAAGGTAGTGATCCTGGAACTTGCCGTTCTGCTCCGGGTCGAGCACCTCAAGCAGCGCCGAGGCGGGGTCGCCACGGAAATCCTGGCCGAGCTTGTCGATCTCGTCGAGAAGGAACAGCGGGTTCGACGTGCCGGCCTTTTTAAGGTTCGTCACGATCTTGCCCGGCAGCGAGCCGATATAGGTGCGGCGATGCCCGCGAATCTCGGCTTCGTCACGCACGCCGCCGAGCGACTGGCGGATGAACTCGCGGCCGGTCGCCTTGGCGATCGACTTGCCGAGCGAGGTCTTGCCGACACCCGGAGGGCCGACGAGACACAGTATCGGCCCCTTCAGCTTGTTGGTGCGTGCCTGTACGGCGAGATACTCGACGATCCGGTCCTTGACCTTCTCGAGCGCGTAATGATCCTCGTCCAGCGTCACCTGCGCGGCGGCGATGTCCTTCTTGATCTTCGACTTCTTGCCCCAGGGGAGCCCGAGCAGCACGTCGAGATAATTGCGCACGACGGTCGCCTCGGCGCTCATCGGCGCCATCGTCTTGAGCTTCTTGAGCTCCGACGTCGCCTTGCCACGCGCTTCCTTGCTCATCTTGAGCGTGGCAATCTTCTGCGTCAGCTCGGCGATCTCGTCGCCTTCGCCCTCGCCGTCCTCGTTGCCGAGTTCGCGCTGGATCGCCTTCAACTGCTCGTTGAGGTAATATTCGCGCTGCGTCTTCTCCATCTGGCGCTTGACGCGGCTTTTGATCTTCTTCTCGACCTGCAGGACGCCCAGCTCGCCCTCCATCGCCGCAAACGCCATTTCGAGACGCTTCGACGGGTTGGTTTCGAGCAGGATCGCCTGCTTCTCGGCCACCTTGATCTGGACGTTCGCGATCACCGCGTCGGAGAGCTTCGACGCGTCCTCGATCTCCGACAACTGCACCGACGTTTCCGACGAGAGCTTGCGGTTGAGCTTGGCGTAGTTCTCGAACTGGTCGACCACCGAGCGCATCAGCGCGATGAGTTCGGGCCCTTCGACCTCGGCATCGGCGACCGGCTCGACCGTGGCGGTGAGGAAGTCGCCGCTTTCGTCGAGCGTTTCCAGCGTCGCGCGGCCCTTGCCCTCGACGAGCACGCGGACGGTGCCGTCGGGCAGCTTCAGCAGCTGGAGCACGGTCGCGGTGACGCCCATCGAATACAGGTCGTCGCGCGAGGGATCGTCCTCGGCCGGATCGACCTGCGCGACGAGATAGATCTCCTTGTCCGCCGCCATCGCCGCTTCGAGTGCGGCAACGGACTTATCGCGGCCGACGAACAGCGGCACGATCATGTGCGGGAACACGACGATGTCGCGAAGGGGAAGGACGGGGTACTGGGTCATGAACGCTCCGGTGGGTGCCTGCATGGGGGCATAATCTAACAGCTTATATGGTGAGGATGAACCGTCCATCAATTGCTTGGCGGTGGGATCGGTACGATCCGGTCCGAAACGATGCCGCAAGGGCTCCGCCACCCCCCGCCCTTCGGCTGCGCTCAGGAGAGCCTTGTTCGGGGGTCCAGCGTTCGAATACCCCATCGTCATCCCCGCGAAGGCGGGGATCCATATCGTCGGGGGTCGGCGATCATGCTGCGGGGTTAGCCGGTATGGGTTCCCGCCTTCGCGGGAATGACGACGAATATAGGCTTATAGCTTGTATCGCCCCGACCTCCGCGCGAGAATACGCCATGAAATCAGGTCTTTTACTCGCCGTAAGCGCCGTAGCACTTCTCACCGCCGCCGCGCCGCTTCCGAAGAAGGGCGAACCCGCGATCACCGCGCAGACGCAGCGGTCTGGGGGCATACCGACACCCGAGCAGACCGCGCTACGGTTCGACAGCGCGGATCTGGCGTTCGAGGTGTTGCCCGAGACGGAGAGCCTGAATGGCGTCGCGACGTTAACCTTCACCGCGAAGGCCCCCCTCACCCGCCTGCCGATCGACCTCGACCGCAACCTGCCGGTCAGCGCGATCGCGATCGACGGCGTGCCGCTCGCCCCCTCGGCGTGGAGCAATCCCAAGGGTCGACTGACGATCACGCTGCCCAAGCCGGTCGCGGCGGGCGGCAAGGTGACCGCGAAGATAACTTTTGGCGGCACACCGCACGTCGCGGTGAAGGCGCCGTGGGACGACGGCATGGTCTGGTCGAAGACGCCCGATGGCCGGACGTGGTTCGCGACGACCGCGGAAGGCTATGGCTGCGACCTGTTCTGGCCGTGCCTCGATTTCCCGACCGGCGAGCCCGCGCTGGTGACGCTGCATATTACCGTGCCCAAGGGGCTGAAGGCGCCATCGAACGGCGTGCTGCTCGGCGTCGATACGCTGGCGGACGGGCGGACGACCTGGAACTGGCGGGCCAAGCATCCCAACACCTACGGCATCGCGCTGAACGTCGGGCCGTATGAGGAGATCAGCGGCGCGTACAAGAGCCGCTTCGGCAACAGCATCCCGATGTATTACTGGTACCTGCCGGGCGAGAAGGTGCAGGCAGAGAAGCTGTTCGCCGAGTTCGCGCCGACGCTCGATTTCTTCGAGAGCATGATCGGCCCCTACCCGTTCGGCGACGAGAAGCTCGGCGTGGTCGAGACGCCGCACAAGGGCATGGAGCACCAGACGATCAACGCGTACGGCAACGAATACGCCAAGGCGCCGGAGGGGTTCGACTGGCTGTTCCAGCACGAGTTCGCGCATGAGTGGTTCGGCAACCAGCTGACCGCCGCCAACTGGGACGATTACTGGCTGCACGAGGGCTATGGCACGTACATGCAGCCGCTCTATGGCCAGTGGCGCGAGGGGCGTGCGCGCTATGCGGCGATGATGCAGGGCGAGCGCACCTCGATCATGAACCTCAAGCCGATCACGCAGCAGCGCGTCACCACCGAGGAGGAGGTGTACGAACTCGACAAGGGCGGAGCGGGGCAGGACATCTACTACAAGGGATCGTGGATGCTCCACACGCTGCGCGCGCTGATCGGCGACAACGCGTTCTTCGACGTCACGCGGCTGGCGGTGTACGGGCGCGCCGATCCGAAGCCGGGCAATTTCGCGCCGCGGTTCGGGTCGACGAAGGAATATGAGGCGCTCGTGCGGAAGGTGACGGGGAAGGACTATGCGTGGTTCTTCGACGTGTATCTCCGGCAGGCGGCTTTGCCTGAACTGGTCGAGACGAGGACGGGGAATACGTTGGGCTTGGCCTGGAAAGTGCCGGGTAACGGCTCCTTCCCACTTCCGGTGCAGGTGCAGATCGACGGCAAGACGCGGACTTTGCCGATGACTGGGGGGAAGGCGAGCTTGTCGGTCCCGGCCGGCGCGCATGTTGTGATCGACCCAGATGCGCTGGTCTTGCGTCGGAGTATCGCACTGGAAGACGTGGCCACCTGGAAAGCCGCGCAAGCTGCGAAGGCCAAGCCCCAATGACCACTCCACCGTTCCCACGTGAAGGCGGGGCCCCAGGAATCACAGATGTCGCCCTACGTGACCCTGGGCTCCTGCGTTCGCAGGATAACATCTGGGCGTCTCGCGCGGCGGAGATGGCAGCGATCTTCATGGTCGGCGACGGCCTGATCGGCCTTCTCCAATCCCGCCGCCACGTCGATCTGTGGAAGGACGATGCGCTTGGCACCGAGAAGCTGGTGAAGCCCTTCGTCGACCGCTTAGGCCGCCGCCGCCTCTACGCCGTCGCGCAGATCGCCGCCGGCCTCGCCTTGGCCGCACGCCAGAAGCGATGACCCTGCCGCGGTGGCCCCTGCTGGCACTGGCGCTCGCCGGTTGCGGTTCGAGCCCCGACGCCGGCACGACCAGCCAGATCGCCAGCGGCGAACGCGTCTTCCGCCGCTGCACCGCCTGCCACACGATCGGCCAATATGCGGGTGATACCGATGGGCCGAACCTCTACGATGTCATGGGCAACCCGATCGGCGAGCGGCGCCCGCGTTTCTCCTACACCGCCGGGCTGAAGGCACTCGGCGGCAACTGGGATGCCAAGCGCATGGATGCTTGGCTCAGCAACCCGCGCAAGATGGTGCCCGGCACGACGATGGCATTCGCAGGCCTTCCCGCCCCCAAGGACCGTGCCGACGTCATCGCCTACCTATCGACGCAGGGCCCCTGAGCTTACGGCACCACCGTCGTGAACAGATAGGCGGCGAAGATCACGAGGTGGACGACGCCCTGCAACACCGTCGTCCGCCCGGTGCCGAGTGATAGCGTGGCGACGAACAGCGACAAGGCCAGCAGCGTCATGCTCTTCGCATCGATCCCAAGCGCAAGCGGCAGGTCGAGCACCAGCGACACGATCGCGACGCTCGGGATCGTCAGCCCGATCGTCGCCAGCGCGGAGCCGAGTGCGAGGTTGAGGCTGGTCTGCAACCGGTTGCGTCGCGCGGACTTGTAGGCAGCCAGGCTTTCCGGCGCGAGCACCAGCGCCGCGATGACGACACCAACCACCGTCAGCGGCAGGCCGGCACCGAGTACCGCGGCCTCGATCGTCGGCGACAGCGTCTTCGCGAGCAGCACCACCGAGACGAGCGCCACCAGCAGCGCGGCGAAGGCGATACCCGTTGCGCGGCCCGATGGCGGCGCGGCGTGGTCGTCCTTGTCGTCGGTCGACGGCAGGAAATAATCGCGGTGGCGCACTGTCTGCACCAGCACGAAGGTGCCGTAAAGGATCAGCGATACGACCGCTACGAAGATCAGCTGCGACGACGCGTAGGTCGGACCCTGTGTCGACGACGTATAGTTCGGCAGGATCAGCGACAGCACCGCCATCGCCGCAAGCACGCCGAGCGCTGCCGTCATGCCCTTCAGCGTGAAGCGTTGCTCATGATGCCGAACCGCGCCCGCGAGCAGGCAGATGCCGATGATGAAGTTGAGGATGATCATGATCGCCGCGAACACCGTGTCGCGCGCGAGCGTGGTGGCGTCGCCGGCGTTGGAGAGCATCAGCGAGACGATCAGCGAGACTTCGATCACGGTGACCGCGATCGCGAGGACGAGCGTGCCAAAGGGCTCGCCGACCTTGTGCGCGATCACTTCAGCGTGATGGACGGCCGCGAGGACGCTGCCGATCAACACGATCACAGCGGCGGCGGTGCCGAGCGTGCCCATCTTGGCAAGCCCGGCAAGGACGGCGAGCAGTCCCAAGCCCGGCGCGATCAGCGTCCAGATCGGGAGCGCCAGACGGTCCGGCATCGTCTCCACCACATCTTCGCTCGGTCGGTCGGCCACTTCGATCGTCATGCATGCTCCCTCGTTCCACTTAAATAACGAATGCGCGAGGGGCGCGATGGGTCCGCGTGACAGTGTTTCGTGCGCAGCAAGCTCGCCACAAGGTCGGCGCCAAAGGGCATTGAAGGTTGGTCGGCGTGTTTCATCCGGCCGAGGATATCCGGCTTTCTCATTCACCTTCGCCGGTCGACCCGGCCTTCGCCAGTCGCCCGTTCGTCTAACGGATCAACGCGTCCGGCAGAATCGGAAACACCTGATATACGGCCACCACCAAACCCAGCCATATTGCAGCCACGAACAGGCTCCCCGGCCAACCCGATGAAGGCAATTTCGTGCCAGCCTGCCCAAGCCAATAGTGTGCGCGTCGGCGACAAAGCCGTAGCAGGGCGCACCGGAGCAGCGACGACACCATCCAGTCAAACTCGCCCCAGCCCGCATCGGCCAAGATATGGATCGGCGCTCGCTGATAGAAGCTGAGTATCTGTGCTGCTACGCGCCGTATCGGATCGATCGCCCGGTCGCCGCCGAGCCTGAACAGCACGTAGTCGGAACCTGTTCTCGTCACGCGTTCGAGAGAGCCCGGCAACGTCGTACTACATGCCACCTGCTCAACTGATCGACCTTAGTCGTACGGGAGCGAAGGCTCACGGTCGTATGCGGAAGGCGAACACATCCGGATACAACCGCACTACGTAAGGGCCAATTCCGGCAGCGGCCAGCAGCAGCACCCCCACGATGACGAGCGACCAGACAGTTGTCGCATTACCGGTGGCGCCGGCTTCGACGACGTGTGCCGTCGCGACGGGTTCACCAGGTTGATACCGCACGGTCACTTGCTGACCTTTGTCCAGGCCCGCCTGCGTGTTCGCCGGAAAGGTGAAAGGCGATCCTCCGCGTGGTGCCACCGTCACGATCGCATGATGTGGCCCATCCGCCAGCGTCGTCACCACTCCAGGCGCCGTGATGGTCGCACGATCGACCGTGGGCGGGCTTGTCGCGATCTTGAACGCCGACACAAAGCAGACTGCCGCGAGACAGAGTATAAAGAAGAGGGTTACCCGCATCTGCTCACCCGATATATCCGAGATACCCCGTGCCGCCCGCAACCAGACCCCGCGTATCCCCCTGCCATCCGATCACAGCGCTGGGGTTCAGCGGACCGACCCCGCGTAGCGTGTCGATGATCAGCAAGGCCGGATTGGTCAGATCGATGAAGGCTTGTGGGTTCAATCCGCAAAGGAAGAAGCCGAAACTACGTCCCTTGATCGGCGATGAAATCCCGACGTCGCCCATGATGCACGGCCCGATGAAGTCTGCCCGGGTGAGTTCACGGTGAGCGGCAGCGGCGCCTTTCATGATAAAGCCATCATTCCAGAGCGAGGTGGGAGCGCCGCTGCCGTTGAAGGCCCGCCCGGACAGCCATCGACCGATCGTCCCACCCAATTTCGGTACTTTCAATCCCGGGGTGCTGAGCCCCGCACCGACACCGCCATAGTGGAACACCTGACGCTTGGCGTTCGGATCGAACAGCTTCAGGACGCCGCCGGAGACCGCGACGACATCCAAGCTTAATCCGCCGCCGCCCGAGGTCTCCCATCGCCAAGCCGATCGTCCTGATACGAAAAACATCGCTCCCCCAACACCTACCATGCGATACTATTCGACCTGTTGCGACATCCAATCCGCGCTGGCGCCCACTTCGTTAGCGTCGGGAGGGATCAGGCGGCGTCGCCGGTCTTCTTCTTCTCGGCATAGACGCGGATCGGTTCCTTGCGGCCTTCGATCACGTCCTTGTCGATCATCACCTCGTCGACACCGTCCATGCCGGGCAGGTCGAACATCGTGTCGAGCAGGATGCTCTCCAGGATCGAGCGCAACCCACGCGCGCCGGTCTTGCGTTCGATGCCCTTCTTGGCGACCGAGACCAGCGCGTCGTCGGTGAAGCCGAGCGCGACGTCCTCCATCTCGAACAGCTTCTGATACTGCTTGACCAGCGCGTTCTTCGGCTCCTTGAGGATCTTCACCAGCGCGTCGACGTCGAGATCCTCGAGCGTCGCGATCACCGGCAAACGACCGACGAACTCGGGGATCAGCCCGAACTTCAGCAGATCCTCGGGCTCGACCGACTTCAGCGTCTCGCCGGTCTTGCGCTCGTCCGGCCCGGCGACGTACGCGCCGAAACCGATCGACTTGCCCTGGAGACGATCGCCGATGATCTTCTCGAGACCCGAGAACGCACCGCCGCAGATGAACAGGATATTGGTCGTATCCACCTGCAGGAATTCCTGCTGCGGATGCTTACGGCCTCCCTGCGGCGGCACCGACGCGGTGGTGCCTTCCATCAGCTTGAGCAACGCCTGCTGCACGCCTTCGCCCGACACGTCGCGGGTGATCGAGGGGTTCTCGGCCTTGCGCGAAATCTTGTCGATCTCGTCGATATAGACGATCCCGCGCTGCGCCCGCTCGACGTTATAATCCGACGCCTGGAGCAGCTTTAGGATGATGTTCTCGACATCCTCGCCGACGTAACCCGCTTCGGTCAGCGTCGTCGCATCGGCCATCGTGAACGGCACGTCGAGGATGCGGGCGAGCGTCTGCGCAAGCAACGTCTTGCCGCAACCGGTCGGCCCGACGAGCAGGATGTTCGACTTGGACAGCTCGACATCGGCACCCTTGGCGCCGTGGTTGAGCCGCTTGTAGTGATTGTGCACCGCTACCGACAGCACGCGCTTGGCGCGCTTCTGGCCGATCACGTAATCGTCGAGGACGTCGCAGATCTCCTGCGGAGTCGGCACGCCGCCGTCCTTCTTAGATACCAGCGCAGACTTCGTCTCCTCACGGATGATGTCGTTGCATAGCTCGACGCACTCGTCGCAGATGAAGACCGTCGGCCCGGCGATCAACTTGCGGACCTCGTGCTGCGACTTCCCGCAGAACGAGCAATAGAGGGTGCTCTTCGAGTCGCCACCGCTCAGCTTCGTCATTCAATCACCTCTCGCGCATGTCGGTGCACGTGCCGTTTCCGGGGCCGCTACCGTAACGCACCCCGGAGTTCCTACAATCAAATAAACCGGCGGGGTTTACGATTCACCCCATGCCCGTCTCGTTCAAGCGGGTTTCGGGGCATCCTCGGATACCGCCGGACGCTTGTCGAATACCTCGTCGATCAAACCGAAATCCTTTGCCTCGTTCGCTTCGAGGAACGTATCGCGGTCCATCCGGCGTTCGATCTCTTCGATCGGCTGGCCGGTGTACTGCGAATACAGTTCGTTCATGCGCTTGCGGATGCGCAGGATCTCGCGCGCCTGGATTTCGATGTCGCTGGCCATGCCCTGTGCACCACCCGATGGCTGATGGATCATGATGCGCGCGTTGGTCATCGCGACGCGCATGCCGGGCTCGCCGCTCGCGAGCAGGAAGCTGCCCATCGACGCGGCCTGGCCGATGCAGACGGTGCCGACGCGCGGACGGATGTACCGCATCGTGTCGTGGATCGCCATGCCCGCCGTGACGACACCGCCCGGCGAGTTGATGTACATAAAGATGTCCTTCTTCGGGTTCTCGGACTCGAGGAAGAGCAGCTGTGCGGTGATCAGCGAGGCCATGCCGTCCTCGACTCCGCCGGTCACGAAGATGATGCGCTCGCGGAGCAGGCGCGAGAAGATGTCGAACGAACGTTCGCCGCGGTTCGACTGCTCGATGACGATGGGAACCAGGCCTGCTTGCGTCTGCTGCAGGCCGAGCCCGGCGCTGGCCAACGGGCTCGCGAAATCGCCGGTCTCGAACGGATTGTGCATGGAAATCTCTCTTATGCCCCAGTGAACCGCTAACATCGGCGGTCCGAGAGGGGAGTTCAAGCCCTGCTAAGCCCTCGCCCCCTCGGGGAGAGGGAGGGGCCCGCCCGCGCTTGCGGGTGGGAGGGTGAGGGGCGGTTGGGATCCGCCAACCGCCCCTCACCCTCCCGTCGCCAAAGCGGCTCCTCCTTCCCTCTCCCCGAAGGGGCGAGGGAGTCAGATGCCTGGGGCTGGGTATGCGAGGTAGGCTAGGCGGCGGACTTCTCGGCGGCCTCGGACGACCGTGTCCAGGATCAGGCCGGTGAACACGTTGAGCGCGGCGAAGATGCCGAGGCCGGTGATCAGGATCGCGGTCGGGAAGCGGGGGACCTGGTGGATCTCGATATAGGTCAGCACCAGCGGGATGCCGAGGATCAGCGCGAGCAGGCCGAACACGCTGCCGATCGCACCGAAGAACCAGAGCGGACGCTCGATCCGGTACAGCGTCATGATCGTGCGGAGGATGCGCCAGCCGTCGCCGTAGGTGCTGAGCTTCGATTCGGAGCCTTCGGGGCGCGCGTAATAGGGCGTCTCGACCTCGCCGATCGGCATCTTGAGTTCGAGCGCGTGGACGCTGATCTCGGTCTCGATCTCGAACCCGGCGGACAGCGACGGGAAGCTCTTCACGAACCGGCGCGAGAACACGCGGTAGCCCGAGAGGATGTCGGTGAAGCTGCGGCCGAACAGGCGCGCGAGCATGCCGGTGAGCAGCGCGTTGCCGAACCGATGCCCGCGGCGATAGCTTTCCTGGACCTGGCTGATGCGTGAGCCGACGACCATGTCGAGCTGCTCGTCGAGGACTCGAGCGACCAGATTCGGGGCGGAGGCAGCGTCGTAGGTCGCGTCGCCATCGGCCATCACGTAGATGTCGGCGTCGATATCGGCGAACATGCGGCGGACGACCGCGCCCTTGCCCTGGATCCGCTCGGTTCGGACCACGGCGCCGGCGGCGCGCGCGACCTCGATCGTGCGGTCGGCGCTGTTGTTGTCGTACACGTAGATGGTGGCGCCCGGCAGCGCATCGCGGAAACCCGCAATCGTCTGCGCGATCGCGGCGTCCTCGTTGTAGCACGGGAGCAGGACGGCGATTCTCGGTTCGGTCATGCCCTGCCCTCGCATTGAAACGCCACGATCGACGTACGGCGCCTTCAGGCTGAACACCTCGGGCACGGACGCCTCTTCACTTCCTTGTTCTCCCGCGAAGGCGGGAGCCCAGTCTGGGTCCCCGCCTTCGCGGGGAAACAATTTCTTACCGATTCCCATCCACCCGTCACCCCGGACCTGTTCCGGGGTCCGCCGTTCCGCATGCTCTTCGGGTTGAGAGTGTGGAACGGTGGATGCCGGAACGAGCCCGGCATGACGGAGGCGAAGCTTACGCCTCGGTCTTGGTCGGAGCCTTCTTAGCGCGCGGCTTCTTCGCCGGTGCGTCGGCAGCCTCGGTGCCCTCTGCGTTCTCGGCAGCAACCGGCGACGATTCCGTCACAGCGGTCTCCGCTTCGACAGGAGCCGCCTTCTTCTTGGCAGGCGCCTTCTTCGCAGGCTTGGCCTCGTCCGCTGCGTCCGAAGCCGGTGCCTCGTCCGTCACGGCGTCATCCGATGCAGCCTCGTCCGACGCTGGCTTGGCCTTCTTGGCAGCAGCCTTCTTCTTCGGCTTGTGGTTGTCGTGGTCATGCGTGTGCGTGCCGCTGGCGAAACCGTCCTCGCTCTCGATCGCTGCTTCCAGCTCCTCGCGCGTCGCTTCGCGGTCGGTGATCTCGGCCTTCTCGAACAGGAAATCGACGACCTTGTCCTCGTACAGCGGCGCGCGCAGCTGGGCGGCCGCCATCGGCTCCTGCTGGACGTACTGCATGAACTGCTGGCGCTGCTCGGCGGGATACTGCTGCGCCGCCTGTGCGAGCAGACGCTGCATTTCCTGGTTCGAAACCTCGACGCCGTTCGCCTGACCGATCTCGGACAGGAGCAGGCCCAGACGCACGCGACGCTCGGCGATCTTGCGGTAATCGTCGCGCTCGCCTTCCATCTCGGCCATCGCAGCCTCGGGATCGGCCTCATGCGTGGCTTCGTGCTGGAGCTGCGACCAGATCTGGTTGAACTCCGCTTCGACCATCGACGGCGGCACTTCGAAGTCATGACCCTCGGCAAGCTGGTCGAGCAGCTTGCGCTTCATGTGCGTACGCGTGAGACCGTTATGCTCCTGCTCGATCTGCCCCTTCAACAGCCCCGTGAGCTGCTCCAGGCTCTCGAGACCGAGCGACTTCGCCAGGTCCTCGTCAATCTTGCTCTCGCCCGCGGTCTTCACCGACTTGACGGTGATGTCGAACGTCGCCGGCTGCCCTGCAAGCGACTTTTCCTGATACTCCTCGGGGAAGGTCACGTTCAGGACCTTGTCGTCGCCGGACTTCACACCGACGAGCTGATCCTCGAAGCCCGGGATGAGACGACCCGAACCGAGCTCGACGCCCATGTCGGTGCCGGTGCCGCCCTCGAACGCAACGCCGTCCGCGGTCTTGCCGACGAAATCGACGGTAACGAGATCGCCCATCTTGGCGACGTAATCGTCAGCTGCGTCGTCCCACTTCTTCTGCTGGTCGGCGAACTTCTGGAGCTGCTCAGTGACCGCGTCGTCGGAGACGGGCACGGTCAGGCGCTCGAGCTTGATGCCGTCGATCGCGGGTGCGGGAACCTGCGGGAGGACCTCCATCTCGACCTTGACCACGGCGTCCTTGCCGAGGTCATAGCCGTCTTCCAGCTCGACCGAAGGCTGCATCGCGGGGCGAAGCTGCTTCTCGGCGAGGAGCGTCTGGACGCTCTCCTGGATCGCCGCGTTCAGCGCGTCCTGCGTCAGCGCCGGGCCGTGCATCTTGCGGATGAGGTTCGCCGGCACCTTGCCCGGACGGAAGCCCGGCATCTTCATCTGCGGCGCGAGGCGCTTCAGCTCGACATCGACCTTGGCATCGATATCCTTCGCGGTGATGGTGAGCGTAAAGGCGCGCTTGAGGCCCTCGTTCAACGTCTCGACAGTCTGCATGTCCGGCCTTTGTCTAAAAGAGCATTCAGGATAATTCTTCGGGCGGTCGCCTCGCCTGCGCGGCGGGCTGGTGCGGGCGAAGGGACTCGAACCCCCACATCTTGCGATACTTGGACCTAAACCAAGCGCGTCTACCAGTTCCGCCACGCCCGCACAGGACATCGCCGTAGCGGGCGCGTCTATACCAACGATGCATGCGGGGGCAAGCACATAGGCAACTCCCAACGCAACCGCGCTCGATTACAGGCGTTGAACACCCAGAAGGAGAGACATCATGGCTACTCAACCCCCGGCAGAATTCCCGACCCCGACGTCGCCCGTCGAGCCGACCGCGCCGCCGCCCGAGTTCAATCCGCCGGCGCCCGACATCGACGTGCCTGTGCCAGGAACGCCGTCGAACGATCCCGCACCCGTCCAGCCGGAGTTTTGAGCGTGAGCGATCCGCATTCCGGCACCAATCCCGAAACGCTCCCCGAGGATCGTGACGAGGATACCCGCAGCGACATCGAACAGGCAGTGGAGTCGCGCTCCGACGCGGTCGAGCGCGGCGAAGGCGGCGACGAGCCCGAGACGTTCACCGACAGCGGCCTGCCCGACGGCGTCGGTGGCACCGGGGGCGTCGTGAAGAACCAGGACAACGACGCGCAGTAAGCGTCATGAGGTCGGTAGATGGTGGTCGGTGCGATACGCATCGACCGCCATTAACAGGCCGGCAATTTCCGCCGTCGAAAGCAGAAAAGCGCGTTCTCCGCCGTTTTGCGCCATGATCTTGAATGGCAATGACGTGATCCCGTCGCCTGCGTACAATTTGGCATTGGCGCTGAGCAACGCCGCCGCGATCGCAAACCCGACGGTCTCGGACCTCAGGCAGGCAAACCCCCTCGGGCAAGATGCTTTCAAGCGCGCAATCCGTTGCGTCGCTATCGTGCGCGGCCCGGCGGGCGTTGCATAATTGGCCGTATCCCAGTTCGCCCAACCATAGTCGCGGTACCGTATCCTGACATAGGCCTGATACGCAGTCCGGCCCGTCTTCTTGTCGATAAAAGCGCGAAGAAATACGTCATCGAGCGCCGGCCTCAGCAGCGGCTTTCGATCGACGAACCCGTTCGCGGTGGTGATCGTCGCGACCGTGTCCAGATCATCGTCATGAAGCGTCGTTCGGGCCTGGAATTGCGCCGGCGTCATCGCCGCAAGCCGCCGCTCGCCGCTGGACCTGCTTGATGCGGCCGATGCCTGACCGATGGCGAGCGTCAGGATCGCGATTGTCATTGTCCATCTGATCGCCATCTGCCGCCCCCGGGTCGCAGTGAAGCGCGTTCGACGGACACGCGCAATCCGCAGGAACGGCAATCCGGCCGGTTTCGGATCGGTCCCTTTCGCGAGCGCCTTTTACCCACGCGTCGGTCAGCACCGATACAGGTTGCCGCGCCTACGCTAAGATACTGCCAGCACCTCTATTTCAGGACCCGTCGATCTTCACGCTGCCCAACCCCGGCCAACCGCACACGCTGTATGTCGCACTCGGTATCGCCGTCGTCGTGCTCGTCGTCGCGCAGCGCATCCCGATCGTGCGGACGCTGGTGAATATCGGCATGACGCTCGTGTTGGTCGGCCTGTTGTTCGTCGCGGTCGACCAGCAGCGCCAGTTCGACCCGTATGTCGGCAAGATCGCCCGGTTCCTGAAGATCGAGGACCAGCAGGTGGTCGGCGGCGAGGTCCGTATCCGGATGTCGCCGGATGGCCATTTCTGGGCGCGCGCGACGATCGACGGTGTCAGCCAACGGCTGCTGATCGACAGCGGGGCCACGATCACGGCGATTTCGGAAAAGACGGCGGAGAAAGCTGGTGTTGAGGCGCGGGTTGGCGTGGTGCCGATCGTTTTGCAGACCGCCAACGGCTCGATCGCGGCGACGACGGGGAAGATCGCGAGTTTGCGTCTCGGCGCGATCGTCGCGCGGAACTTGCAGGTGGTGGTGTCGCCCGCGTTCGGCGAGACCAACGTGCTGGGGATGAACTTCCTGTCGCGCCTCGCGTCGTGGCGGGTAGAGGAGAACACGCTAATCCTCGTGCCGCATCATCCGCAGAAGGTCGACGGGTAAGGCCGCGTCCGTATACAACCACCCCGGCGAAGGCCGGGGCCCAATTGGAAAGGTTGCAGTAACGAAGCGCTGCCCACCGTTATCACCGTCCCCCAATTGGGCCCCGGCCTTCGCCGGGGTGGTGCCTGTCGAGGGCGGGCGGACTACACTTCTGCTAGTGCCCTCGCGAACGCGGGGGCCCAGGAATCAAGCAGCGCTGCATTCGGTTACCCTAGACTCCCGCCATCGCGGGAGAACGGAAAGGGCGGGAGAGAGAGCAAAGAAGTCGGTAGCTTTACGAGGCCATCGACTCCCCCAGCATCCCCTTCAGAACCTCGTTCACGACAGCAGGGTTAGCCTTCCCCCCCATCGCCTTCATCGTCTGGCCCACGAAGAACCCGAACAGCTTGTCCTTACCGCCGCGGTAATCAGCGACCTTGTCCGCGTTCGCCGCCATCACCTCGGCGATCACAGCCTCGATCGCGCCGGTATCGCTGGTCTGCTTCAACCCGCGGTCCTCGACGACCTTCGCCGCGCCGTCGCCGGTCTCGAGCATCACCTCGAACACCTGCTTGGCGAGACTCCCCGACAGCGTGCCGTCCGCGATCAGCCCCAGCAATTCCGCAGCCTGCGCCGGCGACACCGGCGAGTTCTCGATGTCCTTGCCAGTCCGGTTCAACGCGCCGAACAGCTCGGACGTCGTCCAGTTCGCCGCCGCCGCCGGCTTCACGCCCGCGTCGAGCAACGCATCGAACCACCGCGCCGCCTCGACCTCGGCGGTCAGCACCGTCGCCTGATACGCGGTGATCCCGAGCGCCTCATACCGCGCGCGCTTCGCATCCGGCAGCTCGGGCAACGAAGCCCGACACTCGGCCAGGAACGCGTCATCGAGCACCAGCGGCAACAGATCGGGATCGGGGAAGTAGCGGTAATCATGCGCATCTTCCTTCGACCGCATCGACCGCGTCTCGTTGCGATCGGGATCGTAGAGCCGCGTCTCCTGCTGGATCTTGCCGCCGGCTTCGAGCACCTCGACCTGACGCCTGGCCTCCTGCTCGACCACCGCCATCACGAAGCGCACCGAATTGACGTTCTTCGTCTCGGTCCGCGTGCCCAGCTCGTCGCCGGGCTTGCGCACGCTGACGTTGACGTCGGCGCGCATCGAGCCTTCTTCCATGTTGCCGTCGCACGACCCGACATAGCGCAGGATCGATCGCAGCTTCCGCAGGTAAGCCCCTGTTTCCGCTGGAGATGCGAGATCGGGCTTCGACACGATCTCCATCAGCGCGACGCCCGACCGGTTGAGATCGACATACGACTGAGTTGGGTGCTGGTCGTGCATCAGCTTGCCCGCATCCTGCTCGACATGGATGCGCTCGACGCCGATCCGCTTGCCCGCGGCATCGGGGTTCTTCTCGTCGAGGCTGATGTCGATCGCGCCTTCACCGACGATCGGATGATAAAGCTGGCTGATCTGATAGCCCTGCGGCAGATCGGCGTAGAAATAGTTCTTCCGGTCGAACCGCGACCACTTATTGATCTGCGCCTCGATCGCCATGCCGGTGCGGACCGCCTGGCGGATGCACTCGCGGTTCGGCACCGGCAGCATTCCCGGCATCGCCGCATCGACGAGCGACACCTGCGTGTTGGGCTCCGCGCCGAACGCGGTCGCCGCGCCCGAGAAGAGCTTGGCGTTCGACGTCACCTGCGCGTGCACTTCGAGGCCGACCACGACCTCCCACTCGCCGGTTTCGCCCTGGATACGATAGTTCGATTCAGTCATTGTCTTTCAACCTACCGCTTGAGCGCCGGAACAAGCTGAGCTTTTTCTCAGCTGCTGCCTTGACCGGCCGCTCGATCTTTACTCTTCGCCGGGCAGGCATGTCATCTTCTCGACCCGGAACAAAGCCGGGCAATAATCGGAACAAGTCCCCAATCGCGCCCAGCCAGTCCAGTAGATTTACCACCAAACATCCGGCCTGGCGACGAACCCCGCTCGCTGTTCGATCGCGAGCCCTGCGTTCAGCACGCCTTGCTCGTCGAGCGGCTTGCCGATGATCTGAAGCCCGAGCGGCAGACCCTGCTTGTCGAGACCACCGGGCACCGACATCGCCGGCAGGCCTGCGAGGCTCGACGGCACGGTGAAGACGTCGTTCAGATACATCGCGATCGGATCGGCCGACTTCTCGCCGAGCGCGAACGCCGCCGACGGTGCGGTCGGGGTGAGGAGGACGTCGCACGTCTCCCAAGCCCGTTCGAAATCGCGCGCGATCAGCGTCCGGACCTTCTGCGCCTGCGTATAATACGCGTCGTAGAAACCGGCTGACAGCACGTACGTGCCGATCATGATGCGGCGCTTCACCTCGGGGCCGAAGCCATCGGCGCGGGTCGCAGCGTACATGTCCTGCAAACCGGCGCCGGTCGGCAGGTCGCGGATCCCGTAACGCACGCCATCATAGCGCGCGAGGTTCGACGAGGCTTCGGCGGGCGCGATGATGTAATAGGCGGGGAGCGCGTATTTGGTGTGCGGGAGCGAGACCTCGACGATCGTCGCGCCGGCATCCTTCAGCCAATCGATGCCCTGCTGCCAGAGCGCTTCGATCTCCTCGGGCATCCCGTCGACGCGATATTCCCTGGGAATACCGACGCGCAGGCCATTGAGATTGACCGACAAACCCGCTTCCCACTTCGGCACGTCGAGCTGCAACGAGGTGCCGTCCTTCGCATCGAACCCGGCCATCGCCTCGAGCAGGATCGCACAGTCGCGAACGTCGCGCGCCATCGGCCCGGCCTGGTCGAGCGACGAGGCGAACGCGATCGTCCCCCAGCGCGAACAGCGGCCATAGGTCGGCTTGATGCCGCTGATACCGGTGAAGGCGGCGGGCTGGCGGATCGACCCACCCGTGTCCGTGCCGGTCGCACCTGGGCAGAGCCGTGCGGCCACTGCCGACGAAGAACCGCCCGACGAGCCGCCGGGTGCCAGCGACGCGTTACCGCCGTCGTTGCGCTTCCACGGCGAGATCACATTGCCGAACGCGCTGGTCTCGTTCGACGACCCCATCGCGAATTGGTCCATGTTCAGCTTGCCGAGCATCCCCGCGCCCGCATCCCACAAATTCTGCGAGACGGTCGATTCGTAGGTCGGCTTGAAGCCTTCGAGGATATGGCTCGCGGCGGTCGTCGTGACGCCACGCGTGCAGAACAGGTCCTTCATGCCGATCGGCACGCCGGCCAGCGGCTTGAGCGTCTCGCCGGCTGCGCGCGCGGTATCGGCGGCGGTTGCGGCGGCGATCGCGTGGTCTGGCGTCTCGACAAGAAACGCGTTCAACGCCTTGGCCTGGCTCACCTTTACGATGAACGCATCGGCGACTTCGCGTGCCTTGAAGCTGCCGTCGCGGACACCATCGCGGATGCCTGCGATCCCGAGATCTGTGAGGTCGGTCATTATTCGATCACCTTCGGCACGGCAAAGAAACCATGCTCTGCCACCGGGGCATTGGCCAAAACCTGCTCGCGGATGCCGCCGCCGGTCAGCGGGTCGGCGTTGACGACGTCGTCGCGCAGCCGCAACGTATTGGGGATGACGGCGGTCATCGGCTCGATACCGGTCGTGTCGACCTCTTCGAGCATCTCGATCCAGCCAAGGATGTTTCCGAGTTCCGGCGCCATGCGGGCGGCGTCCTCGTCGGTGATCGCGATGCGCGCAAGGCTCGCGATCCGCTTCACGGTTGCAGTATCTACGGACATGCCGTGCGGCTAGCACCGGGCGCGCAGGCGGCGCAACACCCTTCGTGTTCCCCCGCGGAGGCGGGGGAACACGAAGCTGCGCGATTGCAACGGCGGCGCGCATACGGCACGGGAGCCGGACCGCCTGCACGGAAGGTCCCGCTTGGCCCGCAAGTTTCTCTATTTCGTCGCCGCGATGATCGTCCTCGCGATCGCCGCGCTGCTCGCCTACCGCCTGTTCGGCACGCAGTTGATGCGCGCGGTGATGGTCCCAAGCGAGACGTTCCAGGCCCAACGCGAAGCCCCGCGCAACATCTACGCGCGAAAGATCATGTGGCTCGCCCGCCCCGATGCGCCCGGCAATCCCGCGCTCTGGACGCCGCCCGGCTACACGCCCGGTGAACGCGGCACGGGCGCGGCGATCTTCTTCATCCACCCGACGTCGTACATCAACCGCGACCACTGGAACGCACCGATCGACGATCCAGAGACCAACGCGCGAGCGGAACTGTTCCTTCGTGGCCAAGCGAGTGCGTTCAACGAGGCCGGCGACATATGGGCGCCGCGGTATCGCCAGGCGACGTTCGGCGCATTCCTGACCAGCGTCGCGGACAGCGAACGCGCGCTGGCACTCGCCTATGGCGACGTCTCCGCCGCATTCGACCGTTTCCTCAAGGAAGCCGGCCCAACCCGCCCGATCATCCTCGCCGGGCATAGCCAGGGCGCATTGCATCTCACCCGACTGCTCCGCGACCGAATCGCCACCGACCCGAAGCTGAAGGCACGGATCGTCGCAGCCTATGTCGTCGGCTGGCCCGTCTCGCGCACAACCGACCTGCCGCGCATGGGCCTCCCCGAATGTCGCGCCGCCGATCAGACCAACTGCATCCTGTCGTGGGAAAGTTTCGCCGAGCCCGCCGATCCCTCCCTGATCGTCGACGCGTACGACCAGACCACAGGCTTCAACGGCCAGCCGCGCAAAGGCACGCCGATGGTGTGCACCAACCCGCTGACCGGGATGCCGTACACCGCCGCGCCCGCCATTGCCAACCTGGGCACGCTCGTCCCCTCGGCCGACCTGACGACCGCGACGATCGCGATCGGCAGCGTGCCCGCACGCTGCGCCGACCGCGGCTTCCTGCTAATCGGTGAGGGCCCGAACCTCGGGCCGTACGTGCTGCCCGGCAACAATTACCACGTCTACGACTACAGCCTGTTCTGGGCGAACATCCGCGCCGACGCCAACCGCCGCCTGAAGGCTTTCAAATGATCACGCTCTCCGCCGCGCAGTTCCGCGACGCGCTCCCGAACGGCGGCCGGCTGATCGGTCTCGACGTCGGCACCAAGACGATCGGCACCGCGCTCTGCGACGCCGGCTGGTCGTTCGCGAGCCCCGCGCTCCTGATTCGCCGCACCAAGTTCCAGAAGGACAAGGCCGCACTCGCCGAGATCATCAAGGCGCAGGCGGTCGTCGGGCTCGTCATCGGCCTGCCGATCAATCTCGACGGCAGTGAGAGCCCGCGCTCGCAATCGACGCGCGCGTTCGCGCAGAACCTCAAGGACATGGGCCTCCCGATCCTGCTCCAGGACGAGCGCTGGTCGACCGTCGCCGTCACCCGCACGCTGATCGAACAGGACGCCAGCCGCGCCAAACGCGCCGAACTCGTCGACAAGATGGCCGCCGCCTATATCCTCCAAGGCGCGATCGACGCGCTGGTCACGGCGCAGATCTAACGCGCGCACCACTTGCCCCCTGCCCCTGCGGCCACTATCCCGCAGCTTTAATGCGAACCTCAGATCACCGCCCCGCCGCCCTCATCGAAGGCGGCGCCGTCTTCCCGCACCGGCATCTCACCGGCATCGACGGGCTCCAGCCACACGAGATCGCGTTCCTGCTCGACGAGGCGGAAACGTGGGTGAGCGCAAACCGCAGCCATGCGACACCCGACAAACGCCTCGCAGGCCTGACGCAGATCAACGCCTTCTTCGAGAACTCGACCCGCACGCTTCTGTCGTTCGAGATCGCCGGCAAGCGGCTCGGCGCGGACGTGGTCAACATGCACGCCGCGCAGTCGAGTGTGAAGAAGGGCGAGACGCTGATCGATACGGCGATGACGCTCAACGCGATGCGCGCCGACGTGATCGTCATCCGGCATATGTCGAGCGGCGCGGTGCGGTTGATTGCGGACAAGGTCGACTGTCCGGTCCTGAACGCCGGCGACGGGCGCCACGAGCATCCCACGCAGGCGCTGCTCGACGCGCTGACGATCCGCCGACGGAAGGGCTCGATCGCCGGGCAGCGCGTCGTGATCTGCGGCGATCTGCTGCACAGCCGGGTCGCGCGGTCGAACATCCTGGCGCTCACCGCACTTGCCGCGGAGGTCCGGGTCTGTGCGCCGTCCACGCTGATGCCGCCGATGATCGAGCGGATGGGCGTCACCGCTTTCACCGATTTCGACAATGCGCTGGAGGGTGCGGACGTGGTGATGATGCTGCGGCTCCAGAACGAGCGGATGGATGGCGCCTACGTCCCCTCCACGCGCGAATATCGGCTGCGCTACGGCCTGACGCTCGACCGGTTGGCAAAGGCGGCACCCGATGCGCTGGTGATGCATCCCGGCCCGATGAACCGCGGCGTTGAGATCGATTCCGCGGTGGCCGATCACGCGCGCTCGGCGATCACCGAACAGGTTGAGATGGGGGTCGCCGTCCGTATGGCCTGCCTCGACGTGCTGACCAGACGAGCACGCGGCGTGGAGGGTTGGGCATGATCCTCGCGCTCACCAACGCAACCCTCGCCTGCCCTGCCGGCGGCGTGACGAAGGGCAATCTGCTGGTCCGAGACGGCGTGATCGTCGCGACCGGGATCGTCGACATTCCCGCCGATGCGGACGTCGTCGACTGCGCCGGCAAGACCGTTGCGCCTGGGATCGTCGATCTCGGCGTCGCGAAGGTCGACCGTGCTGCGTTCCGCGCGGGCGGGATCGTGCGGATCGGCTTGATGCCGGACCAATCGCCCGTGCTAGACGACCCCGGTATCGTCCAGCGTGCCGCGCTGATCGGCAAGCCTGACCTCTGGATTCACCCGATCGCGGCGGCAACGCGCGGCCTCGAAGGCCACGACCTCGCCGAAATGGCGATCTGCCTGTCGGCTGGCGCGAAGGCGGTCGGCACGGGGAAGCACTGGATCGCCGACAGCGGCGTGATGCGGCGCGTGCTCGCCTATGCGCGCGATCTCGACGTGACGGTGATCGCGCATGCCGAGGATGGCGGCCTGACCGCCGGCGCAGTTGCGACCGAGGGCGAGACGGCGACCCGGCTCGGCCTCCCCGCCGCGCCGGCTGTGGCCGAGGCGCTGGCGATCGCGCGCGACCTGATGCTCGCCGAGGATACCGGTGCGCGGATCCACATCCGGCAGGTCACGACCGCCGCCGGGTTCGATCTGATCCGTGCGGCGAAGCGTCGCGGCGTTGCCGTCACGTGCGGGATCACGCCGGCGCATCTGCACCTGTCGGAGATCGCGGTCAGCGATTTCCGGTCGTTTGCGCTGCTCTCGCCACCGTTGCGCGCGGAGAGTGACCGGCGTGCGGCGCTGGCGGCGATCGCGGACGGGACGATCGACGTGCTGTGCTCGGGGCACGAACCGCGCGGACCGGAGGAAAAGCGGCTGCCGTTCAGCGATTCGAGCAGCGGGATGGCGGGCGCGGAGACGTTGCTGCCGCTCGCGCTGATGCTCGTGCGTGACGAGCATCTGACGCTGGAACGGCTGTTCGCGCTGCTGGCGCGCAACCCGGCGCGGGTGCTGGGGCTCGATACGGGGACGCTGGAGGTAGGGAAGCCTGCCGACCTGATGCTGTTCGACGGACAGGCGCCGTGGCAGATCGTCGGGGAGGCGTTCAAGGCCGAGGCGGGGAACACGCCGTTCGATGGGCTGCCGGTGCAGGGCCGCGTGTTGCGATTGTGGAAGGGCGGTCGCGAAGTTCGGTGAGGCGCGGGCCTGCCGCCCGACCGCTAAATGCACCACCCCGGCGAAGGCCGGGGCCCAGTTGGAAAGGTCTTCGTAAGGGAGCGCCGCCCTCACTTAGCGACGTTCCCCAACTGGGCCCCGGCCTTCGCCGGGGTGGCGGTTACCACGGGCGGAAAGTCTGCCCCTTTATCGCGACGCCAGCTGCATCCCCGGTTTCCGCAGCCATTGCGCCATCGTATCGCCCGCGCCCATCCGGACGAAGCACGCGCCGCCCTTGGCGCGGTACTGGCGACACATCGAATCCGCCGCAGACCGGCTGAGCCCACCGACCGACAGCCGGTAGAAATCCTCGCCATCCGCTTTGAAATTCATCCCGTTCGGCGTGTAGCCCGCGAGCACCGCGAACCGCTTGGCGGCACGACCCCACGCATCGCGCGCGACGCCCGCGCTGTCGAACGCCCCCAGCTGCACGTACCAATGGCCGGCGGCTGGCGCCTTCACCTGATAGGCCGCGCTCGCCATGCCGCGTCCCGATCGAGCAGGCATTGCGGCGAGCTTGGTCGGACCGCCAGCCGGACGGAGCATCATCGCCGGCAGGGCCTGCACGAATTCCTGCCGTGGCCCGAACGACACCTTCGAGAAACCCGCGACAGGCGCGGCGGTCGATACGGCAGCAACCTCGACCGGAGCCTCCACCGCCACCGGATCGGCCGCCGCGAGCGCCTGCTCGGATGCTCCCGGCAGCGCTGGCAGCATTGGCGCAGGTACGTTCAGCGCCAGCGCGACTGGCTGGCCGCCATCCGCCGCCGCCCGCACGCCAAGCAGGCTCGCGACCTGATCCGATGCCTTGGCGGGCTGTGCGAAGGTCGCCCATTGCTCAAGCCGCGCATCGACATCAGCCGGCGCCATGTCCGCCGCCGCGACGACGCGCGCCGATTGCCATTGCCCCGCCAGCGCGAGGCTCAGCCCGAGATTTTGGCGGACCTTGGCGCTTGTCTGCGGTGACCGCGCGACTTCGGTCAGGACAGCGATCCCGCCCGCCGTGTCGCCGGCCAGCGACATCGCCAGCCCGCGGTCGCTTGCCGGGATGATCGCTGCATTGCTGTCCAGCGTGCGCCGGGCCGCCTGCCAATCGCCCGTCGCGATCTGCGACAAGGCGAGGTTCAGCGCGGCCTTTCCGTTGGCGGGCGACAGCTGAAGCGTGTCGGCGAAGGCGTGGCCCGCAGAGGTGAAACGGCCCGCCTGGAGATAGCTCTGCCCCAGCAGCATCCGGTAGGCGGCCGATTGCGGCATCAGCGCCACCGCGTGTTCGGCATAGCCGACCGCAGCCGGTCCGTTACGGCTCGCCAAGGCGGTCTGCGCCCTGCCCGCGTCACCCGCGGCACCGTTTGCAGCGCCCTTTGCCGCCGCCTTCGCCGCCAGCGCGGCGCTGCGATCGCCGGCCGATGCCACGCCGCCGCCATTGGCCGCACAGCCTACCATCGTTCCGCCGAGCAGCAGAGCGGAGACGCCGCTAAGAAATAGTGCACGCGTGTTCATCGGGAAAATCCCTGTTTTAACGTTTGCGGGGCTTTGCCCGCGGCAGTTGCGCGACGAGCGCATCGACTTCGGGCAGGCGGCGCAGGAATTCGTCGAGCGCCTGGATGACCAGCTGCTGCGAAGAGGTTTTGGTGACGGCGCTCGCCAGCCTGAGTTTCAGGTGCCGATCGGCATCGAGCCGCAACGTGAACGCCGCCTTCGTAACTCTGGTCTTTGCAGCGGCCTCGCGGCCGATCCGCGATGCGGCCGCAAGCGATACCGGTGTCACGGCGACCGTGCGCTGTTCGAGTTCGGTCGCGAGCGCGTCGCGTTCGATCAACACGGACGGCATCCCGTCGCGGTCCGGCCCTTCGCCCAGGTCGTTCCAGCCGAGATCCTCGCCGACATCGGCCGGTGCTGCGCCGGTCACATCCTGAGGCCGCATGGCCGGCCGCGCGGTACCCTTGCGCGCGAGCAGCGAGGGGGACAGCGATGCCATCGGTTTGGGCTGGGTCATCGCGTCACCCGACGATCCGACGGCCGAAGCCCCCGGCGGCGGGGCGGATTGCCGCGGCGGCCGGCACGGCGAAGACGGTGCGTCTGAAATTCTTCTCGAGCCGGTCGCAGACATAGGTCCACAACGCTTCGATCTCGGCGGTCGAGCGGCTCTTCGCGTCGACCTCCATGACCGTTCGGCCATCGATCATCGACGCCGCGAAATCGGTGCGCTGGTGGATGACGACCGGAGCGACCGTGCCATGCTGCGACAGCGCCAAGGTGGCGTCGGCGGTAATCCGCGCCTTGGGCGTGGCGGCGTTGACGACGAAGATCAGCGGCTTGCCGGCGCGGGCGCACATGTCGACGGTGGCGCCGACCGCACGGAGATCGTGCGGGCTCGGGCGGGTCGGCACGACGATCAGTTCGGCGACCTGGATGACGCTCTGGATCGCCATCGTTATCGCCGGCGGGGTGTCGATCATCGCCAGCTTGAAGCCTTGTTGGCGGAGAATCTCGAGATCGGCGGCGAGGCGCGCGACGGTTGTCTGCGCGAAGGCGGGCTCGTCCGCGACGCGCTCGTTCCACCAGTCGGACAGCGACGCTTGCGGATCGATGTCGATAAGGACGACGGGACCGTGTCCGGCACGCTCGGCCTGGACCGCGAGATGGCCCGTCAAGGTCGTCTTCCCCGATCCCCCTTTCTGCGATGCGAACGCTAGAACGCGCATAGTCCCCGAACCCCTTTTGTCGACCGGGGGAATGCCATGCGCGGGCATAAGAATAGGTTAACGCGACGTCATAATGGGTGCATTTAGGAGTCGAAATGGATGCGATCGGGGCAGAATTCCTGCCCCGCCTTCCCTTGCCGGACGAACGGCGGCATGGTGGTGCGATATTGACACGAGGTAGACCGATGAAGGCTGGGCACGGACGTTTCTGGGGTGCTGTGGTGCTGAGCAGCATGCTGGCGACGGGGGGCATGCTGGCGGCGGATCGCGTTTCGGCCGCGCCGTCCGGCACCGACGTCAAGTCCGGGGTCGACGCCTGGGCGAAGGGCGACTTCCCCCGCGCGGTCGGCGTCTGGCGTCCGCTCGCGATCGCCGGCGACGCCGATGCGCAGTTCAATCTCGCGCAGGCGTACAAGCTCGGCCGCGGCGTACCGCTCGACCTGACGCTGGCCGAAAGCTGGTTCCGCAAGGCGGCGATGCAGGGGCATCTCCAGGCCGAGGATAACTACGGTCTGGCGCTGTTCCAGTCGGGCAAGAAGACCGAGGCGCTGCCGTGGCTTGAGAAATCGGCGGCGCGCGGCGAACCCAGGACGCAGCTCGTGCTGGGGACGATGCTGTTCAACGGCGACGGCGTGACGCGGGATTATCCGCGCGCCTATGCCTTGATGAGCCGCGCTTCGGCATCGGGGCTCCAGTCAGCCTCGCAGACGCTGACGCAGATGGACCAGTATATCTCGCCGGCGGACCGCGAAAAGGGCACCGCGCTGGCGCAGCATTATGCGTTGCAGGCGCAGGCGTCGCCGCCTTCGACGACGCCGCGATCGACGGTCGGCGTGGCCACCGTGCCTGCATCGCGTCCCGCCGACATGCCGCGGCCCGCGAACCTTCCCGCCAGTTCGTTGCCGGCGCGTGTGCCTGCTCCGGTTCGCGAGCCCGCCGCGCTATCGCCCGCAAAGCCGTCGAAGGCGGAGGTGGCCAAATCGGAAGCTGCAAAGCGGAGCGCGGCCAAATCTGCCGCCCCCAAGCCAGCCGTGGTTCGCGCGACCGGAAACTGGCGGGTCCAGCTCGGCGCGTTCCGCGATCAGGCCAACGCGGAAACGCTGTGGAACCAGGTCCGTGGCAAGCTTCGCGGGGCACAGCCCTTCTACGCCAAGGCGGGCGGCGTGACGCGGCTCCAGGCCGGCGGCTTCGCATCGAAGGCGGATGCGACGCGCGCCTGCTCGGCGGCGGGTGTGCCCTGCGTGATCGTCGCGCCCTGAAGCTCCACGGCGGTGGCGCGGAGTGCCGCGGCTCGACCGCCAGATTGCGCCGCCCCGCCGTATTCGCAGAGGAGCGATGCCTTGCGGCAGGGATCAAATAGCCGGACCGGTCGTTTCGTTTCGACATCGACCGGGAGCTAGATGAATGATTTCGAAGACCTTGGCGCTGGCACTTGCCGGCGCAACGCTGTTGGCCGCGTGTTCTGGCGAGCAGCCTGCGACTACCAATACCGACGCGATGGTGGATAACGGCGTATCGCTGCGTAACCTTGCCGAGACCGAGGTGGCGGTACCCAAGCCCGAGCAGCTGACGGTCAAGGGCCGGCTGATCCCTACCCCCTCCGATCCGACGTCGCGCCACTTCCTGTTGCGCGAGCGCAAGGCCGTAGGCGGAACGATCATCGCGATCCTGCGCCAGGAGCATGACGGCAAGGTCGCCTATGCGCGCACCGAGACCGATTGTGGCAAGCGGCTGTTCCATGTGCTGGGCGTTGGGCCGAACCGGGCGCTGGTCGAAACCAACGTAGCGCATGACGGCCCGCTACGACCGATCAAGGGCCTGCCGTTGCGGGAAGAGCTTGCGACGTACGTCTGCGAAGCGAGTGGCACGCCGCTGGCGAAGGGGTGAACGACTAATTGGCCGCCAGAAACGGCGGCTGATTGGAAGCGTCCACCTCTGTTTACCCCGTCATCCTGGGCTCGACCCAGGATCCAGAGCCAAGCAGCGTAGCCTTCCTGGCTCTGGATCCTGACTTTCGTCAGGATGACGGAATTTGACTAGTCCAACACCCAATGCCGCCGCGCGATGCCTTGTGCGTACAGTAGCGCGGTAAGGTCGCCGTGATCGATCCGCGCTGCTGCGGCAGCCGCGACGATCGGCTTGGCGTGGTAGGCCATGCCCAGCCCCGCCGCCTCGATCATCGCCAAGTCGTTCGCGCCGTCACCGATCGCGAGTGCTTCCTCCACCGCAATCCCCCGCTCGGTGATCGCGGCGCGTAGCGTCGTCAGCTTCGTATTCGACCCGACGATCGGCTTGGTCACTGTCCCCGTCAGTACGCCACTCTCGATCTCCAGCACGTTGGCGATCGCGCGGTCGAAGCCGATCTCCTTGGCTACCGGCTCCGCGAACCGCGTGAAGCCGCCCGATACCAGCACCGCCAGAGCACCCCGCGCGCGCATTGTCCGGACCAACGCCTTTGCGCCCGGCATGATCGTGACGCGTTCGGTCAGACAGCGTTCGATGTCGCTTTCGGCTAGTCCCTTGAGGAGGGCTACGCGCGCATCGAGCGCCGCCTCGAAATCGAGTTCGCCGCGCATCGCGCGTTCGGTGATCTCGGCAATCTGTGGCTTGATGCCCGCGTAGTCGGCGAGTTCGTCGATGCATTCGACGGTGATCATCGTCGAGTCCATGTCGGCGACGAGCAACGTCTTGGTGCGCGTCAGGCTCGACTGTACGACCACGTCGGTCGCCACGAATGCCCCCTCGAGCGCGGTCCGAGCAGCGTCCGGCGCCATCCCGAAGATCAGGTCGGCGGCGTCCCCCTCGTCGATCCAGCCGCTAGCGCCCGGTGCGCAACCGGCGTCGCGCAAGCGGTCCATCGCGGTCGAAATATCGCCTGCGGTCAGCGTGCCCGAGGCTATAAGCGTTGCCGTGAACATAGAAACTCTCCCGAAGCTGGCGCTCATCGCAGGGCCGACCGCGAGCGGCAAGTCCGCGCTCGCGCTCGCCATCGCCGCGCGCCACGACGGCGTCGTCATCAACGCCGACTCCGCACAGGTCTATGCTGACCTCCGCATCCTCACCGCGCGCCCGTCGGCGGAAGAAGAGGCCAGCGCCCCGCACAGGCTCTTCGGTCACGTGGATGCCGCCGATGCGAGCTACTCCGCGGCGCGCTGGGCTACCGAGGCGACGCTGGCGATCCGCGACACGCTCGCGGAGGGGACGCTGCCGATTCTGGTTGGCGGGACCGGGCTCTATATCCGCACCTTGCTCGACGGTATCGCGCCTGTCCCAGACATCGACCCGGCCCTTCGCGAGGAGGTCCGCGCCCTCCCCGTCGCGGAGGCGCACGCAGCACTCACGCAACTTGATCCGCAGGCCGCGACCAAGCTCAGCGCAGCCGACACCACCCGCGTCGCCCGCGCGCTCGAAGTCGTCCGCGGTACCGGCCGTACGCTTACCGACTGGCAGACCGAGAAGGTCGGCGGGATCGGCGAGACGATCGACATCCGCGCGCTGATCCTGATCCCCGACCGCGACTGGCTCAACGCGCGCATCGACCAGCGCTTCGCCGAAATGGCCGACACCAGCCGCGAGGAAATCACCGCGCTCCTCGCCCGCATCGACATCCCGCAGGACGCGCCGATCCGCCGCGCGATCGGTGTGCCCGAGATCGCCGCCTTGGTCCGCGGCGAGACCTCGAAACCCGACGCCATCGCCGCCGGATCGCTCGCCACGCGGCGCTACGCCAAGCGCCAATATACGTGGCTCCGACACCAGCCGCCCGCCGACTGGACGCGCACCGAAGCGCTCGACCTCCCAACGCGCCTGCAGCAATTTGAAACTATATTACTAAAATGATGTTTGACACGCATCTTTTATATCGGTAGCCGGCCCCTCCACGAGACGCTAAAGGCAGCGTTCTCGCAAAGGATGATATGAAATGACCGAGAAGAGTGGAGCCGATATCCTGATCGAGGCGCTGTGCGATCTCGGCGTGGAGGTCGTCTTCGGCTATCCGGGTGGTGCCGTGCTGCCGATCTACGACGCGCTGTTTCGCTCGGGTCGGATCAAGCACATTCTGGTGCGCCACGAGCAGGCTGCGACGCATGCCGCAGAGGGTTACGCGCGCTCGACCGGCAAGCCCGGTGTGGTGCTCGTTACCTCGGGCCCCGGCGCGACCAACGCGGTCACCGGGATCACCGATGCGCTGATGGACTCGATCCCGATGGTCGTGATCACCGGCCAGGTGCCGACCGCGCTGATTGGTACCGATGCGTTCCAGGAGGCCGATACGGTCGGCATCACGCGCCATTGCTCGAAGCATAATTACCTCGTGAAGGACCCCGCCCGCCTGGGCGACGTGATCCACGAGGCGTTCCACATCGCCACCTCGGGACGTCCGGGGCCGGTGGTCGTAGACATCCCCAAGGACGTGCAGGTCGCGACCGCGCGGTACAAGAAGCCGGGGCCGATCCAGCACAAGACCTATCGCCCGCAGGTGAAGGCCGACCAGTCGCAGATCGAGCAGCTCGTCGACATGCTCGCCGCGGCCGAACGCCCGATCCTGTATACCGGCGGCGGCATCATCAATTCGGGTCCGGCCGCCAGCCAGCTGCTGTGCGAACTCGTCCGCATCACCGGCGCGCCGGTGACGTCGACGCTGATGGGCCTCGGCGCCTATCCCGCGTCCGGTCCGCAGTGGCTCGGCATGCTCGGGATGCACGGCACGTACGAGGCGAACATGGCGATGAACCAGGCCGACCTCGTCGTCGCGCTCGGCTCGCGCTTCGACGACCGCGTGACCGGGCGGCTCGATGCGTTCAGCCCGAATTCGCGAAAGGTGCATATCGACATCGATCGCTCCTCGGTGAACAAGACCGTGCGCGTCGATCTCGGGATCATCGCGGATGTCGGTCATGCGCTCGAGGACATGGTGCGGATCTGGAAGAGCCGCCAGCATCCCAAGCCCGACACGACCGACTGGCAGCGGCGGATCGCCGGCTGGCGTGCGGTGAAGTGTCTCGATTTCCCCGAGAACGATCCGAACGAGATCATGCCGCAGCGCGCGATCCGGGCGCTGTTCGATGCGACGCACGCCCGGTCACCGATCATCACGACCGAGGTCGGCCAGCACCAGATGTGGGCGGCGCAGCATTTCGGGTTCGAGAAACCGAACAAGTGGCTGACCAGCGGCGGTCTCGGCACGATGGGGTACGGCCTGCCCGCCGCGATCGGCGCGCAGCTCGGCAATCCGAATGCGCTGGTGATCGACATCGCCGGCGAGGCGTCGATCCAGATGAACATCCAGGAGCTGGCGACCGCCACGCAATACCGGTTGCCGGTGAAGATCTTCATCCTCAACAACCAGTATATGGGCATGGTCCGCCAGTGGCAGGAGCTCACGTACGAGAGCCGCTATGCGGAGAGCTATTCGGATTCGCTGCCCGATTTCGTCAAGCTCGGCGAGGCGTATGGCTGGAAGGGCATCCTGATCGAGACGCGCGACCAGCTCGACGGCGGGATCGCTGAGATGCTCGCGTATGACGGTCCGGTGATCGTCGATTGCCGCGTGTCGCAGCTGACCAACTGCTTCCCGATGATCCCGTCGGGCGCTGCGCATACCGACATGATCCTGCAGGCGAACGAAGTGTCCGGCACGATGGACGACGAAGCGAAGGCGCTCGTGTGATGGTGCCCCAGATCGCACCAGAATCCCCCTCCCGCTTGCGGGAGGGGTTAGGGGAGGGCCTGATGACCACGTCGTCGCCAGCCCTCGCCTCCCCTCCCCCGACCCCTCCCGCAAGCGGAAGGGGAGAGTAAGAAACCATGCACATTTCCCAGGAAAAGGCCGAGCGGCACACGCTCGCCGTCATCGTCGACAACGAACCGGGGATCCTCGCCCGGATCGCCGGCCTGTTCACCGCGCGCGGCTATAATATCGAGAGTCTGACGGTGAGCGAGATCACCGCCGACAAGTCGGTCAGCCGGATCACGATCGTCACCAGCGCCTCGCCGGCGACGATGGAGCAGATCATCGCGCAGCTCGACCGGCTGGTGCCGGTGCACAAGGTTACCGACCTTACGGCACAGGGCGCGCACGTCGAGCGCGAGCTTGCGCTGGTGAAGGTCCGCGGCACCGGCGACCACCGGATCGAGGCGCTGCGTCTCGCCGACGTATACCGCGCGCGCGTGGTCGATGCGACGACCTCGAGCTTCGTGTTCGAGGTCACCGGCGGCATCGACAAGATCGACAAGTTCGTCGAACTTATGGGTGAAGTCGGTCTGATCGAAGTAGCCCGAACCGGCATCGTCGCGATCGCCCGCGGCAAAGAGCCGGCTTAACCACCACAAGTTTTGTTCTCCCGCGAAGGCGGGAGCCCAGTCTGGACCTCCGCCTTCGCGGAGGGACACACCTTATCGAAAGGACCATTCCAATGCGTGTCTATTACGATCGCGACGCCGACCTGAACCTCATCACCGACAAGAAGATCGCGATCGTCGGTTATGGTTCGCAGGGCCATGCGCACGCGCAGAACCTCCGCGATTCGGGCGTCAAGGACGTCGCGATCGCACTGCGCGAAGGCTCGGCCACTGCCAAGAAGGCGATCGAGGCGGGCTTCGCGGTCAAGTCGAACAAGGAAGCCGCAGCCTGGGCGGACATCGTCATGATCCTCGCGCCCGACGAACATCAGGCGGCGATCTACGCAAGCGACCTGCACGACAACCTCAAGCAGGGTGCGACGATTGCGTTCGCGCACGGCCTCAACGTGCATTTCGGCCTGATCGAGCCCCGCGCCGATCTCGACGTCATCATGATCGCGCCGAAGGGCCCCGGCCACACGGTGCGCAGCGAGTACGTGCGCGGCGGCGGCGTCCCCTGCCTGATCGCGATCGACCAGGACAAGTCGGGCAACGCGCACGACATCGCTCTGGCATATGCATCGGGCGTCGGCGGCGGTCGCTCGGGCATCATCGAGACCAACTTCCGCGAGGAATGCGAGACCGACCTGTTCGGCGAGCAGGCCGTCCTGTGCGGCGGCATCACCCACCTGATCCAGGCCGGGTTCGAGACGCTGGTCGAAGCCGGCTACGCGCCCGAGATGGCGTATTTCGAGTGCCTCCACGAGACCAAGCTGATCGTCGACCTGCTGTATGAGGGCGGCATCGCCAACATGCGCTACTCGATCTCGAACACCGCCGAATATGGCGACATCACCACTGGGCCGCGGATCATCACCTCGGAGACCAAGGCCGAGATGAAGCGCGTCCTCGCCGACATCCAGTCGGGCCGGTTCGTGAAGAACTTCATCCTCGATAATCGTGCGGGGCAGCCTGAGCTGAAGGCGGCGCGGAAGCAGGCGCTGGCGCATCCGATCGAGAAGATCGGCTCGGAATTGCGCGGGATGATGCCTTGGATCGGGAAGAATGCCTTGGTGGACCGCGAGCGCAACTGAGCGAAGCGAACGCGCGTGAGCGCGGCCGGCACGACGAAGCCTGCCCATAGGGCACGGCTTCGCCGGGTCCGACGGGCGGGCGTTCCCGCACTCCACACCACCCCGGCGAAGGCCGGGGCCCAATTGGAACGGCTCCAGTAACGGAACGCGGTCTTCCGTTAGCCACGCCCCCAATTGGGCCCCGGCCTTCGCCGGGGTGGTTTTGTGAGTCAGAGGCCGTTCTCTCCTCCCTGTTCCCCCGCGAACGCGGGGGGCCAGGGTCTCGGGCGGTACTCGTGGTTTAGCTGGCCCCCCGCGTCTGCGGGGGAACGAGAGCTTGCGATGCACTCTACCGGGAGCGGGAGCGCGACGCCCACCAACCCAATTCCGAAACACAGCGTTGGCATAACGCCGTTTGACGCGCCCCCTCACCTCGGCCAGCATCGCGCGATCAACAGGAGACCCCGCATGCGCCTAGTCCTAGCCTCGATCCTTGCCCTTACCGCCGCCCCCATCATGGCGCAGACCGCCGCCATTCCCGGCGCCCCCGTCAAGGCACGCGTCGCCGCCGGCACCTATGCGGTCGACCCGAACCACACGCAGGTGACGTGGCAAGTCAACCACATGGGCTTCTCGATGCTCGAAGGGCAGCTCGGCGCATCGGGCGGCAGCATCACGATCGATCCCGCCAAGCCGAACGCGACCAAGGTCGAGGTGAACTTCGCGATCGACCAGCTCTCGGTCACCGCAGCGCCGTTCGCCGGCCATCTGAAGTCGAAGGACTTCTTCGACGCCGCGACCTACCCGACCGCCAAGTTCGTCTCGACCAAGGTCGTCGCGACCGGCGACAAGGCGACGATCACCGGCGACCTCACGCTCAAGGGCGTCACCAAGCCCGTCGTGCTCCAGGCGACCTTCATCGGCGCCGGCGCGAACCCGATGAACAAGAAGCTCAACTTCGGCTTCCGCGCGACGACCTCGATCAAGCGCAGCGACTTCAACCTCGGCGCCTACGCCCCGGTCGTGTCGGACAAGGTCGACCTCACGATCAACGCGGCGTTCTCGGCGAACTGATTGCGCTTCCCGCTACGACGCGGCCACGGGAACCGACAGGGTGACCGTGACCGTGACCGTGACCGTGTTCGTGGCGGAATGGATCGCAACCGCGGTCACCCAGTCGTCCTGTTGATCGGTGTAGGCCGTCTCTACCGGCGTCAGCACTGGGGCTACGATGCCGCCGGGCTCATCGGCGACGAAGTCATATCCTTGCACGCCGTCTTTTGGTGGCGTGACGTAAATGTGTTTCGACAAGGTCGGGTTCTTCCAGCCGCTGGTGTTGACGAAACCATCGGCCTCTATTTTGAGTGTCGGCGGAAGACTCTTTGCCGTTTCGACGTGGACGCATCCGATGCTGTAGATCGTCTTGGTCATGTCTCTCTCCCCATCCGGCCGATCACCGGACTACGCAGATGCTATCATGCACTCGATCCAGTGTATTCGGCAGGCTGATCCGTTTTGGCTGGACAACGATGCAGCACAGGCGATAGCGGTTGGACCAATGACGCACGGCCGCCTCCTGCTGCTTCGACTTACGCGCCCTTAGGCGCGCCGATCGTTTGCGCGGTGGCTATGCCCCGCGCCTCGCGCCTAAGGGCTGACCCGAACGCTCCCGACGACACGAGAGACTGGCCATGCTGCGCGACCCATCGACCAAATACCGTCCCTTCCCGCAAGTCGACCTGCCCGACCGCCAATGGCCGTCGAAGACGATCGTCAAGCCCCCGCGCTGGCTCTCGACCGATCTGCGCGACGGCAACCAGGCGCTGATCGACCCGATGGACGCGGAGAAGAAGACGCGGTTCTTCGACCTGCTGTGCAAGGTCGGCTTGAAGGAGATCGAGGTCGGTTTCCCGAGCGCGGGTGCGACCGAATTCGACTTCATCTCCGGCCTCGTGAAGACCGGCCGCATCCCCGACGACGTATCGATCCAGGTGCTGACCCAGTCGCGCCGCGACCTGATCGAGACGAGCTTTGCCAGCCTGGTCGGCGCGAAGACTGCGATCGTCCATCTCTACAACGCGGTGTCGCCGGCATGGCGCAAGATCGTGTTCGGCATGGACCGTGCGCAGGTGAAGCAGATCGCCGTGGATGGCGCGAAGGTGTTGCGCGACGAAGCCGCCAAGCAGCCTAACGTCTGCTGGCAGTTCGAATACAGCCCGGAGACGTTCTCGACCGCCGAACTCGATTTCAGCCTCGAGGTCTGCGAGGCGGTGATGGACGTCCTGATGCCGACGCCCGACAACCCGATCATCTTCAACCTGCCTGCTACCGTCGAGTGCGCGACGCCGAACATCTATGCCGACCAGATCGAGTGGTTCGGCCGCAACATCCGCAACCGCGACGCGGTGGCGATCTCGCTGCACACGCATAACGACCGCGGTACCGGCGTCGCGGCGGCGGAGCTCGGCATGATGGCGGGCGCGGACCGCGTCGAGGGCTGCCTGCTCGGCAATGGTGAGCGAACCGGCAATTGCGATCTCGTGACCGTCGCGCTCAACATGTACACGCAAGGCGTCGACCCGAAGCTCGACCTGTCGGACATCGACGGCGTCGTGAACACGGTCAATTACTGCACCAACATCCCCGTCCACCCGCGCACGCCCTATGCCGGCGACCTCGTTTTCACCGCGTTCTCGGGGTCGCATCAGGACGCGATCAAGAAGGGCTTCGCGGCGCAGGAGGCGAAGAACGATACGCTGTGGGAAGTGCCGTATCTCCCGATCGACCCCGCCGATCTGGGCCGCAGCTACGAGGCGGTGATCCGCGTCAACTCGCAATCCGGCAAGGGCGGCGTCGCCTGGGTGATTCAGCAGGACAAGGGCCTGAAGCTGCCCAAGCGATTGCAGGCGGACTTCAGCCGGCACGTGCAGGCCTATGCCGACGAGACCAGTCGCGAGTTGAACGCCGCGGACATCTGGGGCCTGTTCGAGCGGACCTACATGCCGCAGGCGGACGACCGGGTTGAGTTGCGCGACTACGAGGAGAGCGGCGCTTCGGGGCAGCGCGTCTTTATCGGCCGCGTCGCGATCGATGGCGAGGAGCGGTCGATCTCCGGGCGCGGCAACGGGCTAATCTCGGGCGTGATCGCGGCGATCGCCGAATCGACTGGGCCGACGCTCGACGTCGTCGACTACAACGAGCACGCGATCGGCCACGGGGCGGATGCGCAGGCGGCGGCGTATGTCGAATGCCGGACGGCCGAGGGCAAGACGGTGTTCGGCGTCGGCATGGACACCGACATCGCCACCGCCTCGGTCCGCGCGGTATTGTCGGCCGCCAACCGAGCCTGATACGCACCTCCCTCTCCCCTCCGGGGAGAGGGTCGGGGTAAGGGGCAGCCAAGCAGTGCTCCGCCCGGAACAACCCCTCACCCCAGCCCTCTCCCCGGAGGGGAGAGGGAGCAGTGCATCACTTGCGGTCGCGTAATCCCCAGCACGGGGAGGATTAGCGAGTGCGGACGATCTCGCAGCCGACGCGGGCGTCGGGGTAGACATCGGCCTTCACCGTTCGGACCTTGACCCGCCTCACCCGCTCGTCCGCCAAGCACAGCCCGGCGATCGCCTCGCAGAGCGTCTCCTGCAATGCGAACGGACGCTCCGCCGCCAGCGCGCGGATCCCCGTGCGGACGAAATCATAGTCGAGCACTTCCTCGATCGCATCCTCGCCGAGTGGGCCTGGATACATCACCGTCATCTCGACCGACACGACCACCCGCTGCGGCGCCACCTCGTGCGGATGGATGCCTAGCCGCATCATGACTTCGAAACCGTCGAGGATCGTCGTGAACTCAGCCATTGCGTCCCTCGAACATCACATCGCCATCGCGTGTCAGAAACCGTTGTCCGCAATCAACGAATACATTCTGCCCCGTCACGCCTTTTGCGTTCAGCAGCCACGCGACCGCATCCGCGACCGCCTCGGCGCCAACCGGACGCTTGAGCAAATTGTCGCTCGCCACGGCCGCGAACTCTTCTTCGCTTTGGTCGCCGCTTGGAAGGGTCAATCCCGGCGATACCGCGTTGACGGAGATACGCGGGCCAAGCGCCTGCGCGAGCATCGTCGTTGCCCCCTCCAGCGCGATCTTGCCGCAACTGTACGAGAAAAAGTCAGGGTTGAGGTTGGCCACCTTCTGGTCGAGAACATTGACCACCGCGCCATCCACAACACCGTCCTGCGACGCGAGCGCCGACGCAAGCAGCACCGGCGCGCCGCAATTGATCGCGCCAAGCTCGGCGAACAGCACCGGATCGACGCTCGACGGGCGATCGAACGCGAACTTCGATGCGCAGTTTACCAGCCCGTCGATCGGCCCCCCAATCGCTGCCCGCGCCGCCGCGAACAGGTCGCCGATTGCGCCGAGATCGCTCAGGTCCCCCGCCACCGCAGCGGCCTGCCCGCCGCCATCAACGATCTCCGCCACTAGCGCCGCCGCCTCGTCCGGCGAATGCCCTTGGTGCACAACAACGGCATGACCATCCGCCGCCAGTCGCCGGACGATCGCCGCCCCCAGCCGCTTCGCCCCGCCCGTCACCAGGACGGTTCGCATCAGACGCCGCGCCCCATCAACGCCAGCACTTCCTTGCGGCTGCGTTCGTCGTCGCGGAACACGCCCATCATCCGGCTCGTGACCATCGTCACGCCCGGCGTGCGGACGCCGCGCGCGGTCATGCAAGCATGGCTCGCCTCGATCACGACTGCGACGCCCTGCGGCTTGAGGTTGTCCCAGATGCAGTCGGCCACTTCCGCGGTCAGACGTTCCTGCACCTGCAACCGCCGCGCGAAGCCGTGCAGCACGCGCGCGAGCTTCGAAATACCGACCACATGGTCGCGCGGGAGGTACGCGATGTGCGCCTTGCCGATGATCGGCGCCATGTGATGCTCGCAATGCGACTGGAACGGGATGTCCTTCAGCAGGACGATCTCGTCATACCCGCCGACCTCCTCGAACACGCGTTCGAGGTGTTTCGCCGGATCGTCGCCATAGCCCGCGCAATATTCCTTCCACGCACGTGCAACACGACGCGGCGTATCGAGCAGCCCCTCGCGGGTCGGATCATCCCCCGCCCAGCGGATCAGCGTACGGATCGCCGACGCTACGTCTTCGGGCACAATCACCTTGCCGTCGGGACCCAGCACATCGCCCCCAGCTGGCCGCCCGTCGGACCCGTTCAGTTCATCCCGCATCGCAACACCCTTTGTCAGCATACCCAAACATCGGAACATGGGTCCTCTTTTGCAACTGTTTCATTTGAGCAACGCGCCGTAAATCCCCGTAATACGGGGTTCAAAAAGCGTTGACGGTTGATTTTTTTGGTCGTTACTTCGCCATACCTGAAAATCTAAATCGTGAATCGGCAAAGACCGGCACGATCGGGGAGAGGACTGCCATGGCAAAGTTCGAATTGCTCGCCGCATCGGCGATGATACTCCTGTCGATTGCGCCGGCAATGGCGCAGACCGCGACCACCACATCGGCCGAAAACACCGCGCCCACCAACGGGCCCGGGCAGGAAGCGCCGTCGACGCAGACCACACGAGACGTGCCCACCGCCGATCCCTACGCGTCGCAGGATATCGTGATTACCGCGCAACGCCAATCGCAGCGTCTGCAGGATGTTCCGATCGCTGTGAGCGCTTTTACCGCTGACAACATCGCCAAGCAGCAGATCGTCAACCCGAGCGCGCTTCAGCAGACGTTGCCCAACATCACCTTCACCAAGACCAACTTCACGACGTCGAGCTTCACCATCCGCGGGATCGGCGACCTGTGCACCGGCGCGACCTGCGACACCGCGACCGCGATCCACGTCAATGACATGCCGCTGGTGACGACCCGCCTGTTCGAAAGCGAGTTCTTCGACCTGGAGCGGATCGAGGTCCTCCGCGGACCTCAGGGAACGCTGTTCGGTCGCAACGCCACCTCGGGCGTGGTCAACTTCATCTCGGCCAAGCCCGATCTCTCCGGCGTGCATTCGGCGGCCGAGTTCGAATACGGCAATTACGATTCGAAGCGCGTGAAGGCGATGCTGAACCTGCCGTTCACCGACACGCTCGGCATCCGCGTCGCCGGCACCTATCTCAACCGTGACGGCTATACCAAGAACCTCTACGACGGTCGCAAGATCGACGGGCGCGACCTGTATTCGATCCGCGGCACGCTGTCGTGGGAGCCGACCAGCGACACCCGGGTCGACCTGATCGGCTATTATTTCCGCGAGAAGGATGATCGCTCGCGGTTGCAGAAGCAACTTTGCCACCGCGATCCGACCGGCATCCTCGGCTGCCTGCCCGACCGGCTCGCCAACGAGACCGCGAACGGTAACTCGACGCTGTCCGCGGTGCTCAGCTCCAACGAGTTCTTCGCGGTAAACAATCCCGCGCTTGCCCGCTTCGGGCTGCAGAGCCTGTACGGTCAGGATACCTACACCGGCGTGGTCAACCCGGCCAACGTGCGGACCGTGTCGCTCGACTACAGCCCGACCTATTTCGCCGAGGAGGAGCAATATACCGCCAAGATCTTCCACGATTTCGGCCCGGTCAGCCTGAACTTCACCGGCGGCTACACGCGTAACGCGGTCGACAGCACGACCGATTATAACCTCGCGGTCGAGAACCCGCTGGCCAACAATGTCGGGCTCGCGACGCTCAACGCGCTCGCCCGCCCTGGATCGCCGTTCGCGTTCCTGAACGGGGTGCGCCAGACGCTGATCCCCAACGGGCCTGCGGGCGGCGCGTGCCAGTCGGCGGCGGACCCCAACAACGTCGGTATCTACGGCGGCAACGCCATCGGCTGTTATCCGCAGAGCCTCGACTTCGATCGCTCGCGCCAAGTGAACCGGCAATATTCCGCCGAAGCGCATCTCGACAGCAATTTCGACGGAATATTCAACTTCCTGCTCGGCGGAATCTATGTCGACAGCAAATCCACCAACACCGACTATTTCGTCAACGCGTTCGGGCTCGATTACGCCTCGGGCATCCTCGGCTCGGCAAACGCGGCGGGGGCCGGGCTACCCGCCGGCAACGGCTATTTCCTGTCGACGCCCTTCTATCGCAACAGCGACACCGAGTTCCGCCTGAAATCCTACGGCATCTTCGGCGAGACGTATTTCAAGTTTACCGACAAGCTCAAGCTGACCGTCGGCCTGCGCTACAACCACGACAAGAAGACCGACGAGGCGCGCAACCTCGCGCTCAACGTGCTGACACCGATCGGCGCGACCGGGATCGAGCAGGGGCTGAACTACGGCACGGTCGATTTCGACCCGAACCTGCCGGGGCGTCAGGAGTTCGCCAATGCGCAAGTCAGATTCTCGCGGCTGACCGGGCGCGCGGTGCTCGACTACCGGATCACCGAGAACAACCTGCTCTATGCGTCCTATTCGCGCGGGTACAAGTCGGGCGGAATCAATCCACCGCTGCTGCCGATGTTCAACGTCAGCAGCACGTTCCTGCCCGAGCAGGTCAATGCGTACGAGATCGGCTCGAAGAACACCTTTGGCGGCGGCCGGTTCAGGCTCAACCTCACCGGCTTCTATTATCAGTACAAGAATTTGCAGCTGAGCCGGATCGTCGCGCGGACCTCAGTCAACGACAATGTCGACGCCGATATCTATGGCGTCGAGGCGGAGGCGATCATGAGCCCGATCCCGGCATTCGTCGTCAACATGAACGCAAGCTACCTGCATTCGAAGGTTTCGAGTGACAAGTTCCTGGTCAACCCGCGCGACGTGTCGGGCGGGCGTTCGGATGCGGTGATCATCAAGGACATCACCAACGCGTCGAACTGCGTCGTCGTGCCGAACGCGGCGGGCAATGCCGCGCTGTCGAACGGCTATGTCGCCGCAGTCAATCGCGCGATCGGCCTGCGCGCGCCGACTGCGATCCCGACGGTGGCGGCGACCGGCGCGTTCGGGATCTGCTCCGCGCTCGGCGCCAACGCCGCGGCGAGCGGCGTGTCGGTGCTCGACGGCGTGACCACCAACATCCGCGGCAACCGCCTGCCGCAGGCACCGACGTACAAATGGTCGGTGGGCGCACAGTACACGATCGACTTCGCCAACGGCATGAGCCTCGTCCCGCGTGCCGACCTCAACTATACCGGCGGGTTCGCGGCGAGCATCTTCAACACCGCGATCGATCGGATCCCCGGCTATGAGGTCGTCAACATGCAGGTCCAGCTCAACGCCCGCGAAGACCGCTTCTACGTCCGCGCCTATGTGCAGAACCTGACCAAGAACGATGCGACAACCGGGCAGTATGTGACCGACCAGTCGGCCGGGCTGTTCACCAACATCTTCACGATCGAACCCCGCCGGTACGGCGTGGCGGCCGGGTTCAAGTTCTGAGGCGGCGCACCCCTCGGACGCTCCGGTTGCTCTAACGATCCTCCCCGGCAGTGGGAGGTGGCGCCGAAGGCGACGGAGGGGGCGGACACGGAACAGATGTTTCCCTTATCGCCCCCTCCGTCTGGCAGCGCCAGCCACATCCCCCGGGCGGGGAGGATCCCACGACACGGCCGTCATCCTGACGAAAGTCAGGATCCAGAGCCAATCAGCGCGGCATTCGTGACCCTGGGTCCTGACTTTCGTCAGGATGACGTGCGGGTGGGGCTACGTGCTGGCTCATGCAGAGCTTGGACTCTCCCTTGCCCTCACCCTTCCCACGGCGAAGACCCAAGAGCCCCTTCCCTCTCCCATCGGGAGAGGGATAGACGCCGAAGGCGGCGAGGGTGAGGGCACGGCCTGCAGACCGATAGTCTTGCAGCATGCGGAGCGGCGGCGGTTAGCGCCTGAGCCGCTCCGCATGCCACGCGACATGGTCCGTCATAAACGTCGAAATGAAGTTGTAGCTGTGATCATACCCCCGCTGCATCCGCAACGTCAGGTCGATCCCCGCCGCCTCGCACGCCGCAACCAGCAACTCGGGCTTCAACTGCTCGACCAGGAAACCATCCGCCTCCCCCTGATCGACTAGGATCTCCCCCACCCGCGCGCCATCCTCGATCAGCGCGCAGGCGTCGTAAGCGCGCCACGCCGTCCGGTCCGCCCCGAGATACCCGCCAAGCGCCTTCTCGCCCCAGGCGCACTGCAACGGCGCCACGATCGGCGCGAACGCCGATATGCTGCGGAATCGCTCCGGATTGCGTAGCGCGATCGTCAGCGCACCATGACCACCCATCGAGTGCCCGAAGATCCCCTGACGCGCCATGTCCGCCACCGGAAACTCCGCCGCGATCAACGCCGTCAGTTCGTCCTCGACATAGGACTGCATCCGGAAGTTCTTCGCCCAGGGTTCCTCGGTCGCATCGACGTAGAAGCCGGCGCCTTTGCCGAAGTCGTACGCGTCGTCGTCCGGCACGTCGTCACCGCGCGGCGAGGTATCCGGCGCGACCAGGATCACGCCCAGTTCTGCACACGCGCGCCGGTACTCGCCCTTGTCCATGACGTTGGCGTGCGTGCAGGTGAGCCCCGACAGGAACCACAACACCGGCAACCGGGCCCCCTCGTCACGAGGCGGCACGTACACCGCGAAGGTCATGTCGGTGCCGGTCGCGGTCGAGGCGTGGCGGTAGACACCCTGCGTGCCGCCATACGCCTTGCTGGTGGAGACGGTTTCCATCACGCGACCCTATGCAATGCGCAGATCTTGTTCCCCGACGGATCGCGCAGATAGGCGAGATACAGCTTCCGCCCTCCCGTAGCCTCCCGCACGCCCGGCGGATCCTCACAGGCCGTCCCGCCATGCGCGAGACCCGCGGCGTGCCATGCATCCGCAGCCTCGGTCGAGGCCGCCGCGAACCCCATCGTGCTGCCGTTGCCGTGGCTAGCCGGCTCCCCATCGATAGGCTTCGTCAGCAGAAAGCGCCCGCCGTCATGAGCATAGACCACCCGCCCCCATTCGTCCGTGACGCCTTCGGGCACGCCAAGCGCGCCCAAAGCCGCGTCGTAGAACGCTTTCGACACGGCGACGTCGCTCGCGCCAAGCATGATATGCGTGAACATGCGCTCGCCCCTCAGTAGATCACGACGGAGCGGATGCTCTCGCCGGCGTGCATCAGGTCGAAACCCTTGTTGATCTCGTCGAGCGTCAGGCGGTGCGTGATCATCGGGTCGATCTCGATCATCCCGTTCATGTACCAGTCGACGATCTTCGGCGTATCGGTCCGCCCACGCGCGCCGCCGAATGCCGTCCCGCGCCAGTTGCGTCCGGTGACCAGCTGGAACGGCCGCGTCGAGATCTCCTTCCCTGCCTCGGCCACGCCGATCACGATCGAGGTGCCCCAGCCGCGGTGGCACGCCTCGAGCGCCTGCCGCATCACGGTCGTGTTGCCGGTCGCGTCGAAGGTATAGTCCGCGCCGCCATCGGTGATCGCCACGATGTGCTGGACGATATCCCCCACATCTTTCGGATTGGCGAAGTGAGTCATGCCGAAGCGACGCCCCCATTCTTCGCGGTCCGGATTGATGTCGACGCCGACGATCATGCCGGCCCCTGCAAGCCGCGCGCCCTGGATCACGTTGAGCCCAATCCCGCCAAGTCCGAACACGACGACCGTATCGCCCGGCTGGACCTTCGCCGTATGCACCACCGCGCCGACGCCCGTCGTCACGCCGCAGCCGACATAGCACGAGGTATCGAACGGCGCGTCCTCGCGGATCTTCGCGACAGCGATCTCGGGCAACACGGTGAAGTTCGAGAAGGTCGAGCAGCCCATATAATGGAAGATCGGCTGGCCCTTGTAGCTGAACCGCGTCGTGCCGTCGGGCATCAGCCCCTTGCCTTGCGTGGCGCGGATCGCGGTGCACAGGTTGGTCTTGCCGCTGAGGCACGACTTACACTGGCGGCACTCGGGCGTGTAGAGTGGGATGACGTGATCACCGACCGCGACGCTGGTCACGCCCGCGCCGATCTCGCGAACGATGCCGGCGCCTTCATGCCCCAGCACGCTCGGGAAAAGACCTTCCGAATCAAGCCCGTCGAGCGTGTACGCGTCGGTATGGCAGATGCCCGTCGCCATGATTTCGACGAGCACTTCGCCGAATTTCGGCCCTTCGAGGTCGAGTTCGACGATCTCGAGCGGTTTTTTTGCCTCGAAGGCTACGGCGGCGCGGGTCTTCATGAGTGAATCTCCTTGATTGCCGCCCTGATGGCCCTCGCGCCCCGGCTCCGCAACCCGTAGGCGATGCAACCAATGCCGCGTTCCCGCGCTTGATCCTTTCAAATCAAGGAGATGGCGCGATGAAGGATCCAAAGAAGGGCGACGAGGTCACCTGGAAATCGCACGGCGGCGAGGCGCACGGCACGGTCGAGAAGAAGCAGACCAGCGACACGAAGATCAAGGGCCACACCGTCAAGGCTTCCAAGGAGGAGCCCCAGTTCATCGTAAGGAGTGACAAGGGCGGCAAGGCAGCGCACAAGGCGGACGCGCTCACCAAGGCGTGACCACGCGCGCAGTGCCTAACGCACGCGCGCAACAGGAAGGAATGCTTATGGCTACAGCTCCCAAGACCGGCGGCATCCACGCCCCCGTCCAGCCCTCTCCCGAGCTCGGCGAGATCGTCGGCAACGACAAGCTGCCGCGCAGCGAAGTGATCAGCAAGGTGTGGGTCTACATCAAGGCCAACAACCTCCAGAACCCCGAGAACAAGCGCGAGATTCTGGCTGACGAGAAGCTGAAGAAGGTCTTCGGGCGTGACAAGTGCACGATGTTCGAGATGAACAAGTACATCTCGCAGCACGTCAAGGCCTAACCGCCCGCACTGCACGGCAAGCGGCGACGGGGCATCGTAAACGATACCCGTCGCCCTTGATCGCCTCTCCAAGACCCCCACTACCCAAGCGCCGGTCTGATCGTCCTGCCCGTAGTGGCCACGCAATCAGCTTTGGCCGATCACCAACCGGGTGCTTGATCGCCTCATCCGACCGTCGTACTGCGCACTCGGATGCCCCCGTAGCTCAGCCGGATAGAGCGACGGTTTCCTAAACCGTAGGCCGCGTGTTCAAATCTCGCCGGGGGCACCAGCTTTTCCGCGACCGTCATGTCCTTGCCGTCAAAGATGTTTATCCGGCTCTCGCACGCGTGCATGGAGGCGGGATGCTTTCGACCGCGATGCTCGCCGATGCCGTAATCCTGCAGCCCGACTTCGTCGTCATCGACGTCGAAACCGCGTGTTCGCGGGTCAGCAGCATCTGCCAGATCGGCATCGTCGGGTTCCGCGACGGCTGCGAGATCTTCGACTACGAGACGCTGGTCGACCCGCACGACGAATTCCACCTGTTCAACACGCGCATCCACGGCATCGCCGAGCATCACGTCGTCGGCCAGCCGAGCTTTGCCGACGTCCATGCCATCGTCGATCGCCATCTGAGCGGCCGCACGACCGTCGCGCACTCGTATTTCGACAAGGGGGCTCTCGCAGCCGCCTGCCGGGTTCATGACCGCCCGGCGATCGAGACGGTATGGCTCGACAGCGTCCGCGTCGCCAAGCGCGCCTGGCCCGATCTGGAAAGCCACCGGCTCGGCCTGCTCGCGCGATATCTCGGCATCGCGCACAAGCATCACGACGCGCTGAGCGATGCGCGCGCGGCCGGCTGGGTGATCGTCAAGGCGATCGATCATACCGGAATCGCGCTCGACGAATGGCTCGCCCCGCCGCGCAAGCCCGGCCCCGCCCCCCGTCCAGCGTTCTCCGGACCGCTCGCTGGCGAGCGCATCGCGCTCCTCGGCGCGCCGCGCGACGGGGCGTTGGCGGAGCGGATCGCGGCGCTCGGCGGCCGGATCGTGTCGGCGGTCGGCAACACCACGACGCTGCTCGTGATCGCGGGGCGTGCGCCGTTCAGCTACTCGGTGCGCAACAGCGGTGCGTATCGCCGGGCGGAACATTATCGAAGGCTCGGCGGCGCGATCCGGATCGTCTCCGACTTCGAGCTCGGCGTTGCGGACGGGGTTGCAGGACCGACCGGCGCCTGAAGATACGGTATCGTCCCCCCAACGGGGAGATTGCTGCGCGGATGGCCCTTTACCTTGGCAACGTCCCGGCAACCTGCGACCGTCGCTCCAAACCAAAATGGAGGATGACATGCGGGCAGCGATAATGGCCATGGCAAGCGGAGCGGCGCTGGCGAGCGGCATGCTGGCGGTACCAGCGATCGCGCAACAGGCGCGCGTTGCGGAGGGCATGCTCGGCGGCACGCGTCTGGCGACTTCGACGGCGGCGGCGGCGGCGGCGGCGGCGGCGCCCCCCGTCGACGCATATCTCGGCATCCCCTACGCCACGCCGCCGATCGGTGCGCTCCGGTGGCAACCACCCAAGCCCGCTGCCCGTTGGAGCGGCGTGCGCCAGGCCGACACGTTCGGGCCGCGCTGCATGCAACAGCCGTTGTTCGCCGACATGAAGTTTCGCTCGCCGCGGATCGACGAGGATTGCCTGACGCTCAACGTCTGGACGCCTGCCGGCACCAAGCCGGGCGCGAAGCTTCCCGTGCTGTTCTACATCCACGGCGGCGGCGCGATCGCCGGCGACGGTTCCGAACTTCGCTACGACGGTGCGGCGATGGCGCGTCAGGGGATCGTCGTCGTCACGATCAACTATCGCCTCGGCGTGTTCGGCTTCCTCGCGACCGGCGAGATGGCGACGGAATCCCCGGCGCATGCCGCGGGCAATTACGGATTGCTCGATCAGGCGGCGGCGCTCGAATGGGTCCGTCGCAATGCGGCCGCGTTCGGCGGCGATCCCGCACGGATCACGATCGGCGGCGAAAGCGCAGGCTCGATGTCGGTCAGCGTGCTGATGACGTCGCCGCTGACCCGGACGCGGTTCGCGCGCGCGATCGGCGAAAGCGGGGGTGTCCTTCCGCCGACCTTCCGGCCGAAACCGCTCGCGACCGCCACGACGCAAGGCGAGGCGTTTGCCCGCGCTGCTGGAGCCACCTCGCTGGCCGCCCTCCGTGCGATGCCCGCGGCCGATCTGCTCAAGGCGCAGGATCAGGCGCACGCGGGGGCGGACTTCATCGTCGACGGGCTGTTCCTCACCGAACCGCCGATCGATACTTACACCGCGGGTCATGCCGCCCGCGTGCCGTTGCTGGTCGGCTCGAATTCGCAGGAGGGCGCGTGGACCAGCATCCTGCGCGGTCAGCCGCCTACCGTCGCCAACTACCGCGCCGCGATCGGTACGCTCTACGCGGACCCGGACGCGCTGTTCGCGCTGTATCCGGCAGCATCCGACGCCGCGGTTCCCGCCGCCGCGACCGCGCTGGCGAGCGACGCGTTTCTCGGCGCATCGACCTGGCAATGGTTCGACCTGCATCGCCGCTCGCGACAGCCGACCTATTATTATTATTTCGCACACCCGCGGCCGCGGGCGCTGCCGCCGCTGACCAATCCCGATGTCGCACCGCTTGGCGCGGTGCACAGCGCGGAGATCGAATATGCGCTGGGCAATCTCGATACCAACCCGGCCTATGCCTGGACCGCGGACGACCGCCGGATCTCGGCGGTCTTCCAGGGGTATTTCACAGCGTTCATCAAGACGGGCAATCCCAACGCCGCCGGGTTACCACGCTGGTCGCCGGCCGTACCCGGCGCGGGACCGATCCAGCGGCAGACGATCGACGTGACCACCGGGTCGACGCCGTTCGAGGCGCAGGCGCGCTACGAGGCGGCGGTGCCGTTGCTCGAACGTCGCGCGCGCTGACCGGTCAAAGCCGGCCGAGGAAGACCGCGCCCGGTACGGCGAGCTGTTTTCCGGTCGCGGACAGCCTGCCATCCGGACCGATCGCGAAGATCGCCAGCGTCGCCGATCGTTCGTTGGCGACCACCATCCGGCGCGCGTCGTCGAGCAGCAGGAAGAAGCGCGGCCAGTCGCCACCGCTGGCAATGTGCTGGAGCAGCGTCGGTACCCCCGCCGCATCGAGCGCGAACACGGCGATGCCGTTCTGTCCGCGGTTCGAGACGTAGAGCCGCCGGCCGGTCGGATCGATCGCGATATGCGCCGCCTGCGACGCGCCGCGATAGCCCACCGGCAACGTCGACAGCCGCGACCGCGTGACGAAGCGGCCGTCCGCGCCCGCATCGAGCGTCACCAGCGTGTTCGAAAGCTCGCATACGACATAGGCGCGCGGCAATCTTTGGTGATGCACGAGGTGGCGTGGCCCCGCGCCAGAATCCGCGTGCCAAGCCGCAACCGGGCGAGCCAGCGTCCGCGCTGTCGCATCGAAGCGATAGGCGTAGAGCGTGTCCGTCCCGAGATCTATCGAGTGCAGCCACCGCCGGTCCGGGCTGAAGCCGACCCAATGCGCGTGCGGCCCTTCCTGACGTGCCGTATTGGGCCCCTTGCCGACATGGTCGAACAGCACCGGGTCGCCCGGCACGCCGGTCCGCGGATCGAGCCGGTGGAACGCCACGCCGCCGCTGGAATAATTCGCGATCGCAAGGCAGCCGCTGGCGCGGTCGAGCGCGACGTAGCACGGATCCGCACCCTTGGTGGGGGCGGTCCCGCGTTTCGTCCAGCCCGGCGCATACGCCGAAATCTCGCCCTGCGTCTGTTCGCGCACGAGGTAATAGGCGCCGCCGGGGCCGCCTCCCACGCCGAACGACGCGTCGTCGATCCGGGGAATCGGTGCCTCGACCTGCCACCGGTCGCGATCGGGATCGTAACCGATCGGGTAGAGGCCCTTGCCGCCCTCTCGCGAGTAGGTTCCTGCGATCAGCCGTACCGAGCGCTTTGCCGCCGCGGGTACGGCGATCGTCGCCGCCATCGCGGTCAGCGCGGATCGTCGCGTCATCGTCCAGTCGGTCATCGCAAACCCCTCACAGTCACCTGAACCCGAGCCAGTACAGCAAGCCGATGTTGACCGCGAGCAGCGGCAGTGCAGTCGGCACCTGCGCGCGGATGACGGCGTTCCTGTCCTTCAACTCGAGCAACGCCGCGGGGACGAGATTGAAGTTCGCCGCCATCGGCGTCATCAGCGTGCCGCAGAACCCGCTGAGCATGCCAATCGCCGCGACCACCGCGGGGTCGCCGCCGTAATGCCGCACGAGCAGCGGGATGCCGATCGCCGCCGCCATCACCGGGAACGCCGCGAACGCGTTGCCCATGATCATCGTGAACAGCGCCATGCCGAGCGTATAGGCGAGCACCGCGCCGATCAGGCTCCCCTCGGGGATCGCGTGGCCGGCGAGACCGCCGACGACATCGCCGACGCCGGCCAGCGCGAACACCGCGCCGAGGCTTGCCAGCATCTGCGGGAGGACCGCAGCCCAGCCGATCGCATCCATCAGCCTGACGCCCTCGGCGAGCGGCGTCGCGACGCGCGGGCGGAACCAGAGGTGCATCGCGACCAGCGCGATCAGAACGCCGCAGGTCAGCGCGACGAGCGTTGCCTGCTTCGGGTCGACGAGGCTCGGGACTGCGCGGAACAGGACCGTGCCGCCAAGTGCTGCGGCCGGGATGATCAGTGCGGGCAGGAATATCCAATTGCCGAGCCGGGCGGCCTCGACACGCCGTTCGTCGAGCGTGGTGGTGGCACGCCCGCCCCGCCCCATCGCACCCGAGCCGGCAATCGCGACGAGCGCCAGGACGAGGATACCGTTACCGACATCGCCCAGCCGCCCGCCAAGCAGGAAGCTGATCGCCAGCACCGCGTAGAACGCCGCATTGCCGAAGCGCTTCGGGTTGGCGCGATCGGTCAAGCTCAGGACCCCGAACGCCGCGAACATCAGGCCGGCGACGCCGTAGATGAAGCCGGTGCCGATCACCGCGCGCGTGCCAGCCGGCGGTCGAGCAGCCACAGGCGGAAGCCGTGGATCAGGAATGCGGCAATCGCGGTCGGGATCGCCCACATCGAGAGGTGGAGCGGCTGGATGACGATGCCATAGCCTTCGAGGACACCCTTCATCAGCAGGATCGAGCCGATCGCGATGAAGATATCCTCGCCGAAGAAGAGCCCGATGTTATCGGTCGCGGCCGCCATCGCCGGGATGCGGTCGCCGCCGGTCGCAACGCCCTGCGCTTCGGCGGCGGCTTCGGCCATCGGCGCAACGAGCGGCCGGACGCTTTGTGCGGGGCCGGCGATCGAGGTCAGGCCGAGCGCCGCGGTCAACTGGCGGAACAGCAGGTACCCTATCAGCAAGCGCCCGACCGTCGCACCACGCAGCTTGCCGATCGCGAGCCGCGCGCGTTCCTGCAATCCGTGGCGTTCGAGCATCCCGATCACCGGCAGCACGATGTAGATCACGGTGACGTAGCGGTTCTCGTTGAACGCCTTCCCGAACGCGGCGAGGATCGCGAGTGGGGCAAGTCCAGCGGCGAGCCCGGTGACGAGTGCGGACACCGCGACGACGAGCAGTGGATTGAACCGGAGCAGGAAGCCGGCGACGATCACCGCGATGCCGCAAAGAACCAGCATCGACGCTCAGCGTGCCTGCTTGGCGAGGTCGGCGTCGAACGCCGTCCGCGCCTTCGCGACGATCTTCGGCAGCAAGGTCGGATCGACGAACGCGGCCGCATCGCCCGCTTTACGGCGCTTGCCGCGCGCGATCACGTCGGCGAGTTCGGGATGCGACGGCAGGACGATATCGGCGTGCAACGTGCCGAGCATCGCGATGCTGCGGCGGTAATCCCCGACGATGCCGGGATAGGCGCGGTTGCCGATCAGGCGGTTGCCCGCAACGCTGACGCTGCACGGGAACACGACGTCGAGCGCGCGCGGCGTGGCGCGGATCCGCATCGTCCAGGTCGTGCACCCGGGCGTGTGCCCCGGCGTCGCGCGTGCCGTGAGCGTTACGTTGCCGAGCGTGACCGTGTCGCCGTCACGCACGCCGCGATCGACGTGCACCTTTGGAAAGCGAATGACCCCGTAAGTGGTCTCGCCCGGTGGGATGCCGGTTTCGAGCGCGCGGACATCCCGAGCGCCGGCGACCACGCGAGCACCGGTCGCACGCTTGAGCGCGGCCACGCCGGCGGCGTGATCGAAATGCGCATGGGTAACCAGGATCAACTTCACATCGCGGAGCCGGACGTCGGTCGCAACGATGTTGCGCGCAATCATGCCAGCGTTCTCGGCGAGCGTGCCGTCGATCAGGATCGCACCCGCATTCGTCTTGATCAAATAGGCGGCGATCCCTTCGCTGCCGACGTAAGTGATCGGCCCGGCGATCGGGAACGGCGCCTGGGGTCGCGTCCAGGCCGGGGGATCCGCCGCGCCGAGCAGCAGCGGCGCACCGACGACAGCCATCAGCACTCCCGTCAGTGATCGGAGCCGGTCGAATTTCATTCAGACCCGCCCGACGTGCAACGCAGCATAGTCGGATATCCGCTCGCGATGCCAGTATCACGCCAATGCGATATCGAAAAACGGCGGCACCTTCGCATCTTTCGTCCGTACCCAATCTGTCTATCGCCGAGCTGGATAGAGCGGATACGCGCGGTTGGCCATCGCAACCGGCACAGGAAGGTGGCGACGAACCTATTGCCGGTACTTAGAAAGGCATTGCCGACCCGGCGACGCGGGCCGGCAATGCTTAAGCAATTACGCCGCTTCGAGCGTCTTCTCCGGCTGCGCTTCGACCTGCTCGGCAGATAGCACCGCATCGATCTCGATCCGGCGCGGCTTCATCGCCTCGGGCACCACGCGCTGGAGATCGAGGCTGAGCAGCCCGTCCTGGAACCGGGCAGTTCCGACCTCGATGAAGTCGGCGAGCTGGAACCGCCGCTCGAACGACCGTGCGGCGATGCCCCGATGCAGATACTGCGCCCCGTCCTTCTCGTCGGCCTTGCGACCGGTGACGACGAGCTGGTTCTGCTGCGCGACGATCTCGATCTCGTCGGGACGGAACCCGGCGACCGCGAGCGTGATCCGGTACCGGTCCTCGCCGTCGCGGATGATGTCGAAGGGCGGATACCCTTCATCCTCGCGAAGCCCGGTTTCGAGCAGGTTGAACAACCGATCGAAGCCGACGGTCGAACGCCGATAGGGTGCAAAGTCAAACGTGTTTCTCATTTCCAAATCCTCCTGATGAAGCAATTTGGGCATGAGAAGCGTCGGAGGAGAGCCGACGCCCTCAATGTCCCGCCGGACCCGTTCGGCGCCCGGCAGCGGCAAAATATTTCGTACGAAATCGCGTTTCAAGAGGTTCGAGAACCAAAAAAACGCGATCTATCTCGGTTCAGAAGAAAGGGGGCGCTGATCATCAGGACACACGACTGGGCGTACACCCCATCATAGGTCCGCGGCGCCCCTCATTCCCACTCGATCGTGCCAGGGGGCTTCGACGTGTAGTCGTACGTCACCCGGTTGATGCCCTTGACCTCGTTGATGATCCGGGTCGCGACGCGGGGCAGGAAGTCGCCGGGGAACTGGAACGCCTGCGCGGTCATGCCGTCGGTCGAGGTGACCGCGCGCAACGCCAGCACGTTGTCGTAGGTGCGGCCGTCGCCCATCACGCCGACGCTGCGGACCGGCAGCAGAACCGCGAAAGCCTGCCAGATCGTGTCGTAGAGCCCCGCCGCGCGGATCTCCTCGAGATAGATCGCGTCGGCCTTGCGCAGGATGTCGCAGCGTTCCTTGGTGACCTCGCCGGGGATGCGGATCGCGAGGCCGGGTCCGGGGAACGGGTGGCGGCCAACGAAGATCTCGGGGAGGCCAAGCTCGCGCCCGAGCACGCGGACTTCGTCCTTGAACAGCTCGCGCAACGGCTCGACGAGCTTCATGTTCATCCGCTCGGGCAGGCCGCCGACATTGTGGTGGCTCTTGATCGTCACCGACGGACCGCCGGTGAAGCTGACGCTCTCGATCACGTCCGGGTACAGCGTGCCCTGTGCGAGGAACTCCGCGCCGCCGAGCTTCTTCGCCTCGGTGTCGAACACGTCGATGAAGGTCTTGCCGATGAACTTGCGCTTCAGCTCGGGGTCGGTGATCCCGGCGAGGCCGCTGAGGAACAGCTCCTCGACGTTCACGTGGATCAGCGGGATGTTGTAAGCGCCGCGGAACAGGCTGACGACCTGCTCGCTCTCGCCCGCGCGCATCAGGCCGTGGTCGACATAGACGCAGGTGAGCTGCTCGCCGATCGCCTCGTGGATCAACACCGCTGCGACCGCCGAGTCGACGCCGCCCGACAGGCCGCATATGACGCGGCCCTTGCCGACCTGTGCGCGGATCTCGGCGATCTTGGTCTCGCGGAACTCGGCCATCGTCCAGTCGCCGCTGAGTCCGCAGACGTGGCGCGCGAAGTTGGCGATCAGCTTGCCGCCATCCGGGGTGTGGACGACCTCGGGATGGAACTGCACGCCGTAGAAGCGCCGCGCCTCGTCGGCGACGATCGCATAGGGCGCGCCGGTCGAGGTGGCGACGGGGGTGAAGCCGGGCGGGATCGCGTCGACTTTGTCGCCGTGGCTCATCCAGACCTGATGGCGCTCGCCTTCCGCCCAGAGGCCGTCGAACAGCGCGCAGTTGGACTTGACCTCGATGAAGGCGCTGCCGAACTCGCCGCCATCGCCCGAGACGATCACGTTGCCGCCGAGCTGCGCGGACATGACCTGCTGGCCGTAGCAGATGCCGAGGATCGGAATGCCGGCCTCGAAGAAGCGCTGCGGCACACGCGGGGAGTTCTCGGTGGTGACCGAGGCGGGGCCGCCCGAGAGGATGATGCCCTTGGGCTGCATCCGGTCGAACGCGGCCTCGGCGGACTGGAAGGGGGCGATCTCGCTATAGACGCCAGCCTCGCGCACGCGGCGGGCGATCAGCTGGGTTACCTGGCTGCCGAAATCGACGATGAGAATGCTGTCTGGGTGCTCCATGTCGGGCGCATAGCCGGATGGAGGGCGTAACGAAAGAGGCCGCGCCTCCCGGATGGGAAACGCGGCCTGCAATTCTACTAACGAGAGGCGGGGATTATGCCGCTTCGTTGTAATCCTCGTCCGACATCACCGGACCCGAATCCTGGCCCTTCGCCGAGACGTCGCGGTCGACGAACTCGATGACGGCCATCGGCGAGGCATCCGACATGCGGATACCGGCCTTGATGACGCGGGTGTAGCCGCCGTTGCGATCCGCATAACGGGTCGCGAGCGTGTCGAACAACTTGATCAGCTGCGCATCGTCGAGCAGCTTGCCGTGCGCGAGACGACGGTTGGACAGGCCACCCTTCTTCGCGAGCGTGATCAGCTTCTCGACGTAGGGACGCAGTTCCTTCGCCTTGGCGACGGTGGTAGTGATCTGCTCGTGCTTGATGAGCGCGGCGCTCATGTTGCGGAACAGAGCAAGACGGTGGGCCGAGGTCCGCTGAAGCTTACGGCCGCCTACGCGATGGCGCATGTTTAATACCTTTTCGTTCGTTCAGGGGCCGTATGAGGTACCCGGGAGCTGGTCGCCGTTGAGGCCGCGACCGATCGCCTTTCGTTCAAAGGTTAGGATAAGGTCACGCCTAGGACGCTTCCTCGGCCCTTCCCCTCGTCTCCAGCCGGGTGGCGACTCGGCGAAGCCGTGTCGTCGAACGGGTCGGCCAAAACCGACCCGCCGGCCGGGTTGTTTCGTCTCCGAGGCAAGCTTGCTTGCCTCGGTGCGAAATCAACCCATAATCTCCTGCTCGAGCTTCTTGGCCATCTCTTCGATGTTCTCAGGTGGCCAGCCGGGGATTTCCATACCCAGGCGAAGACCCATCGACGACAGCACTTCCTTGATTTCGTTCAAGGACTTGCGGCCGAAGTTAGGCGTACGCAGCATCTCGGCTTCGGTCTTGCCGACCAGATCGCCGATGTAGATGATGTTGTCGTTCTTGAGGCAGTTCGCCGAACGCACCGACAGTTCCAACTCGTCGACCTTCTTGAGAAGGTAACGGTTGATCTGCTGCGTGTCGCCTGCTGGCTCCGCACCACCGGCAGCGGGTGCTGCCTGGCCGATCGGGGCCGACGAACGCGTCACCGACGAATCATCGAAGTGGACGAACAGCGCGAGCTGGTCCTGGAGGATGCGACCGGCATAGCCGACTGCGTCTTCCGGGGTGATCGTGCCGTCGGTTTCGATCGTCAGCGTCAGCTTGTCGTAATCCAGGTCCTGACCGACGCGGGTCGGGTCGACCTTGTACGAAACCTGACGTACCGGCGAGTACAGCGCATCGACCGGGATCAGACCGATCGGCGCATCGGCCGGGCGGTTTGCGGTCGCGGGCACGTAACCCTTACCGATGTCGGCGGTCAGCTCCATGTTGAGCGTCGCACCCTCATCGAGGTGGCAGATCACGAGATCCTTGTTCATGATCTCGATGTCGCCCGAGACGGCGATGTCGCCGGCCTTGACTTCACCCGGACCCGTTGCCGAGAGCTGGAGGCGCTTCGGCCCCTCGCCCTGCATGCGGATCGCGATCTGCTTCACGTTGAGGACGATGTCGGTCACGTCCTCGCGGACGCCGGCCAGAGACGAGAACTCATGCAGCACGTTCTCGATCTTGATCGAGGTAACGGCCGCGCCCTGCAGCGACGAGAGCAACACGCGACGCAGCGCGTTGCCGAGCGTCAGGCCGAAGCCACGCTCGAGCGGCTCGGCGATGAAGGTCGCCTTGCGCTTGGTGTCGCCACCGGCCTTTTTCTCCAGGCCGCTGGGCTTCTTGAGTTCCTGCCAGTTCTTTGCGTTGACAGACACATGCTTCCCCTAATTTGGGGGCCGACGAACGGGTGTGTCCGCCGACCAATAAAATACACCCGTGCGGCGCGATCAACCGCGCACGGGAGGCGGAGAATCAGACGCGACGACGCTTCGAAGGGCGCACGCCGTTGTGCGGGATCGAGGTCACGTCGCGGATCGACGTGATCTGGAAACCGACTGCCTGAAGCGCGCGCAGTGCCGATTCGCGACCCGAGCCAGGACCCTTGACCTCGACTTCGATCGTGCGGACGCCGTGCTCGGCGGCCTTCTTGCCGGCGTCTTCCGCTGCGACCTGGGCCGCGTACGGAGTCGACTTGCGCGAGCCCTTGAAGCCCATTGCGCCGGCCGACGACCACGAGATCGCGTTGCCCTGAGCATCGGTGATCGTGATCATGGTGTTGTTGAAGCTGGCATTCACGTGAGCGACGCCAGAGGTGATGTTCTTGCGCTCGCGCCGCTTAATGCGCTGAGGTTCGCGTGCCATGGTGTATTTCCTGACCTGTATCTGCGTGACGCCGGGCGGCCCGTTGGGACCAGCGCCGGCGGAGTAATCCATTGAAAAAGTGGATTACTTCTTCTTGCCGGCGATCGGCTTGGCCTTGCCCTTGCGGGTGCGCGCATTGGTGTGCGTGCGCTGGCCGCGGACCGGGAGGCCCTTGCGATGACGCAGGCCGCGATAGCAGGCGAGATCCATCAGGCGCTTAATGTTCATCGAGGTCTGGCGGCGCAGATCGCCCTCGACGGTGTGATCGGCGTCGATCGTCTCGCGGATGTGCAGGACTTCCTGGTCGGTCAGGTCCTGGACGCGGGCGGTATCGGCGATGCCGAGCTTCGCGACGATTTCCTTGGCCTTGGTCGAACCGATGCCGTGAATATAGGTCAGCGCGATCACCACGCGCTTGTTGGTCGGGATATTAACACCCGCGATACGTGCCATGAACTTGGTTCTCCTGCTCCACGGGCTTCGGCATGGCTGCACAAAGCCCATCTCTTAGCGATGATCCGAACGCACGATAGCGACGAACGCAAACAAGCGCCGCCGGAACCGTCGTGTCGGGGAGAGTTCGAATAGGCGCGCGCTAACGCAGTGTCAAGCGACCGGTTCCGCGGGCGAGGGCACGGCTCGGCGCATCGCTAGCCAGCGGCGGAACGAGACGACCGTCCAGATGATCTCGACTACGCCGAACGGCCACGCGCCCTGGAGGAACCCGTAGATCGAGCCGAGCACGCACCCGAAGGCGAAGCCGAGCGTCCACCAGTGCGAGCCGGCTTCCTTGGCGTAACATAGCAGGGTGAAGGATACCGCGGCTAGGCCGAATAGGGAGAGGGAGTCCATTTGCGGCCTTCTGCCCGGGATGGCGAGCAAAGGCTATGTTTGGTCGGTTACGCCCGTCACCCCGGACTTGTTCCGGGGTCCACCGTGCCGCGAACTCCACGCCCCGAGTTCGCGGAACGGTGGATGCCGGAACAAGCCCGGCATGACGGAGGAGACGGCCCACTACCACGAAGCCAATGTGCAAGATGGAAGGAGGATGACGCGCCCTCCCCACGCGTCATCCCGGACTTGATCCGGGATCCAGAGCCATGAGCGGGGCCGCACTAAACTCTGGATTCTGACTTTTGTCAGGATGACAGAATTGAGCGGTCATTCGCCGTTCGCGCCCGCTTTGCTCCGCGCCAGTACGTGTGCCCGTTCCCAAGCGTCGGTGCGAAGCGCGTCGAACTGTTCGTTGTCTTCCGCTGGCGCGACGCCACCGGATTGCAGGATCACGTCGTTCAGCGATCCCATTCCGGCGTAGAGACGCAAAAGCCGGTCGACGCCATGATAGTCGGACCGTGCGATACTCGATCTGCACCGCTCGATCTGCTCGGCCCATCCGCCGTCACCGTGCAGCCTTAGCAATCTCGTCATTGCTTCGAGCGTTCCAACGAGCTGATCAACATCAGAGTGCAGTGTCATTTTCGCCCGAACAGCTTCTCGATGTCACCGTGGGCGAGTTTTACCCAGGTCGGGCGCCCGTGGTTGCATTGGCCGGAATGGGGGGTGACTTCCATTTCGCGGAGGAGCGCGTTCATCTCGGGGACCGACAGGATGCGGCCGGCGCGGACGGAGCCGTGGCAGGCCATCGTGCCGGCTACCGCGTCCAGGCGCTCCTTTAGGGACAGGGCTTCGTCGAAGGCGGCGAGTTCGTCGGCGAGGTCGGTGACGAGGCCTTTGGGATCACTCTGGCCTAGCAGCGCGGGGGTGGCGCGGACCAGCATGGCGTGGGGGCCGAAGCGTTCGAGGTCTAGGCCGAATTCGGAGAGTTCTTCGGCGCGGGATTCGAGGCGGTCGCAGGCGGACTCGTCGAGCTCTACGACTTCGGGAATCAGGAGGGCCTGGGACGCGATGGTACCGCCGATCAGGGCTGCGCGCATGCGTTCGAGGACGAGGCGTTCGTGGGCGGCGTGCTGGTCGACTAGGACGAGGCCGTCTTCGGCTTCGGCGACTATGTAGGTTTTTGCCACTTGGCCGCGGGCTACGCCCATGGGGAAGGCTATGGTTTGGGGTGGGGGTGCCCAGGCGGGTTCTGCGCGCGCCTGTGGGGGTGACGCTAAGAAGGTCGGGCGGGAATCGTTGACTGCGCCGTAGCTTCGGTTTTCCAGCGGCAGCCTTTGGGGCGTGCCCTCACCTTCCCATCCGCTTTGCGGACGGGCCCCTTCCTCTCCCCCGGGGGAAGAGGAGATGTTTTCTGGTTGCCACATTGAAAGGGCGGACTCGCTGGCGCGTTGGCTTCTGTGGCCGGCGGCGTCGAGGGCTCGGCGCAAGCCCGAGACTATGAGGCCTCTGACCATCGCGGGGTCGCGGAAGCGGACTTCGGTCTTGGCGGGGTGGACGTTGACGTCGACCTGGTCGGTGGGGATGTCGAGGAACAGCGCCACCACCGCGTGGCGGTCGCGCGGGAGCATCTCGGCATAGGCGCCGCGGATCGCGCCCATCAGCAGGCGGTCCTTTACCGGGCGGCCGTTGACGAAGAGATACTGGTGGTCGGCGATACCGCGATTGTAGGTCGGCAGGCTTGCTACGCCGCCGAGGACCAGACCTTCGCGCTCCAGATCGATCGCGACGGAATTGTCGGCGAGCGCGCGGTCGGTGAGCGTCGCCACCCTGCCCGGCCGATCCTCGACCTGCATTGCCGACAGCGCGCGGCGGCCGTCATGCTCGAGCGTGAAGCCGATGTCGGGTCGCGCCATTGCGAGCCGACGGACGACGTCGAGGCAGGCGGCGTATTCGGCGCGCGGGGAGCGGAGGAACTTGCGGCGCGCGGGGACCCGCGCGAACAGGTCCTCGACCACCACGCGCGTGCCGGGCGGAAGCGCGGCCGGGCCTTCGCGCTCGACGCGGCCGTTGTCGACGGTCCGCGCCCAGCCTTCGGCGCCGCGGATGCGACTTTCGATCGTCAGCCTCGCGACGCTCGCGATCGAGGGCAGCGCCTCGCCGCGAAAACCGAGCGTCACGACCGATTCGATATACTCGTCGGGCAGCTTCGAGGTGGCGTGGCGTTCGAGCGCCAAGGCCATGTCCGCGGGGGTCATCCCGCAGCCGTCGTCGGCGACTTCGATCCGCGACGTGCCACCTTCCACAAGGAGAATCGCGATGCGCCCTGCCCCTGCGTCGATGGCGTTTTCGACTAACTCCTTCAACGCGCTGGCGGGTCTTTCCACCACTTCACCGGCGGCGATGCGATTGACCAGATGCTCGGGGAGACGCCGTATTGACATGGGTTTGCGTCTAGACCAAGCGACGGCATCCCGCGACCCGCAAACGCCACTTAAATAGTATAGGCACCCGGTGCTCGAAACCACCGGCGGGCTCCGCGAGATGATGTGTGTGCGCATGTTTTTGCTGGCGGTTCGCCCGTCCGGCGGACTGGATACGGGACCCTGATTGAATGGCCTTCTACTCGCGTTTCTTCAAGTTCATGTCGCACGACATGGCGATCGACCTCGGCACCGCGAACACCGTCGTCTACGTCCGTGGCCGCGGCATCGTTTTGAACGAGCCGTCGGTGGTCGCGGTCGAGACGATCAACGGGATCAAGCGCGTCAAGGCAGTCGGCGACGACGCCAAGATGATGATGGGCAAGACGCCGGGCAACATCGAGGCGATCCGTCCTTTGCGTGACGGCGTGATCGCGGACATCGACGTCGCCGAGCAGATGATCAAGTATTTCATCCAGAAGGTCCACGGGCCGCGCAAGTTCGCACGCTGGCCCGAAATCGTGATCTGCGTGCCGTCGGGTTCCACCAAGGTCGAACGCCGCGCGATCCGCGATGCCGCGTCGAACGCGGGCGCCTCGCAGGTCTGGCTGATCGAGGAGCCGATGGCGGCGGCGATCGGCGCGGACATGCCGGTGACCGAGCCGATCGGTTCGATGGTGGTCGACATCGGCGGCGGCACGACCGAAGTCGCGGTGCTGTCGCTCCGTGGTCTCGCCTACACCACCTCGGTGCGCGTCGGCGGCGACAAGATGGACGAGGCGATCGTCAGCTATGTGCGCCGCAACCATAACCTGCTGATCGGCGAAGCGACCGCGGAGCGGATCAAGAAGGAGGTCGGCATCGCCAAGCCGCCGGTCGACGGCATCGGCATGATCATCCAGATCAAGGGCCGCGATCTCGTCAACGGCGTGCCCAAGGAGATCCAGATCAACCAGGGCCAGATCGCCGAAGCGCTGAGCGAGCCGGTCGCGACGATCGTCGAGGGCGTCCGCGTCGCGCTCGAGAACACCGCGCCGGAGCTGGCCGCGGATATCGTCGACCAGGGCATCGTTCTGACCGGCGGCGGCGCGTTGCTGCAAGGTCTGGACGAGGTGTTGCGCGACGAGACCGGGCTGCCGGTGACGGTCGCCGAGGACCCGCTGACCTGCGTCGCGCTCGGCACCGGCCGCGCGCTCGAGGATCCGTTGTTCCGCGGCGTGCTGATGAGCGGTTAACGGTCTGTTTTTGCTTTAAGACACGCGGACACGAAATCGCGTCGTCCGAGTCGCAGGGGTAGGTCCCCCGGCACATCGGCGGCGCCCGAGACAGGGGGACAGGCGCATGGCGCCAGCCCGCGACCGGCGCACGGGGTTTTCCCGGCGTCGGCAATATGGTGTGTTCATGGGCTATGTGCTCGCCGTCGCCGGTGCGGTGGTGGGCCTGGTGCTGCTCGTCGCGTCGACGTTCAATCCGCCCGCGTTTTCCGCGCTGCGGATGGGCGTCGCGGGGGTGACGACGCCGGTTTCGACGGGGCTCGCGACGGTCGGCTCGTCGGTTTCGGGCATCCCCGATGCGGTCGCCAACTACTTCTTCGTGAAGCAGGAGAACGTCGCACTCCGCGCCGATCGCGAGCGGACGCGGGCGCTGCTGATGCGCGCGCGGACGATCGCGTATGACAATCGCCGGTTGCGCTCGTTGCTGGCGATCCGCGATCGTTCGCCCGATCCCGTCGTAACCGCACGGCTGGTGAGTTCGAGCGCATCGAGCGGACGTCGCTTTGCCCTGCTCAACGCCGGCCGCTGGAACGGCGTGCTGCCCGGCATGCCGGTGCGCGGCCCCGACGGCCTGATCGGGCGCGTCGTCGAGACCGGCCCCAACGCGGCGCGCATCCTGTTGCTCAGCGACGGCGACAGCATCGTGCCGGTCCGCCGCACGCGCGACGGGATGCCCGCGATCGCGGCGGGGCGCGGCGACGGGATGATCGACATCCGCTCGGTCAACGCGACCAACGTACGGTTCAACGCTGGCGACCTGTTCGTGACGACCGGCACCGGCGGCATCTATGCGCCCGGCGTGCCGGTCGCGCGGGTGATGAAGGCGGGGTCGGATTCGGTGATGGCGCGGACGTTCGCCGATCCCGACGCGCTCGACTTCGCGCTGGTCGAGCGGATGTTCATGCCGGTGCCGCCACCCCGTCCGGTAGCACCGCAATGATGCCGCCGCGCGTCGTCGACAGCGTCGACTACAAGCCGTTCGCAACCAAGCTCCCGGCGGGCCGCGCGCGCGCGATTCCTTGGGCGACCGTCATGGCCGGGTCGCTGATCACGATCATCCCGGTGGTCGCGACGATCCCGCTGTTGCCGCCATTCGGCTTCGTCATGCTCCTCGCCTGGCGCCTGCTCGCACGGTTCGCGTTCCGGCCCTGGGCCGCCGCCCCGCTCGGCTTCTTCGACGACCTCGTCAGCGGGCAGCCGCTCGGCAGCGCGGTGCTGATGTGGTCGCTCGCGTTCGTCGCGATCGACATGATCGAGCAGCGCCTCGCCTTCCGCGACCATTGGCAGGACTGGCTGATCGCGGGTGGGCTGATCGCGGCGTGCATCCTCGTCGGCCGCTTCATCGCGGTGCCGGTCGGTGCGCATGTCGACACGATCCTGATCGCGCAGATCGCGGTCACGATCCTCATGTTTCCGCTGGCCGCGCGGATCGTCGCGACGATCCAGAACAAGCGCGGTGCCGAGTGAGGACTACGCGGATCGTCACCGAGATGTCGCAGGCGTACAGCTTCTCGCGCCGCGCGTGGATGCTGGGCGCGGCGCAAGGCGGCGTCGGGCTGTTGCTCGCCGGGCGGATGGCGTGGCTGTCGATCGCGCAGAACGAACGCTACACGATGTTGTCGGAAAGCAACCGCGTCAACATGACGCTGCTGCCGCCGCGCCGCGGCTGGATCGTCGATCGCCACGGCGTGCCTATCGCGAACAACCGCACCGATTTCCGCGTCGACATCATCCCCGATCGCCTCCGCGACAAGGAGCGCGTGCTGCCGCTGCTCGGCCGCATCCTCCAGTTGCCGCCCGAGGAAGTCGAGCGGATCGCGATCGACCTCGAACATGCCGCCGGGTTCCAGCCGGTCCAGGTCGCGGAGAATCTCGACTGGGAGCGGTTCGCGGCGGTCAGCGTACGCCTGCCCGAACTGCCCGGCGTCGCGCCGACGCGCGGGTTCGCGCGGAGTTATCCGGCGGGCGCCGCGGTCGCGCACCTGACCGGCTATGTCGGGGTGCCCAACGCCGAGCAGTACAAGAAGACGCACGATCCGCTGCTCGTCACGCCCGGGTTCAAGCTCGGCAAGGACGGGCTCGAGAAGATGCTCGAGGCCGAGCTCCGCGGCGTCGCCGGCGCCAAGCGCGTGGAAGTCACCGCGCGCGGCAAGCTGGTCGCCGAGCTCGCCACCAAGCCCGACGTGCCTGGCAAGACCGCCCGGCTGACGATCGACGCGGGGCTTCAGGAATATGCCGCGCGCCGCCTCGGCACCAATTCCGGATCGGTCGTCGTGCTCGACACCCGCACCGGCGAGATGCTCGCGATGGTGTCGATGCCGGCCTATGATCCGAACAGCTTTTCGGACGGGATCAGCCATCTCGAATGGCAGATGCTGAGCGACGACGATCACGTGCCGCTGATGAACAAGGTCACGCAGGGGCTGTATCCGCCGGGCTCGACCGTGAAGCCGATGAACGGCCTTGCACTGATGAATGCGGGCGTCGATCCATCGACGCGCGTGAACTGTTCGGGGGCGATGCGGCTGGGGACCAGCGTGTTCCACTGTCACAAGAAAAGCGGCCACGGTCCGCTCGATCTCAAGAACGCGATCATGCAGAGCTGCGACATCTATTTCTACGAGATGGCGCGGCGGGTCGGCTACAACGCGATCGCGCCGATCGCGCGCACGCTCGGGCTCGGCCAGAAGTTCGACCTGCCCTTCTCGACGCAGCGCTACGGCACGGTCCCCGATCCGGCGTGGAAGCTGAAGAAGTACAAGCATGACTGGACCGTCGCTGATTCGCTGAATGCGTCGATCGGCCAGGGCTATGTGCTGGCCAACCCGTTGCAGCTCGCGGTTATGGCCGCGCGGCTGGCGTCGGGCCGTGCGTTGCAGCCGAGCATCCTCGCCAGCCACGTCCACCGCGACTCCCCTGCCCTCGCGATCGATTCCGAGCATCTCGCGCGCGTCCGCGATGCGATGTTCGGCGTGATCAACCAGGGCGGCACCGGCGGTGCGGCGAAACTGCTGATCCCCGGCGTCGCGATCGCGGGTAAGACCGGCACCGCGCAGGTCCGCCGCATCACCATGGCGGAGCGGCGCTCGGGCGTGCTCAAGAACGGGCAGCTGCCGTTCAAGATGCGCGACCACGCGCTCTTCATCGGTTTCGCGCCCGCCGATAACCCGCGCTACGCGCTAGCGGTAGTGCTCGAGCATAACGGTCACACCGTGCGCAATCTCGACACGCCGATGATCGGCCGCGACATCATGACCTACATGCTCGACCGCGAGCGTGCGCTGAAGTCGCTCGCCGAGGTCGAACCGACCTGGGGCGGCGACATCCGCACGCGCATGGCAGCGACCGCGGAGACCTACCGCAAGGCGCAGTCCGCGCCGCCAGCGGCGATCGCGACCAAGACCGACGCGATCGTCCCCAGCGACGCCCCCGCGGTCGAGAATGCGACCGACATGGCCAACGCGACGCAGGAAGCGCTGACGGCGCCGGGCGCGACCGTGGCAGAGGACGATTTGCGGGACCGCCAGCAATGATCACATCCACGCCATGCCCATGAACCGTATCGTCCCCGAGCCGCTCGCCAAGCTGCCGTGGCGCGTTCTCCTGCTGGTGGTCGCGATCGGCTGTTTCGGCCAGGTCGTGCTGTATTCCGCGGCGGGCGGCTCGCTCAAGCCCTGGGCGCTGTCGCAGGGCATCCGCTTCTTCGTCCTGCTCGGCGGTGCGATCGCCCTCTCCTATGTCCCCGAGCGGACGTGGAAGGCGGGCTCGCTACCGGCCTATGCGCTGATCGTCGTGTCGCTGGTCGCGGTCGAGATCCTCGGCAAGGTGTCCGGCGGGTCGCAGCGCTGGCTCGACCTCGGCTTCATCCGCCTCCAGCCCTCCGAGTTCATGAAGCCGGCGATCGTGCTCGCCTGCGCCAAATTCTACGACATGCTCCCGCCCGGCGAGACGCGACGGTTCAGCGCGGTCTGGCCCGCCGCGTTGCTGATCGGCGTCCCCGCCGCGATCGTCATGAAGCAGCCCGATCTCGGCACCGCGCTGATGATCTGCGCGGGCGGCGCGACGGTGATGTTTCTCGCCGGCATCCCGCTGCGGCTGTTCGCAGGCGGAGCGATCACCGCTGCGGTGGCGATCCCGCTCGCGATCAACTTCGCGCTGCACGACTATCAGCGCAACCGCATCCTGATCTTCCTCGATCCCGAAAGCGACCCGCTCGGCACCGGCTATCACATCAGCCAGTCGAAGATCGCGATCGGCTCGGGCGGTATCTGGGGCAAGGGCTTCCTCCAAGGCACGCAGAGCCATCTCGACTATCTTCCCGAGGGCCATACCGACTTCGTCTTCGCGACGATGGCGGAGGAATGGGGCCTGGTCGGCGGTTGCCTGCTGATCCTCGCCTTCCTGCTGGTGATCCGCTGGGGGATCGAGGTCGGCCAGCGCGCGCAGACCCGCTTCGGCCGGCTGACCGCGGCGGGGCTGTCGACGACGATCTTCTTCTACGTCGCGATCAACCTGATGATGGTGATGGGCCTCGCCCCCGTCGTCGGCATCCCGTTGCCGCTGGTGAGCTTCGGCAGCTCGGCGCAGATGACCGTGTTGCTGTGCCTCGGCATCCTGATGTCGATCGACCGCCAGAACCGCAAGACGGTCGGCTGGTAGGGCGAAAAACCGACTTATTTCGCGAAAAAGCGGGTTGATCGACCAAAACGGACTCGGATCGACGAAAAGGGGGTTGCGGGTCCCGATGAGTCTGCTAACAGCGCGCCTCCAGCAGCGGGGCGCCACACCAGGGCGCCACTCAAAACCGCACCGGAATGGACGCATAGCTCAGTTGGTAGAGCAGCTGACTCTTAATCAGCGGGTCCTTGGTTCGAGCCCAAGTGCGTCCACCATAGTTTCCAACGGCTTCGCAGCGATGCGGGGCCGTTTTGCTTTGGGATTCTCCTGAGTTTCCCCTTTTTGTGCGCTTCGGCGCTGAAGGCAATGCCGCCCACAGACAGTAGCCGCTGTGTGGTCTGGCCCGCCCCGCCGTCTCTGCTCCAAGCCCAGACCGAAGCAGCGCTTTTGGTGGGAAGCAGCCCGGCTGCTTTTGGTAGAAATTGAGGGAAAGCAGCCATTGGTTGCCAACCCCCTATCACTTACGGTCAGGCGATGACGCTCTACCGCAAAGCATGGCTGTTCACGGGGTGGACGATGCTCGTGTTCGTTACTTCGCCGCTTTGGCTGTTTTGGCCGTTCATGACCTTGGGTCTCATTGGAGCCCTGCCGGGAATGGCGTTGTGGCTAGCGCACAGCGCAGCGTTCCTGTGGCTTTTCCGGTGTCCCGAGTGCGGCACATCTCCGTTCACAACGCGGCTTGGCTCCGTCGGAATCAGCCATCCATGGCCTCGTCGTTGCTGCTCGAAATGCGGCAAAAACCTTACGACGAATTAGGTCTGCTTTGGAGAGGAAACCGGCATGTCCGGTTTGGAGCGCGCTGCGGGCTAGGCGCGATAGCTTGAGGCTGACCAAAATAAATTGACGCCGCGATGCCCGTAGCGGGTCAAGGGATAGAGCGCGTTTCCCGGGCCGTTGTCATTGCTTGGGCCGAACCAAAGCTCGCTGATCGCCACTCCTGCAACGCGCTGCAACGGAAGATCAATGTAAGCAACAACAGCCGATCCGGCGGCGCGGAAGCCTACTGCTTCGCCCGCAACCTCTTCGCCATTCGCCGTGCCACTCTCGTCAATTAATTCCCAGCCGTCCTCTGAGATGTCGACGCGCAATTCATGGAGCGCGCGTACTTCTTGCTCTTCCTCAAACGATGGATGTTTGTAGCCATGGATGAGGCTGGCAAGCAACGCGGCGTCTTGCCCCACGGCGTCTTTGAAGTCGCCGCCCTTTTCCCGCCAAGTCAGGTACATAGCAGCTAGGAAATTACTAACCTCTGTGACTTGTTGCTCGGGATCGTAAACGACCTCGAGCAGCGTGACCGGCATGGCATCGAGTGCTAGCCCACTAAATCCGATCGACCATCCTTTGGCATCATCGGCATAGCCGCGCCACTGACTGAGCACATCTGGTCGCTTCGAAAAGCACGCGATCACCGGGTGACTTTTAAGCTGCTTGGGCGACAGATAGTCATCGATACGATCGAAAAATCTTGTATCAAGTCCGTCAAGCGCCGGGCGATCTGGGACCATTTCGAGCACTGCATTGGCTGCCCGCTCAAACAGCTCGTAGCAATATCTCCATTCGCGCGGATCGTTCATCATGTTGATATCGCTGAACCGCAGCTTTCCGTGCTCCAAGATCGAGAGCAGCGTCGGGGTACTGCAATAGTGATATAGGATGGTTTCCGGTGCCGGCCTCAAAACACGATCGTACGTGAAAGCAAATTTGGGATCTGAATTGTCCGTCAATGTCGTTTCCCGTCGTGGCGCTTTCGCCAACCAACATTGGTTCAACGTTAAATGCAAGCGTTGGACAAACTGGTATCGGCGTCTCGGCGGATATCGCTCAAAAACCTGTCAGTCTGCTCCCGGCCGATTTTCGATCGTCAGCGAGCATCTGAACAAATGACCGGTTCTGGTAGGTGCCCGAGCCGTGTCGAATGTCGTCTTCTGGGCGTTAGCGGAATAGCCGAGATGGGAGAAAAGCGGACGTTCGACAGCGCTTCGGTCGAGGTGGCAGCTTGACCAATATTTTGGTCAGCAGGATGCCGAAACGGGCAAGCGTCGCCGAAGCCAGTCAGCAATTTGTAGTGCTTCAGGTGCGTCGACATGGGGAGCCAGATGGATCGTCTCGGCACCGTAGTCGAAACGAACGGTACCCCATTGTTGCTTCGTGAAAGGCACATACTCGGCTCCGTCATTGTCCTCTCCGGCCCATTGAGACATGTCTATGCGCAGATTGTCGATCATGTGGGCGCTATACCGCCACGTGCGTGCAAACGGGCCAGCACGCCTTGTGATCGTCAACTCGCCTTGATGTACCCGAATGATGTCGACGCCGACGATTTGACCTATAAGTAAAACCGTTGTTCCGGCCAACACTAGCACCAATACGACAATCCAAACTGGCGTCATCGCATCCTGATAGTGGCTGATTACCGCCTTGCTGCCACCCCAGGCCCAAAGGAGCAGCCAGATACTCAGGAATGCCGATCCAACCCACGCCTTCCGTGCGGGGAGCCGAAGATGCTCAACGCCTTCCTTCCACTCGACACGGAATTTGAGTCGACCTGCTTCCACAACACTCGCATCCGGCCTGTTCGACATGAGTCTCGCCATGAGTGCTAGCTGTTAATACCGAGCGAGCGAGATACCGGCTATGTAGTCATTTGGGCGTAGGCGACGTACTGCCATATGGTTCAATTCTGATTTAGTTGACCAGATCTCTCAGTCTGCCTGGGGTGTCACGGGGGTACATCGCGACATAGGACGTCGAGAAGCCTCGCGTTTCCGCGCGGCAGAGGCGGCTCTGGCGGAGGGGTTATACGCCGCGGCCGGGATCGCCAATCTCCGGGACCGAAGGAACGCGCACCTTCCGCTGTTGAGAAGGCAGATGGCGTTAGCGTACTTCGCTCCACGCTCGGACCTTTCCCGAAAAGGATCGGGAAATGGGAATGAAAATCGTGTTGTATCGGGCAGGTGAAGCTGCTGGACTGCCGTCTGAGCGCAGGGGTAGACCGATACGATAGTGTTTTCGCGATTTGAACTTGTCAGGGCCGACCCGCCAACCCTCTGTAGCCCAGAGACCGCCAGAACCTCTCCGCCGTGTCGTTTGCTTTAAGGATAGGGAGACTTGACTCCTGCGCTTGCGATCCGCGGCTCAATGCTTGATCGGGTCAGGATTAGATCAGCCGATGCCCGCCCGGACAGTCCACCGAATGTGAAGCCCTGTTCGGCAGCCAGCAATTGGCGCCTCTCGCGCTATAGGCGGGTGTGCGGCGTCGATAGGCTTCATACCGTGATCGCCCGGTTGTTGCTCGGAAATTCAAAACCTTTAATTCGCGCCATAAAATTATTGGCATGGCTTGAATGTCAGAGCCGGTCATCTGATAAGCCGGTATGCCAAGACCAATCAGCCCGACCATTTTCGGACGAAAAGTTTCGTATTTGAGACATTTTCCTCAGATGCAGCGAGCTTTGCGGAGAAGATACCTTCATAATCGTGCTTTTGCACAATCTCTCGGCAACGAGATGGTACTTTGCCGGATGCTTGGGCAGTATAAGATATTTGTGGATCCGAACGATTGGAGTGTATCACCGCATATTATCGCGGATGGTATTTGGGAGCCTCGCGTCACCGAAATTGTTATAGACACTTTGAAAAAAGGTATGACCGCGATAGATGTAGGCGCAAATCTTGGCTATTTCTCGATGATCATGGCTGATAGATGCGGTGCTACCGGAAGAGTTGTTGCAATTGAACCTAACCCGGCAATGGCCCAGCGCATTGAGGCCACATGCATTTTAAACGGCGTTACGGATAGAGTAACGGTGCACACTTTCCCTGTCGCAGAGCGCGACGGTCGGGATGTTACGCTAATGATCCCATTAAACCATCCGGGAGGAGCCCAACTTACCGGCGCAATCGTCGCGAATTCGATGCGCATCGAATGCAGCACACGTCGATTGGACGGCATTCCTGGTGCTCTGGAAGCAAATTTTGTCAAAATCGACGCGGAAGGTTTTGAGGAGGCAATTTGGCAAGGCATGCGCCGGATGGTTGACGGCCAACATCTTCGTACCATGGTTGTCGAGTTTTCTCCTTCTGTGTACGCCGACGCCGGGCAATTTATCGATGAGATTACCAAAGCCGGCTTTGCAATTCATGACATCGAACACGGAATCGGCCGCCAGCCCATTGGGCGAGACGCTCTTATGAACGGTGAAGAACCCTTACGAATGCTCCTGCTTCGACGTTAGATTTGGCAACGTCGGCTGTGTTCGCTCTAGTGCGCGAAAGAAATAGCTGCCAACGACGTAATCTATGTGATAGCGGAATGGCCGAGTTGGGAAAGAAAGCGGACGGGCAGCTGGCGGGACAATGCGCTGGTAAGCGGGCGCCGTGGCTTACCGACTTGTGAGCAGCCGTTTCTTAAACAACGCGTCCGGAGCCTTGGCCGCTTCGACCCTGATACGACGATTTAACACCCTACCCTCAACGGACCACCTAATAGAAGCAGCCCGACCAGCACTTCTAAGAAATCCGGCAACTAGCCAGCCAGAAGTGCTGCTGCATAGATCAGCGCAAATAACGCGAACCATGTGAATGCTGTGGCACCAACGAGGAGTAGCGGTGTTCTGCCTTGATAGTGTTGGTGTGCAAAGCGCCAAAACGCCGCCTTAATACTGCACCCATCTCTATTTCCGGCTAACCGTAACGTCGAATTTGCCAAAGCGCCACCTGCGCTGCGATCATCAACAATTGGGCGATATCGGAATGGCCGAGATGGGAAGCAGGATGGCGATTTAAAATTTTTCGCAAAAAGAGAGGCCGCATTAGCTGATTCATTGATTATTGCGCCACTCTTTGACGGCAGATGAAAGCGAGCCTCCAAGGAAGCGCACATGACCGCTCGCCGCTTTCAAGAAAAGCGGATCTTTTACAGCCATTCGCAATACAGCCCTCTCAGGCAAGAAAGCGCGATTATCTGGCTGTAGTAATTGGAACAGGCCCGAAGCCGGAGGCTCGGTAAGAATCATAGTTGCAAAATCGATACCTAGTTGCTTAGTATCCTTCATGCACAGCAACGCATTTAATCTTGCCTGTCGAATTTGCGCGGCATTCTCCGCCGAGAATAGAGCCGGATTTAATGAGTCCACGATAGCTTTAGCTTCTTTTTCTCTGCCCACTCCATGCAAGGCGCAGGCTTGAATCCAAGAAAATTGGGCTTCGCTACCGGGCAATTTGATACTTATGATATCTTGAGGATTGATTTTTAAAAAATCATCTAGAGACTTTGTTATGGTTTCCAAAGCCAGATTATAATTTCCGCTTCTTGCCAGATATTGCGATAGCGTCACTTGGTAATTTATGCGTGCATCTGGGGGAGTTTTGTCATCTTTAATATGTTGATGGAGTATATTGAGAACTTCGGCAAAATCACCATCCTCGAACAATATGCTTACCAGTCTTATATTTAGCACCATTCGATCATATTGACCATCTAACGTCGTCGGCGTCGATTGAATCTGCTGAGTCAGCATAGTTACGGCGTCTTTTCGGCGGCCGGACTGGTTAAGCACACGTGCATATTGAAGCTTAGCGGCTTGCAGCGCGCCCGAGTTTTCTTCCGTTTGACCCCTTAGGTCAGCATTTGGCAATCCGATGTCTGCCGCCGCTTTTGCGCGCAGTAGGACCTTGTCGCGAAGCACTACAAGATCTGACCCGGCCCATGTGAGCAAAGCAGGCCAACTAAAACTCAATCGTTCATCCGCGAGCACCGCAAGAGCGTCGCTGGGATTTTCAATGCGACGAACGAGTAAGACTTCGTCAGCCGAAACGCGGAGCGTTATAAGCGCCGAATCTCCAACAATGTGAAACTCGGCCTCACCAGCCTTATCGCCCCACTTAACAGGGGTATGCACAAACGGTTCTGAAGGTACTACTTGCTGAGCCGACGCATTCGTGAGGGGAATCAGGTTGAGAGCCAACATGAACCCAATCATTCGGAACCTCATAGACGATCGATAACCGCTTCCCATCTAATTAACCCTATTGTTATTTGCGAATCCAAATCTACTTAGTTAGATGGTATCCGCAGGTCGTTCGGTTTGCTATGGTCGCCTCGAGCATCATAATTTTCGCTGACAGCAAAATATTAATGTGAAACAGCTCGGACGCCCGATCGGTTTGTCATGTTACCACGCTGAACGAACGGCTGATCCTAGGCAAGGGTCACATCGCTGTGAAAGGCAGCAAATGGCAAAACTGCCTGACGGCATGGGTCTTCAAAGACCCACTATCGGCCATCCAACGTACCCCGCCCGTCTCCCAACATCGGCGGCGCGGCCCGCCAACGACAAGCGGCTCGATGGCGACAATCCGTTCGGCGACACGCTGTTCACCGAGCGCAACTGGCAGATCCTCGACGAACTGAAGCGCGTCGCAGCGGAGATTAACGAGACGCCGGCGCGCGTCGCGCTGTCCTGGGTGGTCGGGCAGCCCGGCGTCGCATCGACGCTGATGGGCGTGAGCCGGACGGAGCAGGTAACCGACAATGTCGCCGCACTCGGCCTCACGCTGCCACCCGAGCACCGTGCTGCGCTCGATGCGGTGAGCGGTGGCAACCTGCCGTTTCTCGACGGCCTGTTCGCCCCTGCCGTGCGCAACCGGGTCGTCTTCGGCGGCGGCGATGTCCGAAGCTGAAACGTCATCCTGGAGCCGGCAGTCCGAGACGAGATCTGCGCCCGGTCGGCTCCAATCAGCAACCGCGTCCTCTGGCGCGTTACTTCAAGGTGCTACGATGGCACTACGGTAAGGGTTTCGCGGAGCGGGACAGGCCCAGAATATCGCAAGACGAGCTTGAACACGGCCGATCCCCGTCAGGCCGCCCCGTCCTCGACATACTGGAAAAACCGGAAATCGGCGGGGCGTGCGGTCCCGGCGAGATCCTGGCAGGCCATGCCGACAAAAGTTCCGGTGAAGTTCGGCAGACCGGGCAGCGTCGCCTCGTCCGACAGGAGGCTGGCATCGAATGTCTCCGGCAGCCACCGCCAATCGGCGGCGCCCATTGCCCGAAAGCCGAAGTTCAGCCGTTCTCGATCGACGCTCGCACGGAGTTCGATCGGTCCGGGCGGAAGCGCCACGGGCGACGTCAACGTACTTTGTCCCTCGCCGATCGGCAGGACGGACAGGATCTGAAGCTGACGCTCGCCCGCATCGCCCGCGGTGACATGCAGAAAGAGGTATTTGCTGCTGTTGTAATAGCAGATCAGCCCCGCCGCCTGCTGGAAATGCTCCGGATCGAAGTCCATCAGCGTGCGGACGTCGTAACGGAACGCCTGCGGTCGGCGCGCGACCAATGCCTGATGGAAGTGACTGCCGATCGTCTCGCGACCGAACAGGCGCAGATGGCCGGGTCGCTCGGTCAGGCTGAAGAGATAGTCGGGGTACGGCGTGCGAAGCCATTGAAACGACTGCGGCAGCACCGGCAAATCGAAAACGTCCAGTGCGCGAACGGGAGTTTCGACGACCGTATCGGCGAGCGGCTCGGCACTGCGCAGCCAGCCATCGTCGTCCCAGCGCATCGGCCGGATCGCAGTCTCGCGCCCCAGCACGCACCGGTCGCTGTCGGGCAGCGGCCGGCCGCAAAGATACGCCATCCACGTCTGTCCATCGGCGGTTTCGACGAGATCACCGTGGCCAAGCCGTTGCAGCGGCGCGTCCGGGCTGTCGCGGGCGGTCAGGACGGGGCCATCGGGATGTACCGCATAAGGCCCGAAAAGATTACGCGAGCGCGCCATCACGACGGCGTGTCCGCGCCCCGTGCCGCCTTCTGCGACCAGTAGGTGATACCAGCCGTCGCTCTTGTAGAGATGTGGGCCTTCGGTAAAACCGAGCGCGGTCCCTTCGAAGATCATGCGGCGATCGCCGATCAGGCGGCCCGCTGCGAGATCCATCTCCTGCGCGACGATACCCGCGAACCGCTGGCGATCGGGGCGGTGATCCCACAGCATGTTGAGCAACCAGCTACGGCCGTCGTCGTCATGAAACAGCGCGGGATCGAATCCGCTGCTGTTCAAATGCACGGGATCGGACCAGTCGCCGTCGATCCGATCACTCCAGACCCAGTAATTATGAAAATCACGGAGCGAGGCGCCCTTCGCTCCGTCGACGGTAGTGCGGCCGTAGCGCTTCACATCGGTGTAGATCAGATGGAAGCGGCCATCCTTGTAGCTGATGTCGGGCGCCCAGACGCCGCAGGAATCGGGATCGCCGCGCATGTCGAGTTGCGCCGGCCGCGACAGTGGCCGACCGCTTAACTGCCAGTCCGTCAGGTTGCGGCTGTGATGGATCTGTACGCCCGGAAACCATTCGAACGTGGACGTGGCGATATAATAATCGTCGCCGACGCGCACGATCGAGGGATCGGGGTTGAACCCGCGCAGGATGGGGTTGGCCGGTGTCATACGATGTGAAGTCATGCGGTCTTTCGCACCATGGTCCAGAGCAGCGCTGCGCCGACGATATCGAGCAGGCCCAGCAATATGAAGAAAGGCTGATACCCGACCTGGTCAACGAGCGCGCCCAGCGTCAGCGTGAAGATCAGAACACCAAGATTGGCCGCGGTTCCCGATATACCGGTCGCCGTCGCCACCTGATCCTGTGGGAACAGGTCGGAACACAAGGTGATGACGGTGACCGACAGCGTCTGATGCGCAAACCCGCCCAAACACAACAGCGCGATCGCGGCGATCGGGCTCGTGACGCTGCCGACGAACATCATGCCGGTCATCATCACCGCGCCGAGCGTGAAGGCGCTGCGCCGCGCATCGATCAACTGGACGCCGCGGCGTTGCAGGAAGGCGACCACGGCCGGGCCGAACAGGCATCCCAGGTCCGCTGCGAGGAAAGGCAGCCAGGCGAACAGCGCGATCTGCCCGAGATCGAAATGGCGCGCCTGCACCAGGTATAGCGGCATCCACAGCGACAGCATGCCCCAGACCGGATCCGCCAGGAACCGCGCAGCGGCGATCGCCCACAGGTTGCGGCGGCGGAGCAATTCACCAAGCGGCGGTCGACGCCGACGCTTCACCAGTTCGGCTTCCTGTCCCTCGACGATCAGCGTGCGTTCGCCATCCGACAGCGCGCGGTGCCGCCCGGGTGGCGCATACCAGAAGAGCCAGAGGACGACCCATGCCAGCCCCAGTCCGCCAGCGACGAAGAACGCCGCCCGCCAGCTGTGATTGAACACCGCCCAAGCCACCAGAGGTGGCGCGAAGACCGCACCGAACGAGGCGCCGATCTGATAAAGGCCGCCGGCGATCCCCCGTTCGCGCGCCGGAAACCATTCCGCCACGAGCTTCATGCCGGCTGGCTGCGCGGATCCCTCGACCAACCCCAACGCACCGCGAAGGCCGGCGAACCCCATCCACCCGGTCGCGAAGCCATGTCCCAGCGTGATGAGCGACCAGATCGAGACGAACAGCATGAAGCCAATCTTCAGCCCGATCAGATCGAGCAGATAGCCTGCCACCGGCTGAAACATGATGCCGAACTGGAATGCGCCGGTGATCCAGGAATATTGCTCGGATGAGATGTGCTGCTCGGTCATGATCGCCGGCGCTGCCACACCCAGGATGCTGCGGGTCAGATAGTTGATGACCATCGCGCCGACGAACACCGCGATGATCGTCCAGCGGATATAAGGAAATCGCTTCATTTGCCTGCCCTTACTGGTAACGCTAACATCATACGATCGAGCCTTGCTATGAGTGTCGGCAACCCGTCGCAACGATAAAGTTCGTGGCGGTCCGATGCACTGCCGTGCGTCGCCCGCATGGCGATTCGGACGACAATCCGGCGGGTGGCGCGGATATCCATTGACCCCCAAGCTGACGACGATGCACGTCGGGGCATGACGCCGATTTTCGAAGCCGAAACCCCGCACACTGCCAAGACGATTGGCACCACTAAGTCGGCGGCTGGGTAGAGATACGCATGCAGCGCTCTCCCTCTCGGCCTCGCGGGGCGACCGTCATCGATGTCGCCAAACGGGCCAATGTATCGCCGATGACGGTGTCGCGGGTCATCAACGGCGACGCAGGCGTGCGTGCCGAGACCCGCGCGCTGGTCACCGATGCGATCGCCGAACTCAACTACACGCCCAATTTGACGGCGCGCAATCTGGTCACTTCGCGCGAGGTCCGGATCGGCGTGATCTATTCCAACCCTAGCGCCGCGTTCATGAGCGACCTGCTCGCCGGCGTGTTCGAGGAGGCCTCGATCCACGCCGCGCAGTTGATCCTGTTGAAGGGCGAGAACGGCAAGCCACCGACCCGTGCCGCGGTCGAGGGGCTCATCGCATCGCGGATCGGTGGCATGATCCTGGCGCCGCCGCTCGGTGAATCCGAGATCATTCGCGCGATCGTCGCGGACGCGAACCTGCCGCTCGCGATCGTCGGCGGCGTTGCACACGGCGCGATCTGCGTCGGCATTGACAACCACCGGGCGGCCTACGACATGACCCGCCATCTGATCGGGCTCGGGCATCGCCATCTGGGCTTCGTGCTGGGCAATCTCGACCAGTCCGCCGCGACCGAACGTCTGGCCGGATTCCAGGCTGCGATACAGGAGGACGGCGCACTCGAAACGCAGATCGTCCAAGGCGATTTCAGCTACGCCTCCGGTCTGATCGCCGGCGAGACATTGCTGGCCGGGTCGCGACCGCCCACGGCCGTATTCGCGAGCAACGACGACATGGCCGCGGCGGTAGTCTCCGTCGCGCACCGCCGCCACCTCGATGTGCCGAGCGACCTGACCGTCGTCGGGTTCGACGACAGCACGGCCGCGATCACGCTCTGGCCGCCGCTGACGACGATACGCCAACCGGTCCGCGCGCTGGCCGCGGAGGCGCTGCAACGGCTCATCCAGGCGATGCGCCAGGGCGGGGGCACCGGGAAGGCTACGGCCAAGTCTCACATCCTCGACCACGTGCTCGTCGAACGAGAATCGACCGCTCCTCCACGCGCGATCACCCAGACGATTTGAGCGTCCCCGGTACGGCGGGTCAGCCCGCACCGCCTGCCGATCTCGATACCGAACCAGAAACACCAGCGTCGGTCTGAACCACGGGAACCATCGTGCCGTCGGGATTGTAGCGAAGATGCTCCACGGTAACCGCGCGGCGCCCGATCGCGCCGTTCAGTTCGCCGATCGCAAGCGACGCGTTGTGCAGGAACAGATACCAGTTACCCCTGAACTGCGCGATGCCCGGATGGATCGTGAAACTGTACTTGCCCGACCCCGTCAGCAGTCCACGATAGGTCCAAGGTCCGGCCGGCGACGGCGCGGTCGCATAGGAGACGTGCTCGTCGCGCTGCGTCGCACGATCCAGCGACGCGTAGGTCAGGTAATACAGCTTTCCCCGTTTGTGCAGCCAGGGCCCCTCTTCGAAATGCGGCGGCGTGATCTCATGGATCGGACCGTCGATCTCGATCATGTTAGGCTTCAGCTTGGCGATGTAGCATTGCCGGTTGCCCCACGCGATCCAGGTCGTCCCGTCGTCGTCCGTCAGCACGGTGGGATCGATATCCTCCCAGCTATGCGTCCCCTTCGGCGTCATGGCATTGGTGATCAGCGCCGATCCCTTGGCATCGACGAAGGGACCGGTCGGCGTGTCCGATACCGCGACCGCGATCGCCTTGCCCGGATGCGTCTTGTCGTGTTCGACGGCCGCGTAGAACCAGTATTTGCCGTTCTTGGTGATCGCCTGTGACGCCCATGCGTCCTTCTTGGCCCATTTGAAGTCGGTGACGTTCATTATCGCGCCGTGATCCGTCCACGTCTTCATGTCGGTGGTCGAATAGACCAGCCATTCGCGCATGTTGAACATCTCGTCGCGTTGCGCTTCGTCATGCCCGACATAGAGATACAGCGTATTACCGACGACCAGCGGCGCCGGATCGGCCGTGAACTTGTCCCGAATGATCGGGTTGCCGCCGCGGACGGCGGCGGGCTTCCGGCCAGGAACCGCCCCGATCGGCGAGCCCCCGATCGTCAGGGCCGCGAGCGTGACGACGAGACAGACGCGAACTCGGCGCATGATCGATATTCCCGATCGATCCTGCATCACATGCTGAACCGGACGCCGACGCGGAACGTCCGGCCATACACGTCGTACAGCTGCGGATTGACGAAATACGGGGACCTGGCCGGATCCTTGTCGAACACGTTGTCGACCTTGAAATAGCCGGTCACCTGCTTGGTAAGGTTATACGTGCCGCCGACGTCCATGTAGAAGGCGCCCGGTATGAAATTCCGATCGATCGTAGGGTGATTGTTCGTCGACGCCGGGCAATTGCCGGGCGAACATTGAACATATTGATGGCCAAGCACCCCGTCGCTGAACCAGCGCTCCTGCAGCAACAGCGAGAAGTCGTCATTGGCATAGGTCTGCGTCGCCAGCCATTTCCAGTCGGGCGTGCTGCCGATGTTGACGCCCGCCGTATCGTTGGGGATCGTTCCAGGCAGTCCCGTATCGGTCACGAACTTGCGGATATTGGTCGCCAGCGCGCGCAGCGTGAAGCTGCCCGGCAAGCCAAGCGGACGCCGCCAGCGATAGCTTGCCTCGATATCCAGGCCCTCGGTGTCGATCGATGCGAGGTTGAACGCCTGGACGTTGATGAAATTGGGCCCTGCCGGGTTGTTGAGATTGAATGCACCGCAGCTTTCCGGAAGGATGTTCTGGAAACACAGGTTGACGATATCCGCCGCGCCGAGGCTGGAGATCACGTCCTTGATCTTGATATGGTAGTAGTCGACCGACAGGCTGAGACCCGGTAGCCAGGACGATCCGGAAAACGCGATGCCCGCGGTGGTGTTACGCGCGATCTCTGGCGTGAGCGCGGTGTTGCCGATCGTGTTCTGGATCGCGAGCACGTTGACGTTGCGGAACGGATCGAAAAATCCCGGTAGCGTGGTCGTCACCGGAGCCGCGAACAACTCCGACAAGTTCGGCGCTCTGACGTCGCGAGAGGTCACGCCGCGCAAGCGCAGACCATCGATCGGTAGGTCCCAGGTTCCACCGAGCTTCCACGCCCAGACGGTGCCCGACGTGCTGTAGTCGGTCGCGCGGATCGCGCCGTTTATCGTCGCGCGTCCGGTTCCCTTTGAATTGAGGATCGGCACGTCGGTTTCGACGAACGCTTCCTTCACGCTGTAGGCACCGCTGCCATTCTTGTAATTGCCCGCATACCAGTTGTTGCCCCCGGCGAGCAGCGTGGGATCGGCGGGATAGTCGGGCGTGTTCGGCGTAGCGCCGGTGCCCGCGCCGTAAGGATCGGCCCGCACGGTATAGAATTCATGCCGGAACTCGCTGCCGAAGGCGAACGAGACGGGTCCCGCCCAAAGACTGAATGGAGAACCGGAGAAATTGACGCTGATCACGTCCTGCGTCTGGCGGGTCCGCTGGTACGGGCCTTTGTCGGGCATGATGTAGCCGAGCGCCCCCTGCGACGGATTGCCGCCGAATATGTTGAGCGGCTGACACCCGTTCGCGCGTGCGATAGGATCGGCACACACGATCGCCCCGTTCACGGTCGTCGCGTTGATCGCCTGGTTGAAGCGGTTCGACAGCAGCACGTTGTTGACGTCGATATTGGAATAGTTCGTGCCGTGCTCGTAATACATGTCGTAGGTCCAGTCGGACCCGGCGACGGACTGACGCCCCTTGGCACCAGCGACAAACCGATACTGGCGACGATCGGTATAGACCTGCGTGTTGCCCAAGGCGGCGTTGCTCGTGCCGTATTGGAAGTTCGTGATCCCCGCCGTGGTGCAGGCGGCTTGGACCGAGGCGGGCACGAACGGATTGGCGCACTGGATCGTCAGGTTCGGACGGTTCTGGCCGCCGACCGGCTGGTTGTTGGTCTTTACCTGACCGATGTTGGCAGAGACGTAGATCTCGTTGTCGGGCGCCCAGTCGAAGCCGATCCGACCGTAATTGTTCACCCGCTGCAGCCGCGACTGGAGCGAGCGCCCGGCATCAACGTTGCCGGACAGGTCGCCGCCGATACAGAAGCCGGGCAGGCAACCATTGATGTTCCCTGCCGCGTCGCGCGCCGGGGTGCCGTTCGAGCCATATTGGAACTGGAACGGGTTGCCGGCCTGGTCGAACGCCGTTCCCTGCAGTGGCCCCGCCGTGATCAGTCCGAACTTGGTATAGTTGTAGGGCTGAGCGAAATCCCGGAACAGGTATTGCGGCGATCCGTCGTTCAGGACGTTGCGATTGATCAAGGTCGATTGCCGGAACCAGTCGCGTCCGCCGGAAAGTTCGGTGCCGAAGTCTCCGCCGCCGATGCCGTTCTCATGCGCGTATTCGGTGCTGGCGACGATGTGCAGGCGATCATCGAGCAAGCTCGTTCCAGCGGCGAGCTGGAGAAGGACCTGTTCGTTGTCGCCGTAGGTGGTGACGCCCCCCTGGACGTTGCCCTTGATGCCCTTGAACCGGGTATCTGTGATGAAATTGACGACCCCGCCGACCGCATCCGATCCGTAGGAGGCCGAGGCTCCACCGTTGACGACATCGACGCGTTTGATGAGAAGCTGCGGGAACAGGCTGACGTCGGGCACGCCGGTGACGTTGGCACCAACGACGCGCTGACCATCGATCAGCGTCAGCGTGCGTATCGCACCGACGCCGCGCAACGAGAAGGAACTGAGCCCCTGCGTGCCGCTCGACGTGCTGAACGTACCGGTGCTCGTGCCCGTCGATCCCTGCAACGACGGCAATTGGGCGATCGTGGTGAAGACGTTCGGTTGCGCATTGGCGGCGATGGCGTTGGCGTCGATCACCGTCGTCGGCGTCGGCGCGGTGAAACCGCCGGTCGTGATACGCGATCCGGTGACGACGATGTCCGGCGAAGACCCCGGTTCGGCCGTGGCGGGATCCGACGTTGCAGGAGCGATTTGCTGAGGAACCGGCGTCGTGACAATGCCCTCGGGAGCGACGGGCGCGGCAGACCCGCCCTGCGCTTGTGCCCAGGCTGGCACAGACAGCATGCATGCGGCCATCGCCATCAGGCTGGTGGCGCCAATCTGCCGTCCGCGTGCGCGCAACGTCCTCGACCCGATTGCCATCGTCATCCTCCCATTATCGTCCAGCTTTAGTCTGGTAACGTTACCATGCCTTTTTCCTCGTTTGCGCAGTCCTGTCAATAGTCCAACAAAACAGGACCAGCGCTATGCTCTATCTTAGCTTGTGGGCGCACCCCTCGAAGTCCGCACGACTCGTCAAGTGCCGAACCCGAAACAGATATGATCGCTCGGCTATCTCGATCGCTGCGATTCTGCAGGAAATGGGCTCCCCCACGAACCATCGCGCTGCAGATGCAATAACGGTTGACATATATCCACATCGCATATTAGTAATATGCCAGAAGGATATATGGGGTCACATGAACGAGACCGAGTTCCTCGATGGATATGATCCAAATCGGTACGAGCGACCGTCGGTCGCCGTCGATCTGATCCTGGCCAGCGTCGTCAACGGCAGGCCCGCAGCGTTGCTCATGCAGCGCGCCGAACATCCCTGCATGAGCGCGTGGTGTCTGCCCGGTGGGTTCGTCCGCATCGACGAGAGCCTCGATGCCGCGGCACACCGCGTGCTCGCAACGAAAGTGCGGATGGCGGACGCGTATGTCGAGCAACTCTACACGTTCGGCACGGTCGATCGCGACCCCCGCACCCGGGTGATCAGCGTGGCGTATTTCGCGCTGCTTCCGCCCGATCGCTTTGCCGCCGCACTGAAGGCCGCGCCCGACCTGACGCTGGCCGAAATCGTCGTCCCCTGGTCCGGCGAAACCGGTGGCCCGGTCGCGGCACGGTCGCAGGATGGCGACGCGCTGCCATTGGCGTTCGACCATGCCGACATGCTCGGGCTCGCGATTCTGCGGCTGCGCGGCAAGCTCGATTATTCGGATGTCGCCTACGCGCTGCTGCCCGAACGCTTCACGCTGCGGGCGCTGCAGGACGTCCACGAAACGATCCTCGGGCGATCGCTCAACAAGCCCGCCTTTCGCCGCCGGATGCTCGCCACGAATACGCTGGTGGCGACCGGCAAACGCGAGACCGGTGCCTCGTTCCGCCCCGCCGAACTTTTCCGTCATCATTCGACACAGGAGTAACCGTCATGGCCTCGATCAAGAACCTCGGTTTCCTCGCCCAATTGCGCAGCGATGCGAGCAACCACGTCATCCGCTACCGCAGCGGCAAGGTTAAGCAGAGCGGCCGCGGGCTCGTCTTCTGGTTCCGTCCGGAGACTGCCAGCATCGCCGAACTGCCGATGGACGACCGCGAGATGGCGATATTCGTGAAGGGTCGCAGCCAGGATTTCCAGAGCGTGGCGATCCAGGGCACGCTGACCTGGCACGTCGCCGATCCCGAACTGCTCGCCTCGCGCGTCGACTTCAGCCTCGGCCTGCTCACCGGTGCCTATAAGAGCGAACCAATCCAGCGGATCGAGACCCGGCTGGCCGGGCTCGTCAACCAGGCGGCGCTGCAATATCTCGCGCAGGGCTCGGTGCGGGCGCTGCTCGATGCCGGTCCCGAGCCGCTGCGTCACCAGCTCGAAGCTGCGCTCGCCAACGATCCGGCGCTGAACGAAATCGGCATCGCGGTCACTGCGGTTCGCCTGACGAACCTCGCGCCATCGAGCGAACTCGAACGCGCGCTCCAGACCCCGACGTTCGAGGCACTCCAGCAGAAGGCTGATCAGGCGACGTTCGAACGCCGTGCGCTCGCGGTCGAGAAGGAGCGTGCGATCGCCGAGAACGAACTCGCCAACCGCACTGAGCTTGCACGCCGCGAGATGCTGCTCATCACGCAGGAGGCAGAGAACGCACGCAACCGCGCAACCGGTCTGGCCGAGGCGCAGCAGGTCGAGGCGGGGGCGGAAGCCGAGCGCATCCGCACGATCGAGAGCGCCAAGGCGGAAGCGGAGCAAGCCCGGATGACGATCTACCGCGACCTGCCACCAGGCGTAATGCTCGGGCTCGCCGCGCGCGAACTGGCGGGCAAGCTCGATACGATCGAGCATCTGAACATAACGCCCGATCTGCTCGCCACCGTGCTCGGCGAATTCCGCAATGCACAGCCGGCCCCGGCGGCGCAGACTGCGCTGCCCCGCTGATGGCGACCAACGCCCCGCGCGCGGTCTTCGTCACCCGCGAGACCGACTATGACCTCCTGCTCGCGCGGCACGCGACGCGTGGGCAGGCGAAGTTCTTTCTGGAGACGCGGGGCCAGGACATCGACGCGATCGAGGATCGGCACCGCCGCTTCCACGCCACGCTGCATGAGGCTCGCTCGCTCGTCCCCGACGACTGGCGCCAGGCAAGTGTCGCTCGTGCCGATCTCGACCGATTCCTGTTCGGTCCGGAGGACGTGATCGTCGCCGTCGGGCAGGACGGGCTGGTCGCCAACGTTGCCAAGTATCTCGACGGGCAGCCCGTGCTCGGGCTCAACCCCGCTCCCGATTTGTACGACGGCGTCCTGGTGCGCGTGCCGCTCGCGCGCCTGTCCGCGCTGCTGCCTGCGAGCGTCGCGGGTGCGGCGCCTGCCGAGCAGCGGACGATGGTCGAAGCGCGATTGGATACCGGCGAACGGCTGCTGGCGCTGAACGAGGTGTTCGTCGGTCATCGCAGCCACCAGTCCGCGCGCTACCGGATCACGTGCGGCGACCAGGCCGAGGACCACTCGTCGAGTGGGCTGATCGTTGCGTCGGGGACCGGCGCCACTGGCTGGGCACGCTCGATCATGGAGGCGACGCATGCCGCGCTCCCGCTCGATCCGCAGGAGCGCGCGGTCGGATTTTTCGTGCGCGAACCCTTCCCCAGCGTGGCGACCGCGACCTCGCTGCGGGCCGGCAAACTCGCGGGCATGCCGCTCGCGGTCACGTCGCGGATGAACGACGGCGGAGTGATCTTCGCGGATGGCGTCGAACAGGATTTCTTCGCCTTCGACTGGGGCCGCGGCGTCACCATCGCCCCCGCCCCCCGGACCCTCCATCTCATCACCGGTTGACAGCGCGCGACGGTAACAGCAGCCGCGCGCCGCGGGCGCGCGGTCCCTATCTGGTGGTACGCGACATCGCGCGATCACCGCGGACGATAGGCCTCAAGTCGTATCGGGTGCCTCGGGTCTGCACGCGTGACCTTTCGCCCGTCGGAGACCAATGCCTGAGCATTCGGTCCAGCGTCGCTGTTCAGGCGTAAGGATTCGAAGATTCGGTTCTGCCACACGAACGACCGCAGCGCCGGATCGAAACGGAACGTGGTGAAGTCCGTCCAGTGTTGGCCGCACGCGACCCCGCTCTCGAGCGTGAAGTAACGGCCTTTGATCGCGATATGCCCGGCGTCTTCGACCGGGTCGCATTGTCCGCCTTCGTCGCGACGCAGGACGATGCGGTCGTTACGGTCGATCAGCTTGGCGACGCCGCCCGAAAGGCGATAGACCAGCAATGGACGAGCGGGCGCTTTTCGTACCGCCGCCCCCGGCTGTCCGCCTTCGTCAGGCCGTGCGACGACAACGATGCAGATCGGCTGCGGTGGGTCCAAAGTACGACTGCAGGACGCCACGCGTACGATATATCCGGCAGGCAGCTTGGCCTTGACCGCATTGGGAAGCGCAACCGGTTCCCACGCAGCGGCCGGAGCGGCACCCGTGGCAAGCAGGAGCGCAGCGGCAAGGCGCACGGGAATGCTCACGCGCAAGGGGTCCGTCGTCGAAGCGCGGTCCGGATCGGGCAGGACGGTGAGAGATGGGGTTTGGGCCATGGCATCGATCATGCCGGAGATATCGATCGAACCCAAGCCGATACTCTGTAGCAGCACCAGTCGGCGATCTGATACCACGTTGCGAACGGTGCCGGCGCATCGCAGGCCATTTGCGGCATTGCCGCAGCATCGATACGAGCAGGGCGAACTGGCCTGCTCGGGCAGCATCCGGTATGACGAAGACCACCACCAACCAGCCGCCCATCTCGATCGGCGGGTGCCGTCGGTGCACCCTGTCACCGAGGTTGAGCGCCGCTAGCGAAGGGGGACAGCGAGACGATAATGATCGTCTGTTCGAGTTGGGGCGCGAGCGTTGCCGAACGGACCTGCCGCCGTGGGTATTTTACCGTTCCCCGCCACACGGAAGCTCGGAGCCTTATGGAGCGGTAGTCGCAGCCGGTATCGGCTGATCGCGTTGGCGCGCCTTGAGTTCGCGCAGAAAGCCGTGAAGCACCTCGGTCGACAATCCGTGCAGCACGAGCCGGAAACCGGCACCCAACGTCGAGAAGGGCACGAGCGGGTGGCGATTGTTGATCATCGCCAGATGCTTTTCCTCGCCCGTCAGCCGCGCCACGTAGAGCCCGATCGTCTCGTCGAGCTGTAGCGAATTGGCGGCGCGCCAAAAATCGCGATCGGTCAACAGCATCGCGTAGGCCGGCGTGTAAAGCTCGATCGCGGTCTGCAGATCGACGATGTTGAGTCGGCCGTTGGGCAACGGATCGAGCACGATCTCGTCGGTGATCGCGGAGAAATCAATCCTGTCGACGCGTGCGACGCTGGTGCCGCGTCGTTCCAGCTCGCGGTTGAGGCCGATCAGATAATTGTAGATGTTGAGATCGTGATTGAGGAACAGGTCCTCGCGCACATCGTCGATCCGACGCGGCGTCATGGGTTTCAGCGGCGGATGGAAACCCGGCGTGGCATTGTCCGAGATGAACCGCAGGACCTGCGCACCAAGGTGGAAGTGACGCAGGATCAACAGATTGGCGTCGCGCGACAGGAAATGCTTCATGCCCAGTGCGATCGACCGGTGCAGGAACCTGGGCGCATGGGGCCAGCGCGGGCTGATCGTGTGGACCAGCTGGGCGAGGATGATCGTCAGCCGCGCGAACGGCCGCACCAGCGGAAGCAGGAATTGCCGACAGCGCGAGGATTGGTCCCGGATCAACGCCGCCTTGGCTATGGGCTCGAACGGCAGCGAGCGGTCCAGCGCCAGCGCCAGCCAGGGGTCGGGATCGTTCGGATCATGGCCGGGGACGGCATACTCAGCCATTGTCCAGCTCCTCGAGCTGGAGCCGGTACAGCCGCGCCACGATTTGCGCATGGCGGACGATCGCCGCGGATGCCGTCTCGCCGCCCGATCCCACCGCCAACGTCAGAGCGTGGTCGAACTCGGCCATATGCGCGACGTCGTTCTCGCCATGATACCGCAGGAACGTGAGCGCATCGGGCGCGAGGTCGAGCTGTGCAGCAAGCTTGTCCGCCCACGGTCCGGCCAGGCGATTGCCCAGGCTTTCGATGATGAACATCGCGCCGAGCAGGCCGACCGGGTCGGGTTGCGATGCCGCCTGATACATGAACGCGTTCAGTGCCTCGGTCCCGATATTCTTGGGCGCCGACCGGATCTCCTCGAGCGTGCCACCGGCGACGACGTAATTCTGTTCGAGCAGGCGATAATCGCGATGCTCGGCGGCAGCATGGGTGATGAACATCGCACGCAGGTCCTCGTGCGCCGGACCGAAGCTGGACGCGGCGCGACTGATCCAGCGGCCACCCTCGACCACCTGTTGACGCAGGTTGCGCAGCAGGCTGCGATACTCCTCGAGGCGCAGGCGCCCACCGGTCAGGCGCGCGATCACCGGCACCTGGATCAGCGCGCTTTCGAATTCTATCCATACGCGGGCGAGACCGCGGTTGGTCGCCTCGATCTGGTCGGTCATGCTCATCTTTCCCCCTCCACCACGGTCAACGCCGCATACGCCATCACGCACTGGCCGCTTTCGGGTACGGCGCACAGGATTCGTTGGCCGGGTACGAGCCGCCCTGAGCGCATCAGGTCGTCGAGCAACAGGAACAGCGCCGCCGCACCGACATTGCCCTTGTCATAGAGGTTGGTGAACCACCGTTCCTCGGGAATCATGCACCCTGCCCGCTCGGCCAGCCGGACCATCTCCTCGCGCAACGAATGCGCGGAGAAATGGCAGAGGAACCAGTCGACCTTACCAGTGTCGACCTTGCCCTCGTCGACCAGCCGCATCAATTCGCCCAGCCATACCGGCAGCATCCGGTGCAGTGTGTCGACGTCCTGTCGCAACTGAAACGCGCCGGCTCGCGCGGCGGCCTCGGCGCCGTCGTGCAGGCTCCACGGCAGGACCGCGCCGCCTGGGCCGGGCGCGCTGCCGCCGGTCATGCACGGGCCGAAACGATCGGCGAAGGAGCGCACCGATATCCAGTCGATGCGCAGCGACAGGCCGCTCTGTGCCGGCCGGTCCTCGACGACCAGTGCAGCCGCGCCGTCGCTCAAGGTCCAGCGCAGGAATTCGGCGTCAGCAGGCAGCGTGCCGTCTTCGCCTAGCGTGGCCGTGCCGCGATATTGGCCGGGGCGAAAATAGCGGCTGGCAAACTCGGCGCCGACGGCAATACCGGCGCGGTGCTCCCCCGCACGGATCTGCAGCGCGGTCGATTTCAGTGCCATCATCGCGCTTGCGCAAACGCTCTGCATACTCGCGATTTCCAGCGGCGGCAGACCCGACGCGGCGTGGACCCCGCTTGCCAGCCCGGGCACCAGCAGATCGTTCTGCGTCGTCGCGGTAGCGAGATAGCCGATCTCCCGCCGGTCGATCTCCGCATCCGCCAGCAGCGTGCGAACCGCCACCGCAGCCAGAGTCGCCAGCGTCCAGTCGGTGGTCCCGTCGGGCCGGATCGCATAATGGCGGGTGCGAATGCGGTTCTGCCGCAGAACCAGCCGTCCCAGGCGATCCGATTGCGGGGACAGGTGACCGATATGATCGGCCATCATCGCGTTGCTGATCGGTGGCCCAGGCAGGAACTGGGCGGTGCGAGTGATGAAGGCGTCGCGCATGACGTCACCATGGCGCGGTCGCTTATCTTGGGTCAATGCGGCATATCGGCACGGACGACTGTTACGGCGGGCGGTATCGATGTTCGGACACGTTTCAAACGGCAGGGAAGTTTCCGTGTGATTATCCTCCGGTGTAAGAGCGATTCGCAGGTCGCGCCGGAAGACCGGGTATCGTGATCGCCGCGCTCGCCATGACGCTGCTTACGGCCTCCCCGCCAGCAGCGGCCTTTTCGCTGGATTGCGCCTATGCGGCGCGGGGCGGCGAGTTGGAACCACACGGGCCCTGCGCACGGATCGAGGATGACGTCCCGCATATCGACCCCGCACATCTCGCCCGCATGACCTTCGAAGGCGGCCTGGCGGAGGTGCGTATAGGCGGTGCCCGAACCGGCGGCGGGATCGCCTATGTCAGGCGCGACGGGCGAGCCGTGAGCGTCTTCATCCTAGATAACGGCGCGGACTATTTCAGGGAGGGGCTGGTACGCGGACTTCGCCACGGCAAGCTCGTCTATTATGATCACGCCCTGCGTCCCGTTATCGTGACCGGATATGACTGGGGCTATCCGTTCGATCATGGTCGGGCCGAGGTCTGCACCGGATGCAAGGAGCAAAGGCTCGACGACGAACATTCCACTATGGGCGGCGGACGTTGGGCCGTGATCGACCGCAAGGGGCGTGTGCGCGCTACAGCGCGCCGACCATGATGACGGTGCGGCGTTCTACATGACCGTATGAGCAGTCCTATCCGCGCAGGGATAGGACCACGCCTTCATCGAAACCGTAAAGCCGTCGCTTGCAGTGATCCCATCGCCCTCGACCGCGAAAAAAGCGTAGCGCGGCGGCCCGGTCCTGCCTGTCTCAAACCAGCTGGAAGCCTTATGTTCAAGCAGCCGGCCCTGCATACATCGCTCTGCTGATGCCATGCAGCGTGACGATGCCGGCAATCACCGTATCGTCCAAGCTGCCGCTGCAAAGTCTTTGTCGAATTCCCCAGCGCGTGCTTCTGATCCGGTCGGTGCGGCTGTAGACTGCGGAAGTTGGTACGTCGGGTCGAACGTCTGCTCGTGCTCAAACCGCCGCCCGTATGCCCCCCGTCGACAGGATACGCGACAATGCCTGCTCTTGCTGCCGCTGCGATCTGCATCGCTGTAACCCAACCGTCCTCGCCCGGCGAGGCGCTGGAAATTCCGCCGATGACGCTGCCCGCGTTACCGAAACCCGGACGTGTCGCCGCCTCCGCCGCAGGCTTCGCCCCGCCCGGGTGGAAGGTGGAACGATCCGTGCGAGCCGACATCGACAAGGACGGCCGTCCCGATATCGTCGCGGTGCTGAGGGGTACGGACAAACGTTGCGTGATCGGTAATGATGGCGGAGGAGGGCCGCTCGATACCAACCCGCGCGTGCTAATCGCTGCGGTTGGTGCTCCGGCTGGATACACGCTGCGGGTCGTCAACGCCGCCGTCATCCCGCGGCTCGAAGATCCGTATATGGACGATCCACTTGGCGAGGACGGCCTGACGGTCAGCGCCGGCATCATCCGTCTTCGGCTGGGTGTCTGGCGCAGCATGGGCGGCTGGGGGACCAGCACCAACACCCTGTCGTTCCGATGGGACGGCGCGCACTTCCGGCTCATTGGCTTCGACCGCGACTACACCCACCGCGGCAGTGGCGAGACCGAACTGTTCAGCGCGAATTATCTGACCCACCGGGCCAAGGTCACGACCGGCACGATCGAGGACGAAACCCTCGGCAAGGTCCGCTGGAAGACCTTGCCCGCGCGTGCGGTGCCGACGCTGGACACGATCGGCGATGCCCTGGAATTTGCGGAATCGCAGCGTTGAGACCTATCGCCTAGCCGAGCGCGGCATCCTCTTCGTCGGATGCCGCGACGCCGCCCCAGTCGATCCGACGGGTGGCGTACATCACGCCCGCCAGCGCAGCGAACAACATGCCCGAGCCGATCAGCAGCGAATAGGCTTCGAGGCTGAGCAACACATACAGAACCGCGTAGAGCCCGGCGAGCAGCGCCGCGACCACGCCCGCCCGCCTCCAGCTTTGCAGGATCGCCGCGGAATAGCTGCTGATCAGCGCGACGATCGCGAGGCTGGCGACCAGATAGGCGCCGAGGAACCCGATCACCTCGGCGAGGGCCAGCAGCAGGATGAAGAACAGCACCAGCCCGGCACCGATCAGCAGATAGGCGACACCCGGCACCGGCGCGCCGCCGATGATGTCGAACATCAGCAGTGCGAGGAATGTAAAGCCGATGAACATGAAGCCGTATTTGGTCGCGCGATTGACCTGAGAATAGAGATTGATCGGGTCGAGCAGCCCGATCGTCACCGCTTCGTCCGCCCCCATCTCCTGCTCGCCGATCGTCACGACCGGCCGGTTCAGCGCAAGATTGCCGATCTGCCAGTTCGCCGGAAACGCCGACGCTCCTGGTGTCCGGTTCGGCAGGAAGGCCCCGGTGAACGACGGGTGCGGCCAGGCGGAGAGCGCGTCGATGCTGGTCTGTTCGGCAGAGGGCAAGAACGAGAGTTCGTCGCTGCCACGCAGATCGAACGCGACATCGAACAGCAGCGCCGCGTTCGCTACCCCGACACCTGCCGCGATCGGCCCCCGCCCGGTGAAGCCGCTGCCGCTGGTCGTCGCCAGGCTGGCCCCCGGGATCAGCGGCAGCGTGCGGCCGTCGACGCGGATCGCCGGCCGCGACCCCGCAAGTCCCTTGGCGTTGCCAATCCCGACGCGGATCTCCGCATCCGCCAGGCGCAGGCTGTCCGGCGGGATGTTCAGTGCTGCAAAGTCGGGCAGGCGAAACTGGCCGGCGATCTGGACGCGCGAGCGATACACTACCGCTTCGTAGATCGAGCGATGCCGCCGTTCCGCATCGATCCGAGTGCGGATCGCCGAGCGCGTCGGCGCGACGAACAACAGCTTGTCCTCACGATCGGTCCGTCGGACGGTGCGCCCGCTTTCGACCGCATCGCGCGTTACCACGCGGCTGAACGGAATGACCAGGAACGGCCCGGCGATGCGCTGCGGGCCCCCCCAGCCCTCGACGATTGACGTGCGCGCGACCTGCGACTGGCTCTCGCGGTCATAGACCAGCAGGTAGGTGGCGAAGAGCGGTATGGACAGCAGCAGCCCCAGCAGGATGGTCATGGCGAGCTTGCGCCCCGGCGTCGTGCGCTTCGACGAAGACGAAAACTTGATCATGATACCCCCGGCGGTCTCGACCGCTGTTGAACATCCTGAATTGGACGTCGCGGTTCGTCAATCGGAAGTGGTCCTGTCGAGACCATTGCTACCTCGAGAGAAATATCCTTGGGCACCACCATCAGTTCATCCTGATCATACCTTGGTTGCCGAACTGACATCGTTTCCGCCGCCCGCGCTCGCCGCGAACGCCCAACGGCATGGGTACGGCGACCTTGGTGATTGTGGAGCGAAGCAAGGTGGGGATGCTGATCAGCGTAGACGTCGAGATCTACGCCGCTGTCATGCTGCAGCCTTGCGCATCTCCGCGTAGCTCGGCGGGATCAAGGTGAGCCGCGAAATCGACACCGCCCCGCTGCGCGTGGCTCTGGCAGAGGTGCCGATTTGTCGCGCCGGCGTAGCGGCATTCACCGCTCAGGCTGCATCGTGCGCAGCGCACGCGTCCACAGCCAGGCCATCATCAGGCAGCACAGGGTCAGCGTACCGCCAAAAATAACCGATAATACCTGCCCGACGTCGTCCGCGGCGGGCATACGCCCCTCCAGCGCCATACGCCGCAGCAACACCGCATTCTCGGCCAATTCGAAGCCATGCTCCCGCATCCTGGCGCGCATCCACGTCGGCAGGCGCACCATCGAAAGCGCCCCGTCGATCGGCGGGACCGGCGGATCGGCTTCGGGCCCGGCTCCGCTGGCGGGATAGCTTGCCAGCATCACGACGGTGACCGGATCGGTCGGGGATTGGCCAGGCGCGCGGAGCGGCAGGTAATAGTCCTCGTAGCTGCTCGTTCGCGTATTCCAGCGCCGTAGCCATGCCTGATCGTAACCCGGCAGCGCGTCGGCTAGCCGTGCATAGCGTGGCATCTCGCCACCACCTTTGCGGGCCAGTGCCGCTATTGTCAGCCTTGGCAACGGTTTGCCCGCATCTGGCGGCGTCCGGCCGAAGAGGACATAGCCGGCCGCCGCGGCTACGGCGAAAACCCCCGCCGCGATAAGCGCACCTGCGCGGCTGCGGCGCAAAGACCGCGCTTTCTGCGTGCTGGTGGGCAAGCGCGACCGCCAGTTTGGATTGCGTTTCGGATCGAGCGCGTCCTGCATGCCGCACAGAAACGAGCGTTCCGGACGCCGGGGAAGCCACCGCAGGACCGCATGCGGCAACCACAAGGTCAGCGCGACCACGGGGAGCCCGGCCACCGTGACGCTATCGTGCCCGAACAGACGATCGACGAGCCCCTCGCTCCAGGCGAACGGACCGATCTCGAAGATCGCACCGATGATCAGCATGGCCACGCTTGCCAACAGACCAAGATAGAGGGCCCAAGCACCCAGCCTTGCCTGTGCGGAATCTAGCGCGTCGCCTGGAAAAAACGCGGAATCGCCCGCTGCAATGGCCGACCATGCGGCCTTGGTCGCCGGCTGGTTTGAGTTCGGGGGTCGCATCGTTCAAGTCTATCGCCGTTCCATCCCCGAGCAAGACCAGCGGTAATGGTAGGACAGGTCCTCCCGGCAGCCACTGACTCGTCAGCATGATCACGCTGTAGCAGGCTACCAAACAGGCCGCCGTGAGCTTAGCGGACGTTTTCGAACATCCTTTCATAGGTCCCCTTGTAGAACCAACCGTCATCGGCTTCGAATTCGCAACAACACACGAGCGGGAATATGGCTACGGGCAGCAAGCTTGGGTCCAACGCGCAGTGCGGTCGACGGTGATGAGCAGTGCGGCGACCGCACAAGCCCAACGCCTTCCTAACTGGCCGCAAATAGGTCCCGCGTGGCACTGGCTGCTCGACGTCAGCCCGGCGTCTCGTTCGAGAGTTCCGGGCAAGTCGGTACGAGCGCGCACTCGGCGTCCGGGCACAATCCTTTCGGTCGTGGGTTTCTCCGCTATGACACGCCACGACTTCGACAGCAGCACGACGACCACCGATGACGGTTTGGTTGAGCCGGCCGATCGCCCCGCCCCCTTGCGGATCGCCGTCATCGCCCATCTGCGGCATCCGATCGCGATGCCGTTCATGGGTGGCATGGAAGCGCATTGCCATCAGCTCGTCACCGCGCTGGTGGCGCGCGGGCACGACGTCACGCTGTTCGCCAGCGGCGACAGCGACCCGGCGCTGCCTCTGCACCCGATCGCCGAGCGCCACTATGAGGCGGTCCTGCCCTGGGCGCAGTGGCATGGCACGCCGCAACTGACCGCGTTCCAGGATGCGGCGTTCGGGAGGGCATGGGAGGCGATCGGCGCGGGCGCGTACGACATCGTCCACAACAACACGATGCACCCGACGCTGCATGTCCTGGCGAAGCGCGACCGCGCGGCGATGGTGACGTCGCTCCACGTGCCCCCGTTTGCCGGCCTGGCGAACGCGGTCGCGGATACCAGCGCGAACTGGCTGCGGCAGACCGTGACGTCGCACGCGCATCTCGCAACATGGTGGACGGCGCCGCCGGCCACGGTGTCGGTGGTCCATAACGGCATCGATACGGCCCGGTGGCGGTTTCACGCCGTCGGCGATGGCCGGGCGATCTGGGCAGGCCGCATCACCCCGAACAAGGGCACCGCGGTCGCGCTCGAGGCGGCGATTTTGGCCGGGGTCGAGCTGGACGTGGTCGGGCCGATCGACTGCATGGAGTATTTCAGCGACCGGGTGGCGCCGCTGCTCGATCACGCCCGCGTTTATCGCGGCCATCTCGGCGGCGACGCGCTGGTCGAGGCGATCGGCACGGCATCGGTATTGCTATCGACACCGATGTGGGATGAGCCGTTCGGGCTGATCGCCGCCGAGGCGCTGGCGTGCGGCGTGCCGGTTGCCGCGCTGGATCGCGGCGCGATGCGCGAGGTGGTCGGCGATTGCGGCGCGCTCGCGACCGATGCCGCCTCGCTCGCGCAGGCGATCGACCGTGCTACCGCGATCCCGCGCGCCGCATGCCGCGACCGGGTGACCCGGCTGTTCTCGCTGACCGCAATGGTCGAGGGGTATAAACGCGCCTATGCGGCCGCGATCGCTGGCGCCCGAGCCTCGAGTTGCGCCAGCACCACGGAGGTACTCGCATAGGGCTGGTCGACCTGTTGCCGGGTCAGCGCTAGGTCCTCCTCGGACACGGTGCGAAGCCGCACATGCTCGCCTTCGCGCAGCGTTATCAACCCCATGAGCGTGAAGGCCTTCAGCCAATGCTCCATGGTGAAATGCCCCCATTTGTCGCGAAAGCGCGCCGCATTTGCGATCACGCTGTCGACATGATGGACCGGGGGCATGTGGTGCGGATGATATTGGTGATAGACGCGCGCGCCGCGTACCCAGTGGATGGGGATGCCCGCGGTCATCGCGACCCGCCCGAAATCTGTGTCCTCGCCGCCATAGCCGACATACCGCTCGTCGAACCCGCCGAGTGCGAGGAACGTCGCGCGCCGCATCGCGAAGTTGAGCGACCAGAAACAGCGATAGTCGGTGCAGTCTCCCAAGGCCTCGATCGGAGGCCCGGCCCGCTCGGAATGCTTGACGCCGAGCGCTGCGAACCGTGCGAAATCTAGCCCCTCCGCGGTCGCACCCGATGGCAGGTACAGCACCTCGCCCATCAGCACCGCATCGACCGCCCCCAGCTGAGCCAGATAGTCCGCGACGAGCGATGGCGCCGGGATGCAGTCGACATCGAGGAAGATCAGCTGTTCGCCCTGCGCCGCCCGCGCCGCCGCATTGCGTGCCGCGGCCAGCGGAATACCGTCGGCGCCGATCATGATCTGCCGGATCGGAAACCGCGTCTCGGGCAGGTCGTACGCGTCGGCCTGCATCACCGCGATCACGAGTTCGTCGGGCACCGTCGTCTGCATGTCGAGCGCCCGGACGACATTGGCAAGGTGGGCCGCACGGCCATGCGCGAGGGTACAGATCGAGACGGTCATGTCAGGCTTTCGCATGGTGAGTAGAGGGTGCAAATTGAGTCGAGGCAGGAGCAGGGTCGGGCGGGAGCGCGACGACCGGCTGCGCCCAGGCATCGTCCGCGACCTTGGCAAGCCACGATGCCGCGTCCCGCGCGGCATCGGCGGCATACAGCGCGTGTTGACGGGACAGGTCGAGCGTCGCTGCACGGGTCCAGGCGTCCATCCACGCGCCGGCATGCGACGGCCAATGCTCGAGCATGGTCGCCGCCCCCGCCTGATCGAGCGTTCGCGCCTTCCACAGCTGTTCGTCGAAATAGCGCCATTCGGGGACGACGATCCATGGCCGGCCGATCGCCGCGATCATGTGCACCGTCGTATTGCCCGCCGACGATACGACCCGGTCCGCCGCCGCGATATACAGCGCCGGCGTGTCGACCCAGCCGAGATGCCGCAGGTTGCCGGGCGCGGTGGCGTGCCACTCCTGCTCGACCGCGCCGATCGTCAGCCAGAGCGTGTCCGGTTCGGCGCGCGCACCCAGCGTGAGCGGCGTCGCGGGCGTACCATTGCCACCACCACCAGCGACGACGACGACGATCTCGGCGTCGAGCGGCAGGCCAAGCGCGGCCCGTGCCGCACGCCGGTCGATCGAGTCGATCTCCACCCCGACGCCGGGAGCGTAATGCGTCTTGGCGAGCATCCAGTCCGGCCGCCCCGGTTGCTCGAGCGCTGCCGAATAGGGCGCCAATATGCCCAGCGCGGATTCATACGCCGCCATATGCCCGGCATCGCTGCGGTCGCCGTGCTGGAGGACGCTGACGCACGGGACCGACGCGATCCGTGCCAACAGCGCGAGTTCCGCCGAGACGTCGGTGACGAACAGCGCAGGACGGGCCGCGTCGAACCAGGTCGCGATCGTCGCGACCGCATGCGTGATGCTCTTCCACCCGAGCGGCGCGCAGTGAAGGCTGGACGGCGTGCGGACATTCGCCAACCCGATCGGTTCGTCGCCCGTCACTTCGAACAGCGACGGGATCGTGCGGATCGTCACGTTCGACGCGAGCGGCGGGAAGATATCCGCACGCGCCGAGAACAGCACCACCGGCCGGTCGGAAGGCAACGCGTTGACGATCGCCGCTGCGCGCTCGGCGTGGCCGCGCCCCTGATGGTGGACGAAATACCCGATCGGCCGCGTCATGCCGCGCGTTCCATCGCGAAGGCGCGCATACCCTCGACGATACCCGCGGCATGCGCCCCCCGCGCGAGATAGATGGTGGGGCGTCCGACCAGCCCGGCAAGCTCGCTGCTGTGATTGGCGACGAGAATGCCGTTGCGGCAGATCGAGAGCATGTCGAGATCGTTGCCGCTGTCGCCCGCGGCATAGACATGATCGCGCGCGATCCCCAGCTTGCCTGCGACCCACGTCATCGCCGCACCCTTGCCCGCGCGCTCCGGAACGATGTCGAGCAGGCGGCCGTGACTGTGGATGACGCGTACCGGAAGGTCCGCCACAGCCGCGCGGATGGCGGCGACCACCGCAGGCTCTTCGGCGAAATAGCTGCGCTTGTGACGCCGCTGCTCGACCGCCGGCTGGCGCTCGACGCCCGCCAATCCGCAGACCCGCCGGTCGACCGCATCGGTATTCCAGCCTGCATCGATATGCGCGCTATACTCGGCATCGGCGATCAGCCGCGCACCATCACGCCAATAGATCTCGGCACCCACCGACGTGACGAGAACTTCGGGCGCAGGCTGCCCCCATTCCCCGAGCAACCGCTCCGCTTCCTGCAAGGACCGCCCGGTCGCGACCCCGAAGGCGAGGTTTGGCTGCGTCTTCAGATACGCCGCCATGCTGAGCGCGCCGACCGTGCATCCGGTCAACGTGTTGTCGATATCGCACAGCAACAGCCGCGACGGTCGCGGCTTCACCGTCCGGATCGCGCGAAGACCATCGACGATCGCGACGAAGCGCGCGGCATAGCCGTTCCAGTCGAGCATCCGGGCGTTGACGCGCCCTGCTCGCGAGGCACGCTTCCAGGCGATCCGATCGTCAAGCAGCGCGTTGATCGCGGCGGCAAAACCGGCGTGGTCGCGCGGGTCCGCGACCGACCCGTGCCCCAGTCTTGCGACGATATCCGCGGGGCCGCCATGACAGGTCGCGACGACCGGCAAACCGTGCAACGCTGCTTCGGTCAGCGTCAGACCATAGGGTTCGGTCAGCGCAGGATTGACGAACACCCCGCCCGTTTCCTGCGCGAGCGCATAGAGCGAGGCGACATCGCCCGCGGTATGGCGCTTGGGCAAGGCGAGCGTCCCGTAGAGGTCGTGCCTGTCGAGCCCGGCCAGCAGCCCCCCGATGACCGCTCGCTGTTCGTCCTCGCCGGTATCGGGCCCGTCGCGCAGCCCGGCGACGATGACGAGATTGGCACGATCGCGGAGCCGCGCGTCGGACGCGAACAGATCGATCAGCCCGACCAGGTTCTTCTTGGCGACGGGACGCGCGATGGCGAGGATGATCGGCTTGTCGGGTGCCCGCAGGAACGGCGCGATCAAGGCCCTCGCTCTGGTCGGGTCTGCCGGTGCGCTATCGGCGAGGCCCGCGCCGGGCGGCACGCAGTGGATCTTCGCCGGACACGCCGATGGATACAGCATCAACTGCCGCTCGGCCTCGTCGCGCGAGGACGCGATGATCGCGTCGGCGGCGGCGATCGCCTGATCTTCTTCGGCGATCCGCGGCGCCAGCGTCCCGTTCGAGCCTGACGAACACCCCGCCTTCTCGATGCCGAGCGAATGCGCGGTATAGATGAAGGGGATGCCGAACCGCTCGCGGACCAGAATGGCGACATCGGCAGCGTCGGCGAAGTGCGCGTGGATCACATCGGGCCGCCGCTCGAGCGTTTCGATATGGTCGATCAACGCCTGCGCGAAGGCCGGGCGGTCGGCAGCGCCGGTCCCCTTGCCCAGATAACGACGGTTCGCAGTCGCGATACGCCGGATCGCGAGCTTCGCCGACACCCGCTCGTACGGCACGGCATAGGCGCCGCCGAGGTCATCGTCTTCGATCAGCCGCGTGACGATCTCCACCGAGTCGACATCATCGCGCGCCGCCAACGCCAGCGCCGCCCCCAACGCGTAGGTGATATGTCCGCCGGTGTCCTCGGTAAGGCCAAACTCGATCGGCGGCCCCTTCAAACATCCACCGAGGGCGATCGCCATAATAAACAATAGAAACCAACCCCAATGCAAATGTCTTCAAGACAGACCGATGCCGTCGGCTGTTAACGCATCGTTCAGTTTGAAGGTTGCGCAACGCAACGCCATTTGCCGAGTAAATCATCTTAACCGAAATTAGGTCGTTTTCCGGCCGGGGCGCCGTCTCGCTTTTGCAATCGTGACGGCCGCAATGTCTGGGAATTTTCGGCTTGCTGGTCAGGTCATAAGTGACTGCGCCGATGGACTTCGCCTGCGTCTTCGGCTTTCCAATCGTTCCCGCGACACCGCCTTAAGGTGCGGCGAAGCGGCTCTCAGTATTCGAGCATATCAGCCGCCGTTATCGTCGCGTGAAGGCGCGCGCTGCGCTATGCGGCGCGGGTCCGCGGAGACTCGGCGCTCGCCGGGCTCGACCTGATGATGGAGCCACGATGATCGACCATCCCACCCGCCGGACGCTGATCGGCGCCGGGCTTGCCGCCGCCACGACGGGCGTGCTGCCCGGTACCGTCTCGAGCGCGATCGGGCGGGCGCTCGCGATCCCCGCCGACGTCCGCACCGGCACGATCGCCGATGTCGATCATGTCGTGATCCTGATGCAGGAAAATCGCGGCTTCGATCATTATTTCGGCACCTTGCGCGGCGTCCGCGGCTTTGCCGATCCGCTACCCATTCCGCTACCGGAGAACCGTGACATCTGGTCGCAGGAAACCGCGGACGGCCGCCACGTCGCGCCGTTTCATCTGTCGACCGAGGAGCATTTCGCGCTGATGCGCATGGCGGGCACGCCGCATACCTGGCCCGATGCGCAGGCGGCGTGGGATCACGGCCGGATGGCGCGCTGGCCCGCGGCCAAGACCGAACGCTCGCTCGGCCATTACGCGCGCGCCGACCTGCCCTTCCAGTTCGCGCTCGCCGAGGCGTTCACGATCTGCGACGCCTATCACGCGGCGATCCAGACCGGCACCAACACCAACCGCATCATGCTGTGGACCGGCACCAACGATCACGCCGGCACGCACGGCGGCCCGGCGATCGGCAATTCGCACGACAGCCTGCCCGCCGATGGCGGCTGGCCCGAGGGGTATCGCTGGACCACCTATCCCGAGCGCTTGCAGGCCGCCGGCATCGACTGGCGGATCTATCAGGACATGGCGGACAATTTCACCGACAACCCGCTGGCCGGGTTCGCCGCCTATCGCGGCGCCGCGCCTGGCTCCCCGCTGCACGATCGCGCGATGACCACGCACGGGCTCGACCGGTTGCGCGCCGATGTCGTCGGCGGGACGCTGCCGCAGGTATCGTGGATCATCGCGAATGCGGCCGGGTCGGAGCATCCCGGCCCGTCGAGCCCGGCGCAGGGTGCCGCCTATACCGCCGCGGTGCTCGACGCGCTGACCGCCGATCCGAAAATCTGGGCACGGACAGCGCTGTTCGTGATGTTCGACGAGAATGACGGTTTCTTCGATCACGTGCCGCCGCCCGCACCGCCCTCGCCCGACGCCAGCGCGCCGGGCGGTTTCGCGGGCACGTCGAGCATCGCCACCGCCGCAGACTATCATCATGTCGCCAGCCCCGGCGAGGCCAAGTCGGATACGCCCGAATGTCGCGGCCGGCCTTATGGTCTGGGTCCGCGCGTACCGTGCTACGTCGTCTCGCCGTGGAGCCGCGGCGGCTGGGTCGATTCGCAGGTGTTCGACCACACCTCGGTGATCCGCTTCCTCGAAACGCGCTTCGGCGTGGCAGAGCCCAACATTTCGGCCTGGCGCCGCGCGGTCTGCGGCGACCTGACCTCCGCATTCGACTTCACGCGCGCAAATGGCGCAGCCCCTGCCTCGCTGCCCGACCCGCGCGCGACGGCCGCACGCGCCGCCGCGCTGAAGGGGCAACCCGAACCGCACGCGCCCGCTGCCGGTGCGCGTCCGCCGCAGGAACCGGGTATCCGGCCCTCCCGCGCGCTCCCCTATGATCTGGACGCGACGATCGCGCGGATCGACGCGACGGGCATCACGCTCGACCTCGCCTGCCGCGGCGCGCCGGTCGTCGTCCACGTCTACGATCGCCATCGTCTCGACCACATCCCGCGGCGCTACACGCTCGCCGCCGGTGATCGCATCGCGGCGACATGGCCGCTCGACGACGAAGGACGCTACGATCTGTGGCTGCTCGGCCCGAACGGCTTTCATCGCCACTTCGCCGGGCAAAAGACTGCCAAGGCCGTGTCGTGGCGGCTCGAGCCGGCGCGTGAAACGCTTTCGGTGACGGTGCCGCCGGGCCTGAAGGCGGTATCGCTGCGCCATACCAAGGCGCATCGCGGCTGGCGTGGCGACGGGCGGCCTCATCCGTTGTCGCTCGCCGAGACCGGCGGCTGGTACGATATCCTCGTCACCGATCCCACCGATCCCGCCTTCCGCCGCCGCATCGCCGGAAGATTGGAGACCGGACGCGCGTCTTGGTCCGAACCGCCACTCACACGCGCTTGACGACCGCGACGCGCGACGCGTGGCGATCGCAGGCAGGTCGCTGGCGCGAGACGGTCATGTTCGCGGACCGCGTTCGATTTCGCCAAGCCCCCGGCCCCGTCGCCGACAGTCTCGCGGTCACCGCCCGATCAGGCCGGGTCGCGCAGGCTCACGCAAGGCGTTCCGGATCGACGGGCGTATACTGCGGTACGAGCAAGTGGATCACCAGCAGCGCGACGAAATAGGCGCAGCCGGCGACCACGAAGATCGGCCCATAGCTGCCGACACCCGCCAGGATCGTGCCCGCGAACTTCGCCATCAGCATCCCGCCGCACGCCCCCGCCAGCCCGCCGAGACCGATCACCGATCCGCCCATGCCGCGCGGGAACAGGTCGCCGGGGATCGCGTACACGTTGGCGGAAAAGCCCTGATGGCATGCGCACGCCAGGCCGATCGCCGCGACCGCCCACCACAATCCCGGTGCCTGCGCCGCGAAGATGATCGGCAGCGCGAACAACGCGCAGGCGAACAATGCGGTCTTTCGCGCGCGGTTGGGCGTCTGGCCGCGTGCCAGCAGTCGCGACGAGAACCAGCCGCCCGCGACCGATCCAACATCGGCCAGCACGTACACGGCGACCAGCGGCGGGCCGAAATCGAGCATCTTCACGCCGTATTGCCGATTGAAGAAATCGGGCAGCCAGAACAGGAAGGTCCACCACACCGGATCGATCAGGAACCGACCGAGCATATACGCCCAGGTCTGTCGCAACCGGAGCAGCGTGCGCCAGCGGACCGGCTTCGCGGCCGGGACGGGATCGGCCTCGATCCACGCCAGTTCCTCGGGCGTGATGCGCGGATGCTTGCGCGGCGATCGGTAGAAGGCGAGCCAGGCGACCAGCCAGATCACGGTCAGCGCGCCGGTCGCGATGAACGCCATCCGCCAGCCGAACGTCACCGCGATCACCGGCACGATCAACGGCGTGAGGATCGCGCCGACGTTCGAGCCCGCGTTGAAGATGCCGATCGCCAGCGCACGCTCGCGTTGTGGAAACCACTCGTTCGCCGCCGCCAGTGCCGCCGGAAACGCACCGGCCTCACCGATCGCGAGCGGGATGCGCGCGAAGATCATCATGCCCGCGCTGGTGAAAAGCGCATGCGCGACATGGCCGATCGTCCACAGCGTTACCGCGACCGCATAGCCGATCTTCGCGCCGACCCGGTCGACGAACCGCCCGAACAGCACATAGGCGATGCCGTACGCCGCCTGGAATGCGATCGCGAGATCGGCATAACCCTGCTCGCTCCAATTATAGCGCGCCTGGAGTTCGGGCTTCAGCACCGGCAGCACGAGCCGGTCGATATAGCTCAGCGCAACCGCGGCGAAGAGCAGCGCACACACGATCCACCGCACTTTGCCGCGCGGTTTCTCGATCGTGGCGGCGGCGGTCACCAGTTGCACAGCGTGCCATCCTCGAGACGCGCGACCGGGAGATAGGCACGTTTGTACTCGTAGGTCGCGGCGAGATCCTCGTCGATGTCGACGCCGAGCCCCGGTGCCTCCCCCGGATGCATCATGCCGTCGTCGAAGGTGTATGCATGCGGGAAGACGGCATCGGTCTCGTCGGTGTGCGGCATATGCTCCTGCACGCCGAAATTGGGCACCGACAGCCCGAAATGCAGCGCCGCCGCCATCGCCACCGGCGACAGGTCGGTCGCGCCGTGGCAGCCGGTCCGCACCTGGTACAGGTCGGCGAGCGACGCGATCCGGCGCAGGTGCGTGATGCCACCCGCGTGCACGACGGTCGCGCGGATATAGTCGATCAGCTGGTTCTGGATCAGGTCCTTCGCGTCCCAGATCGAATTGAACACCTCGCCGACCGCGATCGGCGTCGTCGTGTGGTGGCGGATCAGCCTGAACGCCTCCTGGTTCTCGGCCGGCGTCGGGTCCTCGATCCAGAAAAGGTTGTAAGGCTCGAGCGCCTTGCCCAGCCGGCCCGCCTCGATCGGCGTCAGCCGGTGGTGGATGTCATGGAGCAGATGCACGTCCCAGCCCATCGCCTCGCGCGCGGCCTTGAACAGCTCTGGCACGACGCGGAGGTATTTCTCGGTCGACCACACGCTCTCGCTCGGCAGGTCGGCATCGGCGGGTTCGTAGCGCGCGCCATGCTTCGCGACGCCGTAGGTCGAGGCGAGCCCCGGCACGCCGCATTGCAGCCGGATCGCCTTGTACCCCTTCGCCTGCTCCGCCTTGGCGACCGCTATCGTGTCCTCGATCGTCGTGCCGTTCGCGTGCGCGTAGACCATGCACGCATCGCGCGCCGCGCCGCCGAGCAACTGGTACACCGGCATCCCCGCGAGCTTGCCCTTGATGTCCCAGAGCGCCGTGTCGACTGCCGCGATCGCCGCCATCGTCACCGGGCCTCGACGCCAATACGCACCCTTGTAGAGATACTGCCAGACGTCCTCGATCCGGTGCGCGTCGCGACCGATCAGGCACGGCACGACGTGGTCGGTCAGGTAGCTGGCGACGCTCAACTCACGGCCGTTGAGCGTGGCGTCACCGAGCCCGGTGGTGCCGTCGTCGCATTCGATCTTCAGCGTGACGAAATTGCGTCCCGGACAGGTAACGATGACTCGGGCGGAAACGATTTTTGGCATCGATGGTCCTCCAGGGACTTTCGGTGAGGGTGTTTGGGCATCACGCGGTTGCGCTGGCCATAGGGGCCGAGGGCGACATCGCCGGCGCGACCTCCTGCCCGATAGTCGCAGGCGTCAGGGTGTTGCCGCGGTCCCCCCGCGGCGTGGCTGCAGGGCCAAGGCCGTGCGCGATCGCTTCGATCTGATGCCGGACACCGTGATCTCCTATCGTAAACGCGACAATCTTCCGAGCCGCCGCTGATAGCGATACCATGACGGACCGGCCGCAATCATGTCAAACCAAAAGCCGTGTTGGCGGCTGACCAGTGCGATCGCTCCGATAGGCGGCGTATCGATCGCGACGACTCCTGACCGCATCGACGCCGCCCAGCTATCGTCGAGGCACACCGCCGACCATCAGACTGCCGCTCTGCCGTACGCCAAGCCTAGCTCCAACCCGCGCAGTTCCGCGAGCCCGCGAAGCCGTCCGATCAACGAATAGCCGGGATTGGTCCGCTTGTTCAGATCGTCGGCCATCTGGTGACCATGATCGGGACGCATCGGCAGGCTGCGGCCCGTCCGTGCCTGCAAGGCCGCCAGCTCGGTCATGATCGCCGGCATGTTAGCATCGCCCTGCAGATGCGCAGCCTCGTAAAAGGCACCGTCGGGCTCGCGTTGCACCGACCGCAAATGGACGAAGCCGATGCGGTCGCCGAGCCGCCGGACGATGCCCGGCAAGTCGTTGTCCGCGCGCGCGCCGAACGAGCCGCTGCAAAAGCACAGGCCGTTCGCGACCGAAGGCACCGCTGTCACCAGTGTGCGCACGTCCGCCTCGGTGCTCACCACGCGCGGCAAGCCGAAGATCGGAAACGGCGGATCGTCGGGATGCACCACCAGCCGGATGCCTTCCGCTTCGGCAACCGGACACACCGCCTCCAGGAACGCGATATGGTTCGCCCGCAGCGCCGCCGCGTCGACCTCGGCATAGGTCTCGATCTGCTCGAGCAGTTGCGCCGAACTGAAGCTCTCTTCGCTGCCCGGCAGACCGGCGATGATCGTCCGCTCGAGCGTATCGCGCGCGGCGGCGTCCATCGTCGCGAACCGCTCGGCGGCGCTGGCAACCAGCTCGGGCGCGTAATCCCGGTCGGCGTTCGGGCGACGCAGGATATGGATATCGTAGGTGGCGAGCGCCTGAAGCTCGAACCGCAACGCCCGGGCGCCGTCGGGCAACGCCCAGCTCAGATCGGTCCGAGTCCAGTCGAGCAACGGCATGAAATTATAGGTCACCACCTCGACGCCCTGCCCCGCAAGATTCCGCAAGCTGGCGATATAGGCCGCGATCAGCCGGTCCCTGTCGCCTGTGCGCCGCTTCAGATCTTCGGCGACGGGCAGGCTTTCGACCACCTTCCATTCGAGGCCAGCCTCTTCGATCAGGATCCGGCGTGCGGCAATCGCGTCCGTCTTCCAGACGTCGCCATTGGCCACTTCGTGCAATGCCGTGACGATTCCGGTCGCACCGGCCTGCCGTATGGCCTGGAGCGGCACCGGATCGCGCGGGCCAAACCAGCGCATGGTCTGGGTCATCATCATTCGCCGATCATCCCGTCCTGTCCACGCTGTGCTGACGTGCCCCATCGTAGTAGCAGCGATATAATTGGTCTGACAACTTGCAAGCGCCGGCTTGCACGCGTTTCACGATCTGGCGCTGCGGCCATAGCGTTGCCGGGTGCCCGCAAGCGCGAGCCGTGCCTGTTCCATCGCCATTTCCTCGGTCTGGAACAGCAGGTGATCCATGACCGATGTCAGATGCCCGTGCATCGCCGCGCGCGCGCCCCCGGCATCATGCGCGCGCAAAGCATCAACGATCGCAGTATGTTCGGCGATGACGGGGCGCACCTTGGCGTTGCGCGCCTTGGCGTGAAGAAGCGCGCATTCGGGCGATGTCGATCGCAGATGCCACAGATCCTCGATCGTCCGGACGACACCCGCATTTCGGGTCGCCTTCGCGATCGCCATATGAAAGTCGCGATCGGCGATCTCGGTCACTTCGACGCGCGTATTTTCGGCCGTCATTGCCTCGACCAGACGATCGAGCACATCCAGTTCCGCGTCCGTAATCTGCGCTGCGGCGAGCGCGGCGGCCTCACCCTCGAACATGATCCGGGCCTCGGTCAGTTCGAACGCGGTGATCGCGAATCCCGGCTCCTCGCCCTGCCCCGGCAACCGACAGACATAGGCCCCGGAGCCAACGCGCACTTCGATAAAGCCCTGCACTTCCAACGCGATGAGCGCTTCGCGCACGGCCGGACGGCTTGCGCCATATTCGATAGCGAGTTCCCGTTCCGCGGGCAGCCGATCGCCGATCGCATAGGTCCCGGCAGTCAACTCTTCGACCAGGCGCCGCGCGATACGCTGATAAAGGCGATCGTTGGCCGGGACGTCGTATGCTCCAGCCCTTACCGATCCATTGCGGGATACAGATTTCGCCATCGGACTTACCAATCCCCTTGTTTGTCAGAATGTCTACAACGACCCGCGAAGAAAGCGAGCGCCGCCGCATCGATGCTGGTCGGAAGCCCGGTCCGGGGATCAACGTCCCGGGCTCGTGCTGCGACACTAAACGTGGCTGCGGGAAGCGTTGCAAATGCGCCAGCGCTCATCGAGGCACGACGCGATACGGCCTGCGCCAACAGATCCGCTCCTTCATCCTTCGGTACCCGCCATCGAGCCACCGGTTCATGCTGCGATTTGCGCATCACGGTGCCCTTGCTGCTGCGAGCAATGCATTCTCGGGATCGACATGTATCTGGCGATATCGGACCGTGTGCTGAGGGGGCGATGTTTCATGCCGCCCGCCACAGGCTCTTCGTGGAGCCGCAACGGCGGCTTAACACCTCGTCGCCGAACTCGGCCTGCGTCCTGCGCCGATTCACCGGGTTCACGACCAAGATGCCTACCAACACTACAGCGACATACCGATCGTCGGCGACAGGTCGCTCGCGCCGCGCCTGTCGCTATCCAGGATTTACCGGCGCATCGACAATGCCGGGAAGCGGGTTGGCGAGCATCCTGATGACGGTCGCGACCGTGCCACCCCGCCAAACGAGCGGCGGGGCGGCCGCATCACGATCGCCCCGCTCTCCGACTAGAAGGTCCCGCGCAGACCGACCAGGAACTGACGCCCCGGCTTGTACTGCGTGAAGGTCGCGTTCTCGAACTGGAAGTACGAGCGCAGCGTCGCATTCGTGAAGTTCGCCACGTTGACGGTCAGCTGCGGGGCGTTCTTCAGGCCGAAGATCTTGTCGAGATCGAACGACGACGAGAAGTCGTACGTCGTATAGTCGGTGCCGAACAAAGCCGCAGCCGGAATGCCGTTCTGCGCCGCACCGCTGTTCTGCGATCCCTCGCGCGAGGTCGTCGACACCCGCAGCATCACGCCGTGCTTCTCGTAATACCCGGTGATGTTGTAGGTGAACGGCGCCACGCCGAACGCGGTCGCCGGACCATCGCTGCGCTGGTCGACCACCGTCGCATTGGCGTTGAAGCCGAACCCGGTCACGCCGATGTGCTTGGTAATGAAGTCGAGCGGCTGGACCCACTGGAATTCGAGGCCGTTGATCGTCAGCTTGTTGGGCACGTTGACCTGCGACGTGACCTGCACCTGTGCAGCCCCTGGACCACCACGCGAGTTGATCGCGATCTGCTGCGTCGGGTTCAACGTGTCATACGTGATCCCGTACTGCGCCAGGTTCGAGAACGGCACCGTGCTGATGAAGGTGTTGGTGAAGCCCTCGATCGATTTGCGGAAGGCGTTGAAGCTGATCACTCCCTCGCGGCCGGTATAATATTCGAAGCCCAGATCGAGATTGGTCGACAGATAGGGCTTCAGCGCAGGATTGCCGATGTTCGCCTGATCGGCCGAGGGGGCACCGAAGCTGACGCCCGGCAACTGCGCGGACGGATCGGGACGCGTCATCGTCCGCGATCCGGCGACGCGGACGACGGCATGTTCGCTGACGTCGTAGGCGAATGTCGCCGCCGGCAGCCACTTCGCATATTCGTTGCGCGTCTGGACGATGTTGACGATGTTCGCATAGCGGCTGCCATCGGGCAGCGAGGCGCCGGTCGTGGTGGTGTTGCGCGGATCGGGCAGCGAGACCCGGCCGGTGATCGTCTGGATCGTGTTGACGTAACGCAGACCGACATTGAAGCGCAGCATGTTGCCGCCGAGTTCCTGCTCGCCGTTCAGCGTCGCGAACGCCGATTTGACGACCTCGCGGATCGTACCGCCGCTGGCGCCGGTATTGGCCCCCCCGCTCTCCGGCGCGTTGTCGTGAAACTGGTCATAGTTGCTGGCGGCCGCGAACTTCGGCCAATCGACCGTCACGAACCCGGCCGGGCCCGGCTTGAGATAGGTCGGCGCTGCCGAATTCGGGATCAGCGAACCACCATATGTCACCGGACCCGCCATACCTGCCGTCGATCCGGTGCCATAGCCCGGATACGAAGGATAACCCGCCGGGATCACGCCGGGAGCATTGCGCCCTTCGCACGGCGGCTGCGAATTGGGCGAGGGTACGAAGATGCTGGGATTGTTGCCGCAGACGGCGTTCTGATACGCTTGGCTGTTGTCGAAGCCCTGGATACGACGCGATACATCGTCGAACGCGCCACCGACCTTCAGGTTGAGCGCCTTGCCGCCCCAGGTCAGGTCGCCGCGTGCGCCCTTGTTGGTGTTGAGACGGCGCTCGTCCTGGATGTTCACGCGGCTGCCCGCGTTCCAGCCGAAATTGGCGGGGTCGTTGAGGTCAAGTGCGCTCTGGATCGACGGGACACCGCCGGTATTCGTGTAGGTGACGGTGTTGCCGACGCCCAGCGGCGTGGTCAGGCCCACCGACGGGCTTTCGCGGTGGAACGTCGAGCGTGCGTAATTGCCCTGAAGGTTGAGCTTCAGCGTGTCCGAAATCTCCCATTCGCCGCCGGGATTGACGCTGAACAGCTTCGTCGTCTCGGTATACGGACGGAATTCGTTGAAGAACTGCGCGTTGGCGAACGTACCGCCGGTGACAACGCAACCGATCGTGCAATCCGCCTTGTCGAACGTCAGGTTGGTCGGGATCACGGCGCCGTTGCGCACGATCCACGCCACGTTCTCACGGATCAGGTCGTTCTTCTTGTAGCCGTACAGCCCGTCGACATAAAGGTGCAGCGTGTCGGTCGGCTGCCACTCGGCGCTGACGATCGCGTTGAACCGATCACGCGGACCGCGGATGCTAGTCGAGCGGCCGAGACGCGGCAGCAGCGCGTTGTCGATCTGCTGGATCGATGCGCCCGGGTTGTTCGCGAGCAGGAACGCGCTGTTGATCGGCGTCCCCGCTACCAGACCCCCACCGGCGCCGGTCGGTACCACCGCGGGAATCGTCCAGTTGCCGCCACCGGTCGTGTTGCACCCCGATGTCGCGCCGCACTGAGCCGCAGTTAGAGCAGGATTGGTATAGCCAATCGTCTCGAACCCACGCGTGTCGGTGAACAGGCGCTGCGCCGAGACGCCTGCGAGGATACCGAACTTGTCGTTGCGCCAGCTGCCGATCAGCGAGCCACGCGCACCGATCCGGTCCTCGGGCGACTGCTTGGTACCCTGGACGTTATAGGCGAGGAACGAGGTCGCACGATCGAACGGCCGTGCCGAGCGAAGGTCGATATTGCCGGCCGCGCCGCCTTCGAGAAGGTCGGCGGTGTAGCTCTTGTTGACGGTCAGCTTGGTGAACAGGTCGGTCGGGAAAAAGCTCAGATCGACCGAGCGATCGGTGCCCTGCGCATCGGTCGCGCCCGACGACGCCACCGCGATCGTCGCGCCGTTGAGAGTCACGTTCGTGAAGTTCGAGCCCAGCCCGCGGATCGCGACGTTGGTGCCTTCACCTGTCACGTCGCGCGTGATCGTAATGCCGGGAATGCGATTGAACGATTCGGCGATGTTCGTATCGGGAAACTTGCCGATATCCTCTGCGAAGATCGAATCGGTAAACCCGGTCGCCGCACGCTTGGCGTTGGTCGACTTGGCGAGACTGGAGCGGTAGCCGGTGACGACGATATCGGCGCTGTTCGCTGCATCGATCGCCCCCGGAGTCTGATCGGAATCCGGCAGGGTCGCTGCCGGCGCGGGCGCCGATGCCGGGGCAACAGGCTCTACTGCGGCCGGGGCTGCGCCTTGCGCTGCGGGCGGCGAAGGATCTTGCGTCGGCGGTATGGTCTGCGCTGCGGCCATGGTCGCGGACACTGCGGCCATCGTCGTCGCGCCCAGCAGCGCCGCGCGCGTCAGACGCGATACCATTTTAAAAGGGGTCATGATCAGAATCCTCTCTGGAGCCTCGCCGACGTTGCAGCGAGAATGCGTTTATGGTCGGTGGAAGTCTGGACGCGCGTCAGTCGGCGCGGAGCGTCGATCGCTCCGGCGTGCTGATTGCAAAACATGAAGCGCGAAACCCATCCAACCCCCGATCATGCCTGTCTTGAGCAGGCTATTGATAGCGGTACCTTTAGGTCGACTGATGACCGAGTCAAGGCCCACCGGCATGGCCAATTTGAACGCGCAGACGGCCGGGCGGCGACATAATCGTGAAAAAGATTGCGCTTCTGTATGACCAGTTCGCCCAATGACCCCAGCGTCAGTCACACCATTTCCCGTCGCGGCCAGCCGCAGCCCTGCTTCGCCGATGCGGAGGCGAGCGTGGAAAAAAGAGAAAGGTACCGCTCCCGCGGCCCAGCCCCGCTAACCTTCGAGTAGCGCGGATTGCGGAACGTCATTTATCGGTGGGGTAAATCGTCGCTGCCAGCTTTGACATCCCGCCGAATACCAATACTCTGACAAAAAATCGATCTGGAGAGAGATGTTGGCGGATGGATGTTGCGCGGGCAGGTCCCGTCGAGATTTTCTCATGGGGACAGGGACGGTTGCGCTGACGGGCGGGTCGCTGCTGGCCGCTACAAGGTCCGCCGTCGCAGCGCAGGCACCGATCTCGGCGTCAGGACCGGCGGCAACGGTGATGCCGTTCGATCTCGCCGACGTCACACTGGGCGACGGTCCCTTCCTGCAGGCACAGCGCAAGACCGAGGCGTATCTGCTGACGTTGCTACCGGACCGGTTGCTCCACAATTTTCGCGTGAACGCAGGTCTGAAGCCGAAGGCGCCCGTCTATGGCGGATGGGAATCCGATCCGACCTGGGCGGACATCAACTGCCACGGCCATACGCTCGGCCATTACCTGTCCGCGTGCGCGCTGGCGTACCGGTCGACGGGCAATGCTGCGTACAAGCGCAGGGTCGACTACATCGCGCGCGAACTGGCTGCGTGTCAGAAGGCCGCGAACAGCGGTTTTATCTGTGCGTTTCCCGATGGCGCGAAACTGGTCGCGGCGCATCTTCGGGGCGAGCCGATCACCGGCGTACCGTGGTATACCTTGCACAAGGTCTATGCCGGGCTGCGTGACGGGGCGATGCTGGCGGACAGCGCAGCATCACGCGCGGTGCTGCTGAAATTCGCCGATTGGGCGGTGATCGCGACGCGTCCGCTGAGCGACGCGCAGTTCGAGACGATGCTCGAGACCGAGCATGGCGGCATGAGCGAGGTGTTCGCCGACCTGTTCGCGATGACCGGCAACGCCGACTACAAGGCGACGGCGGAGCGGTTCGCGCAGAAGGCGATCATGGCGCCGCTCGCCAAGCGCCGCGACATGCTCGACGGGATGCACGCCAACACGCAACTGCCCAAGATCATCGGCTACCAGCGGGTGTGGGAGATCACCGGCAACCCCGACTACCATGTCGCGGCCGCGTTCTTCTGGCAGACGGTGGCGCGGACCCGGTCGTTCGCCACCGGCGGGCACGGCGACAACGAGCATTTCTTCCCGATGGCCGATTTCGCCGATCACGTCTTCTCCGCCAAGGGATCCGAGACCTGCTGCCAGCACAACATGCTGAAGCTGACGCGGGCGCTGTTCCTCCACGATCCGCAGGCGGGCTATGCCGATTATTACGAGCGTACGCTCTACAACGGCATCCTCGCATCGCAGGATCCCGACAGCGGCATGGCGACCTATTTCCAGGGCGCCCGCCCCGGCTACATGAAGCTGTACCACACCCCTGAGCACTCGTTCTGGTGCTGCACCGGCACCGGCATGGAGAACCACGTCAAATACCGCGATTCGATCTATTTCCACGATGCCGACGCGCTGTACGTCAACCTGTTCCTGCCGTCGTCGGTGCGGTGGCGCGACAAGGATGCGCTCGTCACGCAAACCACGAGTTTCCCCGAGACGCCGACGACGACGCTGCGCTGGGGCTCGAAGCGCCCGACCAGCGCGACGCTGAAACTGCGGCATCCGCACTGGAGCGACACCGCAGTCGTGCTGGTCAATGGCGTCGAGACCGCGCGATCGGCCGCGCCCGGCAGCTATGTCGACGTCGCGCGAACGTGGCGCGACGGCGACCGGATCGAACTGCGGCTGGCGATGGAAGTCGCGGTCCAACGTGCGCCCGCCGCACCCGATATCGTCGCCTTCACCTACGGACCGCTGGTACTCGCGGGTGCACTCGGGCGCGAAGGACTGGCGCCGGGATCGGACATCATCGTCAGCGAGCGCAAATACGGCGAGTATAACGCCACGCCGTTCACCGCGCCCGACCTGGCGGGCGATCCCGACACGCTCTCTGCGACGGTAAAGCCCGGCCCGAGGCCGCTCGAGTTCACGACGGTATCGGCCGAGGGGCAGCCGATCCGCCTGATCCCGTATCACCGGATCGCACACGAGCGGTACGCAACCTATTGGAAGGTCGCGCGCGGGGCGGCCTGACGCACCAACCGGCATCGCTGCGGTCCGATGTTCGATCCGGTGCGCGCGTCGCCGCTTGCGGGTTGAGGTGGACGCGGTAAGCATGGCGACACCTTGCCGTCTGCCGGAGCTTTCGATGCGCCTGACCCTTGCCGTTGCCCTTCTCGCCGCCACGTCGCCGGCCTCCGCCCAGACGCTGCATCAATATGGCGGCCTGGCGTTGTCCGCGGCGGGCGACCGGATGGCGACGATCGAGGGCAATGGCGGTCACAATGTCGTGACGATCCGCGCCGCCGCCGATGGCCATGTGGTGCGGACGATCGATCCGTGCCCGACGTGCAGCTATGCCGGATTGACGTTCGCCCCGAACGGCGATCTGGTGTTCCTCAGCCGCGACACCAGCGCGGGCACGGTGCGCCTGACCTATGCCGATGCAAAGACGACGCGCACCATCGCGACGATCGGCGGCATCGCGCAGACGCCGCGGGTATCGCCCGACGGCAAGCGGATCGCCTTGCTGGTGACGCTGGGCGCCGCGAAGGAATCGGGCGCGACGCAGGCGGGCGTGCGGATGATCGGCGAAATCGGCGAGAAGAACGATGAGCAACGCCTCGCCGTGTTCGACATCACGCGCACCAACGAGGCGGTAAAGCCGCTGTCGCCGGCCGGCCGCTATGTCTACGAATATGACTGGACGCCCGACGGACGCGGTTTCGTCGCGACCACCGCGCTCGGCAATGGCGACAACAACTGGTGGGTCGCGACGCTCGATGCGATCGATGCGCAGACCGGCGCGATCCGCGCGATCGCCAAGCCGACGATGCAGATCAACCAGCCGCGCGTTTCGCCGGACGGGCGGTCGGTCGCCTATATCGGCGGGTTGATGAGCGACTTCGGATCGATCGGCGGCGACGTCTACACGGTCGGTCTCGGCGGCGGGACACCGCGCAACATCACGCAGGGTGCCAAGTCCACCGCGACGACGATCGACTGGACCCGAGCGGGCCTGCGCGTCGTCACGCTCGCGGGCGACCAGGTCCAGTTCGGCACGCTGACGCCCGGCCAACCGGTCGTTCCCGGCTTCGCAAAACCCGTGAGTACGGCGGCGGGCGACGGTCGCGCGGCGTTTTCCGCCGATGGCCGGGTCGCCGCTGCGGTGGTGCAGGACTACGAACGCGCGCCGGCAATCTATGCGGGCTCGATCGTCGCCCCCGGCGCCGGGGTGAAGCAGGTCACGCATGACAACGACGCCGCGCCTGCCCTCGCCGCCGCGCGCAGCATCAGCTGGAAAAACGACGGCTACGACGTGCAAGGCTGGCTGCTCGCCCCCCGCGTCGCACCAACCGGCAAGGCGCCGATGATCACGATCGTGCACGGCGGGCCGTCGGCCGCGTCCACGCCGAACTATCTGTATCCAACCTCACTCAACGCGGCGCTGGTGAAGGCCGGCTATTACGTCTTCCTGCCCAATCCGCGCGGCAGCTATGGCCAGGGCGAGGCGTTCACCGCCGCCAACAAGCGCGATTTCGGCGGCGGCGACCTGCGCGATATCCTCGCCGGGATCGACGCGGTCGAGCGCGTCGCACCGGTCGACGACAAGCGGCTCGGTCTCGGCGGGTGCAGCTATGGCGGGTTCATGGCGATGTGGGCGAACACGCAGACCGATCGCTTCAAGGGCATAGTCGCGGGCGCCGGGCTGTCGAACTGGGTCAGCTATTACGGCACCAACGGCATCGACCAGTGGCTGCTGCCGTTCTTCGGCAAGTCGATGTACGACGACATGAAGGCGTATGAGGACGTCTCGGCGATCTACCAGGCCAAGCGCGCGAAGACGCCGACCTTCATCTATGTCGGCGAGCGCGACATCGAGGTGCCACCGACGCAGTCGATCGAATGGTGGCACGCGCTGAAGGACCGCAACGTCCCAGTCAGCCTGGTGATCTACCCCGATGCCGGGCATTGCGTGACCGGGCCCGAACAGTCCGCGGACGTGCGCCAGCGGGCGATCGCGTGGTTCGACCGCTATGTGAAGGCGGCGCGCTAACGGCGTCGGGGGAGACCTTCGGATCGGCACTCAGCGTGGAACGTGCGTGGGCGCTTGTTCCTGTCAAACATGCAATCGTCATTCCCGCGCAGGCGGGAACCCATACTGGCAAACCTCGCGATATGATCGCGACCGTTTGAGCATCTGGGTCCCCGCCTCCGCGGGGATGACAGGATATGAACGGATCTCGCGCATCACACCGATTGTCGATCGCCCCCCCCTGCCCGCAAGTGGGTTCGCCGGATCAAGGCACGGTCGTCGCGTGGATCGGCAGCAGCGCGGCGCCGATCGTCGCGGCGGCGCCTTCGAGCGTGGACACCGAGATCCGCGGCGGCGTGGCGACGTGATCGCCGATGTGCATCGCCGCGAAATCGATATGCTCGACCAGTGCGGTCAGGATGCGATTGGGCAAGGGGCTGGAAATCACGAACTCGCCGGGGTCGATCCAGGCGATGCCCCAGTTGACGATCACCGCGATCTGGCTGGCAGCGCGCCGCACCCAGCGATCGACGACATCCTCGTACCCGGCGATCGCCGCGTCGAAATCGACCAGCGAATGGATCGCGCACCCCGCCGCGCGCAGCGTCACCAGCAGATCGAGCGTCGAGGGACGCGCGTCGGTACTGGGATAGAGACAACCGATCTCCCCGGCACTCGCCATCGCGCCCCGCAGGATACGCCCTTCGATGATGACGCCCGCGCCGATCCCGTGGCCGAGCAGGATCACCACCGCGGTCGAACAGCGTCGCATCAGGCCGCCGATATAATATTCCGCGAGCGCCGCGGCGTTGGCATCGTTCTCGATCCAGACCGGGTGGCCGATATGCTCCTCGAACAGCGCCTTGAGGTCGATGCCGCGCCACACCGCCAGGCTGTCCACCGTCCAGCGCTTGTTCCCCTCGGGCGACGTCGAAGATCCGGGGACGCCGATCCCGACCCCCAGCAGCCGCCGGCCCAACAGGCGGTTCGCGATCGCCAGATCGTGCATCGTCGCGGTTACGCACGCGGCGAACACGCGCGGGTCGGGATCGTCGAACGGTTGCGAGCTGTGCGCGATCACGCCGCCGGCATAATCGACCAGCGCCACCTCGATCAGCCCGCGGTGCAGCATCGCGCCGACCGCATAGCCCGCCTGCGGCGATATCCGCAGCGGGACGGCCGGGCGCCCTGGCGTGACGGCATCCGCGGTCGCACACTCCTCGATCAGGCCGTGCGCCAGCAGGTTGCTCGACAGCCGGGTAAGCTTCGATGCGCTCATCGCGAGATCGACCGCCAACTGCTTGCGCGACCGGGAGCCCGTCGATCGCAGCACCTGCATGATCCGGCGCTCGTCGTCGTCCAGCCTGAGCCTCATGTGTGACACCTCCGCACGCTTTCACGACAATCGGCTACACCATTAGTTTATTTCGTGAAATTAATTAAAATTGTCACATTGCGCGCCCAGCGGCTGCGTCAGGACACAGGGTGGGAACCAATTGATGACGAAGACTCGCTTGCGCGGTGGCTGCGCACTGATCGCACTCGGCATGATGGCGTACACGCCGGCCTGGGCCCAATCTGCTTCGACGACGCCTGCACCGACGACCGCGTCGACCGACGACGCGTCCGCAACGCAGGCCCCGTCCGCACCTGCACCGGACGCGGCGACGCCCGAAACCGGCAGCGACATCATCGTAACCGGCTCCGCGCGTCAGCAGCGCCGCTTCGACGTGTCCTACGCGGTAAACTCGCTCAGCAACGCCGACATCCAGAAGCTCGCGCCGATCAACTTCGCCGATCTGCTCGGCAAGCTGCCCGGGTTCGCAGTCGAGAACACCGGCGGCGAGGTCCAGAACATCATCCGCCTGCGCGGTCTGCCGAGCGACGGTGGCCTCGTCACGTTCCAGCAGGACGGCCTGCCGATGTTCCACGAGAATGACGGCAACTTCTTCCGCGGTGACAGCATCAACCGGTTCGACCTGATGACGCAGCGTGTCGAGGTCGTGCGTGGCGGCCCTGCCCCGGTCTATGCGAGCTATGCCGCCGCGATCGTCAACAACATCACCGTCTCGGGCACCGATACGACGCGCGGCAAGGCGCAGGTCACGCTCGGCGATACCGGGCTGTACCGGCTCGACGCGTACCAGGCGGGCCCGATCGACGATTCGACCTATTACGCGATCGGCGGGTTCATCCGTCATCACGACGGCTACCGCGACAACGGCTTCCCCAATGATCGCGGAGGCCAGATCCGCGGCAATATCAAACACGACTTCAGCAACGGATCGCTGCGGATCTCGGGCAACTACCTGAACGACCACAACGTGTTCTACCTGCCGATCCCGACCGCCGATCCGCGCGATCCAACCAAGTCGCTCAACCAGTATATCGATTTCTTCAGCGGCACGATGAACTCGCCGGCGCTGCGCAACGCCGACATTCGCTTCCGCGAGGCTGACGGCACGACGCGCAACGTCAATGCCGATCTCGGCAATGGTCGCCACACGCAGTTCGGCAATGTCGGCGTGCAGTACGACGCCGATTACGACGGCTGGAAAGTTGCGGCAAAGGGCGGCGTCAGCGTCGGCAAGCTGCATTTCGACGCGCTCTATTCGACCAGCAATCCGTCGGACGCCAACGCGTTTGCCGCGAGCAACCTGACCGCGGCACGCTCCGCGTTCGGCGCCGGCGTGACGCGGCTCGGCTATGCGATCGCCGGGACCAACGGCGCCGAGGTCTATGATCCAAACGCCGCGTCCGGGCTCGTCGTGCCGGCGCAGTTCCGCGACGTCGTCTCGAAATATTATTCGACGCAGGGCGACCTCAGCGTCACGCGGTCGATCACGACCGGGTTCGGCACGCATGATCTGCGCGTCGGCGTGTATGGCAGCCTGTACGGCGAGACCAACGAGGTCGCGTATCAGGACTATCTGCTCGAGGTGAAGGGCAAGCCGCGGACGCTCGACCTCATCGCCTACAACGCCGCGGGCCAGGCGGTCGGTTCGATCACCGACAACGGCGTGCTGCGCTATACGACCACGCTCAACCGCGGCAACACCGACGCCTCGATGTACGCGCTCTACGCGAACGACACGTGGGAACTGGTCAAGGGCCTGACGCTGGACGGCGGCATCCGCCATGAGCGCTACAGCTTCAAGGGCTCTGCGTTCGCGACTACGTCCGCCAATCTCGGCGATCCGAACACGCTGGCCGACAACGCGGTGCGCGCGTTCACCGGCCAGATCATCAACTCGAAGCTGAGCCCGAGCATCACCAACTGGACGGGCGGCGTCAACTACGACGTCACGCAGCATCTCGGCGCCTATGCCCGCGCGTCGCATCTCGAAACGCCGCCATCGACCCAGGTGACGTATCAGATCAATCCGACGATCATCACCTCGAAGGCCAACCAGTACGAGGTCGGTCTGAAGGCGGCGTTCGGCCGGTCGTATCTGTACCTCATCGGCTTCTATACGCGTTACAATCCGCTCAATGCATCGTTCGTCGCGCTCGACCCGGTGACCGGCCGCAACGACCAGTCGGTGCCGTTCATCGGCAAGGCCGAGATCAAGGGCATCGAGATCGACGGCAACCTAGCGCTGCCGCACGGCTTCGCAGTGACCGGCGCGCTGACGGTCAGCGATCCGCAGTACAAGAGCCTGACCAACGCCAATGGCGCAAGCGCCGGCGCCGTCGAAGGCAACCAGATCGTCCGCGAGCCGAAGGTTTACGGCAACATCCGCCCGTCGGTCGACTTCGACGTCGCGGGCAATGCGGTGCAGCTGTACGGCCGCTACGAATATACCGGCAAACGCTATGTCGACTTCTTCAACAACACCGCGCTGCCTTCGTACCAGACGGTCGGCGCGGGCATGACGCTGACGCACGACACGTGGCAGATGCAGGTGGTGGGCGACAATCTGTTCAACGCGAAGGGCCTGACCGAAGGCAATACCCGCACCGACCAGCTGAGCGGCCAGGGCACCGCTGACGCCATCTATGGCCGCCCGATCTTCGGCCGCAACGTTCGCCTCGTGGTCAGCAAGTCCTGGTGACGGGGCTGCGTTTGATGCTTGCGGCGCTGGCGATGACGGCGGCCGCCCCGGTGTGGGCGGAGACTACCGCTCCGGTAGCGGTGACGGATACCGTTGCCGAAGGCCTGTCGCAGCGGCTGTTCCCGATGCTGAGCGCGCTCGGCCGGTTGCCGGGCCTCGACACGCGGGCGCGGGCGGCGCGGATTGCCGCGTGTGGCGACGGGCCGGCGTGCGTCGTCGAGGCGACGATGTGGAGCGATCAGGACCGGGCGGCGGTCGCGGCAGCGGTGGCGCGGCTGGGGAAGGCTGGCGTGCGGCAGAATGCGGACCTGTCGGTGACGGCGGGGGTCGACCAGGAGCTGGAAGCGCTGAACGTCGTCCTGCGGGTTTACGGACTGGGGCTGCCGGGGCGCTATCCGAAGATCGACGGGCCGGTCTTCGCGGCCGATACGCCCTTCTTTGCCGACAGCGTGAAGGTCGCGATCGATACCGCGCGGGCGGCATCGCAGGCACGGCCGGACACGATCGCCGCGAGCGTGCGGCTGGCGGTGGCGCTGCTCGACGCAAACGATGCGACCGCGGCGACGCGGTTCGACCCGCTCGATCAGCGCGAGAATGCGCGCGCCCAAGCGGTGGCGGCGCGGACGAACTGGAGCGCGTACCGCTACTCGCTGCTGATCGTCCCCGGCGTCGGCCCCGAGGACAGCGCGACGGTGCTGAGCCCCCGCAGCAAGCTCCACGCGCTGCTCGCCGCGCAACGCTATCGCCAGGGTCTCGCGCCGTTCATCCTGGTTTCGGGCAGCGCGGTCCACCCGCGCGGCACGCGGTTCGTCGAGGCGGTCGAGATCCGCCGCGCGCTGATCGAGCGCTACGGCATTCCCGCCGACCACGTGATCCTGGAGCCGTATGCGCGGCACACGACCACGAATTTGCGCAACGCGACGCGGCGGATGGTCGCGCTCGGCATCCCGCTCGACCGGCCGACGCTGATCGTCACCGACGCCGAGCAGAGCAAGTATATCGAGAGCGCGACGTTCACCGACCGCAACCGCGCGGAGCTTGGATATCTACCGGGTGCGGTGGGCCGGCGGCTGTCGGTGTACGATCTCGAATTCCGGCCGTCGCGGCTATCGCTGCGCCAAGATCCGCGCGATCCTCTCGATCCATGAGCGATTCTTTCGGGCGGTCAGTCTCCAACACCCGTGTCACCACCCCGGCGAAGGCCGGGGCCCAATTGGGGGACGGTTGTAACAGAGACTCGCGCTCCATTACGCCGACCTTTCCAATTGGGCCCCGGCCTTCGCCGGGGTGGTTACGCAAAAGGAGGGCGAGATACCCCCTCCTTCTTGGCCTGCTCCTCACCCCCGCCGCCCTCACCGCACAAGAAACCCCCGCAGACCTCGTCGATCCGTTCGTCGGCGCGCTCGCGGACTTCGGCCAACTCTCCCCCGCGGCGGTCACCCCGTTCGGGATGATGCAGCTCGGCCCCGATACCAGCCCCGCCAACCACGCGGGCTATGATCACGCAGCGACCACATTGCTCGGCTTTTCGCATACCCGCGGCGTCGGCGTGGGCTGCGGTGGTGCGGGCGGCGACCTGATGATCTCGCTGCGCTATGCCGGCAGCACCGGCGCCGCACTAATCGACAAGGCGAGCGAGACTGCACGCGCCGGGACGTACCGCGTCCGCTACGACCACGGCATCCTCGCCGAGATGGCAGCGACGCGCGGCGCAGGCGTGTTGCGTTTCACCTTGCCTCGCGCCGGCGCGGTCGATCTGCGGATCGACCCGCGACACAGCTATTCAAAGCGACTGGCAGCCAGTTGGGCGAGCCTCGCCAGCGACGACCTCCGCGCCGATCTCGAGGCCGGCACGGTCTGCGATCAGGGCGCCTATCACCTCCACACCGCCAGCCGGATCCTCGTCAACGGACGGCCGATCCACCAGACGCTGACCACCGGCGCGGGCGATCTGGCGACGCTGCACCTCACCGGCAAAGCGGGCGATGCGATCGAGATCCGCACCGGCCTGTCCACCGTCGACGCAGCCGGCGCGGCATCGGTTCGCGATAGAGAAATCGCCAGCAAGTCCCTCGCCACCGTCGCGACCGAGACGCGCGCCGCCTGGAACCGTATTCTGGGTCGTGTCGTGCTCGGCGGCTCGCGAGACCAACGCGCGCTGTTCTACACGTCGCTCTACCGCGTGATGGAAACCCCGGTCGCGATCGACGATCCCGACGGGCGGCACCGCGACAAGGACGGCACGATCCAGACTTCGCCGAAGGGCCGGACGCGCTACGCGAACTGGTCGCTATGGGACAATTACCGCACGCAGATGCCGCTGCTCGCGTTGCTCCAGCCCGAGCGCAGCGTCGACATCGCAAACTCGTTGGTCGCGCTGTACGCGGGCGGCAAGGCGCAATGGTCGACCCCGCACGAACCGTTCCTGACGGTCCGCACCGAGCATGCCGGGATCGCGCTACTCGACATGCATCGCAAGGGCATCGCGTTCGATGCGGCCGCCGCGCTGGCGGGAATGGCGGCGGACAGCGACACGCTCAAGCGCGGCACGCCGGACGAACAGATCGAGGCGGCCTATGACGATTGGGCGACCGCCGAACTGGCGCGCGATCTCGGCCGCACCGATCTCGCGCGCACCTTCACCGCTAAGGCGCAAAGCTATCGCCCAATGTGGCGATCGGTGTTCCAGACGCCGGGCGCGGACGGCGACGTGGTCAAGGCGCGCGGGCTGTATCAGGGCACGTTGTGGCAATATCGCTGGGCGCCGATCTTCGACCTGCCGTGGATGACCGCGACGGTCGGGCGCGAGCGGCTGCTGGGCGAGCTGCATCATTTCTTCGATGCCGGGTTGTTCAACATGACCAACGAGCCCGATATCCAGGTGCCGTGGATGTTTGCCGCACTAGGCCAGCCGCAGCAGACCGCCGATCTGGTCCAAACGATCCTGACGAAGCCGATCGCGCACCCCTATACCAACAGCGGCAAGCTGCCGGTGCCGTTCGTCGGTCGCAGCTTCGCGCTGTCGCCGCAGGGGTTCGCCGACGGGATGGACGACGATGCCGGCGGAATGACCGCGTGGTACGTGTTCGCGACGCTCGGCCTGTATCCGCTGGTGCCGGGCGAGCCGTGGTACGTGGTCACGACCCCTGCGTTCGATCGCGCGCAGATCGATCTCGGCAACGGACGCAGATTGACGATCCGCCGCGACGGACCGGAAGACGGTATGATAGCACGCGCCAGCCTGAACGGACGCGCCCTGCCCGACTTCCGTGTCGACCACGCCGCGTTGCTCCGCGGCGGCACGCTGACGATCACGACCCGCGCACGAGACGGACGAATTGTCCCGCAACTGCAAGACATCGGCGTTAAAGTCCCGGGCGATGGACACCGCCGCCCCCGCTAGACCGGATATCCCCGGCGATCGCAGCCCGGTGCGACGCGTACAGATGCTCGGCTATGCCAGCGGCAATTTCGGCAAGAACGTCCTCGCCTCGACGATGGACTTCTTCCTGCTGTTCATCCTGACCGAGCGCTGGGGCATATCGCCCGCGGCGGCGGGGCTGGTGGTGATGATCGGCCTCGTCTGGGACGGCGTCTGCGATCCGCTGCTCGGGCGGCTCGTCGATCGGTCCGCCGACCGGCTCGGCGCGTACCGTCGCATGCTGTTCGTCGGCGCACCGGTGGTCGGCATCTTCTTCGCGATCTTCTTCCTGCGACCGGGTGCACCGGGATCGCTCGGGCAACATGCGATCATGGTGTGGGCGATCACGATCGTGCTGCTGTTCCGCAGCGCCTATTCGGTCTGCGACGTCGCGCACAACGCGCTGATGATGCAGCTGACCCGGACGCCGGGCGCCGCGACGACGGTGTCGGGTCTGCGCTACATGTTCAGCTGCTGCGGGACGCTGGCAGTGGCGTATTGCGCGCCAGCGTTCGTCGATCCGGATCGCGACGGCGGCCACGCGCTGGTGGTCGTCGCGGGTCTTGCCGCAGTCGCCTACGTCGTCACGCTGTGGTTGTCGGCAGCCGCCGCGCCCCGATCGACTCCCATGAGCACGCATGCGCAGAATGGATCGTTCGCGTGGATCGTCGGCAACCGGCCGCTGCTCATGCTGCTCGCGCTGGCGTTGGCGCAGGCGCTGACATTGCCGGTCCTGGCGCGATCGGTCGCCTATATCGGCAAGGGCGTGATCCACGACGCGGGCTGGACGGGCCATGCACTGGCAACGTTGGCACTGGCGCAGCTCGTTACGCTGCCGGGCTGGATGGCGCTCGCCCGCCGCCGCGAACGCCGCGTGGTGCTCCGGTTCGCGTTGGTCGCGATTGCGATCGGCCTCGGCATATTCGCCGCGGGGCCGGCGACGATGATCGCGGGGATCGCGGTGTTCGGGGCAGGCAATGCCGGGTTGCAGATGATGATCTGGATCCTGCTCGCCGATGCGGTCGATCACGGCGAGCGCCGCACCGGCGTCCGCCTCGAAGGATTGCCGGTCGCGTTGCTGCTGCTGACGTTGAAGGTCGGCGGCGGCCTGAGCGGCGCATTGCTCGGTCGCGGGCTATCGGCAATCGGCTGGACCGTCGGGCAGCCGCTGGTCCAGGAGAGCCGCGACCTCCTGTTGACGATGGCGTGGTCGATTCCGCTGGTCGGCGCGCTGGCGGGGCTCGCCATCGTGCTCGGGTCGACACCCGCGCGGCTCAACCGCCCCGCAGCAATCGCATGACGAGCGCCCGAATGCGGCCCTGATTTTCCTTCGTCGCGGCCAATACGCCATGCCGCTCCGGGGGCAGGAACGCGAGCGGATGGCCGTCTGGACGAAAGACGTAGTGATCGAACCACGCGCGCCACGCTGCGCGCTCGGCCGGCGGACGCTCGGCGATCGCGGTGAGCGCCAGCAGCATCGCGGTATAGGGTTGGTCCGGGCCGGCCGCGAACCCGTCCCACCAGAAATTGACGAGAACGTTGACGTCGCCTGTCGCCTCGACCTGGTGCCACCAGAGCTTGGGTACGTACAGCGCATCGCCCGGCTCCAGATCGAACACGCGCGCGCGGTGTCTGGCCTGCTCGAAGCGGGGGAAGCGCGGATCGCCCGGCGCGCTGCCGACCGCCAGCGCGATCGGCTGGCCCGCCAGCGTATGATCGATCGGCCCGACATAGAGATCGCCGATGGCGTCGGGCGGAAACAGCGTGAAGCGTCGACGCCCGGCCGCAACGCACGCAACATTGTCCATCGTGTCGTAATGGCAGGCGACGGTCGAGGCGTGGCCGATCCATATCCGCGGCAGCACCTCGGGCGGGACGAACGGCAGCCGGGTCATCTGCTCGACGCCGGGAAAGAACGTCTCCGCGGTCAGCGATCCCATGTACATGCTGGGGTGCCCCGGCTCGGCCGCGGTGTCGAGTATCCGCGTCAGCGCGTCGCGAAACGGCATCGTCGACCGGGTGAAGTTGAAGCCCGCCATCGTCGCGTCGTAATGATAGCGCGCACCGATCGCCGGCTCGCCGACGAACACCTCCGCAGAGCCTCCCGTCTCCAGCCGCAGCAACTGATCGGCGACCCCCTGCACCCCGTCCCCGGCCAGAAGCGGCCACGCGCGCGCCGCGCCGCGCATCAGCACCGGCTGACCCGGCGTCATGATCTGCGCGCGAAACCGCTCGGGATCGGTCAGCGCCTCGGCGAGCGTATCGCTCATGCGCGTCCGTCCGACAGTCGCGCGTTGCGGATCCGGCCAAGCGTCCGGATATGGCGAAGCGAGCCGGTCTGCGCATAGGCAAGTTGCAGATCGCCCGCGCGGAAGAGGTCGAGCACCGCGGCATCGGGCAAGGCGTGGAGCGCGTCGAGGCTGATCGTGTACAGTCCCTCGAGCCGGAGCCGATTGCCGTCGTCGAAATCGAGCGTGACGTCGATCGGCTCCAACAGGCCGTGCCCCAGGAACCGCTTGATCGCGTCATCGGTCGCCGGGATGCCTTCCTGCAGCGTATGCAGCGCCTGTTGCACGCGCTTCAATGCCAGCGTGGGCTCTCCATCACTGTCGAACACTGCCTCACCCCGAGCGCCCGCGAAGCCGGCATACTCGCGGTCGATCACAATCTGGCCGTCGTTGACGAAGAACCCCTGGCGTTCGAGATCGGCGGGGCGGTAGTCGGGCAACGCGCCGTCGACGGTCAACAGATTGTCGCCTGGCTCCAGTCCCATCACCACCCCGGCATAAAACGCGCCCGTCTCGGGATGCTTGGTGAACAGGATCGGGTAATAGGGTGCGGCGCGCGGAAACTCGTCGGCGACGATCTGCGCGAAATGCCAGGTCGCGTCGCAGGCGCGCGACACGCGCAGCGCGGCATGCTGTTCGCGGTTCAACATTTCCCATGTCGGCATCCGATCCTCCTGCGCGCGCGACTTTGGTTCGCACGTCTGCGGTCCGAACTCGCACACCCGAATACCCTTGCAAAGGGCCTTTGCATCCACTCCTACAAGAGCTTGCAATGGTTGCGACTTGGCGTATTGTGAGCGCTACCGTGATGGTGTGGGTCGGGCATCCGACTCAATGCATCGCGCAAGATATTGCCGGATAGCCCCTCGATAAGGGGCACGCGGCGTCGTTGAGGGGATGTTGAAATGACTCTGGATACCCGTTCGATATTCGGCGACCGCGGACGTGCGCGTCGGGCCCGCGCGCTGGCGTGCGCGAGCAGCATGGCCGCGCTCGCCTGGGCATCGCCCGCGCTGGCGCAGGACCAGACCAATCTTCAGAATGCGACGACCGATCGCCCTGCCGCCGTGCAGCCTGCCGTACCCGCCACCGCCAACACGACGACTGCGACCGAAGCCGGCCAGCCGCAGGATCTCGCGACCGCGCAGGACGCGTCGCAGGGTAACACCACGGGCGACGACATCGTCGTGGTCGGTCTGCGCGGATCGCTCCAGCGCAACCTCGACCTCAAGCGTACTTCGTCGGGCATCGTCGACGTCATCTCTGCCGAAGACATCGGCAAGTTCCCCGACTCTAACGTCGCCGCCTCGCTTCAGCGCCTGCCTGGCGTCTCGATCCAGCGCTCGGGATCGCGCGGCGAACCGACCGGGATCACGGTCCGCGGCTTCGGCGGCGATTTCAACACGACGCTCTACGATGGTCGCCGCATTTCATCCGCGACCGGCGGTCGCCAGATCGACTTCAGCACCGTCGGCGTCGATTTCATCGGCCAGCTGAGCGTGCTCAAGACCCCCGACGTCTCGCTCGCGTCGAGCTCGATCGGCGCGACCGTCAACATCGCCTTCCCGAATCCGTTCGATCACCCCGGTTTCCGTGTCGCGACGACCGCGTCGGGCTCGATCCAGGATCGCTCGGGCAGGATCGTGCCGACCGGCGGTCTGCTGGTCAGCACCACCACCGCCGACGGCAAGTTCGGCGTGTTGGCGGACGTCATCTACACCCGTCGTGATACCGATACCAATCGCGTCTATGTCTCGGGTTGGCCGGGCGGCAATTTCGCCCCCTGTCAGCTGACCGCGGCGTGCACGACCGCGCAGGCGGCGAACAAGACGTTGCCCGGCTGGTTCCCGCAGCAATATGGCGCGGAGCAGCAGCGCGTGCAGGACGAGCGCGTCGATGCGCGCATCTCGCTGCAATATCATCCAACCGACGATCTGATGGTGACGCTCGACAATAATTTCTCGCGTCAGACCATCACGCAGGAGAATTACGCGTTCGGCGTCTGGTTCAACCAGGGCGATCTGCGCAACGTGACGCTCGACAAGAATGGCACCGCGACCGACTTCACGCAGGTCGGCACGCCGACCGACTTCACCGCCGCGCTCAACAAGCAGATCCTCCAGACCAACCAGACCGGTCTCAACGTCAAGTACGACGCGACCGAGAACCTCACGCTCGAAGCCGATGGTGCCTATGCCAAGAGCTGGCTGAACCCGGGCAACGTGATCGGCAGCCGCAACGGCGACATCGGGTATGGCGGTAATCTGGGCAATACGCTGCGATTCAACGTCGATGGCGACAGCAAGAATTCCTTCCCGTCGATCAGCAATTTCGGTCCCGCCGGCGATGCCGCGAACTGGGCCAATCCCGCGCTGATCGGCTCGCACGTCACGGTCAACCAGACGCAGCACAATACCGATCAGCTGTTCCAGTTTCGTGGCAACGCCACCTGGAAGCAGGATAATCTGACGCTGAAGGCGGGTGGCCAATATTACCAGGACACCTTCAACTTCCGCAACCAGAGCACGTTCACGAACAATTTCTGGCAGGCCTATGCCGGCTATGGCGGGCCATCGGGTCGCGACACCGGGATTTCGCCGCTGCCGGCCAATCTGTATAGGGGCTCGGTCAGCCTCAACAACTTCATCCCCGGGTTCAACGGCAGCCTGCCGCCGTCGGTGTTCGTGTTCAGCCCGGTCGCGTATCAGAATTACCTGAGCAGCCTCGGCAATCCGCAGACGCAGAACATCCCGGGCTATAATTATGCCGGCGTGAATGGCTTTACCGGCGCGTTCGACGAGGCGGTCGATCCAGGCAGCGTCCTGCGCGTCCAGGAAAAGACGTGGTCGCTCTATGTCAGCGCCAACTTCAAGACCGAAGTCGGCGGCCTGCCGTTCACCTTCAACGCGGGCGTCCGCAACGAGGTGACCAATCTCAACGCGACCGGTCAGGGACGACTGCCGACCTCGATCGTCACGAGCGCGGCGGATCCGACGCTGCTCAGCATCCCGACCTACACCGAGATCCAGGCGGTCAATAACAAGAGCTCGTATTCCTACCTGTTGCCAAGCGTCGACATGAAGCTCGAGTTGACTGACAAGCTGGTACTGCGGGCGGATGCGTCGCGGACGCTGACCCGTCCGGCACTGAACCTGCTGACGCCGGTCCTCAACGTCGGCAACGGCCAGCGCGTCGGAGCCTTGTCGGCGGCGGGCGGCAACCCGAACTTGAAACCGTATCTCGCGGACAATTTCGATCTGGGTGCGGAATGGTATTATCGCCGCAACTCGTATCTGTCGGTCAACTTCTTCCTGAAGAACGTCAGCAACTTCATTATCGGCGGCGTGACGCGGCAGACGATCAACGGGGTGGTCGATCCGACCACCGGCCAGCCCGCATCGTTCGCGGTATCGCAGCAGGTCAACGGTCCCGACGCGACCGTCCGCGGCGTCGAGCTGGCGTGGCAGCAGGTGTTCGGCGACACCGGCTTCGGCTTCCAGGCCAATGCGACGTTCGTGAACACCAACCGTCCGTACGACGACAAGAACATCTCGCAGACCGGCTTCGCGGTGACCGGCCTTGCCAATTCGGCGAACTTCGTCGGCTTCTACGACAAGAGCGGGTTCCAGTTCCGTGCGGCGGCCAACTGGCGCGACAAGTATCTCCTCCAGTTCGGGCAGAACCAGAATACCGGTTCGTTCGGTGCCGAGCCGACCTTCGTCAACCAGAGCTTCCAGGTCGATCTGACGAGCAGCTACGACATCACCAAGAACTTCAGCATTTTCGGTGAGGCGCTCAACGTCAACAACAATCAGCAGAGCACGCATGGTCGCTACAGCAACCAGCTGCTCGACGTGTTCGATTACGGTCGCCGCTACACGCTGGGCGCGCGCTTCCGCTTCTGAGCTCTCCCCCCTGGCGGAGCATGACGATGTTGTGCTCCGCCATTTTTCGAATACGCTGACCCATGCACCAGATCAGAAACATCGTCATCGTCGGAGGGGGCACGGCCGGCTGGCTGACGGCGGGCGTGATCGCCGCGCGGCACAAGGGTCAGCGCGAGCACGGCTTCACCGTGACGCTGGTCGAATCGCCCAACATTCCGACCATCGGCGTCGGCGAAGGCACGTGGCCGACGCTGCGGGCCACGCTGCGCAAGATGGGCGTGTCGGAAACCGAGCTGTTCCGCCACTGCAACGCCGCGTTCAAACAGGGCGCGCGGTTCAATCGCTGGACGACCGGCGCGGTCGACGACGGCTATTACCACCCGCTGATGCTGCCACAGCAGTTCGGCTCGCTGAACCTCGCCCCGCACTGGCTGGCCGAGGACGGCGCCGACAGCTTCTGCGACGCGGTCACCCCGCAGGGACGGATCTGCGACGAGGGCCTTGCGCCAAAAACGATGGCGACGCCCGAGTTCGACGGGGTGGCGAACTACGCCTATCACCTCGACGCGGGGAAATTCTCGCATTTCCTGCAACGCCATTGCTGCGACACGCTCGGCGTCCGGCACGTGCTGGCCGATGTCACCGACGTCATCCTCGACGAGACCGGCGATATCGCGCGCGTCGAGACCGCACAGGGCGTGTCGATCGAGGGCGACCTGTTCGTCGACTGCACCGGGTTTGCCGCCAAGCTGATCGGCGAAGCGATGGGCGTGCCGTTCCGCAGCTGCGCCGATACGCTGTTCTGCGACACCGCGCTCGCCGTGCAACTGCCGTACGAGCGCCCCGACGACCCGATCGCCAGCCACACCATCTCGACCGCGCAATCGGCCGGCTGGATCTGGGATATCGGCCTGCCCCACCGCCGCGGCGTCGGGCACGTCTTCTCCAGCAGCCATATCGACGTCGACGCCGCAGAGCAGGAACTGCGCGCGTATATCGGCCCGGCAGGGAAAGACCTGCCCGTCCGGAAACTCTCGATCCGCGCCGGCCACCGCGAAACGTTCTGGAAGGGCAATTGCGTCGCGGTGGGGCTCGCGGCCGGGTTCCTCGAACCGCTCGAGGCGTCGGCGATCGTCCTGATCGAACTGTCCGCCAAGATGATCGCCGAGCAGATGCCCGTCTGTCGCGAGGTAATGGACGTCGTCGCCAACCGCTTCAACGCGACGACCCAGTATCGCTGGGGCCGGATCATCGATTTCCTCAAGCTGCATTATACGCTGACCAAGCGCACCGACACCGACTTCTGGCGCGACAATGTGCGGCCGGAGTCGATCCCCGACCGGCTGCGCGGGCTGATGGAGCTGTGGCAATACCAGTCGCCGTGGATCCATGACGAGTTCGATCGCGCCGAAGAGGTCTTTCCGTCGGCCAGCTATCAATATGTGCTCTACGGCATGGGCGCGCGTACCGCGGTGATGCCCGGCACGATCGAGGCGGACGCCGAACTGGCACGGCGTGCGCGGCGCGAGAACAACGTCCAGACGCAGCGCATGATGAGCAGCCTGCCCGGTCACCGCGACTTGATCGACCGCATCGTCAAGCACGGGCTTCAGCCGATCTGAGCCGCCCCGTCGATCCCTGTTCGATCCGAACCCCAAGGAAAACGATCCGATGAAGACCGCCCTGCGCCTCGCGCTCTACGCCGCTATCGCCGGTGCGGCCTCCCCGGCCTTGGCCGCGCCGCGTCTCGATGGCGTGCTCAGCGATCATGCGGTGATCCAGCGCAGCCAGCCGATCGTGCTGAGCGGCGATGCGGCAGCGGGTGAGACGATCCTGATCGCGCTCGCCGGGCGCACCGTGACGACCAAGGCAGGGCGCGACGGCCGGTTCGAGGCGCGCCTGCCCGCGCTGCCCGCAGGTGGCCCCTACGACCTGACGATCGCGGCGAACAGCGGTGCCGCGGTGGTGCGCGATCTCCTGATCGGCGACGTCTTCCTCTGCTCGGGCCAGAGCAACATGGAGCTGGCGGTCGAGAACGCGCAGACGCTGTTCCCCGACGCGCATCCGGCGGTCGACGATCAGCTGCGGCTGTTGACCGTGGCCAAGGTCTCCGCGGCAAGCCCCGTCGCGCGCTTCGCCGAGCAACCGCGCTGGGCAGCAGCGGGGCCGGCGACCGTGCCGACCTTCTCCGCGGCGTGTTTCTACATGGTGCAGGCGCTGCGGCGCACCGCCAAGGTGCCGATCGGCGCGATCCATTCGAGCTGGGGCGGATCGCGGATCAGCGCGTGGCTGAGCGACTCCGCGTTGCGCAAGGCAGGCCTCGGCGCCGAGGCCGATCTGCTAGCCTTGTACGCGCGCGATCCCGCTGCCGCCGACCGCAAGGCGTCGACGATCTGGGAAAGCTGGTGGCGCGCCGGATCGGGCGACGCGGTGGGCCGCGAACCGTGGCAGCCGGCAGCCGCACTCGACTGGAAGCCGGTGCCGGCAATGACCAATTTCGAAACCTGGGGCGTGCCCGAACTCGCCGACTATAACGGTATGATCTGGTATCAGCGGACGGTCGAGGTCACCGCGGCGCAGGCGCGCGGACCGGCGATCCTGTCGCTCGGCACGATCGACGATGCCGACCGGACCTGGGTCAACGGCCAGGGCGTCGGTGGCAGCAGCCTCGCCAGCAAGGCGCGCGTCTACACGCTGCCGGTCGGCACGCTGAAGCCCGGCAGCAACGTCATCACCGTCAACGACGACGACGTCTACGCGTTCGGCGGGATGACCGGCCCCGCCGAGGCGATGCGCGTGACCTTCGCCGACGGCAGCAGCACCGCGCTCGGCAGCGGCTGGCGCTATGCGATCGCCAAGCGGCTCGATGGCGCGGCACCGCGCGTGCCGTGGGACGACATCAACGGCGACGGCACGCTGTACAACGCGATGATCGCGCCGCTGGCGTCGACCAAGCTTGCCGGCATCGCCTGGTATCAGGGGGAATCGGACACCGGCATCCCCGGCTACGACCGCCGCCTCGCCGCACTGATCGCGGACTGGCGCACGCGGTTCGGCACGCCCGGGACGGGGTTCGGAATCGTCCAGCTCGCGAACTACGGCAAGCCGACCAGCGTGCCGAGCGACAGCGGCTGGGGCTATGTCCGCGATGCGCAGCGCCGCGTCGCCGCCGCTGACCGCCATGCCGGGATCGCGGTCACACTCGACATCGGCGATGCGCTCGACATCCATCCCGGCGAGAAGCACGAGGTCGGGCAACGCCTCGCGAAGGTCATGCGGTCGGCGGTCTATGGCGCGCCCGGCGGTCCGTCGGGTCCCGCCATCGCCGCAGCCGAGACCGGTGCCGATGGCGGCATCGCGCTGCGCTTCGGCGACGTGACCGGTGCGCTCCACGCACGCGGTGCGAACCAGGCGATCGGGTTCGAACTGTGCGACGCCGCGCCGGGCACCTGCCGCTATGCTGCGGGCAGCGTCGCCGGCACCACCGTGACGCTCCCGGGCGACGGCAAGCCCGTCACCCGGGTCCGCTATGCCTGGGCGGATGCGCCATCGGTGAACCTGTCCGACGACGCGATGTTGCCGGTCGGCACGTTCGAGATCCCCGTCGCGCCGCGGCGATGATTACCGTGGCGGCGCGTTTCGGAACTTGAACGTCGCTCGGGGTTCGAGCGCGCCCAGCGTGAACGAGTCGACGTCGAGCCAGCCCCTGCTGGGGCCCGGCGCGTAGCAGAACAGCGCGAACTGCTCGCCCTGGAACGTCCCCGTCCGCCACGCGAAGGCGAGCGGGAAGTCGCCGCCGAGCCCGGTCCAGCGGCGGCCGTCGAGACTATACGCGACGCGGGCACGATCGATCGTGAAATCCATCTCGGTGCGCAACCACAGCGCGCGGCCAGCGCCGACCACGCTGCGACCGCGCGTTTCGGTACGTGCGCCGTCGACCGTGTCTTCGGTCACCTCCATCGCTACCGAGGCCGTGCCGCCGGCGTCGCGCTCGATCGTCAGGTTGCCGCTATATTGCCCCAGCGTCCCGAACCCGCATCGGTCGCCCGGCGCGAGATGGCCGATATCCAGCTTCACCTCGGCGCGGCTGGCGGGCCCCTGCCCTTTCTGCGTCAGCGTGTTGCGCGCCGACCAGAAGCGTGGCGCGATCGTCGGTTTCAGCCGTAACCAGCCCGGCCGCGCGGTCAGCGACCAGCGCCTCGAGTCCGGATTATGGTTCCACTGCCATTGCAGGCCGAGACGCGGACCCGCGAAATTATCGGAGCTCGCCGGCTCGGCGAACGGAAACCCGGCGATCGGCTTTTGCGCGATCCGGGGTACGCGACCGGGCGCGTCCGCGGTGCCCCACACCGGCCAGTCGTCGCGCCAGAATACCGGGCTGAGATTGGTCATCCGGCCGACCGCGCCGCTATCCTCCATGACGAACCCGAACCAGCGGCCGTCGGGCAGGTCGACCAGCGCGCCCTGATGCCCGCCGGTCGTGTCGTCGATCTGGTCGCGCGTCTCCCACGGTCCGAACAGGCTGCGCGACCGCGACACCGTCAGCCCGAGCCGCGGCGGCAACGCGTTGAACAGATAGTAATACGCACCGCGGCGGATGATCTTCGAGCCCTCCGCGCCCTTGATGTAATGGATTTTGCGCGCATCGGTGACGTGCGCCAGCTCCTTGTCGAGCGTGAGCAGCGTGATCGTGCCGTCGGCGGTCGAAGCGGTGGCGACATACGCGCGCCCGTCGGGCTCGATGAACAGCCCCGGATCGAACGCTTCGCGTTCCAGTTCGTGATAGCGCCACGGCCCGCGCACGTCCTTGGCGTACCAGATCCGCGTCTTCTGCCCGACCGGCGTATTGGCGAGATAATAGGTGCCCGCGTGATAGCGTAACGACGAGGCGTACAGCCCGTGCCGGTACGCGTTGCCGCCCTTCAGATCATATTCCGGCTTGCCCTCGAGCCGATCGACGAGGTGCGAGGCGAGCGTCCAGTTGACCAGATCGCGGCTGTGCAGGATCGTGATCCCCGGCACGTTGGCGAACGTCGTCGTCGCGAAATAATAGTCGCGGCCGACGCGGATGATGTCGGGATCGGGATAGTCCGCGAACAACACCGGATTGCGGAAAGTCCCGTTGCCCTGATCCGACCGCCAGACCTGCGCTGACGCAGGAATCGCCAGCAGCGCGAGCGCCGCGATCAACGCCCCGCCCCTCATCGTGCGAACGCCAGGCTGCGCGAGAAGAACGGGATCATCACGTCTTGGACGCGGCCCGCGACACCACTGGTATGGTCGCCGGGATAGACCGCGAACTGGTTGGCGATGCCGTAGCGGTCGAGCCCCTCGTGCAGTGCGATCGCATCTCCCTTCAGCCCGTCGCGGTCACCGACATCAAGCCCGATCGCGGCATAGCGCCGCAGGTTACCGACATATTGATCGAGCATCGACAGCGGTGCGTTGGCTGCCCAGCGCGCGATCACGTCGGGCTGCGCGACGCCGTCCTTGATCGGCAAATCGAGGAACAGCGGCGGCGCCTTCGGGTTCGGCGACCACGCCGCCGCGGTCGCGAGTTGCGCGCGCAATCCCCACGACAGGCCTGCGCTTTCGGTCGGCGAGCGCAGCGCCCGCAACGTCTTCTCCGCCGCCGCGTCGGGCGTGCCGAGCGCGCGTATCGACAGGCAGCACGGGCTCATCATGTAGAGAGCGCCGAAGACGTCGGGGTGCTTCATGCCGATCCGCGCGGTGCCGTAGCCGCCCATCGAATGCCCCGCGAGCCCGCGGCTGCGGCGGTCCGCCAGCGTCCGGTAATGCGCGTCGACATAGCCGACGAGATCGTGCGCGATGAACTGCTCGAAGTCGCCGACCGTCACCGAACTCGCATAGAACGAGCCGTTGTGGATCGTCTTGCTGTCGGGCAGCACGACGATCATCTCGCGCGCGCCCTTCGCGAACGCGCCTTCGATCGTCTGCGGGACGTGGATTTCCTTCGCCCATTGCTCGGCGCCGATCGAATAGCCGTGCAGCGCGTAGACCACCGGATAGCGGCGTGTCGGGGTGCTGCGATAACTCGGCGGCAGCATCACCAGCACCACGCGATCGGCGCTGTTGCCTTCGAGATTGCCCTCGATCGCGCGCGAGTGGACGGTGATCCGCTCGACCGTCACCGGCTTGGCACCCGCGACCGGCGGCGGCGTGGTGGTCGCGACCTGCGCATGCGCCGCGCCGGATATCGCCAGCCCGAAGGAGAGCACGGCCATCAGGAATTTCGTCATGGGTGCGATTCCTCGAAGGGCGGAGAAGATGGGCATGTGGCGGTCATGCCTGCGTCAGTCCGGCACCGCGCAGCCTGACGCTACGCCCCGGCACCAGCGTCACGTCGACGGTGCGGTCGCCCAGCCGGATCCGGAGGCGTCCGTGGATCGTGGAACGGAGAACCGCTTCGGTCAGCGTGCCGCGCTCCCACCGCACGTCCACCACGCATGCTCCGCGTGCGCGCAAGCCGGTGATCGCCCCGGTCGGCCACGCGCGCGGCAATGCCGGGAGCAGCAGGATCTCGTCGCCACGGCTCTGCATCAGCATCTCCGCGATCGCGCGCGTGCCACCGAAATTGCCGTCGATCTGGAACGGCGGATGCGCGTCGAACAAATTGGGATAGGTGCGCGCGGGGCCGAGCAGATAGGCGAGGATACGGTGCGCGTGCTCGCCGTCGCGCAGCCGCGCCCACAAATTCGCGCGCCATGCGGTCGCCCAGCCGGTCGATTCGTCGCCGCGGATCTCGAGCGAACGCCGTGCCGCGTTGGCCAGCGCGGGCGTCGCGTCGAGATCGATCTGCTCGCTCGGGAACAGGCCGTAGAGATGCGAGACGTGGCGATGGCGCTGTTCTGGCGCGTCTGCATCCCAGTCGGCCTGCCATTCCTGCAACTGGCCGCCGCGACCGATCCTGTCGGGCGCCAGCCGCGCACGGGCCGCCGCCAGCTGCGCGACGAACGCCGCGTCGGTGCCGAGCAACGTCGCCGCCCTGCCGGTCTGGTCGAACAAGTCGCGCAGGATCTGCATATCCATCGCCGGCCCCGCGCAGATCGATGCGCCCTTCGGATGCACGTTCTCGGGCGACAGCGACGGATTGGTGACCAGCGCGCCGGTCTTCGGATCGGTCTGAAGCGTGTCGAGGAAGAACAGCGCCGCGCCGTGCAGCAGCGGGTAGATCGACCGCAGGAAGCCGAGATCGCGACTATAGTCGTAATGGTCCCACAGATGCGTGCACAGCCACGCGCCGCCGGTCGGCCACAGCCCCCATTGCGCGCCATCGATCGGCGCAGTCGCGCGCCACAGATCGGTGTTGTGATGACCCACCCAGCCGCGCGCGCCGTACATCGTCTTCGCCGTCCGCGCGCCGGTGACCGCCAGCTCGCGCACCATCTGCACCAGCGGCGCGACGCATTCGGGCAGCGCAGTGACCTCGGCCGGCCAGTAATTCATCTCGGTATTGATGTTGACGGTATATTTCGACTCCCAGGGCGGGCTGGTCTCCGCGTTCCAAATCCCCTGGAGGTTGGCCGGCTGACTTCCCGGTCGCGACGACGCGATCAGCAAATAGCGTCCGTAATTGAAATACAGCGTGGCGAGCGCAGGGTCGGCCGCGGCGCGATCGGCCAGCACCCGCTCGTCGGTCGGCCGATCGACGATCGCGGTCCGGCCGAGGTCCAGCCTCACCCGCCGAAACAGCGCGCGGTGCGCCGCGGTCGCGTCCGATCGCAGCCGAGCGAAGCCGCGCCGCGCCGCGCCCTCGACCGCCGCCAGCGTCGCCGCGTCGGGATCGCCGCCGACATCGTCGAACCGGCGATAGCTCGTCCCCATCGCGACCAGCAGCGTGACCGACCGGGCGCCGGTGACGCGCAGTCGCTCGCCGTCCGCCGCCACCCTGCCGCCGTCTGCCACGACCCGCACGCGCGCCGCGAACCGCAATCTGCCCGCAACGCCAGCCCGCGCGGCGTTGCGACCGGTCAGCGTCAGCATCCCCCCCGCCGCGACGACACCCGCGTCCGGTTGCGGCGACGTCAGCCCGACCAGCAGGTCGAACGGTCGGTCGCCGGTCATGTGCACTGCGATCACCTGCTCCCCCGGCGATGCGAAGATCTCACGCCGGAACCGCGTCCCGCCGAGCGTGAAGCTGGTCGTCGCGATCGCCGCATCGAGATCGAGCTCGCGGGTATAGGCGCTCGCCTCTCCCGCTACACCCGGCAGCTCGAGCAGCAGGTCGCCGACCGGCTGATACGCCATCTGCGTCTTCGGCACGCCCATCAGCCGCCCATTGGCGAGCGTCTGCGCCTCCGCGAACGCACCCGCCTCGATCAGCCGCCGCACCTCGGGCAGCGCCGCCCGCGCGTCCGGGTTGACCGGGTCGTATGGCCCGCCGGACCACAACGTGTCCTCGTTCAGCTGCAACCGCTCGCGCGTCGTGCCGCCGAACACCATCGCACCGAGCCGCCCGTTGCCAACCGGCAGCGCTTCGGTCCAGACCTTGGCCGGCTGCCGATACCATAACCGCGTTTCACCCGGCGCGGACATTGCCGCCTCAGCCGCCCTTGGCAGCGCCAATGCCGGCACGGCCAGCGCGACGGTAGCTCCCACGCCTTCAAGCAATTCGCGACGCGACGGCGATGCGTGCGGTCCCTTGGCGGACAGTTCGGTCATCCTTCTCCCTTCCGCGATCATCACGAGCGGATCTGCGGAAGACCGGACCCTGTCCGACACTCGCCACGCCGCCCGTTGCACCTGCGTTGGGACGGAGCGTAACTTGGTACCGGTATCTTAGCTACCCCCAAGCCACCTGTCGCCGCTTCGGAGCACGCGGCTGGCCTTCAAGAATGTTAGCGCTATAGTGCTAAGGCAGCAGGCGCGTTCAGTGCCGCGAGACGACGGGAGAGGACCACCATGACGCGCTTCGATCGATATGCAGGCGCCGCACTGCGCGCGACCGCCGTCCTGCTTGCAGGCACGGCCGCCGCCGCCCCGGCAAGCGACGCCCCCCGGTTCAGCCGCTTCACCTATGACGGCCACGCGCAGGAGCAGGTCAAGGCCGCCGCCGGCGAGTACCGCAATCCGATCCTGTCGGGCTATTACCCCGACCCGTCGGTGACCCGCGTCGGCGACGACTTCTACCTCGTCCTGTCGTCGTTCGCGCATTTCCCCGGGCTGCCGATCTTCACCTCGAAGGACCTCGTCCACTGGACGCAGATCGGCAACGCGATCGATCGGCCCGAACAGCTCGACTTCACCGGCATGCGCACCTCGCAGGCGGTGTTCGCGCCCGACATCTCCTACCACGCCGGCACCTTCTACATCGTCAACACCTGCGTCGAGTGCAAAGGCAACTTCGTCATCACCGCGAAGAACCCGGCCGGTCCCTGGTCCAATCCGACCTGGCTGCCGTTCGAGGGGATCGATCCCTCGATCTACTGGGAGGGCGACAAGGCCTATGTGGTCAACAACCGCGCGCCGAACGAGCCGCCGCGCTACGACGGCCACCGCGCGATCTGGATCCAGGAATTCGACTGGCGCGCGGGGAAAATGGTCGGCGAGAGCACGCAGCTGATCAACGGCGGCGTCGACCTGACCAAGAAGCCGGTCTGGATCGAGGGACCGCACATCTTCCGCAAGGACGGCTGGTATTACCTGACCGCGGCGGAAGGCGGCACGAGCGTCAACCATTCGCAGGTCGTGTTCCGGTCGCGGCAGTTGCGCGGCCCGTTCGTGCCGTTCGCGGGCAACCCGATCCTGACGCAGCGCGACCTCGATCCCGCCCGCGCCAACCCGATCACCTCGTCGGGCCATGCCGAACTCGTCCAGACCGCCAAAGGCGACTGGTGGGCGACCTTCCTAGCGGTCCGCCCGTATGACGGCGACTATTACAACATAGGCCGCGAGACGTTCCTGCTGCCGGTGACGTGGAAGGATGGCTGGCCGATCATCCTGCCCAAGGGCCAGGCGATACCATTCGTCGGCGAAAAGCCCGATCTGCCCAAACAACCCGCGTCCAAGATCCCGACGAGCGGCGATTTCGGCTATGTCGACGACTTCGACGGCACCAAGCTCGCGATGCAGTGGATCGGCGTGCGCACCCCGAAACAGCCCTTCTACCGGCTCGATCGCGGCGACCTCGTGCTCGGCAAGGGTACGCCGATCGGCGACCTGTCGGGCGTGCCCGCGTTCGTCGGGCGGCGTCAGCAGCATCACGTCGCGACGATGTCGACCACGGTAAAATTCGCACCGGACATTGACGGCGACCGTGCCGGCCTCGCGGCGATGCAGAGCGACCGAAACTATCTGGTGTTCGGCGTCACGCGGATCGCCGGCAAGACCGTCGTCGCGCTGTATACCGCGGCCGACGGGCGCGAGCGGCTGGTCGCGTCGGCCCCCGTCGCGGTCGGTCCCGTCACGCTGACGATCCGCGCCGACGGCGGGACGATGGCGTTCGATTATCAGGTCGCGGGCACCCGCCGCACGCTGTCGGACAAGGTCGACGCACGCTTTCTCAGCACCAAGTCCGCGGGCGGGTTCGTCGGGACCGTCGTGGGACCCTACGCGTGGACGCATTGACCGCGTGACGGCGTAGGTCAGGCATGCGCCCGCGAGTGCGGATGCATGCTTGACGCTGGCGCCATGCTCTCCGACTGTTGGGCGCGATGGCTTACCCCCCCAATCCCCGCTGGTCGAGCGACCTGATGCAGGCCGCGCTGGCGCTGCACGACAATCAGCTCCACGTCGCCGAGCCGCTGCTGAAGGCCTATCTCAAGCGCGATCCGTTCGATGCGCGCGCGATCCGCATGCTGGCCGAACTCGCCGGGCGGATCGGGCGATACAAGGACGCCGAGACGCTGCTGCGGCGCGCGGTCGAACTCGCCCCCGGCTTCACCGCGGCGCGCGCGAACCTCGCGCTCGTGCTTTACCGCCAGAACCGCGCGCCCGAGGCACTGACCCTGCTCGATGCGGTGATCGCCGACGAACCCGACAATCCCGGCCATGCCAACCTCAAGGCGGCGGCGCTCGGTCGGCTCGGCGGGTTCGAGGATGCGATCACGCTGTACGAAAAGGTGCTTCACGACGCCCCCGATCAGCCGCGCGTTTGGCTGAGTTACGGCCATATGCTCAAGACCGTCGGGCGCCGCGACGACGGTATCGCCGCGTATCGGCGCGCGCTGTCGCTCCAGCCGACGCTGGGCGATGCGTGGTGGAGCCTCGCCAACCTCAAGACGGTGCGGTTCGATGACCACGATATCGCGGCGATGGAGGCGGCCCTCGCGCGCGACGACGTCGGCGACGAAGACCGCTTCCACCTCGACTTCGCGCTCGGCAAGGCGTTCGAGGATCGCCGCGACGCCGCCCGCTCGTTCGCGCATTACGACGCCGGTAACACGCTGCGCCGCAAGCGCATCAGCTATGATGCCGACGAGACCACCGCGTTCGTCGACCGCAGCATCGCGGTACTGACCCCAGCGCTGCTCGACGCGCGTCGCGGACAGGGGTGCGACGCCCCCGACCCGATCTTCGTACTCGGCATGCCGCGCGCCGGCTCGACGTTGATCGAACAGATCCTCGCCAGCCACAGCCTGGTCGAGGGCACCACCGAACTCCCCGACATGCCCGCGATCGCGCGCGGCATCGCCGACTATCCGGGCGCGATCGACACCCTATCAGCGACAGCGTTGCGCGAGACAGGCGAGGAGTATCTGCGCCGCGCCGCAATCCAGCGCCGTACCGAGCGCCCGTTCTTCATCGACAAGCTCCCCAACAACTGGGCGCACGTGCCGCTGATCCTGCTCGCGCTGCCGAACGCGCGGATCATCGACGCGCGGCGCGACCCGCTCGACTGCTGCTTCTCGAACTTCAAACAGCATTACGCACGGGGGCAGACGTTCAGCTATTCGCTCGACGATCTCGGCCGCTATTACCGCGATTACGTCCGCCTGATGCGCCACGTCGACACGGTCGCGCCGGGCCGCGTCCACCGCGTCGATCACGAAGCGCTGATCGACAACACCGAGGTCGAGGTCCGTGCGCTGCTGGCCGCGTGCGGACTCGACTACGAGCCCGCCTGCCTCGCTTTCCACGAGACCGATCGCGCGGTGCGCACCGCGAGTTCGGAGCAGGTCCGCCGCCCGATCAACCGCGACGGCGTCGATGCGTGGCGACCATACGAAACATGGCTCGACCCGCTGAAAACTGCGCTCGGTGACCAGCTCCGCGCATGATCCGTGGTAAAAACGTCACGCTCGCGTAATAAAGCTGCAAAATACGCCGGCTTCGTTTGACCTTCGCTGCACCGCACCACAGTCTCTGCGCATAATCGCTTGGGGGCTCGCGCATGCACATATTCGATCGTCGGTTGTTGATCGGCTCACTTCTCGCCTCCTCGGCAATCGTGTCTCCCGCCTACGCCCAGACCGATCCTGCCGCCGCCCAGACACCGGTTGCCGCCCCTGCCGCGCAAACCGCAGGCGAATACGAAGGCGACATCGTCGTCACCGCGCAGAAGCGCGACCAGAGCATCCAGAGCGTCCCGATCAGCATCCAGGCGATCGGCACCAAGCGGCTCGACGATCTCAACATCTCGAACTTCAACCAATATACGCAGTTGCTGCCGTCGGTGTCGTTCCAGACGACGCAGCCAGGCTCGACCGTCGTCTACATGCGCGGCGTCGCATCGGGTGGCGACGGCAATCATTCGGGCCCGCTGCCGTCGGTCGGCACGTATCTCGACGAACAGCCGGTGACGACGATCGGCGGTACGCTCGACGTCCACATCTACGACATCGCGCGGATCGAGAGCCTCGCCGGGCCACAGGGCACGCTGTACGGCGCGTCGTCGGAAGCCGGCACGATCCGGATCATCACCAACAAGCCCGACCTCAGCGGTTTCTACGGCCGGGTCGACGGCGAGGTGAACAGCGTCAAGTCGGGCGGCATCGGCAGCAAGCTCGAGGGCATGCTCAACATGCCGCTGTCGGGGTCGGCGGCGCTGCGCGTGGTCGGCTTCTATCAGCGCGATGCAGGCTATATCGACAACGTCGCCGGGTGCCGCAGCTACCTGCCCGAGCCGACCGCGACGTCGTGCACTTCCGCGAACGGCGGCGTGGTCGTCGACAATGCCGCATTCGTGAAGAAGAACTACAACGACACCGAGACCTATGGCGGCCGCGCCGCGCTGAAGGTCGATCTTGACAGCAACTGGACCGTGACGCCGACCGTCCTGTACCAGGAACAGCGCAACCACGGCACCTATGGCTACGACCCCAAGGTTGGCGATCTCCAGGTCCAGCATTTCTTCCCCGAATACCGCCGCGACCGCTTCATCCAGGGCGCGCTGACGATCGAGGGCAAGGTCGGCAACTGGGACGTCACCTATGCCGGCGCGTATCTCGACCGGAAAACGTACACGTCGAGCGACTATACCGATTACGCCGAGGCGTATGACTCGATGTACTCGTCCGCGGGCGGGCTCGCCGGCTATTTCTATTATCAGGACAACGCGGGCAAGACGATCGATCCGCGGCAGAAGATCATCGGCACCGATCACTTCAAGAAGATCAGCCAGGAATTCCGCGTTGCCTCGCCGTCGACAGACCGCTTCCGGGTCGTTTCGGGTGCCTTCTACCAGCGCCAGACGAACGCGATCTTCCAGGATTACCAGATCGCCAATCTCGGCACCGCGGTGTCGGTCAACGGATCGCCCGGTACCTTGTGGCTGACCCAGCAAAAGCGCGTCGACACCGATTATGCGGTGTTCGGCGAGGCGAGTTTCGACATCCTGCCGACCCTCACCGCGACCGCGGGGGGCCGCGCGTACATCTACGACAATTCGCTGATCGGCTTCTACGGCTTCGGCCGCAACCCGGCGATCGATCCGGCCGACGGCCGACCCTACACCGCCACGCCGTTCAACGCGGCGGGCAGCGGCCAGACCGGTGTCGCGGGATGCTATCTCGCCAATGGCCAGACCCTGCGGCAGGCCTATCTGGACGGCGGCGACACCTCGACGCTGTTGCCGGCGACGGTCTCGGGCTCGCCGTGCACCAATCTTGCGACCTACACGACGACCGGGCTGATCCCGAAGAAGACGCAGGGCCAGGGCGCGACCTACCGCTTCAACCTTACCTTTAAGCCGACCGACAAGGTCTTGGCCTATGCCACCTTCTCGCGCGGTTTCCGCCCGGGCGGGATTAATCGTCGCGGCGACGTCGCGCCGTATGACGCGGACTTCCTGACCAATTACGAGCTCGGCCTGAAGACGACGCTGTTCGAGCGATTGCGGTTCAATGCCGCGATCTATCAACAGCAATGGGACAAGTTCCAGTTCTCGTTCCTCGGCGCGAACAGCTTCACGATCATCCAGAACGGGCCCAATGCACGGATCCGGGGCGCGGAAGCCGATGCGAATTATTCGACCGGCGGCCTCTCGTTGACAGCTGCGGGTTCGTACACCGATGCGAAGACGCGCAACGACCTGTGCGCGACGCAGATCTGCAGCGGCGACGGCACCGACGTGCTCGCGCCATCGGGGACGCGCCTGCCGATCACGCCACGCTTCAAGGCGAGCGGCACCGCGCGCTACAGCATGCCGATCGGCACCGCGAAGGCGTATATCCAGGGCCTCGTCGCACATCAGAGTTCGGCGTCGGCGGATATCCGACTGGCGCAGGCGGCGACGCTGGGGCGGCTTCAGGCCTACACCACCGGCAACGCCTCGGTCGGCGCGGAAGTGTCCAACTTCACCTTCGAGGTGTTTGTCCAGAATCTGTGGGACGAACGCGCGGAGCTGTCGCGCTACCAGCAATGCGGCACCTGTTCGCAGCGGACCTACATCGTCACCAGCACCCCGCGCACCATCGGGCTGCGGGCTGGCGCGAAGTTCTAATGCGTATTCAAGGACATAAGATGACACTGAAGCTGTTCCTGACCTGCGCTGCCGTGACGGCCGCGATTCCCGCCACCGCCCAGACGACGACCTCGCCGGCCGCCTCCAACGGCCTCGAAATCGCCAAGAAGATGATCGCGTTTCGCAGCGTGCGCGGTCCCGGCAACCAGACGCCGCAGCTTGCCGCCTATCTGAAGTCGGTGCTGGTCGGCGGCGGCTTTGCGGCGAGCGACGTGACGGTCACCCCGGTCGACGACACCGCCTATCTGATCGCGACCTGGAAGGGGTCCGATGCGGCGCTGAAGCCGATCGTCGTCTCCGGGCATATCGACGTGGTCGAGGCCAAGCCCGCCGACTGGCAGCGCGATCCGTTCACGGCTGTGGTCGAGAACGGCTATCTCTACGGCCGCGGCGCGACCGACATGAAGCTCGATGCCGCGCTGGCGATCGCCACGCTGCTCGACATGAAGAAGGCGGGGTACAAACCCAAGCGCGGCATCGTCCTCGCGCTGTCGGGTGACGAGGAAACCGTCATGAAGACGTCGTCGCTGATCGCCGACCGGCTCAAGACTGCCGAGATGGCGCTCAACATCGACGGCGGCGGCGGGCTTTACGCGGAAGACGGCAAGGCCGAATATTTCACGGTCGGCGCGGCCGAAAAGACCTATGCCGACTTCCAGCTCGAAACGACCAGCGCGGGCGGCCACTCGTCCGCACCGCGCAAAGTGAACGCAATCAACCAGCTCGCCGCGGCGCTGGTGAAAATCGGCGACTATCGCTTCACGCCGCAGCTGTCGCCGATCACCAAGGGCTATTTCGAGGGCGTCGCACCGCGCCAGACACCAGAGATCGGTGCCGCAATGCGCGCCTTCGCCGCCAATCCCAAGGACCAGAAGGCGATCGAGACGCTCGCCGCCAATCCTGGCTATGTCGGCCAGATCGGCACGACCTGCGTCACATCGATGATCAGCGGCGGGCATGCGCTCAACGCGTTGCCGCAGCGCGCGACCGCGAACATCAACTGCCGCATCTTCCCCGGCGTGAAACCCGCGACCGTGATGGCCGAACTCGCCAAGGTCGCCGCCGACCCGGGCGTGAAATTCAGCGACGTCACCGAAGGATCGAACCCGACCGACGCCTCGCCGTTGCGCGCCGATCTGATGAATGCGGTCAAGACGGCGATGGCCAAGATCCGCCCCGGCGTGCCGATCTTCCCGAGCATGTCGGCGGGCGCGAGCGATTCGATGTGGTACCGTTCGGTCGGCGTGCCGAGCTACGGCGTCAGCCCGACCTTCATCAAGCAGTCCGACGACTTCAGCCACGGCCTGAACGAGCGGACGCCGATCGACAACATCCCGCTGGCGATCACCTATTACCGCTCGCTGCTCACTGACCTGACGAAATAGGTGCGGGCGGCTTACGAGTTCGCGCGCGCCCACTCAGCCGCGTCGGCGACCTGCGCGGCATCGGGCGTCACGCCGGTGTAGAGCACGAACTGTTGCAGCGCCTGCAGGGTCGCGACCTCGGTCCCGGTGATGCAGCGCTTGCCCGCGTCCGCGGCGGCGCGCAGGAACGGCGTCTCGGGCGGATATTGCACCACGTCGAACGCGATGTCGCACGCCGCGATCATGTCGGACGGGAACGCCAGCGCGTCCGCATCCGCCCCGGTCATTCCGATCGGCGTCACGTTGATGAGGAGGCGCGCGCTCCCGCCAACTTCCGAGGCCCAGCGATACCCGTACAGGTCGGCGAGCGCCTGCCCAGCCGTCGCATTGCGCGCAACGACGGTGCCGTCCCGGAAACCGCTGTCGCTCAACGCGGCGGCGACCGCCTTGGCCATCCCGCCCGAACCGTGCAGCACGAACGAGAGCGATCGATCGAGATCCGCGACCAGATCGACGACCGCGCCGTAATCCGTATTGTGCCCGGTCAGCACGCCTTCGTCGTTGACGATCGTGTTCACGCTGTCGATCGCACTCGCCGATGGCGCAAGACCGTCGAGCAGCGCGATCACCGCCTCCTTGAACGGCATCGAGATCGCACAGCCGCGAATATCCAGCGCGCGGATCCCGCCGATCGCCGCGGGCAGATCGGTGGTCGAAAACGACTTGTACACGTAATCGAGCCCGGTCAGTGCGTAGAGCCGGTTGTGAAAGCGGGTGCCGAAATTGCCGGGCCTCGCCGACAGCGACATGCACAAACGCGTATCGCGTCCGATCAGCGGTTTCATGCGGCTCTCCTTCATCATCCCGGCGTCTATATACCGTCCGGCCGGCGCCACCATCCCGCACCCTCAAAGCTGAGCTTTAGGCATCCGATCAAAATAGATATTGGTAATCCCACTATATCAATGGAGTTTATCGGCACAGGTTCGGGGGACGCGATATGGTGCTGACTGCTTTGCTGATGACGTTACAGAGTGCCGAGCAGGTGCCGCAGACCCCGCCCCCACAGCCCGCACCCGTGGCGACGTCGGCCGCGCAACCGACGCAGTCCACAGGCGAGCAGGAACGCGCAGGCCCGGCGTCGGGCGATGCAGGCGGCGACATCCTCGTCACCGCACGCCGCCGCGCGGAAACCGTCCAAAGCGTGCCGATCGCGATGTCGGTGATCGGCGGCACCGCGATCGCCGACACCGGCGCGTACAACGTCAGCCGCATCACGCAGCTGGCGCCGACGCTGCAATTCTATTCGACCAACCCGCGTAATTCGGCCGCCAATATCCGCGGGCTCGGCGCGCCGTTCGGCCTGACCAACGACGGCATCGAACAGGGCGTCGGCATCTATGTCGACCAGGTCTATTACAGCCGCATCGCCTCGGCGACGTTCGACTTCACCGATACCGAGCGGATCGAGATCCTCCGCGGACCGCAGGGCACCCTATACGGCAAGAACACCACCGCGGGCGCAATCAACGTCACCACGCGCGCACCGAGCTTCACGCCCGAGGCGCGCGTCGAGTTGAGCGGCGGCAATTACGATTTCTTCCAGGGCAAGGCGTCGGTGTCGGGGCCGCTGGTCGACGATAAGCTGGCGATCCGGCTGTCGACGTCGATCACGACGCGGCGCGGCACGATCTACAATTCGCGCACCGACATCTATCTCAACAGCCAGGACAATCTCGGGTTTCGCGGCCAGCTGCTGTGGCGCGCGGCCTCCAATCTCGATCTGACGCTATACGGCGATTACGGCCGGCAGAACCCCAATTGCTGCGTCCAATATTATGCGCGGGTCGGCACGACGCAGCGACCGCTCAACCGGCAATATGCGGCGCTGGCCGCGGCGCAGGGCTATGTCGTGCCGTCGACGAACGCGTTCGACCGGGTGACCGACGTCGATACGCCGTTGCGCGCGAAGCAAGAGCTGGGCGGCGCATCGCTGCTCGCGAACTGGGATCTCGGCCCGGCGACGGTGACGTCGGTGACCGCATGGCGGTTCTGGCACTGGGACCCGTCGAATGATCGCGACTTCATCGGCCTGCCGATCACCCCGGTCTCGGCGAACCCGTCGCAGCAGAGCCAGTTCAGCCAGGAACTGCGGGTCGGATCGAACGGTACGCACGCGGTCGACTACACGGTCGGCGTCTTCTACTTCCACCAGACGATCGATACGCAGGGTCTTCAGGTCCAGGGACCCGCGGCGAGCCGGTTCCTGCTCAATCCCGGCAACGGTGTCGCGCCCGGCGCTACCGGATGCGCGACCGCGACCACCGCGGCGTGCAACCCGTCGGTGCTCGACGGGCTGACCAGCCGCAACACGATCGGATTTACTAACACCAGCGCCGCGCTGTTCGGAAAGCTCACCTGGCATGCCACGAACAAGCTTCAGATCGCGCCCGGCCTGCGGTTGAACTACGACAAGAAGGACGGCGATTACGTCTCCGTTGTCACCACCGGCAATGGCGGCACTACGCTGACAGCCGATCAGCGCGGCGTGCTCGCCCCGCAAAGCTACAAGCCGACATTCGACAACTGGAACCTGTCGGGCGACATCACCGCGTCGTACACCGTGACCCCCGACATCCACGCCTATGCGACCTATGCGCGCAGCTATAAATCGGGCGGCATCAACCTGTCAGGCCTGCCGCTCGACGCCAACAACAACCCGATCCTCGCGTCGGCGACCGTGAAGCCGGAAAAGGTCAATCATTACGAGCTGGGGCTGAAGACGCAGTTCGCCGATCGGCGCGTGACGTTGAACATCGCCGGGTTCTGGACCGAGATCGCGGAGTACCAGGCGACCGTCACCAACAACCAGTATTCGGTGTTGCGCGGTTATCTGGCTAATGCGGGCAAGGTGCGCACGCGCGGTCTCGAATTCGACTCCGCGTTCCGGCCGTCGGAGCGGCTGAACCTGTACGTCAACGGCGCCTACACCGACGCCAAATACGTCAAGTTCGTCGATGCGCCCTGCCCGCCCGAGCTGACCGGCGGCACCGCGGCGGATGCGACGCACCCGGCAAGCCCCGCAGGCCAGGCCGGCACCGCGACAAGGCCGTCGTACAGCCCGGCAAGCTGCGACATCTCGGGGCAGCGCCTGCCCGGCGTCTCGAAATTCGCGCTCTCATACGGGGCGGAATACGACCTGCCCGCGCGGATCGCGGGCAAGGATGGTCAAGTCTATGTCGGCTATGACGGCAGCTACCGGTCGCATTTCTCGTCGAACCCGTCGGAGTCGATCTACACCGAGATTAACGGTTATTCGCTGAGCAACTTCCGCGTCGGGTTCCGCGAGCGCGAAGGGATCAACGCGTTCCTCTGGCTGCGCAATGCGTTCGACGAGTATTACTATGACGTGCTCGCGACCCAATCGGGCAGCACCGGTCTGATCGTCGGCCAGCCCGGCGATCCGAGGACCTACGGCGCGACCATTTCCACGCGGTTCTGACGAAAAACGGCGGCCTGTTTTCCAACAGGCCGCCGTCTTCATTCAAGCGGTATTGGCTCAGTAGGTCGACGTCGTGGTCGGCCGATACCGGTTCCGCTCGGCAGCAACTTCATCGCGCGTATAGGCGGGGGCAGCCTCGTCGAAGCGGCTCCAGCCGTCCTGGCGATACGCCGCGCCGCGCGTCGTCGCGTCGACCGAGCGGTTACGATCGAGCACCGCTTCGGCTTCTGTGACCAGATCGTCCTCGACGCGCGCGCTCAGCAGCGTGCCACCGCGACGGACGCCTTCCGAATAGACATGCGCGTCTTCTTCGGAATGCCCTGCGTCCTTCAATGCGCCGACGATCGTGCCGGTTGCAGCACCACCGGCAGCACCGATCCCGGCACCGACCACGGTCGAGGCGAGCCAGCCCGCCGCGACGATCGGACCGAGACCTGGGATCGCGAGCAGGCCGAGCCCGGCGAGCAGGCCACCGACGCCGCCAACCGCTGCGCCGGTCGAGACGCCGCGGCTGACATCGCCGCGGTCGTCGACGTCGCCGAGCGTCGTGTCGCTATCGCCATGCGCGCCGTCTGCGTTGCTGGCGACGATGCTGATATGACTATGCGGTACGCCCAGCCGCTCGAGATCGTGGAGCGCGGCGGTTGCGTCGGCATAGTCGTCGAACAGGCGTGTGAGTGTCTTGGTCATCGTTTCTCTCCTAAGAAATGGGATCAGCGCGCGGTCACGTTGCCCTTGTAGTCGAGCCCGACATGGACCTTCTTGCCGCCGCGGGTCGCCATGCCCCGCCAGACGCCGTCCTTGTCCTTGGTCAGCGCGGACACCGACCGATAGCCGGCCTTGGTCAGCCGGCCGCGCGCCTGGTCTTGCGAGAAGGAATTGGCGCCGCTGGCGGGGGCCGCAACGTGTGCGGCGTCGTTGCTCTTGATCGCGGGGTTGTGCGCGCCGGTATGCGTCGCGGTCTGTGCGACGGCGCTCGACGCCAGCAGCATTGCGCCACAGGCCATAAATGCTCGAACAGTCATCATACTCTCCTTTGTTTCTTGTTCTTCGATAATCCGCAGTCGGGGCGGCAGTTCCACGCTGGAACTGCCGCGCCGTTTGCTCAGCGTGCCGTGCCGCGACGAAACAGGTTGATGATCGCGAGCAGGATGACCGCGCCGACCAGCGAGATCAGGATCGACTGGATGTTGAGCGCGCCGTCCATGATCGAGGCGCCACCGATCAGCGGCGTGATCAGGAACCCGGCGAGCAACGCGCCGACGATACCGACGACGATGTTGAGGAAGATCCCCTGCTGCGCATCGGTCCGCATGATCATGCTCGCGACCCAGCCGATAAGTCCGCCGACGATTAGAAGAATGATGAGGTTCATGATGAGGCTTTCTGAAGTGTGATACGGGATGCTTAACAGTCGGACTCGCGGTTCCGTTCAGTTCACCACTTTTGCCGATTGGTGCAGGAATACCGGGGTAATTGGTATTTTTGCGCCTTCCTGGGGGGAACCAGATGCCTCCCGCCGGCGCTGGACGGGGTATGACGAAGACACCGCATCCGCCGCTCCACGCCCCCACGCTGCACCATCTCGAACAGCTCATGACCGGGCTGCTCGAAGGCGTGATCCTGATGGATCCGACCGGCGTCATCCTCAGCGCGAACCCTGCCGCACTCAAGATGCACGGGATATCCTCGGTGAAGGATCTGGGCGAGACCGCCGACGATTACGCCGCGCGGTTCGACCTGCGCCACCGGAACCACCGGAAGATCCCGCGCCGCGAATACCCGCTGATGCGGCTGCTCGCGGGGGAGAGCTTTCCCGACTTGATCGTCGAGGTCGGCCCGGCGGGTGCGGACGAGCCGCGCTGGGTGCACCAGGTTCGCGACATCGTCATGGACGAGGATGGTGGCGAGCCCGACTGCCTGGGGCTCGTCATCAACGACGTGTCCGAGCGGTTCGACGCCGAGGACCGGTTCGAGGCGATGTTCCATGCCAATCCGGCGCCGGCGCTGATCATCCGGGTCGCCGACCAGCGCTACGTGCTCGTCAACCAGGGGTTTCTCGACCTGTCGGGCTACAGCCGCGACCAGATCATCGGCAAAACGCTGTTCGAGTTCGATTTTCTGACCGAGGTGCAGCGCAAGCCGTTCGTCAGGGACTGCGTGGCCGCGGGCAAGACGGTCCCGCAACTCGAAGCCGAGCTGCCGTTGGCAAGCGGCGACAAGACGCTGGTCGTGCTGGCCGGCCAGCCGATCGAGGTCGCGAACGAAGACTGCCTGCTGTTCACCTTCGCCGATCTCGAACCGCGTCGTCAGGCCGAACGCGCGTTGCAGGCCAGCGAACGCCACTTCGCCTCGGTGTTCGAAATGGCACCGATCGCCATGGTCGTGACACAGGGCGACGACAACCGCATCGCGCAGGTCAACGCCGCATTCAAGACGCTCACCGGCTACACCGAGAAGGCGGTGGTGGGCATGGTCGCGGACGACCTGCAACTGTGGAACGACGCGGTGCAACGCGAGGGCCTAGAAACCGAGATCCGCGAGTCCGGCGGATTTCGCGGGCACGATGTCCGGCTGCTCCACAAAAACGGCGAAGGGCTCGACTGCCTGGTGTCCGCCGAACGGATCAGCGTCGACGGCGCACCGTGCGTGCTATGGCTGTATCAGGACATCTCGGCACGGCGGCGCGGCGAACTCGATCTCGTCGAGGCGATCGATGCGGTAATGAAGGACGCCAACTGGCTCAGCCGCTCGATCATGGACAAGCTGGCGACGCTACGTAATCCGCGTGCACTGTCCGGGACCAGCGCCCCTTCGACCGATCTCAGCAAACGCGAACGCGAGGTGCTCGAACTGATCTGCCAGGATCTCGACGATGCGGCGATCGCCGAGCGCCTGGGGCTGTCGCGCAACACGGTCCGCAACCATGTCGCGCGACTCTACGCCAAGATCGGCGTCAACCGACGCAGCGCCGCCGTGGTCTGGGCGCACGAGCGCGGCGTCGGCGCGTGATGAGGGCGGTCAGAACGAGAAGCTGATCCCCGATCGCACCCGCGTATCCGCAGGGAGCGGCGACTTGGTGGCCCCCGACGCGTGCGTCAAATTCTCGCCCGCAACCCACGCCGAGACCGTCCGTGACAGGCGGACGCCGACCTTAGCGTCGAGCGCGAGCGCGGCCGACACGTCGAACAGATCGAGAAACGTATCGGGCCGCGTGCTGAGCTGGCGCGTCGCGGACGTATACCGGCCGACGACCGATCCGGACCACCGCGCGCCGCTATAATCGATCACGACATTGGCCTTGTGCCGGGCGGTCGCTTCGCCGGGCACGAACGCATATTCGATGCCGCGAGCATTCGCCGGCAATGCCTCGTCGGTCTGCGTGAAGGAATAATTCGCGCGCCAGGTGACATGGTCCCGGATCGCCCCCCGCGCCGACAGCTCCACGCCGTACGTGCGGAAATTACCGATGTTGGCGACCCGCGTGACTAGGAACGGATCGGTCACGCCGTGGATCTCGAGCACGGGATTGTCGCCGGGATAGGCGATCGCGTTGTTCGTGCGGGTGAAGAACGCCACCGTCTTGATCTCCAGCGCATCGGAAATCCGGTAATCATAGGCGAGTTCGGCGCTCCAGACCTCGACCGGTTTGATCGCCGGATCGCCCGCGACGACGACCGGCAGCGGTACGCCGACGAACGTCACCGGGATATTCATCCCGAACACCACCAGCGACGGCGCCTGCACGGCGCGCCCGCCGTTCAGCCGAACGGTCTGCCGAACCCCCAGCTGATAGACCGCCGCGGCGTTGAAACTGAATGCCGTGAACGAGCGGTCGAAGTCGCGCGCGGTGTTGGCGGTGATCGCGGCGATCGTCCCCGATTGCCCCAGCGACAGCGTGTCGATCCGGCCGGCAAGGTTTACCGACAGCGGATCGGCGACCCGCACGTCGAGCATCGCATTGGCCGAAAGGACCGAATAGTCGGTGATCCGCGAAAACGTCACACCGCTGGCGACGCGGTTGTCGCGGTACTCGACGCCGATCCGCGCGGTATCGTCGCCGCTCAGCCTGACCAGCGCCGAGGTCTGCGCGACGAAGGTGCGTGCCGACAGGTCGAACGTCTGCAGCGCGGCGATCGGCGCGCGTCCCGGATCGTTCGATCCGATCCCGTATCGGGCATCGAGCCAGTTATTGTACACCTGCGCGGTGATGCTGCCCCACGGCGTGTCGCGGTCGACGTGCACGCCGATATTGCGGGTCCTGTACAGCTGTTCGCTGTAGATCTGCGTGACGAGCAGTTCCAACTGGCGATTGCGCGCATAGCCGCCGGTCACGCTCAACTGGGTCTGCGCATCGAGATCGGCATCGACCGTCGCCGACACGTCGTCGCGGATCACGTCGTCGGCGCGCGCGGGCTGGATCTGGTCGGCCGGTATCGCGCGCTCGTTCTCGCGCATGTGCCCGCCGGACACCCGGAGTCCGACCCCGCTGGAAACCGGCATGCTGAGCGCACCGGCGATCCGGCCATAGCCATGATTGCCGGCCTCCGCGGTGGCGAAGATCTTGCGGCTCGCCAGCGGATCGATCGTGATGATGTTGACGACGCCGCTCGCCGCATTGAACCCGAACAGCGCACCGACCGGGCCGCGCACGAGTTCGATCTGCTGGATTTCCTCGAGCTGGATGCCGAGCAGGTTCCAGTCGGTCATCCCGTAGTGATCGAGATAGACCTGGCGCCCGTTGACCAGCACGAGCAGCCGCGGGTTGTACGTCTGCACGCCGCCGCGCACCGCGATGTCGCTCTGCCCCGCGGTCCAGTGGTTCACGTCGATCCCGGCATAGGTATTGAGCAGGCTCGGAACGTCCTTGGCCGGCGAGCGCAGGATCTGGTCGTGGTTGATGACGATCGTCGATGCAGGGCTTTCCGACTGGCGTTGCGGCTTGCCGGTGACGCTCTTGGTGACGGGTTCGCCCATCGTCTGGCTCAGTAGGTCGTAATCCATGCGTTGCGCATGGACGGGCATCGCGACGAGCGGCAGGCTCGCGAGGGCGGCAAGACGAAGCGAAGTACGATACCGCACGATCAGACCTCCTTGACGAGCATGAGGAATGCCGAACCGAAGCGGATACCGCTGCGTCGCGCCGCCGCCTTGCTGACGATGATCTGCGTCCGATTCGGGCTGGTGATGCCGACGACGCACTTCCCGCTGATGACGCAGGCGGAGTCCGCCGTGATCGTCAGAACAGACTGCGCGCCGGCCGCCGCCGCGACCTCGTCCTGATATGCGCGCAGGCCCGTCGTCACGAAGGCGGCCTTGATCCCGCTTAGCTGCTCGAGGTTCGACACGGCCACGCGTCGCGTCCGCAGCGTCGCCCGGCCGATCGTGATGCCGTTCGACAGCGCGCGTTCCATATCCGCCGCGTCCGCTTCCGATGCGGCATTGCCGGGCTCGTACACGATCGCGACCGGCACGACCCCGACCGGCGCCGGCTGCACGAAGGTGATGACACGCGCCGCGACCGGCACGTTGAGCACCGCCGACGGAGCCGGCTGCGTCGGCAGCACAGCCGAAAAGGCGAGGATGGGACCCGCGAGATACGACAGAGATTTCACGTTGATCCTAAGGGTTCGTCCCGCATGACAGCGGGTTTCGGCGATAAGCGATGCCCGGTGCCCGTAGGAAAACGGGTCGGTGCGGAAAATATCGTGGCTGGCGTGGGTCGACGCGCGCCACCTGCGGACCGCGCGCGATACGGCACAGACATTGTCACGCCGCTTCGCGCTCACCGCGCGTGACGAGCGCGGCAGCCTGCGCGAACGCGGTCGGCTTGCCGAAGAAATAGCCCTGCCCCTGCGTGCAACCGCGCTGTGCGAGCAGGCTGGCGGTCTGCGCGTCTTCGATGCCCTCGGCGGTCACTTCCATCCCGAAATTCACCGCCAGCGCGACGATCGCATCGATCAGCTTCTCGCTTTCGACGCTCTCGTGCATCGACCTGACGAAGCTTTGGTCGATCTTGATCTTGTCGAACTTGAACCGTCGCAGATGGGACAGGCTCGAATAGCCGGTGCCGAAATCGTCGAGCGCAATCGAGATCCCGCTCCGACGGAACGTGTCGAGCACGCGTTCTGCGGCAACGACGTCGTCCATCACCGCGTCCTCGGTGATCTCGATCTCGATCCGCGACGGGATCACGTGCGCATCGCGGATGATCCCGATCAGCGTCTCGGCGAGGTTCGGCTCCTCAAGCTGCATCGGCGATATGTTCACCGCCATCCGCAGATGATCGGGCATATGGCTGAGGTCGATACACGCCTGACGCAGGACCGACTTGGTCATCTCGGTGATCTGCCCGGTCGTTTCGGCGATCCGGACGAACCTGTCGGGCGTCAACAACCCCAGACGCGGATGATACCACCTTGCGAGGACCTCGAAGCCATAGAGCTGGCCATCCGAGAACCGCATGATCGGCTGATAGAACGGCCGTATCTCGCCGCGCACGATGCCATCGCACAGCTCCTGCTCCATCCGGCGCCGTTCGAGACGGTCGAGCTCCATCGCCGGGGCGAAAAGGCAGACCCGTCGTATCCGGTCGCGCTTGGCCTCGTACATCGCGATGTCGGCGGCGTGCAGCAGGTCGTCGGGTTCGGATCCGTCCTCGGGGAACCGCGAGACGCCGATGCTGGCGCCGACCTTGATCATGTTGCCGCGCCACACGAGCGGCTCGTGCAGCGCGACGCTCGCCTGATGGGCCAGCGCCATCACGTCGCTATGCTCCTGGTCCTGCGGCAGGAGGATGGCGAACTCGTCGCCACCCAACCGCGCGATCGTGCTGTTCGCCCCGAAGACGACCCGCAGGCGGTGCGCGACCACTTTCAGCACGGTATCGCCCGCCGCGTGGCCATGCGTGTCGTTGGCGTCTTTGAAACTGTCGAGATCGGTCAGGATCACCGACAATCTGCTGTCGGACGCCAGCGCCGCGCCGACCGCGCGTTGGATATCGCCGACGAACACGCGTCGATTGACCAACCCCGTCAGCGCGTCGGTTCGCGCCAGCAGCAGCGCTTCCTGTTCGGCGACGCCGCGCCGGATGATTTCCGCGCGCAACTGCGTCCCCCGTGTCGCTGCCAGCGCCAGCCAGGCATAGGACAGCGCGGCGACGATCAGCATCGCGGTCGTGACCAGCGCGACGAGCAGACGGGTCCGCCAGGCGGCCTCTTCGGCATGGCGGTGCGCATCGGTGATGCCCGACGCGGCGATACCCTTGATCGCCGTCAGGACGTGATCGGCATTGGCGCGGAACGGCCGAAGCATGCCGACGCTGGTCGCGAAATCGATCTCCAGCATCGACGAGACCACGTCGACCGCCTCGCGATATTTCGCAAGTTCGACGACGACGTTGGCGGCGCGCGCGCGATCGTGCGGCGACATCGCCTGCTGCTGCGCCGCGAGATCGGCACTGATCCGATCGATCCGGGCGCTGATCCGGCCGAGACGATGTTCGCCGCCCGCGGACGGTCCGCTCGCCGCTTCGTCGACCATCAGCCGGTACAGGTTGCCGTCTTCGTGATCGAACCGTGCCGCGATCTCGCTCAACGACACCGCCGCGTCCATGTCGCGGTCGACGATCACGCTGTTGGCATGCTGGACGTAGATCAGCGTGCCGAGGCACAAGGTAACCGCCAGGACAAGCAGGACGATCACCGCCTTCGGACCCGCGACGACGCGCGAAAACGGCACCAAGTTCAGCAGCGACGCGGCGAACCGGATTGCCGTGCCGAGCATGCCCGTTCGATCCGCGGAATCGTCGAGCGAGGGACCGGCCGCGGTTCGACCCGCAAAGACGATATCGTCGCGCGCACTGGTCGCCGCGCGTCGCCAATGGCTGCCACGCGACGATTCGCTTCGAAAATTTCGCTGGTTTGGCATGGTCTTGCGGACCTAACTGCCTGCGAAACACTAACAAGTTACGTATAATTTCGACAACATATATCAATAAACCCGGTTCGGGTTGATTGCGCCACTCGCGTGGCCCGGCACGCCTGTGACTGCGGCGATGACGGCGCTCACCCGCCTCACGGCCGAGCGGATATGGCCCGGACGGTAAGAAACCATTTCGAATTTTTCCGGCATGGTCAGACTTTGGCAACGTCTTTCGCGCTAGAATTAAGACATGTTGTCGTCGCTCTCCTCGCGCATAGCCATGCTGGGCGTCGTCGTCGTCGTTGCCCTGACCGCACTCGCGGCCTTGCTCATCCACGCTTCGCTCGACACACGCGACAGCTTCGGTCAGGTGACGCATTCGGCGGAGGTCATCGAGACGATGACCCAGGCGCTCGGCGAGCTTCGTGACGCGGAGTCGGGCCAGCGCGGCTTCATCATCACGCACAACCCGGCGTTCGCGCAGTCGTTCGAAGATCGCGTTACGGGTTCGCTGAGTGATATCTCGCAAGTTGCGTTGCTCACCGCCGACAATCCCGTTCAGAACATGCGCGCCAACGAGCTTCGTCGGTTGATCCGCGAACGGACCGCGGTTCTCCGTGGTCCGCTCGACCTCGGCCAGGTGGGCGCATTCGACAGGGCTGCGGCGATGGTGGCCAGCGGGCGCGGGCGGGACCTGATGTCGACCATCACGCTCCGGGCGCGAGAGTTTCTGGCCGAGGAGCGCAACCTTCAGACGCAGCGGACCGACGCGGCGGGGCAGCGGCTGACGGGCGTGCGTCGGCTCGCCATCGCAGGCGTGGCGATCATCGCGCTGATCGTCATCCTGGTGTCCGGGCTCGTCATTCGCGGGATCAAACGCCCCTCGGTCCTGATGAAGGAGGCGATGGCCGATCTCGGCAAGGGCGACCGCAGTGCCAGGATCACCAGCGCGATGGGGTCGCGCGAGTTCGACGACCTCGCGACGGGCTACAACGCGATGGCAGAGCTGCTGGAGGCTGCGGTCGGCGAACAGGTTGAGAGCGAGCACCAGCTTCAGCACGCCAACGGGGAGCTGGTCCGCAACGCCGACAGCATGCGCGAACGCGGCGAGGCGATCGAGCTTCTCGGCGGGATGGCGCACCGCATGCAGGCCGCGCGCACCGACATGGAACTGGCGCAGATCGTCCAGCTGTTCGTGCCGCGCGTGCTGCCGGGACTGCCCGGTGCGCTGTTCGTCCACAACAACTCGCGCAACCTGTTGACGCCGATGGCGACCTGGGGCGGCGTCGCTATCGAAACCGACGGGTTCGCGCCCGACCAATGCTGGGCGTTGCGGCGCGGCCAGAGCCACTTCGTCGCGGTACCGGGCGGCGATATCGTCTGCGCGCACGTCGGCGATGCGGCGACGGTCTATCACTGCGAGCCGCTCCTCGCGTCCGGCGAAGTCATCGGCGTGCTGTATCTGCAGGGCATGATCACCGGCGACAGCCGCTTTCAGCTGACGGTACTCGCCGAGAACATCGCCTCCGCGCTCGTCAACCACCGGTTGCAGCGCGATCTGCGCGAACAGACGATCCGCGATCCGCTGACCGGGTTGTTCAATCGCCGCTACATGGAGGAGACGCTGGCGATCGAGATCGCCCGCGCCGCGCGCGGCGGACCGCCGCTCAGCCTGGTGATGTGCGATATCGATCACTTCAAGCGGTTCAACGACGAGTTCGGGCATGATGCGGGCGACTTCGTCTTGCACGCGGTTGCCAACGAACTGCGCGCCCGCTTCCGCGACGGCGACGTCGTATGTCGTTTCGGCGGCGAGGAATTCACGATCATCGCGCCTGGGACGACCGCCGAAACGCTGTTGAACCGCGTCGAAATCGTCCGGCAGACGATCGCCGATCTCACACTGGAGCAGAGCGGCAAACGGCTCGGATCGACGACCATGTCGTTCGGGCTCGCGACCTGGAACCCCGGCATGTCGCGCGATGGAACGACGCTTATCCAGACCGCGGATGCCGCGCTGTATCAGGCGAAGCGCGAGGGACGGAACCGCGCGATCGTCAGTCCGGCGCGCATGCTCGACAGTTCCGCTCGCCGGTGATGCTGAGCGGACGGCGTAACCAATACGGTCGAGTGGCGGATCATTTGACCCACCCAATACTCTGACATAACCTCCTGTCATGCCGGCGTTCAAGTCCGGACCGGGAGGACGGATGCGACATACTTGGATCGGCGCGGCAGTGGTCGGCGCGATCGCCAGCGCCACCCCTGTGAGCGCACAGACTCCCTGGCAATCCTCCGAGACGCAAGCTCCCGCGGCGCGCACGACGTTGGAGCAGAAGACCAGCGACGGGGCCCGGTTCCGCGTACCCGGTGGCGTCCTTCGCGTAACGGTGTGGGGCGAGCGCGCGATCCGGGTGACGGTCGCCGCGGCACGGGTGCCAGAGTTAGACACCGGTCTCGCGGTCCTCGGCTCGCCAGCGCGCGTCGCCTGGACGATGACGGAAGACGCGGATCGCTTCGTGATCGCGACGGCTGCGATGCGTGTGATGGTCGCCAAGGCCGATGGCCGGGTCGCGTTGCTCGGTGCGGACGGCAAGCCGCTGATCGGCGAAAGCGATCCGGTGACCCGACGACTGGGCGACGCGCCGGAGCCCGACGGTCGCGTCCAGCAGCGGTTCGAGATCGGCGGCGGCCAGGCGATCTACGGGTTGGGCCAGCATCAGGCCGGACTGCTCGATTATCGCGGCACGACGGTCCGGTTGCAGCAGGCCAACACCGATGTCGGCGTCCCCGTGTTCGTCTCCAGCGCGGGCTACGGCCTGTTCTGGAACAACCCGGCGGTGACCGATGTCGCCGTCGCCGTACCGCAGGCCACCGACCGGATCGTGTTCCGATCGCAGGCGGGCGAGGGAATCGATTATTTCCTGTTCGGCGGCCCCGATGTCGACGACGTGATCGGCGCCTATCGCGGCCTCACCGGGCAAGCGCCGCTGATGGCACGCTGGACCTGGGGGCTGTGGCAATCGAAGGAGCGTTACGGATCGCAGGCCGAATTGCTGGGTGTCGCCGCGCGCTACCGTGCGATGAAGATCCCGCTCGATGCGGTCGTCCAGGACTGGCAATATTGGAAGCCCGGCGAATGGGGCAGCCACCGGATGGACCCGGCGCGCTATCCCGATCCCCAGGGGATGCTCGACACGCTGCACCGGCAGAATGTGCACAGCATCGTGTCGATCTGGCCACGGTTCGACCGCGACCTCGACACGACCAGTGCACTCGACGCGGTCGGCGGGCTGTACGCAAAGACCTATCCCAACGTCTATCCCGCCGGCGAAGGTCGCTGGTACGACGCGTTCTCGAAGACCGCACGCGCGACCTATTGGCGGTTCGTGTCCGAGCGCTTGGGCAAGGCGGGCTTCGACGGCTATTGGCTCGACGGCAGCGAGGCGGAACTCGGCGGCCACTGGGGCGAGATGCGCGACGTGCGGACCGCTATCGGATCCGGAGCGGACGTCTACAACGCGTATCCCCTGATGCACACCAGCGCGGTGCACGACGGCATGACGACCGACTTCGCCGCCAAGCGCCCGATCATCCTGACGCGGTCGGCGTGGGCCGGGCAGCAGCGCAATGCCGCGATCACCTGGTCGGGCGACGTTGCCGGACGGTGGGACGTGTTCCGCGCGCAGATCCCCGCCGGCGTCAACTTCTCGATGACCGGCATTCCCTATTGGTCGGCCGACATCGGCGGATTCTTCGGCGGCAGCCCCGAAGATCCCGCCTATCAGGAGTTGTTCACCCGCTGGCTCCAGTTCGCCGTGTTCAATCCGATGTTCCGCATCCACGGAACCGGCGCCGGCAAGGAAGTCTACAGCTTCCCCGAGCCTGCCCGCGGTCCGCTGCTCGATGCGGTCGCGTTGCGCTACCGGCTGCTGCCGTTCCTTTACGCACAGTCTTGGCAGGTCACGCAGCACGGCGCGTCGTTCCTGTATCCGGCTGGGATGGCGTTCCCGCACGACGAAGTCGCGCGAGACCTGCGCGACGAATATCTGTTCGGCCGGTCGATCCTGGTCAGCCCGGTGGTCGAGAAGAGTGCGACGTCGCGACAGGTCTATCTGCCCGCGGGCACGGACTGGTATGATTTCTGGTCGGGCGCACGGCTGACTGGCGGCACGCGCGTCGCGGTGAACGCGCCGATCGGCCAGATCCCGCTGCACATCGCGGCGGGAACGATCCTGCCGCTGGGGCAACGCGTCCAATATACCGAGCTGTCGCCCGCTTTGCCGACCGAACTGCGCGTGTACCGCGGTCGCGACGGACGCTTCACGCTCTACGACGATGCCGGGGACGGCCAGGGCTGGCGGCGCGGCGAGCGTGCGACGATCGATCTTGCACTGGACGACAAGACCGGAACGCTGACGATCGGTGCGCGGCAAGGCCACTATCCGGGTATGCCCGCCTCGCGCATCTTCCATGTCGTTGCGGTCGGCGCGGGCAACGGCGTCGGACTCGGCGAAGGCATCGGTCGGACGATCGCTTACACCGGTAAGTCGGTCAGCGTAGCGTTGGACGCTGATGGCTCCGGTGCGGCACGCCGTAGATGATCGGGTCCCGAGCCGACGACCCTTGACGGCCTGAGGCAGTCCATCGCTTTCCACATTGACGCGGTGCAGCATCGATCCTAGACGCGCGCCTCCTCATTATGCCAAGCCCTTCACGGTGCCGCTTTGCTCTGCGCCGGAGGCGCCGCTTGACCATGACCATGACTTTCGCCGATCTCGCCCTCGCCCCGGTTTTGCTGCAGGCGCTAACGGAAGAGGGCTATACCAACCCGACGCCGATCCAGGCGCAGTCGATCCCGATGCTGCTGCAGGGCCGCGACATGCTCGGCATGGCGCAGACCGGCACGGGCAAGACCGCAGCGTTCGCGCTGCCGTTGCTGCACCGCCTCGCCGCCGATCCCCGGCCGGCGCCCAAGGGCGGCGCGCGCGTGCTCGTGCTCGCCCCGACTCGCGAGCTGGTGTCGCAGATCGCCGCGGGCTTCGAGAGCTTCGGCCGGCACATCAAGCCGCGCGTGACGACGATCTTCGGCGGCGTCAGCCAGTTCCATCAGGTCAACGCGCTCAAAGACGGCGTCGACATCATCGTCGCAGCACCGGGGCGTCTGCTCGATCTGATCGACCAGGGGCTGTGCGATCTGTCCGCGCTTGAGGCGCTGGTGCTCGACGAGGCCGACCAGATGCTCGACATGGGTTTCGCCAAGCCGATCGAGCGGATCGTCGCGACGCTGCCGCAGGATCGCCATACGCTGCTGTTCTCGGCGACGATGCCGAAGTCGATCGCCGCGCTGGCCGAGAGCCTGCTGCGCGATCCGGCCAAGGTCGAGATCGCGCCGCCATCGACAACGGTCGACCGGATCGACCAGTCGGTGATGTTCCTCGACGCAGCCAACAAGAAGGCCGCGCTGCTGGCGTTGCTGCGGACGCCCGACATGGGCCAGGCGGTCGTCTTCACGCTCCAGAAGAACATCGCCAACGAGGTGTGCGCGTTCATCAGCGAAGAGGGCATTACCGCCGAGGCGCTGCACGGCAACAAGTCGCAAGGCCAGCGCGAGCGTGCGCTCGACGCGTTCCGTGCCGGCACCGTGCAGGTCCTGGTGGCGACGGATATCGCCGCGCGCGGGATCGATGTCGACACCGTGACGCACGTGTTCAACCACGATTTGCCGAGCCTGCCCGAGAGCTATGTCCACCGTATCGGCCGCACCGGCCGCGCCGGACGCAGCGGTTTCGCGATCACGTTGTGCGACGCCGAGCAACGCGCCTGGCTGCATGATGTCGAGCGCGAGATCGGTCGCACGCTGACCGTCCAGGACGATCACGAATGGCATTGCGAAGTCGCGCGCCATTCCACCCAGCGCGCACCCGTACTCGGCGGTGGCCCCGTCAAGCAGGTCAAGCCGACCAAGGAGCGCGTGCGGAAGGTCTGGACCGAGGAAGAGAAGCTCGCCGCGCGGATGGCCGCGAAGGCCGCCTGAACGCCGATCACATCGGTCTCGCGGGCGGCAAGCCCAGCGTCCTGAGGTCTCCGCAGATGCCGACGCATCGGCGGAGACGCGGCTCACCCGCGATTGATAAGAAGCATAGCCCACGAGACAGGTTATGCGGCGAGCGCCAGATATGAACCGCTTTGTTGGAGCGGCAGTGTTCTCGTGTAGGAACGCCAACCATCCGCCGACTTGCGGCAGTCCAACGCAATGACACCCGCGCAACCGACGAGCGGCTACGCCGAAACGCGGTCGTGCAGCGCTCGCGGTGTATGCTTGACGACGCGGTCTCCGTCCTGAGTAGCTCCGCCCAGAAGCGTCGCCATCACAGGTACCGCATCCACCACCGATCGCTTTTGCGCTTCATCGTCGCGAATGACCGGGTCGCGAGCCAGAGCGGCCCGAGCACGGCGGCGGCGATCAGCCAGATCCAGCCGACCGACGGCACGTCCGCCCCTGCTGCGCCGGTCACTGCGCCGGCAGCAATCTGGACGAGATGCAGCACGTAGAGATGTAGAATATAGAAGAACAACGGCGCGCTGCCCAACACCGCCAGCAACCGCGGCGAGCGGCTGTCCCATAGCGCCAGCAAGGCGGATCCGATCCCCAGCGTCAGCAGCAAAAAATCGAGCGACGGGGGATATTTCGTCACGTTGAGAAACGACATCGCGGTGAGTAATGGCCTCGCGCCCCCGATCCACGGGGTCGGATCGCCATAACCGTTCAGCCCGCGCACCACGCAGAACGCGGCCAGCAGGCTTCCAGCGACCATCCACAACCGGCGCACCCGCGTCGTCGGCGCGGTCGCAGCCGCAAACCAAGGGCCTATCGCATAGCCCAGCGCGATTGCGCCGATCCACGGCAAGACCGGATAAGAGGTCCGAGCGCGCGTTCCTTCCCACAGATCGACAAAGCCCCGATCGTGCAGCACGGCCCAGATCGCATGTCCGGGCTCGCCCACTGCAAAGGTGATCGGATCGAGCAGATTGTGCCCGACGACGATCGTCACACCGATCGCGGCGATCCAGACGCGCGGCAGATGCACCAGTGCGGCCAAGGCGAGCATCGACCAGCCGATCGCCCAGATGACCTGCAGGAATACCGTCGCTGGTGACAAAGTGAAAGACCAGGCGAACCCGACGATCGTCAGTTCCAGCGCGATCAGGAACGCCCCCCGCTTCACCAAGAAGGCGGAGGTCGCCATCACGGGCTTGCGCGCGCCGTACAGCCAGGCGGCGAGCCCGGTCAGCGCGACGAAGACGGGCGCGCACAGATGGGCTGCCAGCCTTGTGAAGAACAAGCCGGGCGACGTCGTGGTCAGGTCCATCGGATCTGCGACCTGATGACCATAATAGAAGAATTCGCGGGTATGATCGACCAGCATCAACAGCATGACGAGGCCGCGCAGCCCGTCGATCGACTCGATTCGAGCACCACGGCGCACCGGCGCCGCAGAAACGATGTCGTCCCTTGCGGCTGGCGAAGTGGCGGACATTGCAGTGGGGGATGTAGCGGCAGTCGCGGTCGACACAGTTTGATTTCTCCGTTGCCCCGCAATGTTATATTATAACGAAAACGTCAACCTAGCTGCTGTGCTCCGCCGTGTCCGCCGCCCCCGCTTTTGCGCACCGGGCCGCCGCGCCGTACCCGTCGCGCAGGATTCGAACCGCGTTATGGCGCTGTGCGCCTCGACGACGCGCTGGGACTAGTCGTCAGGATGAGTTCAAGGACAAGGCAGGCAACCATCTGGCGTCGGTTGACGCAACGCGATGGTCGAATTCACCCAGAGCCGGAGACATCGAGGCTTCCGGTTCGCTTGGCAGAATAGATCAAGAATTGGCTGGGGCGGCAGGGTTCGAACCTGCGCATGGCGGCATCAAAAGCCGCTGCCTTACCACTTGGCGACGCCCCAACAGAGGCGGCCTTATAACGGGGCCGCGCCGCGTGAAAAGCCCTCGCGGACGTCAAACCGCGAGATGGTGCAGCCAGGCGTTGTCGTCGGGCGCGGTGCCGCGCTGGATCGAGACGAGCGCGTCGCGCATCCGCATCGTCAGCGCACCGGGAGCGCCGTCACCGATCGTGAAACGCCCCTCGGGGCTCGCCACCGTGCCGATCGGCGTCACCACCGCCGCGGTGCCGCAGGCGAACGCCTCGACCAGCCGACCGCTCGCGGCATCGGCGCGCCACTGATCGAAGGTGTAGCCCTCCTCGCGCACGGTGATGCCCTGGGCACGTGCAAGCGTCAGGATCGAGTCCCTCGTAATACCGGGGAGGATCGTGCCGGTCAGCGCCGGCGTCGCCACGCTGCCGTCGTCGAACACGAAAAAGATGTTCATCCCACCGAGTTCCTCGACCCAGCGGCGCTCGGCCGCGTCGAGAAACACGACCTGATCGCAGCCGTTGCGGATCGCCTCGGACTGCGCGAGCAGGCTGGCGGCGTAATTGCCGCCGCACTTGGCGGCGCCAGTGCCGCCCTGTGCGGCGCGCGTGTACTGCTGGCTCACCCAGATCGACACGGTCGGCGCGCCACCCTTGAAATAGGCGCCGACCGACGAGGCGAGTACCATGTAGAGATATTCAGCCGACGGCTTGACGCCAAGGAACACTTCGGAGGCGAACATGAACGGGCGCAGGTACAGCGCACCGCCGTCGCTCTCCGGAATCCAGTTCGCGTCGGTCTTGACCAGCTGCTCGACCGATTCGAGGAACAGCTCGGTCGGCAGTTCGGGCATCGCGAGACGCCGCGCCGAATCCTGGAAGCGGCGCGCGTTCGCCTCGGGACGGAACAGCGCAGTCCCGCCGTCTGCGAGTCGATACGCCTTCATTCCCTCGAAGATTTCCTGCGCATAATGCAGCACCGACGACGCCGGATCGATCGTCAGCGGCGCACGCGCCGTGATCCGTGCGTCATGCCAGCCCTCGGCCTCGCTATAGCGGATCATCGCCATGTGATCGGTGAAGACTCGCCCAAATCCGGGATCGATCAGCCGCTTCGCGCGCTCGTTCGCCTCGACCGGAGCCGCGTTCGGCTCGTGGCGGAAGGTTGAAGAGGGCGTAAAAGCTGGAGCGGACATCGAATTCTCTCTCAAGGCGGGTTGCCGACGACTACGGGCGATGGCTAAACCGGTCAACATGTCTGCCACAGCTTCGCCTGCGTCGCCCCTGTTCCTTCGCGAACCCGAACTCCGCCGCGGCATGGAGCTGCTCTATTTCGGCTATAGCCACCTGACGCGGTCGATCGACCAGGGCCTCGCCGAAGAAGGACTCGGGCGGGCGCACCACCGCGCGCTGTATTTCATCGCGCGCAAACCCGATCTCACGGTCAGCGAATTGCTGTCGCTGCTGGCGATCACCAAGCAATCGCTCGGCCGCGTGCTGAACGAGCTCGCCGAACGCAAGCTGGTCGAAACGCGCCCCGGCGAGCGCGATCGCCGCCAACGGTTGCTGAAGCTCACCCCGGAAGGTGCGAAGATGGAACGCGACCTGTTCGAGGCGGCAAGGATTCGCATGGCCGAAGCCTATGCCAGCGCCGGACAGAGCGCGGTCTCTGGGTTCTGGGCGGTGCTGGAAGGCTTGGTACCGGAAAGCGATCGCTCGCAGGTATTCGGGCTGCGCGGCTGAGCGCCCACGTCAGCGCGCGGCGGCGGCCATCTCGGCATTGCGCCGCTCGGATGCAGTCAATGTTTCGGTGAGCAACGCAACCAGCGCATCGTCGCGGTCCAGCACGTTCATACCCTCCCGAGTCGATCCGCCCGGACTCGCCACGCGGTCTGCCAGGACGGCAGGCGATACATCCGCATCGGCAGCCATGATCGCGGCGCCCTCGAGCGTGGCCATCGCAAGCCGCGCAGCCTGCTCCGCTGGCAGCCCTAGCGCGACGCCTGCCTTGGCGAGCGCATCGGCGAATCGGAATACGAAGCCCGGGCCACAGCCTGCGAGCGCGGTCACCGCATCGAAATGCGCTTCGTCGGCGATCCATTCATAGTGACCGAGCGGGGTGGCGAAGGCCTCTGCCGCTGCGATCGCCTCGTCCGACGCGGCGACCGTATAGAGCGACGTCACGCCCTTGCCGATCGCCACGGGCAAGTTGGGCATCGCCCGAACCATCGTATCCGCTGCGAATCGTTCCGACAAAGTCGCGTGATCGACACCGGCTAGGATCGACAGCAGCAGCGTCGGCGCACCCCGCATGGGCGCGAGCAAGGCCTGCGCCGCATCGATCTGTTGCGGCTTGAGCGCAAGCATCAACGTCGCGGGGGCATCTTCGTCAGGCAGCGCGGTCAGCGAGCGGACTCCCTCGGGCGCACCCTTCCCGCTCCGCGTGATCACCGTCACCGTCGAAGGATCGAGCCCGGCGGCGATCCAGCGCCGCAGCATCGCACCACCCATGTTGCCACAGCCGATCAACCACAGCGGACCTGCCGGAAAGCGCGTGCTCATGCCTCGCCGTGGGTTTCGATCAACGCCGCGGCGATCGCTTCCTTGGGGCTCTTGCCGCCCCACAGCACGAACTGGAACACGGGATAGAAGCGTTCGCACTCCTCGATCGCCGATTCGACGAGCAGTTCGGCGGCCTCCAGCGACATCGTCCCGTCGTCGCCGCCATCGACCATCGCCGCGTGCCGGAACAACAGGATGCCGCTCGTCGACCAGAGTTCGAAATGACCGATCCAGAGCTGTTCGTTGACCAGGCCGATCGTCTCGTACACCGCGAGACGGCGTTCGTCGGGCACCTTTATATCGGGAAAAGCGAGGAATTGCAGGACGCTATCGTCTTCACGCCACAACGCGCGCAGTTCGTAAGTCGCCCAACTGCCTTTGACGGTCGCGACGATCTCGTCGTCGTGGCGCTCGTGCTCCCAGCCATGCGCAGCGTAATAGCTTTCGAGCATGTCGATCGGAGCGGCGTCTTCGTGGTCGTGGTCGGCGTGTTCAAGCATCACAGGGTCCTGGCGATCCTTATCGCACAACAAAGGGTGCCGAGGCAAAAACGCCCCGACAACCCCATCGGCCCCATTTCTGCGGAAAACTGTGGAAAAGTCAGTCGACCGACGCCCCGAGCGGCGCATTGACCGTCGATTTTGCTTCGAGCGCATCGAGACGCGCCTTCAGGGCATCGTTCTCGTCGCGCGCGGCCGCAGCCATCGCCTTGACCGCATCGAACTCTTCGCGGCTGACGAAGTCTAGCCCGCCAAGCCATTCGCGTGCACGCTCGCGCGCACCCGAACCGGCTTCGCGACCGACGCCTGCAAGCGTACCGGCCGCGCCGTTCAAGACCTTGACGATATCATCGAACACGCGGTTTTCGGATTGCATTGCTTCAAAATCCCAGTGAGTGCCGAAACGGCTGCTGCGTCACAGCATTTGGGACGTATGGCTTGCGGGTGCAAGGGTTTCGGCACCGGGGTTCAACTGTCCGATGCTGAACGCGAGCACGCCGGCGAAGCTGATCCACACCATGTACGGCACCATCAGCCACGCCGCGGCAGGGCGGATGCGCGCGAATACGAAGGTCGTGGCGATCGACAGCACCAGCATCGCGACGATCACGAGTACCGACAGGCCGATCTTGTGCGCGCCGAAGAACATCGGCGTCCAGGCGAGGTTCAGCAGGAACTGGCCGACGAACAGGGCTACGGCCAGCCCGCGCAACCGCGCGCCGCGCGCGTTGAGGATCATCGCGAGCGCGAGGCCAATCAGGATGTAGAGCGTGGTCCAAACGACCGGGAAGACCCAGCCCGGCGGGTTCAGCGCGGGCTTGGCGAGCGCCATGTACCAGGCATTCTCGCTGCCGACGCTGACCGACCGGCCGGACAGAAAGCCCAGCAACAGGATCAGGGGCACGGTCACGACCGCCCAGCGGAGGAACGACATCCTCAACTGGGCCTTCGAAGCGATACCGCCCACACAAATCCTTCCGTCTCTACGCGGCGTCGTCCTGCCGCGCATTTGGCGTTCGGTAAACCGAGTTTGGTGGATAATCGTTCCGCTAGTGGTTCATTCCGGTACGGACCTCCCCACGCCGTCATCCTGACGAAAGTCAGGATCCAGGATACCGAGCGCACCCGGCGTGGCTCTAGGTCCTGACGTTCGTCAGGATGACGGAGGCGTTTCGGGGTCATTTGGCACGTCCGTGACCGGCGGTTCCACCGTCGAACTCTCGCCATGCAAAGCAGCAATAAGGAACTCCACGTTACCCTCAGGCCCCGTGATCGGGCTCTCGACCACACCAACCACGCTCCACCCCTGCCCCGTCAGCCACGCCGCGACCTCGTCGCAGACGCGCTGGTGGATCGCGGTATCGCGGACGACACCGCCCTTCCCCACTTCGCCGCGCCCCGCCTCGAACTGCGGCTTCACCAGCGCCATCAGCCGCGCATCGGGCTTGGCAAACGACATCGGCCGCTCGAGCACCTTCGCCAAACCGATGAAGCTCGCATCGCAGACGATCAGGTCGACCGGCTCGGGAATATGCGCGTGCGTGAGGATCCGCGCGCTGGTCTGTTCGTGGACGATGACGCGCTCATCCTGCCGCAGCGACCAGGCAAGCTGGTTGGTGCCGCTGTCGACCGCGTAGACCTTAGCCGCGCCGTTCTTCAGCATGACGTCGGTAAAGCCGCCGGTCGACGAGCCCACGTCGATCGCGACCGCACCGGTCACGTCCCAACCGAAATGCGCAAGGCCGTGCGCCAGCTTGATCCCGCCGCGCGAAACCCAGGGATGATCGCGACCGCGCACGTCGAGTTCCACGTCGTCCGCAAGCGTCTGCCCGGGCTTGTCGACCTTCTTCGTCCCCGCGAACACGAGGCCCGCCATGATCAGCGCCTGCGCGCGCGTCCGCGACTCGACCAGCCCTCTGTCGACCAGCATCTGGTCTGCACGTACCTTCACCATCCGCCCGCTATCGCCGTCCGATCCGATTGCCGCAAGCTGCCTTCCTTTCGCCGCAATGCCATTGCCTACCTAACGGGTAGGATTATCTTGAGCGCATGGGATCGTGACCGGATGGCGTGCCCTAGAGCGTCCTTCGGCCATGCTCCCGACCTCGCAGAACGAGGTTTTGGAGAAGGAGAAGCGCTGTGGGTTCTTTCGCACCGTATGATTCCGTCCAGCCGACGATCCTGACCGTACCCGGCCTTGGTGGATCGGGTCCTTCGCACTGGCAGACGTTATGGGAAGAGGCGCGGCCCGACACGGTGCGCGTCGAGCTCGGCATGTGGAACACGCCGCACCGCAACGCCTGGGTGACGCGGCTCGACGAGGCGATCCGGCAGGCACAGGCGCCGGTGATTCTCGCCGCGCACAGCCTCGGGTGCCTCGCGGTGGCGTGGTGGGCCGAACTCAGCCCGCAGCCTTATGGCTGGCCCGTGGCCGGCGCGTTGCTGGTGGCGCCGGCGGACGTCGATCGCGGCGGCGCGCAGGCCGAACTGAAGGGCTTCTCGCCGACTCCGCGAACGCCCTTGCCGTTCCCGTCGATCGTGGTGGCGAGCAGCGACGACCCCTGGGTCACTCCCGAGCGCGCGCACAGCATGGCGGCGGACTGGGGCAGCCACTTCGTCGATGCCGGGCCGCAAGGGCATTTGAATGCCGCGAGCGGGATCGGCTGGTGGCGTGAAGGGCAGGACTTGCTGGAGCGCGTCATCGCGGCAAGCGGCGATGGTCGGGGGCAGGCTCTACCGCCAAGCAAAGCGCGCTCAATCCTGGCCGTGAGTGCGACCGATGCCGCGCAGACGCATTATCTCGGCGGGTAAGCAAGCGAGTGTCGATACGCACGGAGCCTGACGACCTCGAACGTATCGATGCTCTCGTTCGCGACTAGGATTTCCGGCCGGGATTTTCGAACCGGGTAGCGGCCTTCACGGACAATTGCTGCTTTGCGGACAATTGATGCTGTCCGAGCGCAGCGGTCTTTTCTGCAATCTGGCGCTTGGCATCGAGCTGATGACGGCCGATCGAGGCGGTCTTCTCATAAAGCTGCTTCTTGGCCTGGATTTGCACGGTGCCGATCTGCTCGCTTTTTGATGCCAGCTGCTTCTTGGCCTCGAGTTGTACGGCCGAAATTTCCTGTTCCATAACTCTCTCCTTCAGCTAACGAAAATGTGAGCTCGCGCGAACGCGGCTTCGGCATCGTCCAGTCCGGCCAGCAATTTTTCGGGTTCGAGCGATGCCGGATCGAACGTCTTGCACTCGGTCAGCGAGGGATTCAGTCCGGCGGCGACCCGTGATACCTGCTCTTGAAATCCCGCGTCGCACAATTTGCCCAGCGCACATGTCGCGCACGCCGACCTATCGCGTGACGCGGGCAGATACGCCGACTGCGCGATGCAATATTCGGCAAACTCCGGGCCATCATAAAGGCGGAGCGGATCGACCTGATACCCCGACACGCGCATCTGTGATTTCCTTGTCAGTCAAGGAAATCACAGTGCAGCAATCAACAGATCCTTGCACAAGGATTTCAGTCGGATCTGGATGTCATCTATCGATTCGCTGATCGATCAAGATCGCGTGCCCGCGATGCTCTACGAAATTGACTACCGCAAAGAACAGCTTGACCAATCTTAGACTATTCTTCGCCGCGCGATGTTAGATCCAGATCGGACCAATCACTTTGCGTCATGGGCGCTTATCAACGCTACCCTGCATGCGGCGCCACATCGCAATATTGAGCGACACCATCACGATCACCGCCAGCGCAATGATCAGGAGACCCTTGCTCGGCCCGGTCATGCTCGCGCTTCGGCAACCCCGCCCGAATTGTGGCGGAGCGCCTTGAGCACGGTATCCACCAGCGCAGTCGCGTCGAGCCCGGCTTCGGCATACTGGACTTCGGGCTTGTCCTGGTCCTGGTACACGTCCGGCAAACGCAGCGTACGCAGCTTGAGCCCACCGTCGATCAAGCCCTCGTCCGACGCCATCGTCAGCACGTGCGCGCCGAAGCCGCCGACCGAGTTCTCCTCGATCGTCACCGCGACTTCGTGCGTGGTAAGCAACTTGCGGATCAGATCGACGTCGAGCGGCTTGGCGAAACGGAGATCCGCTACCGTCGTGCTCAGCCCCTTGGCTTCGAGAACCTCGGCGGCCTTGAGAGCTTCCTCGAGACGCGTGCCGAGCGACAGGATCGCGATCTTCTTGCCCTCGCGCACGACGCGACCCTTGCCGATCTCCAGCAGTTGCGGAGTCTCTGGGAGCGCAACGCCGGTGCCGTTGCCGCGCGGATAGCGCACAGCGATCGGGCCGGTGTCGTACTGCGCCGCGGTGTGCGTCATGTGGACGAGTTCGGCCTCGTCCGCCGCCGCCATCACGACGAAATTCGGCAGCGTCGCGAGGTAGGTGACGTCGAACGAGCCGGCATGCGTCGCGCCATCCGCACCGACCAGCCCCGCGCGATCGATCGCGAACCGGACCGGCAGGTTCTGGATCGCGACGTCATGCACGACTTGGTCGTACGCGCGCTGGAGAAACGTCGAGTAGATCGCGCAGAACGGGCGCATGCCTTGCGCGGCGAGACCGGCCGCGAAGGTGACGCCGTGCTGCTCAGCGATCCCGACGTCGAAGAACCGGTCGGGATACGCCTTGGCGAACGCGTCGAGCCCGGTGCCCGAAGGCATCGCCGCGGTGATCGCGCAGATCCGCGGGTCGTTGGCGGCCTCGGCGACGAGCTGCGCGCCGAACACGTTCTGGTATTGCGGCGGTCCCGGCGGCGCCTTGGTCTGGACGCCGGAGATCACGTCGAACTTCTGGACGCCGTGATACTTGTCCGCCGCAGCCTCGGCCGGCGCATAGCCCTTGCCCTTCTTGGTGACGACATGGACGAGGATCGGGCCCTCCTCCGCATCGCGCACATTCTCGAGCACGGGGATCAGGTGTTCGAGATTGTGCCCGTCGATCGGGCCGACATAGTAGAAGCCGAGTTCCTCGAACAGCGTGCCGCCCATCGTCATGCCGCGTGCGAACTCGTCGGTCTTGCGCATGCCGCTGGCGATCGGCCGTGGCAGCCGCTTGGCGAGTTTCCGGGCCAGATCGCGGAACCCCAAGAACTCGCGACTCGATACGATACGGCTCAGATATGCCGACAGCCCACCGACCGGCGGCGCGATCGACATGTCGTTGTCGTTGAGGATCACGACCAGCCGGTTGCCCGCCTGCGCGGCGTTGTTCATCGCCTCGTACGCCATGCCCGCGGACATCGCGCCATCGCCGATCACCGCGATGCCCTTGCCGGGCGTGCCCGCGATCTTGTTGGCGACGGCAAAGCCCAGCGCGGCCGAGATCGACGTCGACGAATGCGCCGCGCCGAACGGGTCGTATTCGCTCTCGCTGCGCTTGGTAAAGCCGCTAAGCCCGCCGCCCTGGCGCAGCGTGCGGATTCGGTCGCGGCGTCCGGTCAGGATCTTGTGCGGATAGCATTGGTGGCCGACGTCCCAGACGAGGCGATCGCGTGGGGTATCGAAGACATAGTGGATCGCGGTGGTCAGCTCGACCACGCCGAGGCCCGAGCCGAGATGCCCGCCGGTGGTGCCGACCGCGGAAATCGTCTCCGTACGCAATTCGTCGGCAAGCTGGCGGAGCTGGTCCGGGCGCAACTTGCGGAGGTCGTCGGGCGTCGAAACGGTGTCGAGCAGCGGTGTCGAGGGAAGGTCGGCCATCGGACGGGCTTAATGCAGCGCGCGTATCGTGTCGATTGTTACCGTGTCCTGCGCTAGCATTCGCACTGGAATCGCTCGGGAAGTGCACAAATATGAACTTTACGCACCGTGTTGCCGTAGCAGCGGATATTCCGGCGATCTCGGTGCTGATGGCCCGCGCGATCGGCGCGTTGCAGGGGGACTTCCTCACGCCGGCACAGGTCGAGGCAAGCCGCGCGGTGATGGGGCTCGATACGCAGTTGATCGCGGACGGGACGTATCTGCTAATCGAGGCGGACGGTCGGCTGGCCGGGTGTGGCGGGTGGAGTCGGCGCGCGACGCTCTATGGCGGCGATCACAGTACGGCGTTGCGCGATGCGGCGTTGCTCGATCCGGTGCATGACGCGGCGCGCATCCGCGCGATGTACACCGATCCGGATTTTACGCGGCGGGGTGTCGGGCGGCTGGTGTTGTCGGTTTGCGAGGCCGCAGCGCGAGAGGCCGGGTTTGCGCGGGCGGAGATGATGGCAACGCTGGCCGGAGAGCCGCTGTACCGCGCCTGCGGGTATCTACCGATCGAGCGGATCGAGACGCCGGGCGAGGTCCCGGTGCCGATGATCCGGATGGGGAAGGATTTGAACTGACGCACGCCAAGAACACAACGGTCCCCCCTCCCTGAAAGGGAGGGGCCGGGGGTGGGTCGGCTTCCGGATCAGGCGGCGCCGGCCAAAGCCAGCCGACCCACCCCTACCCCTCCCTTCCAGGGAGGGACGGCTCATCACAAAGTTACGCGTACGGGGTAAGCTTCTACTTAGCCTCGCAGTCCGCACATCGCCCGCGGACTTCGATTACCGGGCGAACCGGCGAGAAGCCTGCTGCCTCAGCCGCGTTCCGCACACCCTTGGTGATGGTGTCGTTGTCGAGATGCGTGGTCTGGCCGCACGAGTCGCAGACCAGGAAAATGCAGTCGTGCAGGCAATCCGGATGCGCGTTGGCGACATAGGCGTTCGCGCTCTCGACTCGCCGGGCGAGGTTGGCGCCGACGAACAGGTCGAGGATGCGGTACACGCTGTTCGCCGCGACCCGGCGACCTTCGGCTTTCGAGACGGCCTCCGCGATATCGTACGCCGACGCCGGCTTCTCGAAGCTTGCCAGCGCGGCGAACACGCTGGCGCGCATCGTCGTCCACTGCTCGCCGGCCTTTTCGAGCGTCGTCTGTGCTGCGACGGTGAGATCGGCGCCCTGCGGTTCGGTGTGGTTGTGAGCATGCGCCATGCTGGGTGAAGTAGGATGCCGGAGAGGTTCCAACAACCCGCTCAGCTTTCCGCGCGACGGTTGAGATCGTGGCCGAATGCGAGCAGGCCGACGCCGACGATCGTCCACAGCGTCTCGCCGCCGCCACTGTCGTGCGGCAGCGTCATCGCGCCCGCCATGATGCCCAGCCCGAGCGCGCCCATCGCGGCAGGCATCATATAGCCGTGATTGAGCACACCGCGGCCGAGCGCGAGCGCGCCGAGGCCGATCGCGATCGTCAGGCCAACTTCGTGGAAGATCGGGTCGAGCAGGAAACCGCCGGCCGTCGACATCAGCGCGACCAGCACGGAGGTCGCCAGGCAATGCACCATGCACAGGCCCGACAGCCCGATCGCATAGCGATCGAGACCGGCGAAACGGTGGGTATGCGTAGCCGAGGGCGTCATCGTTAATCGGATATAGATGCCTCAACGAAAGGATACAACATTACATCGCATTTTTCTTGCGGAGAATTTTCGGGTTTCTCAAGGCTGGCTCTTGGTCCGATATCGCAAGGAAGCCACGCCTCTTGTTCAACCCGGCGATGACTGCGCCATCTGCCACCCCTCCGTCATCCTGACGAAAGTCAGGATCCAGAGTTACGCACGCTGCCGTTTGAGGCTCTGGATCCTGACTTTCGTCAGGATGACGGAGAAATAGTTTAACACCATCCCCTACCTGCGGCACCCCCAGCAACATGAAGCAACGCCGCACCACGAACGGATGGCGCCGCGCCGCGCAAACCACTATCTCCTCACCATGCTTCAACCCAGCGCCGCCTTTCTCAGCAAAGCCCGTCCTCGTTCCGTCGCCCTGTGGCTGTTCACGGTCGCCGGCCTGATCGTCGCGATGGTCGTCATCGGCGGGATCACCCGGCTGACCGAGTCGGGGCTGTCGATCACGCAGTGGAAGCCGATCAGCGGGATCATCCCGCCGCTCAATGACGCGCAGTGGCAGGCCGAATTCGACGCCTATAAGCGCATCCCCGAATACGCCGCGTTCAACGCCGACATGACGGTCGGCGGGTTCAAGGCGATCTTCTTCTGGGAATATCTCCACCGGCTATGGGGCCGAGTGATCGGTCTCGTGTTCGCGGTGCCACTAGTCTGGTTCGCGGTGCGCAAGCGTATCCCGGTCGGCTATGGCTGGCGGCTGTCGGCGCTGCTGGCGCTCGGCGCGTTCCAGGGCGCGATCGGCTGGTGGATGGTTGCCTCCGGACTGTCGGTGCGGACGGACGTCAGCCACATCCGACTCGCCGTCCACCTGTTGACCGCACTGACGATTCTCGCCGGGATCGTGTGGACCGCACTCGACCTGATGGCGCTGCACCGCAATCCGCTCGCCGCCCCTGCCCGCCTCGCGCCCGCAGCGATCGTCGCGCTCGCGCTGCTGTTCGTGCAGTTGGTCTATGGCGCCTTCACCGCCGGGCTCGATGCCGGCTATGCCTTCGCAAGCTGGCCGCTGATGGGCGATGGGCTGTTCCCGGCCGACGTGCCGATGGTAAACCCCGCCTGGAGCAACGCGGTCGACAACCCGATCGTCGTGCAGTTCATCCACCGCTGGTTCGCGTTCGCCGCCGCTGCCGGGCTGATCTGGCTTGCGATCAAGGCGACCAAGACCGGCAGCAGCGCGGGGTTCTTCGTCGTCGGCCTCGTCACGTTACAGATCATGCTCGGCATCGCCACGCTGATGACCGGCGTGCAGATCGACGTCGCGGTCGCGCATCAGGGCAACGCCGCGCTCCTCCTGATCGCCGCGATGTTCGCCGCCCACGCCGTCGGCAGCGCACCCCGCATTACGCAGCGGGTATAATAATACCCGTCAGGAAACCGGCGGAAAGCTTGACTTGAAGCCCCCCTTTCAGCATTAGGCCGGCATTCGCGCTGCGGGGCCTCCCCTTGGTGCGCTTGCATTCAATCTGGAAGGTCTAACGCCCATGAAGGCGCTCATGAAGACCACCAAGTCGGCAAAGCCGGCTGAGGTGGAGAAGCAGTGGCATATCGTCGACGCGGAAGGTCTCGTCGTCGGTCGTGCTGCATCGATCATCGCCAACGTCCTGCGCGGCAAGCACAAGGTGTCGTTCACCCCGCATGTCGATTGCGGTGACAATGTCGTCGTGATCAACGCAGACAAGATCCGCTTCACCGGCAACAAGGCCGCGAAGAAGATCTATTACAAGCACACCGGTTACGCCGGCGGCATCAAGGGCATCACTGCCGCCAAGGTCCTCGACGGCCGCTTCCCGGAGCGCGTTCTCGAAAAGGCTGTCGAGCGCATGATCCCGCGCGGCCCGCTGGGTCGTGAGCAGATGCGCAACCTGCGTATCTTCAAGGGCACCGAGCATCCGCACGAGGCACAGAACCCTGCCGTGCTCGACATCGGCAGCATGAACCGCAAGAACAAGGTGGGCGCATAATGTCCGACAACCGCCAGTCGCTCGCCGATCTCGCGAGCCTGACCAACCAGCCCGCGCCGGCTGCCCCCGCCGAGCAGGCTCTGCCGACCAGCGAAGGCGATATCGCAGCGCCGGTCTCGAACGAGCCCGTCCGCGAGCCGATGCCGCTGCGCGAGCAGATCCTCGACAAGCAGGGCCGCGCCTATGCGACCGGCCGTCGCAAGGACGCCGTCGCACGCGTCTGGGTCAAGCCCGGCACCGGCAAGATCACGATCAATGGTCGTGACCAGGAAGTGTACTTCGCACGCCCGACGCTGCGTCTCGTCATCAACCAGGTGTTCGGGATTACCGAGCGCGAAGGTCAGTACGACGTCGTCTGCACCGTCAAGGGCGGTGGCCTTTCGGGCCAAGCCGGCGCGGTCAAGCACGGCATCAGCCAGGCCCTGACCCGCTTCGAGCCGGTGCTGCGCGCATCGGTGAAGGCAGCAGGCTTCCTGACCCGCGACAGCCGCGTCGTCGAGCGCAAGAAGTACGGCAAGGCGAAGGCCCGTCGCAGCTTCCAGTTCTCGAAGCGCTAATCTCGCTTTCAGTATTGCTTACCAAGAGGGCGGTCCGGCAACGGGCTGCCCTTTCTGGGTTTGGGCGTGCAGCTAAGACGACGGGCTGAAAGCTCTAGCGAAGCCCAAATCCCCAGCGGTCTCCCCTCCCTGGAAGGGAGGGGTTGGGGGTGGGTCGGCCAGCTTCAGCCTCAAGCGGTCGAATATGCGGAAACCGACCCACCCCCTGCCCCTCCCTTCCAGGGAGGGGAGTGCCTTGGAGATGCGGCGTGCGGAATCCACCGACATCGCCTGCCCGCCTGACAAGTCGAACAAGCTGCAGCAGGCGCCTGACTAAGCCAGCACCCTCAGGATTTCATCCAGCGACGTATTGCGGATGCCGCGGCGATCGAATTCGTCGAGCATCGTCGTCCACCAACCGTGGAATCGCTTCAAGTCCGCCGCGTCGCGCACATACGGCGTATGCCCCGGCACCAGCGACGGCGAGTGGAACGACAGGTTGAGCAACCGAAGCCCCTCGCCGGCCGCAACGGCGACCGCTTCAAGCGCGGCTTCGATCGGCATATCCTCCGGCGTCAGCGCGATCCGCGACAGCAGGCCGGTACGCGCGAACAGCCCCCTGCCCTTCGGAATACCGCCCAACGCACGATACAGGCGCGCGCCACCCCGCCTTGCATGGCCAGTGAAAACCGTCGTCAACGGCAGCTCGACGATCCCCTGCACGCGATACGCCTGCGCGTCGGCTAGCCCGAAGTCGGGGCCGCCCTTGCCGCGGTAATCGTATCCCGCCCGCACCGAGCTATCGATCTCGTACCCCAGCCGCCTCAGAAGGTCGAAACTGTGCGGGCCGATACCGTAACGTCCCGCCCGATAGACGCGCGGTCGAACCCCGAACGTCGCGGTGATCTCTGTCGTCAGCGTTTCGAGTTTCGCCGCCTCGACCGCAGCGGGCAGATTGCCTGCAAAGCTCGATGTATCGCCTGTGCCATCCTCGAACGGCGGGGTGACCCACGAATGCAGCTGCGCACCGATCTCCGACCGCGCGTCCTCGATGACGCGCGCGAGGATCGCGACCGAACGGGGATCGGTGACGATCGGATGATCGACCATGCAGGTAAGCCCGACATCGCGCTCGGCAAACCGACGATGCGCGTCGGGAAAGGCGGCCATCGCGGTGGTCGCTCGGTTGCGAGGATCGGGCGGCGCGTCCCAGTCGAACTCCTCCTCGACATCGACCATGACCGTGAAACGGGTGCCGAACGTGTCCGGCCAGACGATGCGTTGCGCGTTGGTCGGCCGTGGCGGGCGATACGCGCGATCGGCGATCACCGTCGCTCGTCGACCATAAGCTCGGCCTGGTCACCGACGTTGCGCGCGTCCGACGCCGGGAGTTGCAGCGTGAGCGTGTCGATGCCGATCGTCAGCACCCCGCCGAGCTCGACCGCCAGATTCTGCGCCAGTCGAAGCGCGAAACCGGTACCGAGCAACGGCGCCCCCTCGCCGTCATTCTCCTGCTCCGCATCGATGCTGAGCAGGACATCGGTCACATGCGCCGCCAACGCGGCAGGCCGGTCGAACGCGATCGTCACCGTCTCGCCGACCGGTCGAACGACGATGCCGAGCCGCTCGTCGGGGCGCCCCGCCGATACCAGCGCCGCGATCAACCGCCCGATCAGCCGTTCGACCGCACGATCGTCCCCCAGGATGTCGCAATCGCCCGCCGGGGCGACGATCGCGACGCTGGTCCCGCGCAATGCGGCAAGCGGTTTCAGATCGGCCACGACGCGGTCCAGCAACGGCAGCACCGCTACCGCCGTCGGCCGCAGATCGAGCGCATGGCCTTCGATCCGCGCCGCGATATCCAGGTCGTCGATCGCCGCGAGCAGGTCGCTCGCCTGCGTGCGGATCGCCGTCGCCCGGTCGCGATAGGTCGGCGAGACGGGGCCGAGCAACTGCGTCTCGATCAGCTCGGCGAACCCGGAAATCGCGTTGGTCGGCGTCCGCAGCTCGTGGACAAGCTGGCGCAGCGAATCGGATACCGGCGAAGACGCGCGAGCCGGCTCGGCGGTCTCGTCGCGCCGCGGCCGTCGCCCGGTCCCGTGAAAGCCGATGAACCGACCGGAGGCATGTTCGAACGCCGGTACGCCGGACAACCGCCACGATCCGAACGCGTCGGACAGCCCGCCAACCTCGAGCCGCGCGTCGCTGAACCGCGACCGCCGCCTGAACGCACCCGCCACGACACCATCGAGCTGCGCCTCGCCCTGCCGCGCCGCATAGCCGAGCGACACGCCGACCAGCGCCGAGCGGGCGACGCCCTCGATCACCCGGATCACGCCGTGCGCATCGGTTTCGTACCGGAAGGTCTCGACCTCGATGGATACGGCCGCCGGAGCGCCGGTATCGACCGTGCGATCCTTGTTGAACGCCTCGATCCGAGCGACGAGATCGGAAATCTCGAACCGTTCGACATCGGTGCCGGCAGCCTGCTCGTCGTCGATCGCCGGGGCGCTCTCGGCCAGCTTCGCGTGACGCATGGCCTCCGCCATGAACGGCAATCCGCGCGCGACGTCGCCAAGCGCGATGAACGGTGTTTCGCTCAGCGGCGCGCTCGGCAGCGGCGACACCTCAGCTGCCGGCTCGACGATTGCTGTTTCTACGACAGACGCCACGGGCTCGGCGATGGCTGTTTCCGCAGCAATCGCCGCTGGCTCGACCGTAGCGGTTTCTGCGGCTACCGGAGCGGCTACGGCGGTATCGACGGGCTCGGGCACCGCTTCGGCCGGTTCATCGTCCGCTACCTCATCGGGCACGGCCTCAGGCTGTGGCAGGATGAAATCGATCGGGCCAAAGCTCTGGAGGCCGCGCTGAACCGCATCGGGCAGGTCGCGACGATGCCGCAAGACCGAACGACCCGCGGGCGTCAGCCGCGGCAGGATCGCCAGCCACGCGTCCGGCGCCAGCCTCGCCGTGCGCAATACCGGCGCGGCGATCGCCAACGCGTCTTCGGCGAAGAACGCGACCAGCAACGCATCCGGTGCGGCAAAGGCGAGCGCGCGCGCACTGGCCGCACGAACCGCGACCGGCACTTCCGGCCGCAGCATGCGCAACCTGGCGATCGACGGCGCGTCGCACGCGATGCGACCACGGCCCATCAGGTCGACGAGTTGCCGCCATGCCGACTGCGCTCCGAATTCGGAGGCCATGTCGGCAGAGAGGATCGTCTTCAGGCTGTCGTCGAACCGCACATTGTCTCCCGGAACGGATGACCTAGCATGTCCGCCGTTGCGATTCCTTAACGCGCGCGACTCTTCGAAGGAACTCCGCATTTTCCGACGCCAGCGGGTTCGTCGCATAGTGGGACAATTGCGTTTCGCCGCAACAATCTTATGGCTATGGGGAACGAACCAATTGGTTTGCGATGTTGCTCGGGAGTTGCGTGAAATGAGTTTTGACCGGATCGATCGGCAGATCCTGTCGCTGTTGCAGGCGGACGGACGAATGACAAACGTCGATCTGGCCGATCAGGTCGGCTTGACCGCACCGCCCTGCTTGCGCCGCGTCCGTGCCCTCGAGGAAGCCGGCGCGATCCGTGGCTATCACGCCGATCTCGACGCGAGCCGGCTGGGCTTTCCGATCACGGTGTTCGCGATGGTCTCGCTACGCAGCCAGGCCGAGCATGACCTCGCGGCGTTCGAGAATCACATCGCCGACATTCCCGAGATTCGCGAATGCCACATGCTCAACGGCGAGATCGACTTCATCCTGAAGATCGTCGCGGCCGATCTAAAGAGCTTCCAGGAAATTCTGACGACCCACCTGACGCCGGCACCCAACGTGGCGAGCGTGAAGACCTCGCTGACGATCCGCACCGCCAAGGCGCTCTCGGGTATCCCGGTAGTGGTCGGCGACTGACCAACTCTCGGCGCGCTGCCCGAAGCCGGTCGCGTCACCTGAAACGAAAACGGGGCGGCATCGCTGCCACCCCGCTTCCCCAGATCCAACCGGATCGCCTTAAGCGGCCGGAGCCGCCAGCCAGGTCGTCCACAGGCCCGCGACGTCGGCCTTCGGCGAAGCCTTGACCGCGGCGAACGCAGCCGCAGCGCCGGCCTTGTCGCCCGACTTCGCGAGCGCGATGCCGAGATGCAGGTTCACGTCGTCGGCGTCGACACCACCCTTGGTCAGTGCCAGCTTATAAAGCTCGGCAGACTTGGCATAGTTGTTCTGCCCGAGATACGCATCGGCCGTGCCCGCGGCGAGCTTGCCGTTGGCTGCGGTCGTCGCGCGCTTTTCGAGGCCCGCGAGCGGACCATCGGCAGCGATGTTCTTGGTCGCGTCGGCCAGCAGGCCCTTCGACATCGCGTTGCCAGCGGGGATCTTGCCCTGCGCCATGCCTTCCTTGATCACCGCCTGTGCCTCGCTCGGCAGGCCACGACGGTTCACGCTGTCGGCATATTGCAGATAGTCGGTCTGGTCGGCGAGCGAATTGGTCGCCCGCATCAGGCGGAAGATGTCGACCTTCTGCGCCTCGTCGAGCGGGATCAGCGCGTTCTGCTGGATGCCCGACAGGATCAGCACGTCGCGCCAGTTCTTCGCCGACGGGTATGCCGTGATCCACTTCTTCAGCCACGCCATCGTGTCGGCGTTGCGCTTGGCAGCGTAGGACTTGGCGATCGCATAGCGATAATAGTCTTCGGGAGCCTTCTGGCCCGCCGCGGTCATCTGCGTGATCGAAGCGTCGAGATCGGCGGTGGCACCGGTCACGTCGCCGCTTTCCATCTTTGCCTTGACGATCTGCAACCCGAGGTCCGGGTTGGTATATCCGAGTTCCTTGGCCTTCGCGAAATACTGCAGCGCGATCGGATACTGTTTGCCGTTGAACGCGAGTGCACCGCGGCGATATGCGTATTTGCCGCGATCGGCGGCCGGCGTCGCCGGATTGGCGATCAGCGCGTCGAGCGGCTTTGCCAGCGTCGTCTCGTTCATCGGCGCGTTGGGGTTGGCGGTCTGCGCGGCGACCAGCTTCTCGTTCTCGAGCTGATAGCGGAGCGCGGCGCCGATATACTTCTCGTAGTCGGTCTTCGCCGCGGCGTCGATCTGGTCGATCGCGGTCTGGGCGCCGGCGTAATCCTTAGCGGTCAGCGCGGTCTGCGCGGCAATGCCGGGCTTCTGGACTTCGGGGCTCAGCTTCATTGCCGGTGCCTCTTCGGCCTTCTTGTCCTTGGCGAACGCAGGCGCCGACAGCGCGAGGCCGCTCGTGCCGGTGGCAAACGCCGCAATCAGTGCAAGCTTGGAAATGGTCTTCATGCGGAAACTCTCCCTCTGCGTCGGCCCGCTTACGTAAGTGGCGCGCGACGACGCTATATGATCCGCCATGCATACGTTCAAGCGAGCGGCTTGGATCCCGCGGATGTAAGATTGCGCGTGAACGTCGATTGAACGCGCTCCCCGCCGCCGCTAGATCGCGACGATGATCGCTGTACTATCGCCCGCCAAGACGCTCGATTACGAGAGCGCGCTGCCCAAGCTCGACCCGACCACGCCGCGGTTTGCCGATGAGGCGAAGACGCTCGCGCATGCCGCCGCACACCTGACGCAAAAGAAGCTGTCCGAGCTGATGCATATCTCGCCCGCGCTGGCAAAGCTGAACGCGGACCGGTATCGCGATTTCGACACCCTGCCCGAGCGGCCGGCGATGTTCGCGTTTGCAGGCGATGTCTATACTGGGTTGGAGGCCAAGACGCTCGACGAGACGGCGGTGGATTACGCGCAGGATCACGTGCGGATGTTGTCGGGGCTGTACGGCTTGCTCCGCCCGCTCGATCTGATGCGTCCTTACCGGCTGGAAATGGGCACGCGCTGGGCGCCGCGGAAGACGAAGCTGACCGACTGGTGGGGAGACCGGATCGCCAAGCTGCTCGCGGACGACGTCGAGGCGGAGGGATCGCAGACGATCCTCAACCTCGCGAGCCAGGAATATTGGGCGGCGGCGGACGGCATGCTGCCCAAGTCGATCCGCGTCGTCGCGATCGATTTTCGCGAGGGCGAGGCGCAGAAATTCGTCAGCTTCCACGCGAAAAAGGCCCGCGGGATGGTCGCGCGGTGGCTGGCCGAACACCGTGTCGACGACATCGAGGGGATCAAGGGATTCGACAGCGACGGCTATGCGTATGACGCGGCGGGCAGCAGCGAAGCGCAGTTCCGGTTCGTCCGCAAGTGAGCAGCGCGGTCGTCATCGGCACCTCGGGCGGGATCGGCAAGGCGCTGGAAGAGGCGCTGATCGAGGAAGGTGCGTTCGACAAGGTCTACGGGTTCGCGCGGTCGGAGAGCGGCGATCGGCATCTCGACCTGGAGGACGAGGCGAGCATTGCGGCGGCGGCTTTGCGGGTCGGCTCGCCGACGCTGGTGATCGTCGCGACGGGGGTGCTGCACGACGGCGACAAGGGCCCGGAGAAGGCGATGCGCGAGCTTGATCCGGTGTGGATGGCGCGCAACTTCGCGATCAACGCGATCGGGCCGGCGCTGGTGGCGAAGCACTTCCTGCCGACGATGCCGAAGGCGGGGCGGATCGTGTTCGCGGTGCTGTCTGCTCGTGTCGGCAGCATCGGCGATAACAAGCTCGGCGGGTGGTACGGCTATCGCGCGTCGAAGGCGGCGCTGAACCAGTTGGTGAAGACGATCGCGATCGAGGACAAGCGCCGGAACTCCAGCGGGATCGTCGTGGGGTTGCATCCGGGAACGGTCGACACCGGCCTGTCGAAGCCATTCCAGGGCAACGTGACGCCCGGCAACCTGTTCAAGCCGGACCGCGGGGCGGTGCAGTTGCTCGACGTCATCGATGGCCTGCGCGCGCCGGACAGCGGCAAACTCTTTGCGTGGGATGGGGTAGAGGTCACGCCCTAGCAGCCAGTAATACCGGCTTGCCGACCAACCACCTCGTCATCCCCGCGCAGGCGGGGATCCATATGCTCTGACGGTAGCGATGGAGCCGAAAGGTTGCCACTATGGGTTCCCGCCTCCGCGGGAATGACAAGGCCTTGGCTGGACTTCGGCACTATGCATGACGCAGATTTCACCTGCCTGCCATTTTCCGTTCAGGTCCCCCGGCGCAGTCTCCCCGCATCGTCCACCAAGGCCGAAACGAGAGGATACCCGCATGAAGAAGTCCCTCCCCCTCGCGATCCTCGCCGGTAGCGCGCTGATCTCCGGCGGCGCTGCGGTTGCCGCCACTCAGGCGCAGACCAAGACCGTCCAGCCGAAGACCGTCGCGACGCACACCACGACCACCAAGACGACCACGCCGATGGGCAACACCAAGGTCGCCAAGCGCACCACGACCGTCGCCAAGGGCCGCATGGTCACCGCCAAGCTCGCGAACGGCAAGTCCGTCACCTACAATTGCTCGCTCGCCGGCAACAAGACCAAGACCGCCTGCAAATAAGCCCGAATTAACGATGAAACCCTTCTCCCTCGCGTGCGTACGCGTGCGCGGGGGTAGTAAGGTGCCCCCCCCTCGGCTAAGGTCTGTCATCATACCGCAACAAGCCGAAAGCGTTCAGATTTGACCGACGAGACCACACTCGCCGAACCCCAGGGCGGCGAGCCCGCCGGCATCGCCACGATCTCGATCGTCGACGAGATGAAGTCGAGCTATCTCGACTATGCGATGAGCGTCATCGTCGCGCGCGCGCTGCCCGACGTTCGCGACGGCCTCAAGCCCGTCCATCGCCGCATCCTATACGGCGCGCACGAGAGCGGCTTCGTCGCCGGCAAGCCCTATCGCAAGTCGGCGCGCATCGTCGGTGACGTCATGGGTAAATACCATCCGCACGGCGACAGCTCGATCTACGACGCGTTGGCCCGCATGACGCAGGACTGGTCGATGCGCGTGCCGCTGATCGACGGCCAGGGCAACTTCGGCTCGATGGATCCCGATCCACCCGCGGCGATGCGCTACACCGAGGCCCGTCTCGGCAAGGTGGCGAACGCGCTGCTCGGCGATCTCGACAAGGACACGGTCGACTTCACGCCCAACTATGACGGCTCGGAGCGCGAACCTTCGGTGCTGCCGGCGCGCTTCCCGAACCTGCTGGTCAACGGCGCGGGCGGCATCGCCGTCGGCATGGCGACCAACATCCCGCCGCACAATCTCGGCGAAGTCATCGCCGCGTGCCTCGCGTACATGGACAATGGCGCGATCACGACCGAGGAACTGTTCGAGATCGTCCCCGGTCCCGACTTCCCGACCGGCGCGATCATCCTCGGCCGGGCGGGCGCCAAGTCGGCGTACGAAACCGGCCGCGGTTCGATCATCGTCCGCTCGCGCCATATCGTCGAGGAGGGCAAGGGCGACCGTCGCTCGATCGTCCTCACCGAGATCCCGTTCCAGACCGGCAAGAACGGCCTGGTCGAGAAGATCGCCGAAGCCGCCAAGGACAAGCGGATCGAAGGCGTCAGCGACATCCGCGACGAATCGAGCCGCATGGGCGTGCGCATCGTCATCGACCTGAAGCGCGACGCGACCGTCGACGTGGTGCTCAACCAGCTCTGGCGACACACGCCCGCGCAGTCGAGCTTCCCCGCCAACATGCTGGCGATCCGCGGCGGCCGTCCCGAGCTGCTCAACCTGCGCGACATCATCGGCGCGTTCATCACCTTCCGCGAGCAGGTCATCACCCGCCGCTCGAAGTTCGAACTCGCCAAGGCTAGAGAGCGCGCGCATCTGTTGCTCGGCCTCGTCATCGCGGTCACCAACCTCGACGAAGTCGTCAAGATCATCCGAGGGTCGTCGAGCCCCGCCGAAGCACGCGGCAAGCTGCTCGCGCGCGAATGGCCGGTCGAGGAGATCGCGCCGTACATCGCACTGGTCGAGGCGGTCGAGGACAAGCAGGCCGACGGCATCTACAAGCTGTCCGAGCCGCAGGTCCGCGCGATCCTCGATCTCCGCCTCCATCGCCTGACATTGCTCGGCCGCGACGAGATCGGCGACGAGCTGAAGGCGCTGGCAGCGACGATCGGCGAGCTGCTCCACATCCTCGGCGACCGTGCGAAGCTGTACGAGGTTATGCGCGGCGAGCTGATCGCGATCCGCGACGAATTCGCCACCCCGCGCCGCTCCGAGATCGCCGCCGCCGCCAACGGCATCGACGACGAGGACCTGATCGAGCGCGAGGACATGGTCGTCACCGTGACCATGCAGGGCTATATCAAGCGCACCAGCCTCGACACGTTCCGCGCGCAGGCCCGCGGCGGCAAGGGTCGCGCGGGCATGTCGACGAAGGACGAGGACGTCGTCACCGAGCTGTTCGTCACCTCGACGCACACCCCGGTGCTGTTCTTCTCGAACCTCGGCAAGGTCTATCGCTACAAGGTCTGGCGTCTGCCCGAGGGCGGGCCTGCGACACGTGGTCGGCCGATGATCAACCTGCTGCCGCTGGCGCCGGGCGAGACGATCTCGACCGTGCTCCCGCTGCCGGAGGATCTCAGCGAGTGGAGCCGCCTGCACGTGATGTTCGCGACGCAGCGCGGACTCGTGCGCCGCAACGCGATGGACGCGTTCACCAACGTGCCGTCGAACGGCAAGATCGCGATGCGCTTCGAGGAAGGGTCTGAGGACAAGCTGATCGGCGTCGCGCTGCTCAGCGAGCATGACGACGTGCTCCTCGCGACCAAGCTCGGCAAGGCGATCCGCTTCGCCGGCGACGACGTCCGCGAGTTCCAGAGCCGGACGTCGACCGGCGTCCGCGGCGTCACGCTGAAGGGCGACGACGAGGTCATCTCGCTGTCGGTCCTGCACCGTGTCGGCGCGACGCCCGAGGAGCGCGAGACGTACCTCAAGTTCGCACCGTGGAAGGGCGAGCGCGAGGGCGATCACGGCATGGGCGCCGACCGCTACAACGACCTCAAGGACCGCGAGCAGTTCATCCTGACGGTCTGCGAGAACGGCTATGGCAAGCTGTCGAGCGCCTATGACTATCGCCGCACCGGTCGCGGTGGCCAGGGCATCACGAACATCGACAACATCGCGCGCAACGGCCCCGTCGTGGCGAGCTTCGCCGCGGCGAAGGGCCATCAGCTGATGCTGGTGACCAACCAGGCGAAACTGATCCGCACGACGCTCGCGTCGCTCCGCGTCATCAGCCGCAACTCGGCGGGCGTGAAGCTGTTCGACGTCGCGAAGGGCGAACATGTCGTCTCCGCCGCACGGATCGAGGAAACCGAGGAAGACGCCGAGATCAACCTGGCGGGCGCCGTGCCGGAGGTCGCGCCTGATACCGGCGCGACGATCGGCGAGGATACCGCCGCGGGCCCGGAGGACGGCGAATGAGCCGCGATCCGATCGCCTATAAGGTGCTGACGGGAGACCAGCTGGCGACCCTGGAAAGCGGGAGCTTTGCGGGTGCACCGGTGGATCTGGCTGACGGCTATATCCACCTGTCGACCGCCGAGCAGCTGACGGAGACGGTCGACAAGCACTTCGCCGGGCAGTCGGACCTGCACGTGGCGGCGATCGATCTCGAAGCGCTGGGTGACGACGTGAAGTGGGAAGAGTCGCGTGGCGGGCAACTGTTCCCGCACATCCATGGCGGCCCGCTGCTGCTGGAAGTCGTGCTGTCCTACGGCACTCTGGAACGCGACGAAGCCGGCAAGGTGAAGCTCCCCGTCGCGGGCTGACCGGCACTCAGGTCAAAGCATGTTTCCCCGCGAAGGCGGGGACCCAGTCTGGGCTCCCTCCTTCGCGGGAGAACAAGGAAGCGGGGGGCTGGCGTTCGTTGTGGGTGGCTCAACGCGGGCTCACGCTATAACGGCGCTAGCTTCGGCAACGGCATCTCACCGCGCCGCAAACGCTCGTAATCATGTACGCGCTCCCCACAGAGGCACCACCCCGGCGAAGGCCGGGGCCCAATTGGAAAGGTCGGCGTAATTGGGGGCCACGCTCCGTGAGCTACCTTACCCAATTGGGCCCCGGCCTTCGCCGGGGTGGATAAGCTACTCGGACGCCGCCCCCTCACCCAGCCGCAAACGCAGCCCGAACGAACCGCGCGCAAGCCTCAGGCGCAGTGATCGGGATCATATGCCCGCCCTCGATCGTGTCGATCTTCGCCCCCGCGATCGCCGCCGCGGTCCGGTGACCATTCCACGCCGGATCGAGGATCGCGTCCTGCCGCCCGTACAGGATGCGCGTCGGAAGCTGGATTTCGCCATAGCGCGCCGCCATCGCCGTCACGTCGTCGTTCGCCCCTGCCAGATCGGCCGCCGCCGCGGCGATCGCGATCGGTCGCGCCGCGAGCGCACCGCCGCCGCGGGTCACGAAGTCCTCCGGCACCGCCTCGGGCGCGAATACGCCTTGCAACGTCCTGGTCGCCGTCAGCCGGCTGAGCGGCGTACCGAGCACCTGCGCGAAGGCGAGACGCGCGCCAGCAGGAATCCGCGCCAGTCCACGAAAACTCTCGGGCACCTGCTCCAGCGGTTGCGTCAGCGGCGCGATCAACGCCAGCGCGCGGACCAGATGCGGATGATCGAGGCCGACCGCCAGCCCGATCGCGCCGCCCAGCGAATGGCCGACGAACAGCGGCCGATCGAGCCCGAGCTTCTGGATGAAGTCCGCGATGATCGCACCCTGCGCGATGAGCCCCGGCGTGGTGTTCCCGGTCGCGACCGAATAGCCCGAGCCAGGCCGATCGACGACGATGACGCGGTATTCGTCCTTGAGCAGATCGACGAGCGCATAGCTGAAGTTGCGCAACTGTCCGCCGAGGCCGTGGACCATGACGATCGTCGGCCCGGTCTGCGATCCGACATCGATGTAATGAAGTCGGGCCCCGTCGACGTCGAGAAAGCGTCCGTCGACCGGCACCAGGTCTTCGGCATGGCGCGCGAGCCGGCTCGAATAGAGCGACAGCCCGAGCCCCGACACCGCGGCCAGCAGCGCCCCCCCGATCAATCCCTTGCCCGTACGCCGCATCGTGATCTCCTGAATATGGTCCGGCATCTCAACGCCGCGGCTTGGTCAAAGTCGCATTTCCGCGGCCGGGATCGGTGGCCGTACCACCGACCGCGTCCGGATACCGCATCGATGCTGCGGAAACGGATCTCGCGCGACCCGCCGATATAAAGAAAATGGTGCACCCAGAGCGATTCGAACGCCCGACCCTCAGATTCGTAGTCTGATGCTCTATCCAGCTGAGCTATGGGTGCATCGCCGTCCCGTGACCGGTTCGACAAGCCCGCTATGAAGCGGAAAATCCTGGTGCACCCAGAGCGATTCGAACGCCCGACCCTCAGATTCGTAGTCTGATGCTCTATCCAGCTGAGCTATGGGTGCACTGGAGGGGCGCTGATAGCAGGCATTTTCGGCGGTGCAAGGGTTTGCCGCGAGAAAGTTGTGCGCAAAGCTTTCGCAGCATAGAGCGGCGGACATGAAACACGCCGCTTCGCTCCGCCACGTATCGCTCGCGCTCGTCCTCGCAACGGGCGCGTGCAGCCATGACAGGACGAGCTACCCGTCGCTCGGCGCCCGGCCGATCGAGAAGCTCGGCTTTGCCGAACCCGCGGTGAAAGCGGCGGTCGCGGCCCCCGATCCGGCGCTCGACGCGGAGATCGCGACGCTGTCCGGCAAGCTCGACGCGATCGCCACCGGATTCGCGCGCGATGCAGCCAAGGCCGAGGCGCTGGCGCGGACGGCGCGCGGTGCGGCGGTCGGCAGCGAGCCGTGGATCGCGGCGCAGACCGCCCTCGCCGGGCTCGACGACTGGCGCGCGCAGAGTTCGTCGCTGGTCACCGACATGGAATCGCGCGCAACCGATCGTGCGGCCAAGTTGCAGCCCGATTATCCCGCGCTGGCGACGATCCGCAACAAGGCGCAGGCCGAAGCCGACCGGCAGGGCGCCACGATCGCGCGCATCCAGGCGAGCATGCCCTCTGCTTGAACTGTCCGTCTGGTCCTTCCCCGCCGGGGAGAGGACGAGAAGCTCAGAACCCCTTCAGCAACGGCAGGATCGTTGAGTAATCGTCGGTCCACCCCGCAAAGCCTTTTCGCGGCGTCGGCGTGGTCCAACCGGAATCCTTCGCGCGTAACGCCGCGATCGCGCGCGGATCACGCGACAGCGCCACCCAGTCCGACGCCGAGGCACGGTCGACGAGCACGCTCGACGGACGATACCGCAGTATCACCGCGATCCAGCCGCCCTCGCGTGCCGCTGCGGCCACCACCGGTTCGAGATCGATGAACCGGTTGGAGATATGCACCAGCAACAGCCCCCCCGGCGCCAGCACCCGGCCATAGGTCGCAAACGCCTCGCGCGTCATCAGATGCATCGGCACCGAATCGGACGAGAACGCGTCGAGCGCGAGCAGGTCGAGGCTGTTCGACGCGTCGTGCGCCAGCGCTATCCGCGCATCGCCCATCCGGATATCGGGGTTGGGCAGGCATCGCGACAGATAGGTGAACTGGCCCGTATCGCGCGCGATCGCAACGACCGCCGGGTCGATCTCGTAGAACCGCCAGCGCTGGCCAGCCTCTGCGTAACACGACAGCGTCCCCGTCCCGAGCCCGACGACACCGATCCGCGCGGTCGGACCATATAGCGCGGGTGCGGCGAGCATCGCCTGCCCCACGCCCGAACCGACCGCATAATAGGTGGTCGGCGTCCGCTCGCGCGCCGGCGAACCGCGCAGTTGGATGCCGTGGACCGTCGTCCCGTGATCGAGTTCGCGCGTACCGCCATCCGGCCCCGGCTCGTTTCGCACGGTATAGACACCGAAATAGCTGCGGACGCGCGCGCCGGGCTCGATCGACAGTTCCAGCGACCGATAGCCGCCAAACAGGACGAGCGAGGCCGCCAGCACGATCATGTACGGCAATCGCGCGCCGATCGCCGCGAAGCCGATCGTCGCGACGATCAGGAAAGCGAGACCCTGCTGGCTCTCGCCCAACAGGCCGTCGGGGTTACCGATACGCAGACCGGCAACGGCCAGCAGGACGAGAACGATCGCAGCGAGCGTGACCCATTTCGTCCCTCCCCTCGCCATCCACAGATTGCGCAACCGCGCGATCAGATAGACCTGCGGCACCAGCGCCCCGGCCGCGAGGATCAGCAGCGGATATTCATAGGTCCAGTCGAACACCACCGGCGCGACCAACGCGGCAAATACGCCGCCGAGCGCCCCGCCCGCCGACATCGCCAGATAGAAGCCGGTCAGCCGGTCCGGTGCGGGCCGCTTGCGATAGAGCGCGGTGTGCAGCGCGACCGAGATCATGAACAGCAGCACCAGCGCGATGCCGGCGCTGAAGAAGGGCCGCTCGGTGTAGCCACCGCTCATGATGACCCCGCCGAACAGCAAAATCGTGATCGGCGCGATCCGGGTCAGCAGGTCGGCGAGCCAGCGATCGTTGGCGAACGCGACGCTGAAGCTCAGCAGATACAACCCGAGCGGGATCACCCAGAGCAGCGGCATCGCGACGATATCGGTCGAGATATAGGTCGACGTCGCGAGCATCATCCCCGACGGGACAAGCGCAAGCGCGATCCAATGCAGGATTCGCTTGGCACCCGGCGGCGCGCTGGTGGCGACGACATGATCGGCTGCCGCCGTCCTGGGCAGGCGCGTGGCGCAGGCCAGCACGAGCAAGATCAGCATAACATAGCCGCCGCTCCACAGCAGGCTCTGCGCATGGATCGCCATCAGCGGCTCGACCAGTAACGGGTACGCGATCAGCCCGGCGAAACTGCCGAGATTGGACGCGGCATACAGCGCATAGGGATCGCCGCCGCCGCTGGCCGCACTGAACCAGCGCTGGATCAACGGTGCCTGCGCAGAGACCGCAAAGAACAACGGCCCGATCGACAGCCCGAGCAGCCACGGCACCCACAAGGCCGGCAACGCATCCGCCGGCAGGTCCATCGCGATCAGCCCGATCGGCAACCAAAGTGCCGCGACGATCAGCACGCCGAGATGGATCGCCGCCTGCGCATGCGGCCTCACCCGCCCGAGCCAATGCGCATAGGCATAGCCCGCGAGCAGCAACGCCTGGTACACCAGCATCGCCGAGTTCCACACCGCCGGCGCTCCGCCCAGCCGCGGCAACGCCATCCGCGCCACCATCGGCTGGACGAGGAAAAGCAGGAACGACCCCGTCAGGATCGTCGCGACGAACATCGTTCGGCACCAGCGTGCCATCAGCGGCCTGTCGTCCGCGCCGACCGTGTCAGCCATTCAGCAATTTCGCCGCATGCGCCGCGTGATAGGTCAGCACGCCCGAGCAGCCTGCGCGCTTGAACGACATCAGCGTCTCCAGCACCATCACGTCCCGTTCCGCCGCACCGGCTGCGACGGCGTGCTCGATCATCGCGTATTCGCCCGACACCTGGTACGCGAACACCGGCACTTCGAACGCCTGGCGAACGCGGACGATGATGTCGAGATACGGCAGGCCGGGCTTGACCATCACCGTGTCTGCGCCCTCCGCCAGGTCCATCGCGACCTCGCGCAGCGCTTCCTCGGCGTTGGCATTGTCCATCTGGTAGGTCTTCTTGTCGCCCTTCAGCAGCCCACGACTTCCGACCGCATCGCGGAACGGGCCGTAGAACGCGCTCGCATATTTGGCGGCATAGGACATTATCTGGACGTTGTGATGCGAGTCCGCCTCGAGCGCGCTGCGGATCATCCCGATCCGCCCGTCCATCATGTCCGACGGCGCGATGATATCGGCGCCCGCATTCGCCTGGTTGAGCGCCTGCGCGACGAGCATCTCGGCGGTGGTGTCGTTGACGACATAGCCAGCCGCGTCGACCAGCCCGTCATGGCCGTGGCTCGTATACGGATCGAGCGCGACGTCGGTCAGCACGCCGACCTCGGGCACCGCATCCTTCAGCGCACGGATCGCCTGGCACATGAGGTTGTCGGGGTTGAGCGCCTCGCGGCCGTCTTCGGTCCGGCGCTCGACCTGTGTGTACGGGAACAGCGCGATGCACGGTATGCCGAGGTCGCGCGCCTCGCGGCCACGCGCGACGATCCCGTCGACCGACCAGCGCGACACGCCCGGCAGGCTGGCGATCGGTTGCTCGACGCCGGCTCCCTCGGTGACGAACAACGGCCAGATCAGGTCGGCGGGAGTCAGCACGGTCTCGGCATGGAGGCGGCGGCTCCAGGCGGAGGCGCGGGTGCGACGGAGGCGAAGCGCGGGATAGCTTGCGGTCATGCGGCGGGCTTTGCGGGATGCGCGACGACGGATCAAGTTTTACGGGCAAAGCGTTACGGGTGCGAAACCGCATGCCGTGCGTTGGGGGCCTTATGTCGAACTATACGATCACGTCCGCCGCGCTCGTCGTCAACGCCAAGTCGCGCAAGGGCCAGAAGCTGTTCAAGCGCGCGTGTGCGGCGATGTCGGGGCTGCCTTATGAGGTCGACGCGCATGCGGTCGAGGATCCGAAGGACCTCGAAGCGACGGTGCTCCGGGCGCTGGCGAAGAAGCCCGACCTGCTGATTCTTGGTGGCGGCGACGGCACGGTCAGCGGCTTGGTCGACCTGATGGTGGGCCACGACGTGATCCTTGGCGTGTTGCCGCTCGGCACCGCCAACAGTTTCGCGCGCACGCTTGGCATTCCGCTGAATATCGAGGGCGCGGTGGAGGTGATCCGCACCGGCAAGCCACGCCGGATCGATCTCGGCATGATCGACGGCGATTATTTCGCGAACTGCGCGGCGATGGGCATCAGCCCGAAGATCGCCGAGACGGTCCCGCACGGGCTGAAGAAGATCTTCGGCAAGGTCGGCTATCTGGCCTGGGCGACGTATCAATACATGCGCTTCCGCCCGTTCACGCTGATCGTCGGCGAGGGTCCGACCGCGGTGAAGATCCGCGTCGTCGAGGTGCGCATCTCGAACGGACCGTATCACGGCGGCACCGAACTGGTCGACGCTGCGGCAGTCGACTCGGGCGAGATCGTGGTGCAGGCGGTGATGGGGCATGTGAAGCGGCGACTGGTGCAGAACTGGGCGTCCAGCGTGTTCCGGCTTGAGTCGCGCCACGAGAAAGTGCGGGACTTCCGGGGCAAGAGCCTGAAGATCAACACGATCCCGCCACTGCCGATCTCGATCGACGGCGAGGTGTTGGCGAAGACCCCGGTGACGGCGAAGGTCGCGGCGGGGATCATCCGGGTGATGGCGCCCGCCTGAGGCGCGCTCGACTAGCGGCACCACCCGCCCCCTTGTTCTCCCGCGAAGGCGGGAGCCCAGACTGGGTCCCCGCCTTCGCGGGGAAACAACTTTTGTTCACGACAGGCCGCCCCACTAGCCACCACCCCGGCGACGGCCGGGGCCCAATGGAAAGGTCGCAGTAACGAAGCGCAGCGCTCAGTTGGCGACGTCCCCCAATTGGGCCCCGGCCTCCGCCGGGGTGGAACTGGGCGGCGTTACTTTACCCGCCGCACCGTCAAAATCTTAACCGGCGCAGCAATCATCTGCCCCTTCATAACCCCCGCCCCGGCAGTCGGCGAAGTCGGCGCAGCAAGGATGCGCTTCACCACATCCATCCCCTCAACAACATGCCCGAACGCCGCGAACCCCGCCGTATCCCCGCTTCCAGCCGGATTAGCATCGAGCGACAACACCGGCCCGACCGTGATGAAGAAGTCCGCCGTCGCGCTCCCCGGCGCGAACCGGGCCAGCGAGATCGTCGCATCGACATGCGACAGCCCGGTCTGGCTGGTCGGCTCATGCTTCACCGGCGGCAACAGACGCTTCACCTCGCCCTGCGGCCCGCCCTGGATCAACCCGGCATCCGCCCCGAGCTTCATCGCGCGGTAGAACGTCACCCCATCGAGCCGCTTCTGGTCGACATAGCGCAGGAAGTTCGCGGTCGTCAGCGGCGCGCGCTCCTTCTCCAGCGCCAGCGTGATCGGCCCCTCGCTCGTCGTCATCACGATCGAGACGGTCGCCGGAGCAACAGGCGGCGGCGCCGGCGGAGCCTCCTGCGCCGAGACGGAAACGGCGCCGAGAACGGCAAGAGCGAGCGTGACGAATCTGGAGATCATCCGCCACGCTACCCCGTCCTCCACTCCCTGTCAGCGGCCCCGCGACACGATATTGCGCGCGGCAAAGTTTTGCTTGGGTTTGCACGCCCGCACGCAATGCCTATCCGGGTCGCGATGACCGATCTCGCCATTCTCTACGAGCACCCGCTCTGGTTCGAACCGCTGTTCGCCGCCCTCGATCGCCGCGGCGTCGCGTTCACCCGCGCCACGCCCGACGGCTTCTGGAACCCCGCCGACCGGAGCACCCCGGCCCCCGTCGTCTTCAACCGCATCGCGATGTCGAGCTTCCTGCGCAACGACGAGCATCCGATCTTCGACACGATGGCGATGCTCGATCACTGGCGCCGCACTGGTGCGCGCGTGGTAAACGGCACCGACGTCCTCGCGATCGACGCCTCCAAGGCACGACAGTTATCGCTGATCGCCTCGCTCGGCCTCGCAATCCCCGAGACCCGCGTCGTTCACCGCGCCGCCGACGTCGTCCCTGCCGCACAGACGCTCCGCTTCCCGCTGGTCGTCAAAGCGAACATCGGCGGTTCGGGCGCAGGCATCATCCGCTTCGACAGCCTCGACGAACTCCGCACCACCGTAGCCGACGCTGGCCTGCCGAGCAGCGTCGACGGCGTTCTTCTTGTCCAGGAATACGTCCCCGTCCGCGACGGCGCGATCACCCGGATCGAGACGCTCGACCGCAAATTCCTTTACGCGATCGAGGTCGCCGGCGGCGGCGCGTTCGATCTCTGCCCCGCGGATGCGTGCGTCGTCCCCGGCTCGGGCATCAAGATGGCCGCGGCCGAGCCCTCGCAAACCTTGAAGGATGCCGCCGAGGCGATCGCCCGCACGGTCGATCTCGACGTCGGCGGAGTCGAGGTGATGATCGACGACCGCGACGGCGTCGCGCGCTTCTACGACATCAACGCACTGTCGAACTTCGTCGCCAAGCCCCTCGAAATGCTCGGCTGGGATCCGCACGACCGCCTCGTCGATTACCTCGTCGAACAGATCGAAAAGGCCCGCTGATGCGCTATGGTTACTGGACTCCCGTCTTCGGCGGCTGGCTTCGCAACGTCCCCGACGAGGGGATGGAGGCGAGTTGGGCCTACACCAAGGCGCTGACGCAGAATGCCGAGCGCTGGGGCTATGACCTGACGCTGATCGCCGAGCTGAACCTCAACGATATCAAGGGCATCGAACAGCCCGCGCTCGATGCGTGGTCGACCGCGGCGGCACTCGCGGCGGTGACCGACAGCATCGAGCTGATGGTCGCGGTCCGCCCGAACTTCCACCACCCCGCGCTGTTCGCCAAGGCCGCGGCGAACATCGACCGCATTTCGGGCGGGCGGCTCGCGCTCAACGTCGTGTCGTCCTGGTGGGCGGACGAGGCCAAGCAATACGGCCTCCAGTTCGACCAGCACGACGATCGCTACGCGCGCACCGCGGAGTGGTTGACCGTGGTCGACGGGCTCTGGACTGAGGAGCGGTTCGACTTCGCGGGCCAGTTCTACACCACCGAACAGGCGATCTGCTCGCCCAAGCCCGCCAAGCGCCCGACCGTCTACGCCGGCGGCGAAAGCGAGAAGGCCAAGGCGATGATCGCCGCGCAGTGCGACGCCTATGTCATGCACGGCGACCCCGCCGACGCTATCGCCCCGAAGATCGCCGACATGGCCGCGCGACGCGAAGCAGCTGGCGGCGCGCCGATGCAATACGGCATGGCCGCCTACGCGATCGTCCGCGACAGCGAAGCCGAGGCGAAGCGCGAGCTCGACCGCATTACCAGCGTCACCGAACTCCCCGCAGGCTATGCCAATTTCGACCAGTGGCTGTCGGGCACGCAACTCGAACGCGAGCTGAAGATCCAGGAATACTCCGTCTCCAACCGCGGCCTGCGCCCCAATCTGGTCGGCACGCCCGAGCAGTTGAAGGAGCGCGTCGCTGAGTATGAGGCGGCCGGTCTCGACCTGCTGCTGCTCCAGATGAGCCCGCAGGCCGAGGAAATGGAGCGGTTCGCCGCGCAGGTCATGGGCACCACATGATACGCCTAACTGACGTCGTTAAAACCTACCCGGCAAGCGACGCGGCGGCCCTTGATGGCGTATCGCTCGAAATTCCCGCACGCGGCGTGTTCGGCGTCATCGGCCAGTCCGGTGCAGGCAAGTCGACGCTGATCCGCCTTATCAACGCGCTCGAACGCCCGACGTCGGGCCGGGTCGAAGTCGATAGCGTCGACGTAGCCGCGTTGTCGGCGGCGGACCTGCGCGCGCTGCGTCGTCGGATCGGCATGATCTTCCAGAACTTCGGCCTGCTGTCGTCGCGCACGGTCGCGGCAAACGTCGCGTTCCCGCTGGTGCTCGCGGGCGTATCCAAAGCCGAGCGCGAGACGAAAGTCGCCGCACTGCTCGACCGCGTAGGCCTCGCCGATCACGCCACCAAATATCCCGCCCAGCTCTCCGGCGGCCAGAAGCAGCGCGTCGGCATCGCGCGCGCGCTCGCCACCGACCCCGACATCCTGCTCTGCGACGAAGCCACCAGCGCACTCGACCCCGAAACCACCCGCTCGGTCCTCACCCTCCTCCGCGACCTCAACCGAGACCTCGGCCTGACGATCGTCCTGATCACCCACGAAATGGACGTCGTCCGCTACGTCTGCGACCGCGTCGCCGTGCTCGAACGCGGCCGCATCGTCGAGACCGGCGACGTCACCGACATCTTCGCCAACGCCGCCCACCCCGCGACGCAGCGCATGCTGGCAGGGCTGGCGGCATGAGCTTCTTCGCCAACATCGACTGGTCGGACATCGGCCAGGCCTGCCTCGACACGCTGATCATGCTCGGCGGGTCGCTGATCCTGACGATCGCGTTCGGCCTCCCACTCGGCGTCCTGCTCTACCTCACCGACCGGGGCCGCCTGTCGCAGAACCGCGTCGCCAACGCCGTGCTCGGGATCATCGTCAACATCCTCCGTTCCGTCCCCTTCATCATCCTGCTGATCGTGATGATCCCGCTCACCGTGATGCTCGTCGGCACCTCGCTAGGCGTCGCCGGCGCGATCCCGCCGCTCGTCGTCGGCGCCGCGCCGTTCTACGCACGGCTCGTCGAGGGATCGCTCAAGGAAGTCGACCGCACCACGATCGAGGCGGTGCAGGCGATGGGCGCCACCACGCGCCAGATCGTCACCGGCGCGCTGATCCCCGAGGCGCTTCCCGGACTGATCGCCGGCGCCACCGTCACCGCGGTCGCGCTCGTCTCGTTCACCGCGATGGCGGGCGTGGTCGGCGCAGGGGGCCTCGGCGATCTCGCGATCCGCTTCGGCTATCAGCGCTTTCAGACCGACGTCATGGTCGTCACCGTCGTGCTGCTGGTCGTGCTCGTCCAGATCATCCAATATGCCGGCGACGCGCTCGCACGCCACTTCACCCGCCGCTAGGAATTCGCATGAACCGCCGCACGCTGCTCGCTACCTTGTCACTGCTCGCGCTCGCCGCCTGTGGGGGGACCAAGACCAACGACGGCAAGACGCTGACCGTCGCCGCGACCGCAGTGCCGCACGCCGAGATTCTTGAGTCGATCAAGCCAACGCTCGCCAAGGAAGGCGTCGACCTCCAGATCCGCGTCTTCAACGATTACGTTCAGCCCAACCTCCAGGTCGAGCAGAAGCAGATCGACGTCAGCTATTTCGAGACCAAGCCGTATCTCGACGAGTTCAACGCCTCGCGCGGCACGCATCTGGTGACCTATGCCGGTGTCCATGTCGAACCGCTCGGCGCCTATTCGCGCAAGTGGAAGTCGATCGCGCAGATCCCCAACGGCGCCACCGTCGCGATCCCGAACGAGCCGAGCAACGGCGGCCGCGCGCTGTTGCTGCTCCAGAAGGCCGGCCTCATCACGCTCAAGAACCCGACCAATCCGTTGTCGAGCCTCAACGACATCGCCACCAACCCGAAGAACCTCCAGTTCAAGGAACTGGAGGGCGCCACCCTGCCGCGCACGCTCGGCGAGGTCGATCTCGCGCTGATCAACACCAATTACGCGCTCGACGCGAAGCTCAACCCGGTCCGCGACGCGCTCGCGATCGAGGACAAGAACAGCCCCTACGTCAATTTCGTCGTCGGCCTGCCCGGTGGCGAGAAGGACCCGCGGGTCGTGAAGCTGATCGCTGCGTTGCGCAGCCCGGCCACCAAGACCTTCATCGAGCAGCATTATCGGGGTGCGGTCCTCCCGGCGTTCTGATACCGGCGCGGGCCTCGTTAGCGTAATTCTGAGGCTCCATGACGGTCGTCGCCGCGTATCTCTATCGCCATGGCAAGCGCGTTCGCGCGGTCTCGATCGACGAAAAGGTCGATTGCCCCGCGGACCGCTCGGAGTTCGTCTGGATCGGCATCTGCGACCCGACCGATGCCGAGATGCGGACGCTGAAGGACCAGTATTATCTCCACCCCCTGGCGGTGGAGGACGCGATCAAGGCGGATCAGTTGCCCAAGGTCGACGTCTATGGCGACCAGCTTTTCGTGGTCGCGCGCACCGCTCAGCTGGAGCAGGACAAGATCGCATATGGCGAAACCGCGATCTTCGTCGGCCACAGTCACATCATCAGCGTCCGCCACGGCTCGGCGCGGTCTCATAAAGCTCTACGCGAACAGCTCGAAGCCGCACCGACCTTGTTGATCAACGGCGTCGATTACGTCCTCCACGCGATCCTCGATTACGTCGTCGACGGCTATCTCCCGATCGTCGAGAGCATCGAGGACGAGGTGCTGGCGATGGAACAACGCACGATCGACGCATTCCTAGGCCGCGACGAAATTGTCCGTATCTTTGGTCTGAGACGCGAAATGATCCGCTTCCAACGCATCCTCGGACCGATGGGCGAGGTCGCGGGCAAGATCGTCCGCCTCGACCTCCCCTGCATCGATACCGAGGCAAAACCGTATTTCAGCGACGTGCTCGATCACGTCCGCCGCGTCCAGACGATGGTCGAGGGCCTGCGCGAAGTGCTGACGTCGGTGTTCGAATTCAGCAACCTGCTCGAACAACAACGCACCGGCGCGATCACTCGCCAGTTGGCCGCCTGGGCTGCCATCCTCGCGGTGCCGACCGCAATTGCCGGAATCTACGGCATGAACTTCGAGAACATGCCCGAACTGAAGTCGCAATATGGGTATTTTGTCGTGCTGGCCGTGATCGGGGTAGTCTGCGCCGCGCTGTACGTGAAGTTCAGGCAGGCGAAGTGGCTGTAGCGGGGACCTAGCTTAGCTTGTTTCCCCGCGAAGGCGGGGACCCAGACTGGGCTCCCGCCTTCGCGGGAGAACAAGAGAGCGGCCGGGACACATGCCAAAGTTCATCCCCCGGCCGGCTCCCGCTCAAACCTTGACGAGCATCTTCCCCGTATTCCCACCCGAGAACAGCCCCAAAAACGCATCCGGCATCGTCTCGACCCCCTCATGCACGGTCTCCTGCCGCTTCAGCGTACCCGCCGCCAGCATTCCGCCCATGTCCTTGTAGAACTCCTCCGCGCGATTCATGTAGTCGCTGACGATGAACCCGCGGATCTGCACGCGGTTACCGATCAGCCGCGCGAGGTACTTCAGCTGCGTCGCCGCGCCGCTGTTGTACACGTCGATCATCCCGCACACCGCGAACCGCGCATGCATGTTCGCATGCGCCAGCGCCGCGTCGAGATGCTCGCCGCCGACGTTGTCGAAATACACGTCGATTCCCCCAGAACCGACAGCTTGGGCCGCCTCGCCGAGCGCCTTCACCACCGGCACGTCGCTCTTGTAGTCGATCACCGCATCCGCACCGAGCGACTTCACCCACGCGCATTTCTCCGCGCCGCCGGCCGAGCCGATCACCGTCATGCCCTTGGCCTTGGCGACCTGTACGACCGTCGAGCCGACCGCACCCGCCGCCGCCGACACGAACACCGTATCGCCCGCCTTCGCCTCGGCAACCTGAAGCAAGCCGAAATACCCGGTCATCCCCGGCATGCCGAGCTGACCCAAAAACGCCTGCGGAGGCACGTCGAGCGCGGGCAGCTTCTGCACCTGCGCGGCCGGCACCACCGCTTCGTCGCGCCACCCCGCCATGTGCAGCACCATGTCGCCGACCTTGATGCCGTCGTCGTTGCTCTCGACCACTTCGCCGACCGCGCCGCCCTGCATCGCCTCGCCCAGCGCGAACGGCGGGACATAGCTCTTCACGTCGTTCATCCGCCCGCGCATGTACGGGTCGACCGACAGCCAGCGATTGGCGATCCGCACCTCGCCGGCGCCGAGCGTCGACTGGTCGAGATCGATCATGGCGAAGTCGGTATGCTTCGGCATGCCTTGCGGACGTGCCTTCAGGCTCCATGCACGGGCCATAAACTTGCTCCTGTCTTGAATATTCGTGAACCGGGTATGGCGAAACGCACGTCCAGCGCAACCCGCAAAAAAGCCCGGACGGTGCCGCCCGGGCTCGTTGTCGGCTAACGTCACGCGACGTCAGCCAATGCTTTCAAACGCTTAGTATGTGGTCGACCCGGACTTGCCGAGCGTGTCCGATGTCGTGCCCGTGGTCGACGTCGCGCCAGCAGCGCTGCCGGCCTGGGTGGTCGAAGCATACCCCGTCGTACCGGCATCCTTCTTGTCGCCGCCCGTGCGATCGCCGTACTCGAACATCGCCGAGTTGCGCTCTTCTTCCTTCCACGCAGCCTTAGCTTCGTCGGCCGACTTCGACAGCGTCACCTTGCCATCGACGGTCTTGATCCACCGTGACGGGATCGAATGATGCACGCCGCCCGCATCGCGGTCGTTCTTGGTGAGCAGGATCCGGTCGCCCTTCACCTTGTCGACCGTGCCGACATGGCTGTCATCGGATCCGACGACTTCCATATGCTCGGTGACCTGCGACAGCGAACTACGCTGGCCGTGACGCTCATTGCGCCACGACGAGAACTCGGTCTCGAACTTGGAGCGGTTCTCATGGCGATACTCGTCATAGTCGCGGTCGAGCGCCGCGATCTGCGTGCTGCGCCAGCTATAATAGTGATCGTCATGCGGGTTCGACGACCGATTGCCGAACGACCGGTTCTCCGAGCCTCCATAGGACCGCTCGTCATACCGCGCATCGGCTTCGCGGCGGCGCTCGGCCTCGTCGTCGCCGAACCACGAGCGAACCTCGTCGCCTGCTCGCGCGATGAATCCGCGATCGTCATAGTCATAGCCCTGCGGCTGGCGACCATAGTCACGCCCCTCGTTACGGCTGCCGCCGCGCGACGTGCGGTTGTCGTCGTCCGCATGACGGTTGCGCCCCACGTCCTCGAAACGACGCCCGTCCGACGCATAGCTGCCATGATATTCGGTATCGCCCGAACCCTGGCCGCGCTGGCCATAATTCTGTTGGCCATAACGCGGCTGACCCGAATCCTGGCGACCATAGCCCTGCTGGCCGTAGGACTGGCCTGCCCCCTGTCCGTAGCGCGACTGACCATAGCGATCACCGCCCGATGGCTGCTGGCGATCGTTGTGGCCGCCGTAATAGTCACGGCTACCCTGGTCGTCGCGCCCGCGAGACCCCCCACGATACCCGTGGTCCCCGCGATCATTATCGCGATCGAACTCACCGGCTGCTGCATAATCGCGCGCACTGGATCGACCATAGTCGCCACCATCGGAGCGGAAATCGCGACCGTAATCCTGCGAGTTCGGCCGACCGTAATAGTCGCCCGACTGACGATCTCTGGTATTGCGTTCGTAGACCATAGGAGCCTCCTAATTGCTGTCCTGCGGCTGCCGGCGTCGTCGTATGCGGCGTCGTGCATTCCGAGGTCTACAAGCGCCAAGATCGTCGATTGTTCCTGTGTTTGCCGTCGCTTGACGCCGACACGACGCACCGCTGCGACGGCGGGTTAGAAGCAAAGCGACGGGCTTCACCAACCCGGTTGCAACAGCGAAATCGACCCGCTAAGCCATCGATCCTGGCCTATGGCCAACCGCGCGGGGCCGTAGCTCAGATGGGAGAGCGCTGCAATCGCACTGCAGAGGTCCGGGGTTCGATTCCCCGTGGCTCCACCACGCGCAACATGACTAGACATGTGCCCCTGCAATTGCCCGAAGCATTGGGGCGGTGTGCGCGGTAACCGCGCAGTAAAAGCTGCCGATAATCGATTTATCGATGTGCTTCACGAGCGCTCGATGCCCCCCACATCCCGCCGACAAACGTTCGATCTCGGATGAAATCGAGAATGCGGCGGACACCAAGACGCGCGGGCCGAGATATTCGACGCCACCACCGACGGGTCCGCTTTCGGCCTCCCAGGACATGATCACGCATCCTTCGGCCTCGACGCTGTAAACAAAAGCCAGCCAAGCCCTCCTGCGACGACACCGAGCGCGCCACCAAGCAGATAGGCGTCGATCGCCCCTGTCGGCATGAACATCCCCCCGGCCATATATCCGAGGATACCCGCGCTGCTCGTCGCGGCGCTGTAGATCGCGGCCACCTTGCCGTGTGCGCCCGCAGGAGCCTCGCGTTGCAGCATGGTCCGCACCGCGACATTGTGCACGCTGTTCGCGGCACCGCCGATCACGAAGGCGATCCCCACAACGACGAGCCCGGAGGTCATCGTCATGCCGGCAATCCCGCCGACAACGCCGATCGCCAGCATCATCGCGCCCATCACGATGGCGGACGCATAGGCAAGTGGGGCCGGGCGGAGCATCGGCCAAACCCCGGCCGCCGCCGCGCCCGCCATCATTCCCCCCGCCCAACACGCGGTGAGCAGCCCGAACGCCATCGCACCCGCCGCCAGCGATACGGTGACCAGGAACACGAACGCGACATCGGCAATCGCGCTGGCGAAGACTCCCAATGCGAGGGCACCGATCATGATCACGATCCGCCGATCGCGCAGCACCGGCAGGTACTCGGCGAACAGCGTCCGAGCTCGACCATCCGCATCGGCATCCACATCGACCTCGACCGGCCGCCGCAACCCGCTCCCCAGCACGACCAAAGCCAGCAACGCGAAGCTCGCCGCATCGATCAGCAGCGCATTGCCCGCCCCGCCCCATGCCACCAGCGCGCCGCCGACGACTGGCCCGGCAAGCATCCCGGCGCTACGCACGAACTCCAGCACCGCGTTCGCACGCGCCAACGTCATTCCCAGCCCGGTAGCCAGCACCGGGATCAGTGCGAAGGTCGCCGTTCCCCCGACCGCGAACAGGATGCTGAGTACGCCGGCACCGACCATCGTCGAGACCGGATCGGGATGATACGCCATCCATGACAGGACCACCGCGTCCGCCAGCGCCGCACCGGCCAGCAGCTTGCCCGCATCGTGCGCATCGACGAGGCGGCCGATGTACGGCGTGACGAGCAAACCCGGCAACAACTGAGCGACCAGCAGCATCGGCACGGCAAAAGCGGTTCTGTCGCCCGCCGTCCGAAACATCAGGGTGATCAGCGAAATTTCGTCGCCGATCGTCGAGATCGTCAGCGCGACGAGCAGCAACCACCCCCACCCCGTCCTGAACGCGACTATTCCCATGTCGGCAGTTCATGCTGTCCGGTCTCGCGCGTCAATGTTTCATGCGAGACTTCATATGATCGATTAGCGCGGGAATTTCGGCAGGGTCCCCAGCGCCGTCGAACGAACCGAAGCCTGCGGGGTGGGGCACGCCCGGCTCAAATACCGTATCGATCGAGCAATCATCGAAACGCGACGCCCACGTCGGGGCGGACTTGGCCACAACGTTGCCCCGATCGTGATCGCCACGCCGAATGCAAACAGCGTGCGCCACGTCACCGACCACGGATCCGGAGAATAATCCGTGAAAACGCCTGACCGATCAGCGGATTGGCGCTTGCGAACAGCGCAAGGATCACCGCCGCCCATCAAAGACAACGCGACGCCCCCAATTGCGCGCACGCCATCGGGGAGCAGCTCTCGATGCTGGTTGGCCAGGGACAGTCGCACAGCATCCTTCAACGGCGCAATAACGGCCGACATCGCGTGCCAGCAAGCCGGCGCGACAAAGCCGCGCATCGTCGAACCCGTCGGGTGGCACGAGTGCGGCAAGCGATGCCGTAATCCAAGACAGAACCCAGGCGAGAACGCTTGGATCGTCGACCAGCACCACGCCGAACGCGGCGGCGGCAATCGACGCCAGTCGCGCCGATCCGTCATCCCAGTTCGCCCGGCGTGTTAGTAACAGGGCGTCGATCGCGTCATCTTGGCACTCCCCGATTGTCGAGGATCGGCTTTGCCGCGGTTCTGTGATCGACCGATCGCGAGGTCCATGTGCGATCCGTTCGCTTGTCTTGCAGATCCTGTGCAGAGGATGAATCCAAACCTGGCCGGTTTCCCTCGGCCCGCGTTGCGAATGCCTTGGCGTAGGGCTAGCCTCGCTCCGGGGAGTATCGACACATGGCGTGCAAAGACCGGATCGGCCGGCGTTTCGCAACGAAGCGTTATCGTCTGTCCGCTACCCATTCGCCGATGCAGAACCAGAACCAGCACTACGGCCCATGTTCACGATCTTCCTGACGCCCGCCTACGTGCCGTTCGCGATCGCGTTCGTCGTGATGATCGGGATCGGGCTGATCGAGGCGATCGGCCTGGGGCTCGGCCATCTCGATCTTCACGCGGACGTTCATGCCGAAGCGGATGGCGGCGGCGTGCTCGACTGGATCGGGCTCGGCCATGAACTACCGATCCTGATCTGGCTCACCTCTTTGCTCGGCTGCTTCACGCTTTCAGGGATTGCCATTCAGCAAGGCGCGACAGCATCGACCGGCGGCCCGCTGCATTGGAGCCTCGCCTCAGGTGTCGCATTGATCGCCGGCAGCCTGCTCAACACGCTCGCCGCCAACGGCCTCGCCCGGATCATGCCCGGCTTCGAAACCAGCGTGATCTCGACCGACGACTTCCTGCGCCGCCGTGGCACCATCCTCGAGGGCACCGCGCGTCGCGGATCGCCCGCCCGCGCGAAGATCGTCGACCAGCACGGCCAGGCGCATTTCATCATGGTCGAGCCGCACGACGACACCGACGCGATCGCCACCGGCGAGACCGCGCTGATCGTCCGCCGCGACGGCAAACTCTTCTACGCACTGCCCGAAGCCAACGCGCTTCTGCGGTCGATCTGACCAACACATAACCGGGGAGGGTTTCATGCCCGCACAGCTTCTGAACGTCCTGATCTACGCCGGCATCGTGCTGTTCGCACTGGTGGTGATCGGCATCATCCTGACCCGGCTCTACCGCCGCGCGACCAAGGACGTCGCGCTGATCCGCACCGGCTTCGGCGGCGAGAAGGTCGTCCTCAACGGCGGCATCATGGTGATCCCGGTGCTGCACGAACTGATGCAGGTCCGCCTGACGACCGTGAAGCTGGAGGTGTCGCGTCTCAACAAGGATGCGCTGATCACGCTCGACAAGCTTCGCGTCGACGTCGTCGGGCTGTTCCATATCAAGGTGAAGCCCGATGCGGAGTCGATCGCCGCCGCCGCGCAGACGCTCGGCGACTCGGTCAACAGCCCCGATGCGGTGAAGTCGCTGCTCGACGGCAAGCTCGTGTCCGCGCTGCGCTCGGTCGCCGCGACGATGACGATGGAGCACCTCCACGCCAACCGCGCCGACTTCATCCAGAAGGTGCAGGAGGCGCTGATGACCGATCTGGACATGAACGGCTTCCAGCTCGAGTCCGTCAGCATCACGCATTTCGACCAGACCGCGTTCGAGCATTTCAACGAGAACAACGCATTCGATGCCGAGGGCCTGACCGTGCTCACGCGGACGATCGAGGAGCGCAAGAAGATCCGCAACGACATCGTCGCGACCAACCGCGTCGAGATCGAGCAGCGTAACCTCGATGCGAACAACCAGTCGCTCGAGATCGCGCAGGCCGCGGAACAGGCGCGACTGACGCAGGAGCAGACGCTGTCGGCACGCCGTGCCGAACAGGCCACCGCGATCGCCACCGCCGAGGCCGAGCAAACCCGCCTTGCCGAGATCGCCCGCATCACCGCCAGCCAGGCACAAACCGTCGCGCAGACCGAAGCCGACAAGGTGATCCAGACCGCGACCATCGCTCGTGACGGTGCGATCCAGACCGCGACGATCGAACGCGACCGCACCATCGAGATCGCGCGCATAACGACGGCCGTGCAGACCGCGCAAAAGTCCGAGGAGGAATCGACTGCGACGGCTGCCGCCAACGAGGCACGCGCCCTCGCCGTCCGCGCCGAGGAAAGCGTCGCCACCGCCAAAGCGACCGAAATCGCCAACCGCAACAAGAACGTCGCCGTGATCGCCGCCACCCAGCGCGCGCAGGAAGAGGCTGTCGGCATCACCGTCGCCGCGACCGCAGAAAAGGAAGCTGCCGAGGCACGTGCGAGCGCCCTGCGCACCGAGGCGACTGCCGAGGCCGATGCCGAGAAAGCCCGCGCGGAAGGGCGCGAGGCGGCGTTCAAGGTCGATGCGGCAGGTCAGGCATCGCTCAACGAGGCGACCAACCTGCTGAGCGACGCGCAGACAGCGCTGCTGATCCGCCGCGCGATGCTGGAAGCCCTGCCCGCGATCATCGCGGCGGCGAGCAAGCCGATGGAGAACATCGACAAGATCAGCATCCTCGATGCGCGAGGATTGCATGGCGACGGCGGCAGCGACGGCGCGTCCGGCGGCGGACAAAGCAATCTCGCCGACACCGCGGTCGCGGCGGCGATGCGTTACCGCGTCGGTGGCCCGCTGATCGATGGCCTGATGGCGGAACTGGGGATGACCGGCAGTTCCTTGAACGGCATGCTCGCCGGCAGCAGCGCTGACGCGGCGTCTGCGCGAAGCTCCTCCACCGATGCCCACAAACATCCCACTGCTCTCAATGGCGGGTCGGGCAACCCGCCGGCCTGACGTGAGTCCCCAGGCCAAGGCCCTGGAACTCGATCTGCGCTTCGAAGAAGACGGCGCGCAGATCTTTCCGGGCGCGTTGGATCCTGCCACGTGCCTTTCGATCGAACAGGCCGCGGCAGATCTACCCCGCGACGTCCCCGGCGTGCGGATCGGGGCCGCCCCTGCCCTGCGCGGCATGCTCGCCGTTGACGGTCCCATCGGCCGCATCGCCGGATCTGTGCTGGGGCGCGACGCACGCCCCGTCCGAGCCGTGCTGTTCGACAAGACGGCGGCCCGGAACTGGGCGCTCGGCTGGCATCAGGATCGCACCATCGTCGTCGAGCAGCGCGGTGCCGTCGACGGGTTCGGTCCGTGGACGGTGAAGGCCGGACTCGTCCAGGTCGAACCGCCCTTCGCGTTGCTGGAGCGGATGGTCACGATCCGCGTCCACCTCGACCCCGTCGACGCCACGAATGCCCCGCTCCGCATCGTACCCGGATCTCACCGGCTCGGCCGCCTGCCGGAAACGAGTATCGGGCATGTCGTCGAGGCGCGCGGCGAGCGCCTGTGCCGCGCGAACCGCGGCAATGTCTGGCTCTACGCGACACCGATCGTCCACGGCTCGCGCGCGGCCGATCCACCCCGTCGCCGACGCGTGCTCCAGATCGACTACGCAGCCGAAGACCTGCCCGCTCCGCTTCGATGGCACGGGCTGTAGAGGTCAAGGGTTCGATTCCCCTCGGAGCGACCAGCGCCTGCCGACAAACGTTATTTATCGCCCCGAACCGACCGGCCGACGGCAGTGCCCGCGCCTCAGGCGGCGCTGGTGATCGGCGCGTTCCCCGCATCCGAACTCGACAGCCACCGTACGAAGTTCGACGCGTCCATCGGTCGCCCGAACAGGAAGCCCTGCGCCTCTTCGCAGCCGATATGCGCGAGGACGTTGGCCGCGTCCTCGCTTTCGACGCCCTCGGCCACGACGCGGTAGCCGAGCTTCTGCGCCAGCCCGACCATCGTCTCGACGAGGACGAAGTCCGCGCCGCTCGTCGCACGGAGGTTGCGCACGAACGCCTGATCGATCTTGACGACCTGCGCTGGCAGCCTCTGCAGATAGGCGAGGCTGCTATGGCCCGTACCGAAGTCGTCGATCGCGAGGCAAATGCCCGCCGTCGCCAATTCTGCGAGCATCGCGAGCGCCTGCTCGGGGTGATCCATGATCGCGCTCTCGGTCAGTTCGATCTCGAGTTGATCGGGCCGCAGCTGTCGCCGCAGCATCCCCAGCTGGATGCGTTCGATCAGATCCGTCTCTTCGAGGTTGGCGGCCGAGATATTGACGGAAATCGCGACGCCTATGCCGGCCTCGTTCCAGCCGACGAGCTGGTCCATCGCCGCATCCAGCACCCACTGCGTGGTCGGTCGGGCCAGCGACGTGTGCTCGATGATCGGGATGAATTCGGCGGGCGATATCTCACCGAGCACCGGGTGCCGCCATCGCAGCAACGCCTCGACACCGATACAGCGCCGCGTCGCCAGTTCGACACGCGGTTGAAACATCAGCCGAAGCTGATCGCCGGCTTCGAGCGCGGTCCCGAAATCCTGCAACAGCGTATATTGACGGCGATGCGCGATGTCGCTGGCCGGCGAATACAGCGCGATCGCACCATCCACCTGCCGGGCATCCTGCGCCGCGCTGGCCGCCGCGCGCAACACGTCGTCGGCCACCGCGTCACCCAGCGTGAACGCGCGAACGCCGATCGCGACGTTGGTCACGAACCGGACCGACGAGGACGCCCGGATCGCCGCGAAGCCCGACGCCAGGACCGCCATGTACGCATCCTGATCGACGTCGGGTGGCCCCAGAAAGGCGAATTGCGCCGGGCCGACGTGATAAGCGACGCGAGAGGAATCGAGCCGCTGTTGCAGCGACAGCGCGGCCTCTCGGATCAACGCGTCGACCCGCGCTCCGCCCATCACCCGCAAGATCCGGTTGATCTGGTCGTCCCGGCCCAAATCGACGACGACGACGAGCCTATGCTCGCCGCTATGGTCTCGCGTCAGATCTAGGAGGTCCTCGCGGAACTGATTGCGGTTGGGCATACCGCTGATCGGATCGATCCGGCCGAACGCATGCTGCAACTCGATCTGCGCCATGACCATCGCCGCTAGGTCGGTCAACGCGGCCATTTCGGCGGCGGACGCCTGCCGAGGCTCGGTGCCGAGCACGCAGAGCGAGCCAAGACCATAGCCTTCGCTGGTGACCAGCGGTGCGCCCGCATAGAACCGGGTGCCGGCAAGACCCAACGGGCTTTCGGCGTAAAAACAGTCCGCCTGCAGGTCCTCGATAACCAGCGGGCTCGTCGATTCGGCGACCTGCGAACACGGCGCTTTTCGTCGGGTGATCGAGTCGTGAGAGATCCCGACTCGCGACTTGAACCATTGTCGATCGCGATCGGTCAGCGAAATGGCTGCTACCGGCAGGCCGAAGATCTGGCTGGCCATGCGCGTGATACGATCAAAGCTCTCGCTCGATGGCGTATCGAGCAGCTTGAGCTGGTGCAAAGCGTCAAGCCGAGCCTTCTCTAGATAGTCACGCACGGGCTTCCCTTTCGGGATAGCTGATAAATTACAATCGTTAACGGTTTCACCAACGTCAAACGCGACGGGCATTGAAAAATTAGGAAAATCCGCCGCCGAACCGCGTGGCTACCGGCTCGTAATCCGGTGACACGCAGCGCGACCGCGCGACACCAAGGCCGCGTACTAGAGCGACGTGTTCGTCGCGCTTGAGCGGAGCGATATGCGCCGATCGAGCGGATGCTGCTCGACCGATCATCGTTATCCCCTGAAACAACGGGAGGGCCGAGGCCCTCCCGCGAGGATCACCCCTGCATGTCTTCAAGTTCGCGTCCGCGTGTCTCGTTGACCATCGCCTTCACGAAGAAGAACGACGCCGCCGCGAAGAACGCGTAGCCGAAATACGTCACGCTGAGGCCCGGCGATACCGCCAGCGCCGGGAAGCTCACCGAAATCGCCGCGTTGGCGATCCACTGCGCGAAACCGGCGACCGCGAGACCCGAACCACGGATCTGCTGCGGGAACATCTCGCCGAGCATCACCCACATCACCGGACCCCAGCTTGCGTTGAAGAAGATGACGTAGAGGTTAGCCGAGATCAGCGCGATCAGGCCGTTGTGGCCCGGCAGGCTGACCGCGCCCGCCGCGTCGGTGACCGCGGTCGAGAACGCATAGGCGACGATCGCCAGCGTGACGGCCATGCCGGCCGATCCGACCAGCAGCAGCGGCTTGCGGCCGATCTTGTCGACGGTCGCGATCGTGAACAGGCACGCCGCGATCGAGAGGACGCCCGACAGGATGTTGATCTGGAGCGCGTTGTCCTCTGTGAAGCCGACCGCCTCCCACAGCACCGCGCCGTAATAGAACACGACATTGATCCCGACGAACTGCTGGAAAATGGCGAGACCGATGCCCGCCCACAGGATCGGACGGACCTTGCCGGTGGTCTTGTCGAGCAGATCGGACAGCTTGGGCTTGTGGTGGTCCTTGGCGAGCGAATTGCGGATCTCGATCACCTTGCGATCGGCCTCCTCGCGGCCGAACAGCCGGGTCAGGACGGCCCGCGCCTGCTCGTCGCGCCCCTTGGCGACCAGGAAGCGCGGGCTTTCCGGGATGACCGTCAGCGCGATCAGATAGACCAGAGCCGGGATCGCCTGGAACCAGAACATCCAGCGCCACGCCGACTGGTGAAGCCAGAACTCGGCGGTCGAGCCACCGGCATAGCGCGCGACCGCGAAATTCGCGACGAACGCACCGGTCAGGCCCGAGATGATCATCACTTGCTGGACGCTCGACAGGCGCCCGCGGATCGCCGCCGGCGTGACTTCGGAGATGTAGACCGGCGAGGTGACGCTGGCGGCGCCGACGCCGAGACCGCCGATGATCCGCGCCAGGATGAAGATCGCCGACGAGCCTGCCGCGCCCGCGACCAGCGCCGATACCAGGAACAGCACTGCCGACAACATCATGACGCTGCGGCGACCGATCGCATCCGACAACCGTCCGGCGCCGAATGCACCGATCGCCGAACCGACCAGAATCGCGCCGACGTTGACGCCGATCCCGAGCCGTCCGAGTGCGAATGCGGCCTCGAGCCCCTTCTGCGTGCCGTTGATCACGCCCGAATCATAGCCGAACATGAACCCGCCGATGGTGGCGACGGCGACGATCGCGGTGATGAAACCGTAGTTCACCGCCGATCCGCCCGATCCTCTGATACTCTCCGACATAACCCCTCCTAAACGCCGCTATTATCGGCTGATTTGTGCATGTTGCGTGATGGTGTGCGGACGCGGCCTCACCATGTGGCCAGTCGTCCAGATGTTCCGGAAACGCCGATCATGCGGGCGATCGCGCCGGCAGTGGCACGGCGGATCGACAGCCGCGTCCACCGGCTTGGTGCCCGTCCTTGCGAGGGTCTAGCGTCGGTTCGATCACACCCAATCCTCAACAACGGCGCTGGTATCGATTGCCGATCCGCGTCTCTATGGTATCGCTATCAAGTCTGGTGCGCGCGTCAAGTGCGGCTCTCGCGCGGCCGCCGGCGCGGTGCTGCGTCGGACTGCCGCCGGATCAGGGTGAAATCAAGCGTCTGGTGGCGTTCGATCTTCGCGTCGCTGCCCGATTGCCGGATCGCGGTGACCAGCAGGTCGACCGCCGCGCGCGCCATATCCGCGATCGGCTGGTGAATGGTCGTCAGTTCGGGCCAGATCGCGGTCGACAGCGTCGTGTCGTCGAATCCGCAGACCGTCAGGTCGCCCGGCACGTCGATGCCGCGGCGATGCGCGATAGCCACCGTTGCCGCCGCCATGTCGTCGTTCGACGCGAAGATCGCGGTCGGTGGATTTTCAAGCGCGAGAAGCTGCTCTGCGGCGTCGAGCCCCGATCGGTAGGTGAACAGGCCGTCGGCGACCAGGCTCGGATCGAACGGCAAACCTGCCTGTTCGAGCGCGGCGGTATAGCCCGCATAGCGCTGAGCGCTGGCCGACAGGTTGGGATCGCCGGTGATGAAGCCGATCCGCCGATGGCCGAGGTCCATGATGTGCTGGGTCATCATCGACGCCGCCTCGCGATCGTCGATGCCGATCGCCAGCTGGTCCGCCGATGGCATTGCCGTCGCCACCGCGATCGCCGGGATGCCGGCCTTGGCCAGCAGGTCGAGAACGCCGGCGGCTTCGCACAACGGCGGCGGCAGGATGATGCCGTCGATGCCGCCTTCGATCAGGTGTCGGGTCACCTCGAGCTCATGATCGCCCAGTTCGCATTTCTCGACGACGATCTGGACATCACGGCGGCTCGCCTGTTCGAGACTGCCGAGCAGGAATTCGCTCAAGAAGCCCGCGCTCGGATTGCTGTACAAAAGACCGATCCGCGTCTGCCCTGCCCCGGCCAGGCTACGCGCCGCGGGATTGGGCGCGTAGTTCAGCGCTGCGATCGCCGCATTCACGGTCTCGCGCGTCTTGGGCCGTACGTTGGTCTCGCCGTTGATCACGCGCGAGACGGTCATCGGAGAAACCCCGGCGCGCGCCGCCACATCGCTGATGGTGGGAGTCGAACCTCCGCGACGCGAGGAGCGAGTTGGCGCTGGCGAATGAACTGTCATGACAGGGGTGTTAGCGCAACGATCGGGGACCGCAACCGGCGCGGCAAGATTCGCCCAAGCGTACCGTTAATACGAGCGCCGAGGGAGATCGCCGAAACTCGGGAATGAATTCTACGCCGTAGGGCCTGAACGCTTGCCCAATGCCGATACCGGGCATATGGTAGCGGTATCGATATTCACCGACAGGCTTCATAGAGAGCAGGCGGTACAGAGAGAGGACCGATCCGCAATGCGCTACAGTCTGTTCCCCGGCGTGGCCCTGGCCGCCATCGCGCTCACCGCGACGATCTCCGGCGCGCAATCGACGCCGCCCAAGACCGGATCGACCGTCAGCCCTGACGGCAAACAGTATCGCGCGCAACCGCTGACGCGCGAGATCTACGCCGCCGACCCGTCCGCGCATGTCTTCGGCGGCAAGATCTACATCTATCCCAGCCACGACGTCGACGCGGGTATTCCCGACGACGATCTCGGCAACCAGTACGCGATGCACGACTACCGCGTCCTCAGCATGGACCGGGTCGGCGGACCGGTGACGGTCCATCCGGTCGCGATCGACGTGAAGAATATCCCCTGGGCGTCGAAGCAGAGCTGGGCGCCGGATGCCGCGTACAAGAACGGCACCTATTACCTCTACATTCCCGCGCGCGACGACAAGGGCGTCTTCCGGATCGGCGTGGCGACGTCGAAGTCGCCGGTCGGTCCGTTCAAGGCCGAACCGATGCCGATCAAGGGCAGCTATTCGATCGATCCCGCGGTGTTCACCGATACCGACGGCGCGAGCTACATGTATTTCGGCGGCATCTGGGGTGGCCAGTTGCAGCGCTGGGCGACCGGCAGGTTCGATCCGAACGCCGGTGACACCGACCTCAAGCAGGACGGCAAGCCCGCGCTGATGCCCAAGGTCGCCAAGCTGACGGCCGACATGAAGCAGTTCGCCGCGCCTCCGCGCGACGTCGCGATCCTCGACGAAGCCGGCAAGCCGTTGCTCGGCGGCGATCACGACCGGCGGTTCTTCGAAGCCTCGTGGATGTTCAAGCGCGGCGGCAAATACTATTTCACCTATTCGACCGGCGACACGCACTTCATCGCCTATGCGACCGGCACCAGCCCGCTCGGTCCGTTCCGCTACCAGGGCAAGATCCTGCTGCCGGTGCAGGGCTGGACGACGCATCATTCGATCCTGAAGGTCGGCAACACGTGGCAGCTGGTCTACCACGACACGCAATTGTCGAACCGTAACCATCTGCGATCGGCGAAGATGACAGAGCTCACCTTCAATCCCGATGGCTCGATCCGCACCATCGATCCGTTCAAGAAGTAAGCGCATGTTTCTCGGAATCGATATCGGCACGTCCGGCGTAAAGGCGGTGGTGCTCGACGAGGCCGGCGCGGTCGTCGGCCAGGGCACCGCCGCGCTCACCGTCCAGCGCCCCCACCCGCTTTGGTCCGAACAGGACCCCGATGCGTGGTGGCGCGCGACCAATGCGGCGGTGCTGGCGATCGACCCCAGCGTCCGGCGCTCTGTGCGCGGCGTCGGTCTCGCCGGGCAGATGCACGGCGCGACCGTCCTCGGCACGGACGATCGGCCGCTGCGCCCCGCGATCCTGTGGAACGACGGCCGCTGCGCCGCGGAGTGCGCCGAACTGGAGGCTGCGGTTCCCGAACTGCGCGCCATCTCCGGCAACATCGCGATGCCCGGCTTCACCGCCCCCAAGCTGCTGTGGCTGCGCAACCACGAGCCGGACATCTTCGCGAAGATCGCGAGGGTGCTGCTGCCCAAGGATTACGTCCGGCTGCAAATGACCGGCGACAAGGCGTCCGACCTGTCGGATAGCGCGGGCACCCTGTGGCTCGACGTCGGCGCGCGACGCTGGAGCGACACGCTGCTGTCGGCATGCGGCCTGTCCACCGCCAATATGCCCGGCCTGTTCGAAGGCTCGGCGATCACCGGCCAGTTGCAGGCGGACATCGCCGAGGCCTGGGGCATGCCGCGCGTGCCGGTCGCGGCCGGCGGCGGCGACAACGCCGCCGGCGCGGTCGGTGTCGGCGTCGTCCGTGACGGCGACGCGCTGCTCTCGCTCGGCACGTCGGGCGTGATCTTCGTCGCCACCGACGACTTCCGGCCCAGCCCGGAGCGCGCGGCGCATACCTTCTGCCACGCGCTGCCCGGCCTGTGGCATCAGATGTCGGTACACCTGTCGGCTGCCTCGTGCGTCGACTGGGTGGCACGGATTACCGGCACGCAGAGCGTCGCCGACCTGCTCGCGCGCGCCGAATCGGTCGGTCCCGCCGGCGGCCCCGAGCTGTTCCTCCCCTATCTCTCGGGCGAGCGGACGCCGCATAACGACGCCGACGTCCGCGGCGCGTTCCTCGGGCTCGACAACGACACCGACGGCAACCGCCTCGCGCAGGCTGTGCTGGAGGGCGTCGCCTTCGCGCTGGCCGACGGGCTCGACGTGCTGCGCGAGACCGGCACCACGGTCGATCGCCTGTCGGTGATCGGCGGCGGCGCGCGCTCGGGCTATTGGGGCCGGATCATCGCCGCGGCGATGGATGTCGAACTCGTCTATCTCGAAGGCGGCGAGGTCGGCCCGGCGCTCGGTGCCGCCCGGCTCGCGCAGCTCGCGGTCGACGGCGGCGATCCGGCCTCGGTCTGCGTCGCGCCGCCCGTCGCGCGCACCATCGTTCCCGATCCCGCCATCGCGGATACGCTCGCCGCCAAGCGCGACGCGTTCCGTGCCGCCTATTCCCGCATCACCCCCAAAAACTCGCCAAGGAATTTTTGATGGCCGACTTCTTCGCCGACATCGCCCCGATCAAGTACGAGGGCCCGGATACCACCAACGAGCTCGCCTACCGCTTCTACGACAAGGACCGGGTCGTGCTCGGCAAGACGATGGCAGAGCATCTGCGCTTTGCCGCCTGCTTCTGGCACACCTTCTGCTGGCCGGGCTCCGACGTATTCGGCGGCGGCACGTTCGATCGCCCGTGGCATCGCGGCGCCAACGACAGCGCGGCGGCGGCGGAAAAGCGCGAGGCGGCGTTCGATTTCTTCACGCGCCTCGACGTTCCCTTCTACTGCTTCCACGACGTCGATGTGATGGCCGACGCGAACTCGGTCGCCGAGCACCGCAAATTCTTCGCCGAAGCCGTCGACCATCTCGAAAAGCTCCAGGCGTCGTCGGGCCGCAAGCTCCTGTGGGGCACCGCCAACGCGTTCAGCCACCCGCGCTACGCCGCCGGTGCCTCGACCAATCCCGACCCCGAGGTGTTCGCATTCGCCGCGATGCAGGTTCGCGATGCGCTCGAGGCGACGCACCGTCTCGGCGGCGAGAACTACGTGCTGTGGGGCGGTCGCGAAGGCTATGAGACGCTGCTCAACACCGACATGAAGCGCGAGCTGGATAATTTCGGCCGTTTCCTCAACCTAGTGGTCGAGCACAAGCACAAGATCGGTTTCAAGGGCACGATCCTGATCGAGCCGAAGCCGCACGAGCCGACCAAGCACCAGTACGACTTCGACACCGCCACCGTGTACGGCTTCCTCAAGCGCTACGGCCTCGAGAACGAAGTGAAGGTCAACATCGAGGCGAACCACGCCACGCTGTCGGGCCACACCTTCGAGCACGAGATCGCCACCGCCGCCGCGCTCGACATCTTCGGCTCGATCGACGCCAACCGCGGCGATCCGCAGAATGGCTGGGACACCGATCAGTTTCCCAACTCGGTCGAGGAACTCACGCTCGCGATGGTCGAGATCCTGCGCGCCGGTGGGTTCAAGACCGGCGGCTTCAACTTCGACGCCAAGGTCCGTCGCCAGTCGATGGACCCGATCGACCTGTTCTACGGTCATGTCGGCGGGATCGACGTCGTCGCCAAGGGCCTGCTCAACGCCGCTGCGCTGATCGAGGACGGTCGCCTCGATGCGTTCAAGACCGAGCGTTACGCCGGCTGGAACGGTGAGCTCGGCAAGATGATCGGCACCAGCGATCTCGCGACGATCGCCGACCTCGCGGGCGACCGCGCGATCGATCCGAAGCCGCGCTCGGGCCGGCAGGAGCGGATCGAGAACCTGATGAACCGCTTCATGTGATCATCAGCCCGGCGATGCGATCCCACCAAGGGACTCGTATCGCCGGGTCGCTGCCTTGCTTCGACGACAGCGACCGCCGCGCGCGTCAAACACCTGTTCAGATTGCTCCGAGCAATTGATAGTGTCGTATGCGACGATAAAGGCATAATGCGAAGTTATGGACGAACCCCTTTCCGCGACACCAGAGACCACCTCCGACGCGACGTTGCCGCTGCGATCGTCGGGCCGCAGGTTGCGCGGTGCGGTGGCAAACAAGCTCGGCGTGGCGATCCTGTCGGGCGAATTCTCGCCGGGTGAAACGCTGTCGGGCGAGATTGCCTTCGCCGAGGAACTCAACGTATCGCGCGGCGCCTACCGCGAGGCGATCCAGGTCCTGACCGCCAAGGGGCTGGTCGAGAGTCGCCCCAAGGCGGGAACGCGGGTCCTGCCGCGCAACCGCTGGAACCTGCTCGATCCCGACGTGCTGGCCTGGGCGTTCACCGGCGAACCCGATCCGCAACTCGTCCGCAGCCTGTTCGAGATGCGGATGGTGATCGAGCCCGCCGCCGCGGCGATGGCGGCGGCACGGCGCAACAAGGCCGAGTTGAAGATCATGCGCGACGCGCTTGCCGCGATGAAGCGCTTTTCACTCGCGACCGAGCAGGGCCGCCAGGCCGACCGCACGTTCCACGACACGATCCTGCAGGCGACGCAGAACGACGCGATGGTCGTGCTCAGCGCGTCGATCGGCGCCGCGGTGAACTGGACGACGCAGTACAAGCAACGCCTGCGCGCGCTGCCGCGCGATCCGATCCCCGATCACGTCAAGGTCTTCGACGCGATCGCCGCCGAGGATGCCGAAGGCGCCAGCGCGGCGATGACCGCGCTCGTCACGCTGGCGCTGGAGGATACGCGCAGCGCGATGGAGCGCTGAGCGAGCGCCAGGGCGGATCGGCATTCACTTTCGAGACCGGCAGATCAGCTTGTTCTTCGTCATGCCGGTGACAGGCGATCATTGGCCTGTCGCAACGCCTGAGCACTGCAAATACGCTGAATGACGTGCGCCTCCGACGTCGCCGATGACCATCCCCTTCGAACAAGGACGGGTCCGCAGGGGTACGGCACGATGCCCTTCCGTGTTCTCCCGCGAAGGCGGGAGCCCAGTCTGGATCCCCGCCTTCGCGGGGAAACACGTCTTGCGCGAAGGCGATAGCCAACAACGTCGTCCGCTGCCGCTTCGTCAACGCGTGAGCGCAGCCGTGCCCCAGTCGACCGAGATCTGCGCGCCGCCCACACCCGGACTGCGCGCCACCAGTTCGATGATCTTCACCCCCGACACGTTCACCGACAGCTCCTGTGCCGCCTCGCCCCCGCGCGCGGCCCGCGACTGCGCCAACAGCCGCCCATCGCCGTACACCAGGAAGGTCACCGCCCGCGCACGGTCGGTCGTCGAATCGTCGATCCCGACACGCGTCCGCAGCGTGCGATAGCCGGTGTTACGTACCTCCAGCCGCGAATTGGCGAGCACGCCGAGACTGTGCGGCAGTGCCTCCCCCGCCACCTCCAGCGGCTGGTCGTACGGCGTGCGATCGACGCGAGCCCCACCCCAGCCACCGTAGCGCGGGAAGTCCCCCGCTCCTCGCGTGCCCTGCCACGCCAGCGGCGCACGGTGCACCAGCGGATCGGGTTGCGGCGTTTCCACCCCGTCGACCGCCGGATTGACGCTGCCCGGTTGCTCGGACAGGAAGACGCCATCGCGCAACTGTCGATCGCCCTTCGCGGTGAAGATCAGCGTTTCGCGCGGGGCCAGCTTCAGGCTCTGCTGCTTGCGGAATTTGCTGTGCGCGCCGGTCCACAGATCGGTCAGTTCGACATCGGCGGTATCGCGATACGCGAGATGATCGGCGGTCAGGACGACGTCCGCCGCGCCGCTGCCGCGATTGAACACCGCCACCGCCTTGTCGCCGTTGGCCAGCGTCTTGACGAATATCTGCACTTCGTCGGTATCGAACGCCAGCGTCGCCTGGTTGCCCGCGCGATCCTGATTGACCGCGATGATCCGGGCGTTGCCGATCAGGTCGAGCAACGCGGGCGACGCCTTGCGCAAATCGTAGCCGATGAACAGCGGCGCGTTCTCGATCGCCCACAGCGCGAAATGCGATTTCGCTTCGGTCATGTGCCGTTCGTCGAAATCGCCGCTGCCCACGAACAGCATGTCCGGGTCGTTCCACGATCCGGGGTGCGCATACAGCGCGCGCCGCGACACGGTGTCGAGATTGTGCAGCATCCGCCCCCAATGCGGCGAGATGTCCTCGCTGGTCCGCGATATGCCGCCGATGTTCTTGCCCCAGGCGCGGACATCGGCCGATCCCCACAGGCACAGCGAGAACAGATAGTCGTTCGCGTCGTTATACTTCGCCAGCGCGTCGGCGACTTGGGTGTACAGCCCGCGCACCGCGGGGATGTCGGTGCGCGCCAGCGAGTCCGCGTCGATCAGCGGCACGAACGCGCGGTACTTGCCGGCTTTCACCGCGGGATTGCTCGCCGGCAAACCGCGGATGCCACACGCATCGACCTTGATGAAGTCGAACCCCCAGTCCTTGAAATACAGCCGGATATCCTGGTCGACATGGCCGTACAGACCGATCTCGCGCTCCATCACGCTGCCTTCGGGCTGGTTGGGCATCGTCGAGGTGAAGACCTGGCCACAGGAATTGCGCCCGATGTCGCTGTATATCCCCGCCTTGAACCCCATCGCGTGGAGCTTGTCGGTGAACGGCCGGAAACTCGGGTCCTTGCCCGCGATCACCGAGGACGGGAAATTCGCCGATCGGATCATCATCCGGCTATCCGACAGGCGTCGCTTCAACCACCAGCCATCGTCGATATTGATATAGCGATAGCCCTTGGCGGCCAGTCCCGTGTCCGCGATCACCCGCGCCGATGCGAGAATCTTGTCCTCGGTGATGTCGGTTGCGAACGCATTCCACGAACTCCAGCCCATCGGCGGCAGCGCGGCATCGCCGCGCTGGTTCGCGCTCCAGCGGCCGGTCGGCGTCAGCGGATCGGCCTGCGCCGCTGCGACCTGCGCTCCAGCGGTCGAGAGCAAAACCGTCAGAGCAGCCGTTATCCCGTGTCGGCGAGTAGCGCGCATTGTGTGATCCTCATCCGTGCCGATCGTCACGCATGCCCCGTAGTGACAGCGCGCGCATCCCTTGATTATGCCGGATCTTGTCAGGCTATATACAGGCCCTGTCAACGCGGCAGGATAGTATTCTATATTCCGATCCACAGTAGAAAATCTTATCCTTCAAGTCGAACCTACGAAATTTCGTAGCCATTGCGCTGCCGCCCGGCTTAAGGTCACTCCTACAAAATACAGGAGGATGCTGGGGTGATACAGTCGCGAAACACAGCGAAGGGCAAGCCGATGTTCGGCCCACTGCGCGCACTCATGCTGACCGGAGCGGCGTTCGCCACCCTGCCCCTTCAGGCGCAGACGTCGCCAGCACCGAAGACCGATGCAGCGGGTACCCAGGCCGACGCACTCGCCACCGCGATCGTCGCGCGGATGACCGTCGACGAGAAGCTCCCGCAGTTGCTCAACGTCGCGCCGGCAATCCCGCGGCTCGGCATTCCCGCGTACAACTGGTGGACCGAATCGCTTCACGGTGCGCTCGGCCCGGTGCCGACCACGAACTTCCCCGAGCCGATCGGCCTCGCCGCCAGCTTCGATGCACCGCTCGTCCACGATGTCGCCGGTGCGATCAGCACGGAGGTCCGCGCGCTGCACACGCTGGGACGCCAGACCGGACGGCTCGGGCGGATCGGGACCGGGCTCGATACCTGGTCGCCCAACGTCAACATCTTCCGCGATCCACGCTGGGGCCGCGGCCAGGAAACCTATGGCGAGGATCCGTTTCTCGCCGCGCATATGGGAGTTGCCTTCGTCACCGGGATGCAAGGGCCCAATCCGTCGCTGCCCGACGTGATCGCCACGCCCAAGCATTTCGCGGTGCACAGCGGCCCTGAATCGACGCGGCACAAGGCCAATGTGTTCGTCTCGCCGCACGATCTCGAGGACACCTATCTCCCCGCCTTCCGCGCGGCGATCGTCGAGGGCGGCGCCGGCTCGATCATGTGCGCGTATAACCGCATCGACGGGCAGCCGGCGTGCGCGAGCGACCTGCTGCTCAAGGATCATCTGCGCCAGGCTTGGGGCTTTACCGGCTTCGTCGTATCCGACTGCGATGCGGTGAAGGATATCGCCGACAACCATCACTACGCCCCCGATCAGGCGAGCGCCGTCGCTACCGCGCTGAAAACCGGCGTCGACAATGAATGCAACACCGCGACGCTCGGCGATCAGGCGGGGCTCGGCGAGCGCTTCCGCGAGGCGCTCGACCGCGATCTGATCTCGGTCGGCGACATCGATCGGTCGCTCGTCCGGCTGTTCTCCGCGCGCATCCGCAACGGCGACCTGCCGGGGATACAGACCGGGCGTGATCGTGTCGTGCCCGTCGCGCAGATCGGCACGCCCGCGCACGACGCGCTGGCGTTGAAGGCGTCCGAGGAAAGCCTTGTCCTGCTCAAGAACGCCGGCATCCTGCCGCTCAAGCCGGGCACGAAACTCGTGGTCATCGGCCCACTCGGCGACGCGACGCGCGTGCTGCGCGGCAATTACTCGTCACCGTTGTCCGCGCCGCCGGTGTCGGTCCTCGATGGCTTACGGTCGGTAATGCCGGCGGGCGACGTCACGCTGGTGCCGTTCTCCCCCTCGGTCACCGACGGCGACCGCGTGCCCACATCGGCGCTGCGCACGCCCGCCGGCAAACCGGGCGTCCTCGTGCGCTACTACAACCCGACCAAAAAGCTGCCCGCGCTGTTCGATCCCGCGACGATGAAGCAGCAACTCGACGCGATCCGCTATCAGGACACGCCCGTCGCCGAACGCGTCGAGCGTGACGTAGGCGACTACAATCTCTCGCTCGCCAAGGTCGACACGCACCACCGCACGGTGTGGGCGGGATCGCTGACTCCCCCGGAAAGCGGCACCTACCGGGTCGGCCTCTCGGGCAAAGGCGGCGTGCTCGAGTTCGCCGGCGCGGTCGCGTCCGATCGCAAGGGGTCGCAGTGGAACGACCTGCCGACCTTCACCACGGTCGACCTCGTCAAGGGCCGCCGCTATCCGTTCCGCGTCACGTCGAACGATGGCGCAGACCTCGTGTGGAAGCGGATCTCGGCCTCCCCCGATGCCGACCTGACTCGCGCAGCCGCTACTGCCGACGTGCTGGTCGCGGTCGTCGGCCTCACCTCCGACCTGGAGGCGGAGGAGACCGGCGTCACGGTGCCGGGCTTCGAAGGCGGCGACAAGACCACACTCGACCTGCCCGCGAACCAGGTGGCGATGCTCGCCAAAGCCAAGGCGACCGGCAAGCCGGTGATCGTCGTCGCGATGAACGGCAGCCCGATCAACCTCGCCTGGGCGAAGGATAACGCCGCCGCGGTCGTCGAGGCCTGGTATCCGGGCCAGTCGGGGGGCCTCGCGATCGCCAACGTCCTGAGCGGCCGGACCAACCCCGCAGGCCGCCTGCCGCTCACCTTCTATCGCAGCGTCGCCGAACTACCGCCGTTCAGCGATTACGCGATGAAGGGCCGCACCTACCGCTATTTCGAGGGCAAGCCGGTCTACGCGTTCGGCCACGGCCTGAGCTACACCAGCTTCGCCTACACGCCATTGAAGGTGACACCCGCCCCCGCCGGCCCCGAAACCGGCCTGCGCGTCAGCACCGAAGTCCGCAATACCGGCGCGCGGGCCGGCGACGAGGTGGTCCAGCTGTATCTCAATTTTCCGGACCAGCCGGGCACGCCGCGCGTGGCGTTGCGCGGATACAAACGCGTTGCACTGAAACCAGGCGAACGCCGCAGCGTCAGCTTCGACCTGTCGCCGCGCGATCTCAGCAGCGTCGCGACCGACGGCACGCGCCAGGTAATCGCCGGTAAATACCGCGTGACGGTCGGCAGCGGCCAACCCGGCACCGGCGTCCCCGGCCAGTCGGCGGCGTTCACCACCCCGCGCGCGTTGCCGCTACCGCTCTGAATACGAAAGCCCCTACCGCTCCCGACCGGGAGCGGTAGGGTGCCGTCTTATTGCAGGTCGAGCACGACCACCGACATCGGCGGCAACGTCGCCGACACCGTACCACCAGCCGCCTGCGCGCCGTTAAAGGCGACCGGGCGCACCGTATCGGGCTGCTCGAAGCTGTTATGCGCGTCCATCGTCGTGCCCGTGACGATCCGCCCGGTCACGCCGCTCGCCTGAACGCCCGCGAGCGTCATCGCCACCGGGATCGCACGATGCGGATCTAGGTTGACGAGCGCGACGTGCACCTTGCCCGCGACATCGCGCACCGCCGAGACGCTGACCGCCGGCACTGCCACTTCGGACTCGTGATACCAGGGCGATTTCAGATCGACCGGCAGCGTCGTCGCATCCTGCCAGGGCTTGTACAGGTCGAACACCCAATAGGTCGGCGTCTTCACCATCTTGGCGCCGTCGGTCAGCAGCATCGCCTGCAACACGTTCACCATCTGCGCGATCGCCGCCATCTTCACCCGGTCGGCGTGATGCGCGAAGATGTTAAGGTTGAGCCCGGCGACCACCGCATCGCGGACGCTGTTCTGCTGCACCAGGAAGCCGGGGTTGCTGCCCGGCGTCGGATCGTACCACGTGCCCCATTCGTCGACGACCAGCCACTTGGTCTTGCCCGGGTCATATTTGTCCATGATCGCCGAATGCTTGGTGACGAACTCGTCCATCTGCAGCGTGTGCTGCATCGTCAGCGCCCATTCATGCTCCGAGAAGCCAAGCGCCGGGCCCTTGTCGGTCCAGACCTTGTCGCGCGGCCGCGTGTAGTAATGCAGCGACAGGCCGTCGATGTTCTTGCCGGCGATCCGCATCATCGTGTCGGTCCAGTCGTAATCCCCCTCGCTGGGGCCGCTGGCGATCCGGAGCATCTTGCCGTTCCCCGACTTGGCGAACACGCCGTAGCGGTTGGTCAGGTCGGCGGCATATTCCGCGCGCATGTTGCCGCCGCAGCCCCACAGTTCGTTGCCGATGCCGACATACGGCACCTTGTACGGTGCGGGGTGGCCGTTCGCCGCGCGCTCCTTGGCGAGCGTCGAGCCGTTCGGCGAGGTCATGTATTCGAGCCACTGCGCGGTCTCGCTCGGCGGCGCGCTGCCGACGTTGGCGGAGATATACGCTTCGGCGCCCAAGCGTTCGGCGAACCCCATGAATTCGTTGGTCCCGAACGCGTTGTCCTCGTTCACGCCGCCCCAGTTGGTGTTGATCTTGATCGGCCGCTTGCCGCGCGTGCCGATGCCGTCGCGCCAGTGATATTCGTCGGCGAAGCACCCGCCCGGCCAGCGCACCATCGGCACCTTGACCGCCTTCAGCGCCTCCAGCACGTCGCGACGATAACCGTGGTCGTTGGGGATCGACGACTTCTCGCCAACCCAGATCCCGCCATAGATGCCATGGCCGAGATGCTCGGCGAACTGGCCGAACACCTGTCGGTTCATCACCGGGCCGGGCCGGCTCGCGTCGATACCGACCGTCGCCGTGGCGCTAGCCGGAGCGGCTGCGGGCGCATCCTGCGCGGAGGCGGACATCGCCGTGGTCGTCATCAGAGTCATTGCCAGCGCGACGTTGCGATACAGTTGGCGCATTTCGATCCTCCCGTTTTTATCTGCCGCAACCGATATTGGGCCGTCGAAGCGCGGTCAATATGTAAGACTAATTGCGTGACAGGATCTCACGGCAAGACCGCCTTCGTCTGCAACGAGGGCCGAACAAACCAATCTGCCACTGGTTGATCTTGTCCGAGCAGACCGTCGTGCCGATGACAGACGACCGATCCAATCGCGATCGAATTCATATTGCTACGGTCCCTGTTCCGCGTCAGCTTCCCCCAGCAGGGCGAAAGCCCGACCTCGCCGTGTTCGCCCATTCGATCCCCGCCCCGATACCTCTGGACTCGGTCGGCAATTTCCACAGGAGCCTCGATGCTGTTCAACCATGTTTCGCGTCTGTCGCTGAGCGTCGCCATGCTGGCGCTGTCCTCACCCGCGCTCGCGCAGACGGCGCCCACAACCGCCGCCGCGACCGGCACGCGCTACGGAACCTTCGGAATCGATCTCACCGCCGCCGACAAATCGGTGAAACCCGGCGACGATTTCTGGACCTACGCGAACGGCAACTGGAACAAGCGTACCGAGATCGCCGCGGACCGGACCTCGGCCGGCGGCAGCGTCGTCCTGGCCGATCAGGCCGAGCAACAGGTTCGCGCCATCCTCGACGATGCCGCGCGTGATCCTGCGGCGGTCGGGCCGGGCGCGAAACAGTTCGGTGATCTCTACGCCAGCTTCATGGACGAGGCGGCGATCGAACGCGCCGGCACGACACCCCTGAAGCCCTATTTCGCGAAGATCGATGCGGCCGGCGACAAGCAGAAACTGCAGACGCTGTTCTCGACGGTCGGCTATGCCTCGCCGGTCGAGATCGGCCAGTTGCCCGATCCTGCCGATCCGACGCGCTACGCGGTCGCCGCTGGACAGGGTTCGCTCGGCATGGGCGGACGCGATTACTATCTCGAACAGGGCGCGAAGTACGACACCTTCCGCACCGCCTACCGCGCCTATGTCGAGAAGATCCTGACGCTGTCGGGGATTGCCGATGCGTCGGCCAAGGCGGACCGGATCGTCGCACTCGAAACCGCGATGGCGAAGGTGCAATGGTCCCCCGTCCAATCGCGCGACCTGAAGGCGATGCTGAAGCCGATGGACGCTGCCGGCCGCAAGGCGCTGGCGCCCGGTTTCGATTGGCCGCTGCTGCTGACGACCGCCGGCTATGGCAATTTCCCAATCGTCTACATGACGAACTCGACCGCGCTGACCGAGCTGGCCAAGCTGTTCGCCGCGACGCCGGCGTCGACCTGGCAGGACTGGATGAAGTTCCGTCTCGCGTCGGCCAGCGCGCCGGTCCTCCCCAAGGCATTCGATCAGGCGACGTTCGACTTCTACGGCAAGACGATGGCCGACCAGCCGCAGCAGCGCGCGCGCTGGAAACGCGGCATCGCCGTCGTCAACGGCACGATGGGAGAGGCCGTCGGCGAAGTCTACGTCAAGCGCCACTACCCGCCGCAGAGCGAAGCCAAGATGGGCGAACTGATCGCCAACCTGCGTGCCGCCTACAAGGAGCGGATCGGTGCGAACACCTGGATGGACGCGCCGACCAAGACGCAGGCGCTCGCCAAGCTCGCCGCCTTCGATCCGCGGATCGGTCATCCGACGAAATACATCGATTACAGCGCGCTCACCATCGTGCGCGGCGATCCGCTCGGCAATTCGATGCGATCGGGCGAGTTCGACCACCAGCTCGACCTGTCGCGCCTCGGCAAGCCGGTCGATCGCAGCCTGTGGGGCATGACGCCGCAGACGGTGAACGCCTATTACGATCCGCTCAACAACCAGATCACCTTCCCCGCGGCGATCCTGCAACCGCCCTATTTCGATCCGAACGCGGATGCGGCGGTCAATTACGGCGCGATCGGCGCGATCATCGGCCACGAGATGGGTCACGGTTTCGACGATCAGGGCAGCCAGTTCAGCGCATCGGGCAAGTTCGAGAATTGGTGGACGCCCGAAGCGCGCGCCGCCTTCACGAAGCATACCGCCGCGCTGTCGAAGCAGTACGACGCGTACGAACCGATCCCCGGCGTGCACGTGAAGGGCGCGCTGACGCTCGGCGAGAATATCGGCGATCTCGGCGGCGTCGAAACCGCCTATGCCGCGTATCGGAAATACCAGTCGGTGCACGGCAAGGCACCGGTGATCGGCGGTCTCACCGGCGACCAGCGGTTCTTCCTGGCCTATGCGCAGGCCTGGCAGGCGAAGCTCCGCGAAGGCGCGGCGCGGGCGCGTCTGCTGACCGATCCGCACTCACCGCCGTTCTACCGGGTCAACGGCATCGTCCGGAATGTCGACGCCTGGTATACCGCGTTCAACGTCAAGCCCGGCGATGCACTGTACGTGACGCCGGCGCAGCGCGTTCACATCTGGTAATCTGCCGAGGGTGCGCGGCATGACCGCGCACCCTCGCTTGTCGATGGGTCAGGCGATCTCGAGGACCGCGGTCTTCACTTGCGCCGAACTCGGTCCGGCCATGATCGTGAACAGGCCGGGTTCGACGACCTCGCGCATGTCGACGTCCCACAACGCGAACGCGTCCGGCCCCAGCGTGAACCGCAGCGTCCGCCGCTCGCCGGGCGCGAGCGTTACGCGTTCGAACCCCTTCAACTCCATCACCGGTCGCGCCACCGACGACACCTGGTCGCGCACGTAGATCTGCACGACCTCGTCGCCGGCGCGCTGGCCGATATTGGCGACGTCGACCTCGACCCCGACGCTGCCGGCGATACCGATCTTCGCCGCCGACAGCCGCGGTGCGCTGACGTCGAAGCGCGTGTAGCTGAGGCCGTGGCCGAATGAGAACAGCGGCGCCGTTTCCGCGAACAGATAGCCGCGCTCGGTCGACGGCTTGCGGTTGTAATAGAGCGGCACCTGCCCGACTTCGCGGGCGACGGTGACGGGCAGCTTGGCGCCCGGATTGATCCGCCCGAACAGCGCCTCGGCCATCGCGGTGCCGCCCTCCTGCCCCGGATACCAGCATTCGAGCACCGCGTTGGCCTTTGCCATCACATTGGGCCAGCTCGGCGGACGCCCGTTGATCGCGGCGACCACGATCGGCTTGCCCAGTGCGTGCAGCGCGTCGAACAGCGCATTCTGTTCGCCGATCAGGTCGAGCGTCGTGCGATCGCCGAGATGGTTCTTCGAGAATCCCTCGCGGCTGGTCTGCTCGGTATCGCCGATCGCGAGGATGATCGTATCGGCACCGCGCGCGACCTCGACCGCTTCGGCGATCAGCGCGCGGTTCCGGGCCGGATCGGCGAGCAGCACCGCGTCCTGCGACCGGTCCTCGCTCTGCGTGATGAACACGCCCTGCGCATGGACGATCGTCGCTGCGGTACCCACGAGCGTCCGGACGCCGTCGAGCAGCGACACCGTCTGGCGCGGCGGCGCGGAATAGCCGCCGAGCCGCGCGATCGCCGCGTTGGGACCGATCACCGCGATCTTGCCCTTGGGCGCAAGCGGCAGCGTGCCGTCGTTCGTCAACAGGCACAGCGATTTGCGCGCCGCGTCCAATGCGACGCCGCGTGCTTCCGCGTTACCGGTCAGGCGAGCGGCGGCACGGGGATCGACTGCCGACTGCTCGAACAAACCAGCGCGGAACTTCAACGCCAGCATTCGTGCGCAGGCGGCATCGACCGCCGCGATCGGCACCGTCCCCGCCCGCACCTGCGCAGGTAACGTCCGAAACGCGATCCCGTCCGGCAACGCGCTGTCCACCCCGGCTGCCAAGGCGAGCTTCGCCGCTCCATTGAGGTCGCGCGCGACGTGATGGATCGTATCCAGCTCCTCGATCGCGCCGTAATCGCTGACGATCGCGCCCGAAAATCCCCATTCGCCGCGCAGTACCTCGCCGAGCAGCCAGTGGTTGGCATGGCTCGGTATGCCGTCGATCTCGTTGTAGGACGGCATCACCGCGCCGATCCCGGTCCGCGTCACGACCGCGCGGAACGGCGGGAAGAAGCTCTCGCGCAGTTCACGCTCGCCGATCGGTGCGGGGCCGATATTGTTGCCCGCCTGGGGCTGGCCGTGCCCGGTCATGTGCTTCAGCGTCGCAAAGACCTTGCCGGGTGCCAGCGTCGTGCTGTCGCCCTGTAAGCCCTCGACTGCGGCCACCCCCATCTCTCCGCACAGATATGGATCCTCGCCGAACGTCTCCTCGATCCGGCCCCAGCGCGGATCGCGCGCGATGTCGACTACCGGCGACAGCGAGAGGTGGCTGCCGTGCGCGCGTACCTCGCGGCCGATGATCGCCTGTCCGCGTCGCATCAGATCGCGGTCGAACGTACCGGCCATGCCGATCGCCTGCGGGAACATCGTAGCGTCGGGCGCCATATAGCCGTGCAGTGACTCTTCGTGGAAGATCACCGGGATGCCGAGCCGCGTGCCGCGCGCCCAGCGCTGGACCGCGTTGACGAACGCGATCGTCGACGCCGACCCGCGCCACTGCGCACCTGTACCGCCGGCGACCGCGGCCACCGACGGTCCGCCGCGCTTGTCGGACGGCCGCGTGACCTGACCGAACCCCGCGGGATACGCCGCCGACGCGCGCGCCGGATCGAAATCGAGCCCCCCCGGCGTCATCACGTCCGCCTTGGTCGCCCACAGCGAAATGGTCTGGCCAACTTTCTCTTCCAGCGTCATCCGCGCCATCAGGTCGCGAACCCGGAGGTCGACCGGCGCACGCGCGTCACGGTAGATCGGCAACGCGGTCGCGGCCTGCGCGATACCGGGGATCAATCCGCCGACGGAAACCGATCCGAGCAACCCAAGAAGGTCGCGCCGCGTCGGTGCGATCGTAACAGTTGGTGTGCCCGGCAATCTTCATCTCCCGATCTGAAACGCGGCATTGCTGTCGAAGCCATCGTCGTGATAGCGATACCATGACTGGTCATCCGCGATCCTGTCAATCGATCGTGGAACCGCGGGAGAGGATTATGACGGCACTCAGCCGATCGTTTGTTAGGTTCGCGCTGCTTTTTGCGGCGATAATTGGTATGACCGGAACGGCGTATGCCGAAGACGGTTACGACCTGTGGCTTCGCTATCGCACGCCGGCGGCCACAAGTACGCGTCGTGTTCCCACGATCGAAGCGCGCGGCGATACGGCCACGTTCCGTGCAGCGGCCGAGGAACTGCGGCGGGGCGCGGGGTTGTTCGGCACGAGCACACCGACCATCCTGCTAGCCACCGCCGATGATCGCGCCGTCGCCGCGCTGCATCTTCCGCTCGCAGCGCTCGGCGACGAGGGGTACCGCGTCCGCCAAGTCACGCTCGGCAATCGCCGGATGCTCCTCGTCACCGCCAACACCGATCGCGGCGTGCTTTACGGCAGCTTCGCCTTGCTGCGTCACCTCCAGACCGGCGGCAGCCTGGACCGGATCGACCTGACCTCGACGCCGCGCGTGAAACTGCGTGTGCTGAACCACTGGGACAATCTCGATGGCGTGGTCGAGCGCGGCTATGCCGGCGCCTCGCTGTGGGACTGGTGGACGCTCCCGGATTTCCACGACCCGCGCTACACGGACTATGCCCGCGCCAACGCGTCGATCGGAATCAACGGCACCGTCCTCAACAACGTCAACGCGAAAGCCGACAGCCTCACCGCGCCGTATATTGCGAAGGCCGCAGCGCTTGCCGACGTGTTCCGGCCGTACGGGATCAAGGTGTATCTGTCGGCGCGGTTCTCGGCCCCGATCGAACTCGGCGGATTGAAGACGGCCGATCCTCTCGATCCCAAGGTCGCGGCATGGTGGAAGGCGAAGAGCGACGAGATCTATCGCCGTATCCCCGATTTCGGAGGCTTCTTGGTAAAGGCGAACAGCGAGGGCCAGCCCGGCCCGCGCGACTATCATCGTAGCCACGCCGACGGCGCCAACATGCTCGCCGCCGCGGTGCGCCCGCATGGCGGTATCGTGATGTGGCGTGCGTTCGTCTACGCGGAAACCGACCCCGAGGACCGGGCGAAGCAGGCGTATACCGAGTTCAAGCCGCTCGACGGCAAGTTCGCACCCAACGTCATCGTCCAGGTCAAGAACGGCGCGATCGACTTCCAGCCGCGCGAGCCGTTCCATCCGCTGTTCGGCGCGATGCCCAAGACGCCGCTGATGATCGAATTCCAGATCACCAAGGAATATCTCGGTTTCGCCACGCATCTGGCGTATCTCGGCCCGCTGTTCGCCGAGACGCTCGGCAGCGAGACGATGCAGCGGCCGGGCGAGACCGTCGCCGACGTCGTCGACGGCTCGGTCGAGGGTCACACGCTGACCGGGATGGCGGGGGTCGCCAACATCGGCCGCGACCGAGACTGGGCGGGCTCCACCTTCAACCAGGCGAACTGGTACGCGTTCGGTCGGATGGCATGGGATCCGACGCTCGGCGCCGCGCCGGTCGCGCGCGAATGGGCGGCGATGACCTTCGCCCCCTCGCCCAAGATCGTCGATCCGGTCGTCGCGATGATGATGGGCTCGCGCGAGGCGGTGGTCGATTACATGACGCCTTTGGGCCTCGCGCACGTCATGGCGACGGGGCATCATTACGGCCCCGGACCGTGGATCGCCGACCTCAAGCGTCCCGAATGGAACCCGGTCTATTACCACCGCGCCGACAAGACCGGGATCGGCTTCGACCGCACGCGCACCGGCAGCAACGCGGTCGCGCAATACGCCCCCGCCCTCGCCCGCCGACTTGCCGATCCGGCAACGACGCCGGAACGCGCGTTGCTGTGGTTCCACCATGTCCCCTGGGATCGGCGGATGGCGTCGGGACGGACATTATGGGCGGAGATGGTCCATGATTACGACTCAGGCGTCTCTTACGTCGCGGACATGAGCCGCAAATGGGACGCGCTCAAACCCGATATCGATGCCGAGCGCTGGGCAAAAACCGCCACCTATCTGGCCGTGCAACAACGCGAAGCTCAGTGGTGGCGCGATGCGAGCCTTGCCTATTGGATGTCGGTCAACGGTCGGGCGCTCCCCGCCGGTACCGCGCCGCCCGCGCACGACCTCGCGTGGTACAAGGCGCAGCGTTTTCCCTATGCTCCGGGCAACCCGCAATGATGTACTTGGTAGCCCGCAGGTCTGGCCCCCAGCCATGCCGCCCGGCATGTCGTTCGAAGGAAGGCGCAAGCGCATGAGCAATCGGCAGGTTTCGGGCGAGATCACGCGACGCCGCGGGCTCGCGATGCTGGGCGGAGTAGCAGTTTCGGCCTGCGCCGGTGCCAGGGTGCCGTTCCAAAGTTCTGAGGCGCCAAGGACGGACGGGATCGGGCTTCAGTCGATCGCGGCGCGGAAAGGCATGCGGTTGGGATCCTGTTTCGGCTGGAGCCCCCCGGGCGCCGATCGAGGCTCGTTCGCGAACCCCGCTTATGCCGCGCTGCTGAAGCGCGATTGCGGACTTCTGGTCCCTGAGAACCAGATGAAATGGCAGGCGATCCGGCCCACCGCGACCAGTTTCGACTTTACCCACATGGACGCGATGATGGCGTGGGCCGAGGCGAACGGACTGCCGGTGCGGGGCCACAATCTCCTGTGGCACCAGCCCAAATGGATGCCCCGCTGGGAGGAAGCGTACGACTTCGGCGCCAATCCGCATCGGGCTGCGGAGCAGATGCTCGTCGCGCATATCACCACCGTCTGCCAACGCTACGGACCCCGAATCGGCAGCTACGATGTCGTCAACGAGGCGGTGACACCGGCGGACGGAAGCCTGTACCAGACCGCATTGTCGCGCGCGCTGGGCGGGACCGAGGCGACGCTGGATCTCGCGTTCCACACCGCGCGCGCGGAGGCGCCGCACGCGCAGCTCGTCTACAACGACTATATGAGCTGGGAGCCCGGCAACGCGCATCACCGTGCGGGCGTGCTCAAGCTGCTCGAGGGTTTCAGGCGGCGAAAAATCCCCGTCGATGCGCTCGGCGTGCAATCGCATATCGTCACGCAGGGCATCGATACGCGCGCGACGATCGCCGCGATGGAGGGGGAGTGGCGGCGTTTCCTCGATGCGGTGACGGCGATGGGCTATGATCTGGTCATCACCGAGCTCGACGTCCGCGATAACGCGCTGCCCGCGGATATCGCGGTGCGCGATCGCGCGGTTGCGGACTATACCCGCGGCTATCTCGACCTGATGCTCGCCTACCCCTCACTGCGCGACATCATGCTGTGGGGGATGACCGATCGCTACAGCTGGATCGAAGGGTTCGAGCCGCGGGCGGACAAGGCGCGTCGCCGCCCCTGCCCGTACGACGCGGCGTTCGTCGCAAAGCCGATGCGCGCAGCCATTGCGGGCGCGATCGCAGCAGCGCCTGCCCGCAAGCCTCACCACGATGCAAAGACTGCAAGGATCGATCGATGAGCCGTTGGGCAACCGCAATCCTGGCCGGCGTGCTGATGGTCGCAAGCGCCGACGCGCGCGATACCGACCGCCACGTCTCTGTTCGGCACGTGTCCGCCCCGCACTGGATCGCCAGCTGGGGATCGTCGCAGATGATCGCGGACGGCGACAATGCGCTGCCCGCCGATCGCGCGGCCGCCGTCACGCTTCGCCAGATCATCCGGCTTTCGGCGGGCGGAGACCGGGTCCGCGTGCGTCTGTCCAATGCGTTCGGCACGCGACCGCTCGCGATCGGTTCTGCCCGGATCGCGCGAACGACCGCGCCCGCCACACCCCAGGTCGGCGGCGGTGCGGCGTTGACGTTCGCCGGGCAGGCGAAAGCGGTCATTCCGGCAGGCGCCGAACTCTACTCCGACCCCATTGCGTTGCCGGTTGCGCCCGGCACCGACGTTGCCATCAGCCTGTATCTGCCCGAGGCCGCGACCCCGCAGACCGGCCACCCCGGCGCCCGCGCGTTCAGCTACACGCTGGCCGGCGATCACGTCGCTGATCCGGGGTTCACCGGCGCAAAACAGACGACCCACTGGTACGCGCTCGCCGATCTCGAAGTGTCGGGTGCCACGACCATGGGCGCAAACACCGGCACGATCGTGGCGATCGGCGACTCGATCACGGACGGCTATGGCGTAAAGCCCAACCACAACACGCGGTGGACCGACGTTCTCGCCGAACGTCTCCGTGGCACCCCGGCGACGCGCGGGATCGGCGTCGTCAATGCCGGGATCGGCGGCAATCGCATCCTGCTCGACGGGCTCGGTCCCAATCTGATGGCGCGGTTCGACCGCGATGTCGTCGCGCGCAGCGGGGTGCGCTGGGCGATCCTGCTCGAAGGGGTCAACGACCTCGGCGTGCTGACGCGAGAAGCGCCTGCGACGCCCGCGCAGCACGCGGCGATCGTCGCGCAGGTCACCGGAGCTTACACCCAGCTTGTGGCCCGCGCGCATACCCACGGCATCAGGATGATTGGCAGCACGATCACGCCGTTCGGGGGCAACGACTATTACCACCCCGGCCCCGCCACCGAAGGCGACCGCCAGGCGATCAACACCTTCATCCGCACGTCCGGCACGTTCGACGCGGTGATCGATTTCGACCGCGTCATGCGCGACCCCGAGCATCCTGACCGGCTCGCCCCGGCGTATGATTCGGGCGACCACCTCCACCCATCCGAGGCGGGATATCGCAAGATGGGCGAGGCGGTTCCGTTGACCCTGTTCGGCAAGACGACCCGCCAGGTGATCGGTGCGGTCGCCCCGGTTCCCGTCGCCCCTGAACCGTTGAAGAGCAGTGCGGATACCCGACCGGCGATCGCGCTCACCTTCGACGATATCCCGGCCCACGGTCCGCTCGCGCCCGGGCAGACACGCGCCGACGTGATCCGGGGTATCACCACCGCGCTCGCTGCGGCCCGAGCGCCCGCCTTCGGGTTCATGAATGCGGGGTTCGGGCTGGATAATCCGGCGGATGCCGCAGCCGCGATCGCGGCATGGCGTGCCGCGGGACTGCCGCTCGGCAACCACACCCATTCGCACGGCGATCTGGCGAAGGTCGGCGCCAGCGCGTTCGTCGCCGATATCGTCCGCAACGAAGCCCCGCTCGAGCGTGTCGCCAAAGGCACCGACTGGCACTGGTTCCGCTACCCGTTCCTGTCCGAAGGCAAGACACTTGCGGACCGCGATGCCGTCCGCGCCGCGCTGAAGGCGCGTGGTTACCGCATCGCCGCGGTCACGATGAGCTTCGACGACTATAACTGGAACCCGCCCTACGCCGCCTGCGCCGCCAAGCGCGATCGGGCGGCGATCACGACGCTCGAAACCGGATATCTCGCGGCGGCGCGCACCGCGGCGCTCGCATCGCGCGCTCGCGCCAAGGCACAACTCGGGCACGACATTCCCTATGTGCTGCTGATGCACGTCGGCGCGTTCGATGCACGCATGCTGCCCAGACTGCTGAGACTCTACACGTCGATGGGATTCCGCTTCGTCACGCTCGCCGAGGCGGAGGCCGACCCCTATTATGCCGCCGCCACGGACCTCACCCGTCCAACCGCCTCGCCCTCGCTGCAAGGTCCACCCTCGGTGCCGGCCCCCGTCGGTCCGCCGGCAGGGCTGTGCGGTTGAACGAGACGGTTGCGTCGCGGCGGCGGCGGGAGCACGGCGGACGCTACGAAAACAGGAGAGATACATGACCGTGAAAATCGTCGCGCTGGTGTCCGTGCTGCCGGGCAAGGATGACGCCTTCATCGCCGCTGCCAAGACCTGCGTCGCCGCCTCGCGGGCCGAACCCGGCGTTCTGCACTACGAGTTGTGGCGCGAAGCCGAGGGAGAGCAGCGCTTCGTGTTCAACGAGCTCTATGTCGACGATGCCGCCGTGCAGCAGCACATGGCCTCCGACCATTTCAAGGCCTTCAGTCTGGCTGCCCGCGATCTCGCCGCGGGGCGACCGACGATCATCGTCACCAACCCCGTCGACATCGGCTGACGCGGCCGTCGAGACTGCCCGTCGCGATTGCGCCATAGGCAGTCGCGACGGTAAGAGGTCGGCAGGGTCTGGCGAGTGCCGCAACCTGCCGACTGGAAAGACTGTCGATGACCGTGATGGACGTGATCCCTGCCCGCGCCGCAAGCGACCCCCCCGGCGCCGCCGCCGAACTGGTGAGACGGCTGGGCGATGACGCACGACGCGCGGCGCGCCGCCTTGCCGTCAGCGATGGCGCAGCGCGAAACCAGGCTCTGCGCGCCGCCGCCGCTGCGCTGCGTGATGCCGTGCCGACGCTGTTGGAGGCCAATGCCGCGGACGTGGCGAGCGTCGCCGACAGCAAACCCGAATCTTTCCTCGATCGGCTCCGGCTTGACGAACCACGGATCGAGGCGATGGCGCAGGCGCTCGACGATATCGCCGAACTGCCCGACCCGGTCGGCCGCGAACTGGCCCGGTTCACCCGGCCGAACGGACTGGAGATCACGCGCGTCGCCGTGCCGATCGGCGTGATCGCGATGATCTACGAATCGCGTCCCAATGTCGGGGCCGACGCCAGCGGGCTCTGCATCAAATCGGGTAATGCGATCATCCTGCGCGGCGGATCCGAAAGCCGCCGTTCGACCGCTGCGATCGTCGCGTGCATGCAGACGGGTCTGCGGGCTGCCGGTCTTTCCGAAACCGCAGTCCAGACCGTCGACACGCCCGACCGCCAGGTCGTCGGCGAACTGCTCCGTGCGGTCGACCATGTTGATCTCGCCATCCCGCGCGGCGGTCGTAGTCTGGTCGAACTGGTACAGCGCGAGGCGCGCGTGCCGACACTGCTCCATCTCGACGGCAATTGTCACAGCTATGTCCACTCCGAGGCCGACGTCGCCGAAGCGGTGGCGATCATCCGCAACGCCAAGCTGCGACGTACCGGCGTGTGCGGCGCGACCGAAAGCATCGTCGTCGATCGTGCGATCGCGTCCGCGCTGCTCCCCGCGCTGGTCGATGCGATGCCCGATTGCGAACTGCGCGGCGACGCCGAGGCGGTCGCGATCGAGCCGCGGCTCGCGACGGCCGGCGCGGACGACTGGGATACCGAATATCTCGACGCGATCGCCTCGATCAAGATCGTCGACGGGCTTGACGCAGGAATCGCCTTCGTCGCCGAACATTCGTCGGGGCATACCGATGCGATCCTCACGCGCGACACCGCCGCCGCGCGCCGGTTCATGCTCGCGATCGATAGCGCAGTGGTGATGCACAACGCCTCGACGCAGTTTTCGGACGGCGGCGAATTCGGCATGGGCGCGGAGATCGGTATCGCCACCGGCAAGATGCACGCCCGCGGACCGGTCGGCGTCGAGCAGCTGACGAGCTACAAATATCTCGTCCAGGGGAGCGGCCAGATCCGCCCTTGATCCGGCCGTTTCGGACGGTGCGGATCGTGACATAGATGTCATCGTATACAGACGCATCCTTGGTATCGATGGTGCGTTGCGACCTCCGAAATGACGTCCCCTTAGCCGTCATGTTTTACGGAGAATGATACGATGAACCTGTTCGACGATCAGGTGGTCATTGTGACCGGGGGCGAGTCCGGGATCGGCGCCGCCTGCGCCAAGACTCTGGGTGATTCCGGCGCGCGCGTCGTCATCACCTATTTCAAGGATGCCGATGCGGCGCATGCCGTCTGTGCAGCGATCGGCGGCAAGGAGCGCGCGATCGCCGTGCAGACCGACGTCGGCGACGAGGCGGCGATCGAACGACTGTTCGCGCAAGCCGAGTCTGCGTTCGGCACGGTCAGCCTGCTGGTCAATTCGGCCGGGCTCAACATGAGCGGCGTGATGCTCGCCGACATGGCGCTGGCGCAGTTCGACCGCGTCATCCGCTCGGATCTCTACGGGCCGTTCCTCACCTGCCGGCGACTGGTGCGCGGGCTCGAAGCGAAGGGCGCCAAGGGCCGCATTGTCAACATCTCCTCTATCCACGAGCGCGCGCCCCGCCCCGGAGGCGCCGATTACGATTCGGCAAAGGGCGGGCTGGCTCAGCTGACCGCGACGCTCGCGCTCGAACTGGCGCCCAAGGGCATCGCGGTGAACGGCGTGGCACCGGGCATGATCCTGACGCCGATGAACCAGTCCGCGGTCGACAATCCCAAGGAGCTGGCCACCAAAGAAGCCGCGATTCCGTGGAAGCGTGCCGGTCGTCCCGACGAGGTTGCGGCGCTCGTCGCGTTCCTGCTGTCCCCCGCCGCGGACTATATCACCGGCACCACCGTCACGATCGACGGCGCGCTGTCGCTGACCGTTGCACAGGGCGCCTGACCGATGATCACCTACGCGGTCGAACAGCTCGACACGGTCGCCATTTCCGCAGGCTCGGTGATCGATGGCATGGACCTGATGAGCCCCTTCGTTTGGAAGGAAGGCAATCTCCACCGGATCATGGTGCGCGGCGTGCCCAGTCCGCTTGGCCCGCATGATCCGACCGGCGTCATCGCGCGCGGGGAGAGCCGCGATGGCCTGACCTTCACGATGGACCCGGGGCTTGCGATCGTCCCGGGCCCCGGCGCCGAGGATCTCGGCGGATGCGAGGACCCGACCGTCCTGGTGACCCCGAACAACGAATATCTGGTCTACTACACAGGCGTCGATGCGGCCCGGTCGCAGGGCTGCATGATCCTGGCAGCAGGGCTAGATCTCACCGCACTGACCAAGCAGGATCTGGTCCTGAAAGCCCCGCCCGGCGAAGGCAACATCAAGGAAGCGACGCTCGCGCAGACCGATGCGGGCTACTGGCGGCTGTTCTACGAATATGCCGCACAGGGCGCGTCGCGGATTGGCATGGCGTCCGGGCCGACCGCCAAAGGACCGTGGACCGTCCAGCCCGACCCATTCGGCATCCGCGACGACAGCTGGGACAATTGGCACCTCTCGACCGGTCCGATGTGGCAAATGCCGGGCGAGGATCCGGTGATGTTCTACAATGGCGCAACGCACGACGCCCGCTGGCGGATCGGCTGGATCAGCTTCAGCCCGGACTTCGCGCGCGTCACCGGTCGCGGCATCGAGCCGTTACTGCTGCCACCTCCCGCCGTCAGCCGCGATTCCACCGATATCGCATTCGCAGCCTCGACGGTCGCGCATGGCGACCAGATCGCGCTGTATTACTCGCTCGAAGACCGGATGCTGCGCAGAGCGCTGATCGCCAGATACCAGCGATGAGACGCGTGGTAAGTCAGCGCATCAGCGCCTGAAGCCTCGGGCGGACGCGGAGGAATCCCCGATATGTTCGTTCGAGGATCGCCAGGACCACGGCATTTTTGGCCACGAGCCCAAGCGGCCGTAGCACCGGTATGGCGCGCCACATCGCGGCGAAAGCTTCCGCGCCCGACAGCATTCGACCGTCTTCCGAGGCATGGAACCGTGCCAGCAGCGCATCGCGGTCAGTCGGGCAGACCGTGCCCGGTTCACTAGCGTCGACGAACTCGATCGCACCGCGACGATCCAGCCGCCGCATCAGCGCGATTTCGCGTCGACACAGCGGGCAGGAACCGTCATGCCAAACCGTCAATTTGTTCATGTGCCCGTCTTGGCTCCATCGTCGTTCCGCGCCGAAATCCGCGCGGCCAAAACCGTCGCGAACCCCAGCCACGCCACGAACGGCGCGCCAAGGATCGCCGCCGGACGATCGACCTTCGCGGCGGTCGCGACATACGCGGCACCGCTGACGATCATCGCGCCGGACGCGATCGCACCGGCATCGAGATCGCGCTTGCGAAAGAATATCTCGGTCCACGCGCCGATCATGCCGGTGTTGAGCAGCCACAGGCCTACCGCGGCGTTACGCGTGCTGTCGGCGGGTTGACGAAGCAGACGATAACCGCCGACCGCAAGCCCGGTTTCGAGCACCGGCCAGACCGCGCCGAAAACTGCGTCGGGTGGCGTGAAGCTCGGTTTGTCGAGGCGTTTGTACCAACGCCGAATCCGCGGATGTGACGGATCCGGGGCATTGCGTCGACCGAGCACCGCGCTCACGCCTAATACTGCTGCGACGATCGCTACCGATGCGGTGCGCGACAGACCTGTGGCCGATGGGACGGATTCGCTGGTCGTCATGCTGCGAGATACCGCTCGAGATCGTCGCTGCCGCCGATCCGCTCGCCATCGATGAACACCTGTGGCGTCGTAGCGACGCCGTGCTCGTCCTTGAACGCATCGACCTCGTCGCGCGACCGCAGGAGCCGGTCATCGACCTGGAAGCCGTTCTGCTCCAGCATCGTCTTCGCGCGTACGCCGAACGGGCAGGTGTGATCCGGCAGGATCATCCGGTACAGTATCGCGTTCTTCGTCTCGGCCATGTTCGTCATCCTCCTTACCACTCGATCCCGATCTTGCCGAAATGCTCGCCGCTCTGCTGGAACGCGAACGCCTCGGCGAGATCGTCCAGCGCGAAACGACGGTCGATCACCGGGCGGATCGCGGTCGCCTCCAGCGCGCGGACGAAATCCTGCTGCTCGCGACGGCTGCCAACGATCAGGCCCTGTAGCCGCGCTTGCTTGCCCATCAGCGCTGCGGTGGGCACCTCACCGCCGATCCCCGTCAGCACGCCGATCAACGAGATGTGCCCGCCGACCCTGACCGCATCGATCGACTGCGCCAGCGTACCGGGGCCGCCAACCTCAACGACATGATCGACGCCGCGCCCGCCGGCCCAGTCCGCAACTTTACGCCCCCACTCGGGTTCGCTCCGATAGTTGAGCGTGAAGTCGGCCCCTAGATCGCGGGCACGGGCAAGCTTGTCCTCGGACGACGATGTGATCGCCACTGTCGCCCCCATCGCCTTGGCGATCTGCAACGCCCAGATCGAGACCCCACCCGTGCCAAGCAGGAGCACCGTGTCCCCGGCCTTCAGCTTGCCGTCGACCACCAGCGCGCGCCACGCGGTGAGGCCCGCAGTCGTGATCGAGGCGGCTTCGACGGAATCATAGCCTTTGGGTGCCTTGGTGAACGCGGTGGCTGGCAGCACGACGTGGCTCTGCGCGAACCCATCGATGCCATCGCCCGGCGTGCGGCTGAAATCGCCGATGGTCGGCGTGCCGTCCTGCCAATCCGGGAAGAAGCACGACACCACATGATCGCCGACCGCGAACTCGGTCACACCTTCGCCGACGCTTTCGACGGTCCCCGCGCCATCGGACAGCGGTATGCGACCGTCTTCGGTCGGCATCCGGCCGAGCGCGACGCCAAGATCGTGAAAATTGATCGAACTGCCGTGCAACGCGACACGGATCGCGCCCGGTGGCGGCGTGCCTGGATCGTCCCTTTCGGCGATCGCGATATTGTCGAGACCCGCGGGGGATCGTAGCGTCATGATCTTCATGTCGGCTCCTTCGATGCTGTAACGCACCGCCCCGCCGAACTGGCCCCGACCGCAACCCATAGCCACGTCGTCCGGCACAAAAAAAGGGCCCGCCATCGCTGGCGAGCCCTCAGGTCGGGGAGAGGAAGGATCAGAACTTGATGGTCGTACCGATCGCGATGTTTCGGCCGAGCGAGTCGTAGCGCGACGGGATCGTGTTGGTTCGTGCGAGTGCGACGTTGTACGAGTCCACCACGATCGGCGGGTTCTTGTCGAACAGGTTGTTCGCGATCAGACGCAGCGAGAACTGCTTGGCGATCGCGAAGTTGAGCGCGAGATCGAAATAGCTCTGCGGCGCGACCCGGTAGTAGCTGGTCCGTGCCCGCGCATCGGTGCCGCCGATCGCCGGATCACCCGAATTGTCCGCATTGGTCAGCGATCCGACATAGCGCCAGTTGAACGACGCGCTGAAACCGCGGCCGACCGTCGTGTAGGTCGCGCGCAAGCCGTGCGACCATTTCGGGATCAGCTGGCCGCAACCATTGCCGTAATAGCCCGCGCAGTTGCGCTGCGGCTGGACCGGCGAGTCCTGGCCACCCGCAAACGTCGTCAACGACCCATTGAAGTTCCAGTCGATCTTGCCGACCGTCGCCAGGTCCATCGTGTACTGCGCCTGGAAATCATAGCCGCGCGCGATCGACGTGTAGTAGTTGGTCGTGCCCTGGCGGATGAAGCCAGTCGTCGGGTTGGTGCTTGCGTTGGAGAACAACGTGCCCGTGCCCGGGTTACGGACGATGCCCTGGCAGAAGAACGCATCGCCGTTCGAGCGCTGACAGCCATCGGTGTAATAGCTGTAGTCGTTGAAGCCGAGCGAGTCGTTGATCTTGATCCGGTAGCGGTCGACCGAGAAGAACAGCCCACGGACGAACCTCGGCTTCACGATCAGGCCATAGGTCTGCGTGTAGGCGGTCTCCGGCTCGGCGGTGAAGCCACCCGACCGGACGGTGCACGCTGCCGAACCGTTCGGCGTCGTGCCGTTGCTGCAGAGCAAGGACTGGCTGCCATAGAGCGCATCGGACAATCCGGTTGCCCGGCAAACGTCACGCGACGCAACCGGCGCGCCGAACGTCACGCCGTTGGGGCCATTGGTGACCGTCGGCGCACAGAAGTCGCTGAAGGTGCCAGCCCCGCCGGATGCGAAGTCGATATTCGTTGCCTGGCGGATTTCGGTGACCGTCGGCGCGCGCTGCGCCTTGTTGAACGAGGCGCGGAACGTCAGATCGCTGACGGGCGCGTAGATGCCCTCAACCTTCCAGGTGTTGAAGGTGTCCGGATTGCTGCTGTACTTCGACAGGCGATAGCCACCGTTCACCTGAAGCAGGTCGGCAAATCGCTTATGCTCGACCAGCGGGACTTGGAGTTCAGCGTTCGCTTCCCAGACGTCCTGCTTGAGATAGCTGTCGGTACCGCCGAGGGCACCGCGATACGCCGCGTCGGCGGTCGATTTCAGCGTATCCTTGCGATACTCGGTCCCCAACGCGATCGCGATGCCCTGCTCGGCAAACGGCGAGGTGATGCCGTATTTGCCGAGGTCGCCGGTGACGTTGGCCTGCACGTCATACAGCGTGCCGGTGGTCACGGCGGTACCCGTGTTCAACAGATAGTTGACCAGCGCCGGATTGGTGTTGCCGGCGCTGAACGCGTCGAACGGAACGCAGCCGGCATCGGCGGTCGTGGCGCAGGTCGGCGCCGCGAGCGTACCACCGACATTGATCGAGTTCTGCAACCGCGTCGAATTGACGAAGGTAGGCGTGTAGTCCTGATGGTTGCGGGCATAGACGCCGCCGACATCATAGGTCCACGCGCTGCCGACCTTGCCGCGGATACCGGCTGTAAAGCGGGCGCCGGTGTTCAGATAGGTATCCGGCTGATCGTTGTTATCGCCGAGACGATAGGCGATATTGATTGGTGCGGTCGTGGCGGTACCGGCAGCCGCCCCGCAGATCGCGGTGGCCTGCGAGCCCGACAGGAACGGGTTGTTGCAGTTGACCTGGACGTTGCCGCCCGCGATCCCCGGATAGTTGGTGTACGATTTATCGCGGAACCAGATACCAGAGCCGTACAGCTCGGCGTTGGGCGAGATGTCGAAGCTGACGAAGCCGCCGGCGTTGATCCGCTCAGACGGACGCTGATAAGAGTAATTGTTGAAATAGTTCGAGGCGTTGCCGGGACCCGCGCCGAACGGGACGAAGGTGCGCGAACCATTGGGATTGTTGACGAATTGCGCGTCCTTGTTCGCGCCGCTGAGCGGCGTGACGAGACCGCTGGTCGAGCTGCTCGGCGTCAGACCGCACGAGATCGGCGCGTTCAGACTCGTCTGCGTCAGGTAGCAGCCGGTGTTCGACCGGTCCGACAGCAGCACGGGGTCGGTATGCTTGTAGTTGGCGAACCCGGAAATCCGCAGCTTGCCGTCGAAGAACTTCTTGCCGGCGGTCAGCGTGAGGTCGGCACGGCCGCCGTCGTTGGTCAGGCCACGCACGCTGTTGAAGCCCGCCGCGCGTGCCAGCGGCGACACGACCGTATCCTTGTTGTTGTGATTGTAGAAATTATAGTTGCCGTCGAGCTGGATGCCCTCGAAATCCTTCTTGAGGATGAAGTTGACGACACCCGCGACAGCGTCCGAACCGTACACCGACGAAGCGCCGCCGGTCAGCACGTCGACGCGCTCCAGCAGGGTCGCGGGAATGATGCCGACGTCCTGGCCGTTCTGCGTGCCGATGCGCTTGCCGTCGATCAGCACGAGCGTCCGCTCGAACCCGAGGCTGCGCAGCTTGATCCGCTGGCGACCGTCCGAATCGGCATAGGTCTGCTGGCTGTCGGGCGCGACCTGCGGCAGGCGGTTCAGCACGTCCTCGACGTTGACCGCCGCCTGCGCGCGAATGTCCTGCGAGGTCACCGAGGTAATCGGCGCGGCGGAGGTCGTGTTGGGGCGCTGGATGCGCGATCCGGTGACGACGATCGACTGGTTCGCGCCGCTATCGGCGTTGGCGGGAGCGACTGCGGTGGTCGCGTCGGCCTGAACCTTGGCTTGTGCGGGCGTGTTGGCGCTGTCCTGGGCTGGGGCCTGAACCGGGGCCTGGACTGGGGCCTGAGCCGGAGCGACCGGGCCAGCGGCGGCATCCTGTGCCACCCCGGGCGTGGCCCAGATCATGAGCGATCCCACAAGCGCAACGCGCGATACCGAATGACTGAAATTCATATCCTACCCCTATGGCCGACAGCGCCGTACGACCGCGCAGTTCCTCCCAGCACGCTTGATCAGATAATTGGTTCCGTCAATACCTATGCAATACCTTTATGGAACATTTACGATGGATTGTTGCAAATGTGCGTCACCTCTTGGCGGGTGGGCCGCGCCTGCGTAGCATGCTGCACATACACCCGATGGAGGATCGACCGTTGACGACAAGGCGCTCATTGCTCGCGGGTCTCGGAACCTGTGGAACTCTGTCATTGGCCGCATCCTACGCGCAGGCGGCAAGCGTTCCCGCCCCCGGGGGCACGTCCCGAGGCGAAGGCGCGATGATCGTGTCGACATGGGATTTCGGCGCGGCGGCGAACGCAGCGGCATTTGCCAAGCTCAAAGCAGGTGGCACGTTGATCGATGCGGTCGAGGCCGGCGCGATGGTGCCCGAAGCGGATCCGACCAACCACAGCGTCGGCTATGCCGGCTATCCGGACCGCGACGGGCACGTCACGCTCGACGCGGTCATCATGGACGATGCCGGCGGGGTCGGCGCGGTCGCGGCGCTGGAGAATACGGTCCATGCGATCTCCGTTGCCCGACGGGTCATGGAACGGACGCCGCACACCTTCCTGGTCGGCGAAGGCGCGACGCGGTTCGCGCGCGATCAGGGGTTTCCCCAGCAATCTCTGCTGACTCCCGAATCCGAGAACGCGTGGCGGGATTGGCTCAAGACCGCGAAATACCAGCCCGAAGCCAACAGCGAGAACCGCACGCGCACCCCAGGCGGTGCGCTCGATCACGATACGATCGGCCTGCTCGCCCGCAGCGCGGACGGCCGGCTCGCCGGCGCCTGCACGACCTCGGGGATGGCGTTCAAGATGCGCGGCCGCGTCGGCGATTCGCCGCAGGTCGGTTCGGGCCTCTACGTGGAGGCCGGCGTCGGCGGTGCGACCTCTACGGGACTAGGCGAGGAAGTCACCCGGGTCGCAGGGTCGGCACGAGTCGTCGCATCGATGCGGTCGGGCGCCTCCCCGCAAAAAGCCTGCGAAGAGGTCGTGCGCCATATCGCCCATCTGCGCGGCGATGCCGTTCGCGGCGTGCAGGTCGGCTTCCTCGCGCTCGACCCGAAGGGCAATGTCGGCGCGTTCTGCCTGCTTCCCGGATTTACATACGCCGTCACCGACGCGCACGGCGTGACGAAGGTTCTCAAGGCTGCTTCGCTGTTTCAGGCCTGACACAGACTGAAGCTGGACGCTGGCGTTCCGCAATACCAATCACGCCCCACAGAATTTCTTGTGGCGGAATATCCGTCGTCCGATCGCGAACCGGGGCTCAGCGGCCCGGTTCACGATCTACTGGACCGAATGACGCCGTTCACTGATAGGCAGGTCGAACAGCAGTTCGCGGACATAGCGGACCGGCGGCGAACCGTGGTTCAGCAGCGCGTCGTTGTACCGCTTGAGGTCGAACGCCGCGCCCTGCCGCTTCCTCGCCTCTTCCCGCAGCGCCATGTGCTCCGAATAGCCGGTGAAATAGCTCAGCAACTGCGTCGAGCCGAGCGAGGCGCGGACCCATTTGCCCGCCGCCTCGCGCTCCTGCTGGAACGCGGTGTGCGTCATCAGCTGCATCGCCTGCTCGCGCGTCATGCCCTCGGTGTGGATGCCGATGTCGAGTAGCGAGTTCGAGATCGAGCGCAGCCGCATCTTGAGCACAGTCAGCTTGAACAGCGGATCGCCGTTCATGAAGCCCTCGTCCGCCATCATGCCCTCGGCATAGACCGCCCAGCCCTCGACGAACGGCCCCGAGCCGAGCACCGCGCGCAGCGTCGACTGAGTCGCATTGGCGTGCGCGAGCTGGAGATAATGCCCTGGCATCGCCTCGTGCACCGCCAGATCGTGGATCATGTAGTCGTTATATTCGCTGAGGAACGAGGTCGCCTGCGCCTCGGTCCAGTCGCCGGGGATCGGCGACACGGCGAAGAACGTGCCGAGGTTCTTTTCCAGCGGGCCGGGCGAATCGCAGTAGGCTACCGCGACGCCCTGCTGGAACTTGGGCATCGTGATGATCTTCACGGGGCCGTCGGGCATCCCGACCAGACCCTTGTCGCGGACGAACGCGGTCGCCTGCGCCAGTGCCTTGGTCGAGGCGTCGATCATGCCGTCGCGTGCCGGACGCTTGGCGTAGGTGAGTTCGAGCGCGAGCTGGATCGCGGCCTGTTGCTGCGCTTCGGACGGCTTGTCGGGAAGCAGCAGCGCGCCCTTTTGGGCGCCGAAAATCTGGCGCGCGATCGCGTACATCTGCGCACGCGTGTCGACGATCGCGGCCTGCGCGCGGCGCTTGATCTCGGCCCGGGTGAGGTCGGATTGCAGCGCGAAGCCGAGCTTCTTGTCGTAGAGCGCCGCGCCGAGGCGGAAGTCGCCCTTCGCGCCGGGGACGAGCGTCTTCTCGAGCCAGACCTGATGCTCTGCGACCGCCGCCTTTAGTTTCACGAGCGCGGCGTCGAACCGCTTGGCGTCCGCTGCCGACAATTCGCTCTCGTGCGGCGCGAGCATGGTCTCGGCGATGTCGACGATGCCGCTGTTCTGTTTCGCCACGGTCGTCGCGTAGATCGACGGTACGCGGGCGGGGACGATGTTCGCGCGCGCCTGTGCCAGCAACGCGGGAAGCGCCGCCATCCGCGCGGTCGCCGCGTTCAGCCGCTGCGGCCACGGTGCAAAATCGCGGGCAGCGAGCGAATAGAGCGAGCTGCCGGCGATGTCGTTATAGACCTGCGGGTCCCACGCCCACCCGCCGAGCGTCTCGGTATCCCAGATGTCGTAGCGCAGCGCATTGTCGAGCAATGCCGCATCGACCTGCTCCTCGCGCGACAGGGCTTTGCGGTCGATCCGCTGGAGATCGGCGAGCATCGCCTTCGAGAACGCCTCTCGCTTGCCGCGCCCTGCGGCCGACATGTCGGTGATCTGCGTGTCGAACCGGTGATCGCCGAGCGCGGTCGCCGACGATGGATTGAGCTGCGCCAGGCCATCGACATAGCGCTTCGACAGAGACGCGAACGCGCTCGTCTCGGCTTGCGCCGCCAGCGCGGGCGCAGGGATCGACGAGACGGGCAGCGCCAGCATCGCGACGCCGAGCAACAGACGGAAATTACGCATCTTGGAATTCCTGACGATCAGCGTTGTGGCGCGAGTTGTGCGTTCAGATAGACGGTGACGAGCGCGGCGCGCTTGGCGTCCTCGATCTTGTCGGCGCCCGCCGCGTGGCCGCCCTCCGGGTTCTCGTAATAGAAGAACGGGTCGCCATACGCCTCCAGCCGCGCGGCGAATTTGCGCGCGTGGCCGGGGTGGACACGGTCGTCCTCGGTCGACGTGTAGATGAACGGCACCGGATATTTCATGCCGCGCTTCAGGTTCTGGTAGGGCGAATATTGCGAGATAAACGCCCAGTCCGCCGGCTTGTCAGGATCGCCATATTCACCCATCCACGATGCGCCCGCCGACAGATGCGAATATTTCTGCATGTCGAGCAGCGGCGATCCCATCACGATTGCGCCGTAGAGATCGGGTCGCTGCTCCATCGCCACGCCGACCAGCAGGCCGCCGTTCGACCGCCCCGACACCGCGATCTTGCGCTTGGCGCTGACACCGGTGCGCACCAGATCGTCACCAACCGCGTGCAGATCGTCATACGCCTTTTGCCGGTTCTCGCGCAGCGTCGCCTGATGCCAGCGCGGGCCGTACTCGCCGCCGCCGCGGATGTTGGCGAGCACGAACGCGTTGCCCTCCTCGACCCAGAACAGCCCGGCCGGGCCCGAGCGGTACGGCTGATCGACGAGATAGGTCGGCGTCTGCGCGTTGCGGAACCCCCCATAGGCATGGACGAGCGCGGGCACCGGGCCCGTCGTGCCCTTCTTGCGCACGAGGAAATACGGTATCTTCGTCCCGTCCTTCGACGTCGCGAACCGCTGTTCGACCTGCATCCGGGACGCATCGAACCGCGCCGGCAGCGTGTCGACCGCGACCGGCTTGGCGGCTGGTCGGACCGCATACAAGGCCGGCGGGCTGAGGAACCCCTCGACCATCGCATAGGCCAGATCGTCCTTGCCGGCGGTCGCCTCGAGATGGATCGTCGACGCGGTCGGCAACGCCGCGATCGACTGGGTCCAGACACCGTCGGCACCGCGCGTCAGCGACACCAGCCGCCCCGACACGTCGTCAAGCATCTTCACCCATAACACCGACTTGCTTGAATCGACCTGTTCGACGGCCTGTCTGGCGGTCGGCACCAGCACGCGCTCGATCGTCGGATCACGTCCGGCCAGCACGTCGGCGATCGCATAGGCGACCACCGCGCCGGCGGGAATGCCGCGCCAGTCCGACGACAGCGTCGCGATCAGCCGCCCGTCGAGCACCGTGTCGATCACCGCATCGTCGGGCAACGGCGTCGCCACCAGTCGGCCATCGGCCGCGACATGACTCCGCTTGGCATGGAAGAAATCGACGTCGCGCGACACCAGCGCATAGCGGCGGTCGCCCTCGGTGAAGACCGCCGTATTGATCCCGACATCGCTCGGCGCAGCGCTGGCGATCTCGGTCGCGGCGGACAGCGGTGTGCCCCGTCGCCACAGCTTTGCTGTCCGCGGCAGACCCGAGGTGGTGAGGCTGTCCGGCCCGAAGTCGGTCGCGACATACAGCGCGTCCGGCCCGGCCCAGTTTACGCCTGACTTGAACATCGGCACGACGAAACCGTTCGCGACGAACTTGCCCGAGGGAATGTCGAACTCGCGCTCGACCACCGCGTCGCCGCCGCCGTTCGACAGCGCCACCATGCAGCGATCGTAGGACGGCGATCGGCAGGTCGCGCCCTTCCACACCCAGCTCTTGCCCTCCGCCTTGCCCAGCGCATCGACGTCGATCAGCGTCCGCCACACCGGCTTGCCGCTGCCGAACGAGGCGAGCGACGCTACCCGCCACAGGCCGCGCGGATTCGCCTTGTCCTGCCAGAGGTTGACGACCTGATCGCCGAGGATCTGGTCGGGCGTCGCGATCTGGCGATCCGCCTGCAACAAATCGAGCGCACGCTGGCGGTAGCGCGCATAGCCGGGCTTGGCTTCGAGCGCGGCGAGCGACTGCGTGTTCCACCGCTTCACCGTATCGAGCGCACGCGTGCCGTGAATGTCCTCGAGATACGCGTTCGGATCGGTAGCGGGGGCCGGCGTCTGCGCCAACGCGGTTGTGGAAAGGGCCAGCAAGGCCAGGAACGGCAGGCGTCTTTGCATCATCACTCTCTTTCGTTCGATGATGCGACCTTAGGCAGCGTAGTCCGCTCTGCTAACCCCTTCTCTCCGCCGATCCGCGATCAGTCGGCCTCGAGCGCGAGCAGCGCGAACGTCGCCAGCCAATGCTCACCCATGTAGTCGTCCGCGAGATGCGGCAGCGCCTCGGCGAGGTGCGCGTCGGCGATCGCACGAGCGGCGGCAGGATCGGGCAGCGCGTCGGCGATCGTCCGCCAGCACCACGCGCGCGACAGGTTCACGCCATCGAGATGCGCGAGGCGGCCGTCCGACCGGTCGCTGACGATCGCGGGAGAGCGCAGGCACGCCGTCGCCGGACCGAACGGATCGGGCAGGAATGCCGCCAGCCACGGTGCGAACCCGGCCCCCAGCACGTCCTTCATCAACGCCGCCTCGCACAATGTCGCCGACAGGAAATCCTCGCCGCTCGGCTCGAACGGCAGGCAATCGCGATCGTCGCCATACCAGTCCCCCGCGCGCGCCTCGATCAGCGCGGCGAGCGACGCGTCGTGCGTCCGCGCCCAGCGCAGTGCGTGGACCAGTGCGAACGCGGTGCAGTCGTGCTTGCCGCTGCGGACCGGATAGATCAGCTTCGGCAGGTACGCCGCAAACCGGCCTGCGAACGCGCGTGCCAAAGGCTCGACCGCCGCCGCCCACGGCCGATCGGGCCGCAATGCCAGCTCGTCATGCAGCGCTAGCAGCCAGCCCCAGCCGTAAGGCCGCTCGAACCCGCCGGTGCCCGGCCGATCGAGATAGGCGACCTCGCCCGCGATCAAGGCAGGAACGAGCATCCGATGCGCTAGCGCCTCGACCTCGGCGGCTTCGGACATGTCCGGATGTAGCCGCGCAAGCCGCATCACCTGCCACCAGCCATGCACGCAGCTGTGCCAGTCGAAACTGCCGTGGAATACCGGGTGCAGCGTCTTCGGCAGCGCGAGGTCGCCGGGGCCGTCCAGCACTTGGTCGAGCTTGTACGGCCATTGGCGCGTCAGGTGCCCCAGCGTCAGCCCGGCGAACCGCGCCGCGGTCGTGCGATCGAGCGTGTCGGTCATTCCATCATCCCGTATCGGTGCAGGTCGGGTGTCAGCTGCTGTGGTCCGCGATGATCTGCCACGCGGTCCCGCGCCGTTCGAACACCAGCGTCGTCATCCCGCTTTCCACGGTCGACGGCCCGGTCAGCGTCCAGCGTGCGAACAGCATCGCATGCCGCGGATCGATCCCGCGCATCTCGAGGACTGCGAACGACAGCGTGCCTCGCGCATTGCCGACGCCGCGGAAGCTCGGCTGATATTTGGCCGCGATCGCCGTCTTGCCGCGCAGCAGCCCCTTGGGCGTCACGAACACGGCATCGTCGGCATACACCGCCATGAACCGCGCGAGATCGCCCGCATTCCAGCCCGCCGCGCTCACCGCCATCGTCTGGCGGATGGCGGTCTCGGCCGGGACCTGTGCAGGCGCCGCGGCGGCGCTCATCATCACGATCGGCACCAGCAGAGCACGCATCATTCTTTCCCCACCAGTTCGAGCAGCGCCGGTTCGTCGACGGGCTCCGAAAACAGGAAGCCCTGGTACAGACCACAGCCGCCCGCCGTGAGCAATTCGAGCTGCGACGGCGTTTCCACGCCTTCGGCGATCACCGCGAGCCCGAGCGACCGCGCCATCGTGATCGCACCGGCAACCACCACCCGGTCGCGCGCCGATCCGTCGATATCGCGCACCAGCGACTTATCGATCTTGACGTAATCGAGCGGCAGCGACTTCAGATAGGCCAGGCTCGAATAGCCCGTGCCGAAATCGTCGATCGCAACGCGGCACCCTGCCCCGCGTAGCTCCGCCAGCAACGCCGATGCAGCCGCCAGGTCTTCGATCAGCCCGGTCTCGGTGATCTCGACGGTCAACCGCCCGCGCGGAAAGCCGCTTTCGTCGACCCGTGCCAGGAACAGCGCCGCGAACCCCGGCCGCGTGATATCCGCCGCGGTCAGGTTCAGTGAAACCCGCAACGTGTTCAGCGCCGCCGGCCAGGCAACCGCACGCGCGAGCACCAGCCGCTGGATATGATCGGACAAGGCGATCCCCAGGTCGGCGCGGTCGGCGGCGTCGAACAGCGTGTCCGCGCCGAGCGGCCCCAGCGTCCGGTGGCTCCACCGCGCCAGCGCCTCGACACCGGTGATCCGGCCGCTCGCGATTTCGACCTGGGGTTGCCAGCGCAAGTCGATCTCGTCGCGTTCGATCGCGTGATGCAGGTCGATCGCCAGCGCATCGATTGGCGCGACGCCGTCGGGCAGCGCGACATGCAACACCGATCCGTCACTCGCCTTGGCTTCCGCCAGTGCTTCGCTGGCGCGGCGCAGCAACGCCGCCGCGTCGTCGCCCGGCTGCCGCTGCGCCACCCCGAACCGACAGCCGAGCACGGCACGCGTATCGGCCACCGCGAACGGCCGCGCGAGCGCCGCGTCGAGCGCGGTGATCGCTGCCGTCACCGCCGCACCCGACGCCTCGATCACCAGCGCGAATTCCGACCCGCCAAGTCGCGCGACCATCGAGTCCACGTCGATCGCTGCGTGCGCGATCGTCTCGGTCCGCCGCACCGCTGTCTCGATCAATGCGTCCACCATCGGTCGCCCATGCGCCGCATTGACGATATCGAGCCGCGACAACGACACCAGCACCACCGCGACCGGGCAGTCGGCGGCGATCCGGCCGATGATCCAGCGGCGAACGTCACCGGTTTCGCGGTCGTACAACGTTGCGCCAGGAATCCTGCGCCGGTCGACCGCACTCCCAGAAGAGCGGACCGCATGGCGCCCGGCGAAGCGGAGCGCCTGGATCAACTCGCTATCGGCCGCCGGGCTCGTCAGGAATTGCGTTGCACCCGCATCGAAGAACTCGCCGATCGCTTCGACATCGCCGCGCGACACCAGCACCAGCAGCGCCGCGCCGTTGGTGGCAACCAGCCCGCCCAGCGCGAGCGTCGCCGCGATACCCTCGTCGAGCGCGCCGCGCGCGTCGATCAGCGCCACTGCCGCGCCGCTTGCGAGAAAGCGGCTTTCGATCGCCACGGCATCGCTAGTCACCGCCGCATGCCAGTCCGCGCCGGCGCCGGCATCGGCCAGAATCCTGGCGATCTCATCGCGTTGACGGAACGATACCGCGAACAGCGTCGTTGCCGTCTGCATGTCTTCCATATCCGTCGCACCCCACCCCATCGGTGCGAGCCTAGCCGCAGCGTCGCTGCCCGCCAATCCATTACCGTCCGGTTCGGCCTTGTTCGAGGCTCCTCCTGTGCTTAGCTCGTCTATGATGATCGACTCTGCCCATCCCCTGCCCGGCGTTCCGGCGCAAAAGCCGTTGCAGGACACGCATGGTCGCACGATCAAGTATCTCCGGATTTCGGTGACGGACCGGTGCGATCTTCGGTGCCGGTATTGCATGGCCGAGCAGATGACGTTCCTGCCGCGCGCCAAGCTCCTGAGCCTCGAAGAGATCGCGATCATCGCCGAGCGGTTCATCGCGCGCGGGGTCACCAAGATCCGGTTGTCGGGCGGCGAGCCTCTCGTCCGCCGCGATGTTGCCGAACTCGTCCAGCGCCTGGGCCACAACATCGGAGCTGGCCTGGAAGAGTTGACGATGACCACCAACGGCACGCGTCTCGCGCAGCATGCGGAGGCGATGGTTGACGCTGGCATCCGCCGCGTCAACGTCAGCATGGACAGCCGCGACCCGGAGCGGTTCCGCTACATCACTCGTCACGGTGACGTGTCGCAGGTGATCGGCGGGATCATGGCGGCGCGCGACGCGGGGCTGGCGATCAAGATCAACATGGTCGCCCTGAAAGGTTTCAACGAAGACGAGATCGCGCCGATGCTCGCATGGTGTCGCGACGAGGGCTTCGACCTGTCGCTGATCGAAACGATGCCGCTCGGCGCGATCGACGAGGACCGCACCGATCGCTTCCTGCCGCTGACCAAGGTGTTCGACGAGCTGAGCGAGCAGTTCACGCTTGCCCGCGATGCGTACAAGACCGGTGGCCCGGCGCGCTACTGGAACGTCGACGGCACGCGCACCCGGCTCGGGCTGATATCGCCGCTGACCGCCAATTTCTGCGACGGCTGCAACCGCGTTCGCCTGACGACCGAGGGCAAGCTCTACATGTGCCTCGGCCACGATGATCAGGTCGATCTGAAAGCCGCGCTGCGCGAGGGCGGCACGGCCGGGCTCGACGAAGCGATCGATGCCGGGCTCTTCGCGAAGCCGAAGGCGCACGATTTCCGCATCGGCGTCGGCGAGCGCCCTGCGGTCTCGCGTCACATGAGCGTCACCGGAGGATGAGCCGGTTCGAGCGGCTGGCGCTGGTCGCATCCACGACACCGCCCGCTCGCGCCGCCGAAGCCCAGCTTGCCGATACGGGCGACTGGGTATCGGTCGACGAAGCCGACGCGATCATCGCGCTCGGCGGCGACGGTTTCATGCTTCAGACGCTTCACGCCATGCTGGAGCGCCGCAAGCCGCCGGTGCCGGTCTTCGGCATGAACCTCGGCACGGTGGGGTTCCTCATGAACGAGTGGCGCCATCATGGCCTGCTCGATCGCCTCGAGCGCGCGAAGCCGTTCAAGGTCGTGCCGCTCACGATGACCGCGATCGGCGTCGATGGCCGCACGCACACTTTGCCCGCGATCAACGAGGTGTCGTTCCTGCGCGAGACCCGCCAGACCGCCAATCTGGAGATTACGGTAAACGAGCGGATCGTCCTGCCCGAACTCGCCTGCGACGGCATCCTGGTCGCCACGCCGGCCGGCTCGACAGCATATAATCTGTCCGCGCACGGCCCGATCCTGCCGTTGGGCTCGGGCATGATCGCGCTGACCCCGATCAGCCCGTTCCGTCCGCGGCGCTGGCGTGGGGCGATCCTGCCCGACAAGGCCCGGATCGGCGTCCGCGTCCTCGACGCCGCCAAGCGGCCCGTATCGGTGGTCGCCGACCAGCGCGAGATCCGCGATATCGCCCGCGTCGACATCTGCATGGACCGCGCCCGCGAGCTGACACTGCTGTTCGACCCGGAGCACGCGCTCGACGACCGCATCACGATGGAGCAGTTCATCTCCTGACGCGGTCGCCCGATGCAGGGCCGGAACGAAAGTTTTCGGATTTACGTCGAAACCCGCTTGCATGATCCGGAGGGCCAGTTATAGAGCCGCCCTCGGCAACGATCCCTGATAGCTCAGCGGTAGAGCTCTCGACTGTTAATCGAGTGGCCGTAGGTTCGAATCCTACTCAGGGAGCCAGTTGCAGGCCGCATAAGTCCTCGCTTTTCGGAGTGCGGCGGCGCCAGTGCCAGCCGGGTGTTATTACATATATTATGGCACACGTTATGACATTCGCGGCTCGTTCTCGCGATATCGCCGGCCGCTGCGAAGCGCGACTTTTCGATCAGCTTCGAACGACGTCCGGCATCAGGATATAGCCGTTGCCGCGTACCGTGCGGATGATCTCGGTCGCATCGAACGCCTGCAGCTTGCGTCGTAGGCGGCTGATGTTCACGTCGATCGTCCGCCCCCGCGACAGGCTCTCCGCCCTGCCCGACTGCGCGATCATGTCGTCGCGCGTGTGGACGATCTGCGGCTGCGACACGAACACGTTGAGCAACTGGAACTCGCCGTCGGTGAGACGAACCGCGGTACCGTCCGGCGTGTGCAGCGTCCGCATGCGACAGTTCAGCGTCCATCCGGCGAACGTGTAGGCCTCGACCCTAGCTGAAGGCGCCGCCTCGTTCGCTATTGGCTCGTGGGCTCCCGAGGGAGCAGGCGTCGCAGCCCCGCGCCGCCGCAACACCGACCTGATGCGGGCCAGGATCTCCCTGGGACTGGAGGGCTTCGTGACGTAATCGTCCGCGCCGAGTTCGAGGGCGACCACCCGGTCCACTTCGCCCGCAAGCGCCGAGAACATGATGACCGCCGGCGCATCGCCGCTTTGCGTCAGACTGCGCAGCACCGACAGGCCGTCCTCGCCCGGCATCATCATGTCCAGCACGACGAGATCGCACGCATGATGCGCCAGCCACGCGCGCAGCGCTGCCCCGCTCTCGACCGCCTCGGCACGCAGGCCGTGATCGACCAGAAATTCGGTGAGCAATTCCCGCAGACCGGGATCGTCGTCGACGATGACGATCCGCGCACCGCCGACGACATGGTCATCGACATCGCTCGGAGCGGCTGAGCTTTCAGGAAAGCCTGGATGGAGTGTGATCATGCCGACGCCCTGCATCGCGTGTTTGTCCGGGATATTTCAGGCGTAACGCTCACGTCGTGCGCGCGACACGGTTTGCGATGATCTGTTATGCAGCGACGACGTGATGCGGCCGGGGATCACGCCGTCGTCGTCCAAGGCAGCGTTCGCGCGCAGGACCTTCGGTTCTTTCATGAGCCCGGTGATCGGCGCGGCGCGATCACGGAAACGTCGCTCCGCTCGCCATCGCCTTGCTGGGGCTGAGCCCCGGCTGCTCGAGAAACTGGTTGAGCCCCGCCACCAGCGCCTGCGTGGCGGCGCCGGTCAACGCGACTCGCCCGACGACGACGAGCGAGTGGTCACCTCACGTCGCGGCCATCATCGACGGTCAGTCCTGCGCAGAAACGCGCGCGTCGCCTTCTCCCTCGACGCCCGCACTCCCGATCGACCGGTCAATCATCCCGGACCGGCTCATCCACCAGAACAGCGCCACGCCCGGCAGCGCGAGCACGGTCGTCAGAAGATAGAAATTCACATAGCCCATCGCGTCGATCAGTCCGCCCGCCGTGGTGCCAGTCACGATCCGGCCGACGACGCTCGCCGCTGCCGAGATCAGCGCGAACTGCGCCGCGGTGAAACGCAGGTCGCACAGCGCCGAGAAGTACGCGATCACGACGACGCCGCCGAAACCGCTGGAGGCATTCTCGAAGCCGATCGCGCCCGCCATGCCGATATTCGAATGGCCAGCCGCCGCCAGCGCGGCAAACGAGAGGTTCGACACGCCCATCAGCACTAGCGACAACAGCACCGAGCGCTTCATCCCCATCCGCGCATACAGGATGCCACCGATGAAGATGCCGACCAGGTACGCGAAGAAGCCCACGCCGACGTCATAGAATGCGATCTCGTCGCCGGTGAAGCCGAGATCGTCGAACAGCAGGCGCAAGGTCAGGTTGGCCAACGTGTCGCCGACCTTGAAGATCAGGATGAAGGCGAGGACGACGAATGCACCTTCGCGCGAGAAGAACTGCACGAACGGCACCCAGATCGCGCGGAACCCCTCGCCCAGCCCGCGCCGTTCGATCGGCGGACGGCGACGTTCGGGCTCACCGAGCACCAGTCCCGCCAGCACTGCAGGCAGCGCGAAGATCGTGCAGGCCAGATACGCCGCGCTCCAGCCAGCGCGTTCCGCCACGACCAGCGCCAGCGCACCGGCACCCGCGGAGCCGATCCGCCAGCCATATTGGCTCATGCCGGAGCCGACGCCCAACTGGCGCGGTTCGAGGATCTCGATCCGGAATGCATCGATCACGATGTCGAACGTCGCCCCCGCCGCACCGACCAATATCGCTGCGGTCGCGGTACTGGCGATGCTGGCCGACGGATCGACCAGCGCGAGGTTCACCACCGCCGCGATCACCAGCGCCGCCGTGACGATCAACCAGGAAACGCGCTGACCGAGGCGACCAATGATCGGCAGCCGGACACCATCGACGATCCATGCCCACAGGAATTTGAGATTGTAGACGAGGAAGGCGAGACTGAACGCGGTCACCGTCTTCTTGTCGATGCCGCTCGCCGCTAGCCGCGTCGTCAGCGTCGCGCCGATCATCGCATAGGGAAAGCCCGACGACATCCCAAGCGCGAGGGCTGCCAGGGGCGCCTTCTCGGCATAAGGCCGAAATCCGTCGCTCCAGCGCTTGCCTGCGGTGTCGTCCATACGCCAAACTTCCCTACTCGATCGAGCAGGACCCTAGCGCGAAAACCGCGGGATGCCAGCGCAGGCTGGCGTCAATGACAGCTAGGTCAGCGTCGCGAACAGCCTGAACCCCGGCGGCAGGCGCTTCGGAGTCGCGCCACCGATCCGTGCGTCGATGACCGCGATCGCACCGATCAGGTCGCGCGGCGCATAGGGCTTTGCCAGGCAACCCGTCGCCAGCGCCATCGCCTCGTCCGGAAAGTTGCCGGTCACGAACATCACCGGCACGCCGCGCGCTTGCGCCGCGCGTGCCACGTCGAGACCCGAGCCATCGGCGAGATGAACGTCGACCAGCACCAGGTCGATTTCCGCATTGCCCTCCGCATCGGTGCTGTTGGCAATGATCGCGAGCGCATCGGCGACGCGGTCGACCGTCGCCACGATCGTGTAGGCCGCCTCGGTCAGGAAATGCTCGTTGTCGAACGCGATCAGCGGCTCGTCCTCGACCAGCAGGAGGCGCACGATGTTTCGCTTCTTCTTGCCGAACAACATGATGGTCGAGACCCCACAGCGTGCCGAACGATCGTTACGCTTGTGGGTCTAACGCACCGCAACACGAACGGTCGCAAATATTTCGCGCTTGGCGCCGATCCATAGTATTAGCCGCGCCATGACGACTTCAAAAGACGATAACCCGACTGCCAGCCCGTCGAACGACGCGCCCGCAACCTCCCCCGAAACGCCGGCCGCACCGATCAAGGGCGACCGTATCGCCAAACTGCTCGCCCGCGCCGGGATCGCCTCGCGCCGCGATATCGAGCGGATGATCGCCGAGGGCCGCGTCGCGCTCAACGGCAGCATTCTCGACACGCCTGCGACCATTCTGCGCAACCTCAACGGCGTGACGGTCGATGGCGACCCGGTCGAGGCTCCGAGTTCGGCGCGGCTGTTCCTGTACCACAAGCCGACCGGGCTGCTCGTCACCGAGCGCGATCCCGCCGGGCGTACGACGATCTACGACCGCCTGCCGCGCGAACTGCCGCGGCTGGTGCCGGTCGGTCGCCTCGATCTCAACACCGAGGGGCTGTTGCTGATGACCACCGATGGCGGGCTCAAGCGCCAGCTCGAACTGCCCGCGACCGGCGTTGAGCGTGCCTATCGCGCGCGCGCTTACGGCAACATCACGCAGCCGCAGCTCGAGGAACTGATCGAGGGTATCGAGATCGAAGGCGTCCGCTACGGCTCGATCAACGCGAATATCGAGCGGCGCACTGGCGCGAACGTCTGGATCGAGATGATCCTGACCGAGGGCAAGAATCGCGAAGTTCGCCGCGTGCTGGAGCATCTCGGGTTGCAGGTCTCGCGGCTGATCCGGACGCGTTATGGTCCGTTCGTGCTCGGCGACCTGCCGCCCGGGCAGATCGGCGAAGTGCTCCAGCACGACGTCGTCGCGTTCCAGAAGGAACTGGCCAAGGGTCGACCCGAGGGTCCGGGCGCGCGCGCGAACATCGGGATCAGCGCGAGTGCCGGGGCCGGGGCCGGGATCGGCGCGCGGTCTAGCCAGCGTGGCAGCAATGCGCCGCGGCCGGCTCCGACGGCACGGCCGGCGCCGGGTGCGCGTCCGGTTTCGGGCGCGCGGCCTGTTGCTGGCGTGCGTGCGCCGGTTCGCAGTCCGTATGCGGCGCCTGCAAGCTCGGGCTTTTCGAGCGGCGCGGTACCGACCGATCGTCCGTCGCGACCGGCGCGTCCGGAGCGGATTCGTCCGACCGCAGCGATGCAGCGCGGCGACGTCAACGATCCCTGGGCGCGGCCGGACGTGCGGAATGCCGCTCGGCCGACGGGAACGCATCACGCCCGCCCGACGAGTGGCGAGACCTCGAAGCCGTATGTGCGCCAGGAGCGTGCGGATCGCGGCGAGGAGCTGAGCACGAGCCCCAAGATCAAGCATTTCCGCGCCGCCAAGCCACCGCGGGAGCGCGCTGCGCCGTCGCGAGTCGGTGCGGGCGCTACGGTGCAGCGTCAGGAGCAGCCGCGGGGCTTCCGTCCGCAGGCCGACGATTCGCGGGGGCGCAGTTCACTCGACAAGCGCGCGGCGCGGAGTGCCAGCGGGCGTCCGGGTGCCGAGCCAAGGCCAGTGCGATCGGAGGGTCCGGCGCGGCCTGAACGCGGCAGTCGTGCTACGGCACCGGGCAAGGGTCCGTCGGGAGGGCGCGGTCATCCGCCCCGTGCACCACGTGGAGGGAAGCGCTGATGCGGATCATCGCAGGCCAATGGCGCGGTCGCCCGATCGTCGCGCCCAAGGGGGACTCAACGCGTCCCACCGCCGACCGGATGCGCGAGACGTTATTCTCGATGCTGACGAGCCGCGTCGGGAGCTTCGAAGGGTTGGCAGTCGCCGATCTGTTCGCCGGCTCGGGCGCGCTCGGGATCGAGGCACTTTCACGGGGTGCAGCGACGTGCATGTTCGTGGAATCGGACAAGCTGGCGGTCGACGCGCTGAAGGCCAACCTCGCCAAGCTGGAGATCCGCGGTGATGTCCGCGCCACGTCGGTGATGGCGCTCGGGCCCGCACCGGCGCCGCTAGACGTGATCCTGATGGATCCGCCCTACAACACCGGTGCCGGACTGGTCGCGCTCGACAAGCTGTCGCGGTTGGGTTGGGTCGGACCGGCGACGTGGATCAGCCTGGAGACGGCGAAGGCCGAGGTCGTCGAACTGGCAGGCTTCGAGGTCGACGCCACGCGCGTGCACGGCAAGGCGCGGCTGACGCTGTTGCGGCCGTTGTCAGCGTAAAAGCGTGTTCTCCGCGAAGGCGGGAGCCCAGACTGGGCTCCCGCCTTCGCGGAGAACATTCTACTTCTCGGTCGTGCGGCCCAGAATCAGCAGCCCGCCAAGGCTCAGCATCCCGGCCGCCATCAGATACCCTCCGACCAGCCACAACCCATGTGGCGCCAGCGCCTCCGCGACGATCGGCGCGAGCGCACCGCCCAGCACGCCGCCAAGGTTGAACGTCATCGACACGCCGGTGTAGCGCACCCCCGCCGGAAACAGGCTCGGCAGCCAACCGCCCAGCGGCCCGTACGCGAACCCCATCACGAACAGCGCGCCCGACAGCCACAGCCACACAGTGAACAGCGATCCCGAGCCCAGCATCGGCCCCATCAGCGCGCCGACGCCGATGCACCCGGCAAACCCGATTGCGAGCATCCGCGCCGCGGAGTGCCGGTCCGCCAGCACGCTGGCCACGATCACGCCGCCTGCCAGGAACCAGATCGCGACGAGTTCGACACCGAGGAACGCCTCGCGCGAATAGCCGAGCGTCTTCGTGCCGTAACCGAGCGCGAAGGCGGTCGCGAGGTAGAACAGCGCGAAGCATGCGATGACGCCAAACGTGCCCGCCAGCGTCGCACGAAAATGCTGTGTGAGAAGTGTCGCGATCGGCACCTTGGGGAGCGCCTCGGTAGCCTCCGCTTCCAGGAAGGCGGGAGTCTCGGTCAGCTTCAGCCGCACCCACAGGCCGAGCCCCACGAGGATCGCGCTGAGCAGGAACGGGATGCGCCAACCCCAGGCGATGAACTGCGCCTCGTCGAGGACGAGACCGATGATCAGGAACAGCCCGTTGGCGGCGAGGAAGCCGACTGGTGCACCAAGCGGTGGGAACATGCCCCAGGTGTTCTTGCGATGCGGCGGCGCGTTCTCGACCGCCAACAACGCCGCCCCGCCCCATTCGCCGCCTAAGCCGAGCCCCTGCCCAAGCCGCATCAGGCACAGCAGCGCGGGCGCTATCCAGCCGACTTGTGCATAGGTGGGGAGGAACGCGATCCCGACGGTCGATCCGCCCATCAGCAGCAGCGAGGCGACGAGGGTCGACTTGCGCCCGATCCGATCGCCGAAATGCCCGAACACGATCGCGCCGACCGGGCGGGCGACGAAGGCCAATCCGAACGTCGCATAGCTCAGCAGCAACTGCGCCGAGGCTAACTGTCCCGAAAAGAACAGAGGCCCGAACACCAGTGCCGCGGCGGTCGCGTAGATATAGAAATCGTAGAACTCGACCGCGGTGCCGACTAGGCTGGCGGCGAGGATGCGGCGATGGGAGGCTAGCGTCGTCATGGGCACGGTCTCGCCGGGGAGGCGGTTCCGGTCAACCGATTGCGGCTTACAATCCTCCCCCGCCAAGGGGGGGGCAGCGCGTAGCGACGGAGGGGGAGGAAACGCAACCGAGGTTACCCTTTCCTCCCCCTCCGTCTGGCAAGCGCCAGCCGCCTCCCGCTTGCGGGGGAGGATCAGACTGGGAGGACTATGCGGGCGACGAGGCCCGGGGCGTTGTCGGCGAGTTCGAAATGGCCATCGTGGAGCCGCGCCACCGCCTCGATCAGGGCCATGCCGAGGCCAGCACCGGGCGTCGATCGTGCGCTGTCGAGGCGGCCGAAGCGCTTCAGCGCCTGGGCACGGTCGGAGGCGGCGATGCCAGGGCCGCGGTCCTCGACCTGGATCGCGACGCCGTCGGTGCGGTGGACGATCCGCAGGGTGACTTCGCCACCGCCGGCGCCGTGGCGGAGCGCGTTGTCGATCAGGTTGGTGATTGCCTGGCTGATGAGTTCACGGTGCAGCTTCATCGGCGGAGGGCGGTCGTCGATCGCTATCGTGAAAACGAGGCCGGCATCCTCCGCGACGGGCGCGTAGAGTTCGCCGATCTCCTCAAGCAGGTTCGCCGGCGAGACCTCAATGAAGCGATCGCGTGAGACCGAGCCCGAGCGGCTGATCTCGATCACCATCGTCAGCATCCGCATGACGAGGTCGGTTTCGACCAGAAGCCCGCCCAGCGCCGCTTCCCGAGCGTCGGGATCCGCGATCAGCACCGCCTGCTCGGTCTTGGTGCGCAGACGCGCGAGCGGCGAGCGGAGGTCGTGCGCGAGGCTGTCGGTGACGATCCGCAGTTCGGCCATCACGCCTTCGAGTTTGCCCAGCATGACGTTGAGGCGGGCGGCAAGGCGGTCGAACGCATCGCCCCCGCCCGCGATCATATCGACGCGGCGAGACAAGTCGCCTTCGCCCGCTGCCTCGATCGCCTTGGCGATGCCGTCGAGCCGGCGGCTGACGTAGCGCGTGAGGACAAGCCCTCCGACCACGCCAAGCGCGAGCGACAGGAACACGGCGACCGCGAGTGCGCGTTCGATCGCGCGTTCCTCTGCGGCGATCAGGTCGAGATTGCGACCGGTCAGCAGCCAGTAGCTCCCGAGCGGGTGGAGCGCGTACCCCGTCTCACGTGCCGACCAGAGTTCGTCAGCGCCGAGTCGTGCGATGCGAAACTGCGTGATGCGAAGCGGGACCGCGAGCCGTTCAGGCGCGATGCCGACGACTGCCCTGCCCTTCGGGTCGACCACCGCGAGGACTAGCGAGACATCGCCGGGGACGACTGCGCTGTCGATCGCCTGACGGATCGCGGGGAGACCACCGTTACGCCAGACCGCGCGCAGGGCTTCCGATTGTTCGGTGGTCTCGCGCCGGATCGCGTCGATCGCGTCCGCGCTGGTGGTCTTCCAGACGAAGCCGACCAGCGCGAGGTTGGAGATCAGCGCCAGCGCGATCGAGAGCAGCGCGATTCGGGCTGTTACCGAAAGGCGAATCACCCTTCTACGGCGAGCCGGTAGCCTGCGCCGCGGACCGTATGGAGGATCGGCGTCGGGAACCCTTCCTCGAGCTTGCGACGGAGACGGCCGATATGGACGTCGACGACGTTCGAGCCCGGGTCGAAGTGATAGTTCCAGATCTTCTCGAGCATCATCGTGCGCGTCACTACCTGACCGGCATGGCGGGCAAGGAATTCGAGCAGGTTGAACTCGCGGGCGCCGAGCGGGATCGAGCGGCCGGCGCGGGAGACGGCGCGGGCGAGCAGGTCGATTTCGAGATCACCGACCGAGAGCTTGGTCTTCTGCGGCTCGGTCGCGGCGCGATCAGAGCGGCGGAGCATGGCCTCGATCCGTGCGGACAGTTCGGCGAACGAGAAGGGCTTGCACAGATAATCGTCGGCGCCGGCCTTTAGGCCATCGACGCGATCGTCGACGGCGGCGAGTGCCGACAGGATCAGGACCGGCGTGGCGATGCCAGCCGCGCGAATCGCGCTGACCATCGACAGCCCGTCGAGACCAGGCAGCATGCGGTCCGCTATGATTAGGTCGAAGATGCCTTCGCTCGCGAGAAAAAGGCCGTCGCGGCCGTCTGCACACGCTTCGATTGCATGGCCAGCCTCAGCCAAGCCCTTGGCAAGATAGGCGGATGTCGAGGCGTCGTCCTCGACGATCAGGATCTTGCGGCTCAACGCGGTCTCACCTTCCCTGCCACCGATTTCGGTCACCATCTCCTGCCCTTATAAACGGAAAGGCCGGCGGAAAGAACCCTTCCCGCCGGCCCCCACGGTACCCCCGGGAGTGACGGGCACCGATCTCTGGAAACTCATGTGACCGTTGCTGGCCACGTGGTCGTTCTAGGATCGGGTGGGGGTCAGGGCGATGACCGAGGAGTGACAATTTCGTCATGTTGATGGTTGTTGTGAGGCTCGATACGAAACCGTCCGAGGAATCCACCCAACTTCCTACCCCCGTCATCCCGGCGAACGCCGGGACCCACGGTTGCGGAATGGGTGGTGGTAGTTCGCTATCGCTTGGTCCGCCGTATCCGTGGGTCCCGGCGTTCGCCGGGATGACGGAGGGGGCGCGCAAAGGCGTGAGCCCAGTTTGGGCTCACGCCTTTGCAGCGGAACATGCCTACTTCTTGTCGAGAATCGCAGCGATCGCCGCGCCGACATGCGCGATGTCGGCCATACCGTCGACACGGTGGACCAGGCCTCGTGCGTCGTAGATGGGCAGGATCGGCGCCGTCTTCGCGCGGTATTCGGCCATGCGGTTGTGGACCGTCTCCGCGTTGTCGTCGGGACGACGCTTGAACTCGGTCGAGCCGCAGACGTCGCAGACGCCGGCGACGACCGGCTTCTTGTAGCGATCGTGATAGCCCGTGCCGCACTTGGCGCAGGTGTAGCGGCCGACGACGCGGTCGATCAACGCGGCTTCATCGACGCCGAGTTCGATTACGTAATCGAGCGTCCGACCACGATCGGCGAGCAAGCCATCGAGCGCTTCCGCCTGTGCCGCAGTCCGCGGATAGCCGTCGAAGATGACGCCTTTGGTCGTGTCCGGCTGGTCGAGGCGTTCACCGATGATACCCGACACGATCTCGTCAGACACGAGACCGCCGGACTCCATCACGGACTTCGCCTGAAGGCCGACCGGCGTTCCGGCGGCGACCGCTGCACGCAGCATGTCGCCAGTCGAAAGCTGGACCATGCCGCGCTCGTTGACGAGCGTGGCGGCTTGCGTGCCCTTGCCCGCGCCAGGCGGTCCAAGAAGGATGATATTCACGAAACGCACTCCCCTCGTTCGTGCAGGATTTTTACCGCGTTAGACCCGCGGCTTAACGAAGTCGATTGCCCTTGAGCTTCGCCTTCTTGATCAGGTCGCCATACTGGTGTGCCAGCAGGTGCGACTGGATCTGCGTCACCGTGTCCATCGTCACGTTGACGACGATCAGCAGGCTGGTGCCACCGAGGTAGAACGGGATCTGCAACGCGGTCACCAGATACTCCGGCAACAGGCAGATGATCGTCAGATACGCCGCACCGATGACGGTGATGCGCGTCAGCACGTAATCGAAGTAATTCTCGGTATTCTTGCCCGGGCGGATGCCGGGAATGAACCCGCCATTGCGCTTCAGGTTGTCGGCGGTTTCCTCGGGGTTGAAGACGACCGCGGTGTAGAAAAACGAGAAGAAGATGATGCCGGCGCCGTAGAGCAGCATGTACACGGGCGAACCATGCTGAAGGTACTGGTTGAGGGTGATGATGAAATCACCCCACTTCGATTCACCTGCGACACGCTGACCGGCGAACTGCGAGATCGTCAGCGGCATCAGCAGCAGCGACGACGCGAAGATCGGCGGAATCACACCGGCGGTGTTGATCTTCAGCGGCAGATGGCTGCGGTCGGCCTGCATGCCGCGCTGAGTCTGGCGCTTGGGATACTGGATCAGGATGCGGCGCTGCGCGCGCTCCATGAAGCAGATGAAGAGGATCAGCACGACCACCGCGACGACGATGCCGATCAGCTTGATCGGATCGAGCGAGCCCGAGCGGCCGCCTTCGAGCAGGTTGACCAGCGTGACGGGGAGATGCGCGACGATGCCGGCCATGATGATCAACGAGACGCCGTTGCCGATACCGCGGCTGGTGATCTGCTCGCCTAGCCACATCAGGAACATCGTACCGCCGATCAGCGAGATGACCGCGGCAACACGGAACATCATACCGGGCTCGATGACCGCCTGGATGCCCTGTGCCGCACCCAGCGTCTCAAGGCCTACAGCGATGAAATACCCCTGGACCGCGGTCAGGCCGACGGTGCCGTAGCGCGTGTACTGGTTGAGGCGCTTGCGGCCCGATTCGCCGTCCTTCTTGATGGCGGCGAGCGTCGGCGACAGCGAGGTCGCGAGCTGCACCACGATCGAGGCGGTGATGTAGGGCATCACGCCGAGCGCGATCAGCGACATACGGCTGAGCGAACCGCCAGAGAAGGTGTTGAAGAAATCGAGCACGCCGCCCTGCGTCTGTTGCGAAAGCAGGCCGAGCGCGGTCGGATCGACACCCGGCAGCGGAACATAGCTGAGCAGGCGGAAAATAATCAGCGCACCGATCGTGAACCACAACCGCTTCTTGAGGTCGGTCGCCTTCGCGAATTTCGAAAGGCTGATGCTTTGCGCCATCTGGTCGGCTGCGGATGCCATGCGTGTGATCGTCCTGGAAACAAAGAAGGCGGGATGCGTTATGACCGCCCCCGCCGCTCATATAGGCGCACGGGCGCGCTTGTCTAATGGCTAAGGCGGATATGGATGGGTGGAGGACCACCTCGTCCATTCAATTCCGCCGCCTTGTTGCCCTCACCCCATTCCGTTCGTCCCGAGTAGCCGTCGAGCTTGTCGAGACGGCGTATCGAAGGACTGGCCCGCTCGGGTGTTGTACCTCGATACGAGTTCTCGACTGCGCTCGACCTCTACTCGGCACGAACGGGATGGGGAGAGATGGTGAGGGTTGCCGCGGCGGAGCGTCTCAGACGCCACAAACGAAAAGAGAGGAGGCGCACTCGGCGCCCCCTCCCCCATCAAGGTCAGGCCTTGAACGACGCCTTGTGCGCCGCACGCTCCTTGTACTTCACGCCCTTCTTGGCGGCAGCCTTCTCGGCTGCGGGGACGAAGTGGATCACCTCGACCTTGCCGCCGATCTTCTCGACCGCTTCGATCGCGCCCTTCGACGCGCCGTCGACGGTGAACGAGAGGACCGTGGTCAGCTCGCCCTTGGCGAGGAGGCGGACGCCGTCCTTGCCGCCGCGTGCCAGGCCAGCAGCCTTCAGCGCGTCGTGGTCGAGCGTGGCGTTCGCCTCGATCTTGCCGGCGTCGACCGCGAGCTGGATCGCGCCGAGGTTGACCTCTGCGAAGTCCTTGCGGAAGATATTGTTGAAGCCGCGCTTAGGCAGACGCATGTGCAGTGGCATCTGGCCGCCTTCGAAGCCGGCGATGGACACGCCCTCGCGGCTCTTCTGGCCCTTCTGGCCGCGGCCTGCGGTCTTGCCCTTGCCCGAGCCGATGCCGCGTCCGACGCGCATTTTGGACTTACGGGCACCTTCGTTATCGCGGAGTTCGTTGAGCTTCATGGTAATGCACTCGCTTTCGCTTGTTACGCGCTGGTTGGATAGAATCTGTAATAAGAAAGGGGGCCGTTAGCCCCCTTCCCCGTATTTGTCACTAGGTAGCGTGAAGGCTCAGCCTTCGACCGACACCATGTGCTGCACCTTGCGGATCATGCCGCGGACCTCTGGGCTGTCTTCCAGCTCGCGGGTCTTGTGCATCTTGTTGAGACCGAGACCGATCAGCGTTGCGCGCTGATCCTTCTCGCGGCGGATCGGCGAACCGGTCTGCGTGATCTTGATGGTTGCCATGATCGCTTACTCCGTGATCGCAGCTGCATCGGCCTCGGCGGTCTTCGAACCACCATGGCCGAGCAGGTCGGCGATCTTCTTGCCGCGACGCTGTGCGACGGCCTTGGGCGAGGTCTGCTCGCCAAGGGCCTCGAACGTGGCGCGGATCATGTTGTAGGGGTTCGACGTGCCGACCGACTTGGTCACAACGTCCGCAACGCCCAGCGATTCGAAGACTGCGCGCATCGGGCCACCGGCGATGATGCCCGTACCCTGAGGCGCCGACCGCAGCGTGACCTTGCCGGCACCGAAGTGACCGTTGCCGTCATGATGCAGCGTGCGACCGTCCTTCAACGGAACGCGAACCATCTTCTTCTTGGCAGCAGCCGTCGCCTTCGAGATGGCTTCCGGCACTTCGCGTGCCTTGCCATGACCGAAGCCTGCACGACCCTTGCCGTCGCCGACGACGACCAGTGCCGCGAAGCCGAAGCGCTTACCGCCCTTGACCGTCTTCGAGACGCGGTTGATGTGCACCAGCTTCTCGATCAGCTCTTCGCCGCCATCGTCCGCACCGGGACGACCGCCACGATTGTCGCGACCGCGACCGCCGTCGCGACCACCGCGATTGCCGCCTGGGCCACCGCTGCGGTTGCCACCGGGACCACCACGACCACCGCCGCCGCCGCCGCCGCCACCGGGACCGCCGCGACCGCGACCGCCACCGTTGTTGCCCTGGTAGCCAGTGCTCTGCGGGACATTCTGAGCCGTGACGTCCTGTGCGGTCGTCTCAGGAGCGATTACTGCCGGCGTGTTGTTTTCGTCAGCCATGTCTTAGAACTCCAATCCGGCTTCGCGCGCGGCATCGGCAAGAGCCTTCACGCGACCGTGGTAGAGGAAGCCGCCGCGATCGAACACGACCTGGGTCACGCCCGCTGCCTTCGCAGCCTCGGCGACGCGCTTGCCGACCGAAGTCGCCGCGTCGATGTTGGCGCCGGACGTGCCGCGCACGTCCTTCTCCAGCGTCGAGGCCGATGCGACCGTTGTGCCGGCGGCATCGTCGATCACCTGGGCATAGATGTGCTTGCCCGAGCGATGCACCGACAACCGCGGACGGGTGCCTGCACGTGCGCGGAGCGCGGTACGGTTGCGGCGACGCCGCTTGGCGAAAAGAGAAAGTCCCTTGGTCATTACTTCTTCTTCCCTTCCTTGCGGAAGATGAACTCGCCGTCGTACTTGATACCCTTGCCCTTGTAAGGCTCGGGCTTGCGCCACTGACGAATTTCCGCGGCCAGCTGACCGACCATCTGCTTGTCCGAACCCGAGATCTCGATCGTCGTGTTGTCGGGGGTCTTGACTTCGATCCCCTCCGGCACGTCGATGTTGACGTCGTGGCTGTAGCCGAGCTGCAGCTTGAGGTTACGACCCTGCGCTGCGGCACGATAGCCGACGCCGGTGATCAGCAGCTTCTTGGTGAAGCCTTCCGACACGCCGGTGACCAGGTTCTGCACCATGGTCCGCTGCATGCCCCAGAACGCGCGAGCGCGCTTGGTATCGTTGGCCGGCTGCACCGAAATGCCGCCGTCTTCGATCGTGTAGCTGATCTCGTCGCGAAGCGGCATCTTGAGGGTACCCTTGGGGCCCTTCATCGTCAGCTGCTTGTTCTCGATGGTCGGCGTGATGCCTGCCGGTACGGTGACCGGCTTCTTACCAATGCGGCTCATCAGAACACCTCCGCGAGGACTTCGCCGCCGACGTTCTGCTCGCGTGCTTCGGAATCCGACAGCACGCCGCGGGGCGTCGAGACGATGGTGATGCCGAGGCCGTTACGGACGCGCGGGAGTTCCTGCGAGCCGGAATAGACGCGACGGCCGGGCTTCGAGACGCGCGCGACATGCTTGATCGCAGGCTGGCCCTCGAAATACTTCAGCTCGATGCGAAGGCCGGCCGCGGGGCCCATCTGCTCTTCGCTATAGCCACGGATGTAGCCTTCGCGCTGCAGAACGTCGAGCACGCGGACGCGCAGCTTCGACGCCGGCGTGAGGACGGAGTCCTTCTTCGCGCGCTGGCCATTACGGATACGGGTGAGCAAATCACCCAGGGGATCGGTCACTGCCATGATTTAGTCCTTACCAGCTCGACTTCGTGACGCCGGGGATGAGGCCCTTGTTGGCCAGATCGCGCAGCTGAATACGGCAGAGCCGGAACTTGCGGTAATAGGCGCGCGGGCGACCGGTCAGCTCGCACCGGTTACGGATGCGGGTCGGGTTCGCGTTGCGCGGCAGTGCCGCCATCTTGAGGCGAGCGATCAGACGCTCACCGTCGTCGAGCGTCTTGTCCGCTGCGATCGCCTTCAGTGCCGCGTACTTCGGGGCATACTGCTTGACCATGCGCTTGCGGCGCTCGTTCTTGTTGACTGAACTCAGTTTCGCCATCGACTTAAGTTCTTTCTTTCTTCTGCCCCCTCGCCCCTCCGGGGAGAGGGTCGGGGTGAGGGGCAGCCCAGCAGGACCGCGCCTCCAGTTTTCGGGCGGAGCGAGGGAGACTCACTCCCCCTCACCCCAACCCTCTCCCCGAGGGGAGAGGGAGTTACTTAAGCTGCCTTCTTCTCGTCAGCAGCGTCGTCTTCGATCGGGAACGGGAAACCGAACAGACGGAGAAGCTCGCGAGCCTCGTCGTCGGTCTTTGCGGTCGTCGTCACGATCACATCCATGCCGCGGACCTTGTCGACCCGGTCATAGCTGATTTCTGGGAACACGATCTGCTCCTTGATACCGCAGGCATAGTTGCCACGGCCATCGAAGCTCTTCGGGTTGAGACCGCGAAAATCGCGGACGCGGGGAAGAGCGATCGTGATGAAACGGTCGAGAAACTCGTACATGCGCTCGCGGCGAAGGGTGACCTTCACGCCGATCGGCATGCCTTCACGCAGCTTGAACTGCGCGATCGACTTCTTGGCCTTCGTCACGACAGGCTTCTGGCCGGCGATCAGCTCCATTTCGGAAGCAGCCTGGTCGACCTTCTTCTTGTCCTGCGTAGCTTCGCCGACGCCCATGTTCAGCACGATCTTGTCGAGCCGCGGGATCTCCATGACGTTCTTGTAACCGAACTTCTCGGTCATCGCCTTGATGATCGTCTCGTCATACAGCTTGCGCATGCGCGCAACGTAGACGGCCTCGGTGCCGGCCTGCTCGCCAGTGTTCTGATCAACCATTGATCTTCTCCCCGGTCTTGACGGCGACGCGGACCTTCTTGCCGTCCTGCTCCTCGAAGCGGACGCGGGTCGGCTTGCCGTCGGCGGTCACGTGCGCGACCTTCGAAACGTGCATCGGTGCTTCCTTGCGGATCAAGCCACCCTGCGGGTCACCCTGAGTCGGCTTGGTGTGGCGCACGGCGATGTTGACGCCCGATACGACGACCTTGTCGGTCTTCGGCATGGAGACGGTGACTTCACCGGTCTTGCCCTTGTCCTTGCCGGACAGGACGATGACCTTGTCACCCTTCTTGATACGCTGCGACGCCATTACAGCACCTCCGGCGCAAGGCTGATGATCTTCATGTGCTTCTTGCCGCGCAGCTCGCGAACGACTGGGCCAAAGATACGGGTGCCGATCGGCTCCTCGTTCTTGTTGACCAGCACCGCGGCATTGCCGTCGAAGCGGATGACCGTACCGTCTGCACGGCGGATATCCTTGGCGGTACGCACGATCACCGCGCGGTGAACGTCGCCCTTCTTCACACGGCCACGTGGCTGCGCTTCCTTGATGCTGACGACGATAATGTCGCCAACGCCTGCAACACGACGCTTGGAACCCCCAAGCACCTTGATGCACTGCACCCGCTTCGCGCCGCTGTTGTCAGCGACGTCGAGATTGGACTGCATCTGGATCATGGATCCGTATCCCTTCTCTGTCTCTGGGGTCGATACCGACCGAACCCCGCCTAAAAAATCACCCCGCCACGGACGAACCGCAACGGGGAGGAGCGGCCGCTTAGCCGTTCCATCGATGGAACACAAGGTTCCAATGTAAACCGTCATCCCAGCGAAAGCTGGGATCCAGAGTTATCGAGCGTTACGCCCCTGGCTCTGGATCCTGACTTTCGTCAGGATGACGGGAACCGGTTCGAGCCGATCGCCCCTCACCACTAGATCCCAGCTTTCGCCGGGATGACGGGGTTTGGAGCGTACCAGTTCAGCCCTCGGCCGAAGCCCGCTCCGGCGTCGCGTGGGTGTTGACCCGCTCGATCACCTTCCAGGTCTTCAGCTTGGAGATTGGTGCGGTCTCTTCGATCCGCACGGTCTCGCCCTGCTTGAACTCGTTGCTCTCGTCATGAGCATGATACTTCTTCGAGCGACGGATGATCTTCCCGTAGAGCGGGTGCTTCACCTTACGCTCGACGTTCACGACCACCGTCTTGTCGCCCTTGTCGGACACGACCAGACCGGTCAGCACGCGCTTCGGCATGATACGTTCCTTACTTCGCGGCTTCAGCGCTGGTGCGCTGAGCCTGCAGGGTCTTGATGCGAGCGATGTCGCGGCGGACCTCACGAACGCGGCTCGGCTTTTCGAGCTGGTTCGTGGCGGCCTGGAAGCGCAGGTTGAACTGCTCGCGCTTCAGTTCGCCGAGCGACTCCGACAGCTGGTCGTCGCTCTTGGTCTTCATGTCGTCGATACGAGCCATGATCTTACTCGCCTCCCAGATGCGAGGTGTCGCCCAGGCGGGCAACGACCTTTACCTTGATCGGCAGCTTCATGGCCGCCCGCTCGAACGCCTCGGCGGCGATCTTGCCGTCGACGCCGTCGAGCTCGAACAGGATCCGACCCGGCTTAACGCGAGCGGCCCAGTATTCCGGCGCGCCCTTGCCCTTACCCATGCGGACTTCGGCTGGCTTTCCCGAGACCGGAAGGTCTGGGAAAATGCGGATCCACAAACGCCCCTGGCGCTTCATGTGACGCGTGATCGCGCGGCGGGCCGCCTCGATCTGGCGTGCGGTGATCCGGTCGGGTTCCATCGCCTTGAGGCCGTAGGAGCCGAAATTGAGCGAGAAGCCACTCTTGGCGTCGCCCGAAATCTTGCCCTTGAAGGCCTTCCGGAACTTGGTCTTTTTTGGTTGCAGCATGTCTGTTCCTGCCCCTTAGCGACGATCGTCGCGCTGCGGCCGCACGCCGGAGGTCTGAGCCTCCATCATGATGCGGTCGTACGACGTCGGATCGTTGCCGAGAATCTCGCCCTTGAAGACCCAGACCTTCACGCCGCAAACGCCGTAGGACGTGTGCGCCGTAGCCTCGGCATAATCGATGTTCGCGCGCAGCGTGTGCAACGGAACCCGACCCTCACGATAGCTCTCCGACCGTGCGATCTCGGCGCCGCCGAGACGGCCACCGCAGTTCACCCGGATGCCCTCGGCACCGAGACGCATCGCCGACTGCACCGCACGCTTCATGGCGCGACGGAAGGCGATACGACGCTCGAGCTGATCGGCGATGCCCTGCGCGACGAGACGCGCATCGACTTCCGGCTTGCGGATCTCGACGATGTTCAGCGACACGGTCGACGACGTCATCTTGCCGATCGTCGAACGCAACTTCTCGATGTCCGCACCCTTCTTGCCGATGATCACGCCGGGGCGCGCAGCGAAGATGGAGATACGGGCCAGCTTGGCCGGACGCTCGATGACCACCTTGGAGATCGCGGCCTGCGGCAGCGTCTTCATGATGAATGCGCGGATCTTGAGATCCTCGAGCAGGAGCCGACCATAGTCCGCGCCTTCGGCGTACCAGCGGCTATCCCAGGTACGGTTGATCTGCAGACGCAGACCGATGGGGTTGCTCTTCTGACCCATTATGCTTCTTCCTGCTCGCGCACGACGATGCGCAGACGGCTGAATGGCTTGAGAATGCGGGTCGACTTGCCGCGGCCGCGGGTAGCGAAGCGCTTCATCGTGATCGACTTGCCGACCGAAGCCTCGGCGACGACGAGTGCGTCGACGTCGAGGTTATGGTTGTTCTCGGCGTTGGCGATGGCCGAGGCCAGCACCTTGCGCGCTTCGATCGCCATGCCCTTGGTCGAGAAGGCGAGGATGTTCATCGCATCGCCGACCTTCTTGCCACGGATCAGCGCAGCCACGAGGCCGAGCTTCTGCGCGGAACCACGGATCTGCGTACCGACCGAAAGCGCCTCGTTGTCCGCGACCTTGCGCGGGCTGACTTGCTTAGACATCAGCGCTTGCCCTTCTTGTCGGCGGAGTGGCCGGGGAAGTAGCGCGTGGGCGCGAACTCACCGAGCTTCATGCCGACCATGTCTTCGTTGACCGAGACGGGCACGAACTTGCGGCCGTTATAGACGTTGAACGTGAGACCCACGAACGACGGCAGGATCGTCGAGCGACGCGACCAGGTCTTGATCGGCGAACGCGCGTTGGTGTCCTGGGCGGTTTCTGCCTTCTTGAGCAGATGAAGGTCCACGAAGGGGCCCTTCCAGACTGAACGAGCCATGTTAGCCCTTCCTCTTCGTCGAATGACGCGACCGGATGATCATCTTGTCGGTCGACTTGTTATGACGCGTGCGCGCACCCTTCGTCGGCTTGCCCCAAGGCGTAACCGGATGACGGCCACCCGAGGTACGGCCTTCACCACCGCCATGCGGATGGTCGACCGGGTTCTTGGCGACGCCGCGCGTCAGAGGACGGATACCCATCCAGCGCGAACGGCCTGCCTTGCCCAGGTTCTGGTTCTGGTTGTCGGGGTTCGAGACCGCGCCAACCGTCGCCATGCAATCGCTGCGGATGTAGCGCTGCTCGCCCGAGTTCAGGCGGACCATCACCATGCCCTTGTCGCGACCGACGACCTGCACGTACGTGCCGGCCGAACGGGCGATCTGGCCACCCTTCATCGGCTTCATCTCCACGTTGTGGACGATGGTGCCGACCGGCATCTGACCGAGTTCCATGGCATTGCCTGGCTTCACGTCGGTCTTCTTGGCCGCGAGGACCTTGTCGCCGACGGCCAGACGCTGTGGCGCCAGGATGTAGGCGAGTTCCTCGTCCGGGTACTTGACCAGGGCGATGAACGCGGTGCGGTTGGGATCATACTCGATCCGCTCGACAGTGCCTTCGACGTCCCACTTGCGACGCTTGAAGTCGATGTAGCGGTACTTCTGCTTGTGACCGCCGGCGATGCCGCGCGAGGTCACATGGCCCTTGTTGTTACGACCGCCGGTCTTGTGCTTACCTTCGGTCAGCGCCTTGACGGGGCGGCCCTTCCAGAGCGACGACTTGTCGACCAGGATGAGACCGCGGCGTGCCGGCGATGTCGGATTATAATGCTTGAGTGCCATGGCCTCAGATCCCCGTCGTCACGTCGATGGACTGACCGTCCTTCAACGTCACGATTGCCTTTTTCATGTCGGAGCGCGAGTAGTTCGTGCCCTTCCACTTCTTGGTCTTGCCCTTCTGGACGAGCGTGTTCACGCCGACGACGTTCACGTCGAACAGCGCCTCTACGGCCGCCTTGATCTCGGGCTTCGTGGCATCGTTCGATACCTTGAACACAACCGCGTTGAACTCCGACAGGGTCGTCGTCTTCTCGGTGATGTGCGGCGCGAGGATAACGTCGTAATGACGATTATCGATGCCCGCCTTCTGCTTCTTAGCCATGGAAGCGCGCCTCCAGCTTTTCGACAGCGGCGCGCGTCAGCACCAGCGTGTCATGCTTCAGGATGTCGTAAACGTTCGCGCCGGCAGCCGGCATCACGTTCACTTCGTACAGGTTGCCCGCAGCGAATGCGAAGCTGGTGTCGACCATGTCGCCGTCGATGACGAGCGCACGCTTGCCGAAGCCGAGCTTTGCGAGATCGCCCTGCAGCGTCTTGGTCTTGCCACCCTCGACAGCCAGGCTGTCCATGATGACCAGCGAACCCGCCTTGGCGTGGCTGCTGAGAGCCATCCGCAGGCCGAGCGAGCGAACCTTCTTGTTCAGCGACGGGTTGAAGTCACGAACGCGTGCGCCGTGAGCCTTACCACCACCGATGAACACAGGTGCGCGACGATCGCCGTGACGAGCCGTACCGCCGCCCTTCTGGCGACCGAACTTCTTGCCGGTGCGTGCGACGTCTGCGCGCTCACGGGTGCCACGAGCCGTCTCGCGACGCTTCTCGAGCTGCCAGGTGACGACACGGTGCAGGATGTCGGCGCGCGGATCGAGACCGAAGACCTCGTCGTTGAGCTCGATGTCCGCTGCGTCAGTGCCGGCGAAAGATGAAACCTTGATCTTCACGCTCAGCCCTCCTGGCCGTCGGCTGCAGGTGCGTCGGTCGTTTCGGCCGGCGTGTCTGCTGCGGTGTTGCTATTTGCGGTCTTGAGACCGGCGGGGAACGGTGCGTCGGCATGGCGCGCAACCTTCACCGAGTCCTTGACGAAGAGCCAGCCGCCCTTGGAGCCAGGAACCGAACCCTTGACGAACAGGAGACCACGCTCGACGTCCGTCGATACGATCTCGAGGTTCTGCTGGGTGCGATACTTGTCGCCCATGTGGCCGGCCATCTTCTTGTTCTTGAAGACCTTGCCCGGATCCTGACGCTGACCGGTCGAACCGAGCGAACGGTGCGAGACCGACACGCCGTGGGTTGCCCGCAGACCGCCGAAGCCCCAACGCTTCATGCCGCCCTGGAAGCCCTTACCCTGGGTCTTGCCCTGGATATCGACGATCTGGCCTGCGACGTAATGGTCGGCCGAGATCTCGGCGCCAACGTCGAGCAGGCCGTCTGCGTTCACGCGGAACTCATGGACGACAGCCTTAGGCTCCACTTCGGCCTTGCCGAAATGGCCGCGCTGCGGCTTTGCTACATTCTTCGACTTGGCGACACCTGCACCAAGCTGGACGGCAGTGTAGCCGTCACGATCCATTTCGCGAACGGAAACGACCTGATTGCCTTCGAGTGCCAGAACGGTGACCGGCACGTGCCGACCATCTTCCTGGAACAGGCGGGTCATCCCCATCTTCTTCGCGATCACGCCAGTACGCATGATCTTGTCCCTTCCTAGACAGAGGCCCCGTCGGACTATTCCTCGGGGGCTTGCGGACCATGTCCGGAGCGAGCTCCATGATGCGTCCACCTGACCCCATCCCCGGCAAAAGCCCTGAATGGAGTCGGTTCAACCCGGTAAATACGAAACGTGCCCCCGTCCCGGGCTGGTGTTTCTGCAAGTGCAAAAACGTGACGGGGGACGCTGCCCCGTCGGTTTTCACCGACGGCGGTATCCCAATGTAGAGCGGCGCGGGACCGTTACCGGTCGACCGCGCCGCGCCAGCCCTTAGGCCAGCTTGATCTCTACGTCCACCCCTGCTGCGAGGTCGAGCTTCATGAGCGCATCGACCGTCTGCGGCGTCGGCTGGACGATATCCAGCATACGCTTGTACGTGCGCACCTCGAACTGCTCGCGCGACTTCTTGTCGATGTGCGGGCCGCGGTTCACGGTGAACTTTTCGATGCGCGTCGGAAGGGGAATCGGACCGCGGATGAGCGCGCCGGTGCGGCGTGCGGTGTCGGCGATGTCGCCAGTGGCCTGATCGAGCACACGGTGATCGAACGCCTTCAGACGAATGCGGATATTGCTGTCCATAGTCCCTACCGATGCGAAAGAGCGGGCCCGTTTCTGGGCTCTTGCTGGTTGATGTTTAAACCGAAGGCGGGCCATTACGGGAGAGTCGGGCGAAATGCAACTGGGGGTTGCCGGTTTTCGCCGGTTACGAGCGAGGAATGGGACATCATCGGACGGTGCCCTATCCTCCCCCTTCGTCGCCTACGGCGCCACCTCCCCCTGGCGGGGGAGGATTGTAGATGTCGACGCTTCGCCGCTAAGATCGCCCCGCTACTTGATCCTCCCCCGCCAGGGGGAGGTGGCACGCGAAGCGTGACGGAGGGGGAGGCAAGCGATGCGGCTCGAAGGATCTCTACCCGGCCGCAGCAACGCCAAGCGCCTGCGAAAACAGATGACCCCGCCAGAGATAGCCCTCTGGCTGGCGCTACGAGCTAACGAAGAAGGCCTACGCTTCCGAAAGCAACACGCAGCAGGCCCCTATGTCCTGGACTTCTACTGCGCCCCAGCTCGACTCGCGATCGAAGTAGACGGCGAAGCCCACAACCACGGCAACCGCCCCGGACGAGACGCAACCCGAGACGCCTGGCTAGTTGCCCAAAACATCCAAGTCCTTCGCTACCCAGCCCGCGAAATGCTAGCCAACCTCGACGACGTCGTCCGCCAGATCACGTACACCGCACTCCAACGACGAACCACCATCGAGAGCTAATCGCCCCCTCCCCCTCCGACGCCTCCGGCGCCACCTCCCCCTAGCGGGGGAGGATTGTACCCATCGGTCGTTGGACGGCAGTTTTACTCCTAACCCAAATGACCACCGGAGCCGCGAACGATTCAGTGAAGCAGTAGAAATACGGACGTTTGGAAAGACGCGTCAGGGCATGATCTTATGATTAAGAGCCCAAGGGAGGCGGCTTCCCGTCAATGAGTAAGCGCACATCTCGTCGCATGAGCCAACCGGCGAAACCACTCGCATTTTGTCGGGATCGACTACCGTAAAGTCGTAGTCGTCCCCACACGAACTGCCCCCACAGGCCGCCCATATTAGCAATCGGGTCCTGCCGTTACCGGTGGTGCAGGCTATCCCGTTATGGTCTGAAAGCCCGTTAGACGCGTCCACCACCAAGTCGGCACCGCGCGGCGAATGAAGAACGACGCGGCCATCCGTATCGAGATTGAAAAAGCTGCCTGTCACATCAGTCACGCCCACGACCCGTACAACAGCAGGCCCACAGCCGCCTGTATAGGTTTGAGTAGTCTCAATCAATGTTGTGGGAAATGCATCACTAGGGTCAAGATGTATAGCCAGCGGGACATCAGCTTGGCCAACAGAAGCCAGGACGGCTGCGTAGATTAAGACACCTGATACCATCGATCCAACTCCGGCAAAAAGGCGATGCTCTACAGAGTGCCCTGTCACTCATCCTACACCGCTTTGCGACGCAATAGATCGAATGTTTAAACTGGATAACTAGCCTGCTCCAAACACGAAAAAGCCCGGCCTCTCTCGCGAGAAGCCGGGCTCTTCGATCACCTCCCGAAGGAGAGGATGCTTACTTGTCGATCTGGCTGACGACGCCTGCACCGACGGTACGGCCGCCTTCGCGGATCGTGAAGCGCTGGCCCACGTCCATGGCGATCGGTGCGATCAGCTTGATGCCGAGCGACACGTTGTCGCCTGGCATGACCATCTCGGTGCCCTCAGGCAGCTCGACGGTGCCGGTCACGTCCGTCGTACGGAAGTAGAACTGCGGGCGGTAGTTGGCGAAGAACGGCGTGTGACGGCCACCCTCTTCCTTCGACAGCACGTACACTTCCGAGTTGAAGTCGGTGTGCGGCTTGATCGTGCCTGGCTTGCAGAGCACCTGGCCACGCTCGACTTCGTCGCGTGCGACGCCGCGGATCAGCGCGCCGACGTTATCGCCAGCCTGGCCCTGGTCGAGTAGCTTGCGGAACATCTCGACGCCCGTGACCGTGGTCTTGCGGACGGTCGGGTGGATGCCGACGATCTCGACTTCCTCGCCAACCTTGACGATGCCGGTCTCGACGCGGCCGGTGACGACCGTACCACGACCCGAGATCGAGAACACGTCCTCGATCGGCATCATGAACGGCTTGTCGAGCGGACGCTCGGGCTGCGGGATGTAGTCGTCGACAGCCTGCATCAGCTCGGTGACGGCGTCGGCACCCAGCTTCTGGTTCGAACCCGACAGTGCGCAGGTAGCCGAACCCTTGATGACGGGGATGTCGTCGCCCGGGAAGTCGTACGAGCTGAGCAGCTCGCGGATTTCCATCTCGACCAGCTCGAGGATTTCCTCGTCGTCGACCAGATCGACCTTGTTCATGAACACGACCATGGCAGGCACGCCGACCTGGCGTGCGAGCAGGATGTGCTCACGGGTCTGTGGCATCGGGCCATCGGTCGCCGAAACGACGAGGATCGCGCCGTCCATCTGGGCTGCGCCGGTGATCATGTTCTTCACATAATCGGCGTGGCCCGGGCAATCGACGTGCGCATAGTGACGGTTGGCCGTCTCGTACTCGACGTGTGCGGTCGAGATCGTGATGCCGCGCTCGCGCTCCTCGGGAGCCTTGTCGATGTTGGCGAAGTCGACTGCGGTACCGCCGGTCGTCTCTGCCAGAACCTTCGTGATCGCAGCGGTGAGCGACGTCTTGCCATGATCGACGTGACCGATGGTGCCGATGTTGAGATGCGGCTTGTTCCGCTCAAATTTTGCCTTGGCCATTGTTTCCTACCTTCTGATTCGTATTCCGGTGCCACCCCGGGAACCGCGCGAACGCGGCCCAATAGCGGCTGTTAAAGCGTTGCGCCAGCCCCTGCTTGGGGAGAGGCCGACGCGGAAGTGAATTCCGCGTCGTCGGACTTCGGTCGTTGACCGAAGCCGGCCGGCCTTTCGGCGTCTCGGAGCCAGGTTACCCTGGCTCCGTGCGCCTCTGGCTTAGGCCAACTTCGCCTTCACCTCGTCCGCAACGTTCTGCGGCACTTCGTCATAGTGCGAGAACTGCATCGAGTAGTTCGCACGACCCTGCGTGAACGAGCGGAGCGAGTTCACGTAGCCGAACATGTTGGCCAGCGGGACCATCGCCTCGACCGTCTGCGCGTTGCCGCGGCTGTCGGTGCCCTGGATCTGGCCACGACGGCTGTTCATGTCGCCGATGACGTCGCCCAGATAATCCTCCGGGGTGACGACCTCGACCTTCATGACCGGCTCGAGCAGCGTGATGCCCGACTTCTGTGCGACTTCGCGCATCGCGCCACGTGCACAGATTTCGAACGCCAGTGCTGACGAGTCGACGTCGTGATACGCGCCGTCATACAGCACGATCTCGAAATCGATGATCGGGAAGCCGACCAGCGAACCCGACGCAGCGGTTTCGCGGAAGCCCTTCTCGATCGCCGGCAGATATTCCTTCGGAATGTTGCCGCCCTTGATCTCGTCCTTGAACGTGATGCCCGAACCGCGCTCGCCCGGCGTGACCTTGACCTTCACGCGACCGAACTGACCGGTACCACCCGACTGCTTCTTGTGCGTGTAGTCGACGTCAACCGGCTTCTTCAGATACTCGCGGTATGCGACCTGAGGAGCGCCGACGTTCGCCTCGACCTTGAACTCACGCTTCATGCGATCGACCAGGATCTCGAGATGGAGCTCGCCCATGCCCTTGATGATGGTCTGGCCCGACTCGGGGTCCGACGACACGCGGAACGAAGGATCCTCGCGTGCGAGACGATTGAGCGCGACGCCCATCTTCTCCTGGTCGGCCTTGGTCTTCGGCTCCACCGAAAGCTCGATCACGGGCTCGGGGAATTCCATCCGCTCGAGAATGATCGGTGCGTTCATCGCGCAGAGCGTGTCACCGGTCGTGGTATCCTTGAGACCCGCTAGAGCGACGATGTCGCCAGCGAAAGCCTCCTGGATGTCCTCACGGCTGTTCGCATGCATAAGCAGCATGCGGCCGACCTTTTCCTTCTTGTCCTTGACCGAGTTGGTGACCTGCGATGCGGTCTCCAGCTTGCCTGAGTAGATGCGGGCGAAGGTCAGCGTACCGACGAACGGATCGTTCATGATCTTGAACGCCAGTGCCGAGAACGGAACGTCGTCCGACGAAGGACGCTCGTCCGGCGTCACGCCGTCGAGCTTCAGACCCTGGATCGCGGGAACGTCGAGCGGCGAAGGCAGATAGTCGACGACGGCGTCGAGCAAAGGCTGAACGCCCTTGTTCTTGAACGCCGAACCGCAAACAACCGGGACGAACGCCATGCTCAGCGTACCCTTGCGGATCAGCTTCTTGAGGTCGGCGACGCTCGGCTCGTTGCCTTCGAGATAGGCCTCCATGAGGGCATCGTCCTGCTCGACGGCCATCTCGATCAGCTCGCTGCGATACTTCGCGGCCTTCTCGACCAGATCCTCGGGGATCTCGGCATATTCGAACTTCGCACCAAGGCTCTCTTCGAGCCAGATGATCGCGCGGTTTTCGACGAGATCGACCAGGCCCTTGAAGCCGCCTTCCATGCCGATCGGAAGATACAGCACGGCCGGACGCGCGCCGAGACGCTCGATGATTGAGTTCACGCAGAAGTAGAAATCGGCGCCGGTGCGGTCGAGCTTGTTGACGAAGCACATGCGCGGCACGCCGTACTTGTCGGCCTGACGCCACACGGTCTCGGACTGCGGCTCGACGCCGGCAACGCCGTCGAAGCATGCGACCGCACCATCGAGCACGCGGAGCGAACGCTCGACTTCGATCGTGAAGTCGACGTGGCCGGGCGTATCGATGATGTTGATAAGGTGCTCTTCGCCCTTACCTTCTTCGGCGCGCCACTTGCAGGTGGTCGCAGCCGACGTGATCGTGATCCCGCGCTCCTGCTCCTGCTCCATCCAATCCATCGTCGCGGTGCCTTCGTGCACTTCGCCGATCTTGTAGGACTTGCCGGTGTAATAGAGGATGCGCTCGGTCGTCGTCGTCTTACCGGCGTCGATGTGCGCCATGATGCCGATGTTGCGGTAACGGTCGAGCGGATGGCTGCGGGCCATGATCGTGCTTCCTTAAGGATATGGGGAGCCGAACGTGCCGGCTCCCCAATATATAGGTGTTTGCGTGACAGGCGAAAGACCGCCCGTCACACGGATAGCAATGCTAGGCTTCAAAGCCCGCTGTTACCAGCGGCAGGAAGCCCGCTGTTACCAGCGGTAGTGTGAGAATGCACGGTTGGCTTCCGCCATCCGGTGCGTATCTTCACGCTTCTTGACCGCGTTGCCACGGTTGTTGGCGGCATCCATCAGCTCACCCGACAGCCGTGCGGCCATCGTGTTCTCGCTGCGCGAACGCGCCGCACCGATCAGCCAGCGAATCGCCAGCGCCTGTGCACGCTCGGGACGAACCTCGACCGGCACCTGGTACGTTGCACCACCGACGCGGCGCGAACGGACTTCGATGCCCGGCTTCACGTTGTTCAGCGCATCGTGGAAAACGCCGATCGGATCGCGCTTGGCGCGGCTCTCGACGGTTTCGAATGCACCGTACACGATCAGCTCTGCGACGGACTTCTTGCCGTCCAGCATGACGCTGTTCATGAACTTCGACAGAACCTCATCCCCGAACTTGGGATCAGGCAGGATGACCCGCTTTTCGGGACGACGACGACGTGCCATTTTGTATTCCTTTTAAACTTCAGCCTTGATGATCAGATACCTGACCGGCTTACTTCGGACGCTTGGCGCCGTACTTGGAACGCGACTGACGCCGGTCCTTCACACCCTGTGTATCGAGCACGCCGCGCAGGACGTGATAGCGAACACCGGGAAGATCGCGGACACGACCGCCACGAATCAGGACAACCGAATGCTCCTGAAGATTGTGACCCTCGCCCGGGATGTAGCTGATGACTTCGCGCTGGTTGGTCAGGCGAACCTTGGCCACCTTGCGCAGAGCCGAGTTCGGCTTCTTCGGGGTCGTCGTGTAGACGCGCGTGCAAACGCCACGCTTCTGCGGATTTGCTTCCATCGCAGGGACCTTCGACTTGGCCTTCTGCGGATCGCGGCCCTTGCGGACCAGCTGGTTGATCGTCGGCATTGAAGCCTTCACCTTTCAAGTGGTTACTTTGCTGGAGCCATGAGGCGCCTGAGAATACAAAAAGGACCATAGGAACGCGGGAGCGCCCCTCAGGTCCTGGAATGCATCCAGCAATGTTCAAGCATGCCCGGCGGGAAACACTCCCGAAGAACAGGCCGCGCCTATAGGTCAGGAGTCGGTTGCGGTCAACGGGGCGGAATCGGCTTAGGTGAGAGTAGTTAGGTGGCGACGAACGCGGACGTGAAGCCGCTGACGACCACGCACGGGAGCCACTTTTCTCGATCCTCCCCCGCCAGGGGGAGGTGGCACCGCAGGTGACGGAGGGGGAGGGACACGTAACGATCGTTACCCCTTCCTCCCCCTCCGTCTGGCAAGGGCCAGCCACCTCCCCCTGGCGGGGGAGGATCGCAGCACCTCGTCTACCGCGATCGCGTCCCAAGCACGGCAAGCAGCGTCTTCTCGAATCGCGCAGGATCCTCGACCTGCGGCGAGTGGCCCAGCCCCTCGAGCATCACCAATTTTGCATTAGGCATTTGCTTCACCGCGCGCGGCGCGACCATCGGGATTGGCTCGAGAAACTGACGCAAGTTCGCCGGCGCCTGCGCGCGGCCGAAGGCGGTCTTGTCCAGCGTCCCGATTATCAAGGTCGTCGACGGCGTGATCCGGTACAGCTCGTGCGCGACCGATTGCGTCTTGATCATCTCGCTCGTCTTGGCCTGCGCGAGCGCAACGGTGTCGCGCCCTGCCCCCTGGTACATGCCCGCCTGCATCCAGACCCAGCGATCATAGGACGGCTTCCACACGCCGTGGTAATAGTTCTCGAGCTGGTACGCCTTGATCGACGCGTAGCTCGTCTTCTTCTCGTTCGCCCACAGCGTGTCGACGTCGGTATAGGGCACGCCCTCCTCGCCACGATCCTTCAGGCCGAGCGGATTGACGAGCACCAGCTTCTCGACCGACGCGGGGTACAGGATCGCGTACCGCATCGCGAGCATGCCGCCCATCGAATGCCCGACGATCGTCGCCCGCGTGATGCCGCGCGATTCGAGCAGCCGCTTGGTGAACGTCGCCAGCATCTCGAAGCTATACTGTGCCACGCGGGGCTTCGACGATTTGCAGAAGCCGATCTGGTCGGGGACGATCACCCGGTAACCGACCTCGCTCAGCGCCCGCGCGGTGCTGCCCCAGGTCGCGCCACAGAAGTTCTTGCCGTGGAGCAGGACGACCGTGCGACCATTGGGGCGCTGCGGCGCGATATCCATGAACGCCATCTGCGCAGGGCTGCCGACGATATCGACTTCCATCGTCTGAACCTGCCACGGGTAGGTGAAGCGTTCGAGCTGCAGCCCGAGGTCCGGCACCTGCGGAACCGGCCCCGCCCCCATGAGCAACGCCGCGACCGGCAGCGCCAGCATCATCAATCCCGCCTTCATACGATTACGCTTTCCTACATCCAACGAGACCGCTTAAGGTTAACGGGCAAACCATGCACCGTGCAACGCATCATCCTTACGATGACGGTTGCGGGGACCTCGCGGGACGAATTGCACGCGAGACGCTTGCCCTTCGCGAAAACGCTGGGTAAGGGGCGCGTCCGTGTAGGAGTGTAGCTCAGTTGGTTAGAGCGTCGGTCTCCAAAACCGAAGGCCCTCGGTTCGAATCCGAGCACTCCTGCCACCCCCTTTAAATTTCGATTTCGAACGCACCGTTTCACGCGGTGGCTTCACGCGTTCATCGCGATTGCAGAAAGTGCATTCCATAATGCAATTTTCGCAATTGATCTATGATGTGCTGCGATGCACAACGATCAGGCCTTTCAGGCATCCTCTCCTAAAAACTTTTACGGCCGGTCTTGTACCGGCCTTTTTTTTCGCCTGCGTTCGGCGCACACCTCGGGTGCCGTCGTCAAGCCGAACGATAAATAGAAACCGTGGGAGCGGAGCCGCCGGTCAAACCGGCACCGGCAAGACGATCGTGCGGGGGATCGAGTGACCCAAGCGCTCTCCCCCGCCACTTCGCGCAGCAGTTACGCTCCTCTCTACCGACACGCGCCCCGCCCCTCTCCTGCCGCGCACTTGCTTTCACCTGTGACGGCAGCTATCTGCCGCGCTTCCGACAGCGAGAACGGACCTGTCGCCGCGACCCTTCACAGGGAGCGGCTAGTGGGTCTATGTCTCGCATCTCAGTTTCTCAATCAGCGGGTTCGAAGAACATCGTGGCGAAGACGTCCCCCCTCGAATTCATCCAGCAGGTCCGCAACGAGACCGCGAAGGTCACGTGGCCGACGCGTCGCGAGACGGTCATGACCGGCGTGATGGTGGTGATCATGACGACGATCCTCGCGCTGTTCTTCCTGGGCGTCGACTCGATCCTGCAAGCGATCGTCTCCGCCCTCCTCAAACTCGCTCAGTAAGCAAGGTTCCGTCATGGCGCGCTGGTACATCATTCACGCCTATTCGGGCTTCGAGGGCAAGGTCCGCGACTCGATCATGGCCGAGGCGACCCGGATGGGTCTCGAGCAGCTCGTCGAGCAGATCGAAGTCCCGACCGAAACCACCACTGAGGCCCGTCGCGGCAAGAAGATCGCGGTCGAGCGCAAGTTCATGCCGGGCTATGTGCTCGCCAAGCTGAACATGAACGACGACGTGTATCACTTGGTGAAGAACACGCCGAAGGTCACCGGCTTCCTCGGCAGCATGGGCAAGCCGCAGGCGATCAGCGAGGCGGAAGCCACGCGGATGCTGAACAGCAAGGAAGAGGCCGCCGCTGCGCCCAAGCAGAAGGTCAAGGTCGACTACGAGATCGGCGATCAGGTCAAGGTCCTCGACGGCCCGTTCGCGACCTTCAACGGTTTGGTGGAAGAACTCGATTTCGACCGCAGCCGCGTCAAGGTTTCGGTGTCGATCTTCGGGCGTGCGACGCCAGTCGAGCTCGAGTTTGAGCAGGTCGAAAGAAGCAAGTAAGCCGCATAGCGGCGCGCTTGCGGCCGCACACGATTAGCCAGCGGCTAATCGCGAGACGGCCTCGACCGGCCGGCGGGCCAACGGCCCGGCCGACGACGCGGGATTTACTCCCGCGTCGCGTTTTTGGAAACGCCCAGCGTTCCGCGCATTCCCTTCGCGTTCCGTAGCCCTGACGAAAGTCAGGAATCAGAATTACAGAACGCTAGCCTGCTTGGCTCTGGGTCCTGACTTTCGTCAGGATGACGAGGTGGATGGATATAGGTTCCGCGACATCAACGGGACTCCATCAGCCACCACCCGTTCTGCTCCCTACGCTACATCGGAATACCATACTCGGGGCCTGATACGTCACCAAGTATAGGTTCCTGCAGGCCATCGTACACTGTGCATCTGGATCCGCTTTATAAAGCTACACGCCAAGCAGACCGAAAGCACTCAACTCTGGCCATCTAGCCAAGCCTCCAGCATATCGGAAAGCGGACACGCGTCCATATTCTAAGCAGAAACCGATCAAACGAGGCGATTGTTCACCGGCCTAAGCGACAGGCTCCTGGCTAGGCTTGCCATAAGCGACCTGGCAGTTGCTTGGCAAACAGTAGCCAAACGCGGCATGCTATGTGCTTGCGCAGAACAAGAGAGGAACATACGTATTGCACGGCGTGTGTCGTTGTGTTAGCGCGCTTTGCAACTTGACGGGGACAAAATGACATATTCGCCGGCTGTCGAATCTCGCCTGTCGAAACCTCAAGTGCATAAATTTGCCGAGTCGATTGCTCAGCAACTCAGCTTCACGGCAGGCGATGACATTCATGCTCTCATCGAGAGGATGGGTGGGGTTGTCCAGATTGAAGACACGCTGCTTACGGACCCGGAACACACCGGCAGTCTATACGTCGAAGGCCCATCCAAATTTAGGATTGTAGTCCCTTCGCATACCAGCCCGGAACGCGACCGGTTTACGGTTGCACACGAACTTGGCCATTATGTGCTTCACTATCTTTGGGCGAAGAAAAAGAACCCTGCCCTCCCAGATCGGGTTGTCGCTTTCCGCCGTGGATCAGAACGCATTGAGTGGGAGGCAAATTGGTTCGCTGCTGCATTCCTAATGCCCGAAGCTTCGTTCCGTTCAGTGTATGAAGAGAAGGGCGGCGACATTAGATCGGTCGCCGACAACTTCCTCGTTTCTACCGCTGCGGCTGAAGTTCGGGCCAAGGGACTGGGGCTAATTAATTGACGGTTCCGGTATGTCCGCCGTTTCTAGAGCCCCGTTTGCGCTTGTTCCTCAGCGCGGACATTGTGGGTTCGACATCACTAAAGCAGACTCGCGGCCGCCCAGGGGGGGCTGAGGAGGACTGGAAAAGCGGTCCGGTTTGGTTTTCGGCTATCCAAGGTTTTTACTTCGAAGCGGCTCAGGCGTTTCTTCAGCAATGGGCAGATCGAAAAGCGAAGAGCGAGCTTCCAGTAGAGCTGTACGGGGATGAGCCTGAATTTTGGAAGTCGATCGGCGACGAAGTTTTATTTGTAAAGGAACTGGGCGACCACCGCCAGATCGCTACTACGCTCACATGTTGGTTCCAAGCCGTCGACCGAATGCGAACCTTCCTTAAGGGGGAGAGCTCATCCCTTGATGTTAAGTGTACCGCTTGGGTAGCAGGATTTCCTTACCGTAATCGAGAGGTGGTTATCGGCAGATATCCGAGTGCCGCAAGTGAGCGCGTTGAGAACTATTACCAAGCCAGTGGCAACCTCCTCAACTCGATCTACACGGACAAAGACAGTACTGGTTTATCGGTGGACTACATAGGCCCCTCGATTGACACGGGCTTCCGCCTGACGGGTTTTTCATCGAGCCGTAAAATGGTGGTGAGTGTCGACGTTGCATACCTCATCTCGATGACGAGCTTCGACGGAGAAGTCAGCAGAATCGACTTGAACTACGATGGATCGCACACCCTAAAGGGGGTAATCGGCGGCGCGTCTTACCCGGTTTTCTGGATCAACATGAGTGGCAGTCACTCGCTCGCAGTCAAAGAAGATAAGTTGCGAGCGCAAACTATTGTAAATCGTGAGGATATCAGGGAGTATTGCGACGCCTTCTATAAAGAGTATGCCAGCTTTACCTTCCGACCTTTCATCAAAGGCGACGTGGGTCAAACGTTGGCAAAGATGCCAACGTGGTATGAAAATTACCACGCCCTGCTAGTCAAAAACTTTAACCTGCCAGACAATGAGTATGACGCCGAGGCGCCAGAACAAGACTTACCCGACGCAGACGCGGAGCAGGTAGTCGATCAAGAAGACTTCGACGAGCTACTCGTTGATATTGCTTTCGCCGATGATGCGGACCGTCCATCTTCCTTCGATGCGGGCGACGCCGTGCATCATCACAAGTTTGGCGACGGAACTGTAACAGCAGTTGACGGAAATAAGCTGGATGTCTTTTTCAGGAATGTAGGCGACAAGCGTGTAATGGACAGCTTTGTGACAGCTACCGAGCCTTTTTAATCTCAGCTCGACTCAGTTGGTGATGAGCTGAAGAAGCGTTACACAGGCGCACATCAACCCGCTCCGCTTTTTTCAGGCAGCTCATGCGCAGGTGGGCGACTTCCACCTTGCTGCTGATCGTGTGGACCTACCCAACGAAATGCGCTTGAGTTGACACGTGCCGTGACATGGGTGTCCTTCTCTTTCAGGCTGTTGATTTGGCGCACAGCTACATAAACAATAGTCCGCTTATGCGAACTGCCGCCGGAGAGCGGCCGTTTCGCATAAACCCTAAACCGAAACCGCTATATCCGCCCCTTCAGCCGCCACCCGCCGAACAGCGCCACGCTTGGATCGTGCGCCACCTTCGTCGGATCGGCCTTGCTCCAGCCGGTGACCTGATCGAGCGCCGGCAGGTGTACCGTCCTCGGCGCCGGATACGGGTTGGTCAGCGTCGGTTCGCCGCGTTCGTTACGGGCGGCTTCGGCGATGTCGAAGGCTTCGCGGGCGCGGGCTTGGCGGGCTTCGTACATTGCCGTCAGGCGGTAGCTGTGTGCGTCGCTCGATTCGCCGCGGCGGCGTTTGATGTGCGGTGGCTCTTCCTGGAGGTGGACCGTCCGGTTGTGCAGGTGGAGGAGCTGCAGCGCCTGGTTCGCGGTCATCGGCGGGATCGGTGGGGGAGCGTTGTGGCGCCATTCGTCATGGTCGTGCGAGCCTGGCAGGGTACCGGCCAACAGCGCGAACTCGACCGACTCGTAGCCGGCCGCGAGCGCGAGGCGCATCTCGCGGGCGAAGGCGGGGCTAGCTTTGCGGCGGGCGTAGAAGGCGGAGTGGCTGAACCCGGCGGCGGCGGCCGAGAGGCGGATATTGGCGGTGACGGAGAGCGCGGTGAGAAAGGCTTGCTCGGCGGCGTGGTCGAGGCGGTTGGCGGGCGGGCGGCGGAGCTGGAGACGGCCGTTGGCGGTTCTTGTCGTCGTGGGCGTGGTGTCGGCGCTTGGCGTTTGGGGCGAGCCTCTTCCACCCCCGACCTCTGGTCGGCGGTCCCCCTCCCCGTTCCGGGGAGGATCTTTGAGAGCGGCGGATGCTAGTGCCAGCGCGGCGTTCCATTTTGCGGCGAAGGCGGGGTGAGCGGCGCGGCGCTTGGTGAAGGTGGAGCGGTTGTAGCCTAGCGTGCTGGCGGCTTCGCGGGCGTTGCCGGTGCGGCGGAGGGCGGCGAGGAACGCGGCGTTCTGTGCGGCCTGGCGGCGGGTGAACTGGTCGGGGGTGAACGGGCGCGCCATCGCTAGTGGGTCTGCCTCGATATCCTACATTGCAAGGGGCTTGTGCTGGGGGCGTGGTTTTCGAGTTTGTTTCCCCGCGACGGCGGGGACCCAGACTGGGCTCGCGCCTTCGCGGGAGAACAAGGGAGCGCAGTCTTTAGTAGGATTGGTTCACGCGAAGGCGCGAGGGCGCGAAGAGAAGTCAGAGGAGCAGAAGATTCGGGGTTCGCGCGGAGGCGCGGAGACGCGGAGGAGAAGGGACGCCGAGAAGAAGGAGGGAGCAGGGTGTTGCCGCTTTGCGGGTTTTGGGGTATGGGCGCCGGCTTCCACCTTCACTGTTGGAATTGCGGGAGGTTGCCGAGAGGTAGCCGCCATCACCGCTAGGCTCACACAAAGAGAGTGACATGGCTAAAAAGATTACCGGATACATCAAGCTGCAGGTCCCTGCAGGCGAGGCAAAGCCCGCACCGCCGATCGGGCCTGCGCTGGGTCAGCGCGGCGTGAACATCATGGAGTTCTGCAAGGCGTTCAACGCCGGCACGAGCGAACTGAAGAAGGGCATGCCGATCCCGACCGTCATCACGGTCTATGCGGATCGCTCGTTCTCGTTCGAGACCAAGACCCCGCCAGCATCGTACCTGATCAAGGAGGCCGCTGGTCTCAAGTCGGGTTCGAAGGAGCCGGGCAAGGTCGTCGCCGGCACGATCAAGCGCTCGCAGCTGAGCGAGATCGCCACGACGAAGATGAAGGACCTCAACGCCAACGATATCGACGCTGCGACGAAGATCATCGAAGGCAGCGCCCGCGCAATGGGCCTCGAAGTGGTGGAGGGCTGAGATCATGGCTAAGCTGAGCAAGAAGCAGAAGGCCGTCACGGTCGACCTCGTCAAGCTGCACGGCATCGACGAGGCCATCGGTCTCGCACGGTCGGGCGCCACGTCGAAGTTCGACGAGACGATCGAAGTCGCGCTGAATCTGGGCGTCGATCCGCGTCACGCAGACCAGATGGTCCGCGGCGTCGTCACGCTGCCCAAGGGCACCGGCAAGACCGTCCGCGTCGGCGTGTTCGCCCGCGGCGCGAAGGCTGAAGAAGCCCTCGCAGCAGGCGCAGACGTCGTCGGCGCCGAAGACCTGATGGAAATCATCCAGGGTGGCACGATCGATTTCGATCGCTGCATCGCGACCCCGGACATGATGGGCATCGTCGGTCGCCTCGGTAAGGTGCTGGGTCCCAAGGGCCTGATGCCGAACCCGAAGCTCGGCACGGTGACGATGAACGTCGCCGCCGCGGTTCAGGCAGCCAAGGGCGGCCAGATCGAATACCGCGTCGAGAAGGCCGGCATCATCCACTCGGGCATCGGCAAGGCGTCGTTCCCGGCAGAAGACCTGCGCGCGAACTTCGACGCACTGGTCGACGCAGTGGTGAAGGCCAAGCCGACCGGCGCCAAGGGCAAGTACGTCCAGAAGGTCGCGATCTCGTCGACCATGGGTGCAGGCATCAAGGTCGACACGACCGAGGTTGCTGGCGCGTAAGCCCAAGCCGCACGGGGTTAGTGCAAGCTAACCCCGAGACGGCGACAGGCCGGCCGGCGCGGGCAACCGCGACCGACGAGGACGGGATTTACTCCCGTCCCGCCGCTTAGAGTTAAGAAGGGCCGGGAGCGATCCCGGTCCTTTTTGCGTGCGCGCCATATCGCCGTTCGATGAAGATCGCCGCCCCCTAGCCCCCGCTCCCGTCATCCTGACGAAAGTCAGGATCCAGGGTTACAGACGCTACTCCTAATGGCTCTGGATCCTGACTTTCGTCAGGATGACGGGATTTGCGAAAACGCGTGAATGCCCCACCATTCTGAGCCACCGATCAATCCATGATCCAAGCCTCCTGCCATTGTGGCGCGGTAACGCTGGCCGCCGACGATCCGCCCGAATGGGTCGCCGACTGCAACTGCTCGATCTGTCGCCGTTACGGCGTACTCTGGGCCTATTACCGCGCAAGCGACATACGCGTCGCGGCATCCGTGCCGACGGCAGTCTACAGTTGGGGTGCCAAGACATTGCGCTTCCACCGATGCGGCGAATGCGGGTGCGTGACGCACTGGACGAAGGTCGACCCAATGATCGACCGGATCGGGATCAACGCCCGCCTGATGCCGATCGACGTTCTAGCGGCGGCAAGGATACGCAGGCTCGACGGCGCGGATACCGGGCTGTACCTGGACGCCTGACCCTCTCGGCGATTGACTCCCCCGCCAATTCCGCTAAGCGGCACCTTCGTTCGGCGGGCTTGCTCGTCGAACTCCGTCCGAGACAGTGGGTGCAGCGGGTTTGCCGGTGCTTAATCTCCCACCTAGACGGGGAATGAGATTTTGTCGGCCCATCTGCGCGCCGCCCCTCTCCCATGCCCCATCGACGAGACACCCCGGAAGCGCGGGTTTGTCTGCGCCTCCGGTTAGTAACCGGGTCCACTGCGCAAGCGGTGAACTCGTAAAACGTGGAGAATGGCATGGATCGTGATCAAAAGACCGCGGCCGTAGCCGAGCTGAACCGCACCTTTTCCGAGGTCGGCGTCGTCGTTGTCACGCGCAACCTCGGCCTGACCGTCGCACAGTCCACTGTGCTGCGGAACAAGATGCGCGACGCCGGCGCGACCTACAAGGTCTCGAAGAACAAGCTTGCCAAGATCGCAATGGACGGCACCGACTACAGCTCGCTGGGCGACATGCTCACGGGTCCGGTCGGTCTGGCCAGCTCCATCGATCCCGTCGCGGCCGCCAAGGTGGTCGTGGAATTCGCGAAGACGAACGACAAGTTCGAAATCGTGGGTGGGGCGATGGGCGCGACGACCCTCGACGTCGACGGTGTGAAGGCGCTCGCAACGCTGCCCTCGCTGGACGAACTGCGTGCCAAGATCGTTGGCCTCATCGTGGCACCTGCCACGAAGCTGGCAACGATTACGCAGGCTCCGGCAGCGCAGCTCGCGCGCGTGCTTTCCGCCTACGCGGAGAAGGAAGCCGCCTGATCTTGCAGGCCTTTCGTTACCTTTTTGAACTGATGGGGCCGATGCCCCGAGATGGAGATTTATCATGGCAGACCTGAACGCGCTCGTTGAGAGCCTGAGCGAACTGACCGTTCTCGAAGCAGCTGAGCTTTCGAAGCTGCTCGAAGAGAAGTGGGGCGTTTCGGCCGCAGCAGCGGTCGCAGCACCGGCAGCAGGCGGCGGCGCAGCCGCACCGGCCGCTGAAGAGCAGACCGAATTCGACGTCATCCTGACCGGCGACGGTGGCAAGAAGATCAACGTCATCAAGGAAGTCCGTGCGATCACCGCGCTCGGCCTGACCGAAGCCAAGACGCTGGTCGAGTCGGCTCCCAAGGCCGTCAAGGAAGGCGTGTCGAAGGACGAAGCCGCCAAGATCAAGGCTCAGCTCGAAGCAGCTGGCGCGACCGTCGAGGTCAAGTAAGCCGCAGCGGGAGAGACGATTTAGCTTCGGCTAAATCGCACTCCCGCAAGGCCGGCCGGCGGCACGCAGTGTCGACCGACGAAGCAGGGGCTTTGCCCCTGCTGGCCGCAGCTAAGAAAAAGGGCGGCCCCAGCGATGGGGTCGCCCTTTTTCGTTACACGTCGCGAACTTCCCCATCTGCTCGGCGGAAGCCGTAGCTCAATTGAGGGGCGGCGCTAACGAAGCGCAACGTACCTCACGACAGATCGCCCACATGGGCCCCGGCCTCCGCCGGGGTGGTGAGAGCCGGCAGTCAGGCCGTTTGGATTGCGAAGCGCGGCGCGTCGTCCGCCGGCTCCACCGTCGCATCCAGATCGCGGGGGTGCACAGTCCACCCCCGCAACGTCAGCCCGGTCCTCACGCCGACGAACAACGCCGAGCCCACCAGCGCCGCGAACAGCCCGACCCACAGCGCGTCGAACACCATCAGCGCCCACACAATCGGTAGCGGCTGGCCCAAGGCGAGCTTGTGATTGGCCATGTGCAGCGCCTGCGCCGGGCCGAACGCGACTGCCGCCAAGACGCTGAGGACGATCCCGGCGGGCAGCAGTGACGTCATCGCCCGCTTTGGCGTCACCGACGCGTCCTCGATCAACGCACCAACGACGTAGATCAGGAAGCCACCCTGGATGATCCCCGAAACGATCTGAAGCGGTACGGCGATCGCCAGTGGTAGACCTTGCTTGTCCAGCCACATGAACGGCGATGCGACCGCCAGCCCCACGACCAATCCGACGACCACCCGGACGAAGGTCATCGGCGGAACCAGCAATGTCCGACGAACCGACCGTACCGACCAGAACCGCGCGACCGCGAGAATGGCGATGACGAACCCCGCGATCTTCACGTAGCCGAAGCCCCAGCGCAGTGGATCGTTGGCGAGCGCACGAAACTGCTCGACCGATGCGAACATGCCGAGGTGGATTTCCGCGATATGTTGCAGGAACTCGGGCACCACCGCGATCGCCAGGACGAGCGGTGCCGCCCTCACCGCGCGTCCGCCGAGCCGATAGGTCTCCACGACGGCGCCCCCCAAGCCGAGGATGGCGCCGACAATGCGCCCGCCAATCCCGAGTCTTTCGCTACGATCGCTCATGCCGTTTCCCCGTCTGCTGTAAAACTCAGAATGTCGCCCGGCTGACAGTCGAGCGCGGTGCAGATCGCCTCCAGCGTCGAGAAGCGGATCGCCTTGGCCTTGCCGGTCTTCAGAATCGACAGGTTCGCCATCGTGATGTCGACCGCCTGCGAAAGCTCGGTCAGCGTCAGCCCACGCGCCGCGAGGATGCCGTCGAGCGTGACGATGACGGGCATCAGACGGTCATCGCCAGATCGTCGCGCATGCCCGCCCCCACGCGGAACACGCGGGCGAGCACGAACAGCATGACGACCGCGATCCATCCGGTAAAAGAAGGAGTCCAGGTGACGAAATCGACGTTGATCCGGTTGAAATAGAGCGCGGTCGCCCCGAGGACGAGGTCGAGCAACTGCAGTACGAGCAGCGCCCAGCCGATCCGCTGGAGCCGGTCTGCATTGATCGCGACGAATGGGTCACCGACGCGCACGCTTTCGACGATCGCGATCAGACGAGTGAACAGCTGGTGCACGGCGACGGCCGCCGCGATCGAGATAACGCCGAGCAACCGCATGATCGCCACCGTCTCCGGCACGTATCGGCCGTGATATTTAACCGCTATCTGCGCGGTCAGTGCGTCGGCGAAAACGAACGACAAGACGATCGCAACGGCGAAACCGATCGCGGACGTCCAGTTCAATCCGTTGGCAAACCGCAGCACGCCGTTCGCGATACCCAAAAACCGATCCCGCATGACGCCCTCCGTTTATCGATAAACGATATGTATCGCTTATCGATAAACGTCAAATGACAGGAGCGGAAATCTTCGGATCGATCGCAGGCTACAGCCTAGAGATCAGCGCTCGAACGTCGCCGCGTGAGGTCTTGCCGCGACGGTGGTGAACATCTTCGCCGGGCCGTCTAGCCAGAACGGGGCGAGCTTGGCGGAGTCGGTACGCTCGATACCGACCACCCACGCGCGAGCGGTCTGCGCGTCGTCACCGGCCGTTGCGTAGAGAATATTCGTGGCGAGAACGGGCACGAACATCGGGCGGTTGGCGGCCGTCATCGTGCGGATCGCCTCGCGCGCAATCGCGGCGACGGTGCGGATGGTGCGCGTTTCGCCTGCGGCCAGGGCGAAGGGCGGCGCCGCGGGACGGACCACGGGCGCGGCGTTGAACTGTGCAATGTCCATGTCCTGATCGGCATGCGCGGTAAGCAGCGCGACGCCGGTCCGGATCGCCTCGGCCGATGCGGTCCCCGTGTTGGTGATGATGAGTTCGCACTCGACGGTGGCGCTGAGCATATTGAGCCCGGCGCGCAGGGGGCGGAGTTCGCACGTCAGCCGTGCGCGTGCGGAAGCGGGCGGCGTGGGCGCGGCCTTCGCCCTGGGCTCGAGGAATTTGGGTGCGCTCGCGGGTATGGCCGCACCGGCTACGGCGCCCGGCGTGACGACAGGCGAAGCGGGCGTCGACGATATCGCCGGCTCAGCGGAAGCAGAAGGAATCGGAGCGGCGGGCTCGGGGGTGGGCTCGACATAGGCTTCGGGTTCGATCCGGTCGAATCGACTGCCGCGCGGTTTGCGGCGGAGTGCCCATAGCGCACCGAGAACCACGACGATCGCCGTCAGCGACAGCCACAGCGGCATCGACCTGCCCGTTTCCGGCGCGGAGAGCGTGGATTCGGCCGTCGTGGTCGGTGCGGCGGGTTGCGGCGCAGCTTCGGAGGGGGCGGTCGAGCTCGGCGAAGACTGAGGAGCCGGCACGGGCTCTTGCGTCGGCGCGGCGACGGGCGGCTCGGCAGGCGTCGACGTCCGCGTCTGCTCGGGCTCCGACGTCCGCGGTTGTGTCGCAGTTTCCGAAGTGCTGCGGTTGGCCGCGCGTTGGCCGGTCGTTCGATCGGTCGCTGCTGGATTGGTAGCCGGGCGATTCCTTGCCGTACGGTCGGCGGCGGTGGTGGTCGTCGCGCGTGGCGACGGTGCGTTGCGCGGGGCCTGCGCACTCGTCGGCGATGGGGTCGGCGATGGGCTCGGCAGGACGATCGTCGGTGCGGCGGGAACCGGTATCGAGCTCGCGTCCGAGGTCGGCTGGGTACCGGGCGTCTGGAGGCGCTCTAGGCCGCGCACTGGTGCGACTGGCTCGGTCTGCGCGACTGCCGATGTCGCGGCAGTACCCAGGACGGTCCCGAAGACTGTCATGGTGGCGAGCAGGGCAGCCAGCGCCCCGCGGTCGGTCGTCATCGTCGAAATCCCCTGCGCGCGGTCTGGCGGCGTTGTGCCCGGGGGAGGCTGAACCTGCTGCGACGGCAAGCCGTCATGCGACGAGTTGCTTCCAGGTAGCGGCGAAGCGTTGGTGACGCGTGGGCGATCGGGTGCCGGTTAACCGCAATCTCGCCCGCCAGGGGGCGCCGAAAGTGACGCAGGGGGAGGACACGGAACAGCGGTTTGCCCTTCCTCCCCCTCCGTCTGGCAAGCGCCAGCCACCTCCCCCTGGCGGGGGAGGATCAAGAGGGCTCGTTTTACTTTGGTGCGACGACCACCGCTCCGCCCTTCATGACGAATGCGGGGTGCTCCAGCTGGCGGACGTCGGCGAGCGGGTCGCCCTCCACCGCGATCAGGTCGCCGAAGCGGCCGGGCTGGATCGCGCCGACGTCGGCGGTGCGTCCGAGCGCGGTCGCGGCACTGGAGGTGGCGGCTTGGATAGCCTCGATCGGCGTCATGCCCCATTCGACCATCTTGGCGAACTGGAGCGCGTTGTTGCCGTTGGGGTAGACGCCGCCGTCGGTGCCAAACAGCATCTTCACCCCGGCGGCGTGCGCGGCGCGGAAAGTCTGGCGCTGCTTGAGACCGATCGCGCGTTCCTTTTCGAGGCTTTCGGCGAAGACGCCGTTCTTGGCGCCCTCGGCGAGAATATAGTCGTCGTCGTAGATATCCATGTCGAACCACGCGCCGCTGGCCTTGGCGAGCTTGAACGATTCGGCGTCGGCGAGGCTGGCGTGTTCGATCGTGTCGACGCCCGCGCGGAGTGCGTCGTTGATGCCCTCGACGCCGTGGGCGTGGACGGCGACCTTCATGCCGAGCATGTGCGCTTCCTCGACGATCGCCTTGATCTCGGGGAGGCTGATCTGCTGCGCGCCGACGCTGTCGGTCTTCGAGAGGACGCCGCCGGTCATGCAGACCTTGACCACCTCGGCGCCGTATTTGCGGATCGTCCGTACGGCGCCGCGAAACTCATCGGGCGTGTTGGCGATCTGCGGGTGCGGGACCTGAATCGAGGGCGGGAATTCGGTCGCGTCGCAGTGGCCGCCGGTCGCGCCCAGCGCGTAGGTGGCAGGGACGATGCGCGGGCCGGGGACGTAGCCGCGTTCGATGCCCTGCTTGAGCGCGACGTCGTCGTAATTGGCCGAGCCGACGTTGCGCACGGTGGTGAAGCCTGCGTCGAGCGTCTTCCGCGCATTGGCAACGCCGACGACGGTCCAAAAATTGTCGGTGAATTCCAGCGTACGATACCCGCTGAGCGTCGGGTCGCTGGTCAGGTGGACGTGCATGTCGATCAGGCCGGGGAGCAAAGTGCGCTCGCCCAGATCGACGCGTTCGGCGCCGGCGGGGACCGCGTCGCCCTTGCGCCCTACCGCGGTGATGCGGCCATCGACGATCGTGACCTGCGGGCTGTCGACGCGCTTGCCCGCGAGGACGTCGATCATGTGCGCGGCGGTGACCACGACCGTCTTTGCGTCCGCGGTGGTGGCGGTGCCGGCGAGCAAGGCTGCGGCGAGAATCCTGGCGATCGTCATGTGGTTGTCCCCTTCCCCGAGTAGCGCATCGTGTGCGGCACCGCGCGGGTTGGATCAAGGGGGCGATCGACGCACCGCGCTTGCCCTAATCTGGACACCGGCGCAGGTCATCGCTGCGCCCATGACGACGAGACTCACCCCGATGATGCTTCGCTTTCTTCCGCTCTGTGCTCTGGCCGCGGCGCTCGCGCCGACGGCAGCCAACGCCGATCCTGCGCCGTTCGACCTTACCGGGCCGAATTTGCGCGTCGGCGTGACGCACGGGACGACGACCCTGCCGATCGCGCAGGTGCCGCGGCTCGCGACCGGCGACCGGGTCACGATCGCGGCCGATCTGCCGACCGGCAAGAAGGACGATGCCGAGCGCTATCTGCTGGTCGCGGGGTTTTTGCGCGGTGCGACTGAGCCGCCGCCGAAGTCGTGGTTTTTCAAGGCCGAGACGTGGAAGACGAAGAAGGCCGCGCTGAATTTGAAGGTGCCGGACGGGGCGCGGCAGTTGGTGGTGTTCCTTGTGCCCGACAGCGGTGGGTTCGATACCGTCGTTGCGGCGGTCCGCAAGCAGCCGGGAGCGTTCGTCCGCGCGGTCCAGGATCTCGATCAGGCGTCGCTCGATCGCGCGCGGCTCGATGCGTTTCTCGACAGTATCCATGCGCTGGAGCGGACGCGGCCGGAGCGGATCGAAGCGGTATCGCCGCTGCTGTCGCGCAGCCTGTCGATCAAGCTGAAGGCGGAATGCCTCGATCTCGCCGCCGATCTGCAAGCCTCCTGCCTCACGCAGAGCCGCGATTCGCTGGTGCTGGCGGATGGCCAGAGCTCGACGCTGGCAGATACGCTGGTGGGGGCGCCGACCGACCTGGCGCTGCAACTCAGCGCGACACCGGCGGGCGGGCTCGGGTACTACAGCCCGTATATCGGCGTGGTGCGCGATCTGGCGAAGATCTTCGGTGCGTTCCAGTCGACGCAGTTCCGCTATATTCCGGCATTGGCGCGATTGCATGACGATCGGATGGCGTTGTTGCTGAATGCGGCGCCATCGTTCGCGAGCCCGAAATCGGTGATGGTGGTGGCGATGCCGGTGATCGAGACCGGCACACCGCAGACGCCGACGTTGCGGCGCGCGGAGGCGGACCGGCTGGTCTGCGCGGCCAAGCCCGACCTCGTGCTGCCGGTCGAGGGTGCACCGCTGATCTATGCGACCAAGTTCGCGCACGACATGAGCCTCCGCGTGACGACGCCGCAGGGTGGCGTAGTCGAGCTGCCGGTGCAGGCCGATGCCGAGCGCGGCGGCTATGTGCTCGATCAGGTGGGCATGCGAACCGCGGGTTTGAGCAGCGTGACCGATGCCAAGCTGCACGGGCGTTGGGGATTCACGCCGTTCGACGGGCCGCAGTTCCGCTTGCAGGTGCCGCGCGCCGGCGGGTGGACGATGGTCGATACCGATCCGGAGAATCTGGTGGTGGGGCGCGACAATCCGGTGGCGCTCGCCGGACCGACGCCGAGCTGCGTCGAGGCGGTAACGCTGACCAGCGCGGCGGGCGACGTGCCGCTGGCGTGGACGACGAATGGCGACCGGATCGGACTGACGCTGCCACTCGCGAAGACCGCGCCGGGGAAATTGACGTTGCTGGTCAAGCAATACGGGGTCGAGGCGCCTGAGAAGATCGCGCTCACTGCGCTCGCCGAGGCGGGGCGGATCGATGGGTTGACGCTGTATGCGGGCGATGCGGCGGGGACGCTGGCGGGAACGCGGCTCGATCTGGTCGCGTCGATGACGATCGACGGGGTCGCGTTCAAGCCGGGCGAAGTGGTGCGCGCGGACAAGGGTGATCTGCTGGGGCTGACCTCGGATACGGCGCCGACGTTCACGCCGGGGCAGGCGAAGACGGCGCTCGTGACGCTGACCGACGGGCGGAAGCGATCGGTGAAGTTCACCGTCGCGGCGGCGCGGCCCAAGGCGACGCTGATCGCCAAGAGCGTGGCGGCGCCCCCCTCCCCCGGGCTTCCCCTCGTGCTGGCTGGCGATACGGCGATCGCGCAGGATGCCCGGATCACCTTCTCGCTGCGTGCGGAGGGGACGACGCGGTTTGCGGCGGGGGACAGCGTCGAGATCGGTGCGGTCGCCGGCGGGGCGACGACGAGCGTCGCGTCGGGCCGCGGGCTGACCATGCAGGACGAGCGGATCGCGGTCGTTTCGGTCGAGCCGGGCAAGGCGCTGGGCGTGTCCGCGCATGGGCCGCTGCGGTGGCGGCTGGTGCAGGACGGCGTTGCGGGCGACTGGGTGCCGTTGACGAGCCTGGTGCGCGTGCCGGCGCTGACCGGGGTGACGTGCAAGGATGCGTGCACGCTGGCCGGTAGCGACCTGTTCCTGATCGATTCGGTGGCGGCGAATGCTGGGTTTGCGGATGCGGTGCGGGTGCCGGAGGGGTTTACCGGGGCTTCGCTGACCGTACCCAAGCCGGTTGGCGGGGCGCTGTTTCTGAAGCTTCGGGATGATCCGGCGGTGGTGGCAACGGTGGCGGTCAAGCCATAACGCCTTAACCCACCCTCACCTTCCGTCATCCCCGCGGAGGCGGGGCCCCATAGCCTCCAACGGTCGTGCACGATCGCACGTCCAGCCAGTATGGGTTCCCGCCTTCGCGGGAATGACGGAGTAGAGACGGGGTATTTACGGGATCAGCCGGTCCGCGCGCAGCTCCGCGAACAGGTCGAAGAACGCGTCATCCGTGGGCTGGTATTCCTTGAACCCCAAGCGGCGGCTCTTGCCCATGTCCGTCACCACCTCGATCGGGCGGCCGAGATCGGCGTCGGTGTGCCACGGCGAGGCGAGCCGCGACAGGTCGGCTTCCGCCAGGCCTTCGCGCGCGGCGATCTCGCGCCAGATGCCGGCGTCATCCTTCATCTGCTCGTCGAGCGTGAGCACGGTGCCGTCGAACGGGGCCGGCTCGATCCCGAACCACTCGGCGATGCGGCCCCACATCCAGCTCCAGCGGAAGACGTCGCCGTTGACGACGTTGAACGCCTCGTTGCGCGCCTCGGGCGTGGTCGCCGCCCAGATCAGGTGATCGGCGAGCATCGTCGCGCTGGTCATGTCGGTCAGGCCGTTCCACTGCGCGGCCGAGCCGGGGAAGCGGAACGGGCGACCGGTTTCGCGGCACAGCGTCGCATAGACCGCAAGCGTGGTGCCCATATTCATTGCGTTGCCGACCGCCTTGCCGATGATCGTGTGCGGGCGGTGGACGCTCCAGCCGAAGCCTTCGCGCTCCGCCGCCTCGAACACGGCGTCTTCCTGCGCGTAGTAGAAGTTCTCGACGTCGAGGCGGCCCTGCTCCTCGCGGAACGGGGTCTGCGGGAGGACGCCCTTGCCGTACGCCTCGAACGGTCCGAGGTAGTGCTTCAGGCCGGTGACGAGGGCGACATGGCCGACGCTTCCGGCTGGCGAGAGCGCGCCGAGCAGGTTGCGGACCATGCCGCCGTTGACGCGGATGTTCTCCGCTTCGCTGTCCTGGCGCGACCAGGTGGCGATGAACACCGCGTCGGGCTTGAGGCCGGTGAGCGCCTTTTCGAGGCTCGCGGGATCCTGGAGGTCCGCCGCGACGGGCTGGACACCGTCCTGCTCGGTCGGGCGCCGCGCGAGACCGTGGACGGTCCAGCCGGATTTCACCAATGCCGCGGCGGTCGCGCTGCCGACGATCCCGCTCGTTCCTACTACCAATGCCGTCTTGGCCATCTTCAGCTCCTTATCTGCTCGCTACCAGCTAGGCACCGAACGCACGGGCTTCTAGAAGGCACCCTTTGGGGACATAGGCACCGGAAGGTATCCACATGCAGGCGGGAACGGCCGACGAGGAATGGCGCGAGGACTGCGCGCCGCGGCGGACGCTGGAGCTGTTCGCGACCAAGTGGACGAGCATGATCCTGCATACGTTGCACGTGCGGCACGACGGGCCGGCGCGGACCGGCGTGCTGCTGCGATCGATCCCCGGAATCTCAAAAAAGATGCTGACGCAGACGTTGCGCGAAATGGAGGCGGCCGGGCTGGTCGTGCGGACCGTCCACGGGACGGTGCCGCCCGCGGTGGATTATGCGCTGACGCCGCTCGGCGCGCGGTTCGTCGAGCCGGTCGAGCTGCTGTACGATTGGGGGCGCCGGAATGCCGACGCGCTCGATGCGTTGCAGGCCAAGCCAAGCTCGCGACGGTAACGACGGTTTGCAGTGACGATCCGCTTGTCGCTATGGGGCGCGGATGACCGCATCGGATCTCCAGAGCCTGTTCGTCACCAACCTCGTCCGGTACAATAGCGGCGACCGGCGACGGTGGCGGCTGATCGTCGGCGACGTGAAGGTCTACAGCCTCGCGACGCACGCGCATTGCAACTGGGCGGTGACGCCGTCGGGCAGCGCGAGCGAGGTCGACGCGGTCGAGCGGCTGGCGGACCGGCTGCGCGAGGATCACCCTATCATCACCGCCGGCTGACGGCGTCAAATACCCCGACTGACGGCCTTTCATCTACGCAGGAGCATCACATGGCGAAGCAATATTGGGCGCAGATCATCGAACTCGACGAGGAAATGACCGCCGCGACGATCCCCGGCGCGACCGATCACGAGGATGCGGCGGATTCGCTGGTCGCGGATTTCGTCGGCGCGATGGGTGGCGAGATTACGTCTGGCGCGGTGCGCGTCTGGGTGCAGGGCGGGGCCGAGAAGGTCTATGACTGGAAGGCGGACTTCACGATGCCCGACATGGACGAGATGGGCGACGAGGACGAGATGGAGGTCGAGGGCGAGATCGAGCTGACCGAGCGGGTTTGAGCTCACGCGACGTCACTTTCGTCATCCCAGCGAAAGCTGGGATCCAGAGCGGCGCAGCATTACACCCTTGGCTCTGGATCCTGACTTTCGTCAGGATGACGACGTATCAGGGCACCGTCTTCCCCGCGGGCGCGAGTTCGTGCCAGGTGTGGTCGTCGTGCGCTAGCAGGGCATCGGCCGCGGCCGGCCCTAGCGTGCCCGCCTCATACGGCTCCGGCATGCCGGCGTCATGCGCCCACAGGTCGAGGAACGGCTGCACCGCGGCCCAGCCCGCCTCTATCGCGTCCGCCCGTTGGAACAGCGTCTGGTCGCCGACGAACAGGTCGTAGATCAGCGACTCATACCCGGTCAGGTGACCGATATCGAACGCATCGGCATAGCGGAAATCGAGCGCGATCGGCGCGGTCGCGACTTCGAGGCCGGGGCGTTTGATGTTGATGTCCATGCTCAGCCCTTCGTCGGGCTGGATCTGGATGATCAGGCGGTTGGGCGGCAGCATGTCGGCGGCGGCACCGGGGAACGACGCGAACGGGACCGGCTTGAAGGTGATCGCGATCTCGGTGTCGCGACACGTCATCGCCTTGCCGGTGCGCAGGTAGAACGGCACGCCCGCCCAGCGCCAGGTGTCGACCATCAGCTTCAGCGCGACATAGGTCTCGGTCCGGCTGTCCGGCGCGACGTCGGGCGAGGCGGTGTAGGCGGGAACATCCACGCCCTTCACCTTGCCAGCGGTATACTGGCCGCGAACGCCGTTGCGCTTCGCCTTGCCGGGCGAATAGACTCGGACGGCTTTGAGCACCTTGCCCTTTTCGTTGCGGATCGCCTCGGCATCGAAGCTCGCTGGTGGCTCCATCGCGACCATCGCGAGCAGCTGGAACAGGTGGTTGGGGACCATGTCGCGCAGCGCGCCGGTGCCGTCGTAGAACTTGCCACGGGTGCCGACGTCGACCGTCTCGGCGGCGGTGATCTGGACGTGCGCGATGCAGTCCGAGTTCCAGACGCGCTCGATCATCATGTTCGCGAACCGCGCGGTCATGATGTTCTGCACGGTTTCCTTGCCGAGGAAATGGTCGATCCGGTACACCTGCGCTTCGCCGACCTTCGACAGGATGCGCGCGTTGAGTGCCTGAGCGGAGGCCAGGTCGTGCCCGAACGGCTTCTCGATCGCGATCCGGCGGAAGGCATGCGGCGCTTCCGCCATCAGGCCGTGATCGGCGAGCTTATCGACGATGTCGCCGAAAAACTTGGCGGGCACCGCGAAGTAGAACGCCACGTTGCCCTTCACGCGTGTCTTGAGCTGTTCGTAGACGTCGTCGTGCGTGAAATCGCCCTGGAGATAGCCGACGCGATCCTTGAGCCGTGCCCACGCGTCGCCTTTCTCGCCGGCCCCTTCGCCGCCCTTCGCATCGAAGCTGCCGAGCGCCTCGCGCAACGACTGATCGTTGCCTTCGTCGATGCCGACACCGAGGACGTGAAAATCGTTACCGACAAGCCCCAGTCGAGTCATGTTGATCAGTGCCGGCATCAGCAGGCGGCGGGTCAGGTCACCGAAGGCGCCGAAGATCACGAGCGTCGTCGGCGGGGCGGGCTTCACGGACTTGATCACGAATTCGCCTCGGACATGCATCGACCCTTTCTACGGTGGTTTCTTCAAACCGCGTAGCGTGTGTCGATGTTCCCCGCACGCCCTCAGGTCGCCGTGAGGATGTTGTCCCCGAACGCACGCGCGTCGACCTCCGCCCAGTCGAGTTCCTCCTGCAGGCGGCGATAGACATCCTCGGCCACCTCGCCCTTGTCGCGCATTTCGTGGAGCACGATGCGCTGGCAGGCGATCATCTCAAGATGGAGTTCGTCGAATTCCGAGGTCGCCTGCGGGTCGTCTGCCTCGGCGGTGACCTTGCCTGCTGAGCCATAGCGGAAGCGCAACGCATCGGCCGCCGCGCCTTCGCGTGCTGGCAGGACGGCTAGCCCTGCATCGATCAGTCGCTTGCGCGCGGGGGCGATCTCGTCGGCAAGCCCCGTGTCTGCGCCGAGATCGAGACGGCGGATCAGGGGGCCCAGTGTGAGCCCTTGCAGCACCAGCGTGCCGATCACGACGGCGAACGCGGCGAGCACGATCAGGTCGCGGCCCGGCACCGATCGTGGCAGCGCGAATGCGGTGGCGAGCGTCAGCAGTCCACGCATACCCGACCAAGACAGGATGATCGACGCGTTCCACGGCGGCGGCTTGGGCAGCCAGGACGGCGCGTAGCGGTTGGCGATCACGCCCTCGACGAAGCGCACGAAGAACACCCATGCGATGCGCGTGGCCAGCACGGTCGCCAGCACCGCGGCGGCGAACCCGATCGCAGGCCAGCGCTCGGCAGCGGGCAGGCCGACCAGCACGTCGCGCGATTGCAGCCCCATCAGCGCGAACGCGATGATGTTGAGGACGAGCACCGCCGCCGACCATACCGCTGCGCCCTGCAACCGGTCGCGTGCGGGCTGGACGATCGGGCGGCGCTGCGACACGATCATCCCGAACGTGACGACCGCGAGCACCGGCGAGATGTGCAGCCGCTCGGCCAGCAGCCAGATCCCGAACGTCACGGCGAAATCGGCTATGCTCGCCCCCAGCGTGCCCGCGAACAACGGCGCGACGCGGAGGTAGAGCCACGACGCAATGGCCCCGAACACGATCCCGCCTGGCACCGCGGCGGCGAGCGCCAGCGGCGTCACCGGCGTATCCGAATGCGTCGCGAACGCCACCGCCAGCCCGAACAGCAGCAGCGCGGTGGCGTCGTTGAGGAGACTCTCGCCCTGGAGCAGCAGCAGGCCGCGGCGCGGGATGCCTACTTCACCGAGCACCGCTTCTGAGGCGGCAGCATCGGGTGGTGCAACGATTGCCCCCAAAGCGAACGCGGCGGCGAGCGGCAATCCGCCCAGCGTCACACCAACCAGCGCGACCGCTGACGCCGTGACAAGCACGGCGAATACCGCGAGGCTGAGCAGCGGGAACCAGTGTCGCCGCAACGCGCGTGGGCTGGTGTAATAGGCGGCGTACAGCAGCGCGGGGGCGATGAACAACGCCAGCGCCAGATGCGGCTCGACCGTGATCTTCGGTGCGAACGGCAACGCGGCAAAACCGATCCCGGCCGCCGCCAGCAGGGTCGGATAGGGCACGTTCAACTTGCGCGCGAGGACCAGCAGGACCAGCGCGGCGAGCAGGATCGCGTCGAGGCTTTCGAATACTTCCACGGGCACGCAACGGGTGGGAGGAGCGGACGGGCCCACCGCATCGCGCGGGCCAAAAAAAACCACCCCGTGCGTGTCGCACGGAGTGGCCTAGGTTCAGGGAGGAGGGACGCTAGAAGCGTCCCGTACGGCGCCGCGAAAGGGGGGGACACGATGCCGTACAGGATCTAAATGGGTGAGCGCCGATTTGGTTCAACCCTTGTTGCACCGCACTGCAAATAATTTTGCTAAATCCGTACGTCCGGGGTCGAGCGGCACCCTCATAGAGCTGCCGGCGGTGCGGCAGGGCACCGGTATCGAGGACGACCCGTACCGCACTGAGCGCCACGGATCGTCCTTGTGGGAAAGCCTCAGACGTTGAACTGCGGTGCGGCCATCTGCGGCTGCGGGGTCTGGCCGAGCTGGGCCTGGCGCGCGAAGATGTCGCGCATCAGCGACAGCGAGAACAGGTGTGCGTACAGCAACGGCAGCATGCCCGACTTGCTCATCTTGCGCAGCGCATCGCCGCGCAGGTCGATCAGTTTTTCCTCGTTGATCATCTGGAAGCCGCGATAGACGAACGGCTGGTCCGCACCTTCAGGCTGGATCGTGACTTCGCCGTCCATCAGCAGCTCGAGCTCGCGCAGCTCGTTCATGAAGTTCTGCGTGCGCGCACCAGCCTGTTCGAACGACTCGTTGAAGCCGAGGATGTTCTTGGTCAGCTCGGTCGGCTGGCCGTTCTCGAACAGCGCATCGCCGTCCTCGAACTCGCCGATCGCCTGCGAGGTCGGGTCGAAGCAGAGCGACAGCTCCTGCGCATCGGGGTGCAGGCGCGCGAGCATGTACGGGTAGCGGCGGACGTATGCCGGCACGTAGAACGTGTTCTCGGTCAGCTTGCCGTCGTCGCCGACGAACACGTTGACGCCCTCGTTCAGGCCCATCAGCGCGAGCGGGATCGCGTCGTCGCCGACCGAGAAGACGATCGGCATGTGGCGCTGGACCAGCGGAAACTCGTCGACGGTGATCGGGATCGCGTGCTGGCCGACCAGGAACGGCGCGCTGTCCTGCGGGCGGACCTTGTAGTTCGCGTGCGCGTCGCTCGAAAGCGGCTCGAGGCCATTGTAGAAAAGCGGAAGCTGGGCGGTGCTGGCCATGTTACTCTCCGGATCGGTCGGTCGAAATGCCGGTGGCTCATGCCACCGATTGGGGCGAGGCTCTATGGTGCGCCGGGCGGGCGTGCAAGTGTGACGAGCTTGCCGGGGTTGAGGATGCCGAGCGGATCGAGTGCGGACTTGATCGCGCGCAGAGCGGTCATCCGCGCGGGTGACGAGAGGCGTTCGAGTTCATCGCGCTTCATCTGGCCGATGCCGTGCTCCGCGGAGATCGAGCCGCCGGCCGCGACGACGAGGTCGCCGACGAAGCGGGTGACGACCGGCGCGTCTTCGGCATACCAGTGCGCGGGGTCGGTGCCGGGCGCGGCGCGGACGTGGAAATGGACGTTGCCGTCGCCGAGATGGCCGAAGCCGCTGGCGTGCGTGCCGGGGAAGCGTGCATCGCACGCCGCCGCCGCCTCGATCATGAAGCGCGGCATCGTATCAACGGGAATCGAGATGTCGTGCTGCGTTGCGGGACCGAGCGCGCGTTCGGCGGCGGAGAGCGAGTCGCGGAGCAGCCAGAAGGCGGCGGACTGGGCTTCGCTGGTGGCGATCGTCGCGTCTTCGATGGCGCCGTCTTCGAGCGCTTTGCCGAGCAGGCGTTCGAGGAGGGCGCTCGGGGATTCGCCTTCGGTGGTGGCAGACGTCGCCTCGATCAGGAGGTGCCAGGGGTGGCGGCCGGCGAGTGGCGCGCGCGCGTTCGGGAGGTGCGCGATGGCGGCGGCGAGCGACTCGACGGGGAGGATCTCGAAGCTCTCGATCGCGTCGGTCTTCGCCTGCATCGTGCGCAGGAGTTTCAGCGCGGCCTGGGGCGAACGGATGCCGACCCACGCGGTGCCGCGCGCTGCGATTGCGGGGGCCAGGCGTAGCGTGGCGGCGGTGACGATCGCCAGCGTGCCTTCCGCGCCGATGAAGAGCTGGTCAAGGTCGTAGCCGCGGTTGTCCTTCTTGAGCGCGGACAGGCCGTCGTAGATGCTGCCATCGGCGAGCACCGCCTCGACGCCCGCGACGAGGCCGCGCATCGTGCCGAACTTGAGCACCTGCGTGCCACCGGCGTTGGTCGAGACGAGCCCACCGATCGTCGCCGTGCCGCGTGCGCCGAGCGTCAGCGGGAAGCGCCACCCCTGCCCTTGCGCGGCGCCGTCGAGGTCGGCGAGGATCACGCCAGCCTCGGCGATCGCAAGCCCGGCGTCGGCGTCGAGGCTGCGGATGCGGTTCAGGCGACGCAGCGACAGGATCAGCGCGCTGCCGTCGGCGGGGGCGGTCGCGCCGCCGACCATCGAGGTGTTGCCACCTTGCGCGACCAGCGGCACGCGGTGCTCGGCGGCGGCCGCGACGATCAGCGCGACTTCGGCGGTCGAGGTCGGTGCAAGCAACGCGTGCGCGACGCCGTGGAAGCGGCCGCGCCAATCGTGCAGCCATGGGTCGATATCGGTGGCGTCGGTGACGATCGCCTTTGCGTCGAGACACGCGCTCAGCGAGCCGAGCATGGCGGCTTGCGAAGGGGTCAGGATTGCTGTCGGAAAAATAGCCACAGGCCACGCGCTAGACAAAATTCATCGCGCGTTCAACGATCGGCCCTAACGGTTACGACAGCATCATGATCCACTTCGCGATTCCCGCCACCCTGCTTGCGCTAGCAGGCCCCGCCGCCGCTGCGGCCGCAACGCGGGACACGCCTGTGCGCCCGGTGCAGACCCGTGTGTCCCATCTGCAGATCGCGCAGATCTCGATCCACGAGCGCATCATCATCCGCGTACCCCGGATGAACCGGACGACGATGCGGACGGTCGATCGGTCGACCGAATGGAAGGAGCACAAGGGCCCCAAATGCATCGCCGTGGCCGAGATCGCCGGGGCGATGCTGAACAAGGACGGCGCGCTCGATCTGCTGATGGCCGACCAGACCAGGCTGCGCGCGCGGCTCGATGGCGATTGCCGGCCGCTCGATTATTATTCGGGCTTCTATCTGAGACCGGGGCCCGACGGGATGGTCTGCAAGGCGCGCGATGCGATCCGGATGCGCTCGGGTGCGCGGTGCGAGATCGATGGGTTCAAGAGTTTGCGGCCGAAGTAGTAGCGGAGGCAGGCCAGTCTCGTGTGTGGCGAACGCAGTCTCGCCTCGCTCCGTCATCCTGACAAAAGTCAGGATACAGAGTAACTGACGGTACGCTGCTTGGCTCTGGACCCTGACTTTCGTCAGGATGACGGGGGTTTTTGCGGAAATACGCCGCCCGCCGCCCCCTCCCCATCCTCGATTCACCGCGTTTCCTTGACATTTGTCGCTAAATCGGCGAGCGCAAAAACGCTTGAGGGCAGTGCATTTCACCCTCCATTTACCGGACATTTGCATGAGTTTTGCCGATCTCGGCCTCTCCGACGAACTGCTGAAGGCAGTCACCGACTCCGGCTATACCGAGCCGACCCCGATCCAGGCCGGCGCGATCCCGTCCGTGCTGATGATGCGCGACATCATCGGCATCGCCCAGACGGGCACCGGCAAGACCGCGTCGTTCGTGCTGCCGATGATCGATATTCTGGCACACGGGCGCAGTCGTGCGCGGATGCCGCGCTCGCTGATCCTCGAGCCGACGCGCGAACTCGCCGCGCAGGTGGCGGAGAATTTCGAGAAATACGGCGTCAACTCGAACCTCTCGATGGCGTTGCTGATCGGTGGCGTGTCGATGGGCGACCAGCTCGCCGCGCTCGAAAAGGGCGTCGACGTGCTGATCGCGACGCCGGGCCGGCTGATGGACCTGTTCGGGCGCGGCAAGATCATGCTCAACGGCTGTTCGATGCTGGTGATCGACGAGGCGGACCGGATGCTCGACATGGGCTTCATCCCCGACATCGAGGAAATCTGCACCAAGCTGCCGAAGCAGCGCCAGACGCTGTTGTTCTCGGCGACGATGCCGCCGCCGATCAAGAAGCTGGCGGACAAGTTCCTGACCAATCCCAAGACGATCGAGGTGTCGCGCCCGGCGTCGACCAACCTGAACATCAAGCAGTATCTGGTACCGGTGCCGAGCCAGACCGCCAAGCGCGATACGCTGCGCGGCATCCTCGCGCAGGAAGAAGTGACCAACGCGATCATCTTCTGCAACCGCAAGACGACGGTGCGCGACCTCAACAAGGTGCTGAAGCAGGCGGGCTACAAGTCCGGCGAGATCCACGGCGACATGGAGCAGCCGCAGCGGCTGGCCGAGCTCGAGTTGTTCAAGACGGGCGCGGTGACGATCTTGGTTGCCTCCGACGTCGCGGCGCGCGGGCTCGACATCAAGGGCGTATCGACGGTGTTCAATTATGATGCGCCGTGGCATCCCGACGACTATGTCCACCGGATCGGTCGGACGGGTCGCGCCGGGGCGACCGGGACGGCGTACACGTTCGTCGCGCCGGACGATGCCGAGAATATCGTCAATATCGAGAAGCTTACCGGGCAGACGATCGAGCGGCTGAAGGTTGCCGAGCCGAAGACCGCGCCGGTTGCCGTCGAGGCCGAGGAGGACGCGCCGCGTCGCGATCGGTCGCGGAGCCGTCGCGGGGGACGTTCGGAGGACGTGGCTCCCGTCGCGGTTGCGGAGGAGGCTGGTCGCGAGCGGCCGCGGACTCGCCACGTACCGCGCGAAGACACGGTCGCGCCCGCGGTCGTCGCCGAAGTGCTCGCCGCGGTCGAGCCGGTCGTGGTGGCGAAGCGCCCGCGCTGGGAGCGGACGCCGATCGACGAGCCGGTGCCTGCGATCGCGCCGCGCGTTGCGGGGCCGGTGCGGATCGCGCCTGTGCCGGCCGAGCCTGCGCGGGTCGAACCGGAGTATGTGGAACCGGTTCGCGTCGCGCCTGCTCAGTCCGAGCCGGTCCGCTCGCAACCCGTTCGGAGCGAACCTGTTCGCTCGGAGCCGGCGCGGTCGGACCCGGCCCGTTCGGAACCGGCGCGGTCAGAGCGTATTCCGGCGGAACCGGATCGTGGTCGTCGCGAACCGGTTGCCGATGCGCCGGCAGATGGCTGGAATGGGCCGTTCCCCAGCTTCCTCAATGCCGTGATCGGAGGATATGAATGATGTCGATGAGCCGTATCGCCGCTTTTGCCCTGCTCGCCACCGCGGTGGCCGCACCGGCGGCACCGCGCGCGAAGGTCGCGGCGCCGCACGTCAATACGGCGAGCTTCGACAAGCTGCCCCAGCCCTTGCCGCTGCCGTATAACGAGGCGGCCAATGCCAATGCGCAGGTCGCCGCGGCGCGGGCGCGGGCGCTGAAGACGCACAAGCGGTTGCTGATCGATCTCGGCGGCAACTGGTGTCTCGATTGCCGCCTGCTGGCCGGGACGATCGACCTGCCCGAGATGAAACGCTTCGTAGACAGCAAGTTTGTGGTGGTGACGGTCGACGTCGGTCGCTTTGACAAGAATGGGCAGATTGCGGCGGGCTACGGCATCAAGGGTCGCCTGAAGGGCGTCCCCGCGGTGCTGGTCGTCGATCCGCGGACCAACAAGCTGTTGAATGCCGGGCATGAGACCGAACTGGCCGATGCTCGGTCGATGGGGCCGCAGGCCTTGGCCGACTGGCTGGCGAAGTGGGCGGCCTGATCGCTACTCTGTAGCGTCTAGTCCGGCGGTTTGCATCTTTGTAAGTCGCTCCTCGATGGCGACTCGGTTTTAAAACGTACCGGTAAGCTGACGTGCTGGCCCCGAACAATCCTCCCCCGCCAGGGGGAGGATTGTCGCTAGCTGCACGCAAGGTACCCGGCCGCCACGCGGCGAATCTCCAAGCCTGGCCGCCTATAGTAGAAAGTGGATTTTAACCCGCTCCACTCGGCCCAATCCCCGCCGTCATCCTGACGAAAGTCAGGCCCCAGAGCCATTAAGGCTAACTCCTGGTATCCTGGGTCCTGACTTTCGTCAGGATGACGGGTTTGATTGGCCGGTCACTCGCTCGCCCTTACGCGGCGACTGCGATCAGGGCGTCGTCCAGTGATGCGGCGCGCAGGTATGCCGGGCGTTCGATCAGGCGCGCGGCATACTGTGCGAACGCTTCGCGCTTCGGCATCCAGCCAAACTGCATGCCCCAGATGACCTGCGATCCTACGTAAACGTCGGCGGCGGTGAAGCGGTCGCCGGCGATGTACGGGTGCGCTGCCACGCCCTGTTCGAGCACGTCGATCACGCGGTCGAAGCTGCCATAGCCGATCATGCGTTGTTGCGCGGCATCGGGGACGACGCCGAGCGCCCGGTTGCCGGTCGCGGCTTCGACCGGGCCGGCGGCGTAGAAGAGCCAGCGATAATAGTCGGCGCGTTCTTCGTCGCGTGGGGCGAGCTCAGCGTCGGGGAACGCGTCGGCAAGATACGCACAGATCGCGGCGCATTCGGTGATTGTCTTGTAGTTGTGGACGATCGCCGGGACCTTGGCCATCGGGTTGATCGACAGATACGGCTCGGCCTTCATCGTCGTGTCGTAGTCGAGGACGACGGTCTCATACGCCGCCTCGACCTCCTCGAGCATCCACCGCGCGATCCGGCCTCGCGACATCGGGTTGGTGTACAGGGTCAGCGTCATGCGACTCTCCTTAAGAACGGATCGTGAACGATGGTCTCATGGGGAGTAGGTGCGGTCAAGGTCTCGCTTCTGATCGCAAGAAGTTGCTCTCACTGCCGTCATCCTGGGCTTGACCCAGGATCGAGAGCCACGGGCGGCGGCGCTTCGGGGTCTGGATCCTGACTTTCGTCAGGATGACGACGTTAGCAGCGGACCTCCTACACCAGCGCCTTGTCGAACAGCGCGAGCATGCGGGTCCAGGCCTTGTCCGCCTGCGCTGGGTTGTAGACCTTCGAGTCGGGCGGGCACCAGCCGTGCATCGTTCCGGCGTAGACCTCGATTTCGGCGGGGAGTTTGGCGGCGGCGAAGGCGGTGCGGAGCGTGTCCTTTTCGGTCGGCGACCGCGCGTCATCGTTGGCGGCGATCGCGATGAGGTATCGACCCTTCATCTGCGGGATCAGAAGGTGCGGGCTGTCGGGCTTGTCGGTGACGAAGCCGCCGCCGTGGAACGTCGCGCCCGCACGGATGCGGTTCGCAACGGCAGCAGCGGTGCGCATCACCATCGGGCCGCCCATGCAATAGCCGGTGGTGGCCATGCCGCGCTTGCGATCGACCTGCGGCTGCGCGTCGATGAAGGCGGTGAAGGCACGCGCGTCGCGGACCGTGCCTTCGGATGTGAGCGCTTCGCGGAATGGGGCGATGCGGCTTTTGACTTCGGGCTGGTCGTAGGATTCGCCAGGCTTCAGGAACGGCGCCTTGGTCGAGCGGTAGAACTGGTTGACGACGAGCACCGCATAGCCCGATTGAGCGAGGCGGTCGGCCATCTGGCGGAAGGCGGGGCGGAGGCCCATGATGTCCGGCCAGACCAGCACGCCCGGGTGCTTGCCGGTGGCGGGTGCGACGAAATAGGCGTCGGCCTTGCCGTCGGGGGTGGTGATCGAGACGTCGCGGCCCTTGATGACCGCAGCGTTCGCGGGGGCTGGGAGCAACATCGTCAGGCCCATCGCACCGGTCATCACGCCGAACTGGCGGCGCGAGACGCCGGCCAGATAGGCTTCGTTATCGTCTGCGGTATGCTCGTCGCACATGGGGCTATCCTCTTGAATTTGGCCGCATGCTAACTCAGCCCGCGCGCCACCACCATACGCCATCGTGCGTGTCGCGGATCGCTCGGCCTTCGACTTCGAGGCGGCGGAGATGGGCTAGGGCTTCGCCGGTCGCCATGCCGAGCACGTCCTGCCCGATCGCCCGGCGGAACAGGCGGCCGAAACAGTCGACCGCGCGGCGAGGCTCGGCAAGGAAGACGGCGAGTTCGTCGAGCCGTTCGCGGTGCTCGCGGTCCATCGCGTCGAGGCGGGTGTGGAGGCCGGTGAACGGGTCGCCGTGGCCCGGCAGGACGAGCAGGTCGGCGGGTAGCGTCTTCAGCTTGGCGATCGAGGCGAACCATTCGCCCAGCGGGTCGGCGTTCGGTTCGGTGACGCCGAGCGAGACGTTGGGGCTGATCCGGGGGAGGACTTGGTCGCCGGCGATGAGGATGCCGTTGGCTTCGTCGTACAGGCACGCGTGTTCGGGGGAGTGGCCGGAACCTGTGACAACGCGCCAGTCGCGCGTGCCGATGGTGAGCGTGTCGCCGTCTTCGACGCGGGTGTAGCTGAGCGGGAGCGGCGTGATAATTTTCCGGAAGCCGGCCCAGCCCTTGGCGGTGGCGTGGTCGATCTGTGCGGCGTCCCAGCCTGCGCCGCGCCAGAAGGCGAGCATTTCGTGCGGGACGGAGTCGCGGGCATCGGCGGCGAGCATGCGCGCGGTCAGCCATTCGGCTCGGGTCATGATCAGGGGGGCGGCATGGTGATCGCACATCCAGCCGGCGAGGCCGATATGGTCTGGGTGGAAGTGGGTGCCGATCATTTGCGTGATGCGGGTGTTGGCTTTGGGGCCGTTGAAGATGGCTTTCCAGGCGTCGCGTGCGGCCGCAGTGTTCATGCCGGTGTCGACCAGCGCTTCGCCGTCGGTGTCGGCGAGGAGCCAGCAGTTTACGTGGCGTAACGGGCCGGGGATGTGGAGGCGGACCCAGTCTATGCCGGGGGCGACCTGCATCGTGCCGCCCGACGCGGGCTCCGCGCCACCAAACGGGTAGGTCAGCCCCTTGTGGCTGGTCGGCGCGAAATTGGTGTCGGGTGCGGATGCCATACGTTGCAGTTAGCAACGGAGTGTTAGGGGGGATAGTGTTGGCGAATGTGACGAACTTCACCCCGTCATCCTGACGAAAGTCAGGATCCAGGGTAGGGCGGGCCGACGTTTTTGGCTCTGGATCCTGACTTTCGTCAGGATGACGGAGGAGGGGGCAGCGGGCCTTTTTCGCTCGATTTTGCCGTATCGTGTGGCGAAAGCGCCCCCCGCCGCCCCCCTCCCGTCGGGCGAGAGCCAGCGGCCTCAGCTTGGCGGGGAAGGATTGAGTTGGGCTCGCGCGAATTCGTGTGCGTTCAGTAACCCCCGATCTGTTCCGGGGTCCACCCTTCCGCGAACCAACTTCTATCGATTTTGCGGAACCGTGGATGCCGGAACAAGCCCGGCATGACGGAAGAGAGTGGTCCGACTGACGCATCAGGTCGGATCTAGCTCCGGGGTTAGCGGCTCGAACCTAGCCGTATCGCAAGAGGAAAGCGCGAGCCCGCCCCCTGCCCCCTCCCGCTTGCGGGAGGGGAAGTGCCGTCAGCGCTTGAACGGGTCGTCGAACAGCGGCTTGACAGGGAGGACGCCGCCGTCTGCCACGAACTGGGCGTCCGCAGCCGCCTGGGTGCGCTCGGCGCGGAGCTGCTGGAGCAACACCTCGCGGTCGCCTTCGAGGCGCGTGTCGGTCGGGGCTTCCATGCCGGCTGCCTTGGCTGCCTTCGCCACCGCCGCGTCGAGTTCGCGCTGCGAGGTCAGGCCGAGCGTGACCGGGTCCTTCGGCGTGATGTTGGCGATGTTCCAGTGGCTGCGGTCGCGGATCGCGGCGATCGTCGTGCGCGTGGTGCCGATCAGCAGCGAGATCGCGCCATCGGTGATCTCCGGGTGATTGCGGATGATCCACGAGATGCCGTCGGGCTTGTCCTGGCGCTTCGAGACCGGCGTGTAGCGCGGACCCTTGGTGCGGCGGACCTGCTCGGGGCCCTTGATCATCTTGAGCTGGTAATCGGGATCGGCGGCACCCTTGTCGATCTCATCCTGCGTCACTTCGTGCGCGCGGACGGGATCGCGACCGGTGAGCTTGGTCGACGTCGTATCGTCGGCGATCGCCTGGATCTCGAGGATGTGCAGGCCGCAGAAGTCCGCGATCTGCTCAAAGCTGAGCGCGGTATTGTCGACCATCCAGGCGGCGGTCGCGTGGGGCATGAGCGGCTGGGCCACGGCGGAAACTCCGTAAAAATAGAAAGGGCCGCCCCTTTCGGAGCGGCCTGACATGAAGCAGACTTAGTGCGCGCGGCGCTAACAGGCAAGCGAACAAGCGTAACGCGTATCATGCCGCGAGAAGCGGACGATCCAGGGGGCGGTCGAGCGGGACGAGCGCGTGGAGGAACTGGCGCGCGCTGGCCGGCCAGCTGTAGCGCGCAGCATAGGCGGCGCAGGTGACGCTGTCGCGGGTCAGCGCGGTGGCGATCGCGGTGTCGAGGTCTTCGTGCATCGCGCCGACACGGTCGTCGAGCACGTCGATCGGGCCGGTTACCGGGTAGGCGGCAACCGGCGTGCCGCAGGCGAGCGCTTCGATCATGACGAGGCCGAAGGTGTCGGTGCGGCTCGGGAAGACGAGTGCATCGGCGGTCCGGTACGCGGCGGCGAGATCGAGACCGGAACGATGGCCGAGAAAAACGGCCTGTGGAAAGCGACGAGCGAGCGTGGCGCGCGCGGGACCATCGCCGACGACCACCTTGGTGCCGGGGTGGCTGGAGGACAAAAACGCTTCGATGTTCTTCTCGACGGCGACCCGGCCGACATAGAGCAGGATGGGCCCCGGCAGCGCGGTCAGTTCGGGATCTCGTGCGCCATCGAGACCGAACTGGGCGAAGTCGACGCCCCTGCCCCATTCGCGGACCTGATGCAGGCCGTGATCGGCAAGAGTCTTCGCGACCGATGGCGTCGAGACGAGGATCGACTGCGCGGGCCGGTGAAACCAGCGGATATAGCGCCAGATCCAGTCCGGGTTCGCGCCGGTACGAGCGGCGATATAGTCGGGAAACTGGGTGTGATACGCGCTGGTGAACGGGAGCGCGCGGGCCAGGCACCAGTTGCGGGCGGCGAGGCAGACCGGCCCTTCGGTGGCGAGATGGATCGCGTCGGCGCCGAATGCTGCGAGCATGCGGCCGACGGCGCCCGAGCGCGCGAAGGCGAGGCGGATCTCGGGATAGGTCGGGCATGGCATCGAGGCGAAGCGTTCGGGGGAGACGACCAGGACCTGGTGGCCGATCGATTCGAGTTCCTGGCGGACAGCCTGGAGGGTGCGGACGACGCCGTTGACTTGCGGGCTCCAGGCATCCGTGACGATCGCGATACGCATCGGCTTATCCTTTCTTACCCTCTCCCGTCGGGAGAGGGAGGGGCCCGGCCGGCGAAGCCGGGTGGGAGGGTGAGGGCATTTTTTCACCGACGTCGTGGACTTGCCCTCACCCGCGCCGCTGTCGCGGCTTGCCCTCTCCCCGTCGGGGAGAGGGTTAAGTCAGGCGGCCATGGATATGACCTTGTCGCGTTCGCGGGCAGCGATCTCGTCGCCCCAGTGGAGCAACTCCATGCGGCCGTCGAAATGCTCGACCAGCGCCGTGCAGCCCTCCACCCAGTCGCCGTCGTTGTAATAGGCGATGCCGGCGATCTCGCGCATTTCGGCGGTGTGGATGTGGCCGCAGACGACGCCTTCGACGCCGCGGACACCGGCAGCGTGCGCGACGACTTCCTCGAAGTGCGAGATGAAGGCGACTGCGTTCTTGACCTTGGCCTTGGCGTGCTTCGACAGCGACCAATAGGGCATCCCCATCCGCCGCCGCGCGCCGTTGACCCAGCGGTTGAGGCCCATCAGCATCGTGTAGGCGGCGTCGCCGATGTGCGCGATCCAACGATGCGCGAGCGTGATCGCGTCGAACTCGTCGCCGTGGAGGACCAGCAGGCGGCGACCGTCGGCGGTCTCGTGGATCGCGTTGCGGCGGATCGAGATGCCCCCCAGGTCGAGGCCTGAATATTGCCGGAACACCTCGTCGTGGTTGCCGGGGATGTAGACGACGCGGGTGCCGCGCTTGGCGCGCTTGAGCAGGCGCCAGATCACGTCGTTGTGCGCGGCGGGCCAGTAGAATTTCTTCTTGAGCCGCCAGCCGTCGATCATGTCGCCGACGAGGTACATCGTCTCGCTATCGACGTGATCGAGGAAGTCGTTGAGCATCCCGGCGTTGCAGCCGCGCGTGCCGAGATGGACGTCGGAGATCCAGATCGTGCGGTACTGGCGGCGTTCGACGACCGGCTCGGGTACGGCGGGCCGGGAGTGGATGAAGTCGGCGATATCGGTGATATCGGCGCCAACGAAGCTAGATGGCGAAAACGTCGTGATGGCGTTCATGAGCCTGCCCCCGCAAAACTATCCTTGTCGCGAGTATTAGCCGAGTATTGTTACAGGGCGGTCGCAGTCCGGTGACTGTTCCAAGTCAGCAGATTTATCGTGTTTACAGCTGGAACAAGGTCACCATGTTTCCCCGCGAAGGCGGGGATCCAGACTGGGCTCCCGCCTTCGCGGGAGAACAAGTTTTGTTAGGCGACCGAATTGAATGCACCACCCCGGCGGAGGCCGGGGCCCAGTTGGAGAGGTTGCAGTAATGGAGCGCACCGCGTCCTTACTGAGCGTCCCCACCTGGGCCCCGGCCTTCGCCGGGGTGGGGTAGTGTTGGCGTTTGCCCTCCCCTCACTCCATCGTCAGCACGATCTTTCCGACGTGGTCGCCCGCTTCCATTCGCGTGTGCGCCGCCGGCGCGTCGGCGAAGGCGAAGGTGCGGTCGATCACCGGCTTCAGCTTGCCGGCCTCGACATGCGGCCAGACGGTGCGCGCCAACTCGTCGGCGACCAGCGACTTGAAGGCGGTGTCGCGCGGGCGGAGCGTGGAGCCGGTCAGCGTCAGGCGGCGGCGCATGATCTCGAACAGGGGCACCGTCGCCATCATGCCGCCCATGACCGCGATCGATACGTGGCGGCCGTCCTCCGCGAGGCATTGCAGGTTGCGCGGGACGTAGTCGCCGCCAACCATGTCGAGCACCGCGGCGACACCCTTGCCGCCGGTGATCTGCTTCACGCGCTCGACGAAATCCTCCGACTTGTAGTCGATCGCGTGGGTCGCGCCGAGACTCAAGGCCGCCTCGCACTTCGCCTTCGAGCCCGCGGTGACGATGATGTCGATGCCGAAGACGTTGCATAAGCCGATCGCCATCGTGCCGATGCCTGAAGTGCCGCCGTGGACGAGGACCGTATCGCCTTCCATCGCGTAGGCGCGCTCGAAGAGGTTGGTCCAAACGGTGAAGAGCGTCTCGGGCATCGCCGCCGCCTCGACCATCGTCAGCGCCTCGGGGACGGGCAAGCACTGGCCGAACGGAGCGACCGCGTATTCCGCATACGCACCGCCCGAGATCAGCGCGCAGACGCGCTGGCCGATCTGTTCGTCGCCGACGCCGTCGCCGACCGCGACGATCGTGCCGGAAATCTCCATGCCGAGGATCGAGGGCGCACCCGGCGGGGGCGGATACTTGCCCTGGCGCTGCATGACTTCGGGGCGGTTGACCCCGGCCGCGGCGACCTTAACGAGCACCTCGCCAGGCCCAGGCCGCGGCACGGGACGGTCGACGAGGACAAGCACTTCGGGACCGCCCGGCTGTTCCGGATCGATCGCCTTCATGACGTCAGGTAAACCTAAGTTATTCGAATTGTTTTCGGGTATCGCGGTCATCTGCTCGTCACGTCCCTTTTGAACTTCGCGCCTTATTGACATCACTCCGGTGCGGGTCAACGTTACAGAAATTATGGACCCGGAAGACACCCCCTCCCGTCCCGACGATCTGCTCGACGCGCTCGTGCGGCAGGACCTCGATCCGCTGTCGGTCGCCGAGCTCGATGCACGCATAACCGTGCTGCAGGGCGAAATCGCCAGATGCCAGGTCAAGAAGGACCGTGCGGTCAGCCACCGCGCCATCGCCGACGATCTTTTCAGGCGGTGACCGCCGCCGCGGTGCCTTTGATTGCGGCCACGGCATCGACCGGTACTGTCCTTTCGACCGATGTGGGACAGCCTCACCGCTTCGTCATCCCAGCAGACGGAGGGACCCAGACTTACGAGCGTCCGCCTTCATGGCTCTGGATCCTGGGTCGAGCCCAGGATGACGGCGTGGGTAATGCGGGTCGTTCGATCTTTAACCGACGCAGGAACGGACGGGACCGGGTTCAAGTGCTTGATGCGACCGATATCAGTTCCGACATAGTGGCAAAGGGCTCGCGTTCTCGCGGCCCGACAGGAGTATTGTAAATGCCATCATTTGCACCCGCCCTCGAGACGACGCTGCACAAGGCGCTCGAGGCGGCATCGTCCCGGCGGCACGAATATGCGACGCTGGAGCATCTGCTGCTTGCGCTGATCGACGACGAACATGCGTCGAAGGTCATGACCGCGTGCAACGTCGAGATCGGCGATCTGAAGAACACCGTCTCGCATTACCTCGACAGCGAACTCGATGCGCTGAAGGTCGATGCGGCCACCGACCCCTCCCCCACCAGCGGGTTCCAGCGTGTCGTCCAGCGCGCGATCCTCCACGTCCAGTCCTCGGGCCGCGATGAAGTGACCGGCGCCAACGTGCTCGTCGCCCTGTTCAGCGAGCGCGAGAGCTATGCCGTCTATTTCCTGCAGCAGCAGGACATGAGCCGCCTCGATGCGGTCAGCTTCATCAGCCACGGCGTCGGCAAGGGCGGGCAGCAGGCGACCGAAGCATCCACGCCAAAGGGTGCGGACGACGAGAAGCCGGCCAAGGGACAGGAGAAGGGCAAGACGGAAAGCGCGCTCAAGCAATTCACGGTCGACCTCAACGAGAAGGCCAAGAACGGCAAGGTCGATCCCCTGATCGGGCGCGGGCCGGAGGTGGATCGCACGATCCAGATCCTGTGCCGCCGGTCGAAGAACAACCCGCTCTATGTTGGCGATCCCGGCGTCGGCAAGACCGCGATCGCGGAAGGCCTGGCGCGCAAGATCGTTGAGGGCGACGTGCCCGACGTACTGTTGCCTGCCGTCATCTACTCGCTCGACATGGGCGCGCTGCTAGCCGGGACGCGGTATCGCGGTGACTTCGAGGAGCGCTTGAAGGCGGTCGTCAACGAGCTCGAGAAGCTGCCCGATGCCGTGCTGTTCATCGACGAGATCCACACCGTGATCGGTGCGGGTGCGACGAGTGGCGGCGCCATGGATGCTTCGAACCTGCTCAAGCCGGCTTTGTCGGGTGGCACCATTCGTTGCATCGGCTCGACGACGTACAAGGAGTTCCGCAATCACTTCGAGAAGGACCGCGCTCTGCTGCGGCGCTTCCAGAAGATCGACGTGAACGAGCCGACGATCGAGGATACCATCAAGATCCTCGCCGGCCTGCGCTCGGCGTTCGAGGATCACCACAACGTCAAGTACACCCCCGACGCGATCAAGTCGGCGGTCGAGCTGTCGGCTCGGTACATCAACGATCGGAAACTGCCGGACAAGGCGATCGACGTGATCGACGAGGTCGGCGCGATGCAGATGCTGGTGCCGCCGAACAAGCGCAAGAAGACGATCACGCCGAAGGAGATCGAGCAGGTCATCGCGACGATGGCACGGATCCCGCCGAAGTCGGTGTCGACCGACGACAAGCTGGCGCTGGCCACGCTCGAGACGGATCTGAAGCGCGTGGTGTTCGGGCAGAATGCGGCGATCGAGAAGCTGTCGTCGGCGATCAAGCTGGCGCGGGCGGGTCTTCGCGAGCCCGAGAAGCCGATCGGCAACTATCTGTTCACCGGGCCTACCGGTGTCGGCAAGACCGAAGTCGCCAAGCAGCTGTCGACGATCCTCGGCATTCCGCTCCAGCGGTTCGACATGTCCGAATATATGGAGCGGCATTCGGTCAGCCGTCTGATCGGTGCGCCCCCGGGCTATGTCGGGTTCGACCAGGGTGGTTTGCTGACCGACGCGATCGACCAGAACCCGCATTGCGTCCTGTTGCTTGACGAGATCGAGAAGGCGCATCCGGACCTGTTCAACATTCTGTTGCAGGTGATGGATAACGGGCGGCTGACTGATCAGCACGGCAAGTCGGTCGATTTCCGCAACGTCATCCTGATCATGACGACCAATGCGGGCGCCAGCGACATGGCACGCGAGACGGTCGGCTTCGGCAATCTCACCCGCGAGGGCGAGGACGAGGTGGCCGTGACGAAGATGTTCACGCCCGAATTCCGCAACCGTCTCGATGCGGTGGTGCCGTTCGGGTACCTGCCGACCGAAGTGGTTGCGCGGGTGGTGGACAAGTTCATCCTCCAGCTCGAACTCCAGCTGGCGGACCGCGGCGTGCACATCGTCCTCGACGACGAGTCGAAGGCATGGCTGACGACCAAGGGCTATGACAAGCTGTACGGCGCACGGCCGATGGGTCGCCTGATCCAGGAGAAGATCAAGCAGCCGCTCGCCGAGGAACTACTGTTCGGCAAGCTGGTGCACGGCGGCGAGGTGACGGTGAAGATGAAGGACGGCGCGCTGTCGTTCGCGATCGAACCCGCCGCGCCGAAGAAGCCGAAGAAGAAGGGCAAGACCGAGACCGTCGAGGCGGAATAATCTCGGGTTGCGGTTGAGGTGAAGAGCCCGCTGTCGGAGCGATCCGGCGGCGGGCTTTTTTGTGCAGCGGGCGTTTTGAAGGGGACGGTTTCAGGCGGTCCACTTCGCGCGTGGTGGCCCTGAACTTGCCGAGGTCACCGCATCACGGGTTCCGGTCCTATCCCTCGCATCGAGAGAAGCTTGTTTCCCCGCGAAGGCGGGGATCCAGACTGGGCTCCCGCCTTCGCGGGAGAACATAAAGGCGCGGGCTGCTATCGGACATGTCGGTGTGTATGCCCTGAACGTACTTCACCTCCCCGGCGGAGGCCGGGGTCCAGTTGGGGGACGTAGCTGACGACGCGCAACGCTCCGTTACTGCGACCTTTCCAACTGGACCCCGGCCCCCGCCGGGGAGGTGCGGATGTTCGAATGGGATAAGGCCCAAAAGTTTTCGGAAGGCGAGTAGGACGGCCGATATGACTGTCCCAGATTCATATTCGGTCGACCGCTCTTATCTTCATCTCCAGGGAGAGGTGACTGGCACTCGCCACACGGAGGGAGCAGTGCGCGATCACCTTTGTTCCGTGTCCGCCCCCTCCGACGCTTCGCGCCCCCCTGGCGGGGGACGATTACAACCAAATTGGACCGCGTTTACCGATAATTGGGGAAGCGGTGCTAGTGTGGCGGCATGGAACGTTTGGCATGGCTGCGATGGATGATCGGCGCGGTGGCGCTGTCGTTCTGCGTTGCCTTCGCGACTCCGGCCGCAGCCATCACGGGCACACCCGTGTCGGTATGCGTGCGTCCGGCATTACCCGGCCAAACGCCGAAAGCACTGTTCGCGCACCCTGACGGATTCGACTGCACCACACCGCAGACTCGTTTCGGCGGCGGCGATTTCTGGGTGGTGTCGAAGCCCCTGCCCGCAAATACGACGCGGAACGATACCGTGCGGATCGGCAGCACATGGGTGAACCGCGTCACGCTGTATGTCCTGTATGCCGATAGCGCGATCCGCCAGACCGGGTTCACCTCGCGCACCGCAGGACAGTTGCTCGGGCTTGGCGCGGTCATCGTCCAGCCGATCCCGTATCACGACTCCGCGCCGGTCCGGCTGCTCTGGCACATCGAGGGCGCGGCGAACCTGCGCGGTCTCATCCTCGGCCCTGCGATCGCGGACCACGAACAGCGTGACGTCACCGAAATCCTGCTCGCGGCATTGTACGGCGCATTTGGCGGGATGGCGCTGGCGCTGATGGTCTATAATCTGGCTTTGTGGGGCGCGCTGCGCCAGGCTTTCCAGCCTGCCTATTGCCTGCTGGTGCTGTGCCTGCTTGCCTATGCGCTGACGTCGTCGGGAGCACTCGGGCAGATGGTCCCCGCCCTCGACAATAACGACCGGCAACGGCTGAACACGCTGTTCCTTGCCGGGTCCGCCGTCTCGGCCTTGCTGTTCGCGCGCGCGTTCTTCGAGCGGCCGGTGTTCGCAGGATGGCTGCGACCCGCGAGCACCTGGGTGATGGTCGCGTTGCTGACCAGCGCGACCGCGTGGGCAGCCTGCGCACCGTGGCATTTCCACGTGCTCGATAGATTGCTCGCGACGGCCTACCTCGCGTTGCTGATCCTGATCCCCACCGTCCTTTACAACGCGTGGCGCACGCGCAGCCATTTCCTGTGGCTGTTCTCGCTGGCATGGAGTGTGCCGATCGCGGTGGCCGGCCTGCGCGTCGCGAATGCGTTCGGCCTGCTGAAATGGAACCTGTGGCTCGACAATTCGACGATCCTGTCGATGGCGCTCGAATCGATGCTGTCGAGCCTGGCGATCGCGTATCGGATCCGCCTGTTGAGCGTCGAGCGCGACGAGGCCCGAGAACAGGAGATTGCCGCGCGATTGCTGGCGGATACCGAGCCGCTGACCGGGCTGCTCAATCGCCGCGCGTTCCTGACGCGTGCGATCGGCCGGCCGGGCGACCAGATGCTGCTGATCGCCGACGTCGACCACTTCAAGCGCGTCAACGAGAAGATCGGCCATGACGGCGGCGACGAAGTGCTGCGCGTGGTCGCGCGCGCGCTGCGCAACGCGGTGCCGGCGGATGCGCTGGTCGCGCGGATCGGCGGCGAGGAGTTCGCGATCCTGCTCGACGCGGCGAACGCAGTCTCGCCCGACGCGGTGCTGGATCGCCTGCGCCGTCAGCGGATGCCGTTCGACATCGTGGTGACCGCGAGCATCGGCGCCTGCACCGGGCCGTTGCTGCACGAGAAGGACTGGAAGCACCTGTATCACTGCGCCGATGGCGCGTTGTTCGCGGCGAAGGCCGCCGGGCGCGATCGGGCGCGCGAAGCCCCGGTGTGCATCGCCGCCTGACTGCCGCCCGACCGCTGCCGGGGTTTGACGGTCGACTTGTCGGCACGCGACATTTGCGACATGATCGCGCGTATTGCCGGGGGGACGCACGATGCGAAATCACAAGGGGACGCTGCTGATCGCGGGGCTGGTCACGCTGACCGCGATCGCCGTGCGGCATCCGACCGTCGATCTGCGACTGGTCACGCACGACGTGCGCGATCCCGCGCCGCACCGGATGCAGGCGGCGGTCGACTTCGGCCTGGTCGGCGTCTCTGTGCTCTATACCTGGACCGTGAACCGGCTGCGCTGAACACGCGCGCCATGTCCTTGACCCCCATCGCGTGCCTGCGCCATAGCGGCGGACATGGACACGCCGATCGAAGACCTCGCGTTCGAGGATGCATTGAAGGAACTCGAGCTTATCGTCGGTAAGCTGGAAAGTGGCGATACGCCGCTCCAGCAGGCGATCGAGCTGTACGAGCGCGGCAACAAGCTACGCCAGCGGTGCGCCGACCGGCTTGACGCGGCGCAGGCGCGTATCGGGGCGATCCGGCTCGATGGCGAGGGCAAGCCCGTGGGCGTGCGCCCGTTCGCGGCAGGCTGAGCCGGTGGCAGCGATTTCCGCCACGCTGAAGGACGCGCTCGCCGAGGTTTCGGCGGAGATCGACCGGCAGTTCGACCAGTTGCTGGCGATCCCCGACGATCCGCGTCACGACCTGTACCGGGCGATGCGCCATGCGGCGATCGGCGGCGGCAAACGCCTGCGGCCGCTGCTCGTGTTCGCGACCGCCAACCTATTCGACGTGGCGCGCGATTGTTCCGCAAGAGCCGCGACCGCGCTGGAGGCGATCCACGTCTACTCGCTGATCCACGACGATCTGCCGTCGATGGACGATGACGACATGCGCCGCGGCAAGCCGACCGTGCACAAGCTGTTCGACGAGGCGACCGCGATCCTGGCGGGCGATTGCCTGCACGCGCTGGCGTTCGAAATCCTCGCCGATCCCGCCACGCATCCCGATCCGTTCGTCCGCATCGAACTGGTTCAGGATCTCGCGCGCGCCGCCGGCCCCAACGGCATGGCGGGCGGGCAGAAGATGGACATCGAGGCCGAAAACACGCGGTTCGACCTCACCACCGTCACGCGGTTGCAGCAGATGAAGACCGGGGCGCTGATCTCGGCGTCGGTCGAGGCTGGCGCGATCCTCGGGCGCCTGCCACCGGAAGGGCGTGTCGGGTTGCGCGGCTATGCGCACGATCTTGGGCTCGCGTTCCAGATCGCCGACGATCTGCTCGATGCCGAGGGCGACGAGGCGGTGGTCGGCAAGTCGTTGCGCAAGGACGAGGTCGCGGGCAAGGAGACCTTCCTTTCGCTGCTCGGGCCCGAGCGCGCGCGCGAACAGGCGCGGATGCTGGTCGACCAGGCGATCGCGCATCTCCATAGCTATGGCAAGGAAGCCGATCTGTTGCGGGATATCGCCCGCTACGTGCTCGAACGCGACCGCTAGGAGAGCGCAATGACACCGCGAATCGGCGTTTATCCCGGCACGTTCGATCCGGTCACCCTGGGTCACATGGACATCATTCGGCGTGGCGCGAAGCTGGTCGACCGGCTGGTGATCGGCGTCACCACCAATCCCTCGAAGTCGCCGATGTTCACGATCGAGGAGCGGATGGCGACGGTGCGCCGCGAGGTCGCGAGCATCGGCGGCGATATCGAGGTCGTCGCCTTCGATTCGCTGCTGATGGATTTCGCCGAGCGGCAGGGTGCGAAGGTAATCGTCCGAGGCTTACGCGCGGTCGCCGATTTCGAATATGAATACCAGATGGCGGGGATGAACCAGCAGATCAATCCGCGCGTCGAGACGGTGTTCCTGATGGCCGACGTCGCGTTGCAGCCGATCGCGAGCCGGTTGGTGAAGGAGATCGCGCTGTACGGCGGAAATATCGCGAAGTTCGTGCCGGAAGCGGTGCGCGACGAGGTGATCGCGCGGGTCGAGAAGATCGGCCGCAAGGGGAGCTGACTTCTCTCCGCTCCCTGAAAGGGAGGGGTTGGGGATGGGTCTGGTTTCCGCTTGGTCGCACGTTTGAGGCTCAAGCGGGCCTACCCACCCCCGGCCCCTCGCTTTCAGGGAGGGGGGAAGTTCGGCGTCAGCAGCCCCGCACGTTCAGATTGGCGCAAGCGGGGATTTGCTCTAAGTGGCGGCAGCCTGGTTGCGCCGGGCCTCTTGCGAGTGGGAATTTGATGCGCTTTTTCGTCGGAATGTTCGCGTTGCTCGGGTGCCTCGTCACGGTACCAGCCGCTGCGCAGAAGAAGGATGTCGTGGCAGCGCCTGCGCGCCTGACGCCGCCGCTCACGACCGATACGCAGAATTTGCTGTTGCTCGACCTGTCGACCGGCGGGCGCGTGACGATCTGGCTGCGGCCCGACGTCGCGCCGCTGATGGTCGAGCGGATCAAGACGCTGACTCGCCAGCATTTCTATGACGGCCTCGCCTTCCACCGCGTGATCGATGGCTTCATGGCGCAGGGCGGCGATCCCAAGGGCGACGGCACCGGTGGATCAACGCTGCCCGACCTCAAGGCCGAGTTCAATTACCTGCCGCACGTCCGCGGCGCGGTGTCTGCGGCCCGCTCGGACAAGGAGGACAGCGCGAACAGCCAGTTCTTCATCGTCTTCCAGCCGCGCCTCAGCCTCGACAAGAAATACACCGTGTTCGGTCGTGTGATCGATGGGATGCAGTATGTCGACGCGATCGAGCGCGGCGAGCCGCCGGCGAACCCGTCGCGGATCGTCCATGCCTATATCGCGGCGGACAATCCCCCGGCGTATGTCGCTGGCCCGCCTGCCCCTGCTTTCGGTGCGCCGGTGACGTTGCCGGGAACGGCTTCGGGCCCGAACGCGGCGAAGCCCAAGCTCGCACCGGCCCGCAAGGCGCCGGTGAAGAAGGCGCCTGCCAAGAAGTGAGACTCCGTTGAACGTCGACCTTTTCGACTTCGACCTGCCGACCGACAACATCGCGCTGCGCCCGGCGGCGCCGCGCGATGCTGCACGGATGCTGGTGCTCGAAGGTGATCGGACCCTTGATGCGGGCGTGTCCGACCTGCCGTCGTTGCTGCGTCGTGGCGACATGCTCGTATTCAACGATACGCGCGTCATCCCCGCCCAACTCGAAGGACGGCGCGGCGATTCGAAGATCGGTGCGACCTTGCACAAGCGCGAGGGCCCGCGTCGATGGCGGGCATTCATCCGCAACGCGCGGCGACTTCACGACGGCGACGTGATCGCGTTCGGCAACGGCGTGAGCGCGGCGGCGGTCGATCGCGAAGACGACGGCAGCTACGCGCTGGTATTCGCTGGCGACGAGCCCGTCGAGCTGCTGCTGGAACGCGCGGGCCACATGCCCCTGCCCCCATACATCGCCAGCAAGCGCCCGACCGACGCGCGCGATGCGGACGATTACCAGACGATGTTCGCGTCCGAGCCGGGGGCGGTCGCCGCCCCGACCGCGGCGTTACACTTCACGCCAAAGTTGATGGAGGCGCTCGACGCGGCGGGGATCGGTCACGCGACGCTGACGCTGCATGTCGGCGCGGGGACGTTCCTGCCGGTCAAGGCAAACGATACGACCGAGCACCGGATGCACGCCGAGTGGGGCCGGATCGATGCCGCCACCGCCGATCGGCTCAACGCGGTGCGCGCGAACAGTGGTCGCGTGATCGCGGTCGGGACGACGTCGCTGCGACTGATCGAGAGTGCAGCCGGTGAGGACGACGTCATTCGGCCGTTCGATGGCGATACCGCGATCTTCATCACCCCCGGATACCGGTTCCGCGGGATCGACGGGTTGATGACCAATTTCCACCTCCCGCGCTCGACCTTGTTCATGCTGGTGTCGGCGCTGATGGGCCGCGAACGGATGCAGGCGGCGTATGCGCATGCGATCGCTGAGAAGTATCGCTTCTACAGCTATGGCGACGCCTCGCTTCTGCTGCCATGACCAGCGGCATGCTGCTCGCTCTCGCTCTGCTTCAGGCTATCACGGCCGCGGCGCCGCCCGCGGGCGCGCCGCAACCGCCCGCGACGATCTTCGCCGAACCGGCTGCGCTGTTCATCGCCGCATGCGATGCGAACGGTGACGGCCGCGTGACGCAGGCCGAACTGACCGCGGGCGTCGCGCGGAGCTATGCGACCGCCGACGGTGCTGCGACTGGATCGATCGGGTACATTGCCTTTGCCGACTGGGCTCAGGCGTGGCTTGGCGATCGCAACGCGTTGCCGAGCCCGTTCGAGGTCGATCGCGATGGCGACAACCGGATCACGCTCGCCGAACTCCAGGCGCGGTTCGCGCAGTTCTTCACGCGGTTCGACCGCGACAAGGATGGCGTGCTGACCCGCGCCGAACTCATCACCATCCGCGGCGCGCCGGCCGGCGATCGCTACGGCCTCCGCAAGAAAAAGTAATATGACCACCCGTCCCCGCTTCGACTTCACCATTTCCGCCACCGACGGCAAGGCACGCACCGGCGTCATCGCGATGCAGCGCGGCGACATCCGCACGCCAGCGTTCATGCCGGTCGGCACCGCCGCGACCGTCAAGGGGATGAAGCCGGCCGATGTGGTCGGTGCGGGCGCGGACATCATCCTCGGCAATACCTATCACCTGATGCTGCGGCCCGGCGCCGAGCGGGTCGCGCGGCTGGGCGGGCTGCACGCGTTTTCGGGCTGGTCGAAGCCGATCCTGACCGATTCCGGCGGCTATCAGGTGATGAGTCTTGCCGACCTGACCAAGCGCTCCGAGGAAGGCGTCTCGTTCAAGTCGCACCTCGACGGCACGCGGCACCTGCTCAGCCCCGAGCGGTCGATCGAGATCCAGCGGCTGCTCGGCTCGAACATCGTCATGGCGTTCGACGAACTCGTGCCGACGACCTCGACGCGCGAGGTGCAGGCCGCGGCGATGGAGCGATCGATGCGCTGGGCGAAGCGATCGCGCGCGGCATTCGATGCAGGCGAAGAGCATGCCGATAACAACGCGATCTTCGGCATCCAGCAGGGTGCGCTGAACGAGGGCTTCCGGAAGTCGTCGGCGGATGCGCTGATCGATATCGGCTTCGACGGCTATGCGGTCGGGGGGCTGGCGGTCGGCGAGGGCCAGGAAGCGATGTTCGGGTGCCTCGACTTCGCGCCGGACCAGTTGCCGGTCGACAAGCCGCGCTATCTGATGGGGGTTGGCAAGCCGGACGATATCGTCGGTGCGGTCGAGCGCGGGATCGACATGTTCGATTGCGTGATGCCCACGCGCTCCGGGCGGACCGGCCAGGCCTTTACGCGCACCGGCCCGATCAACATCCGTAATGCCAAGTTCGCCGAGGATATGGGGCCGCTCGATCCCGCCTGCCCCTGCCCGGTCTGCGCGACCTGGGGCCGGGCGTATCTGCATCATCTGGTACGGTCGGGTGAAATGCTTGGCGCGATGCTCATGACGGAGCATAACATCTGGTTCTACGAAACGCTGATGGCGGATCTGCGGGCGGCGATCGCCTCGGGGACGCTGACACAGTTCGCGAATGATTTCCGTGGCGTGTATGCCCGGAAGAGTGAAGGAGAGCCCAAGTGACGATCAAGATCGACAGCGATACCCCGAACGAAATCCTCGCCGCCGCGAAGGAGGCGAAGCTGCAGGCCGAAGCCGCCGCGCACAACGCCGCCGAGAAGGCCAAGAGCTGGCCGCTCGCGAAGATCGGCCTGGGCGTCGGCATCGGCTCGGCGGCGATCGCGGGCGCGGTGCTGTTCGCGAACCGCAACAAGTAAGGATCCCGATGCGCCTCCTCCGCTCCGCGCTGCTGCTGACCGCAGCATGTCTTCCCGTAGCGGCGGTGGCGCAGACCGCACCTGTCCCGACACAGGTCTCAGTGAAGCCGCTTGCCTATACCGAGCGCACGCTTCCGAATGGCCTGCGTGTGTATGCGATCCACGATACCGGTACGCCGAACGTGTCGGTGCAGGTCTGGTACGACGTCGGTTCGAAGGACGATCCCAAGGGCAAGTCCGGGTTCGCGCACATGTTCGAACATTTGATGTTCAAGTCGACGCGTAACCTGGTGTCGGAGCAGATGGACCGGCTGACCGAGGACGTCGGCGGCTACAACAACGCGTCGACCAACGACGACTATACCAATTACTACGAGGTGATCCCCGCCAACCACCTCCAGCGGCTGTTGTTCGCGGAGGCGGACCGGATGGCGAGCCTCGTCGTCGAGCCCAAGAGCTTCGGCTCGGAGCGCGACGTGGTGAAGGAGGAACTGCGCCAGCGGACGCTCGCGCAACCCTACGGCAAGCTGTTCTCGATCTATTATCCCGAACTCGCCTACCAGGTTCATCCCTATGCGCGGCCAGGAATCGGCAGCCTGGAGAATCTCGAAGCCGCCGGGATCGACGACGTCCGGGCGTTCCACGCGACCTATTATCGGCCGGACAACGCGATCCTCGTGGTGTCGGGCAATTTCGATCCGGCGCAGTTGAACGGCTGGGTTGATCAGTATTTCGCGGGCATCAAGAAGCCGAGCGCCGCGATCCCGCGCGTGACGGTGGCCGAGCCTGCGCGCACGAAGGCGGTGACGCGGACGGTGTACGAACCGAACACGCCGTTGCCTGCCCTACTCGTCAGCTATCACCTGCCGCCGGACCGTGACTCGGATATCCCCGCGCTGACGGTGCTGAAAGCAGTGCTCGCAACCGGCGAGAGTTCGCGACTGTACGAAAGCTTAGTGTACCGCGACCAGCTCGCGCAGTCCGCGGAAGCCATGCTCGATACCAAGCAGGCGACCGGCAACATGGTCGTCTATGCCATCCTGGCAGGCGGCAAGACAGTCGAGGCGGGTGAGGCCGCATTGAAGCGCGAGATCGCCCGGTTCCGCGACGCGCCAGTGACGGCGGCCGAACTGGCCGAGGCGAAGAACGAGATCCTGACCCAGTCGATCCAGTCGCGCGAGACGGCCGAGGGCAAGGCGAGCACGCTGGCCGCAGCGGTGCTGATCGATGGTGATCCGGCGGCGGCCGACAAGCAGTTGGCGGCGATATCGCGGGTGACGGCGGCGGATATCCAGCGGGTTGCGCGGAAATATCTTGGCGACAATCAGTCGGCGACTATCCGCTACATGCCGCTGGCCGACAAGCCTGCTGCTGGCGTTGCCGATACGATCGCGGTGGCGCCGACCGTGCAGGTCGCGGGTCTGAAGGCACCGGCAAATATCGAGATCGTGACGCCTGCGCCTGACAGCCAGCGCGTCCAGCCGCCCGCGCCCAGCGCGCCGGTATCGCCGACGATCCCGCAACCGGTCGAGACGCGGCTTACCAACGGCATGCGGCTGGTGACGGTGGAGCGGCACGACCTGCCGATCGTCACTGCGTATCTCGTGACCGCGGGCGGCGCGGCGACCGATCCGGCGAACCGCGCCGGCGTCAGCAGCCTGTCCGCCGACCTGTTGACCAAGGGTACGAAGACGCGGTCCGCGACGCAGATCGCGCGCGCCATCGAAGGTCTTGGTGGTGTGATCGGCAGCAGCGCGGCGAGCGACGGGGCGTCGGTCGACGTGACGGTGAAATCGGATCAGCTGGCGCCGGCGATGGCGATTCTCGCCGACGTCGCGATCAACCCGGCGTTTGCACCCGAGGAGATCGAGCGCGCGCGGACGCAGCAGGTCGACGCGGTCACGCTGGCGCTCAAGGACCCCGCGCAGGTCGCGGGGCTCGTCGCGGACCGGGCGGTGCTTGGCGCATCGCCTTATGGTGCGCCCAGCGGGGGAACGCCGCTATCGCTGAAAGCGATCACGCGCGACGACATCACCGCGGCCTATGCGCGCACCTTCAAGCCGGACCAGGCGACGCTGATCATGGTCGGCGACGTCACCGCCGCCAGGGCGAAGGCGTTGGCCGAGGCGCAGTTCGGCAGCTGGACGACACAGGGCGCAGGTGCACCGAAGGCTACACCGGTCGTGTATCCCAAGCCTCGCGTGATCGTCGTCGACATGCCCGAGGCTGGTCAAGCGGGCGTCGTCGTCGCGCGGCCGGCCATCGAACGCGCCGACCCGCGCTATTACCCGCTGGCGGTGGGCAACACCGTGCTCGGCGGCGGCTTCTCGTCACGGCTGAACCAGGAAATCCGGATCAAGCGTGGGCTGGCCTACGGTGCAGGAAGCGCGCTGGATGCGGGCAAGACCCAGGGGACGATCGCCGCGCGAACCCAGACCAAGAACCCGACCGCCGCGGAGGTGGTGACGCTAATCGCCGCCGAGATGACCCGGATGGGGTCGGCCCCCGTCCCGGCGGCCGAACTCGACACGCGTAAAGCCGTGCTGATCGGCAATTTCGGACGCGGGATCGAGACGACCTCCGGTGTCGCCAACATTCTCGGCGCGTATGTCCAGAACGGCGTACCGCTGGGCGAACTCCAACGCTTCACGGGCGCGGTCGGAGCGGTCGATCCAAAGACCGTGCAGGCGGCGGCGATCGCGCTGCTCGACCCGAAGGCGGCGAGCATCGTCGTGGTGGGCGATGCGAAGCAGTTCATCGCTGCCTTGCGCAAAGCCTATCCCAACGTCGAAGTCATTCCCGAGACCGCCTTGAACCTCGACACGCCAACCTTGCGGTAAGCAATTCCTGCCACGACGCCGTGCGTCCCGAGACGGGACGCACGGTAAATACGGAACAGTTCGCGACGGCATAATCGGCTATGCTCCGATTCTCCCGCGGCGGTCGGGCAGAGGCGAGGTAAGTCGGTTGCGGGTTCAGATGCGAACATTTCGGCTGATGCGCCGCATCTGGTTGGGCATGGTTGCGGTGCTGTTGATGATCGGCGCCGGGATGTCCGCGCAGGCCGCACTGCGCGCCATCGCCCGCCACGGCGCGGTCGCGTCCAATCTCGCCGACGTCGCTACCTTGCCGGGCGATACTGCTTTGCCAGTGGTGTCGGACAAGCAGGAAACCGCCGCGCCCGCCGCCGGCGTGACCGGGACGATCGATCTGCCCGACCTGCCGATCCCCGCCGGTACGGCGATCGACGTCGGTATCGTCCCCGCCCGGCCGTTCTCGACGACCGGCATCTCGGCGATAGATCGCGGCCGCGCGGTGCAGTGCCTGACCGCCGCGATCTATTACGAGGCGGCATCGGAACCCGATGCCGGCCAGCAGGCCGTCGCGCAGGTGATCCTCAATCGCACCCGTCATCCGGCATTTCCGGCGACCGTGTGCGGCGTGGTGTATCAAGGGTCCGAACATGCCGGCTGCCAGTTCAGCTTTGCGTGCGATGGCGCGATGGCGCGTATTCCCAATCGCGCGGCGTGGATGCGGGCGGCGCGGACCGCGGGCATGGCGCTGTCCGGCTATGTCTACGCGCCGGTCGGGCTGGCGACGCATTATCACACCTACGCGGTGACCCCGGCGTGGAACCGCGGCATGGTGATGACCGATGTCGTCGGCGCGCATTTCTTCCACCGATGGAAGGGGTATTGGGGAACCTCGGCCGCGTTCAGCCAGCATTATGGTGGCGGCGAGCCCGTGCCGGGACCGCACACGCCACTGGCACCGATCGCTCCGCCCACGCCGGCGATGATCGCGGCAGGCATCGCCGCGGCGGATACCGTTCCGACTCCGAGTGTTGCCGCTGTCTCGATGGCGTCGGTTCAGCGGGGCGCGATGTCGATGAAGTCCACCACCCCTACACCCGCGCCGGTTGCCGACGACATGCTGCCGCCCGAATCGCAGATCCTGGAGCGCTGGAAAGACTCGGGGAAGCCGTTGAAATAGCGCCGACCGACATTCGGTGTCGGCGTGCGGAAATGCCCAAACGGCTCCGTCGCCTGGGATTGGTTCGGTGATTATACGCATCCCACATCTAACCATCGTCATCCTCGCGGAGGCGGGGCCCCCTATGCTCACGCGTCGGCGATCACATCGCGAGGTTTGCCATTATGGGTTCCCGCCTGCGCGGGAATGACGACTAACTGCTTGAAAGCATGATCAGCGACTGACTCCGGGGCCTACCGTTCCGCGGGCCACATTCTATCGATTTGCCGGCATCGCGGATTCTAGGTTCAGGCTCTCCTGAGTGAAGCCGGACGGGCTGGATAATGCGCGAAAGAGCGGATTTTCGCAGTTAAAACTGACTGTCGGTCGGTTCTAGGTATCGCCGCTTGAAGCGCGCGACTTCCGCCGCTTGGGGCGCAGGACGGTCCGAAAGATTGGCTATCAAGGACTGGGTTCCGAGCTAAATTTGCCCAATCCTAGACAGTTGGAATTCGCCGAATTGCAGGCCTAAGCGATTCTCTCAAGCGTAGCCGAAGGGATGGGTATGATGGGATCAAGAGTCCCCGGACTCAACCGGCCCTATGCGGCCACCTCTTGATACAGAAAAGCCCGGGCGCTGGTGGCACCCGGGCTGTATTCGCTCGTCGATCACGTCACGGTGATCGCGGGTGTCCCTATTCGGCGGCGACCATCACGTTCATCATGTTCATGCGCTCGCCGCCGGGAGGGGCGGCTTCGCGGGCGGCGCGGAGGACCTGGGTGCGCTCGGCGCGCGAGGCCATCTCGTCCCAGGCCTTTTCGGCGCGGCGGCAACGGTCGCGGACGTTGTCGAGGAGGGCGGCATCGCCGTTGCGACGCTCTTCATCAGCGCGGGCCCGGTAAAATTCTGGATTATCGGCCATGCTGGTGCGCTCCTGCGGGAAATTTCAAAGGGGTGATGCGGCGGCCATGATAGCCGCCGCATCGCAACCGAGATCAGGTTGGCGGACCGTAATCCGCCAGCGAGATCAATCGGCTGGCTGGAGGTTCACGGCCGACTGCTTGCCACGCTTGTCGGGCTCGAGCTCGTAGGTGACGCGCTGGTTCTGGTTCAGCGTCGGCATGCCGGCGCGCTCAACCGCGGTGATGTGCACGAATGCATCGTTGCCGCCGCCATCCGGCGCGATGAAGCCATAGCCCTTGTCGGCGTTGAAGAATTTTACGGTTCCGGTGATAGCCATGAGATGGCTCCTTCTTAGTATGGGGCAACCCGACGTTCGGGCGGCCCGTGCCGCGGAGCAGGGAAAGAAGGAGAAAGGTGCCGCAAAGCGCCAAGAACCGTCGATATGCGACTGTAGCTGAGCACCATATGGGCCAAGATCGCCGGAAATGCAAATCTTGCCGATAAAATGGCTCAAGAAACACGTCGATTTACGCAACTAATATTTTCGCGCTCCCATCCCGAAGCAGCAATACTTCGTGACGACCGACACCGATATTTCGGTGCCGGTCGAGCGGCTTAGCGGCAACGCGTCTCGTTGCTGTTGCGATCGATGGCACGCCCGGCGAGCGCCCCGCCGGCGGCCCCGAGGACGGTGCCGAGCAAGCCCGAGCCGCCCGGTGCGATGACGTTGCCCAGCACGCCGCCCGCGACTCCGCCGACGATCAGTCCGGTGGTGCCGTCGTTGCGGCGGCAATAGTAGCGGCCGTCGTTGCCGCGATAGACGCGCTCGTTCTGCGACAGGCGGCGCTCGCGATAGCGGCGGTCGTCGCGGTAATAGCGGCCGGCGTCGTAGCCGTTGTAGGCGGGATCCGGCCGGTTATAGTCGTAGGACCGATAGCGCGGGTCGGCGCCGTAGCGACTGCCGCCGTCGCCGACGCAGCCGGCAACCAGGGTGGAGGCGGCCAGCAGGCCCAGCATCGCAACGCGCATTTCGTGTCCTTTCAGGGGATATCGAGAGCGTAATGATCGGCGCCGGGGTTTGGTTGCCGGCGCCTATCCCACATCAGTCCTTGAGGTTGGCGGGCACGGTGCCGCCGTTCTTCTCCAGCTCGCGCATCACGGCCTTGATCAGCCACATGTTCATCTCGGCGCTGCCGTCCTTCGCGCCGGTATAGCCGAGCTCGGTGGCGAGCTCCTTGCGGTTGTCGAGGCTCGAATCGAGATCAAGCAGCTTCATCAGGTCCACGATCGAGGTGCGCCAGTTGAGATCGGAGCCCTTCTTCGAGGCGATGCCCGAGAGGACGGCCTCGACGTCGACAGCCTGGGCGGGCGCGGCGGGAGCGGCCTGCGGAGTCGGTGCGGCGGGCGTTGGCGTCGGCGCGGGCTGGGCTGCGGTGGTCTGCGGCGCGGGCGCTGGTGCCGGTGCGTCGGCCTTGGGCGTGCCGAAATGGCCGCTGCCGAGCGGGCCGTGCTCACCGAAGATGGCGGACTTGATCTTGCTGAAGATGCTCATGGGGGGTCTCCGTTGATGAGGCGTATGGCGGGAGAACGCCCGGTGGCGGATTTGGGTGCAGGGTCCGCAAGCGCCGGCGCCAGATCGGCCGCGCCGTGCGACTGGCCGGGGCCGGCGCCGGGGCGGTGATCGGCACCGGGTTCGAACTCGGACTCGGGTTCGCGCGGGCGTTCCGGATCGAACATATCGGCGAGCGCCGCGACTCGCGCCGCATCGGTCGCGGCCGCCGCGTCGACCTCGTCATCGCCGATCAGCCCGCAGTCCACCGCATAGGCGATGAACCAGCTGTCGCGGTCCGCGCCCTCGACGACGACCCGCTCGGCGGTCTCGCGGTCACGCGGCGCATCGAGGATGATCACCTCCTCCTCGGAACAGTCGCGGCTGTAATCGTCGTCGCCGAAAATGTTGCCGTCCTCTTCGTCATAGTCGCTCGGCGGTGGGAAGCGGGTGCGCCAGGCACAGGTGACGTCGTCCCACCAGACCGGGCATTCGCCGTCGGGTCCGTCGGGCTCGACCGCCGGAAGTGCAGAAAGTGCAGACGCTGGAACGGGTTTCTGCGGCACCGGTTTGGCGACGGGTCCGGGCGCGAGACTGAGCAGCCCGGCGGCCTCCGCGCGCGCCCATTGCTCGGCGGTCCAGCCGGCGCGGGCGGCGGGATCGAGATCGGCGACGTCGATCTCCGACGCGAGGCCGGCGTTGCTGCGAAGCCAGCGGTCGGCGCGGGCGAGCGCCACGATCGGCGCCATCCCCTCCCCTGCGTCGGACGATCGGACACGCTCGCCGAGGAACAGGCCGGCGCGCGCCGGGCCGGCATCGCGCTCGACGAGGTCGAGGAACGCGTCGAACTCGGTCGCGATCAGGCGGGCGGCGGCGCTGGTGGTCTCGCTCTCCTCGGCATGGCGATCGAGCCGGGCGAGCAGCGACATGGCGAGGCGGTTGTCGAAGCGGTGGCGTTCGATCACGTCGCCGTCGGGCTTCGTGAGACGCTCGATCTGGCCGACCATCGCGCGACAGAACAGCGCCTCGGCGACGATCGGCCGCGCGACGAGCTTGGCAGCGTCCCAGCCGAGCGCGAACGCCGCGCCCGCTGCACGGCGGCGCAGGCTGTAGGCGGCGCGTGGCGACAGGCCGACGCTGGCGGTCGCCTCGTCGACGGTGGCGCCCTCGGCGATGCGTTCGAGAAAGCCGCGCTGGCGCTCGGGGGACCAGCCGTCGATGCGCTGGCGATGTTGCCGCGTGAAGGAGTCGATCGGCGGCGCGTCGACACCTTGGTCATGGAGAGCGGCGGTCACTTGCGCATGGTCCGGGCGAGCGCGGTCCAGCGGTCGCGGTTGGCGGCGATCTCGGGCGATACGGGGATGCGGGTGCCGATCCGGCCGGCGTCGACATGCGCTCGCCAGGCCATGACGTGGCGGACCGCGTCGGGGAGATGATCGGGGATCGGCGGTTCGTACCGTGGCCGGGGGGCGGGCGCGGCGCGCGTTGCGATGAAGCATGGGGGCGGGTCGGCCGGGGTGGGTGCGTTTGCCATGATCGATCCTCGTTGCGGAGAGGACCGATCAGGTATGCCGGATCGGGGTGTGTAGGACAGCGGTTTCGTGGGGTGGCCCATCGTCCTGACGCCCCCTCGTCATCTGACGAAAGTCAGGACCCAGGGTTACGGGGTATGGCGCTTTTGGCTCTGGGTCCTGACTTTCGTCAGGATGACGGAGGGGGGACGGCTGGCGCCGGCAACGGGGCGTGGAGGGGACGCGTGGCGACACCCCTCCCCCCTCATACCGGACTTGTTCCGGTATCCACCGTTCCGCACTACCGCCGCTATCGCGTTCGAGGGACCGTGGACCCCGGAACTGGTCCGGGGTGACGGAGCGAGGGTGGTGGCGACGGGATCAGCTTCGACCGTCGGGCTGTCCTGATCCTCCCCCGCTAGGGGGAGGTGGCACCGCAGGTGACGGAGGGGGAGGACACGGAACCTACGTAATCGCCCCCTCCCCTCCGTCTGGCAAGCGCCAGCCACCTCCCCCTTGCGGGGGAGGATCAGGAATGCGTCTCAGCCGAGCGTCGAACCGCGATCCGCGGCGAACGACGGGGCCGGGCCGGTGGCGGGGCGGAGCGACTCGCGCTCGGCCTTGGTGGGGACCGCGGTGGGGTCGGGGCGGAAGGCGTCCGGCGCGCGATCGGTCGCACCCGGGCGGGGCGTGTCGAGCGCGAGATCTGGCGCGGCATGCTCGGCGGGGTTGGCCTTCGACCGCAGGAACACCGCCAGCAACGCACCCCCGAGACCGATCGCCGCGGCCCCGATCGACAGCGCGTTGATGCCGAACGTTTTGGCGTTGGGCTTGGGCTTTGGGGCGGGCTTGTGCGGGTGAGGCTTGGTCATGGGAATGTCCTTTGATGCAGCCTCGGAAACGGACGGTCGGTGGCAGGGGTTCCGCTTTGCGCTGGCGACCGAGTTGCGTCCGTCACCGATGCGAATACCCTTGCTGCGTGTGATGACCCGCTATGCTCTCATTGACGGTGACATTGTTGTAGTTACATAAAGGGTCGGATGTGGAGATCAGCTTCGACCCGGTAAAGCGCGCTTGGACGCTGGCGGAGCGAGGGCTCGATTTCGCCGATGCGGGCAAGGTGTTTGCGGGGACGGTGTTCGAGTTCGAGGACGAGCGCGTCGCGTATCCCGAGCGGCGCTATTCGACGATCGGCATGCTCGAAGATCGCATGGTCGTGGTAATATGGGTCGACGCCGAAGACGGTCGGCGCGTCATATCGATGAGGAAGGCCAATGTCCGAGAACGCACGCGATTTGAACGCTACCTCGCTTGATCCGAACGACGACGCGCCGGAGTGGACGGACGAGATGTTCGAACATGCCGAGTTCGCGATCGGCGGGAAGGTGATCCGGCCGGCGACGGGCTATCTGGGCCCGAACGGCGTCGTCAAGGGCCGCCCTCCCCTGCGCGACCGGGCCAAGCAGCAGGTAACGTTGCGGCTCGATCCGGACGTGCTGGCGAAATTTCGCGAGGGCGGGCCGGGATGGCAGGGGCGGATCAATGCGGCGTTGCGGACGGCGGCAAAATTAAATTAAAACATTACTTCAGTATATTGCGAAAGGTTAGATTGATGCGAGAATCACATCTCTTGCTTTCCTTGTTAATGCCGTGTTTCCAAAATGATTGAGTTGGCCCTTGCATTAGCATCATACTGCCAGAGGTTAAGCTTATTGCCTTGACTGGCAAATCAACTTTTTTCTTATGTTTGAATAGCAAGGTTCTTGTAGCGCCGTAGCTCAACGATGCAATCGTCGGCTCCTTGCCAAGCGATGGTTCGTTATCGCTATGAAATCCCATGCTATCATTGTTATCTCGGTATAGATTCAACAATACGCTGTTAAACCTTGCGTCAACAATAGATTCAAGTTCTCTTTTTATACTTAAAAGTAGATTTGTCCAAGGCATCGGAAACATAACAGTACCCGAATAAGTATAACTTCTGCCGGGATCACCATACCATGCCGTGAGACGCGGCTGCAAATGCCGCTTACCCCACACAACGATTTCCTCATGTAACCACTTGGTTTCAGAATTTAGCTTTTCAAAAATAGAATCATTACTAAGTGGCATTGGAAATTGGACAAGAAAGGACACATCCGCGTCCTCCATCGGGATACTAGACATTTTAAGATCGGAAGAAAATAAATCACGCATTCTAAATCTTTTTCCAGATTCTTCTGTTCACATTTCCCGTTATTTTGGGGCTTTGATCGTATCGAGCAGAATACTTATTCAGCGTGGATTTTTCTTCGTCGCCGCCAATTAGCATCCAGGTATCGTCCTCCGAGAAAACCTCCACGATATCGCTTCGTTCCGCGATTGCCTTTTCTGCTAGCGGCAAAAAGGCGTCGCCGCCGTTATCTACATATACGAACAACGCCCCCGCCCTTGCACCGGAAATCAAGCGGTCAATAAATTTTGAAACCGACCCACCCGCCGCATCAAACGCCCAAACTTCGGAAAGGGCGAAGCTAAACGTGAAGATATCAGCATCGTTAAAACTCCAGCTATCAGCCCATGGAGCTCCAAGCGCAAGGTCAGTTTTTACGGATTTCCGCGTATAACTTGTTTCGCCAAACGTCGCAAATAAGGCATCGCGTACCGTCTTCCATGCCGCCTCATAATCCAAGAATACGAACTTTATCTTGCGCTTTTCCAAGCCATTACGCTCTGCGAATTTGATAAATCCTAATGCGTCGCTACCTGGGCCGCCGCCGATACACGCAATTTTTATTGAGCCTCCGCCAACCGCTTTTAGGACAGCTGATTTCGCTGAACTCAAAGTCCGATATAAGAGGTCGCCGTGAGACGCGAGACATCTAAAACTATAAGCAATTTGAGTATCTGCGGATGAATAATCGATTGGGCTTCGATCCACATTCATCAACATCGAATAAGCCGATGATAGAGAATTTAGCCTCGACTTAACACTCGCATCGACTGATTTTCCCTCGACCTCAACCGCCTGCCTGTCTAAATCATCAAGCACAAGGAGCACTCTGTCAAAATTGGTTAGCACGGCTCTCTCCATAATTCCGTGCTAGTTGAGCCTGCCGCTACTGATGTCGCAAGTGCTATAAAATTCAAATTATTACAAAAAGGGCCTACTAGAAAGGCTCAGCTCCAACACAGCTACAATTTGAAACCGAAAAACCGCCTACCCTCGCAGTTCACAACCTTATTCCTCTGCAACCACCCGCTTCTCCAGCAACGGCGCCAGATACTTCCCCGTGAAGCTGCCCTTGGCCTTCGCGACCTTCTCCGGCGTTCCCTCCGCGACGATCTCGCCGCCCTTGACGCCGCCTTCGGGGCCCAGGTCGAGGACCCAGTCGGCGGTCTTGATGACGTCGAGATTGTGTTCGATCACGACGACCGTGTTACCTTGCTCGACCAGCGCGTGGAGGACCTCCAACAATTTCCGCACGTCCTCGAAGTGGAGGCCGGTGGTGGGTTCGTCGAGGATGTAGAGCGTGTTGCCGGTGGCGCGGCGCGAGAGTTCCTTGGCGAGCTTGACGCGTTGCGCTTCGCCGCCCGAGAGCGTCGTCGCCTGCTGGCCGACCTTGACGTAGCCCAGGCCGACCTCGACCAGCATCGCCATCTTGTCGCGGATCGGGGGGACCGCCTTGAAGAACTCGGCGGCGTCCTCGACCGTCATGTCGAGCACGTCGGCGATCGAATGGCCCTTGAACTTCACCTCGAGCGTCTCGCGATTGTAGCGCGCGCCGTGGCAGACGTCGCAGGTGACGTAGACGTCGGGGAGGAAGTGCATCTCGATCTTGAGCACGCCGTCGCCCTGGCACGCCTCGCAGCGGCCGCCCTTGACGTTGAAGCTGAAGCGGCCGGGCTTGTAGCCGCGCGCCTGCGATTCGGGCAGGCCGGCGAACCAGTCGCGGATCTGCGTGAAGCTGCCGGTGTAGGTGGCGGGGTTGCTGCGCGGGGTGCGGCCGATCGGTGACTGGTCGATGTCGATGACCTTGTCGAGATACTGGAGGCCGGTGATCTTGTCGTGCTTGCCCTGGACGATGCGCGCGCCGTTCAGCTCGCGTGCGGCGGCCGCGTAGAGCGTGTCGATCGTGAAGCTCGACTTGCCCGAGCCGGAGACGCCGGTGATGCAGGTGAAGGTGCCGAGCGGCAGGCTGGCGGTGACGCCGCGCAGGTTGTTCGCGACCGCGTTGTGGACGGTGAGCTTCTTGCCGTTGCCTTTCCGACGCGTCGCGGGGACGGGGACTTCGCGCGTGCCGTTGAGATAGTCGGCGGTGATGCTGCCCTTCGACTTGAGGATCTGCTTCAGCGTGCCCTGCGCGACGACCTGGCCGCCGCGGACGCCGGCGCCGGGGCCCATGTCGATGATGTAGTCGGCGGTGCGGATCGCGTCCTCGTCATGCTCGACGACGAGCACGGTGTTGCCGAGATCGCGCAGACGGCGGAGCGTCTTGAGGAGCATGTCGTTGTCGCGCTGGTGCAGGCCGATCGAGGGCTCGTCGAGGACGTAGAGCACGCCGGACAGGCCGCTGCCGATCTGCGACGCGAGGCGGATGCGTTGGCTTTCGCCGCCGCTGAGCGTGCCGCTGGTGCGGTCGAGGTTGAGGTAGTCGAGGCCGACGTTGTTGAGGAAGCCCAGTCGCTCGACGATCTCCTTGAGGATGCGCTCGGCGATCGCGTTCTGCTGGTCGCCGAGATGCTGCGGCATGTCGGTGAAGAACTGGAGCGCGTCGACCACCGAGAGATGCGTGGCGTAGGAGATGTCCTTCATCGCGATCTTGACCGCTAGCGCTTCGGGTTTCAGGCGCGCGCCGCCGCAGACTTCGCAGGGGGCGGCGGACTGGTACTTGCTCAGCTCCTCGCGCATCCAGGCGGAGTCGGTCTGGAGCATGCGACGGTTGAGGTTGCCGATGACGCCCTCGAACGGCTTGGAGACGTCGTATTTCTTCTTGCCGTCGATGAAGGTGAGCGTGACGGGCTTGCCCTTCGAGCCGTGCAGGATGGTGCTCTGGACCTCCGGTGGGAGGTCGGACCACGGCGTCTCGATGTCGAACTTGAACTCGCGCGCGAGGCTGCCGAGGACCTGCATGTAATACGGGCTCGGAGGGTTGGATTTCGCCCAGGGAACGACCGCGCCCTTCTTGATGCTGAGCATGTGGTTGGGGACGACGAGGTCTTCGTCGAACAGCAGCTTCTCGCCGAGGCCGTCGCAGGCCGGGCATGCGCCTTGCGGGGCGTTGAACGAGAACAGGCGTGGCTCGATCTCGGATATGGTGAAGCCGCTGACCGGGCAGGCGAACTTCTCGCTGAACACGATGCGGCCGTCGGGGGCGTTGTTGCCGAGGATTTCCGACTTGGGGGTGTGCGGCTCGACCGGGTCGGCGGGGTCGACATAGGCTAGGCCGTCGGCGAGTTTCAGCGCGGTTTCGAAGCTTTCTGCGAGGCGCGTGGCGATTTCGCCGCCCACGACGAGGCGGTCGACGACGACTTCGATGTCGTGCTTGTACTTCTTGTCGAGCGCGGGGGCTTCGTCGATGTCGTGGATCGTGCCGTCAATGCGGACGCGCGCGAAGCCTGCCTTCTGCCACTCGGCGAGTTCCTTGCGGTACTCACCTTTCCGCCCGCGGACGACTGGAGCGAGCAGGTACAGGCGCGTGCCCTCGGGGAGCGCCATGACGCGGTCGACCATCTGCGACACGGTCTGCGCCGCGATCGGTTCACCGGTGGCGGGCGAATAGGGGATGCCGACGCGCGCCCAGAGCAGGCGCATATAGTCGTAAATCTCGGTGACGGTGGCGACGGTCGAGCGCGGGTTGCGCGACGTCGTCTTCTGCTCGATCGAGATCGCGGGGCTGAGGCCTTCGATGTGGTCGACGTCGGGCTTCTGCATCAGTTCGAGGAACTGGCGGGCGTAGGCAGACAGGCTCTCGACGTAGCGGCGCTGGCCCTCGGCGTAGATCGTGTCGAACGCGAGGCTCGACTTGCCCGAGCCCGAGAGGCCGGTGATCACCGTGAGCGTGTCGCGGGGGATGTCGATGTCGACGTCCTTGAGGTTGTGCTCGCGCGCGCCGCGTACGGAAATCTTTGTCAGCATGAGGCTGGTTCTACTTCTGTTCTGATCGGGAGACTAGTGGGAGAGATAGGAATGCATGAGGCCGGGTGCCAGTTCATCCGGGACGATCGATTGCGCGACGGTCGTCATGCGAGCGCACATCCGACTTGCAACCCGGTGGGTATTGATGACAACCGGCGGGAGGTACGGCGTGCAGGGGATAATGCGATGAGGACTGATTTTCGATGCCGCTGATGATGCCGCTGGCCGCCGCCGCAGCGCTGGCCGAGCCCACCGCGACTGCGCCGTTGACGCCGGTGGGCAAGTGGAACGTCGACTATGGCGCGACCGCCTGCATGCTCGGCCGCACCTATGGTACCGGCAAGGCGGAGACGGTCCTTGCGCTGCGCCAAGTGCCGCTGGGCTCGTCGCTCGACCTGATGGTCTATACCAACGACAGTAGCGCGACGATGCGAATGGGCCAGGCAAAGGTCAGCGTCGCTGGCGGCGGAACGCACGAGGGGCGTTACGAAAGCTTTCCGACGCAGGCGTCGGGGAAGCGGATGACGCAGATGCCCGTCGACGCCGCGCTGTTCGAGGCACTTCCTCCCGACGCGGTGCTGCGGGTCGCGCCCGAGAAGATGCGCGGATGGAGCTTTACCCTGCCCAATGCGAAGGCAGCGTTCGAGGCGTTGGCCAAATGCAATGATTCGACGGTCAAGCTGTGGGGGCTCGATCCGACCGAGCGATCGCGGATCGCCCAGGCCGCCGAGCCGAAAGGCCCTCCGGGAGACTGGATTTCGACCGGCGACTACCCGATGTCGATCGTCAGCAAGGGCGCGCAGGGCACGACGACGATCCTGTGGACGATCGGTCTGGATGGCCATGTCGCCGATTGCCGAACCGTGGTGTCGAGCGGCGAGGTCGAACTCGACAAGGCGGCGTGCCACGCGATCGTCGCACGGGGGCGCTACAGCCCGGCACTTGGCTTCGACGGCAAGCCGATGATCAGCCATGCTTCGCGCAAGGTGATGTGGCGACTGCCGGGGACGTGGTCCGGCAAGTAAGCGCGCTCCGGTGCAGAGCAGAGGACCGGCGCCATCGGGCTTGCGATCCTCAATCGGTGTATTATCTTTGTCGTACACATTGCGAACGGCACAGAGGACGACATGGGCAAGAAGAAGGACGAGCGTAAGCGGCGCGAGCGCGAAGTTGAGATCGACATGCGCGCGGGCGGGCATCACGCGGGTGAGCCGGACGGCGGCGGGCACAAGCGCCACAAACATGACGATGGCAAGCACGCCGACCATAAGCACGACGGTGGAAAGCAGGATGGCGGCAAGCATGCGGGCGGGGCGCCGTTCGCCGGGATCGCCGCGACGATCGCACGGCAGATGGGGACGCCGGTCGGGCGGCAGATGATCGCGGCCGGGCTGATGGCCGCGGCGACGGCGATCTCGAAGCATGACGCGAAGGTTAATGCTCGGCCGACGCCGCCGACCCCACCGACGCCCCCTGCCCCGCCCTCGCCTTCCGCACCCTCGCAACAGGCTGAGCCTGGTGCGTCGAAGGTGGAGCCGGATGTGGCGGTCGAGACGGCCAAGCCGCAGGGCAATGGTCCGTTCGCCGGGGATACGCCGGAGCCGCCGCGGAGCGAGAAGACCGCGTTGCCGCCCGAGTTCGCCAAGGTGCTGGACTCGGTGACGGTAGGGCTGGAGCGGTTGTTCGTCGGGTTCGGCAAGCCGACCGGGAAGAAGGATCCGCCTGCCGCTTGATCGTGCGGGACCGCGACGCCGCGCGTGGCGTTGCGGTCCTGCCCCGGGGCTCAGGCGGCCTTTGTGTATACGTCCGGGATATAGACGTCCGGGACGTAAACGGGAGGAATGCAAACGGCGGGTTGGCGGCGGTCGCTCTTCGCGCGGTACATCGCGCGGTCTGCGTCGGCGATGAGGTCGACGATCGGCGTCTGGGGCTCGCCTTCGACGATGCCGAAGCTGACCCCGAGCGTGCCATGCGTCGCCATGCGCGGCGCCATGGTCTGCGCGAACCGTGTCGCGATGCCGGTGCCGATCGCGCGGGCCTGCGTTGTCGGGACGTCGGGCAGCACGCAGACGAATTCGTCGCCGCCCCAACGGACGAGGTGGCCTTGTCGGCCGAGGGCCTCGTGGGCGATTTCCGCAAAGGTGCGGAGCGCCGCGTCGCCGGCGGCGTGGCCGAACGTGTCGTTGAGCATCTTGAAGCGATCGAGATCGAGCATCATCACCGTCAGCGTGCGCGGCGCATGGCCGCCAACGAACGTCCGCACGATGCGATCGAGGCCGGCGCGATTGAACGCGCCGGTGAGCCAGTCGCGCTCCATCTGATCGAGCAGCAGGTTCTGGCCGCGCTCGGCCTGCAGGATCAGCAGCGAGAACGCGCGGAAGATGATGAAGGCGATCTGGCCGGCGGCGAGCCAAGCGCCGAGATCGTCGTGACGACCGGTCAGCTGCGTGCCGATGCGGTCGCTATAGGCCAGCCAGGCGCGGCCGAGAAACATCGGTACGGTGACCGCGAACAGCGCGGCGACGATCCAGCCGGTCTGCAGCGAGTCACGCCGCGCGAAACGGACGGCGACGACGACCACGACGAGATCGAACCCGGCACGGATGACGCTGAGATAGGCGACGCGGAGGTGGAAATGCGCAGGGTCGTGCGTGAACCACAAGGGCAGGCCCAGCACCGCGGCGATCGCCAGCAGCGACCTCAGGCGCGCGTCCGGGCGGTCGAATTTCACCGCCGCGCCGGCGATCAGCGCATAGCCCATCACCACCGCGGGGTTGCCGATGCTGGGCGCCCAGGGGAGACCGATCCGATCGTTCAGCACCGCCATCAGTGCGCCGCAACCGGCGATCACGTGACCGGCGCCCCATAAGCCTGCCCATGACCCGAACCGGCCGGTCGCGAGGGGGATGAGATGGATGAACCCGGCGACCAGCATGCCAAGGCCTGCGACGACGTAGAGAGTAGAGAGATCGAGCGCCACGGAGACCTGCTTGTTCGTTCGTTACGCGGGTTGATAGGTCGGCTTTGCTAAGGATTGGTTCCGGTTAGGGCGTGGGGACGGAAATTTGCTTTTTGTTGGGTTTTGGGTGCTTCGGCTTGAAGGGCCCCGCCACGCGGTGCACGCCACTCTGATCGAGCTCGGTAATTGCGTTCCCCTTGCCCCGTCATCCCGGCGAACGCCGGGACCCATGGTCGCGGGGCGGGTAATGATGGCGCGATATCGCCGGGTCCTCCGTAACCGTGGGTCCCGGCGTCCGCCGGGATGACGGATCGGGGTGTGGGTTTGAAGGGTTTGAGAAGGGTCTGGAGCGTGGGCTTGGGAGCACGTGGCGCTGTCATAGACCTCGCAAACCAGGATCTTCCTGCAGTCGCGGCTGCCATTTTATAGCTCGCTACCCCCTCCCCCGTCATCCCGGCGGACGCCGGGACCCATGGTCGCGGGGCAGGTAATGATGGAGCGATATCGCGGGGTCCGCCGTAACCGTGGGTCCAGGCCTTCGCCGGGATGACGGATAGCGGGTGGTCGGACGGGTTTTCTGGAGGGCGTGCAATTGTATCGCTTCCCCACACCCCCGACTCCCGCTCGTTACCCCTACCCTTTCAACCCAGGTCGTTCGCCGTTCGCCGTTCGCCGTTCGCGCGGCAAACGCAGAGAGGGCGCCGGTGGATTGCCACCGACGCCCTCTCGATCTTTCTTCACTCGCAGATGCGAAGCCTTGCTTGGCCGGACAGGGGCAAAGCCCCTGTCGTCGGACGGCGCTGGAGCGTCGCCGGCCGGGCAAGCCCTTTGGATCCATATCTAGCAATTGCTAGATATGAATAGGCTTGCCCTGCACCGCCATCGCCGCTTCCTTGATCGCCTCGGCATGCGTGGGATGCGCATGGCAGGTGTAGGCGATGTCCTCGCTGGTCGCGCCGAATTCCATCGCGATGGCGGCTTCGGCGATCAGCGTTCCCGCCAGCGAAGAAACGATCCAGACGCCGAGGACGCGGTCGGTCTTGGCGTCAGCGATGATCTTCACGAAGCCGTCGGTGTCGCGGTTGGTCTTGGCGCGGCTGTTGGCGGCGAACGGGAACTTGCCGACCTTGATCTCGGTCTTGTCCTTCGCTGCCTCTTCCGTCAGGCCGACGCCGGCGATCTCGGGCATCGTGTAGACGACGCTCGGGATGACGTCCTCGTTGACGATGCCGGTCTGGCCGGCGATGTTTTCCGCGACCGCGACGCCTTCGTCCTCGGCCTTGTGCGCGAGCATCAGGCCGGGGATGCAGTCGCCGATCGCCCAGACGCCATCGACCTTGGTGCGGAACGAGTGATCGGTTTCGATCTGGCCGCGCTTGTTGAGTTCGAGGCCGATGGCTTCGAGGTTGAGACCGTCGACGTTCGCTTTCCGCCCGATCGAAACGAGCACCGCGTCGGCGGTCAGCGTCTCGGATGCGCCACCCGCGGCAGGCTCGACGGTGACGGTTGCGACGCCGTCAGCGACGGTGACGCCGGTGACCTTGGTTGAGAGCTTCAGCTCCATGCCCTGCTTCTTGAAGAGCTTGGCGGTCTCGCGGCGGACTTCACCGTCGAAGCCTGGAAGGATCTGGTCGACGAACTCGACGACCGTGACCTTCGCACCGAGACGACGCCAGACGCTGCCGAGTTCGAGGCCGATCACGCCGCCGCCGATGACGACCATGTGCTCGGGCACCTTCGGCAATGCGAGCGCGCCGGTGCTGTCGACGACGGTCGTCTGGTCGACCTCGACGCCGGGGAGCGGCATCACCGACGAGCCGGTGGCGATCACGATGTTCTTCGCGGTGACCTTCTGGCCCGCCACGTCGACGGTGTGCGCGTCCTGGAATGCGGCCTTGCCCTTGAGCCAGGTCACCTTGTTCTTCTTGAACAGGAATTCGACGCCGCCGGTCAGTTCCTTGACGGCCTTGGCCTTCTCGGCGTGCATCTGGTCGAGGTTCAGCGTGACGCCCTGGAAGTCGATGCCGAACTTCGTCATGTGGCCGCCCTTGGCCTCCTCGTAGATCTCGGACGCATGGAGCAGCGCCTTCGACGGGATGCAGCCGACGTTGAGGCAGGTGCCGCCGAGCGTCTCGCGCGATTCGGCGCAGGCGGTGCGCAGGCCGAGCTGCGCGGCACGGATCGCCGCGACGTAACCGCCGGGGCCCGCACCGATCACGAGGACGTCATAGTCGTAGTCAGCCATGCCTCAACTCACCTTTTAACTTATTGCGCTTCGCCGCAACGAGATCGCGCGTGAACCCGAGTGCAGCTTGCAACTGTGCCCGAGTGATATGGGAATAATCCGCGAGATAGCTATCGATCGAACCACCATACTCGATGAACTCAAGGAGGTGATCGACGTACATTCGGGTGCCGGCGATGCGAACCTTGCCGAAGCAAACATCTGGGTCGGTCACGATGATCCCGTCCCATGGCGTTCGATCTGGTGCCGTCATCTCGACCTCCGATTGCCTCACGATACTTTCCGTCATCCTGGGCTCGACCCAGGATCCAGAGCAACGAGCGGTTCCGTCCGTTACTCTGGATCCTGACTTTCGTCAGGATGACGGTTTAAGTCATGCGATACCTTTGGTGTACCTTCTTTCCGTTCAGAACGTACCTTCGTTCATCGACCTCAGAGGTCGATCAGGATGCGCGTGGGATCTTCGATCGCATTTTTCAGCGCCACCAGGAACGTCACGGCTTCGCGGCCGTCGATCAGGCGGTGGTCGTAGCTGAGTGCGAGGTACATCATCGGGCGGATGACGATCTGGCCGTTGACGACGACCGGGCGCTCCTCGATGCGGTGGAGGCCGAGCACGGCGGACTGCGGCGGGTTGATGATCGGGGTCGACATCAGCGAGCCGAACACGCCGCCGTTCGAGATCGTGAAGGTGCCGCCCTTCATCTCGTCCATCTTGAGCGCCCCTTCCTTGGCGCGCTTGCCGAAGTCGCCGATCGTCTTCTCGATCGTCGCGACGGACATCTGGTCGGCATCGCGGATCACCGGGACGACGAGGCCGCCCGGCGACGAGACCGCGACCGAGATGTCGGCGTAATCGTGATAGACGATGTCGTCGCCGTCGATCGACGCGTTGACCGAGGGGATGTCGCGCAGCGCCATCGTCGCGGCCTTCACGAAGAAGCCCATGAAGCCGAGGCGGACGCCGTGCTTCTTCTCGAACAGGTCCTTGTACTTGGCGCGCGCCTCGATCACCGCGGTCATGTCGACGTCGTTGAACGTCGTCAGCATCGCGGCGGTGTTCTGCGCTTCCTTGAGGCGCTTGGCGATCGTCTGGCGGAGGCGCGTCATGCGCACGCGCTCTTCGCCGCGACCCGAAGCGGCGGCAGGCGCTGCGGCCGGAGCAGGCGCTGCGGCGGGCGCCGGTGCTGGCTTGCTCGATGCGGCGGCGGTCACGTCTTCCTTGGTGATGCGACCGTCGCGGCCGGTGCCCTTGACGGTGCCGGGGTCGACGCCGTGCTCGAGCACCGCGCGGCGGACCGACGGGGAGAGCGCGGCGGGCGAGTCGCTGGTGCCGGCACCGGGCTGGTCGCCGTAACCTGCGCCGGACTCATCCTTGGCGGGCGCGGACGGCGTTGCGGTCGCGGCTGGCTCGGGCGCCTTGGCCGGGGCAGCGGCGGCGCCGTCACCGGAGTCGATCGTGGCGAGCATCGCGCCGACCTGCACGGTGTCGCCGACGGCGACGGCGTGCTGGCCCATGACGCCGGCGACCGGCGACGGGACCTCGACCGAGACCTTGTCGGTCTCGAGGCTGGCGATCGGCTCGTCGACCGCGACGGGGTCGCCGGGCTGCTTCAGCCACTCGCCGAGGGTGGCTTCGGTGATCGATTCACCCAGGACGGGGACGGTGACTTCGGTTGCCATTTTCTCGTTTCCTCCACCCCGGCGTAGGCCGGGGTCCAGTTACGAAACGCTGAGTGGCCGGCGTTTCGCTCAATTACATCTACCATCCCAATTGGGCCCCGGCCTACGCCGGGGTGGTAGAAAAACTTAGTTTGCGCGGGTGCGGCGGATTTCGTCGCGGACGCTGTGGCCGAGCGCGTCGGCGACGAGCGCGCCCTGTTCGGCCTGGTGACGCTTCATCAGGCCGGTCGCGGGCGACGCCGAGGCGTTGCGCCCGGCGTAGCGCGCGCGCTTCACGCGGGAGTCGACCGTTGCCAGCGCCTCCTCGATCAGCGGCTCGACGAAGAACCAATAGCCGTTGTTCTTCGGCTCTTCCTGCGCCCAGACGATCTCTTCCAGGTTCGGCATCCGTGCGACGCGCTCGGCGATCGGGTTGCCGGGGAAGGGATAGAGCTGTTCGACGCGGACTATCTGCGTGTCGGTGTCGCCCGCCGCATCGCGTGCCTCGATCAGGTCGTACGCGACCTTGCCGGTGCACAGGACCAGACGCTTCGTATCGACGTCGGCGGCCGGATTGGTATCCGACAACAGGCGGCGGAAGTGGCTGTCGCCCTGGAAATCCTCGGCGTTCGAGACGGCCAGCTTGTGCCGCAGCAACGACTTGGGCGTCATCACGATCAGCGGCTTGCGGAAGTTGCGGTGCATCTGCCGGCGAAGCAGGTGGAAATAGTTCGCCGGGCTGGTGCAGTTCGCGACCTGGATGTTGTCGTCCGCGCACGACTGAAGGAAGCGCTCGGGACGTGCCGAGCTATGCTCTGGCCCCTGCCCTTCATAGCCGTGCGGCAGCAGCATCACGAGGCCGTTGGCGCGGAGCCACTTCGACTCGCCGGACGTGATGAACTGATCGATCATGATCTGCGCGCCATTGACGAAATCACCGAACTGCGCCTCCCAGAGGACCAGCGTCTTCGGGTCGGCAAGCGCATAGCCATATTCGAAGCCGAGCACGCCGTACTCGGACAGCGGGCTGTCGAGCACCTCGAAATTGCCGTGCTCGATCTCCTGCAACGGCACGTACTTGTGCTCGTCGGTCTGGTCGACCCAGACGGCGTGGCGCTGCGAGAAGGTGCCGCGGCCCGAATCCTGGCCGGACAGGCGGACGCCGTACCCTTCCGAGAGCAGGCCACCGAATGCGAGTGCCTCGCCGGTCGCCCAGTCGAAGCCCTTGCCCGACTTGAACATCTCGCGCTTGGCGTCGATCACGCGCGCCAGCGTCTTGTGGATCTTCACGCTGTCGGGGACGGTCGTGAGCGTGCGGCCGAGCGAATCGAACAGCTTCGTGCTGAGGCCGGTCTCGACATTGCGGCGTGCCGACGCACCATCCGTGGGCGCGCTGAGGCCGGTCCAGCGACCGCCGAACCAGTCCGCCTTGTTCGGCTTGTACGACGATCCGGCTTCGAACTCACCCTCGAGACGGAGCGTGAACTGCTTCACGTTCTCGTCGATCCAGGGCTGGTCGATCACGCCTTCCTTGATCAGGCGGTTGCCATAGACCGTCGACACGCCGGGGTGCTTACGGATGATGTCGTACATCAGCGGCTGCGTGAAGGACGGCTCGTCGCCCTCGTTGTGACCGAAGCGGCGATAGCACCACATGTCGATGACGATGTCGCGGTGGAACTTCTGGCGGAATTCCATCGCCATCTTGGTCGCGAAGGTGACCGCCTCGGGATCGTCGCCGTTGACGTGGAAGACCGGCGCCTGGACACCCTTGGCGACGTCCGACGGGTAGGGCGACGAGCGCGCGAACTGCGGCGAGGTCGTGAAGCCCACCTGGTTGTTGATGATGAAGTGGACGCAGCCGCCGGTGTTGTAGCCGCGGATGCCGGAGAAGCCGAGGCACTCCCAGACGATCCCCTGCCCCGCGAACGCCGCGTCGCCGTGGATCAGCACGGGCAACGCCGCGGTGTGATCCTTGAGGTCGTTGGTGAGCGTCTGGATCGCACGCGTCTTGCCGAGCACGACGGGGTCGGCGGCTTCGAGATGCGACGGGTTGGCGACCAGGCTCATGTGAACCTTGTGGCCGTCGAACTCGCGATCGGTGCTGGTGCCGAGGTGGTACTTCACGTCGCCCGAGCCGCCGATGTCGTCGGGATTGGCCGAACCGCCGGCGAATTCGTGGAAGATCACGCGCAACGGCTTGGCCATCACGTTCGCCAGCACGTTGAGGCGACCGCGATGCGCCATGCCGATGACGAGCTCGCGCACGCCCATCTGGCCGCCGTACTTGATGACGGACTCAAGCGCGGGGATCATCGATTCGCCGCCGTCGAGCCCGAAGCGCTTCGTACCGACGTACTTCTTGCCGAGGAATTTCTCCCACTGCTCGGCCTCGATCACCTTGGTGAGGATCGCCTTCTTGCCGTCGATGGAGAATTCGATCGCCTTGTCCTGGCCCTCCATGCGCTCCTGGAGGAAGCGGCGCTCCTCGACGTCGGAGATGTGCATGTATTCGAGGCCGACATTGCCGCAGTAATTCTTGCGCAACGTGTCGACGAGCTCGCGGATCGAGACCCATTCGAAGCCCATCGTGCCGCCGAGATAGACCTTCCGGTCGATGTCGCCGTCGGAGAAGCCGTGATATTCGGTCTTCAGATCCTCGGGCATCTCGCGCTTCGACAGGCCGAGCGGATCGAGGTTCGCGGCGAGATGGCCACGGACGCGGTAGGTGCGGACGAGCAGCTGCGCGCGGATCGCGTCGGCGGCGGCCTTGGCGATCTCTTCCTTCGAGACGGGCGCGGGTGCCGCGGCGGCGGGGGCCGGCTTGCCACCCTTGGCGGGCTTGGGCGCGGGCTCCATCTGGGTCGGATCGAGCGCTGCGGTCAGGTCGTCCGTGGTGGTGAGCGGCCAGCGGGCGCTCTCCCAGCTCGGGCCCTGCGCGGAGCCTTCGAGACCCTCGAAGAACGCGCGCCAACCGGATTCGACCGAGGCCGGGTCCGCGTTGAACTTGGCGTAGAGCGTCTCCACGAACGCCGGGCTGACGCCGGCTGCGATATCGCTGAAATCCTGGCCTTCGTAGCCCATCGTTCTCGTCCTCAGTGTCCTTCTCCCCGCGGGGGAGAAGGAGGGGCCCACTCGCACTTGCGGGTGGGAGGGTGAGGGCACGGGCGGTCACGTGCCCTCACCCTTCCGCTGCCAAGAGGCAGCTCCTTCCCTCTCCCCGGGGGGAGAGGGGTAGTTCGTTCAACCCTTCAGCACGCTCAGCAGCGTCTCGCCGAGCAGGCTGGGGCTTTCCGAAACGCGGATCCCGGCAGCTTCCATCGCCGCGATCTTGCTCTCTGCGTCGCCCTTGCCGCCCGACACGATCGCGCCGGCATGGCCCATGCGACGGCCCGGAGGCGCCGTACGACCGGCGATGAAGCCTGCCATCGGCTTCGACCGACCGCGCTTGGCTTCGTCGCGGAGGAACTGTGCCGCCTGCTCCTCGGCGTCGCCGCCGATTTCGCCGATCATGATGATCGACTGGGTTTCGTCGTCGGCGAGGAACAGCTCGAGCACGTCGATGAAGTTCGTACCGTTGACCGGATCGCCACCGATGCCGACCGCGGTCGTCTGACCAAGGCCTGCGTTCGACGTCTGGAACACCGCCTCATAGGTCAGCGTGCCTGAACGGCTGACAACGCCGACCGAGCCCTTCTTGAAGATCGAGCCGGGCATGATGCCGATCTTGCACTCGCCGGGGGTCAGCACGCCGGGGCAGTTCGGGCCGATGAGGCGCGACTTGGAGCCCGACAGCGCGCGCTTGACCTTGACCATGTCGAGCACCGGAATGCCCTCGGTGATCGCGACGATCAGCTCGATCTCGGCGTCGATCGCTTCGAGGATCGAATCGGCGGCGAAGGGGGGCGGCACGTAGATGACCGACGCGGTCGCGCCGGTCATCGCCTTGGCTTCGGCGACGGTGTTGTAGACGGGGAGGTCGAGGTGGGTCGTACCGCCCTTGCCGGGCGTGACGCCGCCGACCATCTGCGTGCCGTATTCCAGCGCCGCCTTGGTGTGGAAGCTGCCGGTTTCGCCGGTCATGCCTTGCGTGATGACCTTGGTGTTCTTGTCGACGAGGATGCTCATCTTGTCTCGTTCCTTACCACCCCGGCGAAGGCCGGGGCCCAATTGGGAAAGCGGTCATGGTCGTGCGATGCGATCGTAAAGGTCGTCCCAAGAGGGATTGAAACCGTTGATCTCACGCAGTTTCCAGTCTCGCTTCCACTCCTTCATGTGCAGCTCGCGCTGCCGGGCGGCTTCCCAACTACCGGCTAACTCATACCAGACGAGCAGCTTGCAGTCGTATTTCTTCGTGAACCCGGCGACAACGGCGTTGCGGTGTTCCCACACGCGCTTCGCCAGGTTCAACGTCGAGCCGAGGTAGATCGTGCCATTAAACCCACTTGCCATGATGTAGACGAACGCTTGTTCTTCCATCAGCGGGGCCTTCCCAATTGGGCCCCGGCCTTCGCCGGGGTGGTGCGATCCTTACCTCACCTCAAATCAGTTCAGCGAACCGTCGATACCCTTGCAGGCGACGATCAGCTCCTTGACCGCGTCGACCGACACGGTGAGGTTCTGCTTGGCTTCGTCGTCCAGCTTGATCTCGACGATCTTCTCGACGCCGCCAGCACCGATCACCACCGGCACGCCGACGTACAGATCGGTAAGGCCGTACTCGCCCGACACATACGCCGCCGCCGGCAGCACGCGCTTCTGATCGTACAGATACGCCTCGGCCATCGCGATGCCGCTGGTTGCCGGCGCGTAGTATGCCGAGCCGGTCTTCAGCAGCGCGACGATCTCACCGCCGCCGCCGCGCGTGCGCTTGACGATCGCGTCGATCTTTTCCTGGCTCGACATGCCCATCGCGATGAGATCGGGAACCGGGATGCCCGAAACGGTCGAGTAGCTGATGACCGGGACCATCGTGTCGCCGTGGCCGCCGAGCACGAAGCTGGTGACGTCCTTGACCGAGACCTTGAACTCGTCGGCGAGGAAGTGGCTGAAGCGTGCCGAGTCGAGCACGCCGGCCATGCCGACGACCATGTGATGCGGCAGGCCCGAGAATTCGCGGAGTGCCCACACCATCGCGTCGAGCGGGTTGGTGATGCAGATCACGAACGCGTTCGGGGCGTTGGCCTTGATGCCCTCGCCGACGGCCTTCATGACTTTCAGGTTGATGCCGAGCAGGTCGTCGCGGCTCATGCCGGGCTTGCGCGCGACACCGGCGGTGACGATGATGACGTCTGCGCCGGCGATGTCGGCGTAGTCGTTCGAGCCGGTGATCTGCGAGTCGAAGCCTTCGACCGGGCCGCACTGCGACAGGTCGAGCGCCTTGCCCTGGGGGATGCCCTCGGCGACGTCGAACAGGACGATATCGCCAAGGCCCTTGAGTGCTGCGAGGTGCGCGAGCGTACCGCCGATGTTACCGGCGCCGATCAGCGCGATCTTCTTGCGAGCCATTCCAATCCGTCTCCGTCTGATGTGCGGGGTGATTGGTGACGCCGGTTACGCGCATTATCCCGCTACGGCAACCGCTAAAAGGACAAAAGCGGGTTGTTATTGCGAGTAGTTCGCATGTGCAATAAGCCGTGCTTGCTTCGTCATCCTGACGAAAGTCAGGATCCAGAGTAACGAACGACATCGCCTGTGGCTCTGGATCCTGACTTTCGTCAGGATGACGGTAGAGCCTTAGAGGTGGCCTTCCGCGAGATAATCCTCGGAGCGCATCTCTTCGAGGCGGCTGATCGTGCGGTCGAACTCGAAGCGCCCGTCACCGCTTTCGTAGAGGTCGCCGGGTTGCGCATCGGCGGCGGCGAGGAGCTTCACCTTGTGCTCGTACAGCGCGTCGATCAGCGCGACGAAGCGCGCGGCCTCGTTGCGGTTCTCGGGGCCGAGCTTGGGGATGCCGACGAGGATGACGGTGTGGAATTTCCGCGCGATGGCGAGATAGTCGGCCACGCCGCGGGCTTCTCCGCACAGCTTCTTGAAGCTGAACACCGCGACGCCCTTGAGCGATTTCGGCACCCGCAGCGTGCGGCCCTGGACGATCAGATCCTCGGCGGGGACGTGCTCGCTGTCGTCGGTCGAGAAGTCGGTTAGGCGGAAGAACGCGGCTGACAACTGCGCGGTCGCCTCGGGGCCGTTGGGGACGAGCCATGTGTCCTGGCTGCCGAGCCGGTCGCGACGATAGTCGACCGGACCGTTGAGCGGGAGCACGTCGAGGCGGTGCTCGATGGTCGCGATGAAGGGCAGGAAATGCTCGCGGTTGAGCCCGTTCTTGTAGAGATCGGCGGGCGGGCGGTTCGAGGTGGTGACGATCGTCACGCCGGAATCGAGCAACGACGTCACCAGTCGCGACAGGATCATCGCGTCGGGGCTGTTGGTGACCATCATCTCGTCGAACGCGAGCAGCCGCGTCTCGTCGGCGATCGCGGTGGCGACGGGAACGATCGGGTCGCCAACTTCCTTGCGACGCTCGGCGGCGATGCGCGCGTGGACCTCGAGCATGAACTCGCCGAAGTGGACGCGGCGCTTCTTCTCGACGGGCGCGTTGGCGAAGAACAGGTCCATCAGCATCGACTTGCCGCGGCCGACGCCGCCCCAGAGGTAGACGCCGCGGGGGTCTGGTTTTTTGGAGAAGCGGGCGAAGAAGCTAGTGGACTTGGGGGTGGCGAGTTCGGTGGCGAGGGTGTTGAGGCGCGCGGCTGCGGCGGCTTGTTCCGGGTCGGGGCGGAGTTCGCCTGACGCTACGAGTGCTTCGTAGGCCTTTAGGACGGTCACGCCGCCACCTCTCCGCCACCCCGGCGGAGGCCGGGGCCCAATTGGAAAGGTTTCGATAACGGAGCGGGGCGCTTCAACACTGATCGTTTCCCAATTGGGCCCCGGCCTTCGCCGGGGTGGTGATAGCGGCCGGGGTCAGCCCTTTTGCGGCTTAGGCGACGGCTTGCGGATCGTGGCCGAGAAGGCGGCGATCTTCGTTTCGTCGTCCCCTTGCACCACGAGGCCCCGCAGGAACAAGAGGCGGCCGGTTTCCTTGAGCACCTCGACCTGCGCCTCGATCGGCTCGCCGACGCGGCCGCCGCCGATGAATTGCGTGTTGAGATCGAGCGTCACCGCGGTGCCGGCGGTGATCAGGCCGAAGCCTCTGGCGGCGGCGAACAGCGCGACGTCGATGAACGCGAGGAGCGCGCCACCGTGGACGTTGTTCTGGAGGTTCGAATGGCGATGCTCGGGGGTGATGCGGACGCGGACGATGGGGCCGTCGACGCGGTAGAGCATGGGGCCGAGCAGCGTGTTGAAGCGGGTCGGGTCGGAGAGCGACCAGCTGCGCCAGCCTGGGTTGGCGGGGTCTTCGGCTTCGACGAAATGGGGTTGGGGAGCAGGCTTATCCGTCATAATTTCCGTTCGTGCCGAGTAGAGACCGAGCGTAGTCGAGGGCTCGTATCGAGGTACATGTCCTTCGATACGCCATCTCGACAAGCTCGATGGCTACTCGGGACGAACGGGATTGGGGGGAGGACTGACGCCCTCCCCGCCCCAAAGGATCAGACGATCCGTTCGGCTTCCATCTTCTTGATCTCGGCGATCGCCTTGGCGGGGTTGAGGCCCTTCGGGCACGCGTTCGCGCAGTTCATGATGGTGTGGCAGCGATAGAGGCGGAACGGATCTTCCAGCTCGTCGAGGCGCTCGCCGGTCATCTCGTCGCGGCTGTCAGCGAGCCAGCGATAGGCCTGCAACAGGATCGCCGGCCCCAGGAACTTGTCGGCGTTCCACCAGTAGCTCGGACACGAGGTCGAGCAGCAGGCGCACAGAATGCACTCGTACAGGCCGTCGAGCTTCGACCGGTCTTCCGGCGACTGGAGGCGCTCCTTGCCCGAGGGCGGCGGGGTGACGGTCTGCAGCCACGGCTTGATCGACGAATATTGCGCGTAGAAATGCGTGAAGTCGGGGACCAGGTCCTTGATCACATCCATGTGCGGCAGCGGGGTGATCTGGACCTCGCCCTTGCAATCCTCGATCGCGGTCGTGCAGGCGAGACCGTTCTTGCCGTTGATATTCATCGAGCACGAGCCGCAAATGCCCTCGCGGCACGACCGGCGGAAGGTGAGCGAGGAATCCTGCTCGCTCTTCATCTTGATCAGCGCGTCGAGCACCATCGGGCCGGTGTCGTCGAGATCGAGCGCGAACGTGTCGTAGCGCGGGTTCTCACCGCTGTCGGGATCGTAGCGGTAGACCTTGAACGATTTGAGACGCTTACCCCCGCTGGTCGAGGCATGCTTGACGCCCTTCTTGACGACGCTATTTTTCGGGAGCGAGAATTCGGCCATTGCGAGCGGTCCGTCCGTGGTGTGATTATAGGTTGTCAGAGCCGATACATGACAGCGGCCCTCCCCGCAAATCCTTAGCTTCGCGGGTGCAACATGGGTCACACCCGCTGTCGCGTCGCCTGCGCGTGCCGGATCAGATGATGTCGAGGACGAGCCCGAGGTCGCGCGCTTCCTCGGCTTCGATGTACCAGTTGGAGGGGGCCTTCTTCTTCAGCTCCTCGAGCGACACCTTCGAGCCCTCGACGATTGCGCGAAAACCTTCCTCCTGGATGTTGATCGAGTCCTCGATCTCGTGGAGCTTGGCCTTGAGCGTGTAGGACAGCGTGTTGAGCGGGCCATTGAGCTCGATCGTGCTCTGCATCTGGCGCTCGTGGATCATGATGCGGCTGTTGCGGGTGAGGAAACGGCTGTCGACGGGGAAGGCGGACATGAACGTCGCGCCGGCGGAATATACCGCGACCTTGCCGAGGAAGAGCGTCTCGCGGCCGGTGTATTCGCGGAGGAGGCGGATGTTGTCGCCCATCGCGCGGGCGACTTCGGGGTCGCCGCCGAGGGTGGTGATCGAGACGACGAGCGGGCCTTCGGTGGGCGCGGCGACGAGTTGCAACTTGAAATTGTCGTACATCGCGTCGTCGACGGGGCCGTGGAGGTGGATGTGTGGGGCGGCCAGCAAGGGGTAGTTGCGGGCGTTCGAAGCGGGGGATGTGTCGGTCATGCCGCGGCAAACTTTTGCGGGGGCGGTGGGTTCCGAGGGACGCGATAAAAGCGCGAGGGCCTAAAGCTTCGTGGCAAGCCCTGCCTGTTTCAGGATGGCGTTGGCCGTGTGGCGGGACAGGATCGTGCCATCGACGACGACCGGGCGTGGCGCGTGCGGACTGCGCCAGATTTCGTGATCGCCCTTGCCGCTGCGCACGAAGGTGCAGCCGTTGGCCGTAAGGATATCGCGAACCTGCGCGGCGTATCCTCGGACCATGATGCGTTAGGCCGCGATCTCGAAATCGCGTTCATGGTGAGCAATGATCCGGATGCGGTGCGGGCCGGCGAGCCGCGTGGGATCGGCGATATCGTCCGCGTGGATATCGAGAAGGTCGGGTAGCATCGCGGCGGCTTTTTCGACGAGTGCTTCGAGCGTGGCGGCGTCGGCAGCGAAACCAGGGATATCGCCGTCTACCGAATACCAGACGCTGGCTTCGGGGTCGTAGTCTGCACGGATCGTCCAGTGCGCCATGTCCAACCTCGTCTTTCCGCGGATTGCTGGGGTTGGTGTACGCGGGAATGCGGTTTGGCGCCACAGGCGCGGTGTTGCCGGGTCGGATGCGGACTGCACCCAACGTTGCTGCTCTCCTGCGAACGCAGGAGTCCAGGATCACACATGCCGCGTTCCGTAACCCTGGGCTCCTGCGTTCGCAGGAGAACAAGAGGGGGTTCAGCTAGCCTTGGTTGTGCGCTTGTACTGGAGTATCCAGCCTACGAGGCCGCCGGGGACGCCGCCCACTAGGGAGAACAGCGCGTAGAAGGTGATCGCTATCTTCTGAGGTTCTTCGCCGACACCGCGGGGTTCGATGCCGAAGACGTAGATCGCGGTCAGGATCGCGACGACCGCCGGCCATAGGAAGCCGGCGATCATCGGTTGGAAGCGCGTCAGGAGCCCCACCGCGACGGGCGCCAGGAACCCGACCGCGATGATGGCCCAGGTCATCAGTATACCCGCTTCTTGGGCTTGATGTAGTCGATGTCGTCGGTGAGCGTGTAGTCGTGGACCGGGCGGAAATCGATCTTGGTCTCGCCGCCCTTGCCGCCCCAGCCGTTGAAGGTGGTGATGGTGTGCTTCATCCAGTTCGCGTCGTCGCGCTCGGGGAAATCCTCGTGCATGTGTGCGCCGCGCGACTCGGTGCGGTTGGCTGCCGAGTTCATCGTCACGACCGCCTGGCCGATCAGATTGTCGAGCTCCATCGTCTCGACCAGATCGGTGTTCCAGATCATGCTGCGATCCTTCACGCCGACGTCGGTCATCCGGTTGTAGATCCCGGCCATCTTCTCGACGCCCTGGTTCAGCAGCTCGGTGTCGCGGAACACCGCGCAATGCTTCTGCATCGTCTGCTGCATGTCGAGACGGATCTGCGCGGTCGGCGACCCGCCGCTCGCGTTGCGGAAATGGTCGAGACGCGTCAGCGCGAGGTCTTCCGAACCCTTGGGCAGCGGCGCGTGTGCAGTACCGGGCTTCAGCGTGTCCTTGATCCGCAGGCCGGTCGCGCGGCCGAACACCACGAGATCGATCAGGCTGTTCGAGCCGAGGCGGTTGGCGCCGTGGACCGACACGCACGCAGCCTCGCCGACCGCGAACAGGCCGGGGACGACCGCGTCGGGGTTGCCGTCGACGAGGTTGACGACTTCGCCGTGGAAGTTGGTCGGAATGCCGCCCATATTGTAGTGCACGGTCGGCGTGACGGGCAGCGGCTGGCGCGTGAGATCGACGCCGGCGAAGACTTTCCCGGTCTCGGTGATGCCCGGAAGGCGCTCGGCAAGCACCTTGGGATCGATGTGATCGAGGTGGAGGAAGATGTGGTCGCCGTTCTTGCCGACGCCGCGGCCTTCGCGCATTTCGAGCGCCATCGAGCGGCTGACGACGTCGCGCGAGGCGAGGTCCTTCGCCGACGGGGCATAGCGCTCCATGAAGCGCTCGCCCTCGGAGTTGGTCAGGTAGCCGCCCTCACCGCGTGCGCCCTCGGTGATGAGCACGCCCGCGCCGTAGATGCCGGTCGGATGGAACTGGACGAACTCCATGTCCTGGAGCGGCAGGCCGGCGCGGAGCACCATCGCGTTGCCGTCGCCGGTGCAGGTGTGCGCCGAGGTCGCCGAGAAATACACGCGGCCGTAACCGCCGGTGGCGAGCACGGTCTGATGGCTGCGGAAGCGATGGATCGAGCCGTCTTCCATGCACAGCGCGATGACGCCGCGGCAGACGCCGTTTTCCATGATCAGGTCGAGCGCGAAATACTCGACGAAGAAGTCCGTGTTGTACTTCAGGCTCTGCTGGTACAGCGCGTGGAGCATCGCGTGGCCGGTGCGATCGGCGGCGGCGGCGGTGCGCTGGACCGGGGGGCCCTCGCCCATGTTCTGCATGTGGCCGCCGAACGGACGCTGATAGATCGTGCCGTTCTCGTTACGGCTGAACGGCATGCCGGCATGTTCGAGCTCGTAGACCGCCTGCGGGGCTTCGCGGCACAGATACTCGATCGCGTCCTGGTCGCCGAGCCAGTCGGAACCCTTGACGGTGTCGAACATGTGCCAGGTCCAGTGGTCCGGCGAGTTGTTGCCGAGCGACGCGGCGATGCCGCCTTGGGCTGCAACGGTATGCGAACGGGTCGGGAAAACCTTGGTGATGCACGCGGTCTTCAGGCCGCTCTCGGCGATGCCCATCGTCGCGCGCAGGCCGGAGCCGCCGGCACCGACGACGACCGCATCATAGGTATGATCGATGATCTTGTAGGCAGCTGACATTACGCGGGAGCTCCGGAGAAGGCGACCTTCAGGATCGCGAACAGGGCGATGCCGCCCAGCGTGAAGGTGAACAGGTTGAGGAGGATCATCGTCACGACACGGCTCTCGCCGTGCTGGTAATCCTCGATCACGACCTGCAGACCGAGACGGAAGTGATAGAACACCGACAGGATCAGCAACGCCATCGGCACCGCGACCCAGGCCGACTGTAGCCACAGGTGGACCGCGGCGTAGTCGTAGCCGGGCATCCGCGCGACCGAGATCATCAGCCACAGCATGAGGAACAGGTTCGCGCCCGCCGTCAGGCGCTGCTGCCACCAGTGGTGCGCGCCGTATTTCGCGCTGCCGAGGCCGCGGACGCGACCGATTGCCGTACCCGAACCCATTACTTGATCCCCATGTAGAGCCAGAACACGACCGTTAGCGCGACCGATGCGACCATCGTCGCGATCGCGCCCATCTTGTTCCGCTTCAGTTCGTAGCCCGCGCCGGTGTCGAGCACGAAGTGGCGGATGCCGGTCATCATGTGCTGGAACAGCGACAGCGTCAGCCCGACCGCGACGATATAGCCGAGGATATTGAGACGGCCGGTATCGGTCGTGAACACATCGACGAAGGTCGCATAGGCCTGATCGCCCGCGGCGATCGCGGCGAGCCACCAGACGAGCAGCAGGCTGCCGACGGTCGCCATCCCGCTGCCGGTCGCGCGGTGCAGGATCGAGACCAGCATGTGCGGGCCCCATTTATAGACCTGCAGATGGGGAGATAGCGGGCGTGCCGGGTTGCGCGATGCCAAGGGCGGAGTCCTCGAACCAGAAGATGACGAACCAAGAACAGCTTGGTCCAGAATATATAGATTGGGCGACCTATTAGCCACCGCGTGCTGCGATGCAACCCATCGCTCGGGTTCCGATAACCCAAGGCAATAGCTGGACACGTCCTGGCCACCCAGGAACGCGCACGCGAAACCGTCGCCGCTGTTGCCGGCCATCCCTAACCAGCTTTTAATCAATAGGCCTTAGCGCTCGACGGGCAAAACCCGTTTCCGGAGTCTACCGCCTTGACCACAGACATGCCGATGACCGGCGCGATCGCCGCCACCATCGACCTTCCGGTACGGTTGCGGGCGTTCGACTTCGACGGTTCGCTGACCGCCGCCAGCCGCGCGGTGTGGGACGCGATCGAACCCGAGATCGCGGCGGTGTCGAAGGCGTATTGGGAGCAGTGGCAGCGCTGTTTCTCCGAGGAACGGGTCTGGGCGGCGCACAAGACCGAGGAAATGATCGCGATCGGCTGCACGTTCCTGCGCAACCGCTTCCTCGACACCGCGGGTCGCGGCTGGGTCGAGTCGATCGAACGGTCGGTCGCAGCGGCCTACGCCGCCGACGTGTCGCCGATGGCGTTGTTGTCGATGATCAGCGCGAGCGATCGCGCCGCGCTGGACGTGCTGATGCGTCGGGTCGATCGCAGCAGCGAGACGTTGCCCGTATATATCGACACGCTCATGCGGCTGTCCGCGCTCGAGGGCGAGATCACCGTCGCGATCTATACCGCGTATCGCGCGCATTCGGCGCAGGACGCACGCGACAAGCTGGCCACCGAGTTCCGCGACGGGATCGCGGCGATGGTCGAGACCGCCACGCACGAGGGTCATACGTTGCGCGAACAGACGGTGCGCAGTTCGGCGTCGACCCGCGCGGTGCTGGGCAAGGCGAGCGAGGTCGCCGCCGCCGCCGAGCAATCCGCGGTGGCGATGCGCGAGGCGGCGCAGACTGCCGCCGGGCTCATCCGCGCGATCGAGGATGCGCGGACCGAAGTCGAGGCCGCAGCGGAGATCGCCAATCGCGCGTCGGTGCAGGCGGGCCAGGCGGTCGGCATGTCCGAGGCGCTGAGCGATCATGCCAAGTCGATCGAATCGATCCTCGGGCTGATCCGCGACATCGCCGGGCAGACCAACCTGCTCGCGCTGAACGCGACGATCGAGGCGGCGCGCGCAGGCGATGCCGGCCGCGGGTTCGCGGTGGTGGCGCAGGAGGTGAAGAGCCTCGCCAACCAGACCGCGCGCGCGACCGACGACATCGCCGCGAAGATCGCCGCGATTCAGTCGGCCACGCGGGGCACGGTCGAGACCAATGCCAGTATCAAGTCGACCGTCGCCGAAGTGCAGGAGAGCGCCGACCGTATCCGCTACGCGATGGAGGCGCAGGCGCAGACCGTGACCGCGATCACCGCCGCGGTCGACGAGACGGCGCTGGCGGCGGATTCGATGTCGACCACGATCGCGACGATCCGGGAAGACACCGAAACCGTCGCGCGCGAGATCGACAGCGTGGGACGCGGTTTCGACGTGCTCGACGGACGGCTCGGCCATCTCAAGAACAGCGCGGGCGATTTCGTGGCCAAGGTCGCTGCATAGGAACCCCGATGACTGCAACACCCGCCAGCGCGTCGCCCCGCCCCCTACTTCCCGCGGCCTGGGACAGCGACATCCGATCGCTGCGCGACCGCGTGCGCGACTATGACTGGGACGGGCTGATCGCGCCGACCTGCGCGACCCTGACCGCGTTGCTGGACGAGGACGACCATCGCCGGATCGCCGAGACGTTCTGGCAGCGTTATCTGTCGCTGGAGGCGGTGAGCCACGTCGTGGCGTATTTCACGCCCGAGCGACTGGCGCGCCGTATCACGGCGAGTGCCGAGTATGCGCGGCTGAAATACCAGTCGCCCTATGACGAGGCCTGGAAGGCAATCGCGATCGGCCATGCCGACGATTCGCGCAAATCGGGCATTCCCCTGCCCGCTCTGCTGTCGTCGCTGGCGTTCGCGCACAGCGTGACGCTGAGCCTGGTGGCGGACCGGATGGGCACCGATACCGCGCAGATGCAGAGGCTGGGCGATATCGTCCAGCGCCTCGCGCTGATCGAGGCGGATCTGATGGCGTCGCACCTTGGCGCCACCGACGCCGCACAGGCGCGTGGCGAGCGCGGCGCACGGGCGGCGAATTTTTCGCGAGTCGATCGCCGCGTCGATCGAGGATACCGCAGCCCTTGGCGCGCGCATCCGGATCCAGGCGGAAGGCGCATCGTCGTCGACCCGCAGCGTTTTGGGCAAGGCGAGCGAGGTCGCCGCCGCCGCCGAGCAATCCGCGGTCGCGATGCGCGAAGCCGCGCAGGTCGCCGCCGGCCTGATCCGCGCGATCGAGGACGCGCGCGTCGAGGTCGAGTCCGCCGCGCGGATCGCCGACCGTGCTTCGGTCCAGGCCGATCTCGCGGTTGGGACCTCGGACGCGCTGAGCGAGCATGCCAAATCGATCGATTCGATCCTGGGATTGATCCGGAACATCGCCGGGCAGACCAATCTGCTGGCGCTGAACGCGACGATCGAGGCGGCGCGGGCGGGCGACGCCGGGCGCGGCTTCGCGGTCGTCGCGCAGGAGGTCAAATCGCTCGCGAGCCAGACCGCGCGCGCAACCGACGACATCGCCGCGAAGATCGCCGCGATCCAGGCGGCGACGCGCGCGACCGTCGAGACCAACGCGATCATCAAGTCGACGGTCGCCGACGTGCAGGAGTCCGCCGGCCGCATCCGCTACGCGATGGAAGCGCAGGCGCAGACCGTGTGCGCAATCACCGCCGCGGTCGACGAAACCGCGCTGGCGGCGGATTCGATGTCGACCACGATCGCCGCGATCCGCGAGGACACCGAGAGCGTGGCTACCGAGATCGACGGACTTGGGCGGCAGTTCGGCGAGGTCGACGACAAGCTGGGCGAGCTGCGCGGCGCGGCGGACGGGTTCTCAGCTAGCGTGGCTTGAGGGCGGCGTCCTTCTATCTAGGGGCACGATCGCAGAATTTTTCGCGCAGAGGCGCAGAGGACGCAGAGACCTACGCGGAACCGCAGGTTCTCAAAATCGCAGTATTGCCGCGCCGTCGCCGCGATGTGTACGCACTCTGCGTCCTCCGCGCCTCTGCGCGAACCCATTTCTCACTTGGCCTCAGGTGACGGCATCAGCCTGCGGCGCTAGAGCGCGGGGATGACCATTCTTCTTACCGGCTCCAGTCGCGGTATCGGCGCGGCGATTCAGGCGGCACTGACCGACGCTGGCGCTTCCGTTATCGGGCATGGGACCGCCAGCGGTATTCCGGCCGATTTTAGTGATCCTGACGGGCCGACTGCGTTGTGGAACGCGGCACTGGAGCAAGCTGGCGGTACGATCGATGTGCTGATCAACAATGCCGGGGTGTTCGAGGCGGCAGCGCTCGCCGATGACGACTGGACCGCGCAGTGGGAGCGGACGATGCGGATCAACCTGACCGCGTCGGCGGAGCTGTGTCGGTTGGCGGTGCTGCATTGGCAGGCTCGGGGTGTCGGCGGGCGGATCGTCAATATCGCGAGTCGGGCTGCGTATCGCGGGGATTCGCCGGCGCATTGGCATTATGCCGCGTCGAAGGCGGGGATGGTGGCGATGACCAAGACGATCGCCCGGGGATATGCTCGGGAGGGCATCCTCGCCTTCGCGGTGTGCCCGGGGTTCACGATGACCGGGATGGCGGAGGATTATCTGTCGAGCCGGGGCGGCGATGCGCTGCTGGCGGATATTCCGCTCGGGCGGGTCGCGGCGCCTGACGAGATCGCGGCGGCGGCGAAGTTTCTTGCGCTGGAGGCGCCGGCTTCGATGACGGGGTCGGTGATCGACGTGAACGGGGCGAGCTATGTCCGATAGTTGGAAGCTCACCCTGCCCTGCACGCGGGCGGAGGCGGAGGCGATCGATGCGAGCGACGATCTGACGATCGACGCCGTGTTGATGACGACCGAGGAGATCGAGGATGACGTCGAGTCGTGGCGGCTCGATGCATATTTCGAGCATGAGCCGGCAGCCGACACGGTCGCGGCGGTGCGCGCGCTGGTGCCGAGTGCGGTGGGGGCCGAGATCGCGGTCGAGCGGTTGGGCGATGCAGACTGGGTTACGATGAGCCAGGCCGGCCTGGAGCCTTTGTCGGTCGGGCGGTTCTTCGTGCACACGGGTGCGCATGCGGGCGCGGTGCCGGCGGACAAGCGGGCGTTCCTGATCGAGGCTAGCCGGGCGTTCGGGACGGGGCATCACGAGACGACCAGCGGGTGTCTGGCTATGCTCGACGGGTTGGCGGATGCGTCGTTTGCGAACGTGATCGATATCGGGACGGGGACCGGGTTGCTGGCGTTCGCGGCGGCGCACCTTTGGCCTGAGGCCAAGGTGATGGGGACGGATATCGATCCGGTCTCGATCGATGTTACGGCTGAGAATGCGGCGCTTAACGGGGTCGAGGGGATCGATCTCGTTGTGGCGGACGGTACGCTGGACGATGCGATCGTGGTTCGCGCGCCGTATGATCTGGTGATCGCGAATATTCTGGCGGGGCCGCTGGTGTCGATGGCGCCGGAGATTGCTTCGATTTCGGATGTGGGGGCGACGATCGTTCTTGCCGGGTTGCTGGAGACGCAGCGGGCTGGGGTTGTCGCGGCGTATGAGGCTTGCGGGTGTTCGCTCGAGGCGGTCGATCGGCGGGGGGATTGGAGTGTGCTTCGGCTTAAGGCCGGGCCGGAGAGGTTTGTGGCGGAGGGGCCGTTCGATCCGAAGGGGCGCGATGGGTGGGCGTTGGATATCTGAGCGCTGCGGATATTTGAGTAACTGCCCTCCCCCCAGAAGGGTGTTCCCCCGCGAAGGCGGGGGTCCAGTCTGGGCCCCCGCCTTCGCGGGGGAACAAGTTGGTGAGGGCGGCCCTCACCTCACTTCCGGCACCACCCCGGCGGAGGCCGGGGCCCAATTGGAATGGCGGTGCGGCTCTATTTCCGAGGTTCGCCCAATTGGGCCCCGGCCTTCGCCGGGGTGGTGCTTCTGTTTTATGCGCTGAGTTTCGCATTCGCGTAGTCCTGCGTGCCCTCGGTGATCACCACATCGCCCGGCTCGATCCGCGCGACCGGGATATCCGGGAGTGCCTTCAGTTCTTCGTACAACGGCGCGAAGTCCGTCTCGACCGTCAACCGCAGCAACTCCTCGAAGCTCGGGATGACGAAGTAGTTCTGCTGGAAATCGTCGATCCGGTACTCGGTGCGCATCACGCGGGCGAGATCGAGCGCGATGCGGTTGGGGCTCGGATCGTCGAGCGCGAACCGCGTTTCCGCGTAGCTGGAGACGATGCCGGAGCCGTAGATGCGCAGGCCTTCGGGTTCCGCGATCAAGCCGAACTCGACCGTGTACCAGTAGAGCCGGCCGAGATACTTCAGCGCGTCGAGCCCCAGCGCGCGCTGGCCGCCGCGGCCGTAGGCGGCGAGGTAGTCGGCGAAGACCGGGTCGGCGAGCATGGGCACGTGGCCGAACACGTCGTGGAAGACGTCGGGTTCCTGGAGATAATCGAGCTGGTCGGGGCGGCGGATGAAGTTGCCGGCCACGAACCGGCGATTGGCCATGTGGTCGAAGAACACGTCGTCGGGGACGAGCCCCGGCACCGCGACGACCGACCAGCCGGTGAGCTTGGTCAGGCGCTCGGACAGTTCCTCGAAATCGGGGATGCCCGGCTTCGAGAGCTTCAGCACGTCGAGCCCACGCAGCCACGCGTTCGACGCGCGGCCGGGGAGCAGTTTCGACTGGCGCGCGAACAGCGTGTCCCAGGTCGCGTGATCCTCGGCGGTATAGGCCGCCCAGTTCTGCGGGATCGTCCAGTCGGGCGCGCCTTCGGGCGGGGTGCTCAGTACGTGTGTGTCATTGGCCATGCGGCTGGTCTAGCATGACGGAATGAAGACGGAAACGCGTTGGGTTAAGTGGATTTTATGGGCGATCGCCGCAGTCGTCGGCGTGGTTGCGAGCTATGCGGTGGCGGGGTTGGTCGGTGGCTCGATCCCGAGCAATCGCGACTGGCGAGCGCCTGCCGAGGGCGTGCATATCTTCGTCGAGAGCAACGGCGTGCATACCGGGATCATTGTGCCGAAGGTCGCCGCCGGGGTGGACTGGCGCGGGGTGGCTCGGGCGGGGGATCTGCGTGATCCGCGGTATGGCGCATTCGATCATGTGGCGTTCGGGTGGGGGGAGAAGACGTTTTATCTGGAGACGCCGACCTGGGCTGACGTGAAACTGCGAACCGTGGTCGGCGCGGCGTTCGGCAGCACGCGGACGTTGATGCATGTCGATCATCTGCCGAGGCCGCGTGCGGGGGACGGGGCTCGGGAGATCGTAGTCACGCCCGCGCAGTATCGGCGGTTGGCGGCGTATATCCGGGCTAGCTTTCGCGACGGGGGTGCGCGGTATCGGGGGTATGCTGGGTATGATGCGTTTTACGAGGCTAACGGTCGGTATAGCGGGGTGCGGACGTGTAATTCGTGGACGGGGGATGCGCTTCGGTTTGCGGGGGTTCGGATTGGGTGGTGGACGCCGTTTCCGGTTACCGTGATGGGGTGGTTTTGAGCCAAGCTTGTTCTCCCGCGAAGGCGGGAGTCCAGACTGGGCTCCCGCCTTCGCGGGAGAACAAAAAAAGAGCCACCACCCCGGCGGAGGCCGGGGTCCAGTTGGGGGACGTTGCTGACTGTGCGCAGCGCTACGTTACTTCTGTTTCCCAACTGGGCCCCGGCCTTCGCCGGGGTGGTAGAAGGGAGGTCAGTTTCCTGCGCGGTAGCCCTGGTATTGGCCGCATTCCGAGCGTTGTGGGTCGCGCTTGCAGCGCTTCGCGAGTTCCTTGCGCTGCTTGCCTTCTTCTGCCTCCTGTTTGCGCATCTTCTTGCCGTAGTTGCGGTCCGATTCTTCCTGGCTGGTGGTGGTCCAATCGACCGCCTTGCCGGCGACCTGGAACGGTGCCTTCACGATCGAGGTTGCGGTGCTGATGCAGCCACTTACGAGGAACGGCAGGACCGCGAGTACGGGAAGAACCTTACGCATTTACTTTACTCCTGCACGCGCAGTTCCCTGGGCTCGGTCGCGCGCTTGGGTTCCGTATAGCGGAAAGTCGGTGAAGAAACCGTCGATACCTTGTGCAAGCCCGGCGTCGATCTCCGCGGCGATGTCGCCGTGCGCGGCTGGGTCGGTGCCGCGGCGGAAGCGCGTCGGTTCGAAATAGTTCTCCGCGCGGTAGGTCCAGGGGTGGACGCGTAGACCCGCCGCGTGCGCGTCCGCGACCAGCGCCGTCGGCGTCGCGTCGGTCCAGAGCATGCTCTTGTTCGGGCCGATGCCGTAGGCGTAGGCCGCGACCGCCTTCAGGCCTTCGGGCGTGATCATCGCCTTGTAGCTCGGCTGTGCGCCGTCGGCAGGACCGCCCTCCCCGTCCATGAGCTGGATCAGGCGGACCTTCGTCATCTTGTGGAGACGCTGGAGATTGGCGACCTCGAACGACTGGATGAAGACCGGCGCCTTGGCCGAATCCCAGCCGGCCTCGCGCAGTTCGGCGACCAGCTTCGCGTCGGTCGGGTGGCCGATCTTGGCGAAATAGGTCGGATGCTTGGTCTCGGGATAGATGCCGATCGTCCGGCCCGTCTCGGTCGTGCGGCGTTTGGCGAGCGCGATGATCTCGGCGAGCGTGGGGATCTGGAACTGGCCGTCATAGGCGGTGTTCGCGGGGCGGAGCTTGGGCAGGCGTTCCTTCGCGCGCAGCGTCTTCAGTTCGGCGAGCGTGAAGTCCTCGACGAACCAGCCGGTCATCGTCTGGCCGTCGATCGTCTTGGTGGTTTTCAGGCCTGCGAACTCGGGATGGTCGGCGACGTTGGTCGTCTCCGCGATGTCGTTCTCGTGGCGCGCAACGAGCACGTCGTCCTTCGTCGGCACCAGATCGGGCTCGATGAAGTCCGCGCCCTGGTCGATCGCGAGCGAGTAGGCCGCCAGCGTATGCTCGGGGCGGAGACCGCTCGCACCACGGTGCGCGATCACGATCGGGGGCGACAATCGGGGAGAAGCTGGCGTCATCGCAACAGCTTGCCCGCTCGCCGCCGCCAGTGCCAGCGCAACTATGTATGAGAGCCTGTCGCAATAGGAAACGATTGGTCGCATCGGCGTTGAGTCCTCGAAATCCGTACATTCCCGGCACATTCAACCAGGGGCACCGCCATGCATTTCACGATCAATGGTCAATCATATGACGCCGAGCCCGATATTCGCACGTCGGTGCTCGACCTGTGCCGCGAGCATCTCGGGCTGACGGGCTCGAAGAAGGGCTGCGATCATGGCCAGTGCGGCGCGTGCACGGTGCTGATCAACGGGCGCCGCGTCAATTCCTGCCTGACGCTCGCGGTGATGCACCAGGACGACGAGATCACGACGATCGAGGGCATCGGCCAGCCGGGCAACCTGCACGCGTTGCAGGACGCGTTCGTGCGGCATGACGGCTATCAGTGCGGCTATTGCACGCCGGGGCAGATCTGTTCGGCGGTCGGCATGCTCGACGAGGTCAAGAAGGGCTGGGCCAGCCATGCGTCGGGCGACCTGACCGATCCGAAGTTCGACGATGCCGAGATTTCCGAGCGGATGAGCGGCAATCTGTGCCGTTGCGCCGCGTACCCGAACATCGTCGATGCGATCCGCGAAGTCGGTGGTGCCGAGCCCGCTGGCCGGACTGCGGACGAGAAGGACGCCGCGATGGAAGCCAACGCGCGCGGGGAGCTGGTGGCATGAAGACCTTCACGTACGAGAAGCCCGCGACGCCTGAGGCTGCGGTCAAGGATATCGATACCGATGGTGCGAAGTTCATCGCAGGCGGCACCAACCTGCTCGACCTGATGAAGTTGCAGGTCGAGACGCCGGACAAGCTGGTCGACATCTCGCGGCTCGATCTCGCGAAGATCGAGGAGCGCGAGGATGGCGGGCTGACGATCGGTGCGCTGGTGCCGAACAGTGATCTCGCCGCTGATCGCCGCGTCGTCGCCAAGTACGAGGTGCTGAGCCGCGCGTTGCTGGCGGGTGCCTCGGGCCAGTTGCGCAACAAGGCGTCGACCGGGGGCAATCTGCTCCAGCGGACGCGATGCTATTATTTCTACGACACCGCCGCAGCGTGCAACAAGCGCGAGCCGGGCAGCGGCTGTTCGGCGATCGGCGGCTTCAACCGCATCCTTGCCGTGCTGGGAACGAGCGAGCATTGCATCGCGACGCATCCGAGCGACATGGCGGTGGCGATGCGTGCGCTCGACGTGACGATCGTGACGTTGAAGGCGGATGGCGATCGTCGGCGGATCTCGATCCACGACTTCTATCGCCTGCCGGGCGACACGCCGCAGATCGAGAACGCGCTCGAAGCGGGTGAACTGATCACGCACATCGAGCTGCCCGCGCCGGTCAAGGGCAAGCAGGAATATCGCAAGGTCCGCGATCGTGCGTCCTATGCCTTCGCGCTCGTCTCGGTGGCGGCGATCGTCGACGTGCAGGACGGCGTGATCGCGTCGGCCTCGCTCGCGTTCGGCGGGCTCGGGCCGATGCCGTGGCGCAATCCGGCGGTCGAGGCGGCCCTGGTCGGCAAGGCGCCGTCCGATGCCGTGTTCGAGGCGGCGGCGACCGCGCTGCTGGCCGACGCCAAGGGCTATGGCTCGAACGACTTCAAGATCCCCCTCGCCCGTCGCACGCTGATCGCGACGCTGCGCAACGTCACGGGAGCATAAGCATGTTTGGTCTTGGCACTACGAATAGCCTGACGATGGACAAGCCGCATCCGGACAGTCTTCTGGATACGGGCGTCCAGGGTGTCATCGGCAAGCCGCTCGACCGGATCGACGGCCCGCTGAAGGTCACCGGGACGGCGACATATGCCGCGGAATACCAGTTCGCGAACATGGCGTATGGCGTGCTGGTCGGGACGAAGATCTCGGCGGGCAAGGTCGTCTCGATCGACGTTGATGCGGTGAAGGCGATCCCCGGCGTGATCGACGTCGTCACCGATTTCGACCAGTTCATCCGGGTCTCGGCGCAGGGCGGCGCGACCGATGCACCGACGCAGGGCGTGAAGGACATCGCGTTCTTCGGCCAGATCGTTGCGATCGTGCTCGCCGAGAGCTTCGAGGTCGCGCGCGATGCGGCGGCTCGCCTGCCAATCGAATATGACGAGGCCGAGGGTCAGTACGACTTCGCCGCGCACCGCGACGAGACGCGGACGCCGCCGGACGACGCGACGCCAGCGCACTTCAAGCAGGGCGACGTCGACAAGGCGATGGCCGAGGCGGCGGTGACGATCGATTCGACCTATGTGACGCCGAGCCAGAACTCGGCGGCGATGGAGCCGCATGCCTCGACCGCGGTGTGGGAAGAGGACGGCTCGCTGTCGCTGTACGGCGCGTACCAGATGCCGACGTCGGATGCGCAGCAACTGGCGAAGTCGCTCGGCGTGTCCGAGAAGAAGGTGCGGATCATCGCGCGTTATATCGGCGGCGGGTTCGGCTCGAAGCTCGGCATCGCCCCCGAGAGCGTCGCGGCGGCGATCGCGGCGAAGCAGCTTGGTCGCCCGGTCAAGGCGGTGATGTCGCGGCCGCAGGTGTTCGAGGCGACGGTGCGGCGCTCGAATACCGAGCAGCGAGTGCGTTTGGCGGCGGATGCGGACGGCAAGCTGTCGGCGATCGGTCACGAGACGCTGACGTCGAACCAGTCGACCGAGGATTATTTCGAGCCCGCGGGGATCGGCACGCACATGCTGTATGGCGGTGAGAACCGGCTGATCACGCATGAGGTGGTCGATCTGAACTTCGTGCTGTCGGGCTCGATGCGTGCGCCGGGCGAGGCTGTCGGGATGCTGGCGCTCGAAGGCGCGATGGACGAGCTGGCCGAGAAGCTCCAGATGGATCCGATCGAGCTGCGCAAGCGCAACGATCCGAAGATCGACCCCGAGAAGGACGTGCCCTATTCTTCGCGCAACCTGACGCGTGCGCTCGACGAGGGTGCGAAGAAGTTCGGCTGGGACAAGCGCCAGAAGGCCGGGACGCGCCGCGAGGGCGAGTGGCTGATCGGCATGGGCGTCGCCTCGGCGGTGCGCGGCAACATGATGATGGAATCGTCCGCCAAGGTCGAGATCCACCCGGATGGCTCGGCGACGGTGTCGTCGGCGATGACCGATATCGGCACCGGCAGCTACACGATCCTGGCGCAGATCGCGTCGGAGATTCTCGGCATTCCGGTCGAGAACATCACGATGTCCTTGGGTGATACCAACGATCCCCCCGCGGCTGGTTCGGGTGGATCCTGGGGTGCGACCTCGTCGGGGACCGCCGTGTATCTCGCGTGCGAGATGCTGCGCGGGAAGCTGGCCAAGGCGGCTGGCGTCGATGAGGACAGCCTGACGCTCAAGGACGGCAAGGCGATCGGCGACAACCGCTCCACGCCGATCGGCGAACTGGTCGGCAAGGGTCTCGAGGCTACCGGGCACATCAAGCCGGGCAAGCAGGAGAAGGAGACGACGCAGGCCGGGTTCGGCGCGCATTTCGCCGAGGTCGCGGTCAACGTGGTCACCGGCGAGACGCGGGTGCGGCGGATGCTCGGGTCGTTCGCGGCGGGGCGCGTGCTCAACGCGAAGACCGCGCGGTCGCAGTGCCTCGGCGGGATGACGTTCGGGATCGGCACCGCGCTGACCGAGGACCTCGTCCACGACACGCGGACCGGCAAGCTGGTGAACCACGATCTGGCGGAATATCACGTGCCGGCGAATGCGGACATTCCGCAGATGGACGTGCACTTCGTCGACGAGCGCGATATCCATGCGAACCCGATCCACGCGAAGGGGATCGGCGAGCTGGGGATTTCGGGCGCTGGTGCTGCGGTGGCGAACGCGGTGTATAATGCGACCGGAATCCGGGTGCGCGAGTTCCCGATCACGCTCGACAAGCTGCTGGATCAGTTGCCGGCTGTTTGAGGGCGAGGCTGAGTAAAGCTTAGCTCCTGTAACAGTTACCCCCCCGGCGGAGGCCGGGACCCAATTGGGAAGGCTTTGATAACGGAGAATTGTTCTCCGTTACTCTCGTTCCCCAATTGGGCCCCGGCCTTCGCCGGGGTGGTATTTGGGGGATGCGTGGCGCCCTCGTCAAACGACCCCACCCTACCCATATCCTTCCCTCCACCCGAGGACCGCAGAATGAACGAACACGTGATGGATGCGGCGTTTCGGCCGGGTGGTCTCGACCGCGCGAAGCAGGGCGTTCTCGGGCTTGGGCTCGACCGGATCGAGGGGCCGGCGAAGGTCACCGGTGTGGCTGACTATGCGTATGAGGGCACGCCCGATGGCATCGCCTACGCCGCGATCGTCGGTACGCCGGTCGGTAGTGGGCGCATTCTCGGCATCGACGTGAGCGCCGCCGAGGCGTTGCCCGGCGTGATCGCTATCATCCACGACGACCCGCGCATGCCGGCTGGCGAGTCCAATTCGCGCGCGATGCCGCTGTTCGATACCGACGTCATCCTTCACCTTGGCCAGCCGGTCGCGATCGTCGTCGCGGAGGACCAGGCGATCGCGCGCGATGCCGCCGCGCTGGTCGTGGTCCGCACCGAGGCGGGCGAGGATCGGTTCGACGTCGAGGCACAGCCGGTCGACACCGCGCCGAAAATCGGCTTCCTGCCGCCGATCGACAATGGCGATCTCGACGCGGTGATGGCGGACGCGGCGGTGACGTTCGACCGGACCTACACGACCCCCGTGCATTTCCCCGCCGCGCTGGAGCCGCATGCGACCACCGCGTGGTGGGACGGCGACAAGCTCACCGTGCGGTCGAGCAACCAGGTGATCGGCGGCGCGCGCAAGACGATCGCGAAGGCGCTGAAGATCGATGCGGACAAGGTGCGCGTGCTCGCGCCGTATGTCGGCGGCGGGTTCGGGGGCAAGACCGGCGTGGGTCCCGAGGCGATCCTCGCGGCGATCGCGGCGGAGGTCGTCGGGCGGCCGGTGAAGGTCGCGCTGCCCCGCCGCCAGACTGCGTATATGGTCCACCACCGCTCGCACACGACGCAGCGGATCCGGATCGCCGCCGACGCGAACGGCGTGATCCTCGGCATGGGGCATGAGAGTGTCGTCGCGCAGAACGACGATGGCGAGTTTTTGGAGCCGGTGCCGTTCGGGACGCTGCCGCTGTACCGGGGCGATGCGCGGCGGTTCAAGACCGACTTGGTGCGCGTCGACCTGCCCGCGAGCGGTGCGGTGCGCGCGCCGGGCGAGGCTGTGGGCACGTTCGGGGTCGAGTGCGCGATGGACGAACTGGCCGAGCAGCTCGGGATCGATCCGATCGAACTGCGGCGGCGCAACGAGCCCGAGACCGATCCGGTGAGCGGCAAGCTGTTCTCCACGCGGCGGATGCTCGATTGCTATACGCAAGGTGCCGAGCGGTTCGGCTGGCCGGATACGGTGCCCGCGCCGGGGTCGGTGCGCGAGGGCGAGTGGCTGGTCGGGATCGGCATGGCGGCGAGCCTGCGCGGCAACTTCACCGTCGAGGCGCAGGCGCGCGTACGGCTGGAGGCGGATGGCCGCGCGACGGTCGAGTGCGACATGACCGACATTGGTACTGGGACGTACACCATCCTCGCGCAGACCGCGGGCGAGATGCTCGGGCTGCCGGTCGCCGAGGTGAACGTGCGGCTCGGCGATACCGATTTCCCCCCGAGCGCGGGGTCGGGCGGATCGTTCGGCGCTGGCAGCGCGTGTTCGGCGGTGGTGCTGGCGTGCGAGGATATCCTTGGCGAGCTGGCGCTCAGGATGAATGCGGCGCCGGAGGATCTGAGCCTGCACGATGGCTGCGTGAGTGCTGGCGGGCGATCGGTGAAGCTGGCCGATCTCGTCCGCGGCGAACCGATCGTGGCGATGGGCAAGACCGGGCCGGGTGCCGAGAGCAAGCGCACCAGCCAGGCGAGCCACGGCGCGCACTTCGTCGAGGTCGCGGTCAATGCGGTGACGGGCGAGACGCGCGTGCGGCGGATGCTGGGCGTGTTCGATGTCGGGCGCGTGCTCAACCGCAAGACCGCGACGAGCCAGATCACCGGCGGGATGGCGTGGGGGATCGCCTATGCGCTGAGCGAGGAGGGCATCGTCGACACGCGCACGGGGGCGTTCGTGAACCCCGATTTCGGCGAATATCATGTCGCGGTGAATGCCGACATTCCGCAGCTCGAGGTGCATTTCATCGAGGAGATCGACGACTCCGCGAACCCGGTGGGGGCGAAGGGCGTTGGGGAGCTTGGCATCTCTGGCGCGGGGGCTGCGGTGGCGAATGCTATCTACAACGCGACGGGGGTGAGGGTTCGGGACTTTCCGGTGACGCTCGACAAGCTGCTCGAAGGGTTGCCCGCCATCTGATCCTCCCCGGCACGGGGAGGGGGACCGCGCCCCTTGGCGTGGTGGAGGGGGCGAACCCAAGCGTAACGTCTGCGGCTGGCCCCCTCCACCAGCTGCGCTGGTCCCCCTCCCCGCGTGCGGGGAGGATTAGAAAGAGAACGAGACATGGCCGAAAACGATAGCGTGCTCGCTGCTGCGAAAACCTGGAAGGGCGAGAAGATGGCGATCGCTACGGTCGTCTCGACCTGGGGATCCGCACCGCGGCCCAAGGGGAGCCATATGCTCGTCCACGCCGATGGCCGGTTCGAGGGATCCGTCTCCGGCGGGTGCGTCGAGAGCGACATCCTCGCCACCGCCGCCGAGGTGATCGCGGGCGCGCCGTTCCAGGTGCGCAACTACGGCGTCGCGGATGCGGCGGCGTGGGAAGTCGGGCTGCCGTGCGGCGGCGAGATCGCGGTGATGGTGCAGCCGGTTTCGGCCGAGGGGTTCGATCCCGAACTGTTCGACCGGATCGCCGATGCGCGCGACCAGGGCGACGCGTTGACGGTGACGACCGATCTCGCGACCGGGCACAGCGATGCGCGGCCGTTGGAAACGGGCGAGGTGTTCGTCAACCGCTACGATCCGCCGCGTCGGCTGCTGATCGTCGGCGCGGTGCAGATCGCGCAGGCCTTGGCGGGGCTCGCGCGCGAACTCGGAATCGAGACTATCGTGATCGATCCGCGCGCGCGCTTCCTGACCGAGGAGCGGTTTCCGGGCGTGACGCTCGACGATCGCTGGCCCGACGAGGCGATCGCCGCGCTTCGTCCCGGCCCCTCGACCGCGGTCGTGACGCTGAGCCACGACATCAAGATCGACGACCCCGCGTTGATCGCGGCACTCGCGTCCGATGCCGCCTATGTCGGTGCGCTCGGCAGCCGCAAGAGCCACGCCGCGCGGCGCGAGCGGCTTGCCTCGGAGGGCGTTACGGCGGAGAACATCGATCGGATCGATGCGCCGGTCGGGCTCGACATCGGTGCGATCGGCCCCTCGGAGATTGCGCTGTCGGTCGCGGCGGCGATGATAGGAGCGTTCAATGATCGCCGCTGAAAACGTCTTCCTCATCCTCCTCGCGGCCGGGCGCTCGGAGCGGTTCGGCATTCCCAACAAGCTGGAGGTGCCGTTCCTTAACAAGCCTTTGGGCATGCACGTCGTCACCGCGTTCGAGAACATCCCGTTCAAGCGCCGGCTGGTGGTCACCGACGGCTGCAAGCTCGACTTCATCAGCCATCATTTCGAGGTGGTGCATAACGACGATCCGTCGTCGGGCATGTCGCAGTCGGTGAAGCTCGGCGTGCAGTGCGCCAAGGACGAGGGTGCGGAGGCGGTGCTGATCGCGCTGGCGGACATGCCGCGCGTGACCGCGGCGCATATCTACCGGATGCTGGATGCCGCCGACAGCGCGGACGCGGTGGTCGCGTCGAGCGATGGCGAGAAGCCGAGCCCCCCTGCCCTGTTCGGGCGCGAGCGGTTCGATTTCCTGCTGACGCTGGACGGCGATGCGGGTGCGCGCGATCTGGTGAAGGCGGGGCGGCACGTCGTGACCGCGCCCGCCGAGTTGATCGACATCGATACGCCCGAGGATCTGGACCGGCTGCAGGCGCTGGTCCGCGATCCCAAGGCGGCGATCACTCGTGCCTTAACGCGTCGATAGGGTTCATCGCCGCCGCGCGTCGCGCCGGGAAATAGCCGAAGACGACGCCGATCACCGCGGAGATCGCGAACGCGAAGATGTTGATCTCGGGCACGAACAGCCACTGAACCTTGATCAGCGGCGCGATGATCGCGATCGCGGCCTGCGCGACGATCAGCCCGATGACGCCGCCGAGACACGACAGCGCGATCGCCTCGACGAGGAACTGCAACAGCACCTCGCGCGCGACTGCGCCGATGGCCAAGCGGATGCCGATCTCGCGCGTGCGCTCGGTCACCGACACCAGCATGATGTTCATGATGCCGATCCCGCCGACCACCAGGCTGATCCCGGCAACCGCCGCGACGATCCCGGTGAGCAAGGTGGTGGTGCCGGTGAGCGTGTCCGAAATCTGCTTGGTATCGAAGATGTTGAAATTGTTGTCCTGTCCCGCGGCGAGATGGCGGCGTTCGCGCAGCAGGTCGGTCAGCGACGCCTGGACCTGTTGCGTGTCGTAGCCCTGGTCGACGCCGACGAGGATCGCCGCGACGTTCTGGTTGCCGGTGAAGCGGCGCTGGACGGTCTTGATCGGCATGACCACGACATCGTCCTGGTCGCCGCCGAACCCCGCCTGCCCGCGCGTGCTGAGCGTACCGATCACGTCGCACGAGATGTCGTTGAGGCGGATACGCTGGCCGATCGGATCGGCGCCGCGGAACAGGTTCTGGATGACGGTGTTGCCGAGGATGCAGACCGCCTTGCCCGCGGCTTCCTCCTGGCCGGTGAACACGCGACCGCCGGCGAGCGGCCAGGGCTGGACCTCGAAATAGGCGCCGGTGGTGCCGTTGATCGAGGTCGTCCAGTTGGCGCCGTTGTAGATCGCGGTGGCACTCCGCTGTTCGGTCGGCGCGACCGCAGTGACGCCGGCGATCTGCCGCGCGATCGGGTCGATGTCGTCCATCTTGAGCGGCGGCGGCGGCGGCCCGCCCCCCCCGCGGCCAAAGCCCTGGCCGGGACGGATCTGGAGGATGTTGGTGCCGAGCGACGAGATCGACTGCTGGACGGCGGCGGTGGTCGCCTTGCCGAGCGTGACCATCGTGACGACCGCGCCGACGCCGATGACGATGCCGAGGATGGTGAGAAACGACCGCAGCATGTGCCGGCGGATCGAGCGGAGCGCGAGGACGAGCGTGGTACCGAACATGATCTAAAGCCCCTCCCCTTCAGGGGAGGGGTTGGGGTGGGGAAGCCGCCAGTTCACGCGCGCCGGTAATGATCGGGCAACCGAAAGAACGTGAAGGAGAACACCTTCTGCATTGCTCATGACGTCGACGTTGGTCACCCGAACAGTCGTGAATCCCAAGTCCTGCATCAAGGCGTCCCTGTTCCGATCTGTCGCCTGGTCGTGGGTGTGGCCATCCACTTCGAGGATGAGGCCGATCGCAGGACAGAAGAAATCGACGATGCGACTGCCGAGCACAGCCTGTCGCCGGAACTTGAAGCCACCCAATTGGCTGTTGGATACGCCGCGCCACAAGCGCTTCTCTGGCTCGGTCGGTTCTCGACGCATATGTTTCGCGTAGACGGCCAGCGTCGCTCCCCACCCCAACCCCTCCCCTGAAGGGGAGGGGCTTTTCGGGGCCACACCACTCACGACTCCACGCCTTCACCCTGGCGGCGCTGGCTTTCGATGCGTTCCACCAGTCCGTCCTTGAAGTGGACCACCGTCCTCGCGAACGCGGCCATGTCGGGCTCATGCGTCACCATCAATACCGTGATGTTCTTCTCCGCATTCAACCGCGTGAGGAGCTGCATGATCTCGACCGAGCGTTCGCTGTCGAGGTTGCCGGTCGGTTCGTCGGCGAGCAGCACGTCGGGGCTGGTGACCAGCGCGCGGGCGATCGCGACGCGCTGTTGCTGGCCGCCGGAGAGTTCCGCGGGGGTGTGATCCCACCAGTCCGCGAGGCCGACCGTGTCGAGGCTCGCCATCGCCGCGTCGCGCCGCGCGCGCTTTTCGTCGCCGCGGTAGAGCAAGGGGAGTTCGACATTCTCCAGCGCAGAGGTGCGCGAGAGGAGGTTGAAGCCCTGGAACACGAAGCCGAGGTGATTGCGGCGGAGCAGCGCACGCTGATCCCGGTCGAGCGTCTCGACATGGTGGCCCTGGAACGTGAACGTCCCCGCGCTCGGCACGTCGAGGCAACCGAGGATGTTCATCGTCGTCGACTTGCCCGACCCGGAGGGGCCCATCACCGCGACGAAATCGCCCGCCGCGATGTCGAGGTCGACGCCCTTGAGCGCCTGGAACATCGTCGCGCCGGTGCCGTACGTCTTGGTGACGCCGCGCAAGGAGATCAGGGGCGGCGATATCGGGGGCGGCGGGTTACTGGCCACCGCCCGCACCCTTGCTGGCGCCGCCCGACCGGCGCGCGGGAGTTTTCGTCGTGTCGGTGCCGGTGGCGAGCTGGCCGATGATGATCTGCGCGCCGGGCTGGAGATTGCCCGACAGCACTTCGGTCATCGTCCCGTTGGTGTCGCCCGTCGTGATCTGCACCGGCTGCGGCGTGCCGTCGGCGCCCTTGACGTAGATCGTCTGCTGCGAGCCGCGGTCGAGCTTGGCGGTCCGCGCGTTGCCACCGGCGCCGCGCCGTGGCCGGAAGGTCAGCGAGCCGGCAATGCCGCCGCCCTGATCCTTCGCGCCGTCCGCGCTCGGCTTGAAGCGCAATGCGGCGTTGGGGACGAGCATGACGTTGCGCTTGTCCGAGGTGACGATGTCCGCGGTCGCGGTCATGCCCGGGCGCAGCGTCAGCGACGGGTTCGCGACGGTCAGGTCGGCGGCGTAGGACACCACCTGACCGGTGGACGTCGTCGCCGTGGTCGTCGTCGACGAGGTCGCCGAGCTGACCGTCAGGTTCGAGCCGAGATCGACGCGCGTGATCGTCGCGGGGAAGGTCTGGCCGGGGAACGCGTCGACCGTGAAGCTGGCCTTCTGGCCGATCTTGACCTCGCCGACGTCGGCTTCGTCGATCGCGACCTCGAGCTTCATCTTGGTGAGGTCTTCGGCGATCACGAACAGCGTCGGGGTGTTGAACGACGAGGCGACGGTCTGGCCGGGATCGATCTGGCGCGCGAGCACCACCCCCGTCACCGGCGAGCGGATGATCGCGCGCGCGCGCTGCGTCTGGTTCTGCGCGAGGAGCGCGCGGCTGGCGACGACGTTGGCTTCGGCGACCTTCTGCGCCGCGACCGCACGTGCGTAATCGGCGCGGCCGGTCTGGAGCTCGGTCTTCGACGGCACGCGGCCACCCGAGAGGCGCGAGACCTCTTCGAGGCGGTTCAGCTGCGCGCGCGATTCGGCGACGGTGGCCTGCGCCTGCGCGACCTGCGCCTGGTTCGCCGCGAGCTGAGCGCTGGTTTGGCGGATCTGGTCGTCAAGCTGTTCGGGATCGATCAACGCGAGCGGCTGGCCGGCGGTCACGCGGTCGTTGACGTCGACGACGACCTTGGTGACGAGGCCCGACAGCTGCGAGCCGACCGTGACCTGCGTGGTCGGGGCGAGCTTGCCGGTGGCGGACACCGTGACGGTCAAATTGCCGCGCTGCGCCGCTTGCGTGGAATATTGCGTCTGTTCCTTGGCGCCGAAGCACTTCGCGAGCAGCAGGCACAGCACGACCACGCCGACCGCGATTGCGACCCACTTTACATAGCGCCGCCAGGGGGCCTGCGGCTTTACGCCGAGGAAATCGTCGATCGATGCGTCGGCCATCAGCGTGCCTCTGAAGTGTTCTGCGCACGCGGTGGCGCTTCGGGAATGACGGTCGAATCCCAGCCGCCGCCGAGCGCCGCATACAGCGCGATCAGCGCGGTGGCGGCATCGGCGCGTGCCTGCGTCGCGCCGTTGCGTGCGGACAGAAGCGCGGTTTCCTGCTGGTTGAGCGTGGTGAAATCGGTAAGGCCGGTGCGATACTGGCTGCGGCTGAGGATCGCGGAATTGTTCGACGCGTCGAGCGCGATCGCGAACTGGCGTTCGCGTTCCTGCGCGGCCTGAAGCGCGACGACGGCGTTCTCGACGTCTTCGAGCGACGTCAGCACGGTCGACTTGTAGAGCGCCAGCGCACCGTCGGCGGCGGCTTCGCTAGTGCGGACCTGGCTTCGCAACCGCCCGCCGTTGAAGATCGCCTGGGTCAGGCCGGCGAACAGGCTGCCGGTGATCGCGTCGCCGATGTTGCCGATCGAGGTCGCGTTGGTGTTGAGATTACCGGTGATCGCGAGCGCGGGATAGAGCTGCGCCTTGGCCACGCCGATCCGCGCGGTCGCCGCCGCCAGCGCACGCTCGGCCGAGCGGATGTCGGGACGCTGGCGCAGCGTGTCGGCGGGGATGCCGACGCCGACCGCGGCGGGGCCGGTCGGGATCGCCTTCACGGGCGCCATCATCGTCCGGAGCGCGCCAGGTGCCTGCGCGGTCAGCACGCCGATCCGCGCGACGGCGGCGGCATATTGCTGATCGAGGCTGGGGATCGTCGCGGCGGTCTGCGCGCGCTGGGCGCGGGCCTGTTCGGCGTCGACACTGGAGACGAGCCCGGCCTGGACGCGGAAGCCGGCGATCTCAAGATTGTCGTCCTGGATCGCGAGCGAGGCGCGGGCGTTGGCGAGCTGCTGCTGGTAGAGCCGCGCGAGGACGTAGTTGCGCGCGACCTCGCTTTCGACCGAGATCAACACGGTGGCGTAGTCGTAGCCCGACGCGGCGTAGTCGGCGCGGCTGGCCTCGACGGTGCGGCGGATCTCGCCGAAGACGCCGACCTGATAGCTGGCGCTGGCGCCGAGCGTGAAGCTGTTCGCGCCGCCGCCGCCGGTATCGACGACGGTGCCGTCGGGCAGCGTGAACGACCGCCCGCCACCGCGGACGTTCTCGTTGCGCTGATAGCCCGCCGAGCCGTTGACCGTCGGGAGCAGCGATGCGCGGTTCTGGAGCAGGCTTTCGCGCGCCTGGCGGAGGCGGGCTATCGACTGTGCGATATCGAGGTTGGCGGCGGCGGCCTGCTCGACGAGCTGGCCGAGGACGGGGTCGTCGAACTTCTGCCACCAGCGGGTGAGGTCTTCGGGCCTAGTCTCGGGGGTGACCGAGTATGCGTCGGGAACGCCGAGCTCGGCGGCAACCTTGGGGTGGTAGTCCGGGCCGACGGTGCAGCCGGCTAGCAGGACGCCCGCGGAGACGGGTGCGAAGAGAAGGACGCGGACGCGGGACATGGGCGGCAGGCATGACCAAGCGGCGTTTGCTAGTCCAGCGGTTTTGTGTCGCGAGGTGTCGCAGGTGGGGTGGATTGGAGGGGTGTGGGGGGGCTGTTCTGGGATCGGTGTTGATACGCCATTACCGCGTTGCTCGCTCCCGAACTCAAGTGTGTGCCCCCTGAATCCACCTTCGTCATCCTCGCGAAGGCGGGGATCCATATGCTCGGGCGTCAGTGAGCTTGCGGTAAGGTCTGCCAATATGGGTTCCCGCCTCCGCGGGAATGACGGTAAAAGATCTGGGTCCGCATCCGCCACAAACCACCACCCCGGCGGAGGCCGGGGCCCAATTGGGCGGACCGGGCTAATGAATGACTGCTGGCTATTACAACTGCCTTTCCAATTGGGCCCCGGCCTTCGCCGGGGTGGTGGTGGGTGCGGCGATGTGAGTGGTGAAAATGTGCCATGCTTCGTTGCCTTCTCGCCCTGCCCTTCCCTTCTTGTTCCCCCGCGGAGGCGGGGGGCCAGGGTTACGGGCGATGCGCTGCTGGGTGCTGGGCTCCCGCGTTCGCGGGAGAACAAGATGGCGAGCTCCCCAGCCCCCTCCCCCGACCCCGCCCCACCCCAAAAATCGAACCGCACCCGTTCCAATTTTGCAGTGCAGCGGAACGGAGCGGTGGCGCTAGGGGTTCAGGGATGATGCTAGCCGAACGCCAGCCCGCGACTGATGTCCTCGCGCCGCCCCTTGCCGTGCCCGACGCCGTGAGCCTTTTCTTCGATTTCGACGGGACGCTCGTCGATCTTGCCGCGACCCCGGATGCGGTTGTGGTGAGCCAGATGCTGCTCGATACGCTCGATACGCTCGCCGAGCGCTTCCCCGGTCGGGTCGCGATCATCAGCGGGCGGTCGATCGCGCAGCTCGATGCGATGCTCGGCCGCCACGCGCATTTGTTCGCGGTCGCGGGCAGCCACGGGGCCGAAACGCGCACGCCCGACGACGGCCATGTCGCGGCCGAACGCCCCGCTTCGCTCGAAGCCGCCGCCGGCGCGTTCCGCGACTTCGCCGACGCCAACGGCCTCGTCTACGAAGCCAAGAGCCTTGGCGCCGCGCTGCATTACCGGATGGCGCCGGACTTCGAACCCGCCGCCGTCCGCCTCGCCGAAGACCTCGCCGCCCGCCACGGCCTCACGCTCCAGCGCGGCAAGATGATGGTCGAGCTGCGCACCCCCGGCGACAAGGGCGCCGCCCTCCGCGACCTGATCGCGGCGCCGGCGATGGTGGGCAGCGTGCCGTATTTCTTTGGCGACGACGTCACCGACGAGGACGGGTTCGAGGCCGCGCGCGATCTTGGCGGGGCGGGCGTGCTGATCGGCGAGCAACGGCCTACCGCCGCCACCTACCGCCTGAACGACGTTGCCGCACTTCGCGACTGGATTGCTGCCATATTGGAAACACCCATGTTGGAAACACGATGACCGCACCTACCCAAAAAGCCGACATGAACCTGTGGCCGATCGGCAATTGCCAGGTCTCCGCGCTGATCGACAAGACCGGCACGTTCGTCTGGGGCTGCGTGCCCCGCGTCGACGGCGACCCGGCGTTCTGCGCGCTGCTCGGCGGCGATGCGCCCAAGACCGGGTTCTGGGCGATCGAACTCGAGGGCGGTGCGAAAACCACGCAGGCCTATATCCGCAACACGCCGATCCTGGTCACGCGCCACGAGGACGAGGCGGGGAACGCGGTCGAGGTGATCGATTTCTGCCCGCGCTTCGTCCGCGAGGGGCGGACCTATCGCCCAACCAGCTTCGTGCGGATCGTCAAGCCGGTGGCCGGCTCGCCGCGCATTCGCGTTCGGATGCGGGTCGCGACGAACTGGGGGAAGCCGACCGAGCATACGCAGGGCTCGAACCACATCCGTTTCCTGATGGACGACCAGACGCTGCGGCTGACCACCGATGCGCCGGTCGGGCATATCGTCGGCGAGAACTGGTTCCGGCTCGAACGCCAGATGCACCTGTTCCTCGGCCCCGACGAAAGCTTCGCGGGCGTGCTGCACGAGGCGGCGGAGGCGATGCTGTCGCGGACCAAGGACGAGTGGCGCCACTGGGTGCGCGGGCTCGCGACGCCGGTCGAGTGGCAGGACGTCGTCATCCGCGCGGCGATCACGCTGAAGCTGTGCCAGCATGAGGAGACCGGCGCGATCGTCGCCGCGCTCACCACCTCGATCCCCGAGCATGAGGGGTCGGAGCGCAACTGGGACTATCGCTACTGCTGGATCCGCGACGCCTACTACACCGTGCAGGCGCTCAACCGGCTGGGTGCGCTCGACGTGCTCGAAGGGTATCTCGAATATCTGCGCAACATCGTCGATGCGTCGAAGGGGGGGCACGTCCAGCCGCTCTACGGCGTTGGCGGCGAGGCGACGCTGATCGAGCGGATCGAGAGCGACCTGCCCGGCTATCGCGGCATGGGCCCGGTCCGCGTCGGCAACCAGGCATACGAGCAGATCCAGCACGACGCGTACGGCCAGATCATCCTGTCCGACGTCCAGGCGTTCTTCGACAAGCGGCTGTTCCGGATGTCGAGCGAGGAGGATTTCAAGAGCCTCGAACTGGTCGGCGACCGTGCTTGGGAGACGTACGACAAGCCCGACGCTGGCCTGTGGGAGCTGCGCACCAAGGCGCACGTCCACACCTATTCGGCGGCGATGTGCTGGGCGGCGTGCGATCGGCTGGCGAACGCGGCGGAGGTTCTCGGGCTCGAGGATCGCCGGACGTTCTGGGAAGAGCGCGCCAACACGATCCGCACGACGATCGAGCAGTCGGCGTGGCGCGAGGATACGCAGCGCATCTCGGCGACGTTCGGTGGCGACGATCTCGACGCGAGCCTGATCCAGCTGCTCGACCTGCGCTTCTTCGCGCCCGACGATCCGCGGTTCCAGTCGACGCTGAAGGCGGTCGAGGAGGGTCTGCGGCGCGGGAGCCACATGCTGCGCTATGCGACCGAGGATGATTTCGGCCTGCCGCATACCGCATTCAACGTCTGCACCTTCTGGCTGATCGAGGCGCTGCACGCGACTGGCCGCACCGCAGACGCACGCGCGCTGTTCTGCGAAATGGTCGCGCGGCGGACGCCGGCCGGGCTGCTGTCGGAGGATATCGACCCGAATACCGGCGAGCTGTGGGGCAATTATCCGCAAACCTATTCGCTGGTGGGGCTGATCAACTGCGCGGTCCTGCTCAGCAAGCCGTGGAGTGCCGTCCGATGAGCCGCCTCGTCGTCATCTCGAACCGCGTCCAGTCGGTCGATGCGCCTTCGGGCAACCAGGGTGGCCTCGCGGTCGCGCTGCTTGCTGCACTCCGCGAAAAGGGCGGCGTGTGGTTCGGCTGGTCGGGTTCGACCACCGAGACCTTCACGGGGCACATCAATTTCCAGCAGGGCAAGGGCGTCACCACCGCGACGATCGACCTCGAAGAGCAGGATTTCGACGAATATTACAACGGGTACGCGAACCGCACCTTGTGGCCGCTGTTCCATTACCGGATCGACCTCACCGAGTTCGAACGCGACTTCTCCAGCGGTTACGCGCGGGTGAACAAGCGCTTTGCCGAGACCGTGCTGCCGTTGATCGAGCCGGAGGATCTGGTGTGGGTCCACGATTACCACCACGTCCCGCTCGGCCAGGAACTGCGCAAGCTCGGCGTCGAGAACAAGATCGGGTTCTTCCTCCATATCCCGTGGCCGCCGATGGCGATGCTGCTGTCGCTGCCGAGCCACCGCGCGCTGGTCGAATCGATGTTCGCGTACGATGTCATCGGCTTCCAGACGCAGGACTGGCTCGACAGCTTCCTGCATTACGTCACCAGCCAGCTGGACGGCGTGGTTGGCGAGGATGGCTGGGTGACGGTCGGTGATCGCACGATCAAGGCGATCGTCACGCCGATCGGGATCGAGACCGCGGACTTCGAGAAGTCGGCGAACAGCGACGCGGCGCGGCATTCGAAGGAGCGGATGTACATGTCGGCGACCGGGCGCAGCCTGATCGTCGGGGTCGACCGGCTCGATTATTCGAAGGGGCTCGCCGAGCGATTTGCGGGCTATGAGCGCTTCCTCGGATCGCATCCGGACCGGCGCGGGCTGGTCTACATGCTGCAGATCGCGCCGCCTTCGCGTGAGAAGGTCGATACCTACCAGGAGATTCGCGCGAACCTCGATTCGATGTCGGGGCGGATCAACGGCGAATATTCGGACATCGATTGGACCCCGATCCGCTACGTCAACCAGGGCTTTCCGCGTGACGTGCTGGCGGGAATTTATCGCGCGGCGCGTGTCGGGCTGGTGACGCCGTTGCGCGACGGGATGAACCTGGTCGCGAAGGAATATGTCGCGGCGCAGGATCCCGAGGATCCGGGCGTGCTGGTGCTGTCGCACTTCGCGGGCGCGGCGACGCAGCTGAAGGACGCGGTGCTGGTCAATCCGTACAGCCCCGAGGAGATGTCCGACGCTATCGACCGAGCGCTGAAGATGCCGCTGGCCGAGCGGAAGGAACGCTGGGAGAAGCTGATCGACAACGTCCGCAAGGAGGACGTGATGTGGTGGTGCGAGCTGTTCATCACCGCGCTCGAGGCGGTACCGGAGCACGTCGAGGCCTGACTTCTTGGCCCCCTCGATAGGAGGGGCATAACTTCTTGCCCCCCTCCCTGGAAGGGAGGGGTTGGGGGTTGGTCGGCCAGTTTCAGCCAATACACCTGGGACTATGCCGAAGCCGACCCACCCCCGGCCCCTCCCTTCCAGGGAGGGGGGAAGTTAGGCGCGGCTCACCGGGTCGGGCGCCATCAGCAGGCGGTTGCGCGGGATCGCTTCGGGCATTTCCTCGCGGATATACTTCAGCAACGCCTCGCGCACATCACACCGCAGATCGAACGCGATCGCCGCATCCTTGGCGGTCATCAGCCCGCGCAGTTCGATGCAGTCCGTCTTCACGTCCGTCACCTGGAGGTTGTAGAATCGCTTGTCCCAGCGCGGATTCGACGTGACGATCTCGCCCAGTTTCTCGCGCAGCCGCGGCACATCCGCGGACGGATCGAGATACCAGAACACCGAACCCATCAACTGGCTGGTCTCGCGCGTCCAGTTCTGGAAGCTCTGCTCGAGGAACTTCGACACCGGCACGACGAGGCGCCGCTCGTCCCAGATCTTGATGACCACGAACGTCAGGTTGATCTGCTCGACCCGCCCCCATTCGCCGTCGACGATCAGCACGTCGTCGATCCGGATCGGCTCGGTGAACGCCATCTGCACGCCGGCGATCAGGTTCTTGAGCGCGGGCTGCGCGGCGGCACCGACGACGAGGCCGGCGATACCCGCCGACGCCATCAGCGTGACGCCTATCGAGCGGATGCCGGGGACGCTCAGCAGCATCAGGCAAACGCTGATGAAGACGATGAAGAACGTCCCGATCCGCCCAAGGATCGCTGCCCGCGTGCGTTTCCGCCTGGCGCGGAGATTGTCCTCGACCGAGATGTCGGCGCGGATCTCGATGACATCCTGGAACGCGCGCAACGCCGCGACCGCGAGCCAGCCGAGCAGTGCGGGGATCAGGAACCCGAGCAACTGCTTCCACAGGTCCTCGATGTCGTTGTCCATCGGCAGGATCCGCGCGACGAACGCGACCGCGACCGAGACGAATACCGCACGCAACGGCCGACGGACGCGGGCGAGGACGAGTCCGTCGGTCTTGGCGGTCGAGCGGCGCTGGGCGTGGCCGCCGATCCGCATCGTCAGCCAGTGCGCGATCAGCGCGACGAGGACGGCCGCCGCGACGACGGCGACGCTCTCCAGCCAGACCCATTCATGGGGTATGTGAAGCGATCTGAATATGCGCATGTAGGCGCAACGGTGCGTGGCCGCGGATGTTCCGCTGCAGTGCAGCATGGTCGCGCGATACATGGTAGCTTTTTTCCTGCCACACTTCGTGCGTAAGTCCGCGCCCATGAAGGCCATCATCCTTGCTGCCGGTCACGGATCGCGGCTGTTGCCGTTGACGCTGACGACGCCGAAATGCCTTGTGCAGGTCGGCGGCCGCGCGATCCTCGATCACCAGCTCGACGCGGTCGCGGACGCCGGGTTCGAGGGTGCGGTGATCGTCGGCGGCTATCGGATCGAGCAGGTCGCGGCGCATCTGGCGGCACGCGTGTCCGACCTGCCGACCGAACTCGTATTCAATCCGTTCTGGTCCGCCGCCAACAGCATCGGCAGCGTGTGGGCGTCGCGGGCGTATCTCGAAGCACCGTTCGCATTGATGAACGGCGACACGCTGTTCGACGCGGCGATTTTGCGCGCGGCGCTGGCCGACCGGGGCGTCGATCCGGGATCGGGCGTGAAGCTGGTCATCGAGCTGCTGGTGACGCCGGGGCTCGACGACATGCTGGTCGAAGCGAATGGCGACGCTGTCGTCGCGGTTGGCAAGCATCTGGTCGGGCACCAGGCGACCGATCGCTCGCTCGGACTGATCGTGTCGACCGGCGGCGGCGCGTATGCCGAGGCGTTGCGCGCGGTGATCGGCGAGGAGGATGGTATCCACGCCTATCACCACGCCGTCGTCCGCCGCGTCGCGGAGACCGTCGGCGTCCGCGCGGTGCGGGTCGCGGGCGATGTCCGCTGGCAGGAGATCGACCGTCCGGAGGATATCGCGTTGTGGCAGCATGACCATGTCGGGCCTGCGGGCGGCACTTCGGGATCATGACGCGGAAGGTCGCGTTCCTGTTCCTCGGCGAGACGCTGCTGATCCCGCATCTGTATCCGATCGTCGAGGCGCTCGCCGCGAAGTCGGACGTGCCGATCGAGCTTTGGGTGAGCACGTCGGTGCACGAGACGCTGCTGACGCGGTGGACGGCCCCCTTCCCCACCGTCCGCATTCGCCGCGCGCCGGGGTTTCGGATCGTTGCGGACGACGGCAGCGGGCGTAATCCGGTGCTGCCGGTGAAGATGCCGATGCTGCTGCGGCTACTGCCGTATCTGCGCAGCGCGACCGTCGTCGTGTGTGCCGAGCAGACGAGCCTGTGGCTGCCGCGGCTGTTTGCGATGCGCGCGAAGTTCGTGAAGACCTCGCACGGCGTCGGTTCGATGAGCGCGCGCGACGACCCCCGCCGGAAGGCCGCGGCGTTGACGTTGGTGCCGAGCGAACTGGAGCGGCAGACGTATCTCGACCGCGGGTTCGCGCCCGAGCGGTTCGTCGCGACCGGCTATGTGAAGGCCGACTTCACGCACCGGACGCATAGCGCGCCGCCGTTCGCGGATACGCGGCCGGTCGTCCTGTACACGCCGCATTGGCAGCAGCATCGCTCGTCCTGGTGGCGCTGGGGGGCGGAGGTGGTGCGGCGGATCGTCGCGGACGGGCGCTACAATCTGATTTTCGCGCCGCATCAGCGACTGGTCGAACGCGCGCCCGAGGTGGCGGATCTGATGCGCGAGATCGGTGACCTGGCGCATGTGCACTGCGACATCGACGGGTTCGCGATGGTCGATGGGAGCTATACCGGCGTGGCGGACGTGTATCTGGGCGACACGTCGAGCCAGGTGATCGAATTCCTGATGCGGCCGCGGCCTTGCGTGTTTCTCAATGCGGGGGGGGCCGCCTGGGAGGGCGATCCGAATTACGCGATGTGGGTTTGTGGTGAGGTGGTTGGCGACGTTGCGGATGTGGTGGCGGCGGTGGATCGCTCGGCGTTGAGACATGTAGAGTATGCGGCGGTTCAGGCGGAATTTGCCGGGCGGTCGCTAGGGGCGGTCGAGGGTGGCGCGGCGAAAGCTGCGCGCGAGATCGTTCGGATGTTGGAGCACACGCCGCTCCGCTAAACCCCACCACCCCGGCGAAGGCCGGGGCCCAATTGGAATGACCGGCGTAACCTCGCGCAGTCCTCCGTTGGCGCCGTCCCCCAATTGGGCCCCGGCCTTCGCCGGGGTGGTGGCTCCGGTGGAGTGTCCTTCACTTACCACCCCTCTCGCTTTCACGTCCAGATCGGGTAACGGGTGCGGCATGGTAGATTCGACAGCCCCTACGCCAGCGCTCCGAACCGTCCGGGCGAACGACACGCTGCTCTGGGGCATGACCAATGCCGAGCGGATCCGGCGGATCGGCGTCGCGCAAGGGTTGCCGGCCGATGGCGACGGCGACACCGGTCCGGTGATCCTCGCCAACCTCGCCTATGCGTGCGACCCGATGTGGATCGCGTATCTGAAGACGCGGCCCGGTACCGTCGTGACTCGCACCGGCGTACCCGTGCTCGCGCATGTCCGGGATGTCGACGAGCGTGCGCGGATGACCGCGGCGATGCTCGGCGAGGCGCCGCTGGTGACCGGGCTGACGGTGATCGCCGCCGAAGCCGAGGAAGGCATCTTCAACGAGGCGTTGCGCAAGCGCGAACGCCCGTTCGCCGAACTGCTGACCCCTGCCGCGGTGCCGACGATCGAGCGGGCGAGCTATGTCGGTGCGTACAAGGGCGTCACCGACCTGCTCACCAAGTATCTGTGGCCGGAATGGGCGCTCGCGATCACGCGGGTCTGCGCGCGCGCCGGGATCACGCCGAACCAGGTGACCGCGCTCGGCTCGGTACTGTGCATCGTCGCGACGGTGGCGTTCTGGTATGGCTGGTTCTGGACGGGGCTCGCGACGGGTCTGTTCTTCATGGTGCTCGACACCGTCGATGGGAAGCTGGCGCGGTGCACGATCACCTCGTCGAAACTCGGCAATGCGTGGGATCACGGGGTAGATCTGGTGCACCCTCCGTTCTGGTGGTGGGCTTGGGCGGCGGGGTGCGCGCCGTATGGGCGACCGCTAGACGACGGCATGTTCTGGGCAGTGATCGGGACGATGCTGTTCGGCTATGTCGCGCAGCGGTTGATCGAGGGGGCGTTCATCGTTCGGTTCGGGATGCATATTCACGTGTGGGAGCGGTTCGACAGCTGGTTCCGGCTGATCACCGCGCGGCGCAATCCGAACATGGTGATTTTGTTTGCGGGGTTGCTGGTGACGCGGCCGGATTGGGGGATCGTCGGGGTGGCGGCGTGGACCGCGATCTCGCTGGTGGTGCATCTGGTAAGGCTGGTGCAGGCGATGATTCGCAAGGCCAAGGGTGAGGTGTTGGTGAGCTGGCTGGCGTAAACTAGCCAAATACTCACACCACCCCGGCGGAGGCCGGGGCCCAATTGGAAAGGTTGGAGTAACCGGGCGCATACTTCCGTTACCATCGTCCCCCAGTTGGGCCCCGGCCTCCGCCGGAGTGGAAGACTTCAGGCTGCGACGCTCTTAGGCCGGCCGATCCACCACAGGCAGTAGATCGCAAGCGCGTAGAGGAAGCGGCTGTAATCCCGCTTGCCCGCACGGTGATCGACGAACACCTTGTCGACCGCGCCGGCGCGCCAGATGCCTTGCTCGCGGACGCCGCTGTCGCGCCAGAGTTGCTCCGCATACGCGCCGAAATCGCCGGCGAACCACGCCGCCAGCGGCATCTGGAAGCCTTGTTTGCGGCGGTCGAGAATTCCTTCCGGCAACCACGGCGCGATGGCCTGGCGGATCACGTATTTGCCGACCTTGCCGTGCAGCTTCATGTCCGCGGGCATCGACAGCGCAAGGTCGACCATCCCCCGCCCCAGCATCGGCACGCGGACTTCGAGCGAATGCGCCATGCTCGCGCGGTCGACCTTGGTGAGCATCGCGCCGGGCAGATTAAGCGCTAGGTCGGCGAGGCCGAACTGCTCGAGCGTGTCGGTCGAGATCGCGTCGGGATCGGGGAAATATTCCGCAACCAGCGCGGCGATCCCGCCTTCTTCCTCGGCGATGAACTCCGCGGAGAATATCTCGCGACGGAAGGCTTCGTTCGTGATCTGCGTCTTGGCGAAGAACCGCGCGATGCCGTTCGGGAGCGCGGCGCTGCCGGTGGTTTTCCGCCAGCGCTGCAACACTGCGTTCGCATGGCGTGAGGGCAAGGTCGGCACTGCATCCAGTGCGCGCGCGAGCTTGCGCAGAGGTGCCGGCAGCGCCCCGATCCGGCGCTCGGTCGCGTGGCGCTTGTAGCCGAAGAACAGCTCGTCGCCGCCATCGCCCGACAGCGCGACCTTGACCTCCTGCGCGGCGATCTGGCTGACGTACCAGGTCGGCACCGCGGAGGGATCGGCGAACGGCTCGTCGTAGCCATGCTGGACCTCGGGCAGCATCGCCTGCGCATCCGCCAACTCCAGGGTGCGCGTGACGTGGTGGCAGCCGAGATGCCGCGCGATCGCCTCGGCATGCGGCGATTCGTCGAAGCGCGGGTCGGGAAAGCCGATCGTGAAGGTGCGGACCGGGCGATCCGAGACCTGCGCCATCGCTCCGACCACCGCGGAGGAATCGACGCCGCCCGACAGGAACGCGCCGACATCGACGTCCGCGACCATCTGTTTGCCGATCGTGTCGAGCCATTCGTCGCGGAAGCGCTCGATCCACGCCGCCTCGGACCGGGGTTCAGAAGGATGATAGACGGGCGTCCAATAGGCGCGCATCGTCGGCGTGCCGCTCGCCTCGACGGTCATCACATGGCCCGGCGGCAGCGTGCGGACCTGCGCGTAAATCGAGCGCGGGGCGCGGACGTGGCCGAAGCTGAAATAATCGTGGAGCGCGCGGCGATCGACGTCGAACGCCATGCCGGGCAGCAGCGTCAGCGTCTTCAGCTCGGAGCCGAACGCGAACCCTGCGGCCTGATCGGTATAATAGAGTGGCTTGATCCCGATCGGATCGCGCGCCAGCGTCAGTTTCCGATCGAGCGTATCCCAGACTGCGACCGCAAACATCCCGTCGAGCCTAGCCCAGACGTCGTCGCCCCAGCGCTCATAGCCGGCGAGGATCACCTCGGTATCGCCCGCGCTCTCGAACACACGGCCTAGCGCCTGCAACTCGCGCCGCAATTCGCGGAAATTGTAGATCTCGCCGTTGAAGACGAGCGCGTAGCGGTGGTCGGGCGAATGGAACGGCTGGTGTCCGCCCTCGATGTCGATGATGCTCAGCCGGCGCATCCCAAAGCCGAAATCGCCATCGGTCATCACGCCCTGGTCGTCGGGGCCGCGGTGCAGGATCGCGTCGCACTGCGCGGTAATGAGGGGCGCCGTGACGAGGCGGGGCGAAACGGCAGCGCTACCCCGCGCGTAAAGGCCGGCAATTCCGCAGATGACGAACGATCCCTCGCATGACGGCGGCACCGCCGCCCGATCGCGCGCGGTCTAGGAGCCGCCCGCGGCTTTGTCACCTCCGCCCCCGCTGCGCGCCCCGCCCGCGGCTGCGCACTCCGCCCCCGCGCATCTTGCCGCAGTCGCCGCCGCACTCTAGGGGCCGGTCGCAGATGGTTCAGGACCCCGCTCCTTCTCCGGCCCCGGCGGATGCGTCGGCGCGCGCCGGCACGACCGGGATTTTCCGGGCGGCGGCGCGCAATCTCGGCTGGCTGCTCGCAAGCCGCAGCGTTCTCGCCATTCTGTCGCTGTTCTATCTCGGCTTTGCGACGCGCACGCTGGGCGTCGTCGATTTCGGCCGGTTCGCGTTGATCACCGGTGCCGCGCAGGCGTTGGCGACCTTCGTCGGCTTCCAGACCTGGCAGATCATCGTTCAATACGGCGTCGAGCCGATCCAGCAAGGCGACACGCCCCGGCTCGCACGGCTGCTCCGCCTGTCGGCGATCCTCGACATGTGCAGCGCGCTGGTCGGCGCCGGACTGACCGTCGCGATCCTGTTCGCGTGGAGCGACGGGTTCGGCATTCCACCCGACCTGATGCGCGACACGCTGATGTTCGCGGTGGTGCAGCTGATCACGATCCGCTCGACCCCGCTCGGCATCCTGCGGCTGCGCGACAAATTCTCGTTGTCGGCGGTGGCGGACAGCATGACGCCGATCATGCGCTTCGTCGGCGCGGGCGCGGCGATGATCTTCGAACCGACGATCCGCGGCTTCATGCTCGCCTGGGCGCTCGCCGAGATCGTCACCGCCGCGACCTATTGGATTATGGTCGCGAAAAGCGGCGACCTGCGCCTGCTCGCGAGCGGCCGGGGCCCGTGGCGGCAGGTGCGCGACGAGAATCCCGGCATCGTCCGCTTCTCGCTCAGCACCAACGCGAGCGCGACACTCGGCCTGTCGAGCAAGCAGATCCCGCTGCTGCTGGTCGGCGCATCGATCGGCCCCGCCGCGGCCGGCGCGTTCCGGCTCGCGACCCAGCTCGCGCAGGCGCTCGCCAAACTGTCGCAGATGCTGTCACGCGCCGCCTTCCCCGAGATCGTCCGCGCGGTGCGCACCGCCGAGCCGTCGCGCCTGCGCCGTATCCTGATCCGGACGATGCTGGCGAGCACCGCTGCGGCATTGGTGATCCTGGCGATCGTCGCGCTGGTCGGCGAGCCGATCCTCAAGCTCGTCGGCGGCAAGTCGTTCGGCCATGCCTATCCGGTGCTGCTGTGGCTGGCGGCGGCAGGCTGTTTCGACCTCGCCACCGTCAGCCTCGATACGGTAATGACCGCGCTGCACCGTGCCGGCACCGTCTTCGCGATCCGCGCGGTCGGCGTGCTGCTGCTGTTCGCCGCGGCGTTCGCGCTGATGCCGACCTACGGCTCGACGGGAATCGCCGCGGCGGTCGGCGTCGGCTCGGTGGCGGTCGCGATCCTGCTCGGATTTGCCGCCGCGCGGATGACCCGCACGCCGAGCGTCGAGGCAGAAACGGCGTAGTCAGCATGGCCCGACGGCGCATGCCGTTGCACCCCATGCTGCGACAAAGACGGCGATAAAGGCTGCGTTCACGGCGTAAATGTCATCTGCGCGCCGCTGTATCGCCACTTTTACCCGGTCTTAGTCTGTCGATGAACCCTTTATTCCTTATGATCCTGGGCGCGGCGGCGGTGCTCGCGCCGATCCAGGCGCAGGCGGCCGAGAGCTGCCAAGGTACGCCGGGCAATGGCAACGCCAGGTTGATCCTGGAAGCGACGACGATGCACAACGCCGTCGGCGAGGTCGCCTTCACGGTGTATCCCGATGACAAGAAACGGTTTCTGGCGAAGGGCGGCAAGCTCGTTCGGGCGCGCGTATCCGCCGCCAGCCCGCGCGCCTGTTTCTGGCTGAAGCCCGGCTATTACGCGATCGCGCAATATCACGACGAAAACAGCGATCATGATTTCAACCGGACGCTGTTCGTGCCGAAGGAGGGATTCGGCTTTTCGAACGACGCACCCACGTCGATCGGACTGCCGTCGTTCGCGTCGGTCCGCACCGCCTTGCCCCCCTCGGGCACGACCGTGCGGATGAAGATGCGGTATCGTCGATGAACTAAACCCCGTTCACAGACATTGAACGGAAATCTTCCTGACACAAATTTGTAGCGGTTATGTGCCGCGACGGGTATCTACTATCGTGGCTAATGTCGTTTCGAACTTCAATGCATTCAGCGGGCCTTCGCTCTCGCCACCGGCACCGCCGGCATGGCGGCCCGACGGCCTGTTCGATCCGGCCGTCGCCGATCGGTACGGCGTGACCCCGCGCGAGGCCGCCGCGAAGATCCGTACCGGTATCATCTGCAATCCCAAGAGCCATCGCAACCGCAGCAGCGTCGAGGCGACCAAGCCGTTCCTGTCGGGCACCGTGCTCGCGGTCACGCCCCGCACCCAGGCCGAACTCGCCGAAGTGCTGACAGATTTTGCGCGCCACGGCATCGAACTGCTGGTGATCGATGGCGGCGACGGCACGATCCGCGACGTGCTGACCGCGGCCGCGCGCGTCTGGACCGGTGCCGCCCCCCGCGTCGCGATCGTTCCGTCGGGCAAGACCAACGCACTCGCGCTCGATCTCGGCATCCCCGACGACTGGACGCTCGATCAGGCGCTGACCGCAGCACGCGACGGGACCGTCAAGGTTCGCAGCCCGATCGAGGTGGTGCGCAAGGCCGACGGCACGCGCCTGCACGGCTTCCTGTTCGGGGCCGGTGCGTTCGTGCACGCGACGGCGCTGGCGCAGCGCACCCACCGGGCCGGCGCGTTCAACGGCGTCGCGGTCGGGCTGGCGCTGTGCTGGGCGATCCTGCAGACACTGTTCGGCGGCGCCAACAGCGCGTGGCGCGCGGGCGATCGCATGCGGATCCGGTATCAGGGCGGCGCGGCGCCCGCCTATGCCGCCGGCGCCAATGCCGACACCGATCGTGCGCGGTATCTGATGCTGGCATCGACGCTCCAGCATATGCCGGTCGGTATCCGGCCGTTCGGCACGCCGCGCGAAGGCTTGAAGACCCTGGTGGTCGACGCCCCGCCGCGCTGGCTCGCGGCTGCGACGCCGCTGATCGTGACCGGATCGCCGGCCGCGTGGCTCGATCGTGCGGGCTATCACCGGATCGATTCGGCGTCGCTCGACCTGTCGATGGACTCGGGCTTCATCCTCGACGGCGAAGTCTATCCCGGTGGCGACCTGACCGTGCGCGAAGGCAAGCCGCTCCGCTTCGTCGTCCCTTGAGCGCGCTGGCCGACGTCGTGCGGCGTCAACTGGCGGCCCCGACGATCCAGCCGGTGCGCGATGTGGCCGAAATTCTCGCCGCCCATGCCGATGTCGTCGCGGTGCTGTTCTACGGGTCGAACCTGCGGACCGGCGCGACCGAGGGGGTGCTCGATTTCTACGTGCTGACCGCTGGTCCACCCGAGCGGGGCATCTGGCCGACCGTCAGCTACCGCGAATTCGCGATGGCGGGCGAAACGCTGCGCGCGAAAATCGCGACGATGCGGATGGCGACGTTTGCGAAGGCCGCCGCGGCGCGGTCGCTCGACACCACCATCTGGACGCGGTTCGTCCAACCATCGGCATTGGTTTGGGCGCGCGACTCCATTGCCGCCGATGCGGTTGCCGCAGCGATCGGCGAGGCCACGAAGTCTGCGGCCAGGTTCGCGGCGGCGCTCGGGCCGGAGGCGGGCACGGCGGACGACTATTGGCGCGCGCTGTTCCGCCAGACCTACGCCGCCGAACTGCGCGTCGAACGCAAGGGACGCGAGGGGCAGATTCTTGGTTTCGATCCGGACCGCTACACCCGCTTGCTGCCGCTCGCGTGGGCCGCCGACGGGATCGCGTTCGCCGACGATGCTGGCACGCTGCGTCCAAGCCTCGCCGCCGAGAGCCGTAGCCGACTGTTGCGCGCTTGGCGCCGTCGCCGCCGGGCCGGCAAACCGATCAACGTCGCGCGGCTGGTCCGTGCTGCGTTCACCTTCGAGGGCGCTGCGCAATACGGGCTGTGGAAGGTCGAGCGCCATACCGGGATTGTCGTGCCGCTCACGCCGTGGCGCGAGAAGCACCCGATCCTCGCCGCGCCGGGGATATTCTGGCGGGTATGGCGCGCGCGGGCGACCGCCGCATGAGCGAGGGGTTCAGCGCGGTGATCCTAGCGGGCTCGCGCGGCGGGGTCGATCCGGTCGCGGGGTATGCGGGCGTCTCGCACAAGGCACTTATCGTGCTCGACGGAGAGACGCTGCTTGCGCGCGTTGCGCAGGCGTTGCGCAACGCGGGCGCGACGCGGATCGCCGTCTCGGTATCCGACGACGCGGTGCGTGCGGAGGCGACCGCGTTGGGGCTCACCGTACTGACCGCCGCCAACGGTCCCAGCCTCAGCGTGCGCGAAGGCATCGCCGCGCTCGGCACGCCGCTGCTGGTTACGACCGCCGACCATGCGCTGCTCGACGCCGACTGGGTCCGCCGGTTTCGCGCCGATGCGCCGCAGAGTGCCGACGTCGCGGTCCTGCTCGCGCGGCGTGACGTGATCGAGCGTGCGGCCCCCGGGACCAAACGCACCTATCTGCGGTTCGCCGATGGCGCTTGGTCGGGCTGCAACCTATTCCAGTTCGCCACCCCGCGCTCGATCGCCGCGCTCGATCTCTGGGCGCAGGTCGAGGCGGATCGCAAACGGCCGTGGCGGATCGTTCGTCGACTGGGTGTCGGCACGTTGCTGCGGTATCTGTCGGGCAGGCTGACGCTGGTCGATGCGGTCGCGCACCTCGGCCGGATGGCGGGATTGAACGCTGCCGCGGTCGCGACTCCGTACGGTCTCGCGGCGGTCGACGTCGACAAACCCGGTGATCTCGATCTGGTCCGCACACTCCTCGCCGAGCAGCGCGCCGCGCACTAATTTACCGCTAACACGCAGAACCACCCTGCCCCGCCGGCCGGTTTTGTGGCAGGGCGGCGGCATGCAAACGACAACGCTTTCCGCCCGCCCGAACCGCCCCGCCGCGTCCGCGACCACCGCGATCGGCATCTACGGCAGCGCCGGCCGGATGGGTCGCGCGATCGCCGATGCGATCGAGAGCGCCGGCGCGACGCTGGCCGGCGGCGTCGACGCCGGCGAAGATCCGAACGCGATCGCCAAGCTCGCCGACGTGATGGTCGATTTCTCGACGCCGTCCGCGATCGAGGCGCATCTCGCCGCGGCACGCGCCGCCGGCACCGCGATCGTGATCGGCACCACCGGCCTGTCGCCGCAGCACCAGTCGCTGATCGATGCCGCTGCCAGCGACATTGCTGTGCTGCAAACCGGGAACACCTCGCTCGGCGTGACGCTGCTCAACATCCTGGTCCGCGACGCCGCAGCGCGGCTCGGTGCCGACTGGGATATCGAGATCGTCGAGATGCATCACCGCCACAAGGTCGATGCGCCATCGGGCACCGCGTTGCTGCTCGGCGAGGCCGCCGCGAAGGGGCGCGGAACGACGTTGGCCGAACTCCGCGTCGACAGCCGCGCCGGACTGGTCGGTGCGCGCAGCGAGGGCACGCTGGGATTCGCATCGGTGCGCGGCGGGTCGGTGATCGGCGACCACAGCGTGATCTTCGCGGGCGAAGGGGAGCGGATCGAATTGAACCACCGCGCCGACGACCGGTCGATTTTCGCGCGCGGCGCGGTGCAGGCGGCGATCTGGCTCGCCGGACAGCCCGCCGGCCGATACCGCATGGGCGACGTACTCGGTCTCTGACGCAGTGAAGAAGGCCGACGTCGTCGAATTCTATGCGCGGCTGGCTGAGGCCGATCCGCATCCCGAGACCGAACTCGAATTCGTCAACCCGTACACGCTGGTCGTCGCGGTCGCGCTATCGGCGCAGGCGACCGATGTCGGCGTCAACAAGGCGACGCGGGCGCTGTTCCGCGAGGTCGACACGCCCGCGAAGATGGTCGCGCTCGGACTCGATGCGCTGAAGGGGCACATCAAGACGATCGGGCTCTACAACACCAAGGCGAAGAACGTCATCGCGCTCTCGCAGATGCTGATCGACGACTATGGCGGCGAGGTGCCCGACGATCGCGACGCGCTCGAGCGACTGCCGGGCGTCGGGCGGAAGACTGCGAACGTCGTGCTGAACGTTGCGTTCGGCGCGGAGACGTTCGCGGTGGACACGCATATCTTCCGGGTCGGCAACCGCACCGGGCTCGCCCACGGCAAGACCCCGCTCGCGGTCGAACTGAAACTCGACAAGGCTACGCCGCAGCCGTTCCGCCTGCACGCCCACCACTGGCTGATCCTACACGGTCGCTATGTCTGCAAGGCGCGGACACCCGAATGCTGGCGGTGCATCGTCAGCGACCTGTGCGCCTACAAACCGAAGACGCCACCGCCCAAGGAGCGGGGCAAGAGCACGTGCGGAACGGCGAGCTTGCCGAGTATGCCAAATACGGAGTCCTGACGCGTTTTGCACAGGTCTAACGAATGCATATCACCGTCTCGTGCGACAATACGCGCGCGACCGACACAGCGCGGCAGCAATCGACATGAAAACGGCTGGCGCAGCCGGCCACGCTTTGCTAGGCGGGCCATCCGGCACCCGTAGCTCAGCTGGATAGAGCGCTGCCCTCCGAAGGCAGAGGCCACTGGTTCGAATCCAGTCGGGTGCACCATTTCCGTTCAGCTTTGGGCACTCGTGCATCGGGCTTCTGTGATGCGACGACGGCACGTTCGAGTGCGGCGTTGCGGCCGGTGATACGAATCTGACGGTCACCGACTTCCACGCAGTCGATGAGCAGGTGGATGTATTCCTTGCGCGTCCTACCGTCCGGCTCGTGAAGCTTGTGACGGAGAAGATTGCCGAACTCAGCGATGATCGCAGGTGTAATTCGCCGGTCGCCTGCATCGAGTTGCCGTTCGAGAACTTCGATGTCGGCTTGGGTGCTGGCCTTCTGCGCGCGAATGTTGCCCAGTTCGGTGGCGACTTGAGGATCGTCCGGGCTCAGCGTCTCGTTCCGCACCAGCTTGATGACTCGTGCGCTTTCGCCTTCAAGCTGGGTCAGCCGCGCCCGCAGTCGCTTCAGTTCGGCGGCACGCTCCGCCACGGCGGTTTCCGACCGATCCAGCCACGTCTGAAGAAGCGCGGTCAGCCGTCCTGGCTGAACGAGATGGCGGGTCACCGCCCCGACCACCAGATCATCCAGATGCTCCATCGGAACGCGGCGTCCCGGACACGCATCCGGCCCGCGCTTGATCCGGGCGGAGCACGCATAGTAGCGATACTGACCGGATTTGCCGGTGCTGGTCATCATTCCCGCGCCGCAGCCATCCTCGCCGCAACCGCAAATCGCGCGGCTGGTAAGCAGATTCATGTTGGTCTTCGCCGCCGCCTCACCCATCCGCGGATCGCGGTCGGCCATCTGCTGGCGAACGGCGTAGAAGGTGTCTTCGTCGATGATCGGCGGCACCGGAATGGGCACCCATTCGATTTCGGGCCGCGTCTCGCCTGTACGCGAGTCCCGGCGGTTGAAGATCACGTATCCGATATAGGCGGTGTTGGTAAGGATGTTGTGCAGCGTCCCGACACTGAACCGTTTGCCCCGGATGCGGTAGCCGCGCTCGTTCAGGTGATGGGCAAGGCCGGTGACGCCGATCGGACCATCGGCCGTGCCCTGCAGATAGGACTTGAAGGTGTACCGGATCATGTCGACCGTCTCGGGGTCATGCTCCAGTTTCTTGCGGTCCTTACCGCGCGTCTGCGGCACGTTGTAGGTGCGGAAACCGATCGGCGGCGTCTGCCCGTTCCAAAAGCCGTTCACCGCATTGGCGACCATCGTCCGCCGCACATGCTTGGCGTTTTCCGCCGAATGATATTCGTCGAAGATCGCTAGCATCGACACCGCAAGGTCGGAGGTGGTGTCATCACCGAAATTTTGCGTCACCGAGATGATGCGGATTTTCTTGCGGCGAAGGCGCTCGCGATACTGCATGAAGTCGAGCGCGTTGCGGAACAGACGAGACAGGGAATGCGCGAGGATAATATCGACCGGACGTTCATCTGACTCGGCGAGCGCGATCATTTCGCGAAAGGCGCGACGATTATCGTCAGTGGCGCTGCCCGCTTCGGAGAAGACCCGGACGGTCTGCGCGCCACTGTCCTCGACCCAGCGCTCGGCGGTGGCTATCTGATCCGGCAGGGACAGATCATTCTTTTCCTGCCGCGTGGTGGATACCCGCGCGTAGACGAAGACGCGCTTACCCGCGAAAGTGTCGTTTCCCATGATTAAGCCCTTCGAACAACGCGGTGATTTCGCCGCCGAACAGCCGGTCAATTAGCGCGACCTCCTGCTCGAGGGTCGACCATGAATCATCGAAGGCCGCGCTGACAAGTCCGTGATCATCAAGGCTTACATCACCGACCGGCGACGCGAAGGTCGCCCGGATCGTTGGAGGTGATGCACGCCGGTTCATGGGCCGGGCATCGCAGGATCAGCGCGATGCCGTTGCGGGGGGCACTCGCGATTGTCGGCTTATGGGCTCGTGTTAGCGGTTCACCATATCCGGCCAGCGACAAATGCATGAAATTTTGGCGGCTCGATCCATGTCGCTATCTTGTCGATGAAATTCCCGATTCTCCAACAGCGACCGCTGGTTTCGGGAAATGCCAATCGGGATTGAGGGATTTGAGAGTGAGACAAACATGAACCGATCCGTTAATTATGCTTTATTCACCCTCAGCTGACTGGCGACGGGAGATGTGAAGCCCGATCAGCTTCCGGGTTCCGGCCGATCAGTCCCCAACTGATTGTCGCTCATGCCATCCGCTGATCGCTTCTTGGTCTTCGCCTTCTTCTTCTGGTGCCGCTCCCGCTTTCGCGACAACATTTCTCGCATCGGATCGGTCGACAAGGGCGAGATCATCATACCAACATTTTGCGCACCACGAGCGGCGGCGATGTCGCCGATCATGCCGCAGGGTGATGGCTGATTATGTCCGATACCGCTGTGGTGCGGCGACACGCCGTACGAGCGCCCCAGAACCGCGACCACCTCTTCGGGTACGCGGCTCGTGTCGTTCAGGACCTCTGGAAGGATGCCCTTCTTAGCCTGATGGTAGCCTACGATCGCGTCCCACTGATAATGGCGATAGTGCGCAATGTCGTCTCCACGGTTGTTCAGCCACAAATGGGACTGATAACGCGCCGTGTAGCCGAGTTCGCCCGACTTGGGCCGGTCGGCAACCAGTGCGATCGCATTCTTGCGCAGCGTGTCACCCGACTTCGCCTTGAGGGTGCCGTCCATAGCGAAGGGGCCGGACACGAGCGGCAACGCATCTTCCTCCTTGCCCTGAGTCTGCGTCAACAGCCAAAGGGCGGCGGCCGGGTTGCTCTCCGCTATCCATGCGTAGTTGATCGTCGCGATCGCCCAGGACACGCGCCGCAGCGACACGGACGCCAGCTTAGGTCCTCCCGTTCTGCAGCGCCGGTTCCAATCCCGAGCCGTCATCATGATTTCCACCAGCCCGACCGAAGCGTGCTGGCGCCAATCCAGCCCCCAGAGCGTCGCGGCCGGGCGATTCTGGCGTGACCAGCCGTGGTCATTGCGCTGTTCCAGCCAGAATGCGGGGCTGGCCGCGAAATCGCGGGCGGTCGCCTTGGCCTGCTTCGGCGTAGTTGGCGCGATATCGAGGCCGTTCCGTTCCACTGCCGTCACTGACAGGCTCGCGGCGCAAACCTTGGCCCAAGCCGCTGCCGCTTCGGCATCACCGCGTTGCAAAATGGTCCCCGGCGCGCTCAAGGCAATCGACTGGAAGGGTAACATCTCGATAGCCCGCTTGATCGCGTACGGTTGATGGCGACCACCTGCCAGCGGAACGCGGGGCAGGAAGCGCTGCGTTGAAAGCGCGATGCCCTCATCGAATGCCAGTGTCAGCAGCCCGGCCTGATTGACGGCCAGGCGGGCCATTTCGGCATAGAGAACCGCAACCAGAAAGGGCGGCAAATAATCCGCCTCTGGCTCGACCCATAGGGAGCACACGCGATCCGGCCATGGATCATTAGCGATCGCGGGGCGTAGCGCGACCGCGCCCTTGAAGTCCTTGGCGATCACCCGATCGAATACCGCGCGGTCGCGCAGCCGCAGGTCGTCGAGATAGATCGCCAGATCGCGGGGCGAATGGCCGACCAGCGCGACCAAGGGTTCGACACGTCCGCAATGCGCGGCCATGCTGCTAACGACGAACTTGTCAGGTCCGTCGCCCGCGCGGAAGTCGTTCGGGCGGATCAGAACTTGCCGCCAGATCGATCCGGCGAGTTGCGTCACGGTCATCGTCCCGTCGATGATCGCGACAGCGTCTCCGGGTAGCAACGTCGGATCGATCGGGAGCCGATGCGGCGTGCGGGCGATACCACAGCCATCGGTGACGGCCAGTCCGGGAATCCAGTAATCCCAGCCACGCCGGTAGCTGACCGCGGGATCGACGCCGTCGTCGAGGCCCGCTTGCGCTATCGCGGCTGTGATGTCATCGAAGATGCTTATGCCACGTCTCCCGCGCCCACATTACCCTGCGGAATATTGAGGGTTCGTATATCGCTGCGAACGCGCTCGATCGCGCGGGTGAGCGCTGTATCATGGTCGGCCAGCCACACCTCCTGCGCCGTGCTGACGGCGACCAGCGCTTCGGCGGCGATCGCCAAGTCGTGCCAGTCCTTTTCTGATCCCGGCGGATTCGCACCCAGCGCGATCTCGATCTGCTGCATCCAACCGATCAGCCCGCTGGCACGACGCGCGAGCGCCTCATACCCGTGGAAAAGCTCGGTACGGCCGCCGATGACGACCGAGCGGGTTTCGTCGAGAATGTCGGTCATGCCTCGTCTCCGTGGTTGCTCATGTCATCGAGCGGGAGGCGGCCGGACGGGGTCACAACTTCGCCGACCGCTACGACAGTGGTGACAGACGGCTGCGGCGGGATCTCCGGACTGACCGATTCGACCGTTTCGACCGCCAGTCGCGGATTGCCGCCGTGCTGGTCGATCCAGTCGTGCGCCTCGCCACGATTCATCCGGGCAGGAGGTTCCAGTTCCAGAGCGGCCACCATCCGCCCGACGAGGAAACCTTGCGTTCGGGTCATCGTCTTGCGCCGCCACGCGTTGCTGTCAGGATTATCACGCTGCCAGACGCGGAAACCCGCGACGTCCTCCGCATAGGCGCGGCTGGCGCGGCTGGCGCGGCTCAGCAGTAGCGCCTCACCGCGCTCCGTCCAGTCGTCGAGATGGGCCCGGACCGCCGCGACCTCGGCCGCGATATTCGTGGCACCCGGCCGTACGGCGGCGAAGGGCGCGATCAACGCAATATATTTGTCGAGCGACTGGTGACGCAACCAGACGCGCGCCGACGCCATCTCGCCAGTGTATCCCGTATCGCGCTCCAGCCAAGCGAGCGACATGCGATGCCACTGCTCGGACCGGGTCGTCGATAACAACCGGGTCTTCGCGTTGCGGGCCTTGCGGTTGATCTCGGCCAGCCGCTCTTCGACCTTGCGCTTCGCAGCCAAGGCGGTCTCATATTCGCGGCGGCGGCGGGCTTCGATGGCATCGTATTCCATGAGTCGTCTCCTCGTCCGTGATCGGACGGGCTGACGATACGAACCTCAAGTTCGGACGATTGCGGGGGGCGCTCCACTTTTGCGGAAGATCGATGCCCCATATGCGGTTCACCGGCTGTCCTGAATTCGGAACGGTGCCCTGATGAGGCGCGGGGTTTGGCATGGGTCAAATCAAGCGCCCCCCGCAACGGCAGTGAGCAGCGGCCCCTACGAAGCGGAAGACCGCAGTCTAGGAAGAGATTTGGGGGTGGGATGCGAAAGAAATGTTGACCCCGGTCAACAGCGCATCCGCTTCCAGTCCCCCCCCCAGCCTGCGGCGCCACGATCGAGGGACCGCGATGCTGCTGGAGACCGAGGAAGGGATATGGGCGCGGGCGGACGCGCAGGTCTTCCGCCTGTTGATGGACAACGGACGGACCGAGCGTCGTATGCAGGCCGCCGAGCGTACGGTCGCCGCAGCCTTCCGCCGCGTCGCGGCGCTTCGCAAGCGTCGCCGTGCTGGCGCGTCGCGAGAACAGGCCGTTGCCGATCGCAGGGCCGACCGGGAACTGTCGCTCGCCTGGGGGCGTCCGCTGCGCATTCGCATGGCCCGGACCGATCGTCCGACATCGGCAGCCGCGTCTTCCTCCCGCAAGATGGCGATGCTGGCAGGAACCTCGAAGCGCGCCATCCGCACCTACCAGGTGCCGATAGTCGACGAAGCCGGCCGCGTCGCACTGTTCTTCCGCATCCGCTATGTCGGCTTCAAATCGAAGATGTGGCGCGCAGGCCTGCCTGCCGATCACGCGCTCTATATCCTGCGTGAGGATGCGCTCGAACGGATCGGTGACGACGCGATCGATTCTGTGCCGATGTCGAACATGGGCGAGGACGCGCATGAGATCGCAGCGGGATGGCGCGCGCTAGAGACGGTCGAGGAAGGCTATCGCGCGAATGCGATCGTCCAGCACCGCATCATCTGGAACCTGCCGCATGACTTGACTGCGGCCGAACGTCGCGCGCTGGTCGAGGATTTCTGCGAGCGGACTTTCGGCCGGTTGGACCTGCCTTGGGTGGCTGCAATCCACATGCCGGATGCGAAGGGCGATCAGCGCAACCATCACGCCCATGTATGCTTCTCACTGCGCCCCTGCGAGCGCACCGGCGATCATGAATGGAAGATCGCGCCGGAGAAGCTGAACGGCCTGACTGACCCGGACGGCCTGAAGCTGATGCGCGCGCTGGCTGCCGCGCACATGAACCGCGCCTGCCGTGCAGCCGGACGTCCTGAGCGCTTCACCCATCAGAAATACAAGGAACGCGGGATTGACGCCCAGCGCCAGGCCCATGTCGGTGCCGCGGCGATGGCGGCTCATGAACGCGGCGAGCATGTCCATGCCATTGCCCGCAACGCCGTCATTGCTGAGAGCAACGAGCTGGTGGTCGAGAAGGCACAGGTCGCGCGCGAGGTGCGGATGCATGCCCGCCTGACGGCGCTGCTCGAACGGCAGATGCAGGTGGATGGTCTGCGTTGCCGCCTCGCTACTGTCATGACCGGTGCGAGCGCGAGCGCGATCGCGACGTCCGCCCGCGATGCGATCGCACGGGCACGCCAAGGAATGGCTGCAGTTCGGCCCGTCGCTTCGCAGGTTGCCAAGACGACTCGCGACCAGGGCCGTGCGATCCTGCAGCGCGTCCAGCGTCGGCGTTCCTTTCATAAGCATTCGCGCGCTATGCAAAACACGACCATCGCGCTGGCACGCACAGCGCGAGCGATCGCGGAGCAAATCAACGCGAGCCCGGCGTCGATCATGCCGTCCCCGGTTGCGCTGACGCGGTTCCGCCGCATCGCGTCGATTGCGAGAGGCCAGACCATTTCGGCAGCGCTGCACCAAAAGCTGACCGCGCAGCGTGCTGAGGCGGCCGCCATCCACCAGCGGCTTGTCGAGCACGACCGACGAAACGCGATCGAACAGGCCCGGCGCCTTATCCTCACGTCAGAACCGGCACCCTATCGGCTGGAACACGGCCGGCTCTTTCTCGATCTGTCCGCCATGCCGCCGGCGGGGCGACAGATCGTCGAAGGTCTGCCGCATGACGACCTTGGCGCGGCCCTGCGCAGGCGTCATCGCCTCGACCGGGAGCGCGAAGCCGAGCGACGCAAGGCCGCCAACGCAGCGACGAAGCGAGTTGAAGCCGAACGCGCAGCCGAGGCCGCCCGGCGGACGCTGGTCGAGGAAGCATGCCGGATCCTGCGCGATGCGGAACCGCGCCCCTATCGACGCGATGACAAGCGGATCGAAGCCGATTGGTCCGTCCTGTCCGAACGCGAGCGGGGCACGGTGATGGCAGTCGGCATCGGTGACGATGATCTGCGCCGCACCCTCATCGCGCGTATCCGGCGAGACGATCGGGCGGACCGGACAGCGGCGATGCTGGAAGCCATCGAACGCGAGCGCCGGCCTATGCCGAGCATCGATGGTCGCCGACAGGTCGATGTTCGCACACTCTCGGCGTTCGGCCTGCGCGCGGAGGACGTGCAAAGCGGGCCGGTGCAGCACCAACTCGAAGACATCGCGGCGCAGCATCTCGGCGAGATCGAAATGATCGCAGTCTATGTCGAGGCGCATCCCAATCAGCTGGTGCGCGTGAAGGCGGGGTGGTCGCTCGACAAGGCGGGTCCCGACGTCATGCGAGAACTGGTAGAGGCTTGGCAGCACGACGCTAGGTTGCGATCCGTCCTTGGCGCGATCGCCGAGCAGGAACGGAACGGCATCGCGAACAGCGCGACACCGGCCATGACGCAGATTACCGGGCCAAAAGGCGCCGCGCAGCCAGGCGGGCTGTCAGATACCTCTGCGCCAAATGCCCCGGCGCGATCTCCGACAGATCGCGTTCAGCCTATCGGACCGTCACCATCCCTCGAAACGCCCCCACCCGATGCAGATGGTCAAGATGGTCGTGGAACTTGCCCGCCGCCGAACATCAACGATCCGGGCACAATATCGCGATGAGCCGAACATCACGCGTGATGTACCACTTACCGTCGACGCGGCGGACCTTGCCGGTGTCAGTCTGCATCGACCCGTTGCCGAAGCGGGTGACGGCCATCCATAGGCATCCTGACGCAGTCGGAAGATCGCGCGCAGCAGCGCCGCCTGTGCCACCAGCACGTCGGCGCGCGCCGACGCTACCGCGAGTTGCGCGCCGCGGAAACTCTCACCCGCGTCACCGATACGGCATTGCTGGAGGAGCAGCGGATTGCCCATCTCGGCCGCACGACGCGATTCGTTCCGGCTGGCGAGCTGCGTGGCGGGCACGACGAGGCCCGCGGGCAGCGCGCCCGCATGCCGGCCGACCGCGGCGCGACCGAGGCTGTTCGGCGGTGGCGGCACCGCGCTACCGGCACTGCTCACGCCGCCACCGGCGCAGGCCGCGACGATCAGCGCCACCAGGTTCGCCGACGGTGCCTTCGTCTCCCGAGTCACCACATTTATCCTCGATGAGAAATGCGCATTGGATAGCCGGCGGCACGCCGCCGGAGCCGGGTGTTTAAAACCTGTGAGATCGAACAGGCGCGAGAGCTTTAGTGGGGGCTGGACATACGCGTCCGCCACCAGTCCGAATAGCTTTCGACCTCGTTAGTCTTTCGGCCGGCTACGATTTCGGGGTTTCGACGCCATGGCCCACAGAACAAACTCCCGCAGTCCACCTTAGGCTATAAGCCAGGCCTTAACGAGTTGCGACAGTCGCGGCGCATTCGCGGAAGGGGCTGCCATGTCGGCAGCATGGAAAAGGCGCCGATGGCGCTGATCCGTGACGACGGATGAAGCGAAGGGTTTGAAAGAAAGGAAAAACAGATCGGCAGCCGCCGGTCGGCCTCTTTCAAGTTCTTCATCGTCGGCCGGTCTATCGCACCGGTCATCCCCAGCCTTCATGCTTGTCATTCTGCCTGCATCAGCGGGCGGCGGCAGGCGTGCGTCCGGAGCACTCCGCCTCATGTCACCCACACCCATCATCACCACACTGCACGTCGCCTCGCTCGATGTCGGCAATCATGTCGGCGTCGAACGACAGATGCCCGTCGGGGCAGCCGTCTTGACCGCGACGCTGCAAGGACCGCAGGTCCTCTTCAGCCTCGATAGCTGCATCCTGCGACCGTCCGATCCCACGGATAAGCTGCTGCTCTGGCTAGACCAGCATCTGATGCGCGAAGGCGTGACGATTGCCGGCTATCGGCTGAACGACGCCGTCGCCATGGTCGACCGTCTACCTGGGGCCGAATAGTCGCCGGTCCTGCGCGCAATGGCGGGCTGCGGCCAGCAGTATGCACTCGACTTGACCGCCCGTAGCGCGGGGACTCCGGTCGCGTTCGAACAGGCCTGCGCCTGTTCGGCAATCCTGTGCGCGCCCGCCGATGCCGGTCGGCGCTTCGCCGACTGGATACGCTGCGATGTCAATGGGCTGGAACAGGATGCCCAGCTCAACGTGATCGCGTCGTTCCGGCTGCTGATACGCCGCCTTGCATCGATCAATCCGGTCAGTCGGAGCATCGCCGCTGCCATCAGCCGCCAATTTGCTGCCTGGCTCGAACAAGCGGATCATCCCGCCGCGCAGGCCCACGTCGCCGACCTGCTGTCCGTCGCCGACTGACTTCAACCGGCCGCAGCGTGGCACATCTCTAAGGAATATTCATGTCTCTCATCGATCTATCTATTGAGCAGCGCGGCTACGCGCCTGCCTCGATCGCACTTGCCGTGCGAACCATAGGCGCTTGTCCCGCAGCCGGTCACCGACCGGACTCCAGGATCTTGTGCGGCATCGGGCTCCTCTCCGTCACACCGGAGGTTGGTGGTGGTTATATCTTCGCCACCAACGCCCGGGGTCTGGGGGAAGGCGAATCGCCGCTAAGTCTGCTCGACTGGCTGCAGCCGCGCATCCCAGCGGCCACCGGCATCATCAGTTGGAATAACTGGGGCAGCGTCCCGCGCCGCCTGCTGGCGCTGGCAGATCCTCTGAGGCATCCTAACATCATATCCGCCGCCGCCGACACGTCTGCTCGCTGGCGAGACATGCCGCGTGGACACACGTGGCATATGCGTCAGGCACGGGCGATGCTGATGCCTTGCGTGTGCCCGCTGGGAACCCGCGTCGACGAATGCGACGCCGTCATGCCCACGGCCCTGCTGCCGGACCCGGCCACAACTTCCAGCGAGTTGATCGGCGAGGCGATCGCCGGCTGGCAGTGCTGGGCAAGGTCGTTCGGGGATTTCGACGACGCCAACCATCCCGCTCAGGCCGCGCTTCGTGCGCTTGATCGCTGGCGAACCGGCCAACGCACTGCCCGCTAATCCCACGCTGCCCGCAATTCGGACCCCCGCGTCCGACAGGAGACCATTCATGCATATCGATTCCACCCGCATCTGGAAGACCGCCACCCCCGGCTATGTCGTCGTCCTCGATGCCGAATGCCGCTACGACCATCAGGTGCACGGCCGTTATCTCGCCGCCGAGCGCTGCACCCCCGCCGACATCGCCGATCTTCACCCGCGTGATCGCCGCCATGATCCCCGCGCTACGCCGCGTTGGCCCTGCCAGCAGATCGTCGCTTTGAGTTGGCTGATTCTGACTGATGGCGATGACGGACTGCGTCCGATCCGCATGGAAACGCGGGGCTGCCCGGAACTCGATGAGGCCGGAATTGTGGCCGCCTTCCTCGCCGATATGGAGCGATTGGGCCGCGTACAGCTGACCAGTTGGGGCGGTTTCCAAGCCGACCTGCCACAGATCTTGCTCGCCGCCGCCGCGGCGGGACTGCGGCTGCCCACGTCATTGACCGCACTGCACTCGCCTTGGCGACGGGATGCGTCGGGTCACTGTGATCTCATGACCGAGATGTGCGCCGGCGCCAAATCCGCGCATCTCGCCGAGGTCGCCGCTAAGCTGAACATCCCTGCGAAGCTCACCTGCCGGCCGGATCAGGTCAGCCGGCTGATGGACCAAGGTAAATGGTCCTCGGTCAAGGCGGTCGCCGAGGGCGATGTACTGACCACGACCATGCTCCTGATGCGGTGGCGGCATCTGCTCGGCGGCAGCGTCTCGACGCTCGACACGACGCGGCGGCTCGCGACCTTCGTCGCAGAGCACTGCGCGCACAGGCCTTACGCCGCCGACTGGCGACGACACGGCGACGACCTGCTTGCCGCGGCCTTCGCCGCAGAAGCCAGGAAAGTGGGAACTCTCGGAGCCTCGGCCTGCTGCTGAGCAGCGATGATAGCCTCAGTGAAGGGGCGGAAGAAACAGGAGATCAACGAAATGACTATCCAGCATTCGATCGACATCATGCAGGCGTGGACCCACGGCCTGCGTATCGCGATGGGCTATCCAGAATACGCACCGATCGGAAATCCGGTCGCTTTTGCCTCTGGCGGACGCAAGAACTTCGCCAAGGCGCTGGAGATCGCCGCCATCGTCGAGCAGACCGGCCGGGACATGGTCTTCGTGCAATTCGGCTTGCCCATAGTCGACGGACCGATCGGCGTCTCGCTCGCCGCCCGTGCCACCCTCCACGTCAACTGGCATGCCAACGTACAGCTTTACCTCGCTAGCGATGACTCATCCGTCGAGATCCTGGCGGACACGCACCGCTGGTCGGTCGGCCCTCGCAATGTCCTGACCGCCTCGGCGCTGCCACCACGCAACCGCATCAAACGCGGCGTCGAACGCGCCCATCGCCGCTGGCGCGAGGTGGCGGAGCGGGTGCATGGCGTCGAACTGATCGGCTCGATCTTCGTACCTACAGGCGGCAGCTATGCCGACGGCGTGCCGATGGAGACGCTCAGCGAGGCGGCGTGATGCTGCGTTTAGCCCCATTGCTGCGTAGGGTCTTCTCAAGATTGGACTCCAATGATTTGCAACCGCAATGGGGCTATCTATTATCAGACGCTGATTGACCGAGTGGCCGCGTCTCGATCCGGGTCGCTCAAGGTCAATCTGCGTTCAAACCACTGACGTAATATAGCCGTCGTTGTCGCGTGACACCGTTGAACGGCGCTTCACGACCAACTCAAGCCGTTCGTGAGCGGCTTGCGGATGGCAGCTCCGGACGGAACCCGACATCTGAAGGCGCCAAGAGGACGATCGGCGGTCGCCCGATCCTTGCCATAGAGCGCATCTGGTAGCTGGTCTTGAACGCCGTCGTTCCTGAGGTCACTTGGCACCAGCATGAGGCCGACTGGCGAAGGGTCATTCCCATTGGACAGCTATCGAGCACTTCGGGCGGGTAGCTGACGTACGTTGGCGTTTCCTGCACATTGATTTCCGAACCGGTTGATGAACATTGGCCCGCGGCAAGGGCCGGCTCTAGCCGGGCCGTATGCGATGTTCGGAAAACGGCCGTTTTCTGCACACCGCTGCATCCGCTGATTCTCAAAAGGGATCGAGTTTCGGGAATTACGGCAAAGGAGGGTCGTTGGCGATCAACACCTTTCCAATCGTCGTTTTCAATTGGAGAACTGGAGGAACGGTAGGGTTCGTCGGGTAGCTCCGACCATCAAATCGCAACCGCGCTTCGTACCCTTTGATGACCCCGCCACCCGCTACGGTGACACCCAGATCACGCCATCCGTGCGTGGCGGTCGGCAGGACCCGGATCGGCGGACGGGTGATGGAAATATCCGAGATTTGCCGATAGCCGGTTGGCGTCAGGGACAGGACATAGAGGTCGCAGCCTCCGCTCCCGCAGAGGTCAGATTGCTTGCCACCAGCGGACGTAGACATAGCGTAAATCAATGCTTCCGGGCGGTTATCGCCATTCAGGTCAACCGATGCGACGCTGTACCGCGTAAGGTGATTGTCCTTTACAAAGGCGGTAACGCCGGGCGCCATCGCGGTGTTTGAAGACGCCGCACTGAGGAGCATCGATGCTATCGGTAAAATCACGATCCTCGATCTCTGGCAATTGTGTGTGTTTTATAGCATGGCTGCGCCATCTCCGCTTCCCACAAACGATCGCATTTTGGGAATGCGCGCGCTTTCCGAACGCCGGTTAGCGGAGGCGGCAAGCAGCTTACCCTCGTGGAGTGTCCACGTAGGCCCTGTACCGGTTTTGACCATCGGTCACTATGAGCGTGATAGTACCGCCGGATGCATCAGGGGGCGGAATAAAGTAAATACTATCCACATCTTTATTAATACTGGCCAAAGGAAAATCTTCAATAATAGCCCCGTCTCGAACGACATAATGACCTAGATGGCTAGTATGATCGCTCCGCTCTATTCCAAAGAAGGATTTTTCATTTCCAAAGCTGCTGCACAGCTTCAGGCTCGAACTGATAGATGCTATTGTATTGATGCAGCTATCTGTCTGGACCTTCTCACGGGGAATGTCTTCATATTTCATTGTATAGGACTTTTCGATCGGATCACTAAAGCCAAATGCTGGTGCGAACCCGAACGGGTTATTTTCGATGTAGCGCCTTACCTCGCTACCGTTGGTTAAAAAGAGACTCCAACCGGATCGGTCATCTATTTTGAAGCCACATGGCAATGTCAGCATTGCGATGTCACGAACCTGAATACCTTTTTGCAGTGGTACGATAGAATTCTTGATACGGCTCGTGATATTCGAACCCACCGAAGCATGGACAAGTTGATCAGTAGTGCATGCGCTACCATTTGCATCACGCTTGAGCACCGGCGTTCCAACGTCTCCCGTAGAATGCTTGCTGCGCGAAGACGCTTGCTCGTTTAGCACCTCATAGAGCGTTGAGGCTGACCGATTGGCTTTGCGTTCGGAAGCTTTGTCATTGGTTTGCGCAGTCGCTTGAGGGACGGCACCCGCCCCGCCAATCGATATAAGCACGGCCATCATCATGACAGTTTGGGTTCGCATTGCTTCGATCCTAGCCTCCGCAGATTTTGCAGGGTCACCCGCCATCCCGCAAACCGAGGCGATGATCAACCGTCGAGGAATTAAGCTTTACCAAGGCGGACGGCTATCTAGCCGCGGTTTGTAGAAGCCGAATTTGCTTACCGTTTAGGCCTTCGCCGCTGTTCGCTCATTTCCCCAAAAAGGAACGGCCAGCGAGACGGCCGAGGCGTTCCCGAAATCGATCGAATTTTGAGAATGGCCTGACCTATGGAGTAACCGCCCACTCTTGATGCAAAAATCATCCGAGGGGGATCGATTTAATCCTCGCGTCAGCAACGTGTAATGTCATCCGGGGCTAGGCTGGCAAATGGTGATGCCTTTCCTTCTGATTCTTGCGGCACAGGCTGCCGCTTCCGGCGCGATATCGAGCCCCGATCTGTTGGGTCGTGACACCGAAGCGACGGCTCTGGCGAGCGCCACTGCGCTTCATAGGAAGATGGATGCAAACGGTGATGGAGACGTCACCCCCACAGAGATGGCCCGGTTCATCACGAAGTCTATGAACGGTTTGGCAATACCGGGAACCGATACCGCCCATCCGCTACCGCCGTTGTCAGCAGCACTTTTCCAAGCAGGCGACACCGACAAGGATGGTCGGATATCTCTCGCTGAAGAGATCGCCGCGGCAAAGCGTGCTTTTGCGCTTCAGGATACGAACCACGATGGTGTGGTGACGCCGGAAGAACGAATGGCATTTATGCAAAAGACCATAAGCGATGGGAGGACGCCAGAAGGCGTATCGCTACGTCCTTCATCACGTGCGAAGGACGCCGGACAGGCGGGCGAGAGATGGAATCCTCCCGCTCAGGCTACGTGGTCGGGATCAGCGACTCCTATCAAAATAGCGTTGAAGGCCGGCGCAGCGCCGATGAGCGGCATGGCGACGTTTACAGTGGATCTTACTGCAACAAGTGATGGTCTCGCTATCTCCCCATTTGTTCAGGTGACACGCGGGATCGTCTTTCTGGTGAGATCGTCGACCGGCCAGTTCGTCGAGCCTGCAGAAAGAATGATAGGATCACCGCCGCCACCGCCGCTTGCGCCCGGCGAGCTGACTTCTATCGGCGGAGAGGCCCCTTTTAGCGTCGCCATCCACGAAATGACCCGAACGATCTTCCCGGGGCCGGGTATCTACCAAGTCCAGGCGATGGTCTCTCTGTTCGATCCTAGCGCAACGCCGGCTCGCTATGCCAAGGCTATTTCGTCGCCCGTGACGATTAAGATCACAAGGTAAGCTTATGCCTACTAACTTATAAATGAAAAGAATTAACCCATATAAATCTCTGATAGAGAATCGCAAGTGTTGGATCGAGCGGGACCAACCTATCGCAGAGATAGCATTTATGCGCCAACCATCAATGTTAGCACCATATTTGTTGTTGGCGGTACTACTAGTTTGCGTAGTCCTAGCGATTATTATGTATATCACGGTGTGTGGTTCGTCGGCTGATTCGGTCAACGTGCTATAAACCTTTCAGCCTGAAATCCCATAAAACTTCCCCAAGATACTAAATCGAACAATTCAACCAACCGCGAATGCGATGAATACAATAAAGAACAATGGATAAGTATAGGGTACAGCGCCATCTCTTTTTTTAATACTGCCACTAAAGGAGAATGGAGTAATTACGGTAGCAAGACAGCAGAATAGTGGAATATTAATAGAAATGTATTGTTATCCTCAGGCTTATGCGGTCTCGAATGATAATAAATTATATTGTACAGACCAGAGCTATAAGGAATCTTTGACCTTAGCCAGATCATTGCCACAAAAAGTATGATACTGATACCACCAAAAATGAATCTGCACCCAGTTGTTCTCTTACTTAACATGCGGCACCAAAATCGGTACGGTTGCAGACATGATACAAACTCAGTAATTTGTATATTATGGATATGACGGTTTATTAAAATCGATCATCATCGTATTGCTGTTCGGCTTACCCATCTTGAGCCGCCGACGATTACAGCACCAAGAGCCCAAATAAGCGCTAGCTGAAAAATGCTTGTTCCGATAGATAACGGCAAGACAGAATTACTACTGACCTCTAGTTGATGCTCGGCAAGTTTGACGCAGGCGCTACCGGAATCAACTGCGTGCAAATGGCACGATCCAAGGTTGTGAAAGTATATTCTCAAATGCTCGCGTGATAGCCATGACCACCGCACCAAACTTATAATTACTAACCAAAGCACGGAAAATACGGTGCCGACGCGAAGCCAGAACCGTAACGGCATGCGGAGAAAGGCATCAACCATGCGGATACTTCCCATAGGTTGTGCCCAGCAGAGCACGTTGTTGAGCACCCTGAAAGTGACAAATTCGACATTCCCGGTAGGCGCTCGGATGCAAAAATCACGCATTTCGCCCCCTCTGCAACCTCAACGTGATCGCCACGACTTGCCTCTATTGCCGGACGGCTCCTGCCTATGAAGCCATATAACCCATACTACCCGTCTTCACCCGCTTTCCCGCAATGCCATCCCAAGCGGGATAATAGACGCTATTGAAAGCGGATGACGGTCAGCCCACCCCTCTTGGCGTCGTTAGGCGCGGTCGGAAATCTCATGGTCGAGGCGCGTGATCCGTAGTGGATTATCGCGAGCGCAGCCGTCGCCTTGCACGGGGCTGATCCAGGCCACGTAGCTGACGTGGACGTACTGTTGAGCATTGCCGATGCGCAACGCATTCTGCCAACGATCGGCATCCAGCTTCGGCAAGGATCGGCACATGCTGCATTTCGGTCGAAGATCTTCGGCACTTGGACCGGAACGACGCCGTTGCCGGTGGAGTTCATGGCAGACTTCCACCGCCGGTCAGGGGAGACGTGGCTGCCGGTACTGCCAGCGACGCGGCAACGCGTTGAGGTTGCTGGCTTGGTTGTCTTCGTCCCCGAGAAGGCGGACCTACAAGCCATGCTCGCCGCTTTTGGGCGGCCTAAGGACTTACAGCGCGCAGAAAGCCTCGCGGCTGTGGCGTAGAGGCTTTCCCGTTTCTCGATCGTTGATCGAGAAACTGAGCGGGCTGGCAGTGCTGTTCGGCGACTGACGATTACATGCACCACAACGCGCCGTTCTTGAGTGTCGGTTTCGAGCAGCCGGACGCTGGTAGCGGCAGCCGCTGCCCGGGTCGCCACAACGAAAGGCGCTGCAGTATTTCCGGCATTTCTGAATCGATCACCGGCAGCGCGTTGCCGTCGTTATAGCCTGTCGCGCTGCGATAGCGCAGCACGGTACGGTACGGCGCAGTCGGGTCGCTCGATCGTGCGACCGTGACCCAGTAGCCGAAAGGCGCGTCGGTGGTCGGCTCGACTGTGACGAAGGCGCCGCGCAGCAGCCCCGCTTGGACGAAGCGTACCTCCTGATTGTTGTTGGTGCCGGTGGTATGCGTAAACAGACTAACGAAACGGTCGGTATCTCGGTGATAGGCAAAAGCCTGGGTGCCGACAAGTTGACCACCGTTACCCGCGTGAATGCTGGCCAGAACGACAATCAGCAGCGGCTCCCGATCGCCCGCCTGTCGATACGCGACGCGCGCCATACGCAGGTAATGCGGTTGGTCGAAGTCACTCATCTGCCTATTGGGGTCAAGGCGAACGTCTAGGGCGGGATCGCAGGTCAAAGAACCCGCATGCCGGAGGCACGGCATAACCACGCCGGGTTCGGGATCTCCGGTGCCGGATACACCGGGATGCCCGCTTTGCGTCACCGTCAAGCGCCACGGCGTCTGCGTGGCAAAAGGACCGGAAAGCGCGACAGTGGCTATTGATCGGTCGGCGCCATCCGCACCGCTCGCGGTGGCCAAACCAAACAGGAAAGCGGCCGTGACACACGTTTTGATCATGGCTCGACTCCTGTTGTTACCTGTCGCCACTTCGTTGGTAAACTATGACGGGATCATCTCCAGCATAGCCTCCCTCATCGAGCGAGCATTCATATCAGGAGGCGCAACAACGGTATCACGCACTTTTTGCCCGGCACAACCAAATACGTTCGTTCGGCGCCCTCCCCGGCTATCCCTGTCTATACGCTCATCATGCAGTCTGATTCACGCCCCGATGCTCACGTACGGGGAACCGCACAACTTAGCTCTGCCGCTGCCGGCATGATCGCGTACGTCGTGATTGCTGATAAAAGGAATATACAGTGCAAAGGATCGCCCGATGATTCGAGATAAAACATCGTTCGTCATAATTTGCCTTGCAGCCGGCACCCAGGTTGCAGCTCTTCCGGGCGGTGCCCAAACCCAATCGGCTTCCGTTCAGGTTCCCATCCGCGAGGTCGATTTGTCTGACGGGACGCGACGCTACGCGATAACGATCAAAGTCGACGGGCATCCGATCGACGCCGGTCTCGATACCGGCTCGGTTGGGCTGCGCGTACTCCCAGGCGTTATAGATTCTGCCACCACGAAGGAAGTTGGACCGGTACAAAGATACGGCTATGGCGTCGGCACCACCCTTGAGGGCCCCGTGGTCCGCACAGAAGTTTCGGTCGGTGACCTTCACAAAAGCGCCCGCTGGCAAGATATTCGTGCAATCGGATGTAGTGCTGCCCGTCCCGATTGCCCTGCTTTGCACGTCGATCGCCGCCAGTTCGGTATTCAGGGCAATGGCCTCGCCGGCGAGGGGTTTCGCGCCATACTCGGTGTGGGTTTGGCAAGCGCCGACTTGCCAAACCCATTTCAAGAGATTGGCGCCCACCGGTGGATCGTCGAACTACCCAGGCCAGGCGAGACGCCTATCGGGAAACTAATCCTCAATCCGAGCGAGCAACAGATCATCGGTTTTACGCCACTTCTTTTGGCGGACGCGCATCGAACGCGATCGAATGACGCAGTGCGTGCGTGTTTACAGCACAACGACGGAAAACCCGTCTGCGCGCCGACGTTGATCGATAGCGGCGCCCCGGGAATTGAACTCGTCAACCACCGTGCCGATAACGGCTGGACCGAAGGCACGACAGCTCGGCTTACTTTTGGTGGCAGCACCGATACGGAGGCAATGGGAGTCCGTTTCACCGTGGGCCGCAGGATGCAGGCATCGAGGTTCAATGCCGTCGCCGATCCGCGAGTGGAAGGCATGCGGATTCGATCGGGTCTCCTGGCGTATTTTGCCTATGACGTTCTTTATGATGCCGATCGCGGTACGATCGCGATCAGGGCGCGGCCGGCATATCAGGATGGAGTTATCGCTGTCGGTGGGAGCCATGCAGATTGATCCAGAAGTCGATATTCGCGGGGTGATTTCTGCTGCCCAACTTCGGCCCTTCGTTCATGTCGAGGCGGGGCTCATGCTGCGCCCATCCCCCTCTGCGCGACGGCACACCAAATTTCTCGAAAAGGAACGCTGATCGAGACGTCGCAGGCGTTCTCGGAATCGATCCTTTGCGAGAAGGGAGGTATCGGCAGCTCCGCCTAATTGCGGACACCACGACTATGTGAAAGATAAGCGCGACCGAGTTAAGCGGTTACGAAGGAGAGCTGGATGCGTCAGGTGTACCTCGCTTATGCGATGTTGATCGTCGGAATGGCTTCCGGTCCCGCTCAATCCCAACGGCTGGACCAACCAGGAAGCGTTGCCGAGGGTGGAAAGCTCAACATCATCTCTTCCCAGAGCATCGCCACTCGGTGCAAAAAAGATAGATATCGATCAAAGGCGAAAGTCGAATGCGCACGAAGCGACGCCTACCAGACTGAGCAGGCTAAACGGCGCTCCAACCGCGGCTGAAAGGTTCTACGCCTGTTCGGCTTGGCGGACAGATCACGAGACGGAGTCACCTCATGACGCGTTGGCTTGATGTCCGCTTTCACCACACCTGGACGTTCAGTTGGGCAAATCACAGTCTCGAAAGTTGACGTTCGTTCATCACCACCGCTCCAACTCGGCCATTGCCAATGTAAGGATTAAAAGGTTTTCATTAATGCGGATGGCGGGGGAGGAGAGCGATCGGAGACCTAAACGTTTCTCACGCTCGGCAGAGCGTTGTTTGCTATTTTTCTTCGCTGTTGGCGAATGCTAATCTCAACGATGACAACGAAGAACGCCCAAACAAGAGCGCCAATTCCGAAGAATATACCAATCATTCCCAATGTGTATCCCCAAGTTGCCTGTCGCGCGATCTGATCGTTCCAAAAAAGCATTGATCGGGTCGGGTCGCCAGGATCATAGAGGATCGGTACTGTGCGGGTATTAATAATATAGTTGTATTCAGGATCAGGATCGCGTGCTGAACTACCAACCCGAGTATAGCCATTGACTAGATTATTTCGGCCATGTGGAATGAAGCTGTACTCAATATTAACGGTACAAAATCCAGACCTACCGCATTCGGTGGCAAATTCCCGAACAAAGCGCGCTTGCACCGGGACACCGCGGGCAACAAGAGCAGATGCTGTCACGCGGTCATGAATTTGCGGGACAATAAACGGGAACGTTATGCTCAATACGACCAACAACGAATAAGGGTACACTATAAGTCGGCTATTGAGACGTGACTCGGGATTGCGGGCCGTGAAGCCGATGCCGATAATTGCAAGCAGCATTGGTACGCAGCAAATTAACGCAATCTGGAAGGCTCCGCCGTGAACGATATCATCGATAACATGTCCGCGATCAAAGACACTGGGTAGCGCGATGACACAGAAGACCAGCATGCCTATCGCAAGAACGATCAAGATTGCGCGCCGTAAGGATTTTTTGGGACCGAACAACGAGGTCACCTGCTTTCCATTCTAACGTTCCCGAAGGCGGCTTAACATGTCCATCGCCTAAGCGTTTATCGAGTGGAGGCTAACCTTCTGCCGCAACGTCTGCTAATGACAAACGCGTCACTAAAAGCGGCCCGTCGGCTTTCCTGCCCAAACCGGACATTCCTAAAACTCGATCGAATTTCGCGAATGTCCGGGTTGGCAGAAAAGCGGCCCGTCTGCTTTTGGGGATGTGGGGGCGATAGTTGGCATCGCGCCGATGCCGGCGCAAATTGATCTCATGAATGAATTGTCATTAGCCAGCATCAGTGCCGACGTTTACCTCTAGGGAAAGTCTGGTAAAAAAAGGTGACGACAGTGATCGCACTTCTCAGCTTCATTGTAGCTACCGCAACAGCGGAAAGCGCAACCATCCCAATGTCCCCGCCACAAGCAATAGCGTTGGCCGAAGCCCACCCTAATCGGGCAACTACGGGCGTTTTCGCGATGAAGGTAGCTGCTGCTGAAAGACGGCCAAACGCCCTGTACTTGAACTCCGACGCCGATTATCGGTCGCCAAATGACATCACGTTCAACATCACGCCAATAGTAGCGGATATGCTGGAAAAGCGTTTGGGTTCAAAACCGGAAAATGCGCTGATTGGAAAGAACATCACAGTCAAAGGCGAGCTGAAGCTCCTTCCAGTAGCTAACATGCTCGCGGGGCAACCGCGTAGCCTCAATCGATATCAGCACACCGTTTTTGTGCGCGACGCTAGTCAAATCGTTATTCAATAAGCCTGCGAGATAACGGCCTGCGCATGCGATAATGACTGATTCAGATGAAGTATGCTGACGCCATGGTGGGTTGTCAGCGTTCCGACCAGGAAGCGCTCAGCGCGGGGGGAACGTCGTATTCTATTAGAGAAAGGCTGCTAGCTTTCAGCCGCCATCTGGCAAAGTTTCAAACGGCCGGGGAACGAACCGGCACCCTTCGCTGGGCCGCCGTAGCGATATGCCTACCAAATGCGTCACGCGGTTACGTACAAGGTTCGTGTGAATCCCGTCGTTACGCAATGTCCGGTTTCAGGTAGCGCGGTTCGCTGTCGGAGTGGCAATGTTTGGTCGTTCTAGTACGATCCCGCATTCTCGCGAGGGATCGAATATCGGGAAAGCGTACTATACCGCTGGATTAGCGCGAAGCTGTCGAGCCAGCTTCGCCAGCACATCGTCATCCGCACGCTCAAAATCGTGCGACGATATGTAGCCTTCATAATGATCGAAATACTTCGAGATGTTCGACTTGTGTTGCGTCCACTCCGACGCCTTAGTCCCGTGCATGGGAAACAGCTTGGCGTGCAGATGATCCACACCAAAGCCCTCAAATATCATTCCTGTCCGGCCTACGTCGGTCAGTCGGCTGTCGAGCAGCTTCGCGACTTGCCCGCTTGCCAATACCAGATCGGAGATCACCTCAGCCGGTTGGTCGAAAAGGTAGCTCGAATAATGAGCCTTGGGGATTACGACTGAAAATCCCTCAGTGTTCGGGAATATGGACAGGAAGGCGAGATGCTTTTCGTCTTCCCAAATGACATGCGAGGGCGCTGTGCGCGCAACGATTTTGCAGAAAATGCAATCATGTGATTCCGTCACGGTGCTCTGCCTTCGACCTAATCCAAGCGGGTGGATCGGCTTCTAACCGGCCTCGATCCAGACCCAAAAGACATTCCCACAAACGAACGTTGACCGGGAAACCTGCCCCGTCGATCCGGCTGACAGCCGCAGACGGATGCGCTTTCTCAAAATCTGTTCCCAATTTGAAATTCTCGAAATTGCGAATTTTGATGGCAAACTGGGAAAGATGCCGATGGCTCTTGGGCGGATATGGGGTGACGACTATACCCGAACCTGAAGCCGGGTGCTGATGTACACAACACCCTCAGCACCACCGTCCGTGTATGTTCAACAAACGGTCGTTTTCTGGACAGGTGCTTCCCGCCCACGCGGATACTACAAAACCGCGCTTTGTTAGTCATTTAGGCAAGGCGATCGTTTAACAAACGGGTGCCTAAAAACGGCTCAATGCGAGCGGTTCGAAGCGATCGTGCAAAGCGGAAATGAGTTCCGAGCGCACCTACCCTAAAGGCTGACCCGACGCGGCCACATCCGAGCGTTTGCCCTCTGCAGACTCACACCTCGAGCGTCTGCTTTTATCTGATCCCGCCGTTCGCGCGGACTATCTTAGTGACCGCTTTGTCACAATCCTCGCCCTTCCGCTGGGCCAATGGGCGTCGTCACGCGATATGAACCAATGACCCAAGTTGGGGCAGCGAAAGCTGGCCGGGAACGGCCGGGTATGGTTCGCGACATGGGTCGGCGTCGACCCGGATGCGGCGATCCCCGCGCTCGCGGCTCGGTTCGCCGGCTTGAACGATCCGGCAGAGCAGACGAAGCTTGCGCTCGCCTTCGTTGTCACCCTGTTCGGTGGTCGTTCGCAGGAAGGTCGCGCGCGCCAGGCCTTCCGCACGGTTGAGCACATGAAGTCGCTCTACCTCCTTATGGCTCGCTATATACGGCAGGAGGATGACATTCGGCGTGCCGGCAAGGGCGTCTACTCGCCGGGCCTGCGCGACGACGCGCAGGACGCGCGCAACGCGCTCATCGCCTTTATCCGCGAGACGCCTGGCAAACCGGCGTTCCTCGCGCTGCTCGAGATGGCGCGCGCGCACCCTGATGAGGGAAGCAGACCTTGGATGGGCTTCCACGCGAAGGCGAAGGCCGCGGCTGATTCGGACGTCGACGCCTGGGCCCCAGCACAGGTGCGCGAGTTCGGAAAGTCCCTCGTCGCGACACCCGCGAACCACCGCGAACTCTGGTATCACGCCGTCGACAAGCTCGACGCGCTGAAGCACGACCTCGAGAATGGCGACTCATCGATCGCATCGATCCTGCAGGCGGTTGACCGGGAGACGGAGTTTCGGAAGTTCATCGGCGGATGGTGCCGCGACCGCGCTGCCGGACGATACGTCGTCCCGCAGGAAGAGGAACTGGCGGACGCCAAGCGGCCGGACCTCCGCTTCTTCGGCGTCGGCTTCGATGCACCCGTGCCGGCCGAGCTGAAGCTGGCAGACAAATGGACTGGACCGCACCTCTTCGAACGACTCGAGGTCCAGCTGTGCGGCGACTACCTGCGCGACGTCCGGTCAAGCCGGGGCATCTTCCTTTTGGTCTACCTCGGCACGAAGTCGTACTGGGATTTGCCCAACGGACGACGGGCTGACACGTTCGAGATGCTGGTCGACGAGCTCCAGCGCCACTGGACGCTTATCGCTAACGACTACCCCGGCGTCGAGGACATACGCGTCATCGGGATAGATCTGACCCAGCGCGGCATCGACACCAAGGCGACCAAGGCCGCGAAAGCTGCCAAGAAGGCGGCGAAGATATCGGGGAAAATGACGAAACCAAGCTCGGAAAAGGGCCTTAAAAAAGGAAAGAAGCGAGGACAGTAGAAGCGCGGTGCGACCGAACGCTACCGAACGTCCAGCTCATTGGATGGTTTGCTGAAAGCGGCCAGTCTGCAGCCGGCCTAAGATTGCTTCTTATAAACCGCCGGCCGGCTTAACTTTGAACTTCCACTTCTGACAAAAGCTGCCGTACGACATATCGTTCGCGAACGTCTGGAATGAACATGCCCAAGCTGACCATGGACCGTCTGATACACGCAATCATCATTGGCCCGGCGGCACCGACGTCTCCCAAGGTCCTGCGTCGTCGTCCCAAAGCTGCGGCCAAGGCCTAACCATCATGCCGGTATCAAAGGTTCTGACGCCTGCGGGGCAGATTAAGGCAGCGATCCTCACGCTCAAGGACAGCGGCGACGATGGCTTCGAAGGCCTGATGGCGGCGCTGCTCGGCGCGGTGACGCACTTGCCGTTCCGGCTGGCCGTTTCGGGAAGCCAGGACGGCCAGGATGGTCGCGGTGACGGGGCTGAGGAGTCGATTGCGTTCGAGGCCAAACTCTACACGTCGAAGCTCACCAAATCAGTGGTCAACAACAAAGCCACTGAGGTGCTTGCCAGCGCCGATCCGCCCGATCTCTGGATCCTCGGCGCGACCGTCGGCGCGTCCTCTCAGATTGTCACGACCCTGCGCGCCGCCTTCGCCAAGGTCGAGACCAGCCTGCTGGTGCTCGACTGGCCGGCCAACACATCGCTGCCGCCGCTGGCCTTGCTGTGCGCCATGGTACCAGACACCTGCGCCGATTTCATCGCCTGCAACAGTAAGGCTGGCGTCGACCGGGCCGCATTGCTGGCTGCGCTCACGGCGCTGGCAGTCGCGCCGGGTTTTGCTGCGCGCGCCACCGACCTCAGCAACGCGCTGGCCGATCCGTTACTCGGTCTCGCAACGGCCCGCGCCGCCAATCATGCTACCTATGGGCGGCTCTTCGCGAGGGCAGACGAGGCCCGACATCGTTTCGGACAACCGCTGGCGCCTGCGGCCAGCCACGCTCTTGCGCCGATCGATCGAGCGCGACGTGTCGAGCTCGATACAGTTCTGACAGCGCCGCCGGTCCCGGGGATCATCGCGGTGACCGGCGACCAGGGGTGCGGCAAATCCTGGCTCGTCGCGCAAGCCTGGCTCGCTCTGCCGGATGCCCCGTTCCTTATCTTTCTGACGGCAGCCGAAGCGGTCGCCGCAATGTCCTGTGCGCCTCAGGAGCTTATCGCACGCCAGCTGATCGAACAATCGGGCGGTGTGCAGACCATCGCGAGCCTCGATCGCTGGATGCAGCGCCTTGCACGATGGCGCGCGCGGCCCGCGACCGCGCCGCGCGTGCTCCTGGTGATTGATGGGCTCAACGAGCGTGCGCGGACCGACTGGGCGCCCTGGTTGTCGCGCCTGGCCGGCTATCTCGCGACGATCGGTGGATGCGTGATCATCACAAGCCGGGCGCGCTATTTCAAGCGGATCGACGACCGTTTCACCGTACCGCGGCGTACGGTCACGCTTGGTGACTTTACCGATGCCGAACTCAATGCTGCGCTCGCCGCACATGGGGTCGCGCCCACACAAATCGCCAAGCGGGTCCGGTCATCACTGCGGAATCCGCGTATCCTCGGTATCGCGCTCGAGCTTCTCGGCACCGCGCAGATCGGCACCGCCGAGGAGCTGAGCATCGAGCGGTTGCTGTTCGACCATGTCCGCACCCACGCCAGCGACCCCGCCGACGGCGAGACGCCCTGGCAGTTCAAGACCCTGCTCGCCGATCACGCCCGGCTGATCCGCGAAAGGATTGAGGGTCAGGTCACCGACGACCGGCTGATCTTCGCCCATTATGACTTCGCAGACGCGCCGCGCTTCGATCTGCCGCGCGACCTCTTGCCAGTGGTCGAGGAGCGTTTCTTTGTCGGAGTCGAGGGCGATACCGCTCTCTACCAGCTGACCGAGGACGGCCTCGTCTATGCGCTCGCCATCGCGACGATCCGCGAGCTTCAGAAGGCCGAGCGCAATGCCCGGTCAGTCACCGAGCGCCTCGCCGAAATCATCGAGCCGGTCGCCGCGCTCGACCTCGTGACCCATGTCCTGTTCGCCGCAGCGCTCATCGCCAGCGTCGACGCCGAGGTCAGTCCGGCAATCGGTGCCGCCTTACTGGCGCGTCACGCGATGCAACAAAATGCCGATGAGGACAGCTATCCCGCTTATTGTGGCATTGTCCGCAACATTCCGGCGGCGGCGCTCGATGCGCTGTTCGCGCTGGCCATCGGCGAGCCCCATGTCCAGCACAAGGAATGGCTGCTCGATGCGCTGCGCCGTGCGCGCGCCGACCGGGCAGCTTGGGCGATCATCGCGCCGCGGCTCGATGCATGGCTGCGCATCTATTCGCTCAACGCTGCGCATGGCCTCATGCCGGGCGAACGCGATGCCACGAAGCGCGCCGATGCAAAGGCGGAGACCGAAACCAAGATTGCGACCCGGCTTGCCGACCTGACGCCGTGCGAGCGCGCGATCCTTGCGCGGATGACCCGCGACGACAGCGTCGATGGCACCGTGCTCAGCGAGGATATCTTCGCGATCCTGGCCGGCATGCCGCTGCTCGATTTCGCCGACGGGCTGATGTGCTGGGCGTTCGCCCGCTCGATCAACGGTGGCTATCATGTGCCGTGGAAGGACTTCGCCTTCGTCGTCCAGCATAACCGGATCGACTGGTTCGAAACGCGCGAGGCGCTGCTTGCGGCCGCCGCCTGCTTCACCGCCGCCGATGCCTCGCGCACCGGCCAATGGGCGCTGGTCTCAATCCTGCGCGCCACCGGCGATGCCGACGATGGCAGCCGTGCGGAGATCATCGCCAATGCGCTGATGCCCGAATGGGAGCATTTTCAGGGCTGGCGGCTGGTCGAGCGCTATTGTGCGACCGATCCGTGCGATCCAGCCTCCGAACGACCCGACACGATCGATGACACCGCCGAGCGCATAGGGGCGCTCGATCCCAAGGCCCTGGTCAGGAACCGCTGGACCGGCGAGCATGAGCACTTCCTAGGCGACGCCGCACCGGGTCTCGCACGCTTCGCACCCGATAACGTCGTCGCGATCAACCGGGCCGTGGTCAGCGACATGCTCGAGCGCCCGAGCAATATCGCGACGCTCGGCATTCCGTTGCTCGGCAGTGCCACCGTGCTGATCGAACCGGATACAGTCGAGGCAATGGCCGCGCGTGCCGCCGCGCTGTCCCATCCCAAGGAGCCGGTCGGGGACGCCGACACCAAGGACTGGGTCGTTTCGCAATATCTTCTGGTCACCGCCTTCGCCCATCTCGACGGCGACGCCCAGGTCCAGGTGCTCATCGATCTGCCCGAACACGGACCGCCGCTGATCCAGCTCGACAGCGTGTTTCATCCGGCGAGCGCCGACATGGTCGATCGGCTGGTTGACCACGGGACTGCCTCGAGCGAGGAGCATCGGCTGCTGATGGCGCTGGCGTTCGTGCGCGGGTCGGACTCACCGATCAGCCCGGAGACACTCGCGAAAATCCGGTTGTTGACCGATCATCCCAAAGGATCGGTGCGCGGTCTCGCGTTCCAGATATCGGCGGAGCATCCCGACGACGCACAGCTCACCGCCTTCGTGGCGAGCGGCTGGAGTGCCGCGACCTATCACCCGCGCGAGCATTTCTACGAACGCTGGCATGGCTCGTCGATGATGATCGCCGCGGCGATGCGGGGCCTGTTGAGCGGAGCCGAAGCCGTCGCGCGTGTCAGCCCCGATCGCTATGGCGCGGCAGCGGAAAAGCTTGGTGCCGCCGCCGTCGGTACGCCGCTCGCCAGCCTGATCGGTCAGGCCACCGCGCGCTTGCTCGAAGCGGTGATGCCGTTCCGGCCACCGCGCGTTTCGTTGAGTGACACTGCCGATGCCGACGCCGTCGCCCGCTTCTCGCTCGAGGATGACGACGCCGATTTGCCGGATGACCAGCGCTTCGCCCGGATCAACGAAAGCGACGAGGCGTTCGCCGCGCGCCAGAAGGCCGGGTGGGATCGCTTCCAGGCGTTCGAGGCTACGCTCACCAAAAGCGGTGCCGAGCTGATCCTGCGCGATATCGGCTCGAATGCGATGCGCGCGATCGCCGAAACCGACCTCGCCGCGCTTCAGGCCATTGCCAGGCAGTTGCTCGATGTCCCGACCAGCCGGTTGCCGCGCATCGCCAATCTCGCCTCTCGCATCGCCAGGGCGCTGTCCACCGCAGACCCGGATCTCGCCGTCGCGCTGTTCCGCCGTTGCGCTGGCCACGAGGCCTTTGTCCGCATCACGCGTTCGGCGGGTTCGATCCCGCTGATGACCTGGGATATCTGGCACAGCGAGGATTCCCGCGCGATGAAGGCGTTGCGTCGCGACCGGCTCGCGCGCTGTTCGAGTGACCACGCGCTGGCAAGTGAAGTGCTCGCCGCCTGCCATGCCGGGCGGCAATCCTGGCTGGAAGATTATGCGACGCGCGAGATCGCGACCGGCCATCCCGTCGCCACCGCTCGGGCGCTGACGATCCTTGGCTTCGCCGATGAGAGCGAGACCGCCGGCGCGACGATCGCGCGGTTCGACAATCATGGCGGAATGGTCGGGCGGGCCGCCGAGGCAGCGCGGTTCGCCTATGATCGCAACCGCTGGTCACGCATCTGGTATCAGCGCCTCGCCGAGACCGGCGACCGCGTCGACTTCTGGCGCTATGGCACCTTGCTCGCCAAGATCGCCGATGCCCGCATGGTGTTGTGGACCGGAGACTATGGGGAAGGCCCGCTGCTCGACCGGTTCGGTTATTCGCTCAACCGGCCGATCGAACGCCGCATCGAGGCGTGGAAGAAAAAGCGCGACGGCAAATTGTTCGGCCAGGACCAGCCACGCGATGTCTATCTCGAACCCGCGCCCGACGGCTTCGATCAGAGCGAGGAATGATGTGCGGTCCTGCGAAATGGTCGGAGCTGGGCGTCGCTATTCGGCGAAGCTTTCGGTGGATGAATAGAGATACTGCCAGGCGTTCTTGATCGTCATGCGATTGATGCCGGCGATCTCGTCCGCGTCCGGCGTGCGAGTCACCGGTCCGAAATTCCGGTGCGTGGGGTCGTTCGACAGAAACAGGCAATGGCGGTTCGACAGCGGCAGCAGCATCGTCGGCTTGTTGTTGAAGTCGATCAACGGATTGCTGGAGGTCAGGAATCGTTGGTCGCTGCCCGGCGGGATCACGTTGAGCGCATAATAGAGCGGAACATAGCTATCCCAATTGTCGACTGCGGTCTTCAGCCGGACCACAAGCCAATAATCCTCGCTCCAGTGGCCGACCTTGTCGGGATGGACCGTCTCCAGCTCGTGCCGCAATCGCGGCTGGTTATGGTGCATGAACGAAATCGCCATGGCGAGCTTGCGGATATCGGCCGGGAACTGACCCTCGAGAATCTCCGTGATGACCTTCGACGCCATACCATCGATCACCGCGATCTGCTTCTCCGCCCAGTCCGGCGCATAGCCGGGCGGTGGATTGCGCAAGCTGTTCCAGCGCTTCTTGAACCCGAAGCGCTCATTATTGCCCTTGGTAATCTTCCCCGTCTCGCTGTCGAGCCGCCACAGCGCGCCGGCCTCGGTCTCGAACCGCTTGAGATAATAGCGAGGCGTATAATGGTGCCGCTTCGAGACCGTCATGGCATCGCCTCCGGTTCATCGGCAGGGGCTTCCCGCACCGCCGACTTCCGGTCGCGCTCGCGTGGTCCGTTCCACTTCGGCTTGTCGGGACGCGGGCCGAAAATAAACTGACCGAACGCATAATAGCCGCCTTCGGGCGACGGCACGCGGTCGAGCTGGGCCACCGGCGACTGCTCAGCGGTGCCCGCGATCAGCGACGCTTCGCGCGTACCGGACGCGAAGATCGTGTGGTAGCCGAAGCGGCAGATCAGCCGATTGATCCTGGCAATCGCCTTGCGGTCGGTGATCGTGCGGTGGCCGATGTCCGGCCGGCGCGGACGGCTGCGACCGCGCAGGACCATCCGGGTCGTCACCGGAAACAGCAGCTCGATCCGGCCGGCGTCCTGCGCAATCTTATAGGGTCGCATCGCCGGCGTCGGGACGCGCGGGTCATAATAGATCACCGGATTGTCGCTGGTGAGGAACGCGTGATCGGACGCGTTGTGCAGCACATCGAAGCTGAGCGTGGCGAACAGCTTGCCCATGTCGTTGAGCGCGCGCGCCATTATCTCGAGCGATTTTTGCGGGTCGATGGTGACCTGGATCTTCTCCATCAGGTCCGGGAAGCCCTCGGGGAGCGGCGGCAGCTTCCCGGCGGCGTGCATGAGCAGCGCCTGTGTGTGCACCGAGTGGCCGAGGTACAGCTCGGCGAGATCGCGGAACGCCGGCACCCGCACGCGCATGAGGCTGAGGAAGGTGATGATATGCGGCGCGGCTTCAAACATCGCCTCGCGGTTGGCGAGGGCTATGACGATTGTCGGCCACTTCGTCTCGATCTCGCTGAAGATCGCCTCGAGTCGATCGTCGTCGCGCATACCCTCATCGTCGAACTGCGAATAATAATAGCGCTCGAACCCGGTCGACTCCGGGCGCTGCCGGAAGGGCCGAGCAGGATCGTCCTTGCGGAAGACCTGCAGCTGCCCCGCGGCATCACAGAAATTCTTCAGGTAGGTAACCGGGACGTAGTGGTGACGTTTCGGCATCGAGTGGAACATAACCAAAACATTGCCGCGCTGCCAGGCTGATCTTGGCCGCACCAATCATTTCGGTTGAAATTGAGTGACGTAGTGGCTGCGGATAACGCGAGCGTGCCCATCTATAACGGGGCGGCACGCTGGGCGATCCGGCTCGATGCGGGTGACCTCATTTCAGGCCGACTATAACGCGTGGCTGGCGGCCGATCCGCCACACGACATCGTGCTGTTGCGCGCGCAGGTTGCCTCGGCTTGGCTCGATCGCGGCTGGGCCTTGCGCGGTGTGGTCGAGAAAGATGTCGCGGAGGCAGACATGCCAGAGTCCGAAGATCGGGCACCGCGGATCATTGGCTGCGGCTAGACGGGTGCGATTGGAAAGCCTTCAGGACGACAGACACTGATAACAAGCTCGGCATCGGCGGCAATGGTCAGAAAACAGCTGGATGAACTTCGTTTAAAACTGTCTGCAAGTAACATCACCATGCCTCGCGTTGCGGTCGCGGTGGAGTCTTCATTCTTACGTTGTCGATCAGAAGCCGCCAGTTGGCTTGCGGCCCAATCTCAGTCGGCCCATGAGAACAGGGGTGCGATCGCTGAATGTCGGCATTTGATAAGACCCGGCGTTCGCCGCGTCGCCGGTGAACGGCAGAAATGTCCCAAGGTCAGTCCTTCCCCCCAATTAGAGCAATACCAACGAGGACGGCTTTTTTATAATCGCGCCATTACCCCTCGAACGGTCGAGATTAGCGGGCACAGAGGCCTCACGCCGTCCTCGGCACCAAAATTTCCCAATGATCTGAGTGCCCACCGCTTTCACCTCGGGTGCACCAAACTTCATTTATCATCTCCTGATTTCAATGCCTTAACAGAATCTTTGGCTAACCTTTCCGCAAGGTTAGCCAAAAGCTTGTCTGCAGCAGTGTCTGAAAGCGTGCGCTGATCGGCCGCTGCGGTGTACCGCGCGACCTCGCTGTCGGTCGTATGACCGTCCGCGCCTTGATCTCTTGATTCGAGCAACCGGCCTCGGCGAAGCGCCGCGCAGCGGCTTTGCGCAGGCCGTGCGCCGAGCAATTCGGCAGGCCGCGAGGTGTTCGATGGATTCTGGCAGATCGTCATCGACGATTCCGGTTCCATCACGCACAGCATGAAGAACGATACACGCCAGACCTATGCGCGGACGTACCTGACGGGGATCTGTCGCGACGTGGGCATGCCGCTTAGCGTCGACCTCATGATCGAACTGAGTCGTGCGCGCGGCAAGCCCACTTATGACACGGTCTGGTGCCGGTTCGATCAGGTTCTCGCCTCACGCGAGGAACAGCCGGATGATCCCATAGAGTCCGCTCAACAGATCGGCGACGCATACGCCGGTCGGGACGACCAGCTCGAGCCATCGGAGCAACCTGATCATCGTCCCGCCCTCCCCGACCCGCGGGGGCGGCCCGACGTACCCCTTCGGCCCGTCTACCCCAAATACAGCGCAAGAACCCCTGCCTCGCCCGCAAGCTTTTTAGGTGGCTTTCGATGCAGTTTGCGATGTGCCGCAGAGGACCGAAAAAACCTAGCCCTAAGGGGCGGTTTCGAGCGCAGGGGTTGGATGCAGATTGCCGCACCTGGGGTGCTTCAGCAAGGCCGACATGCGTGTTTTAAAATCGCGCTGAATTGCGCATCTAAAAAGGCGCAAGCCCCCCGCCTAGCCCACACCATGTTCGCAGCGCAAACGTGTGTTCTAAAATTGGGCGGAGCTGAATCCAAAATTAGCCGGCATCGTAATGTGGTCTGTTCAGGTGCTAAGCGGCACAAATAGAAATGATTCTAAATGACGTAGGTTGACCTGCAGTTTTTCACCGCTCAATATACGCAATGAAATACTGCGGCGTTGTCAGTTAGGCATAAATAAACATGACAAGATCAAATGATCTGTTCGAGCCAGCCTTCGATTCCGTCAGATGGGCTCGTCAATCGATCGATGAGGCGGAGGCCGCAATATCCGGTTTTTTTTCTAAATCCTGCCCATACTGAGCAGTTTGTAGAACAAGATCCTACATCGGGCTCTAATATCCTAAAAGTCAGGTTGTTAGAAGATATCCCGTCTGATTTCCGACGGCATATAAACCAAGCTTTGACATTGGCTCGCAGCTCTTTTGACCAGGTCCTTCACGCCGCTTACGAGACAACAGGTTACCCCACAAAAAGAGTGATGTACCCTTGGGCGGATAATCTTGATAAACTAAATGTTTACCTTAAAAATGCGCCTGATCCTTTTCAGAAATTGATCAAGATTCTCTCATTCCTCGACCCAATTCCCCCGGGAAATAGTGGCGATAATATCATAAGAGAAATGGCATCTCTTTCTAATCGAAAGCATGATGTCGGAATAAAGCTAGGCGCGTCAGCGGATATTAGAGATATTGAAGTCAGAATGCCCAATGCCGTTGTAAATTTTGGATTTACTCAGTGGGACCCAATTAAAAAAGAGATAGAAGTACTAAGATGGATTAATGATACTGGACCAGGCCTTATATCATTCAAACTTTACTTTTACGCCGGCCTCGACACTCCGGGCGAATCGGGCGAAACTCCAGCGACTAACCCAGTTCGATCATTCATAGACAAAGCTGACATTGTTTACGAAAGCTTCAAGCTAAAGTGTGAGGAAATTCTATCAGACGAAGCAATATCGGAATCACTCATTGAAAGCTCAGCGGCGCACGTCCTTGCAGCGACGGACTGGCGATCTAGGATTAAAATCAAGCCGCCTGAGAGAACGGTCCGGCCACCCACAAATCTTCGAAATTTGTCACGTGCAACAATTACGACACCGAAAAAATAACGCGGTGTTCACGCGTTGATACATCCAACCGACTAAACAATGGTCAATGCTGATCACTAGACTAGGCCATTCATGTCTTTTTTTTGAGAACGAATTCTCAAAGCTCCGCTGCCAGCAAAGGGCAGCGAAGCGCATTTTTTTGTTCGCGCGAAATCACGCATTCCTCCCAGGATGCACGGGACGGCGCAAGCCGGCACGCTCACTCGCGGTCGCTGGATGCTGAACCCGTCGAATAAGCACTTAAATAGCCAACAGTGCCCGCTCCCTGACTCGATCGTCCTATGATTGTAGGGATATTACTGAAACGGGCCTACGAAGCATATGTCGATCGCGAACATGGTACGCGCCGGAACGGCGGCGTTGATAACTTTGTTGCTGGTTGCGGCCCTGGTGGCAGCAACCAGGGTTAATGCGATTCGCATGGGGGGTGACATGCAGGTCAAGTCGCAGCAGGCGGCCGATCTGATCGCTGACGTCCTTCCACCGCCGGAATATGTGATCGAGCCCTATCTGGAGGTCATGTTGCTGCGTGAACAGCCGCAACGGATAGCGGAGGTACGAACCCGCCTGCAAAAGCTCCACGCGGACTATACGACCCGTCACAATTACTGGGTCGGTGCAAACCTTGCGCCCGAGCTAAAACGGGGTGTCACCGAGGCCACCCACGCGCCCGCTGCCGCCTTCTGGCATGAACTCGAAAGCAACTATCTTCCCGCGATCCAACGCGGCGACCGAGTTGCGGCCGACCGCAGCTATGCAGCGCTGACCGGCTATTATACCGCGCACCGCCAGCAAGTGGACGCGCTGGTGACGACCGCCACTGCTTATCAGTCGGCGCTTGAAGTCGAGGCTGCTACGGTGCTGCGGACGGCGCTGATCTGGCTTTGCGGTCTGGCAGCGCTGCTGCTCGTGCTGATCGTCACGGCGTCGTACACGCTGCTCCGCAAGGTGGTCCGCCCACTGGTTGAAGTGTCGGATGTAACCGCGCGGCTCGCGGTTGGGGAACAGGCAACCGTGCCGCACCGCGGCCGCCGCGACGAACTGGGCCGTATCGCCGATGCTGTGGAGCAGTTCCGATCGGTATCTGCCGCGCGCACCGCGCAGGATGCCCGGTCCGCAGCCGAACAGCAGGAAGTAACGGCTGCGCTCAGCAGCGGCCTGCTGGCGCTCCACCGCGGCGACCTCACCGCCGAGATTCGCGGCGACTTCCCGCAATCCTATGTTGCACTCAAGACCAACTTCAACGCCGCATTGGCGGGCTTGCGCACTCTGATCGCGGCGGTGAGCGAAAGTGCGGCCAGGATCAGCACCGGTTCGGGCGAGATCGCGCACGCTTCCGAAGACCTGGCGCGTCGCACTGAAGCAAACGCCGCCAGTCTCGAACAAACCTCCGCCTCCGTGGCGCAGATGGATACCCGGCTCGGAGCAACCGCCGCATCGGCAATTCGCACCGTGGAACGTGCCGACGGCGCCATTGCCAGCGTCGGCAATGGCCGCACCGTTGCCGGAGAAGCGGTGCAGGCGATGACCCGTGTGTCGGACAGCGCCAAGGACATCGACGACGTGATCGAAGGGCTCGACAAGATCGCTTTCCAGACCCGCGTCCTCGCCATGAATGCCGCAGTGGAAGCCGGCCGCGCCGGGGACGCGGGCCGCGGTTTCGCCGTGGTTGCAGATCTCGTCTCAGCGCTGGCGATGCGGGCAGAGGAGGAGGCCGGCCGGGCCCGTGAACAGCTTACCGCGACGCAGGCCGGTATCGTCACGGCAGTCGGCATGGTGCAGCGGGTCGACGGCGCACTCGCCGACATTTCTGCAGATGTCGTGGAAGTGCATGGCCTGCTCAAACGCATCGCCGATGACAATCAAGCTCAATCCACCGCTGTGTCGCAGATCAACGCTGCCATCGGCACGATGGACCGTTCTACCCAGCAGAACGCCGCTATGGTGGAACAAACCTCCGCGGCTGCGCGGACTCTATCGAGCGAGGTGCTGGCGCTTGCGGAACAGGCTGCGCGTTTCAACACGAACGCCGAAACTGCCCCGCGTGCGCGCACTACCCGAGAACAGCACCTCGAAATGGCGGGGTAAGGCACGCGGCCGGACTCACGCTGATGCCAATGCCACATAGCGTTCGCATGCTCGGAACCTGCGACGGTAATCATCCATCGGGTATCCTCCGATATTTCTCTATCCGACTTCGCAACAGACCAAAGAGGCGCGACGTAAACGGGTTGGAACGGCACCGAAATCGCGCATCCTCCTCAGGATGCACGGGACGGCGCAAGCCGGCACGCTCACCCGCGGTCGCTGGATGCTGAACCCGTTGGGTTCGGGGCCTCGGGGGCTTGGTGAAGCTTCAAACTGCGCACGCCATAGGCGTTCCTTCTATATTTAGATCTTACAGGGCCTCTGTCTGACCGCTCGGCAGATTTGCACTATCAACGAAGGCGCGGACGCGGGCGAGGATGGCGCGCAGCTTGGGGGTCTCGACCTCGGCGATCACGTCGTCGACCGTCGCGATGTCCAGCTTCTTCTGACGCGCGAGCTTCTCGGCGACGGCGCGAACGAGCTCGCTCGGTTTACGGAGCATGCGCCTCACGCACTCACCCACTCACGCACCGTGGGCGGCAGTAGTAGGATGAAGGCGTTCGAGATCTGCTCGCTTTGCTGCTCATCGGGCAGGGCGTCCTCGATCGGCATGCACCGTCGGATCCAATCGAGGACGGCGCAAGCCTTTAGGCGCGCAACCGCCTCTACAACATCCCGCCGCTTATGGTCTGCGGCGGGAGAAGAGCTATGCACTCGACGATCGGCTTTGCTTCGATGAAGTCTTCGTCATGCCGCGGGTGGCGGTTGCAGGCGGGACCTTGCGCGGGTAGGCGGACAGCCGATGCGGTCGGCGTACCATTCTTCGTCGATCGAGACGCGCGGGTCGGCACGGCGGCGGAGCGTTGCGGTCGGCTTGACGATCGTCGCGCATATCCTGATCATCCTGTTACTGCTGCGGCTGGCGCCGTCGATGGTCGCCAAGCCGGTGGAACCGCGCAACCCCGTGACGTTCCAGCTAGCACCCGATCAGACCGCGCCGACCCCCGCCAAACGGACGCCTTCGCCGACCAAGGTGAAGCGTGCGAGCGGTGGTTCTCCGCAACGTGCGGCGCCGCGCGCCGATGCCGCGCAGACGCCCCCCGCGCCGCCCAAATCGCCGCCGCCGCTGCCGATCAAGATGCTCGGCGGGATGGAGATGTTCGACGCCGCGGATATCTCGAAGATGCCGTCGCATCCTGAAGACCAGCTTGCTGGCGGCGACGGTGGGAGCGGGTCGGGCAAGGGCAAGGACAGCGGGTCGGTATACGGTCCGGGCGAAGGTCCTGGCGGGGAGCGTTTGATGAAGGTCGAATGGTATCGTCGGCCGACCGATGCGGAGCTGAACGGCTATCTGAAGAGCGCGCCGCCACCCAACAGCTGGGCGAAGATCGCCTGCCGGATGATCGCGAACTATCAGGTCGAGAATTGCCGCGCGCTGAGCGAGTCGCCGGTCGGGTCGGGTCTCGCCCGGTCGATGCGTCAGGCCGCGTGGCAGTTCCGCGTCCGCCCGCCGCGGATCAACGGAAAACCGGTCCTCGGCGGCTGGGTCGAGATCGACATCGAGTTCAACTCAGGCTCGGCGCCGTAAGCGACCGCAGTCTTCGCACCGTCAGGGGCGCGCCGGTTCTGCCACCACGGGTTCCACGACGGTCGCGCTAGGCTCCGCCGTCGGCATCTGCTCGATGATCGGCATGGCCGCGCGCGGCGGCGGTTCGGTAACCCCGCCCGGCCCGAGGATCGCGTCGACGTTGCGGCCGTGGAGATGATCGATCTCCGCCTGGCGTCGGCGCAGGTAGAATTCGCGCGACGCCGCATAGGGATCGGCGGCGTTGTCGTGCAGGTCCTTCAGCGTGTCGTCGAACTCCGAGCGATGATCGAGCGCACCGAGGACACCGGCCGGGATCGTGTAGGTCGGGCTGGTGAACGGCTTGCCGACCGCGACCGGCAGCATCAGCCGATCGACTCCGCCGCCGATCAGATCGCGCAGCGTCGTCGGGCCGACCAGCGGCAGGAACAGGAACGGCCCGTTCTTGACGCCGTAATAACCCAGCGTGTTGGCGAACCCGTTCGAGCGGCGCGGCAGGCGGAACGGTCGGCGCTTGGCGATATCGAGCACGCCGACTGCACCGACCGTCGAGTTGATCGCGAACCGACCGACGGTCTCGACGGCCTTGCCGGGCTTCAGCTGCAGCAGGAAGTTCACGAACACGATCGGCTCGCGCAGATTGTAGAGGAAATTGTGGATGCCGCGGCGGATCGGCGACGGGACGGTCTTCTTGTACTGCCGCGCGACCGGCCCGACGAACGCCTTGTCGACCGCCTCGGTCGCGTCGAACGCGGTCGCGTTGACCGATCGCAGCGGATCGCCCGCGAGCGCTTTCCGCCCGACGACGACGATATCGTGCTGTGGCCCGCCGGTGCTGCCGGCCTTCCGCGGTGCAGGCGTCGTCGCCTCTACGATCGGTCGATCGGTTTGCGGCGACACGGGGACCGGTGCGGGCGTGGGAGTAATCGACAGCGACGTTATCAGCGGCGCCACCGCTTGATCGTCGACGCGCACCGGCGGTTCGACCGGCTGTTGCGCGGCGAGCGACTCGCCGTTCGCCTGCATCGATGTTGCAGCCATCAGCAACGCGGTCGTCCAGGCCAACATATGCACTCATCACCCTTGTAGCCGGCCGCACTGTGCGCTCGCCGAAGCAGGGGCGCCACCACAACCCGATCGGTTACAGCCGCTGTGACGATTAGCGCGGCATAGCAAGCACCTAATGATGCCGGACTGTCATATGCGGTAATACAGTGACAGGAATTTGGGCCGCCGTCCGGTGGCGGTCGGCGCGTCTAACGAAGCGGTTGCTTCGCGTCGGTCGACAGCGTGCGCGACAGCGTCACGAAACCACCGCCGTCGACCTGGATCTCGTTGAACGCCGGAGGCGTGCCGCGCGTCCGCTTCGACAGGGTGCCCGCACCGATCATGCGGACCGTTCGGCCCTCGCGATCGACGGGGATATCGAAGGGATCGTGGACGTGGCCGGACAAGACGGCATGCGCCCCCGCCTCGGCAAGCGCGGTCAGCGCCTCGTCGCCATAGCGCGTCTTGGCGGTACCCGTCGTCCCGCCTTCGATCAGCGGATGATGCGCGGCAACAAAGACAAGATTGCCCTTCGGCGCGTCGGCGATCAATGCCAGCGCACGTCGCAACGAACCCTGCCCCACCCTGCCCTTCGACCAGTTCCACCGCCACTGCGCGCGCGCAGTCGTCTTGAGCGGCACGATCGTCACGCCGGGCAGTTCCAATGGGCGTTCGATCATCTGCTCGACCGCGGCATAGCGCTGATACGGTGCGAAGATCCGCCGGAACGGGTCCCAATAATAGGGAATGTCGTGATTGCCGACCTCGAGCGTCACCGGCACGCCCAGCGACCGCAGCCAATCGCCGCCGCGTTCGAACTCGCGCTTGGTCGCACGCATCGTCAGATCGCCCGTCATGATAACCGCATCGGGCTTTTCCGCGGCGACGCACTGGCCGAACCAGGCGATCGCCGCGGGATCCTCCGCGCCGAAATGCACGTCGCTGACATGGAACAGCTTCAGCATGCGAGGGTCACGCAAGTTCGGCGAGCGACGCGGGCTGATGCACCGGGCAACCGTTGAACTTGCCGCGGAAGTTCGCCGACAGCGCGTAGGTATCCTTGCGCGCGCGATTGACCCCGCCGAGCGGCTGGTGCGCGGTGACGCCGTTCCAGATGCTGTAGACCAGCGCATCGTCGGTCCGGTCGGTCACGCCCTGCTCCCAGGAGATTTGCGGCTCCACCGTGAGCGTCGCTATGGTGACGAACGGGCTCTCCGCTTCGTCCCACACCACCGACGCATCCTCGATCGGCATCGCTTCGAGATCGGTGTTGAGCTGGACGCGAAGCTCCCACGCGCCACCATGTTCGATCAGTTCCTCGCGGACCACCTCGCGCAATGCGTCGGGGCGCGCGGTGATGTCGACCATGTCGCCGGTGAGACGCGTCAGGCTTGGCGAGACGGGAAACAGCGCGATCTTCGCGATGTAATCGCCGTAGCGCAGCGGGGTCTGCGAGTAATAGGTTTCGCCGAGCGGGTGGACGGGTTTCGCGCCGCCTAAGGTCTGCAGCGTCGCCGACTGGCCGCCAACCGCTTCGAGCGCGGCTTCGACGACCCGGAAAGTGGCGGACATCGCCTTCTTCACGCCTTCGAACTTGTCGGTGGTCTTCGAGAGCAGTTTCAGGTTCTTCGAAAACGCCTTGGCATCCGCGGCGGCGAACGCAGGTCCGTTGACCATGATGAAGTCCTGCGTCGTCGCGTCTTCCGATCCCGGCAACCGCGCGCCGGCGACATCGAGGATCTTCAGCGCGAGACCGCGCGGCAGGCTGATGCTGTCGTCGAGGATGTCCCCGGCATTGGTCGAGATGCGCAGGATCGCCTCGTGCTCGCCGGGCGTCGCGAAGATCCCTTGCGCCAGTTCGGGGGGCAGATCGGCGGCGATGACCAGCGTCCCGCGGGCGATGCCGTGCGCCTTGGCATGGACCGCGCGGACCGCATGGCCATAGTCCTGTGAGGTCGTCTCGAGAATCTCGCGAAACGACTCCTCCAGCACGGCCAGCGTCTCCTGCTCGTCGGAGGCGACCGTCTCGACGGACGGATCGTAGCGGACGGGGGACTTGCTGGGCATCGGGTAACTCCATTTCGTACCGCGTCGTAACCCCCTGGTCTCGAAAGACGTTCCGCGAGATTGCGATCACGACGTTGCAAACCGGCTGCCGACCGCCGATCAGCGCCATCGAAGGAGCCTATGATGAAGATACCCGAAGTCACCCCGCCAACGGTCGCGATCGTCGGCACCACCGACCGCTTCCCGGTCCGGCGCATTTTCTGCGTCGGGCAGAACTACGCCGATCATGCCCGCGAGATGGGATCCGATCCCGACCGGCAACAGCCGTTCTTCTTCTCGAAGCCGGCGGATGCGGTCGTCGCGAGCGGCACGACGCTGCCCTTTCCAACGCAGACCGAGGATTTGCATCATGAGGTGGAACTGGTCGTTGCGATCGGCGTCGGCGGGAAGGATGTCGCGGCCACGGAGGCGACGGCGATGATCTTCGGCGCTGGCGTCGGCATCGATCTGACGCGGCGTGATCTTCAGGCGGTCGCGAAAAAGGCGGGGCGTCCGTGGGACATGGCGAAGGGGTTCGATCGCTCGGCCCCGGTCGGCGCACTGACGCCTAGCCAGCCGGCCGCCCACGGCGCGATCGCGCTGGCGGTCGATGGCGAGACGCGGCAATCGGGTGACCTGTCGATGATGATCTGGAGCGTGGCCGAGGTGATCGCGGCCCTGTCGAGCTTCGTCGAACTCGCACCGGGAGACCTGATTTTCACCGGCACGCCCGCCGGAGTCGGCCCGATCCGGCGCGGCCAGCGCGTCCGCGCGACGATCGATGGGCTCGAGCCGCTGGAGATCGCGTTCGAGGACTAGGAGGGATCGCCATTAAGTTCGGTTCGGCAAATCCCACCCACTTCCGTCATGCCGGGCTCGTTCCGGCATCCACGGTGCCGCACGATAAATAGTATTTGGTTTGCGGAACGGTGGACCCCGGAACCAGTCCGGGGCGACGGAGAAATTTTGGGGATGGCGCGATCCAGTCGACCGTTCGGGGTCTGCCGTCGCCCGTACTACCTCCATCGATTTCGCAGACTGCGAGGCCAGCGCCGTTCCGCTATTGCACATCGTTATCATTTCTATACGACTGCGCGGATGAACGAGCGCGGCGCTGCACATTCGGAACGGAAGATCGGCGTGCGGCCGTGACTCGCGGCACGATCAAGGCGTGGTATCTGGTCCACAAATGGACGAGCCTGATCTGCACGGCGTTCCTGTTGATGCTGTGCGTGACCGGGCTGCCGTTGATCTTCCACGAGGAGATCGACGGCTGGCTCGATCCGCCCGCACCGCTCGCGGTACTGCCGGCGACGACCCCGGCGCTGTCGCTCGACACCATCCTCGCGCGCGCCGCTGCGCAGGCGCCCGGCGATATCCCGCTCTATCTGAGCTTCGACGACCACCGGCCGATCGTCTATGTCACGACCGGCCCAACTCCCGATGCGGTCCCCGCAGCGATGCATTTCCTCGCGCTCGATGCGCGGACCGGCGCGATGCTGCCGCCGCATGCCGACGGCGTCATGGATTTCATCCTAAAGCTGCACACCGACATGCTGCTAGGCTTCTGGGCGGAGATCTTCCTCGGTTTCATGGGCCTGCTGTTCTTCGCGGCGATCGTGTCGGGCGTGGTACTCTACGCGCCGTTCATGGCGAAGCTCGACTTTGGCACTCTACGCCGCAACCGGAGCACACGGCTTGGCTGGCTCGACCGGCATAATCTTCTCGGCATCGTCACCCTCGTCTGGGCGAGTGTGGTCGGGCTGACGGGCACGATCAACACGCTGGTCGTGCCGATCACCGGGATTTGGAAGGCAAACGGGCTCGCCGCGATCATGGCTAGCGAGGCGCGGACGCCGCTCGGCATGCAGCGCGCGTCGGTACAGGCTGCGCTCGACGCGGTGCAGCGCAAGGCGCCGGACATGACGCCGCAGTTCATCGCGTTTCCCGGCGTCGTGTTCAGCAGCAAGCATCATTATGCCGTGTTCCTGCGTGGGACGACGCCGCTGACGTCGAAACTGCTGCTGCCGGGGTTCGTCGATGCGGCGACCGGGCGGCTCGACGCGGTGACGCCGATGCCGTGGTACATGCAGGCGATGCTGCTCGCGCAGCCGCTGCACTTCGGCGATTATGGCGGGATGGCGATGAAGATCGTCTGGGCGGTGTTCGACGCGCTGACGATCGTCGTGCTCGGCAGCGGGCTGTACCTATGGCTGCGGCGACGCGGCGGGCCGAGCGAACAGCGTGTTCGCGAAGTCGTGATGGCGGGCGAGGCATGAGGCACAGGACGACGCTGCAGGTCTTCGGCGTGCCGATCCTGCTTGGAATCGCCACGCTACTCGGGCTTGGCGCAGGGCTGATCGGCGATGGCGGCTGGGACGTCGCGGCCGGGCTGCTGCTCGCCGCACCGCTGGCGATCACCGGATGGTATTGGACGCGGACGGCGCCGACGAACCGCCGCAACCGCACTGGCGCGGTCCACCAAATGCCCGCAGTTCGGCGGGTGTGACGAAACGGGGCCGGCGGATTGCCGACCCCGTTTCGCAGTTTCGTTCTCGGCTCAGACGCCACGCGCCGGTCGTGCAGTACCGGTCGTTGGAGCCGGCACGGTGCCGGTCATCGGCGCCGGCGGGGTGCCGGTCACCGGAGCGGGTGGCGTAACACCGGGTGCTGGAGCCGGCGGCAGCGTGCCGAGTGCCGTTCCCATCGGTGCAGGGGGGACGACGCCGGCTGGCGGCGGTGGTGGCGGCGCACCGGGTCCACCTGGACCGCCCGGGCCGCCGGGACCACCGTCGGGGCCATCAGGACCGGGGCCGGGCCGCCCCCGCGGCGGACCGCCGACTGGGCCGAGCGCGGTGACCTTGCCGCCTGCACCGACCAGATACGACGCATGGACGAAGCCCTGGTCGAACTGGCCCTGGACGGTGACCGGCTGGCCGGCGGTGACGAGCGTGCCGTCCTCGCCTTCGCGACCGAGGTCGACCAGCGCGCGACCGGTGCGATCGGCCATCACGAACTTGTTGCCGTAGACCTCGGCGACCGTGCCACGAATGGTGACGATGCCGTCCGACTGGAGCGAGCGGATCGCGACCGGCGTGGCGGGGGCCATGCTCACCGTCGGGCGGGTGGCGGCGACCGTGACAGCACCGGCGGCACCGCCGACGACGAGCAGACCGGCGGCGGCGATTGCCAGGCGGTTGCGGCGAAACTTCGAAGGATTGGCGGGGTGTTCCGACATGATGTCTTTCCTCTCGTTGGTTGACGAGAGACGCTCTACGCCGAGTCGGCCGACGCCCGCTGAACCAAGCCGTTCAGTTTCCGTTTGGCACTCAGGCATAAGGCCAGCGGGTCAGGGGAAACACGCATGCGGGTATTGGTGGTCGAGGACGATGTGGCGATCGCCGACGGGTTGGCGCGGGCGTTGCGCGCGGAGCATTTCGCGGTCGACGTCGCGACCAACGGCGAGGATGGCGGCCATCTCGGCGCGACCGAACTCTACGACGTCGCGGTGCTCGATCTCGGCCTGCCCAAGCGCGACGGGCTGTCGGTGCTTCGCGACTGGCGATCGGCCGGGCGCGACCTGCCGGTGCTGATCCTGACCGCACGCGACGGCTGGTCGGAGAAGGTCGAGGGGTTCAAGGCCGGCGCCGACGATTACGTGGTGAAGCCGTTCCGCGTCGAGGAAGTCGTGATGCGGCTGCGCGCGCTCGTCCGCCGCGCCGCGGGTCACGCAGCCTCGCGCGTGACGTGCGGGCCGCTGGCGTTCGACGCACAGCTCGGCACGTTTGAGCTCGACGGCCTGCCGCTCAAGCTGACCGCGTTCGAATGGCGCGTGCTGTCCGCGCTGATGCTCCGCCGCGAAGTGGTGATCGAACGCGCCGACCTGATCGAACGCGTCTACGAAGGCGATGCCGATGTCGATTCGAACTCGATCGAGGTGATCATCGGCAGGCTGCGACGGAAGATCGGCGCGCAGATGATCGAGACGGTGCGTGGCCGGGGTTACCGGTTGACGGGCGGTGGCGCGTGAGGGTGCGACGGTCGCTCGTTCCCCGTTCGCTATACGGCCGGATGCTGGCGATCTCGGCGATCTCGACGCTGGTCGCGCTGGTGTTCGCTGGGTTCGCGATCAGCCATGTCCTCGAACGCTTCGTGATGCACGGGCTCGACGACCGGCTCGATGCGCAGGTGTCGGTGGTCGCGCGCGCGGTCCGCCCCGACGGGACGCTCGACCGGGCGCGGGTCGTCGATCTGGTCGGGTTCGATACGCCCGGTTCGGGCTGGGCCTGGCAGGTGGTCGGTCCCGCAGGCCGCTGGACCAGCGACGGGGCATTGCCCCAGGCTGCCGCCCTGCCCGGCCCCGACACTGCCCCCCCCCGCCCGCCGCTCGCGAGTCGGCCACCGGCACCGCCAGAGATCGACGACCGGCAGCCGCGGCCCGGCGAGACGCGCGACCGGCACGGGCAACGCCTGCATTCGCGCACCTCGACCGTCGCCAGTCGCGCAGGCCCGGTGACGATCACCGCGATCGGCCCGCGGCGGATCGTCGAGGCGCCGTTGCGCGAGGCGATGATCCCGCTGCTCGGCTCGCTCGCGCTGCTCGGTATCGGTCTCGGGCTGGCGACGCTGGTGCAACTCCGGATCGGGTTTCGGCCGTTGCGCGATCTGCGCGAGTCGCTGGCAGCCGTTCGGGCCGGCAGCGCGCGTCACGTCCCCGACGATCAACCCGGCGAACTGCGCCCGCTGGTCGTCGAACTGAATGCGCTGATCGACCAGAACGCCGCCGGGCTGGCACATGCCCGCCAGCATGTCGCGAACCTCGCGCATGGGCTGAAGACGCCGCTGGCCGCGCTGTCGCTCAAGCTGGCCGAGGTCGGCGCAGGCGACGAGCTGCGCGACATGGTCGATCAGATCGACTCGCGCGTCCGCCATCATCTCGGGCGCGCGCGCGCAGACGCCGCTGGGTCGGGCGCGCGCGCGCGCACCGCAATCGCCCCCGCGATCGGCGATCTCACCGACGTGCTGCGTCGGATCCATGCCGAGCGTCCGCTGTCGGTCGCGATCGCCGTGCCGCCCGAGATCGCGGTGGCGATCGACCCGCAGGACCTCGACGAGATGGTCGGCAATCTGCTCGACAACGCCTGGCGTCACGCGCGCGCGCGGATATCGGTCATCGCCGTGATAGAAGGTCCCGTCGTGGCGCTGGCGATTGCCGACGACGGTGACGGGCTCGATAACTCGGTAATCGACGAGGCGATGATGCCCGGCCGTCGGCTCGACGAACGTGGCGACGGGCATGGCTTCGGCCTGTCGATCACACGCGAACTCGCCGAGCTGAACGGCGGTGGGTTAACGCTGGGACGTTCGTCCGAACTCGGCGGGTTGTCGGCCACCCTGACGTTGCCGATCCAGGCCTGAGGCTCGCTAAGCCCCCGACAAAACTTCAGGAATTTCGAAACTTACAATTTTTGTTTGGCGAGAAAGATCTTGGCCCCTGCTCGGCGGGCCGCTGCACTTAAGCTCAAATTAACCTTTTACCTTCATTTGTCCTGTGGTTAATGAATGGAAGTCGAGCTGCGGACATGAGGTGTCGAGCGGTCTCGCGAACAGGGGACGACGCATGCGGGTGCTGCTGATCGAGGACGAGCCGACGACGGCCAAGGCTATCGAGCTGATGCTGACGACCGAAGGGTTCAACGTCTACATCACCGATCTCGGGGAAGAAGGCCTCGATCTGGGCAAGCTGTATGATTACGACATCATCCTGCTCGACCTGAACCTGCCCGACATGCACGGCTACGACGTGCTCAAGCGCCTGCGGGTCGCACGCGTGTCGACGCCGGTGCTGATCCTGTCGGGCGTGAACGAGATGGACTCGAAGGTACGCAGCTTCGGCTTCGGCGCCGACGATTACGTCACCAAGCCGTTCCACCGCGAGGAACTGGTCGCGCGCATCCACGCCGTCGTCCGCCGCTCGAAGGGTCACAGCCAGTCGGTCATCCGCACCGGCAAGTTGGCGGTCAATCTCGATGCGAAGACGGTCGAAGTCGATGGCAGCCGCGTCCACCTGACCGGCAAGGAATATGCGATGCTGGAGCTGCTGTCGCTCCGCAAGGGCACGACGCTCACCAAGGAAATGTTCCTCAACCATCTGTATGGCGGGATGGACGAGCCGGAATTGAAGATCATCGACGTGTTCATCTGCAAGCTACGCAAAAAGCTCAGCCTGGCGTGTGACGGCGAGAATTACATCGAGACCGTCTGGGGTCGCGGCTATGTGCTGCGCGAACCCGACGAGGTGCTCGAAGCCCAGGTCGCGTAACTCCCCTGTATTTGGGAGCGCTGAAGGCCGCGGTACCGGGGGGTGCCGCGGCCTTTCCTGTTTTTGACGGGCGCGGGGAAGAACCCCTACGCCATCGCGAAGTGAACGCGCCGTCACGCTGACGAAAGTCAGCATTCAGAGCAATGAAGCGGGATGCCTGGAATCCTGGGTCCTGACTTTCGTCAGGATGACGGGTCGCGGGCGGTCAGACCTACTTCTTCCGCCGCAGCCGCCGGAACAGGCCGCGCTTGCTGAGCGCCTCGAACATCTCTTCGGGACCTTCGGGGTCGAGCACTTCGTTGTCCGCCAGCCATTCCTCGACCGCGGTCAGGTCGGGGACCTCGTAGGGCTGGACCGTCTTTCCCTTGCCGCGCAGGCGCTCGATCGTCTCGATCAGCGACCCGGTCTCGGCGATCAGATCGCTGACCACAGACACCGAGACCCCAAGATGCTCGGCGATCAACCCGTCGCGGATTGCGGCGATGCCCCGCGCGGTCGCGTCATCGGTCGCGCGAATCGCTAGGTCGCATTCGGTGTCGAGCCGCAGCGAGCGGTTGTTCATGTTCGACGACCCGAGCCGGAACACGTCGTCGTCGGCGATCAGGATCTTCGCGTGGCAATAAATCGGCTCGCCGCCGACGGTGTAGGGATGATACATCCGTAGCCGCCCGTGCGTATCGCGCCGGTGCAGCGCCTCCATCAGCCGCGCCCGCGCGGTATCCATCGCGATCGGTTCGAGCCAGCCTTGCGCAGTAGTCGGGTTGATGATTACGATTTCCGGCCCGTCCGTCTCGTCGAGCCGCCGCGCCACCGCCTCGGCGATCTTCCGCGAGGCGAAATACTGGCTCTCGATGTAGAGGTGCTTCTTCGCTCGCGCGATTTGTCCAAGGAACAGCGCCTCGCTTTCGTAGACCGGTTCCTGGTCGGACATCTCGGGTTCGCTGCGCGCGATCGCGACGTCCACATCGCGGAAATCGACCGACAACCCCTTGGGCCAGTGTTTTCCGCCGGGTTCGCCCGCCGCCATCTTCATCCCGCCAGCCAGGTGCCAGCGCCGCCGGAACAGCTCGCCCAGTGCATGCGCCACGGGCCCCTGCACCGCGCTGATCGCGTCGTGCCACGGCTTGTACGGCTTGCCCGACGGCTGGACGCGGTGCGGATCGCCATCGCGGTGATCGCGCGTGTCCCAGCGGTCGCCGGTCATGTCGATGCCGCCGCAGAACGCCAGCGCATCGTCGATGATGACGATCTTCTGGTGATGCGATGCGGCGGTCGGATGATGGCCGTCGAGCTTGGTGTGGATGCGCTTGTGCTTCATCCATTTCATCATCGTGAAGACGGTCGAGCCACGGAACAGCGACTTGATCGCGCCGGTGTCCCAACGCAGCACGAAGATCTCGAGTTCAGGTTCACGCTCGACCAGCCACAGCATGAATTCGCCGAGCGTCTTGGGCTCGCCGGGGCGATCGACGCCGGGTTCGAGGGCGATGCGCGCGTCGAAGTCCCAGCCGATCAGCAGGATGCGACGCTTGGCGCCCATCATGGCGACGCGCGCGGTCCGGAAATAGTCCGCCGCATCGACGATCACCGCCATCTGTTCGGCGCGTTCGACCCGCCAGCATTCCGTCCCGACCTGCATTCGCGTCCCTTCGTTTGCCCGTCGGCAATACCTGCGGCCGGACGATTGGTTGCGGATGCACCTGTATCGCCGCCCCCCGCGCGCCTATCTAACGCGCTGATGAGTCCTCCTACCCAGCCGCCCGCCCAGCGCAAGGTGATCCATGTCGACATGGATGCCTTCTATGCGTCGGTGGAGCAGCGCGACGATCCGTCGCTGAGGGGGAAACCGGTAGCGGTCGGCGGATCGCGCGCGCGCGGCGTCGTCGCCGCGGCAAGCTACGAAGCGCGGGCGTTCGGGGTACGCAGCGCGATGCCGTCGGCCACCGCGATCCGGCGCTGCCCCGACCTCGTCTTCGTGCCGCCGCGGTTCGACGTGTACCGCGAAGTCTCCGACCGGATCCGCGCGATCTTCGCGGACTACACCGATCTGGTCGAACCGCTGTCGCTCGACGAGGCGTATCTCGACGTGACCGAGGATATCCGCGGGCTCGGCACCGCGGCGGCGATCGCCGAGGAAATACGCGCGCGGATCAAGGCGGACACCGGTCTCACCGCCTCCGCCGGGGTCAGCTACAACAAGTTCATCGCCAAGCTCGCGTCGGACCAGAACAAGCCCGACGGGATCTGCATCATCACGCCCAAGCGCGGCGCGGCGTTCGTCCAGTCGCTGCCGGTCAAGCGCTTCCACGGGGTCGGGCCGGTCACCGCGCAGAAGATGGAACGGCTCGGCATCCTGACCGGCGCGGACCTGTTCGGGCGCAGCCTCGCCTTCCTCCAGGCCAATTTCGGCAGCTATGCGGAGTATCTGTACGGCGCGGCGCGCGGCATCGATCACCGCCCGGTACGCGTCGATCGTGCCGCCAAGTCGGTCGGTGCGGAGCGGACGTTCGAGACCAACCTGCGCGATCCCGACGATCTGCGCGCCGCGCTCCACCGGGTGGCGGACGCCGCGTGGGTGCGGATCGAAAAGCACGGTACGCGGGGACGGACGATCACGTTGAAGCTGCGGCATGCCGATTTCCGGACAATCACGCGGGCGCGGTCGTCGCTGTCGGCGGTGACGGACAAGACCGCGTTCCTGGCGGCTGGGCTGGATCTGTTGATGGCGCAACTGCCGGTGCCGGACGGGGTGCGGCTGCTGGGGCTGACGCTGTCGGGGATCGTTGGCGACGAGGACGAGGCACAGCCGAGCTTGCTGTGATGTGCTCCCTCTGCCTCTGGGGAGAGAGCTGGAATAATCTGCTCCCTCTCTCCTTTGGGGCAAAGGTTGGGGTGAGGGGCTGTTCCGGGCGGAGCATTGCTGGGCTGCCCCTCACCCCGACCCTCTCCCCGCAGGGGAGAGGGAGAAGGAGGATCGCGCTTTCACGTGGACGTTGCTTATCGCCGCGTTTACCCTTTCGCGGACGAGACACCGGGGGGAACCGCGATCGCACTCTGGTTCTTCATTGCAATCGGTTTCAGTGCGGCGGGCTACGCGCTCTATCTCGCGGGGCTGCAGCGTCATCTGGTCGAGCCCAATCGCGCGTCGTGGCTGGTCTGGAGCGCCGCGACCGGGGTCGAGGCGACCACCTACGCCGCGGTCAATCCGCATGCTCCGCAAAGCCTCGTCTTCGGCGGGTCGGCGATCGCCTGCGTCGTCGTCACGTTGGTCATGTGGCAGCGATCGCGGTGGCGCGCGCCGACCCCGAGCGAAACCTTGTGCATGGCGTTCGCGTTCGCCGCGATCCTGCTGTGGGTGGCGTTTCACGAAACCTTCTGGGCGCACATGCTGGTCGTCGCCGCGGTACCGATCAGCTTCTGGCCGACTTGGCAGAGCATCCGGGAGGATCGCACGCGCGAACGATCGCCCGCCTGGGGCTTGTGGACGTTCGGCGATCTCGCGACGCTGTTGCTGGCGACGCGGACGCAAGGCTCGGGGGTCGGTGAATACGGCTATATCGTCGTCGAGCTACTCTGCCACGCGAGCGTGTGGTTGATGGTTGGACTGTCGACGATCAATCCGGCGCGATCGTTCGGGCTGCGGCTCGGCCGGTTCTTCGTCCTCGATTCGTACCGCTCGACGACCAACCTGTTCGCGGTCGGCGAGACGCATCTCGGCAAGACGGTCTATGCTGCAGCGGGGTTCGCCACGGGTGAGACGGTCATCCGCTTTTCGGGGCGTCGGATCGCCGCGGACCGCGTCCCCGCGGCGATGCACGGGACCGCCGATCGCTTCATGCAGCTAACCGCGAGCAGCTTCATGGGCCCATCGGGGCGGATCGACGACCTGATCAACCACAGTTGTTCGCCCAACACCGGGCTGCGGTTCGTCGGCGGCAATGTCTTCCTGGTGGCGATCCGCGATATCGCGGTCGGCGAGGAGATCGCGTGGGATTATTCGACCACCCTCGCCGATCCCGCTTGGCAGATGCCGTGTGCGTGCGGGAGCGCGTCGTGTCGGGGGATCATCGGCGGGTTCGGCACGCTGCCGATCGCCCGCCAGCGCTGGTTTCTCAAGCAGGAGATGGTCGCACCGTATCTGCGCCCGGCGATTGAAGGCGCGCGCGCCGCCTGATCGGGCGTAACCCCGACCGCTGCTGCCTACGCCGCCTTGGCCATCCGCGCCGCCGCGCGGTGCAGCGACAAGATCGCGACCGCGCCCAATCCGGGCCCGTCGCTTTCCAGCCGCAACGATCCCTCCATCGCGGTCATCGAGTTGGCGCACCAGTGCAGCCCGAGGCCGCCAGACTTGTGGTGCCGCGTCGAAAATCCGCGTTGGAACAGGTTTGGCGCGAGGTCGGGGGCGAACCCCTCGCCATCGTCGCGGATCACGATCGTGACACGGTCGTCCTGTTCGACGATCGACGTCATGATCGATCCACTGCCAAGCCCGCGCGCGACGATCGATTCGGATGCGTTGCCGAACAGGTTGCCGATCACTTGGCTGAGGATCACGCGGCTGGCCATCACGGGAATCGGCCCGGCGGGGAAGCTGAACGCGATCGAGACATTCTGCGAATAGCGCGCGATCGTCGCGTTGCGCGCGATGATGTCGGCGACGTCGCACCGTTCCAGCGTCGGCCGCTCGTGCGCGGCCTTCTGCTGCTGGCCGATGATCTCGAGGACATGCGCCATCGCTTCGCGCCCGACCGCGAGTTCGCGGCGCGTTGCCTCGCGGTTGGCCGACTCCGCCTCGATCGCCGCGGCGACGAACGCGACCAGTTTGCGACGGCGCGCCTCGGGAACATCGGTGCGGACGAGTTCGCCCAGCGCGCGGTCGACAGTGGTGCGCTCGATCGGTGGGGCCTGCGCAATACCTTGGCTGAGGATCGTGCTGATCGGGTTCAGCGCGTTGCGGACGTTGTGCATCACCGCGACCGCGCTTTCGCTGCGCCCGAGGTCGAAGGACTGCACCTCGATCTGCTCGCGCAGGTCCTTCAGCTGCCGCAGCATGGCATTGAAGCTGCGGCCGAGCGAGCCGATCTCGTCGCGGCGTCCATGCTCGCTTAACAGCGCCAGCGAGCCCGATGCGCGCACCCGCTCCATGTGGCTTTCGACGCGGTGGAGCGGACGCAGCACGAGCCGGGTGATCGTCCGTCGCAGGACGGCCAGGACGAGCAGCAGCAGGACGGTCGACCCGGCGACCGCGAGCAGCAGCATGCGGCGGCCGAGTAGGGATACGTCGCGTCTCACGCTAAACCGCGTGCTCGCGACGCCGCGACCGTCGGCACCTTTCATCGGCACCGCGATCGTCAGGATACCGGTGCGGGGAGTCACGGTCTCGGCGATCCCCGCCGCGTTCAGATCGATCCGGGCGTCGAGCTGGAGCAGGTCGGAAATCTGCTGCGAGGTGATGACCCGCGCCATCAGCACATAGCCGCGCGGCGCGCCGCTTCCGTCCGAGCGACGCACGCGGGCGATCCCCACCGCCGCGACGCTGTCACCGATCCGCGCGTAGAACCGCCCCGAACTCCGCCCCTGCAGCGCCCGCACGATATCCGTCCTGGCGATCGTCGCGATCAGCTCGCGACGCATCGCCGGCCGCTCGACGCCGCTGACCGGATCACGCCAGCGGGCGATGACGATCCGGCCGTCGGGCGCGACATAGGCCATGCCATCGACACCGATGTTGCTCATCGCCAGCGGCGAGAAGCTGTCGTTCTCGAACCGGGCGTGTTCGGCTCCCGCGCGCCGAGGTGTCGCGTCGGGATCCACCATATAGGCGTAGCTGTCGTTCCAGTCGCCATAGTCGCGCACCGCGCTTTCGACCTTGGCCTCATATTCGGACAGTGCCGCGCGGGTCCGCTCGATATGCCCGGCGATCGCCTTGTCCTCGAGCTGGGTGAAGCTCGGCGTGATGATACCGGCGAGCAGCATCGTGATCGCGATCGCGGCGCACAGCCCGACTGCGGTCATGATCAGCACGAGCTTGGCGCCGAGCGATGCCGGACCGCGGACCCGCCTGAACCGCCGCACCAAGCCGACGGGAAGTACCGCCATCAGCCGCGCGTCCCGTTGCTCGACCTGCGATACACCATCGGACCGTCGCCCGCGGTGTCGTCGCTGCCGCCGACGATCCGCGCATTGGCCATGTCCAGCGCGACCTCGGCGCTGACCGGACGCGAGAAGAAATAGCCCTGGAGATGGCTGGCACCGGCAAGGCGAAGCGCCTGGACCTGCGCTTCGGTCTCGACGCCCTCGGCGATGACGCCGAGCCCGAGCGCACGCCCGAGGTGGATGATCGAATGGACGATCGCCGCGCTTTCGCGCTCGCGGCCCATGCCATCGATGAACGACTTGTCGATCTTGAGGCAGTCGAGCGCGAACTTGCGGATGTTGTAGAGGCTCGAATAGCCCGTCCCGAAATCGTCGAGCGCGATCCGGAAGCCCATCTGGCGGAGCTTGTAGAGCGTGTCGGCGGCGCGCTCGGCATCGTCGAAGATCGCGGTTTCGGTGATCTCGATCTGCAGGCGCGCGGGCTCGATCCCGGCGCGCTGGACGCTCTGCATGATGTGCCCGACGAAATTCTGGCGGCGGAACTGGCGCGGGCTGAAATTGACCGAGACATATTGCCCGGGCCATTGCTTCAGGACCTGGAGCGCCTCGCCGAGCACCCAGTCGCCGAGTTCGTGGATGAGGTTCGATTCCTCCGCGATCGGGATGAAGGTGGCCGGGCTCATCGACCCGTATTCCCCGGTGTTCCAGCGGATGAGCGCTTCGAACCCGATCACCTCGATCGCGCTTCCCGAGACGATCGGCTGGTAGACCAGACTGAGTTCGCCCTTGGCGATCGCCTGGCTGAGGCCGCCCTCGACCCGGCGGCGAAAGCGGATGCCTTCGTCCATGCTCTCGTCAAACAGCCGGACGATCCCGCGACCGCCGCGCTTGGCGTCGTTGAGCGCGAGGTCGGCGCGGCGCATGACATCGACCGGGTCGCGGCCCTGCCCGCCTTCGGTGACGACCAGCCCCGCCGATGCGCCGGCCTGGACCGAGTTGCCGAACACCTGGACGCTGACCGAACAGGCCGCGATGACCCGCTCGCACGCCATCACCGCCGCAGCCTCGCCCGAGGTTTCGAACAGGATACTGAATTCGTCGCCGCCGAGCCGTGCGACCAGCGCACCCTCGGGCGACGCGCGATTGAGGATCGCGCACATCTCGCGGATCAGTTCATCGCCCGCCAGATGGCCGAGCGTGTCGTTGATGAGCTTGAACCGGTCGAGGTCGACCATCACGGTCGCGAACGCGCCCTGCGTCTTGGTGCGCTCGGCGAGCGCGCGAAGGAAGGCGAGACGGTTGGGCGCTTCGGTCAGCGAGTCATGCGTGGCGATGTGGATCGCGCGGCTTTCGTTCGCCGCCAGCTCGGCACCCTGCTCCTCGAGCTGGATGACCTGCGCCGCGAGCTGATCGCGGGCCGCCACCAGCTCGCGGTCGTTCTCCCAGCGCTTGGCGAGCGCGGTGGCGGTCTGCGTGATCTCGGCGACTTCGAACGGTTTGGCGATGTAGAAGATCTTGTCGGCGGGGCCCGCGACCTTGCTGATCTCGACCGGCGAGAAATCGGAAAATCCGGTGACGATGACCAGGTTTATCGCCGGATCGATCGCCCGGATTCGCATCGCGGTTTCGCGGCCGTCGATCCCCGGCGGCATGCGAACATCGATGAACGCGACCGTGAACGGATCGCCGTCGGCGCTGGCACGCTCGACCTCCGCAACCGCATCAAGGCCCTGGTCGCAGTGCGTCAACGCGAACGCAGGGATCGCATCGGCGGTATCCAGCGCATCGTCAGCTAGGGCGTCGCCGAACAACTCGGCCGCCATCGCACCCAGCGTGGCGGCGCCGATCGGATGCTGCCCGGCGAAGCTGCGCCGATAGCTGTCGTGCATCGCCGGCTCGTCGTCCACGATCAGAATACGCATCGATGTACCGCTCCATGTCGCACTTAGCAGGCCAAGCGTAACAGGCCGCCACTAAACGGTACTGCGCGATGCCCTTCTCTATTGACGCAAGCGGTAACGGAACGCGGTTAAGACGGTGTAAACGACGAGGCTAGTTGTTGGCCAAGTGCTTGAGCTCCCAGCACGATCGCGCCGAGCGGGCCGGCATTGTTACCGAGCGCGGGTGGCACGATGAAGGTGTCGGTCAGCGCGACCTCGGGCAGCGTGATGTACCCGCCAAGGCTTCGCGTCATCGCCGCCCGGACGCGCGGGAACAGATGCGTCGCGCCCATCACGCCGCCGCCCATGACGATCCGCCGCGGGATGCCCGTCAGCACCAGCGTATGGCAGAGTTGGCCAAGTGCATCGGCGACGCCGTCCCAGACGGGATCCTCCGCCGGTGCCTGGTCGGCAGGTTTGCCGATCCGCGCGGCGATGGCGGGCCCCGATACGAGGCCCTCCAGGCAGGCACCGTGGAACGGGCAATTGCCGACCCAGTCGTCGCCGCGGAACCGGACCGGACGGATGTGACCGAGTTCGGAATGCGTCAGCCCGTCGATCGGGCGGTGATTCGCGATCATCCCCACACCGACCCCGGTCCCGACCGTGACATAGGCGATATCGGGTAGCCCGGTGGCGGCGCCCCAGCGCGCTTCGGCCAGCGCCGCCCCGACGACGTCGGTATGGAAGCCGGTCGGCACGCCGTAGCGGCGATGCAACCGGCCGGCGATATCCGTCCCTGCCCAGCCCGGCTTGGGTGTCGAGGTGATATGGCCATAATCGCCGGCATGACGATCGATCGACACTGGCCCGAAACTGGCGATGCCGATCGCGACGAACCCGCTCCACCGGTCGAGCACCGCCTCGATCGCCGCCAGCGTTTCCTCTGGGCGCGTGGTCGGGATGCGGACGGTCTCCTCGATCTGGTCGGGGCCGCGCGCAAGGATGCAGATGCATTTCGTGCCGCCGAGTTCGATCCCTGCGACCAAAGGTGCTTCCGTCATCCTGAACTCCCTACGCATATACCGGCGCCCGCTTCCTTTGCCGGCGTCGTCCAGTCAAGAGGCTCGGCCGACCGCGTCGTCCGGAACGACCGAAAACACCGATCACGCTCAACGATCTTTTCGTCCGCTATCGATCCGCGTGGTCGTGCGTTAGGGTAGTTCTCTCTTCCGCTTGCAGACAGGAATTCCCGATGGCCAAGAAACCCCTCAAGATGCCGAAGGTCGATACGTCGGTCGAAGCACAGCCACAGTACAAGGTCGAGTATCGCGAGATCCAGCCTTACGGAACGCTGAAGCGCCTGCCGATCGCACTCGAGGACAACGCCCGTGCGCAGAGCGTGTCGATCCTCAACCAGGTTCTCGCCGATACGATGACCTTGCGCGACATGTACAAGAAGCATCACTGGCAGATGTCGGGCGCGACATTCTATCAACTGCACCTTCTGCTCGACAAGCATTACGAAGAGCAGGCTGCACTGGTCGATCTCGTTGCGGAGCGGATCATGGCGCTGGGCGGTATCTCGATCGCGATGGCGCATGATGTTGCCGAAATGACGACGATCCCTCGCCCGCCCAAGGGTCGCGAAGACGTCCCGACGCAGCTTGCCCGGCTACTCGAGGCGCACGAGATCATCCTGCGCCAGGCGCACGAGGGTGCCGAGGCGGCAGACGAGTCCGGCGACGACGGCACCAACGATCTGCTCGTGAGCAACATCGTGCGCACGCACGAGCCGCAGGTCTGGTTCCTGGCGGAGCATCTCGCCGAGACCGAACTGGTCCGCAGCGACAAGTAAACGAAACGGGGTCCGATTGCGTGGCAATCGGACCCCGCCTTCATCGCTTCACCGTTGCGACCGGCGATCAGCGGGTCGCGTTGTACTTCAGCTGATCGTCGGTGAGCTGGAAGCCGACCAACGCCTCGAAGCTCGCCCGCAGGACCGCCTGCCGGACTTCGGGGGTGCTCAGCGGATCGACCGCAGCATCCTGGTCACCAGCCTTGCGCTTGCGAGTCAGCTTCTCGCGAACATCGTCAGGCAGTGTCGCTGCGGCGCGCGAAATCGTCGACGATGCAGTCGCCGAGGTCGAGGCGAGCGCCTGACCGGCGGCGAAATGCAACGTCACGCGACCGACGCGCTTGGCGACAACGGCGCTGCCGCCGCGGACCACGGTGATGAAATAGGGCAGCGTCACGTCGCGCGCACCCTCGGTACGATTGCGGCGGGCGCGGATGTCGAACGTGACGTTGGTGACGACCTGATCGGTCGCGTCGGCACAGGTCGAGCGGACGTTGGTCATCAGCGCGGCGACGTCGATCGCCGACTGGTCGCGGCTGGTCGTCGGATCGAACAGCGTGACGTCGCCCGTCGCGGCGGGGATCGCCACGGCCGGGCAGACCGAACGGACCGCGGAGATACCGCCGGTCGCGTCGACTTCGCCCTTGCCGGCGCATCCTCCTAAAAGAACAGCAACGGCCGATATGGCGAGGATGGGGGCTTTCACGGCGACGCTTACCTTCTCGAACGAGCGAAAGGGCCACCGCATGTCGCAAGCGGCCCCTGTCGCCGCGCACCATAGGAACCGGCTATCGTCCAGGCAAGCAATCGCGTAGAGGCAGCCGCATCATGAGCCCAATCGACAAGCCGCCGCTCGACCTGCTGATCGCAGCACCCCGAGGCTTTTGCGCCGGCGTCGACCGCGCGATCCGGATCGTCGAACTGGCGATCGAGAAACACGGCGCGCCGGTCTACGTCCGCCACGAGATCGTCCACAACAAGTTCGTCGTCGACACGCTGAAGGCGCAGGGCGCGATCTTCGTCGAGGAACTCGACCAGGTGCCCGACGGCGCGCCGGTCGTATTCTCGGCGCACGGCGTGCCGAAATCGGTGCCGCTCGACGCACAGAATCGCGGGCTGGAGTATCTCGATGCGACCTGCCCACTGGTGTCGAAGGTCCACCGCCAGGCCGAACGGCTGGTCGGCGCGGGTCGGCACATCGTGTTCATCGGCCATGCCGGGCATCCCGAGGTGATCGGGACGTTCGGCCAGGTGCCCGAGGGCGCGATGTCGCTGATCGAGACCGTCGAGGATGCCGAGGCGTTCGCGCCCGCCGATCCGAGCAACCTCGCCTTCCTCACGCAGACCACGCTGTCGGTCGACGATACCGCCGCCGTCGTCGCGACGTTGCAGCGACGCTTCCCCGCGATGCTGCCGCCGCGGGGCGAGGACATCTGCTACGCGACGTCGAACCGCCAGACCGCGGTCAAGGCGATCGCGCATAATTGCGAGGCGATGCTGGTGATCGGTGCGCCCAATTCGTCCAACTCGGTCCGTCTCGTCGAGGTCGCCGAGCGCGAGGGAACGCGGGCCCGGCTGATCCAGCGCGCAAGCGAACTCGACTGGGATTTCCTGGCGGGTGTCCGCACGCTGGGGATCACCGCCGGCGCCTCCGCCCCCGAACTGCTGGTGCGCGAACTGGTCGAACGACTGTCGGAACGCTTCACCGTGACGGAGCGCGAGGTCGAGACGACCCGCGAGACGATCGCGTTCAAGCTGCCGCGTGGCCTGGAAGCCGCTGCTTAGGATGGGCGCCTAGCATGGCGGTCTATACGCAGGTTTCGGCCGAAGCGCTCGCGAGTTTCCTCGCCGGCTTCGATCACGGCGAACTGGTGTCCTTCAAGGGGATCGCAGAGGGCGTCGAGAACAGCAATTATCTGGTCGACACGACGGCCGGGCGGTTCATCCTGACGCTGTATGAGAAGCGCGTGTCGGCGGGCGACCTGCCGTTCTTCATGGCGATGCTCGAGCATCTCGCCTCCGACGGCAACCCGGTGCCGCGAGCCTTGGCGAACCGCGACGGCGTGCTGATCCACGAATTGTGCGGCCGCCCTGCCTGCCTGATCGAGTTCCTGCACGGCGTATCGGTATCGCATCCGACCGCTGCGCAGGCCTATGCCGCCGGTGGGGCGTTGGGGGCTATGCACGAGAGCCTGGCCGGGTTCGCGCTCGATCGGCCGAACACGCTGGGGCCGGCGGGATGGCAGGCGTTGCTGGCGCAGTGTGGCGACGATCTCGACACGATCGAGCATCGCTTGTTCGATCGCGTGTCGATGGCGCTGGACGGCGTCGTCTCGGTCTGGCCCGATAGGCTACCTCGCGCGGTAATCCATGCCGATCTGTTTCCGGACAACGTGCTCATGCGCGGCGATACGGTCGGCGGACTGATCGATTTCTATTTCGCGTGCACCGATATCCGTGCCTATGATCTGGCGATCATGCACAGCGCGTGGAGCTTCGACGACCGTGGCGAGCGCTATGACGCGGCGGTCGGCGGTGCGCTGGTCCAGGGCTATGCGGACCGGCATCCGCTGTCGGACGACGAACGGGGCGCATTGCCGATCCTAGCGCAGGGTGCCTGTTTGCGGTTCCTGCTGACGCGGGCGTGGGACTGGCTGAATACGCCGGCGGGCGCACTGGTGACCCGGAAGGATCCGCTCGCCTATTGGCGACGCTACGAAGCTTACGCAAAGGACGATATGTTCGCATGACTGACGGCGAGATGACGAAGGTGGAGATCTTCACCGACGGCGCGTGCAAGGGCAATCCCGGTCCCGGCGGCTGGGGTGCGGTGATCCGCATGGGCGCGCACGAGAAGGAATTGTCGGGCGGCGAAACCCCGACGACGAACAACCGCATGGAGATGACCGCGGCGATCGAGGCCCTCAATGCGTTGACCAGGCCGTGCGCGATCACGCTGTATACCGACAGCAAGTACGTCATGGATGGCCTCACCAAATGGGTGAAGGGATGGCAGCGCAACGGCTGGAAGACCGCCGACAAGAAGCCGGTGAAGAACGCCGAACTCTGGCACGCATTGCTGGCCGCGGTCGAGCGCCACAAGATCGAGTGGCAATGGGTCAAGGGCCATGCCGGCCACCCCGAGAACGAACGCGCCGACAAACTGGCGAGCGATGCCGCGGTGGCAGCGGGACGAACCTGACCCGCTTCGTCCGGTCCGGCGTGGTCATGCCCCGATCACGTCGCCGAACTGGGTATCCTGCATGGGCTGGTCGTCGCGCCATGAGGCCGAGTCGCGTTTCAGCGTCAGATTGATGATGACCACTCCCGCATAGGACGGTCGGGACGGCTTCGGCAGATGCAGGACGCGGCGACCCGACCGGTACGTCGCAAGCGCCGCCGCCTTGATCCGCCGGGCGGCGTCCGCACCGTGCCAACCGACGACCGCGACCGCGACGTGCGTCGCGTCGGTGATCGTGACGACCGCATCGCGCGAATAGTCGCGCAACTGCTGCAACGACCGTGCGTGCCATGACGGCTGGTCGAACGCCGAGACGTCGGTCGAGCGCCACGCGACTCGCATACCTTCGGGGACGGCGGTCCAGCTATCGGCCGGCGACGATTCGCTTGACGGGTCGATCGCCGGGTCGATCGACGGCCGGGCGGAGCGGATCAGGTCGTGTCGGCAGCGCTGGCACCGGCTGAACAGAAAGCCCTGGTTTTCCAGGACGAGCGGCGCGGCGACGTGCCCCGAGACGTGGCATAGCAGGTTCATGGCGATCCTCCTTGGTGATCGATGTATCGAGGTGCAGTGCGGCGAGGACGATCAGGTCGCTCGGTCCCTGTTCGAGCACCAGATCGAGATTCCAGACTTCGAAATGGCGGCCCATGCCGATCAGCAGCGCGCGCTGGCGGATGCCGCGTCGCGACCGCATCCAGGGCGCGATCCGAATCCGCCCCTTGCCGTCCATCTGCGCGGGCGCGACGAACCCCAGCCGTCTTCGCAACAGCGCCTCGCGCGCCTCGCGCTCCCACCCGCCGAGCAAGTTGCCCTGAGTATCGTGATGATGCACCGCGACGCTGTCGCGGTCGCAGACGATCATGCACGGGTGATCCGCATGAAGACCGACGAACAGATCGTCGCGGATCGCGCGCGATTGTATCGCCACGCAGAAATGTTCGGGTAAAGTCAGCTCGCCTTTCGCGTTGATCGTCGAAATCGAGCTGCCAACGAAGAAATCAACCATGCGCTACACACCGAAAAAGCTGGCTGCACCCTGCCAGCCCCGGAATTATCTCGCGTTAACCATATCTCGTATTTAACCTCGGTTAAGTTTTTGGGACTAACCCGATCCTGTCGATTTCTACGAATGAAGATCGGAATTTTTTCCAATGGATTCGCGAATCTTCACATCACTTCGGTATGCGAAAATAGCGATGCAGCCACATCGGGGAGGATAAACCGCGCCGTTTTTACGGAAATCGAGCGTTATCTGCAGAACGAAACGAGCCCAGCTCGAGTCGAGTTGCTCGATCGGAGACCTTCGACGGGGGCGATGGCACGGCTCACGTCGATCGAGTCGATTGCGTTTTTGGCGAACCTTTCGGCTACGCTACAGCTCCCCGCCGGACGCGTACCGAGGCTCGCTCAAAACCGGTGGGGCGAATAGCGTGCCGGATCGATCGCCGCGACCGCGGGATCGGGCGCGGTGCCGAGCAGCAGGCTGGCGGCAAGCAACGCGGCAGCGGGCGCCGTCTGGATTCCGAACCCGCCCTGCCCCGCGCACCAGAAGAACGCGGGGGTATCCGGGTCGAAGCCGTAGATCGGCAGGCGGTCCGGGGCGAAGGTCCGCAACCCCGCCCAACGCCGCTCGATCGCCGCGACGCGCCAATCGACGACGCGTTCGAATCGGTCGACCGCGATCGCGATGTCGATTTCCTCGGGCGCGGCGTCGCAGGGGGCGGTCGGTGTCTCGTCATGCGGGCTTAGCCAGAGGCGACCGCCGGGTTCGGGCTTGAAATAGAACCGCCCTGCGATGTCCGCGATATGCGGCAAGCCGTCGGGTGCGCCGGGATCGGTACGCAGTTGGACCATCGTCCGGCGATAGGCTTGCAGGCCAAGCGGGCGGACGCCGGCCCGCACCGCGACCGCGTCGGCCCACGCACCCGCCGCATCGACGATGACGCGAGCCCTGAACGCGCCGGCCTTGGTGTCGATCGTCCACACGCCGCCGACGCGAGTCGCGCCGGAGAAAGCGGCATCGCTGACGAAGTCGACTCCGGCACGGCGTGCGGTGGCGATGCTTTCGGCATGAAGTGCTGCGACGTCGATATAGGCGCAGCTCGCCTCCTGGACGCCGAGCGTCCACTCGGCGCGCAGGCCGGGGACGAACGCGGAGGGGTCGACTCGGTCGAGCGCGACGTCGCTGCCCGCGAATTCGGCCAGGAACGCGTCGATCGCCGCTTCGTCTTCGGCACGACCGATGTGGATCGAGCCGAGCGGCGCGAGATGCCCTCCCGCCTCGAGGAACGGACCCGAGGCAGTCGTCAACGGCTGGATGTCGGGGCCGCCATAGGTTTCCGACCAGAACGCCGCCGAACGACCGGTGGCATGATACCCGGGAGTGTCCTCCGCTTCGAGCACGAGCACGCGCGCATGCGGACCGACCGCCGCCGCAAGGCTCGCACCGCCCATGCCTGCGCCGACGATCGCGATGTCGTAGACGGGCGCCATCAGCGGAGCGGCACGCACGCCACGAGAAACGAATCGATCGCCGCCAGCGCACGGTCGCGAACGCCGTCGGCCTCGCGCAGAATTTCGTGCGCGGATTCGCGACCGAACCGGACGACCTGCGCATCCGGCAAGCGTGCCGCCAGCCGGAGCGCGGCGCGCGAATCGACCAGCTTGTCGGCGTCGGCGATCAGCATCAGCACGGGGATATGGGTCGACTCGATGCGGGGATCCTTCGCCAGCGCCGCCGCGCCTGCGAACCCCTGCGCGAGCCACGCCCAGCTCGGCGGGCCGAGTACCAGCTCCGGACACGTCCGCTGCCACCAGAGCTCGTCCTCGTAGCGCGCGGCGTCATGCGTCAACAAAGTCTGCCGCGACGCGACCGATCCGGGCCGCTCGTTGGTCCGCCACGCCGCACGCGCCGGATCGCCGCGCGCCGCCATCCACTGCGTCACCTTGCTGGCAAAGCCCGTGCCGAACGGGGATTTCAGCCCGATCATCGGCGCCACGAGGATCGCCGCTGCCGGCTGGATCGACCGTGCCGCGAGCGCGCGCATCACCATCATGCCGCCCATCGAGTGACCGAGCACGACGCTCGGCAGCGCCGCGTCCCGTGCATCCGCCGACGGCGCGTCCTCCGCGCTCCAGTCCGCCCAGAACGCTGCGAGATCGCGGTCGTACACACCGTAATCGCTGGCGTGGCCGACATGCGGATCGGCGGAAAGCCGCCCTGAACCACCCTGCCCGCGCCAGTCGAACGCGGTCACCGACCACCCCTGCGCATGGAGATGCGCGAACGTTTCCAGATATTTCTCGAAGATATCCCCGCGACCGGTCTGGAACAGCATACGGCCGCGCGGCGCCGCGGCTGGCCAGTCGAATCGACGCAGCTTCCAGCCGTCCGGCGCGGTCCAATAACCGATGCGAGCGCTGACCGGGATCGCCCGTCGCGCCGCACAAGTCGCGGTATCGCCGGTATTTTTGCGCGGCACGGTTACTTTTTCGAAAGCCATCTCCGTTAGGACTTAGCCGATGGGGTCCAACATTGCGCTTCCAATCTTGATTTTCGTGCTGGGGGGCCTGCTGGTTTCCGCTGGCATCGAGGACGTGCGGACTCGGGAAATCGCCAACTGGAAGAACGCCGCCGTCGCGCTGCTCGCGCCGGTCTGGTGGTATGCGAACGGCCTGGATGTCTGGCCCGACATGGCGCTCCAGCTCGGCGTGGCCCTGGCCGTTTTCGCCGTGTTTCTGATCGCGTTCCATTTCGGGATGATGGGCGGCGGCGACGTCAAGCTGATCGTCGCGCTCGCGCTGTGGCTGCCGTTCCCGGCGTTCCTGTCGATGCTGATGATTATGTCGATCGCCGGCGGGATCGTCACGATCGTCATGATGATCGAGCGAACGATCAAGAAGAATACTGGACTAATCGAGGTTCCATATGGGGTCGCTATAGCATTCGCCGGTATTCTCGCACTCCGCGAACCACTCCTTAACCAGTTTCAGTGATGATTAGCCTCGGAACGAACACCGGGCGCCTGAAAGGCACGATGTAGTCATGGACAGCCGCAAGATAATTCTGCTGGTAGGCGCGCTTATAGTCGCGGCCGTAACAGCCTTCTTTGCCAGAACGCTTGTGGCGGGAAGTTCGGCACCGCAAGCCGGTGCCTCCGCAATGGCCGCGCCGGCCGTCGACGGGCCCGAAGTGCTCGTCGCGACGCGCTCGCTGCCGGTCGGCACGATCCTCGACGCGACCGCGCTGAAGTATCAGCCCTGGCCCAAGGAGCTGGTCGACAACGCCTATTACCTCAAGGACAAGACCAACCTCCAGTCGTTGCAGGGCACGGTGGTGCGCAGCATCATCACGGCGGGACAACCGGTCACGCAGGGTGCGCTGGTGAAGCCCGGCGACCGCGGATTTCTCGCCGCGGCGCTTGGCCCCGGCATGCGCGCGGTCTCCGTCCCCGTATCGGCGCAGGCCGCGGTTGCGGGCTTCGTCTTTCCGGGCGACCGCATCGACCTTGTCCTGACGCAGAACGTCGCCGGTGGCGGCGATGGCCAGCCGCTCAAGGTGTCGGAAACGATCATGCGCAACATCCGCGTGCTCGCCACCGACCAGCGCACCGACAATCTGGTCGGCGAGGACGGCAAGACCAAGGTCCAGACCTTCTCGAACGTGACGATCGAAGCGACACCGAAGATGGCGGAGCAGGTCGCGGTCGCGCAGACGCTCGGCACGCTGTCGCTGTCGCTGCGCTCGATCGCCGACAATTCCGCCGAACTCGAAGAAGCCATCGCATCGGGCGCGGTGCACGTGCCCAACGGGAACGATCCAAAGGCCGAGAAGGCGATGATGGTCCGGCTCGCAAGCCAGCCATCGGCCGGTGCGGGAAGCTACCAGACCGGCGCCGACGTCTCGCGCTACCAGCGCAGCTCGGTCCCTGGAAAACCGACCGCAAGTGTCGGCGGACAAGGCGGGATGCCGATGATGCCGGTCGCAGGACCCACGACGGGTGTGGTCGCCGTGCAAGGGCCGATCGTGCGGGTGGCGCGCGGCAACGCAATGACCGTCGTTCCGGTCGGGGGGAAGAATTGAAATGCGCATTCCGTTGACGCACCCCTTTGGCGCGGCTCGCCAGAAAACGACGTTGGGATGGCCGCTCGTGGTGGCCCTGGTCGCGGCCAGCGCCGCGCCCTCGGTCCCCGCGATGGCGCAGCGCGGTCGCGGGGCGACCGCCCCCGCCGGATCGCCGGTCGTCCAGGTGAATACCGGCCGCGGTCGGTTGGTGACGCTCGCACGGCCGATGAGCGACCTGTTCGTCGCCGACGATGCGATCGCCGATGTCCAGGTCCGCTCGCCGACGCAGCTTTACATCTTCGGCAAGAAGACCGGCGAGACGACGATCTCGGCGACTGCCAAGGGTGGCGCGGTGGTCTATTCGGCGACGATCCGCGTCGGCAACAACCTCGATTCGGTGCAGCAGATGCTCGGGCTGGCGATGCCCGAAGCGCAGGTCGTCGCGACGCCGATGAACGGGCTGATCCTGTTGACCGGTACCGTGGCCGCGCCCGAAGACGCCGCCGAGGCCGAGCGCCTCGTCCAGGCGTTCGTCGGCGATTCGACCAAGGTCCTGTCGCGGCTGAAGACCGCGACGCCGTTGCAGGTGAACCTGCAGGTACGGATCGCCGAAGTTAGTCGGAGTTTCGTCAAGAACATTGGCGTCAACCTGACAAGCCGCGGGTCGGGCAATTTCCTGTTCAATATCGCGCAGGGTCGCCAAGGTACGATTACGACGGTCCCGGGTGTCATCGGCGCGCCGAATGCGCCCGTCGACGTCAATGGTGCAGTGCCGGGCAATACCCTGTTCGGATTCCCGGGGAAGGCAGCGCTCGGTTCGACCATCGGACTTGCCGGTCGATTGCTGGGACTGGACTTGCTGGCCGCGATCGATCTCGGCGAAACCACCGGCCAGGTGACGACGCTCGCCAATCCTAATCTCACCGCGCTGTCGGGTGAGACGGGGACGTTCCTCGCGGGCGGCGAAGTGCCGATCCCGATCGCGCAGGCGCTCGGCACCGTCACGGTCGACTACAAGCAATATGGCGTCAGCCTGGCGTACACGCCGACGGTTCTCTCGGATGGCCGCATCTCGCTGCGCGTCCGTCCAGAAGTGTCGCAGCTCGATTACTCGAACGCGGTCACGCTCAACGGGACGCGCGTACCCGGCCTGACGACGCGACGGACCGAAACCACCGTCGAACTCGGCTCGGGCCAGAGCATGATGATCAGCGGCCTGCTGTCGAACAGCCACAACAACTCGTACGACAAGACCCCCGGACTGGCGAACCTGCCGATCATCGGCGCGCTGTTCCGCTCGAACGCGTTCCAGCGCAACGAGACCGAACTGGTGATCGTGATCACGCCGTATCTGGTCAAGCCGGTCAACAACGCGAGCGACATCGCCCTGCCGACCGACGGCGCGCGCGCACCGTCCGACATCGATCGGGTGTTGCTCGGCACGCTGAGCGCGAGCGGCGGCGGCAAGCGGCCGGTGCCGACCGTGGCGCGTCCCGCCTATGTCCAGCCCTCCGTCGGTGCCACCGCGCCGGTCATGCCGGTGCCGCGGAGCGACATCCGCCGCAGCGAAGACGACGTCAGAGCGCCGGCTCCGATCGCCAACGGCACAGGCAAGGGCAGCAAGCCGGGCACGGCTGTCGTCCCCGCCCCCGGCTTCTCGAACTGATCGGATCGCAGTGACATGCCCCTGCACCCGACGTCTCAAGGATTTCCGATGATCAAGCAATCGATCCTAGCGTCCCTCCTCCCCGCGCTGCTGCTTGGCGGCTGTATGGGAACCGAGAATCGCGGCCTCGAATCGGTCCATCAGCCGGTCGTCAGCCGATCCGATTATGCGCTCGATCTGGGCGTGTCCGGGGGTGCGCTGGCAGGCGGCGAACAGCAGCGGCTGGCAGGCTGGATGACGACGATGCGGCTCGGCTATGGCGACCGCGTCACGATCGACGATCCCGCCGGCGAAGCACCGGGCGCGCGCGGCGACGTCGCCGCGGTCGTCGCGCAATACGGGCTGCTGCTCAGCGACGATGCACCGGTGACGCCTGCCCCGCTCGCGCCCGGCACGATCCGCGTGGTCGTGACCAGGATGCATGCCGGGGTACCGCGTTGCCCCGACTGGTCGCGAGATGCGTCCAACGAGTTCCAGGCGAACACCTCGTCGAACTATGGCTGCGCGATCAACAGCAACCTCGCGGCGATGGTCGCCAATCCGGCCGATCTCGTCCGCGGGGCGCCCGGCGCCGAAACCACCGACACGGCGGTCGCGTACAAGGCGATCGACACGTACCGCAAAAAGGCACCGACCGGTGCCGGTGGCCTGTCCGCCACCACCACGGGAGGAAAGTGATGAACGCTCCGTGGAAGCCAGGCGGCATCGCGCACCGCGAACCGTTTACCGCCTATGTCTGCGACGAGGTGACGGCAGACGCGCTGCGGCCGATCGCCGCCGAACTGGGCTGGTCGGTCGACAAGATCTTCAAGGGCGGCCTGCGCAACGCGGTCCAGTCGCTGTCGGTATCCGCCTCGCCGCAGATCCTGTTCGTCGATCTCGCCGAATCGGGTGATCCGCTCAACGACATCAACGCGCTCGCCGAAGTCTGCGAACCGGGTACGGTCGTGATCGCGGCCGGCCAGGTCAACGACGTCCGGCTGTACCGCGATCTGGTCGCCAGCGGGATCCAGGACTATCTGCTGAAGCCGTTGCAGCCCGACATGCTGCGCGAGGCGTTCTCGCACGCGCAGACGATCCTGAATGCGCCCAAGCATGTCGAGGTATCGCCCGATCGTGCGCATTGCTCGGTCGCGGTGATCGGCACGCGCGGCGGCGTCGGCGCATCGACGATCGCAACCTCGGTCGCCTGGCTGCTCGCGGAGCATGAAGGGCGCGCGACCGCGTTGCTCGATCTCGACGTCCATTTCGGGACCGGCGCGCTCGCCCTCGATCTCGAACCGGGCCGCGGCCTGACCGACGCGATCGAGAATCCGAGCCGGATCGACGGGCTGTTCATCGAACGTGCGATGGTGAAGGCGTCGGAGAAACTCTCCGTGCTGTCGGCCGAGGCGCCGATCAACACACCGCTGATCACCGACGGCTCCGCCTTCTTCCAGTTGCAGGAGGAGATGCGGTTGGCGTTCGAATGCACCGTCGTCGATCTGCCGCGCGGCATGCTGATCCAGCACCCGCATCTGATCAGCGACGTGAAGCTCCTCGTCCTGGTCACCGACCTGACGCTGGCGGCAGCGCGCGATACGATCCGGATCCTGTCGTGGCTCAAGTCGAACGCGCAGCAGACGACGGTGTACGTGATCGCCAACCGCATGCACGCGGGCGGCCAGCTCGAGATCAACCGCAAGGATTTCGAAGGGTCGATCGAGCGCAAGATCGATTACATCGTGCCGTTCGACCAGAAGCTGGCAGCGCAGGCGGCCAAGCTCGGCAAGCCGATCGTCGAGGTCGGCAAGACGTCGAAGACCATCGCGCCGATCCTGGCACTGGCCGCCGAGCTGGCCGCTGCATCGGTCGACACCGATCTCGGCGTCGTGAAGGGCGCGAAGGGCAAGTCGCTGATCGGCAAGTTCAGCAATCTGAAGGGCCTGATGCCGAAGCGCACGGTCAAGCCGGTACCGGCCAAGTAATGGATATGCTGCCGTTCCTTCTGGTGATGATCGGTTCCGCGCTGGCGCTGGGGATCGTGCTGTTCGCGTTCGCCGGTCCGTCGACCGGGCGCGCCCAATCGCGCCGGATCGCCGCGGTGCGCGAGCGTCACGGCGACGCGCTGGTGGTCGCCGAGGCGCAGTTGCGGCGCATCTCGATGACCCAAGATACCAAGATGGATCTCGCCTTCGGTCGTATCCTGCCAAACCCGGTACAGCTCGCCAAACGCCTCGCGATGACCGGCAAGGACTGGACCGTCGGACAATACGGACTGGCGACCGCGGGGATCGCGCTGGTCGTCGCCGCGCTGATGCTGTTGAAGGGCCTGCCGATCCTGCTCGCGCTGCTGTTCGGCGTGTTCGTCGGCGTCGGCCTGCCGCATTTCATCGTCGGCAAGACGATCCAGCGGCGGATCGGCAAGTTCACCGCGAAGTTTCCCGACGCGATCGACCTGCTGGTCCGCGGGCTTCGCTCGGGCCTGCCGATCAGCGAGACGATCGGGGTAGTCGGGCATGAGGTCGAGGGGCCGGTTGGCGAGGAATTCCGCGCGGTCAGCGACAAGATGAAGATCGGCCGGACGATGGACGCCGCGTTGCAGGATACCGCGGACCGGCTCGGCACGCCGGAATTCCAGTTCTTCGTGATCACGATCGCGATCCAGCGCGAGACCGGCGGCAATCTGGCGGAGACGCTGGCGAACCTGTCGCACGTGCTGCGCCAACGCGGCCAGATGAAGCTCAAGATCAAGGCGATGTCGTCGGAATCGAAGGCGTCCGCCTACATCATCGGCGCGCTGCCGTTCATCGTGTTCGGGATGATCTGGGTGATCAACGGCCGGTACATGCAGAATTTCTTCATCGACGAACGGCTGATGGCGATCGGCATGGGCGGCATGGTGTGGATGGCGATCGGCGCCTTCATCATGTCCAAGATGATCAGCTTCGAGATTTAGGGACACGATGATGGGCGGAACCGCCGGACCTACCATTCTCGGGATCGACGTCCTGCTCGTCGCGACGATCCTGTCGGGCGTCGCGGCCTTCGCGGTGATGATCGCGATCTACGCGGCGACGACCGTCAGCGATCCGATGACCAAGCGCGTCAAGGCGCTCAACGATCGCCGCGAACAGCTGAAGGCGGGCATCACCGCGTCGACCAAGCGCCGCGCGAAGCTGGTCCAGCGCAACGATACCGCGGACAAGCTGCGCGGCATCCTGTCGTCGATGAAGGTACTCCAGGACAGCCAGGTCAAGGCGGTCCAGCTGAAACTGATGCAGGCCGGCGTCCGCTCGAAGGAATGGGCGCCGTCGGTGATCTTCGGCCGGCTCGTGCTGCCGATCGTGTTGGGTGGGGCGATGTTGTACTGGGTGTACGGCACCGACGGCTTCGCGACCTGGGGCCCGCTGAAGAAATACGGGCTCGTCGCGATGACCTTCATCATGAGCTACAAGGCGCCCGACCTGTATCTCGACAACAAGATCAAGAAGCGCTCGGATGCGATCCGCAAGGGATTGCCGGATGCGCTCGATCTGCTCGTCATCTGCGCCGAGGCGGGGTTGACCGTCGATGCCGCGTTCCACCGCGTCGCGCGGGAACTGGGGCGGGCGTATCCGGAGCTGGGCGAGGAGTTCACGCTGACCGCGATCGAACTCGGGTTCCTGACCGACCGGCGTTCGGCGTTCGAGAATCTGGCGCAGCGGGTGAAGCTGGATGCGGTGAAGGGCGTCGTCACGACGATGATCCAGACCGAGAAATACGGCACGCCGCTCGCGTCTGCGCTGCGCGTGCTGTCGGGCGAATTCCGCAACGAGCGGATGATGCGCGCCGAGGAGAAGGCGGCGCGGTTGCCGGCGATCATGACGATCCCGCTAATCCTGTTCATCCTCCCGGTGCTGTTCGTCGTCATCCTCGGGCCGGCGGCGTGTTCGATCTCCGACGCGCTGTTGAAGACCTGAAGCAACCGGCGGCGCGGCGGATCGTTGGGCTTCCGTAACAGGAGGGTTTTACGATGCCGTTGTTTTCTACACCTACGCAGTTTGCGGCGCTTGCGCTGGTCTTCGTCGCCGGCTGGCTGTTCGGATTGGCGAGCCATCCGGGGGGGAAGAAGTGGAAGGCGCGGTATCTCGCCGAGCGGGATGCGCATGCTGCGGTGAAGAAGGATGGCGATGTTCGGGCGGCGGCGGCGGAGAAGCGGGCCGTTGAGGCTGAGCGGGAGAATGCTCGGTTGGTGAAGGACGTTGAGGCGGCGCGGTTTGCTCCGGCAGTTGTTGAGCGGGCGCCGGTTGTCGGGCGTGATCCAGTCGTCGATACGTCGCGGACTGGGGCGTTGTCTTCGGCGCGGCCGGGTTATCCTCGGCCGGCGTATAATGCCGATGGGACCAAGCGTGGCTGGTTCGATTTTGACCAGCGTCGGTGAGGTGTAGGGGGCTAGGTTAGCCCCTGCCCCCTTGTTCTCCCGCGAAGGCGGGAGCCCAGTCTGGGTCCCCGCCTTCGCGGGGACACATTTGGGGGGAGGAACCCTCTCCCCATTTTATCCACCCCGGCGGAGGCCGGGGCCCAGTTGGGAGTGCTGAGTAATTGGGGACTGCCCCTCGTTACTTCGGACGTTCCAACTGGGCCCCGGCCTTCGCCGGGGTGGCGGCCCCTATCGGGGTGGTGCGACTTTTGAGCGAGCGTTACTTCTTCGACAGCGCTGCTTGTGCCGCTGCTAGGCGGGCGATTGGGACGCGATAGGGTGACGCCGAGACGTAATCGAGGCCGACCTTTTCGCAGAATGCGATGCTGGCCGGGTCGCCGCCGTGTTCGCCGCAGATGCCGAGCTTGATGCCGGCACGCGTCTTGCGGCCACGTTCTGCTGCGATTTCAATCAGTTCGCCGACGCCTTCGACGTCGATGCTGACGAACGGGTCCTTCGCGTAGATGCCCTGTTCGACATACGCGCCGAGAAAGCGCGAGGCGTCGTCGCGGCTGACGCCCAAGGTGGTCTGCGTCAGGTCGTTGGTGCCGAACGAGAAGAACTCGCCGACTTCTGCGATCTCGCCAGCGCGGAGTGCTGCGCGGGGGAGTTCGATCATCGTGCCGACGAGATACTCGATCGTCCGGCCCTTTTCGGCGAACACCGCCTGGGCGGCCTTGTCGACGACCGCCTTCATCAGTTCCAGCTCGCGGCGGGTGGCGACGAGCGGGATCATGACTTCGGGGATCGGGGCGGCGCCGGACTTCTCCGCGACGTCGACCGCCGCCTCGAAGATCGCGCGGGCCTGCATCTCGTAGATCTCGGGATAGGTCACGCCGAGACGGCAGCCGCGATGGCCGAGCATCGGATTGAACTCGTGCAACTCCGCCGCGCGGCGCTTGAGGGTGTCGACGTCGACGCCCGCTGCGGTCGCGACCTCGGCGAATTCGGATTCCTCGTGCGGGAGGAATTCATGGAGCGGCGGATCGAGCAGGCGGATCGTCACTGGCAGGCCGGCCATCACCTCGAGGATCTCGGTGAAGTCCTTGCGCTGTTCGGGGAGCAGCTTTTCGAGTGCGACGCGGCGGCCCTTCTCGTCCGATGCGAGGATCATCTGGCGGACGTTGGTGATGCGGCTGCTCTCGAAGAACATGTGCTCGGTGCGGCAGAGACCGACGCCCTCGGCGCCGAACTCGCGCGCGACGCGGCAATCTTCCGGCGTTTCGGCGTTGGCGCGGACTTTCAGGCGGCGGACCTCGTCGGCCCACACCATCAACGTCGCGAAATCGCCCGACAGCTCGGGCTGCACGGTCGCGACCGCGCCGATCATCACTTCACCGGTGGTGCCGTCGATGGTGAGCAGGTCGCCCTCCTTCACCTCGCGGCCGCCGCAGCGCATGATCTTTGCCTTGGCGTCGATGGAGAGCGTGCCGGCGCCGGAAACGCAGGGGCGTCCCATGCCGCGGGCGACGACGGCCGCGTGGCTCGTCATGCCGCCGCGCGCGGTGAGGATGCCCTTGGCGGCGTGCATGCCGTGGATGTCGTCGGGCGAGGTTTCGGTGCGGACGAGGATCACGGCGACGCCATCGGCGGCTTTCTTCTCGGCGGCATCGGCGTCGAACACGACCGCACCCGAGGCTGCACCCGGCGATGCGGGGAGGCCCTTGGTCAGGACATCACGGTGCGCCTTGGGATCGAGCGTCGGGTGGAGCAGCTGGTCGAGCGCCATCGGCTCGATGCGCAGGATCGCTTCTTCGCGGGTGATCAGACCCTCGTTCGCCATGTCGACGGCAATCTTGAGCGCGGCCTTGGCAGTGCGCTTGCCGGCGCGCGTCTGGAGCATCCAGAGCTTGGTCTTCTCGACCGTGAACTCGATGTCCTGCATGTCGCGATAGTGGTTTTCGAGCGTGTCGAACACGTCGGCGAGTTGGTGGTAGACCTCGGGCATCGCCTCTTCCATCGAGGCGGGCTTGGCGCCGGCGTCTTCGCGCGCGGTCTTGGTGAGGTATTGCGGGGTGCGGATGCCGGCGACGACGTCCTCGCCCTGCGCATTGATCAGGAATTCGCCGTAATAGGCGCGGTCGCCCTTCGACGGGTCGCGCGTGAACGCGACGCCGGTCGCCGAGGTGTCGCCCATGTTGCCGAACACCATCGCCTGGATGTTGACCGCGGTGCCCCAGCCGCCGGGGATGTCGTTGAGGCGGCGATAGACTTTCGCACGCTCGGACTGCCACGAGCCGAACACCGCGCCGACCGCGCCCCAGAGCTGATCGTGGACGTCTTGTGGGAAGGGCTTGCCCCAGAGCTTCTCGACTAGGCCCTTATACTCCGCGACGAGTTTGCGCAGATCGTCGGCGGAGAGTTCGGTGTCGAGCGTGAAGCCCTGGTCTTCCTTGGCGATCTCCAGCGCTTCCTCGAACGCGCCGTGATCGAGTTCGAGGACGACGTCGGCGTACATCTGGATGAAGCGGCGATAGCTGTCCCACGCGAAGCGCGCGTCCTCGGACTTGGCGGCGAGGCCTTCGACGGTCTGGTCGTTGAGGCCGAGGTTGAGGACGGTGTCCATCATCCCCGGCATCGAGGCGCGGGCGCCGCTCCGGACGGAGACGAGCAATGGGTCGGCGGGGTCGCCGAACTTCTTGCCGGTGACGCCTTCGATGTGCGCGAGGCCGGTGGCGACCTCGTCGCGCAGGCCTTGCGGGAACTTGCCGCCTTCGTCGTAATAGACCGCGCAGAAATCGGTCGAGATCGTGAAGCCCGGCGGGACCGGCAGGCCGATCGACGCCATCTCGGCGAGGTTCGCGCCCTTGCCGCCGAGCAGGTTCTTGTCGCCCTTGCCGCCATCCGAAACACCGCCGCCGAAGCGATACACATATTGGGTCATGGTCGGTCCTCTAAGTGCCTGTTTTTATACGTTGGGCGGGAGCGAAGTTCACAAAGTTCACACGCTGGCGCGATGTGTGCACTTCCTCCAGTCAGCCCTCGATCTTCGAAAAATCTGCGACATTGTGCACTGCGGCACGGACTCGCTCAAGTAGCGCGAGACGGGCGGAGCGCTTCGCGGGATCGGAATCGTTGACGATAACGCTATCAAAGAACGCGTCGATCGGCGCGCGGAGGCTTGCAAGGGCAGCCATCGCGGCGGCGAAATCTTCGCGAGCGATCGCGGCGGTGGCGCGGGGTTCGGCGGAGTCGAGCGCGGTCATCAGCGCGGTCTCTGCGGGTTCGGGAGTGTAGGACAGCGATTCCTCTTCGCCCCTCCCTGGAAGGGAGGGGTTGGGGGTGGGTCGGTCCGAGGCGGGCGCGGCGTTCCCACGAGGGCTACCCACCCCCGGCCCCTCCCTTTCAGGGATGGGAGCAGAAGAGGCGGCGTCGTCCTTCGGCGCTTCCTTCTTCAGGATATTGGCGGCGCGCTTGTAGCCGGCGAGCAGGTTCGTGCCGTCCTCGGTGGTCACGAACGCCTGGAGCGCGTGGACGCGCGCGAGCAGGCGGACGAGATCGTCCTCGCCACCGAGCGCGAACACCGCGTCGATCAGGTCGTGCCGGACGCCGGCTTCGCGTTGCTGAACTTTGAGGCGGTCGGCGAAGAAGTCGAGAAGACGTGGAAGACCAACGAAGAACCGCTCGGTTGCTTCATCTACTGGGGCCTGTGTAAATTGCGCAACATAAGCATCGATATCAAAATCTCGTGGCGAAAGGTTCGTACGCTTCAAACCTTCGAAATCTCGCTTAATTACTATATCCGCATTTTCCACCATCGACTTATATAAAAAGCCGCCAGCTTGCTGCGCATAGGTTTTTATGATCGGCAACCTTATCGAGTTTTTCTCGAGTAAAGTGATGCATCCCAACGCCGCTCTTCGGAGAGCAAATGGATCTTTTGATCCTGTTGGGATCATATCCTGCGAAAAGAATCCGACAAGCGTATCTAGCTTGTCCGCCAAGCTTACCGCGACCGTTACCGGGTCGGTGGGGACGTCGTCGCCTTGGCCGACCGGCTTGTAGTGGTCGCGGATGGCGGTGGCGACGGCCGGGTGCTCGCCCTGCGCGGCGGCGTAGTAGCCGCCCATCAGGCCTTGCAGCTCGGGGAACTCGCCGACCATGCCGGTGACGAGGTCTGCCTTTGCGAGGCGGGCTGCGCGCTCTGCTAGGTCTGCCAATTCCTCCCCTGCAAGGGGAGGGGGACCGTCAGCCGTAGGCTGAGGGTGGAGGGGGTTCTCCGCGGACGCTGCGCTTCGTGGCGCGCCCCCTCCACCAGCTTCGCTGGTCCCCCTCCCCGTTCCGGGGAGGATTATGCCCTCTTCTACCAGCCAGCGGGCGAGCTTGGCGACGCGGTCGACCTTGTCGGCTACCGTGCCGAGCTTTTCGTGGAAGACGATCTTTTCGAGCTTCGGACGGAGGTCGTCGAGCTTGGTGTTCAAGTCGGTGTCGTAGAAGAATTTCGCATCCGACAGGCGCGCGGCGAGGACCTTGCGGTTGCCCTCGACGATCTTCGCGCCGCCGTCGTGTGCGGCGATGTTAGCGGTACAGACGAACGCGTTCGCGAGTTTTCCATCGGCGTCGCGGCAGACGAAATATTTCTGGTTCACGCGTGCCGTCAGCTGGATCACCTCGGGTGGGACGTCGAGAAACGCGGGGTCGAACTGGCCGAGCAGGGGAATCGGCCATTCCGTCAGGCCGGCATTCTCGGCGACGAGGCCCTCGTCCTCGATCAGTTCGAGGCCGGCTTGCGCGGCGGCTTCGCGGGCGTGGTCGCGGATCAGCGTGGCGCGTTCGTCGTGGTCGACGATGACGTGGCAGGCGCGCAGTTTCTCGACATAGTCGTGCGCGCCGCCGATCGTGATCTGGTACGGGTGGTGGAAACGATGGCCGAGCGTGGCGGCGCCGCTGGCGATGCCGGCGATCTCGAACGGCACGATCTCTTCGCCGAGCAGCGCGACGATGCCTTGCAGCGGGCGGACCCACCGGAGCGATTCAGTGCTGGCCGACGCGTCGCCCCAGCGCATCGACTTCGGCCACGGGAATGCGCGGACGATCGCGGGGATCGCCTCGGCGAGCACGGCGGCGGTGGCGCGGCCGGGCTTTTCGGTGACCGCGAACAGCGTGCCGTTGCGGTCGACGAGTTGCTCGCGGGTGAGGCCAGTCTTGCGGAGGAAGCCTTCGAGCGCCTGGGGGGGCGCGGAGGTCTTGGGGCCCTTGGTTTCCTCGGAGACGGCGGCGGTCTCGAGCGGCAGGTCGCGCGCGATCAGCGTCAGGCGGCGCGGGGTCGCATAGGTGACGATGGCGCGGGTGGCGATGCCGGCCTTGGCGAGCTCGGCGGTGAACAGCTTGGCGAGGTCTTCACGCGCCTTGGACTGCATCCGGGCGGGAATTTCTTCGGAGCGGAGTTCGAGAAGGAAGTCGGTCATTTGTGTTCGCACGCGAAGAAGAGAGAAGGGGTTTCGCGCAGAGGCGCAGAGGCGCGGAGGAGAAGGGTAGAAGAGAAGGTTGGAGCGGTTGCGCTGCGCGCGGCAAAGGGACGCCGCAGGCGTCTTTCACTACGCCGAAGCCGGATCGCCAGTCGATACACTAACGGCCCTGCCTTCTGCTCCGCGCCTCTGCGCCTCTGCGCGCAAAACCCTTCTTGTCGACGAACAGCCATCATGCCGCCCATCCGTGCTTGTCCATCCAGGCGGCGCAGGCGCCTTTGGCCAAGTCTCGGACGCGGCCCATATAGGCTTGGCGTTCGGCTACCGAGATGACGCCGCGGGCCTGGAGCAGGTTGAAGATGTGGCTGGCTTTGATCGCCTGCTCGTAGGCTGGGATCGGGAGCGCTTTTCCGCCGTCCTTGGGCTCAAGGCAATTCTCGCATTCCGCTACGTGCTTGCGGAACTGGTCGAACAAGGAATCCGTGTCGGCGATCTCGAAGTTCCACTTCGACATCTCCTGCTCGTTCTCCAGGAAGACGTCGCCGTAGGTCACCCCGGCGTCGTTGAACGCCAGGTCGTAGACCGAGTCCTTGTCCTGGATGTACATCGCCAGCCGCTCCAACCCGTAGGTGAGTTCGCCCGCGACGGGCTTCATGTCGAAGCCGCCCATCTGCTGGAAATAGGTGAACTGCGTCACCTCCATGCCGTCGCACCAGACCTCCCAGCCGAGACCCCAGGCGCCGAGCGTGGGGCTCTCCCAGTCGTCCTCGACGAAGCGGATGTCGTGCTTCAGCATGTCGATGCCGATCGCCGCGAGGCTGCCGAGGTAGAGTTCCTGGAGGTTGGCGGGGCTCGGTTTCAGGATGACCTGATACTGGTAGTAATGCTGGAGCCGGTTGGGGTTCTCGCCGTAGCGGCCGTCGGTCGGGCGGCGGCAGGGCTGGACGAACGCGGCGTTCCACGGTTTCGGCCCGAGCGCGCGGAGCGTCGTGGCGGTGTGGAAAGTGCCCGCGCCCATTTCCATGTCGTAGGGCTGCAGGATCAGGCATCCGTGTTCGCTCCAGTAATCGTGGAGCGTGAGGATCATGCGCTGGAAGCTAAGAGGCTTTGTCGTTGGCTGGATCTGGGGCTGGGTCACGCGCGGGCTTTGGCGGATGGGGGTGCGGGAGGCAAGTGGTGCGTTAAGCTGCGGCGTCCTACATGGGCTGCACCAACGATAAGGATTCCCTCCCCTTGAAGCTGTTTTCGAAGATCGCGTCGTTCCGATCCGCCCTGTCTGCGCTGGCGATGGCGTTCGCTTTGCCCGCCTGTGCGCAGGTCGCGCCGAAGCCTGTGCAAGCCGCGAACGATGCCGATCCGGCCTTGTGGGTGGTGAAGGACAAGGACACGACGATCTACCTGTTCGGGACGATCCATGTGTTGAAGCCCGGCATGACGTGGTTCGACGAGGCGGTGAAGACCGCGTTCGATCGCTCGAACCAGGTGGTGCTGGAGCTGGTGATGCCGGATCCTGCCAAGATGCAGTCGCTGGTGATGGCGACGGGGGTGTCGAAAGATGGCCCGACGCTGACCGAGCAGCTGCCTGCGGACAAGCGTGCGGCATATGCGAAGGCGGTGACCGATCTGGGGCTGCCGGCGAATGCGTTCGATCGGTTCAAGCCTTGGCTGGCGGCGACCAACCTATCGATCGCGCCACTGTCGAAGCTTGGCTATGATGCGGCAAACGGGCCCGAGCAGGTGATCACGGCGGCGGCGAAGGCTGCGGGGAAGCCGGTGATCGGGCTGGAGACCGCGGAGCAGCAGCTCGGGTATTTCGGGGGACTGTCGCAGAAGGCGCAGTTGCAGTTCCTGGGGAGCACGATCGACGAGTTGCCGACGCTCGAGAAGACGATGGCGACGATGGTGGACGAGTGGGCGAAGGGGGATCCCGAAGCTTTGGCCAGAGAAATGAACGACGACCTGAAGGACTCGCCCGAGGTGGCGAAGGCGCTGCTGTTCGACCGCAATGCGCGGTGGGCGGAGTGGGTCGCGAACCGGATGAAGTCGCCGGGGACTGTGTTTATCGCGGTCGGCGCCGGGCATCTGGCGGGCAAGGACAGCGTTCAGGCGCAGTTGGCGAAGCTGGGGGTGAAGGCCGAGCGGGTTCGGTATTGAGCCGCCGAGTCCCTCTCCCCTCGGGGAGAGGGAGGGAGGAGCCCTTGCGACGGAAGGGTGAGGGGGAGTTAGCGCGAACGTCCCGAGCCTCACTCCCCTCACCCTCCCACGTGCAAGCGCACGCGGGCCCCTCCCTCTCCCCGGAGGGGCGAGGGGCATTGAACGGTGTTTGAATCGGGCGTATATATCACGAGCCAAACGTCATGGCTGTGCCTTGAGATACGAACCCTCGCCATTGCCGTGGCGGGGGTTCAATCGTTTGGGGGGCACGTTGCCGCGCACCCCCCGCCCGTTGCGCTACTTCCGGCGTGCCGTCTCGACGACGTTCAAGATCAAGGTCGCAAAGGCGAACAACACCAGAAGCAGAACACAGACATTGCCAAACGTCATGGTTCTGCTCCTCGAGAACTGGCGAGATTGCCAGCGGTCGAAGCGTAGCAGGTATCGGCAGGATGCAGGCCCCTTCCCCGCAACCGTTGTTTTTTGCGCGAATCTCCGCTATGCGCCCGCGCTTCCGGTCCATGGTCATCCCTGGAGGCGTGGGCGGGAAGGACAACAAACGAGTTTCGGAGAATACAGATGAGCGACCAGTTGACGCTCGCAGCCGAGACGCGTGACCGGGTTGGCAAGGGAGCCTCCCGGGCGCTGCGTCGTGATGGCCGCGTGCCTGCCGTGATCTACGGCCTGAACCAGGAACCAACCTCGGTTCACCTCGAGGAAAAGGCGCTGATGAAGGCGCTGATGACCGGCCACTTCATGAATTCCGTCGTGATGGTCAACGGCGTGCGCACGCTGCCGAAGGACGTGTCGTTCCACCCGGTTTCGGATCGCCCGATCCATGTCGACTTCCTGCGCATCGGCGAGCATTCGACCGTCACCGTCGCGGTGCCGATCGCGTTCACCGACGAGGACGACGCACCGGGCATCAAGAAGGGCAAGGGCGTCCTCAACATCACGCGTCACGAGATCGAGCTAGTCGTCGACGCTTCGGACATCCCGAGCGAGATCACGATTTCGCTCGCCGGTCTGGAGATCGGTGATTCGATCCACATCAGCGACGTGAAGCTGCCCAAGGGCGCGACGCCCGCGATCGACGACCGCGACTTCGCGATCGCCACGATCGTGCCGCCGACCGTGCCGACCGTCGAGGACGAAGAGCTCGAGGCCGAAGTCGCCGAGACGCAGGCTGCCGAGGCTGCTGCCGAGGACGAGGCTGCGGTCGAGCCGAACGACGACAACAACGACGACGACAAGATCACGCCGCAGAAGAAGGACTGAGGGTTCAGCCCTTCGTCTTAGGATGATCTGGCGGGCGGGAAAGCTAGGGCTTTCCCGCCCGTTTCGTTTTACGGGGCTTGCCCTGCCCTCCTGTTCCCTCGCGAACGCGGGGGTCCAGGATCAAGCAGCGCCGCCGCCCGTTACCCTGGGCTCCTGCGTTCGCAGGAGAACACGGTTACGTGGCCCACGCGGTCTTTTGGAGAATCACACGTGCAGATCTGGGCGGGACTCGGCAATCCGGGGGCGCAATATGCGATGCACCGGCACAATGTCGGGTTCATGGTCGCCGACGCGATCGCCGAGGTGCACGGCTTCGGCGCGGTCAAGAAGCAGTTCCAGGGCTGGACGCAGGAGGGGCGGATCGGCTCGACCAAGATCCTGCTGCTGAAGCCTGCGACCTTCATGAACGAGAGCGGCCGCGCGATCGGCGAGGCGTTGCGGTTCTACAAGCTTGGCGTCGAGGCGCTGACGGTGTTCCACGACGAACTCGATATCGCGCCGTTCCGCGTGAAGGTTAAGACCGGCGGCGGGACCGCGGGGCATAACGGGCTACGCTCGACGGACCAGCATCTGGGGCCGGAGTTTCGCCGCGTGCGGCTGGGGATCGGGCATCCGGGGCACAAGGATCGCGTGACCGGCTATGTGCTCGGGAATTATGCGAAGGCGGAGATCGAGCCGCTCTCCGACATGCTCGGCGCGGTCGCGGCGGAGGCGAAGTGGCTGGCGGAAGGCGACGACGTCCGCTTCATGAACGATGTCGCGTTGAGGATGCAGCCATGACCACCCGCTCCCTGTTTGCCACGCGGTTCTACGAAGCCGATCTCGGCGACGACGATCTGGTCGAGGAACTCGAGGACGCCGCGCTCGAACTGGCGAAGGCGGATCGCGCCGGAGTCGCGTGGTCGAAGGCGCATGGGTATCGCGGGTATACCTCGTATGCGTCGCTGAACGACCTGCCGCTGCGCGATCCGCGGTTCGGGGACCTGGTGCGGCTGCTGAACAAGCATGTCGCGCAGTTCGCGAAGGATTGCGCGTTCGATCTCGGCGGGCGGAAGTTGAAGCTCGACAGTCTTTGGGTGAACGTCCTGAAGCCTGGGGGCGCGCATTCGGGGCATATCCATCCGCATAGCGTCGTTTCCGGGACGATGTACGTGGCGATTCCGGAAGGGGCTGGGGCGTTGAAGCTGGAGGATCCTCGGTTGCCGATGATGATGGCGGCGCCGACTCGGTTGGAGGATGCGGCGGAGGATCTGCGGACGTTCGTGTATGCCGAGCCTAAACCGGGGAGTGTTTTCCTGTGGGAGAGCTGGTTGCGGCATGAGGTCGTGCCGAACGCTGCCAAGGGCGAGCGGATCAGTATCAGTTTCAATTATCGGTGGTGATGGGGGCCGAAACAACTCGTCACGCAAAGTACCACCCCGGCGCAGGCCGGGGCCCAATTGGGAAACATCGCTAACGAAGTGCTGCCCTTCATCAGATTGGCCTTCCCACTTGGGCCCCGGCCTTCGCCGGGGTGGTAGTGTTTGAGGGAGCGTTCGGCACCTTCTTCTTACCCCCTCCCCTTCAGGGGAGGGTTGGGGTGGGGCTTCGCCGCATACGTCGGCGTTTGTGGCACTGCCCCACCCCGACCCTCCCCTGAAGGGGAGGGAGTTTGGGGCGGCACTCGTTGAGTGCCGCCCCCTGCCCGATCAGGCCGTCTTCATCGTCGCCATGTCGATGACGAAGCGGTACTTCACGTCGCTCTTTACCATGCGCTGATACGAGGGTTCGATCTCGTCCATGCGGATCATCTCGATGTCCGATACCAGGCCGTGTCGCCCACAGAAATCGAGCATCTCCTGCGTCTCGGCGATGCCGCCGATCAGCGAGCCGGCGATCGCGCGGCGCTTGAAGATGAGGTTGCCGACCGAGGGCGACGGATGCGCGTGCTCCGGCACGCCGACCAGCGTCATCGTGCCGTCGCGCTTGAGCAATGCCGTGAACGTGTCGAGGTTGTGGCTCGCCGCGACGGTGTTGAGGATGAAGTCGAAGCTGTTGGCGTGTTCGGCCATCGCGGCCTCGTCCTTCGACACGATCAGGTCCTTTGCGCCGAGACGCTTGGCGTCGTCGCGCTTGTTCGGCGAGGTCGAGAAGACATAGACCTCGGCGCCCATCGCGTTGGCGATCTTGACGCCCATGTGGCCGAGACCGCCGAGACCGACGATGCCGACCTTCTGGCCGGGGCCGACCTTCCAGTGTTTCAGCGGCGAATAGGTGGTGATGCCGGCGCACAGCAGCGGCGCGACCGCGGCGAGGTCGGCTTCGGGATGCGAGACCTTCAGCACGAAGCCTTCGTCGACGACGATCTTGTCCGAATAGCCGCCGAAGGTGTGGCCGCCGAGCACGGGATCGGGGCCGTTATACGTACCGACGAAGCCGGTGGTCTCGCAATATTGCTCCTCGCCGTCCTTGCACGACGGGCATTCGCCGCAGCTGTCGACCATGCAGCCGACGCCGACGACGTCGCCGACCTTGAACTTGGTGACGTCGCTGCCGACTGCGGTGACGTGGCCGACGATCTCGTGGCCGGGGACGCAGGGGTAGAGCGTGCCTTCCCACTCGCCCTTGGCGGTGTGGAGGTCGGAATGGCAGACGCCGCAGAACGCGATGTCGATCGCGACGTCGGTCTTGCCGGGTTTGCGGCGTTCGAAGCTGAACGGGGCGAGCGGCGTTTCGGGGGATTGCGCGGCGTAGCCGTTGGCGGTCGTGGTCATGGAATTCCTGATCTATCTCAAGCTGGGATCGGGATATAAGCGTCGACCATATGATAACTACCGTTCGGTATGATTATTTTGCTGCGCTGCGGCAATCGAGTGGGTCGATCAGGGCTGCCGTCCAAATCAGAAACCACCCCGGCGGAGGCCAGGGCCCAATTGGAAAGGTGGCAATAACGGGGTGCCGACCATCATTAGCAACGTCCCCCGATTGGGCCCCGGCCTTCGCCGGGGTGGTCGAGAAGGGTGTGGCGCCAACGATGCGCGCCTGCGTCCTTGCTGGCCTTCCGGACCGCCCTGCCCTAAAGCGCCACCACATTCTTATCCAAGGGCATATCATGGGTTTTCGCTGCGGCATCGTGGGGCTGCCGAACGTCGGCAAGTCCACTCTCTTCAACGCGCTGACCGAGACGGCCGCGGCGCAGGCGGCGAACTATCCGTTCTGCACGATCGAGCCGAACGTCGGTAACGTCGGCGTGCCCGACAAGCGGCTCGACGCGCTCGCCAAGATTGCCGGGTCGCAGAAGATCATCGAGACTCAGCTCGGCTTCGTCGACATCGCCGGCCTCGTGCGCGGCGCGTCGAAGGGCGAAGGGCTCGGCAACCAGTTCCTCGGCAACATCCGCGAGGTCGACGCGATCGTCCACGTGCTGCGCTGCTTCGAGGACGGCGACGTGACGCATGTCGACAACAAGGTCGACCCGATCGCCGACGCCGAGACGGTCGATACCGAGCTGATGCTGAGCGACCTCGAAAGCCTCGAGAAGCGCGTCCCCAACCTCGCCAAGAAGGGCATGCAGGGCGACAAGGAAGCCAAGATCGGCGCCGCCGTGCTCGGCCAGGCGCTCGAGCTGCTCCGCGAAGGCAAGCCCGCGCGGCTGACCGTGCCGAAGGACGAGGACGAGGCGCGTGTGTTCGCACAGGCGCAGTTGCTGACCGCGAAACCCGTCCTGTACGTGTGTAACGTCGACGAGGGCGATGCGGCGAACGGCAATGCGCTGTCGGCGCGGGTGTTCGAGAAGGCGAAGGCCGAGGGCGCCGAGGCGGTCGTGGTGTCGGCGGCGATCGAAGCGGAAATCGCGACGATGCCGGCGGAAGATCGCGGCGAGTTTCTCGGCGAACTGGGGCTGGAGGAGACCGGCCTCGCGCGCGTCATCACCGCCGGTTACAAGCTGCTGCACCTACTGACGTTCTTCACGGTCGGTCCGAAGGAAGCGCGTGCCTGGACCGTCCACCAGGGCGCTACCGCACCGCAGGCGGCCGGCGAGATCCACGGCGATTTCGAAAAGGGCTTCATCCGCGCCGAGACGATCGCGTTCGACGACTTCATCGCGCTGGGTGGTGAATCGAAGGCTCGCGAGGCGGGCAAGCTGCGCGCGGAAGGCAAGGCGTACGTCGTCCACGACGGCGACGTGATGCACTTCCTGCATAGCTGATCGGGGCTGATAAACCGGACCGATCGGGGCCGGGCGGCGGACTTAGCGGCGATAGTCTTCGCACGCGATCCCGTCGCCATCGCCGTCCATATGGGCGCCATAGCCGGGCGTTCCACGGTACAGAGGCGTGACGCCCGCAGCGCGCGCCTCGCGACATCCGCGATAGACCGCATTGATGGGCGCGGACCGCACAACCGGGGATGCGGCTTGTCCATAGACCGGGCGCGTGACGTTGTACGGTGCGGCGTCGCGGGCCGGCGCGGCTATTTTGAGGCGAGCCCGTTCGTCAGCCTTCGAGGTTTTTGCTAAAACCGGCGGCGAGGCCGCGTCGACGGGGCGAGCCACGTCTATCGGTGCGCCCACAATCAGCGGGGTTTCGGGCTGCGGCGTGCCGGTCGGCGCCATGGCGCTCCAGACACCGGCGAACATAAGCGCGGAGGCCGTGGCGGTTATCGCTATGAACGATCGATCCATGACCGCCACGCTATCCGAGAATCCGTTGACGAAAGCTTAGCGGCCGCGGCGGACGTGCAGGCCGGCGATGCCCCCTGTCATTGATCCCCGACCCTGGCTATTCCCGATCGCGCGCGATTGCGAACGGAGGGCGGCGATTGACGAACCAGAAAGCCGAGCCCTTCGTCAGCCGATCGGGCCTCGTCCGCGGTGTGGCCCTGCTGCTCGCCGGCTGCGTCACGCTGGCGGGGTGCGACCAGCGGCGCGATACCGGGGCGGTCGTCGTCAGTGCGATCGGCGCGCACCCGGAGGCGGTCGATGCCAGCCGGGTCGTGCTCGATACCCCTGCCCGGCTGCTGATGGACTCGACCGCCCAGGGGCTGGTGCGGTTCGATGCGACAGGGCAGATCGAACCCGGTATCGCCGAACGATGGATCGTGATCGACGGCGGGATGAGCTACATCTTCCGCCTGCGTGAGGTGAAATGGAGCGACGGCACGCCGGTCACCGCGGCGCAGGTCGTGGCGATGCTGGAACGCCAGTTCCGGCCCGGATCGCGCAATCCGCTGGCGCCGTTCATGACCGCGATCGACGAGATCGTCGTGATGACGCCGCAGGTTATCGAGGTAAGGCTGTCGCGCCCGCGCCCCGACCTGCTGAAGCTGTTCGCGCAACCCGAACTCGCGCTGCTGCGGTTGCAGCCCGTCAGCGGCACCGGGCCGTTCCACATCGCGCGGGGCGGGACCGCGCCGTTGCTGCGCCCCGCCTTCGATCCCGGCGAGGCGGACCCCGACGACCAGCATGACGTGAAGGCGGAGGAGGACGTCCGGCTGATCGGCGAACGCGCCGCACGGGCGATCGCACGGTTCGCCCATCGCGATTCGGACTTGGTCAGCGGTGGGAGCTTCGTCGACTGGCCATTGCTCGCGACCACCGACATCGCGCCCGCCAATATCCGCGTCGATCCCGCGGTCGGGCTGTTCGGGCTGGCGATCGTGCGGCGTGACGGGTTCCTTGCGGATGCCGCCAACCGCGCGGCGATATCGGAGGCGATCGACCGGACCGCGCTGACGACCGCGATCGCGCCGGCCTGGGATCCCGCGGATCGTATCCTGCCCGACATTCTCGATTCGGCGTCGCTGCCGCAGGTTCCGTCCTGGTCGCTGCTGTCGCAGGACGAGCGACGCGCGGCGGCGCGGCAACGCGTGGCGGCGTGGACCGGCGGCCCGATCGCAGTGCGGATCGCGCTGCCCGCGGGGCCTGGTGCGACGCTGCTGTACGCGCATGTCGCCGCGTCGCTGATCGCGATCGGTATCACCCCGTCGCGGGTCGCGTTGGATGCAGAGGCGGAGCTGAAGCTGGTCGATGCGGTCGCGCCCTATGACAGCGCGCGCTGGTATCTCGCGAGCGCGTGCGTGGTGTGCGGCGAGGCTGCGCAGGCGGCGGTCGAAGCCGCGCGCGAGGCGCCGACGCTGGCAGAGCGGAGCGTGCGCATCGCCGCGGCGGATGCGGCGATGAACGAGGATGTCGCGTTCATCCCGCTGGCGCGACCGCTGCGCTGGTCGCTGGTGACCGCGAGGCTGGCGCAGTGGCAGCCCAACCCGCGCGCGTGGCACCCGTTGAACCGGTTGCGCGCCGATACCAACTAAGTGGCATGAAACCGACCGTCACCCGCATCACCCCCGGATCGATCCTCGACTCGCTGCCGATGGGGCGCGATGCGCTGTCCGTGCGCCGCCGCGTCGAGGCGATGGAACGCGTGATGGAGGGGCTGTTCCAGATCCCCGGCACCAACCGCAAGGTCGGCCTCGACGTAATCCTCGATATCGTGCCGTTCGCGGGCAGCACGATCGCCGCGGCGGTCGGCGGCTGGATGGCGTGGGAGGCACGCAACATCGGCATGTCGAAGGTCCAGGTGGCGCGAATGGCGGGCAATATCGGGTTCGACTGGGCGCTCGGGATGATCCCGTTCGTCGGCGCAATCCCCGACTTCTTCTTCCGCTCGAACACGCGCAACCTGCGGATCATCAAGAAGCATCTGGACCGGCACTACCCGTCGACGACGATTCTCGACGGGTAATTTCGGGTATCTCAGCATCCTCCCCCGCCAAGGGGAGGTGGCAGGCAACGCCTGACGGAGGGGGAGGTAACGCAAACCTTTGTTCCGTATCCTCCCCCTCCGTCGCCTTCGGCGCCACTTCCCCCTGGCGGGGGAGGATTGGGATATCCTTAGCGGCTGCCGCGCCAGATTTTCAGGGCGGCACCGTCGGCTAGGCCACCCTGGTGGACGGGGCAGCGGCGGTAGCGGAAGCGGCGGTCTAGGCAGATCCAGACCTCGTCTAGCCAGCCCTGCTTCGTCGCGGTGACGCGCATCATGTCGGCGTTGAGCCCCGGATTGGCGGTCGCCATCGCGGTCGCAAAGCGTCCGGCGGTCAGCGGTGCGCGCGACAGCGCATCCATGTCGGGATAGCGCAGCTTGCCGTACAGCCCGGCGGACTGGTTAAAATATTTCGCGGGTCGATAGCCCGGCATGCAGGTGCCGTGCTTGGCCCATTCGTGCTGGAGCAACTGCGCCGACGGTGTGGTGCAGAGATGCGCGCGGATCACCGGCGGCGGGACGAACTCCGCCGCGCGACAATATTGCGGCCAGTCCTTGTCCACGCCGTCGGGCCACAGCCCGTGCAGCGTGAAGCCGAAGCGGTTGGCCGCGCCGCACTGGAACTGCGACCCGGAGCGCGTGCCGTTGTCGCGGCAATATTGCGGGGCCCAGGTGATGGCGAGCGTGTAGCCGCCGATCGGGACGACTCGCTTGGGCTGGCTGTCGGAGGGCAGGTCGGGGCGGACGCGCTCGACGGTGGCGGGGGTCGAGCACTGATAGGCTTGCGCCTGGGCAACTCCGGGCAGCGCCAGCGCCGCCGCGACGATGGTCATTCTAACGATCATGCGGCATGTCCTCGTCCAGCCTGGTCGAACCAGAGTTTCGCGTCGGGTTTCAGGAGTTGCAGCCCCGCGCCGATGTAGACCACGCTCGCGACGATCGACAGCCCGAGCGTCGCGCTCGGCACCGCATGCCCGGTCGCCAATTGCACGAGCGAGATCGCGACGCCGATCGCGGAGAGCGCGGCCAGCACGATCACCACCCACCGCGCGACGCCACTCGGCGCCCGCACGGTAAAATACCAGAGCGTCAGCGTGATTACGATCCCGGCGACCTCGAACGTCGGCAGGATCCAGCCGATCTTCGCGAGCATCGGGGTGGCCGCGACCATCGCGGTCCGCGGCCCCCAGCTCATCGCGGACACGATCAGCCCGATCACGAACGAGGCGAGATACAGACGTTCGTAGCGCGTTATGGATACCGGCCTGATCATCGTCTTGTCCCCGTTATCGATCATGCTGCGACCGGGACGCGCCGGGCGAGCCGGTCATGCCGTCGTGAAATCTAGGCCTATATCCGCCGCGGGTGCCGACTGCGTCAAGCGGCCGACCGACACATAGGTCACGCCGGTCTGGGCGATCGCGCGGATCGTGTCGAGATTGACGCCGCCCGACGCCTCGGTCGGCACGCGCCCGCCGACCAGCGCAACCGCCTCGCGCAACATCGCCGGCGGCATGTTGTCGAGCAGGAGATGCGTGGCTCCTGCTTCGAGCGCGGGTGCGATCTGGTCGATCCGGTCGACCTCGACGATGATGTGCGCGATCCCGGCGTCCTTGGCCCGGCGCACCGCTTCGGCGACGCCGCCGGCGACCGCGACGTGATTGTCCTTGATCATCGCGGCATCCCACAGCCCCATCCGATGGTTCTGCGCGCCGCCCATCCGGGTCGCGTATTTCTCCAGCACGCGCAGGCCGGGGATGGTCTTCCGCGTGTCGAGCAGGATCGCGCCGGTGCCTGCGATCGCGTCGACATAGCCGCGAGTCATGGTGGCGATCCCCGACAGATGCTGGACGGTATTCAGCGCCGACCGCTCGGCGGTGAGCATTGCCCGCCCCGCCCCTTCGAGTCGCATCAGGATCGTCCCCGCCGCGACCTGCTGTCCGTCCTGCACCAGTCGTTCGATACGGACATCGGGATCGAGCGTCCGGAAGAACGCCTCGGCGAGATCCAGCCCGGCAACGACGATCGGGTCGCGGCTGTCCATGACGCCGGTGAATCGCGCGTCGGCGGGGATGACCGCATTCGACGTGATGTCGCCGACCGTCCCGAGGTCTTCGGCCAGCGTGGCCGCGACGAATGCATCGACGGCGAAAGAAGCGGGTAAGCCGGTTTTCGGCAATGCTGCGTTCATTTCAGGACTCCCAATAAATGCGTGTCGGTCATGCGCGCGCGCTGGCCGATGCCTGTGTTGCGGGACCAGCGAACCACCGCAACCGTTTGTGCACGAACCATTTTCGCCCTGGAACCGAATGCGCGCAGGCGAGTTTGCCTGCTCGATACCAAGGAACGACCGATGCATACCAAGACTATCGCCGATACCGCTCGCCTGACCCAATTGCTCAGTGAGGCGCTCGTGCTGGCCGATACGCTCGAGTTGACGGTCGCCGCCATCCATATTGACCAGGCGCTGGCACAGCTGCCGAAGCCAACGCCCGAGGCCTGATCGTTCAGCCTCGTCCGTTGCTCGCCGGGCCGAGATCGCCCTTGCCGACGGTGTTCGAGGCCATACGCAGCATCGCATCGAGGCTCTTCTTGGCCTGAAGCCGCAAGCCTTCCTCGATCTCGATTCGCGGGCTGAGATCGCGCAGCGCGACGTAGAGTTTTTCCAGCGTGTTGAGTGCCATGTACGGGCAGATGTTGCAGTTGCAATTGCCGTCCGCACCCGGCGCGCCGATGAAGCGCTTGTTCGGCAACGCCTTTTCCATCTGGTGGATGATGTGCGGTTCGGTCGCGACGATCAGCGTATCGCCGGGCATCGCCAGCGCGTAGTCGAGGATGCCGCGCGTCGAGCCGACATAGTCGGCGTGATCGAGAATGATCGGCGGGCATTCGGGATGCGCGACGACGGGCGCGCCGGGATGCTGCGCCTTGAGCTTCATCAGCTCGGTCTCGCTGAACGCCTCGTGGACGATGCAGACGCCCGGCCACAGCAGCATGTCGCGGCCGGTCTTCCGCGCGAGATAGCCGCCAAGGTTACGGTCGGGGCCGAAGATGATCTTCTGCTCGGGCGGGATCTGCGCGAGGATCGTGTCCGCCGACGAACTCGTGACGATGATGTCGGAGAGCGCCTTCACCTCGGTCGAGCAGTTGATGTAGGTCAGCGCGATGTGATCGGGATGTTTGGCGCGGAACGCAGCGAACTGCTCGGGGGGGCAACTATCTTCCAGGCTGCACCCGGCGTCCATGTCGGGGAGCACGACGATCTTGTCGGGCGAGAGGATCTTCGCGGTCTCCGCCATGAAGCGGACGCCGCAGAACGCGATGACGTCGGCATCGGTGGCCGCCGCCTTGCGCGACAGATCGAGGCTGTCGCCGACGAAATCGGCGAGATCCTGAAGCTCGGGCTTCTGGTAATAATGCGCTAGGATGACCGCGTTCTTCTCCTTGCGGAGGCGCTCGATCTCGGCGCGGATGTCGATACCCGCAAAGTTCTGGTTCAATTCCATCGTCGTATCCCGAATAGCCCGATCGCGTTTACTGGCGGTTCCCTAGCACGTCCTGCAGCGAGCGCGAGGTGTCCCAGCGCTCCCCGTTTGCGACCGGCTCGTCGGCGAAGCGCACCGCGACGGTCGCGTCGATCCCGGCGGCGCGCAACGGCATCGCGAAACTGCGCTCCACCGCACGGCGGGTTGCGTCGCGGGCGAGCTTGATCATCGCCGGTTCGCGCGCCTGCCGGATCAGCTCGATCTGGCCGGCACGGCGGTTGGCATCGTCGAGCCGCTTTTCGGCATCGGTGAAAGTGGTCAGCACGCCGCCCGAGCCATATTCGCGGACCGCGTTGAGATCGACCTGCGGGCCGTCCGCCTCGACCGCGGGCAGGCGTACCGCCAGCGTCTTGGTGGCGCCGTCCCACGCGACGTCGGCCTGCGTGAGCTTGCCCATGTCGACCTCGTACCGCACCATGCCGGGCATGATCAGCGTCTTCTCGGTGGTGAAGCCGAGCTGCGACTGTTTGGAGGTGACGACCGCGACATAGCGCGCGGCGAACGCGGACAGCCGGTTCTGCTCGCGCAGGCCCTCCAGGCTGGCGCTGGCGATCGTGGTCGGATCAGGGGTCAGACGATCGCTGACATAGCGCTGCACGCCCCACAGCGCGAGCAAGCCGGCGAGCACGAGGATGACGACGAACCCCGCCGCCTTGGCAAGGAAGCCACCGACACCGGAACCGGTATTCGGCGCATTCAAATCTTGATCTGCCATGTTTCGCCTTCCTCGATCACCAAGCCACGGTTTTGCAGGTCGTAGAGATGCGCGAGCACCGATCGCTCGGCCGCGGGCGTGAGCCGCGCGTCGAGCCCGACGTACATCTGGGCCACCATCCGTCCGATCGGTTGCGGCTCGCTCCGCACCAAGCGCAGGATCTGCCCCTCGCGCTGTTTGCGATGGCCGAGCATGCCGCGGACCAGCCGCTGCGGCTTGTCGATCGCTTCGCCGTGGCCGGGATAATAGACGCGGTCATCGCGGCGCATCAGCTTTTCGAGGCTCGCCATATACGCCGCCATATCGCCATCGGGGGGCGAGACGATGGTGGTCGACCAGCCCATCACGTGATCGCCGGAGAACAGCGCGTTGGTCTCGGGCAGAGCGAAGGCGAGATGATTCGAAGTGTGGCCGGGCGTCGCGATCGCCTCCAGTGTCCAGCCTTCGCCGGTGATCGTGTCCCCGTCGGCCATCACCCGATCGGGCGCGTAGGCGGCATCGAACGAGGCATCGCCACGCGCGTGTGCGGTGTCGATATCGAACGGCGCGGCGCCGACGATCGGCGCGCCGGTGATCGCCTGCAACGGGCGTGTCGCGGGGCTGTGATCGCGATGATGGTGCGTGACGACGATCGCGGTGACGGGGCGGCCGTCGATCGCGCGGATCAGCGCGGCGATGTGCGCGGGATCGTCGGGGCCGGGATCGATCACCGCCAGATCGGTCGTGCCGACGATATGCGTCTGCGTACCGGTGTAGGTGTAGGGCGACGGATTGGGCGCGAGCACGCGAACGACGAGCGGCTCGAGCTGGATCGGGATACCGGTCGGGTGCTCAGCCATGCGACCGAGATGGCCGCTGCGCGCGGAGATGGCAATACCCTGTCATCAGGCAGCAGTGTCGGCGGATCTTACACATCGCGGATCGACGCTTCGGCAATTAACTAACATATGTGGCGTAGATCGGTGGGATACCGTGTTCTGGCACGCGCACTGCATCGTCTGTCACGTCACCGAACGCTGCGGCGTTCAAGCAGGGTGGATCGATCGCTACCGTCCGGTCTCGCATCGGTCCGCCCTCCCCGGTGCCTCTCAGGATTAAGATGCATCGATCGGTTTTCCCGTCATCCTGACGAAAGTCAGGATCCAGGGTAACGGGACGCAGCACCTCGTGGCTCTGGATCCTGACTTTCGTCAGGATGACGGGGGTGGGGTGAGGCATGCTAGCCGAGGTGATCCCCGGATGCTTCGCCCCGCCCCCAGCGGAAACTTCAGACCGTCTTCTGCTTCTCGAACAGCTGCGCCAGCTCACCGCTTTCGTACATCTCCATCATGATGTCGGAGCCGCCGACGAACTCGCCGTCGACGTAGAGCTGCGGGATCGTCGGCCAGTCCGAATAGGCCTTGATGCCCTGGCGGATGCCCTGGTCCTGCAACACGTCGACGCTCTCGAACTCGACTTCGAGATGGTTGAGGATCGCGATCGCGCGGCTGGAGAAGCCGCACTGCGGGAACAGCGGGCTGCCCTTCATGAACAATACCACGGGGCTGGCTTTGACAACCGCGTCGATGCGGGCGTTCGTGTCGTCGGTCATGTCTTGGGTCATCTCCGGGGTCCTCAGGAAATTGCGGTGGTAAGCTGGAGCGCGTGCAGGACGCCGCCCATGCGGCCGCCGAGCGCGGCGTAGACCGCCTGGTGCTGCTTCACGCGGCTCATGCCGGCGAAGCTCGGTGCAACGACCTTGGCGGCGTAGTGATCGCCGTCACCGGCGAGATCGGTGATCTCGACCTGTGCATCGGGAATAGCGTCGCGGATCATCGTCGCGATGTCATCGGCGGCCATCGGCATCTTATTGTGCCTCCAGCAACTGGCGGCGCGCTTCGATCATCTGCTGCGCGAGCGCGCGGCGGACGGTCGCCTCGTCGTGATCGAGCCCGGCTGCGGTCAGGTCGCCGACGAGCTTGCGTACGACGTCGTCGTCGCCGCCGCCTTCCATGTCGGCATGGACGAGCGCGGTGGCATAGGCGTCGGTTTCTTCCGGCGTGAGCTGCATCTCATGCGCCGCCCAGCCGCCGAGCAGGCGATTGCGCCGCGCGGTGATGCGGAACGCCATCTCCTCCTCGCGCGCGAAATGCGCCTCGCTGGCGCGTTCGCGATCGTCGAAACTGGTCATTGCGCAAGTCCCCGGTACAGCCGTGTATCCAGCCGGAGATAGGTCGCGGACCGCGCATGCGCAATAATGGCCGTGGAACCAGGTGTCGCGAACCTCGGCGCAGGCGCCGAGGTCAGCCGACTTCGACCACCAGCTTACCGATCGCGCCGCGGGCGGCCATCTTGGCGATCGCCTTGCCGCCGTCTTCGAACGCGAAAACCTCCGTGACGCGCGGGGCGATCTTTCCGGCTTCCCACAGGTCAAACAGCGTTTCGATATGCGCCTGGTTCGCCTTCGGATCACGCGCCGCGAACGCGCCCCAGAACACGCCGCAGACGTCGCAGCTTTTGAGCAGCGTGAGGTTGAGCGGGAGTTTCGGGATGCCGGCGGGGAAGCCGACGACGAGATACTTGCCGTCCCACGCGATCGATCGGAGCGCAGGTTCGGCATAGTCGCCGCCGACCGGATCGTAGATCACGTGTGCGCCGTCGCGACCGACTGCGGCCTTGAACTGTTCGGCAAGAGCCTTCGACTGGTCCTTGTCGAACGGGGCGCGGGCGTAGATCAGCGTTTCGTCGGCACCGGTGGACTTGGCGGCGGCGGCTTTTTCCTCGGACGAGACCGCGGCGACGACCTTCGCGCCGAACGCCTTGCCGAGTTCGATCGCGGCGAGCCCGACCCCGCCGGCCGCGCCGAGCACGAGCAGGGTCTGCCCCGCCTTGATATGGCCACGGTCGAGCAGTGCGTGGATCGTCGTGCCGTAAGTGAGGATCAGCGAGGCGCCCTCGGCGAAGCTGCGGCCTTCGGGGAGGCGGTAGAGCTTGGCGGGATCGGCAATGACCTTCTCGCACAAGCCGCCGTGACCGAGCATCGCGATGACGCGGTCGCCGACTTCCCAGCCGGTGACGCCCTCGCCGATCGAGTCGATCGTGCCGGCGATCTCGCCGCCCGGTGCGAACGGGCGCTGTGGCTTGAACTGGTATTTGTCCTCGATGATCAGGACGTCGGGGAAGTTGATCGCGCAGGCCTTGACCGCGACGACGACCTGTCCGGGGCCGGCTACCAGATCGGGCAGCTCGACCATTTCCAGAGTTTCAGGTCCGCCGACCGCCTTCGACACCAATGCTCGCATACCCGCTCTCCACCGTCGTCCAGGGGCGATTCGATGCGACCGCCTCCTCGAATTTCGAAATCTGGGTATCCCTTGCCAGCGTCAGGCCGACTTCGTCCAGCCCTTCCATGAGGCACTGGCGACGGAATGCGTCGAGTTCGAAGGTGAAGCGATCCTGGAACGGGGTAGTGACGGTCATCGTCTCGAGATCGACGGTGACGGTTTGATCCTTGGCAACCTCCAGCAGGCGGTCGATCGCCTCCTGAGGAAGCACGACGGGGACGATGCCGTTCTTGAACGCGTTGCCCGAGAAGATGTCGGAAAAGCTCGGCGCGATCACCGCGGTGATACCCATGTCGGCGAGCGCCCACGCGGCATGCTCGCGGCTGGAGCCACAGCCAAAATTACTGCCGGCAATGAGGATCGGCGACCCGGCATAGCGCGGGTCGTCGAAGATGTTGCCGGGTTGCGCGCGAACCGTCTCGAACGCGCCGCGGCCGAGGCCGGTGCGCGTGATCGTCTTCAGCCAGTGCGCCGGGATGATGACGTCGGTGTCGATGTTCTTCGCGCCCCAAGGATAGGCGCGGCCCGAGACGGTCGTGACGGGGGTCATCGCTGTTCCGTGCGCTCCGGAACCACACGCGCCGATGCGACATAGGCCGCGACGCCGCTGATCATCGCGCCAGCTGCCAGCAGTACGAAAACCTTCTTCATGCTCCCACCCCTATCATATCACGCCCCATCAACTCTCTGACGTCGCTCAGCTTACCGGTCACCGCCGCCGCCGCCGCCATCGCGGGTGATACCAGATGCGTGCGCGCTCCGGGACCCTGTCTGCCGACGAAATTACGGTTCGACGTGGAAGCGCAACGCTCCCCCGCAGGGACTTTGTCCGGGTTCATCGCGAGGCACATCGAACAGCCCGGCTCGCGCCATTCGAAACCGGCGGCGATGAAGATCCGATCGAGCCCTTCAGCCTCAGCCTGCCGCTTCACGAGTCCCGATCCGGGGACGACGAGCGCGCGGACGCCGGTCGCGACATGGCGACCGTCGGCGATCGCCGCAGCGGCGCGCAGATCCTCGATGCGGCTATTGGTGCAGCTGCCGATGAAGACGTGCTGGATCGGCACGTCGCGCATCGCGGTGCCGGCGGTGAGGCCCATGTAATCGAGCGACTTCTGCGCGGCGGCCTGCTTGGCGGGATCAGCGAAGCTCGATGGTTCGGGGACGAATCCAGTGATCGGCACGACGTCCTCGGGGCTGGTGCCCCAGGTGAGGCCGGGAGCGATGTCAGCGGCGTCGAGCGTGACGGACTTGTCGTAACGCGCGCCGGGGTCGGTGGCGAGACTGCGCCACCATGTGACGGCCTTGTCCCAGTTCTCGCCGGTCGGGGCCATCGGGCGGCCCTTGAGGTACGCGAAGGTCGTGTCGTCGGGCGCGATCAGGCCCGCCCGCGCGCCCGCCTCGATCGACATGTTGGCGATCGTCAGGCGACCCTCGATCGACATCGCGCGGATGACGCTGCCGGTGAATTCGATGACGTGGCCGGTGCCGCCGGCTGCGCCGATCTTGCCGATGATCGCGAGGATGACGTCCTTGGGGCTGACGCCGAAACCGAGCTCGCCGTCGACGCGGACTTCCATCGTCTTGGCCTGCGAGAGCAACAGCGTCTGCGTGGCGAGGACGTGCTCGACCTCGCTGGTGCCGATTCCGAACGCGAGCGCGCCGAGTGCGCCGTGCGCGGAGGTGTGGCTGTCGCCGCAGACCAGCGTGGTGCCGGGGAGCGTGAAGCCCTGCTCCGGGCCAACGACGTGGACGATGCCCTGCTCAATCGCAGTCGCGTCGATATAATCGATGCCGAACTCGCTGGTGTTGCGGCGGAGCGCGTCGAGCTGTTGCGCGCTTTCGGGATCGGCGATCGGCAGGACGCGACCGGCGGCGTCTTTCCGCGCGGTGGTCGGGAGGTTGTGATCCGGGACGGCGAGCGTCAGGTCGGGGCGGCGGACCTTGCGGCCTGCGACGCGGAGACCTTCGAAAGCCTGCGGGCTGGTGACTTCGTGGACGAGGTGGCGGTCGATATAGATCAGGCAGGTGCCGTCGTCGCGGCGTTCGACGACGTGCGCCGCCCAGATCTTTTCGTACAGCGTTTGCAGAGTGGCCATGATGGGCGGGCGTTTAACCGATAGTTGCGCCCGGGCAAAGCCCCGGCGCAACTATCGGCCTTGATCCATGCAGACATCGCCGCATTCAGCCTATGCGTCCTGCGCGAGATCCTTCACGGACGACACCAGGACACCGACGACGATCGGATTGCCGAGCGCCGATGTCGTCGTCACGACCAGATTGCTGGACGCATTGAACGTCGTGCTCGTATTGGTCGTGCTGTCGGAGCTGTTGCTGACGTAATAGGGCCAGCAACCATAGCCCTCGTTGCTCTGCGCTGTGGCATAGGTCTGCTCCGCGGTACTGAACGCCTGCGACGATGTCGTTATCGTCGACGTACCGTCGGCGATGATCAAGCTGGTGACGACATATTGCATCGACCCCTCGGGACCGAACAGCGCATCCCACTGCGTCAGATCGGTCCATACCGCGGCCGTCTTGTTGTTGTAGGCGTAGGCCAGTGCGGCGCCATAATACCACGGCAGATAGGTCGTCTTGTCGGCGTCGATCGATTCACCGGAGAGCGGCAGCGCCGCCACGTTGATGAAATGATCGTAGGACACCGCGACCGTGAAGGAGGACGAGGCGAACGTCTGTGAGAAATCTGTCGATGCCGAACTGCTCGACTTGGAATAGAAGTACGTCCCGCCGGTCGAGCTGCTGCTGTTCGCCCAGGAATTGCTGATGTCCGACGAGGCTTGGGCCGACTCCATCGTAAAATTCACGCTGGGTGCGACGCCGATGTCGCCCAGTACCCCTTCATAGGTCTGGTTGAATGCCGCCGGGCCGCCGAGCGGCAGGTTCAATTGCAACTCCTGCGCGATGTAGATCGGATTCTCGAATCCGGCGCGGTACAGCGTATAGCATTGCGCAGCGGATCCGGGGTTCGGCACCAATTCCGCCATCGACCAGTTCTGGAACAGATTCTGCAACGCGGTCTGCAGAACGATCGCGGAATCGCTGAATGCGGAGGGATTGGCCTTGAAATAGGCGCTCTTCGCGGCGGCCCAGGACTTCGTGTTGTCCGCGCCCATCGCCTTGTTCAGATCCGCCACACTCGAAGCCTGAACGAACGACAGCAGCGAGGTGTATTGGCTCGAAAGGCTGACCAGCGTGTCGGGCGAATAATATTGGATAACCGTGTCGGCGGGCAGCGCGTCCATCATGTCCCAGAGTTCATCGGTCGTCCGCGGCAGGATGACGTCACCCTGGCAGAGCTGGAACTCCTCCACCGACAGGTTGAGCTCCTTGGCCAGCGTATTGTACCATTTTGCGTTCACCGTATCGAGAACCGTGCCGGGATCTGACATGACTTTCCTTTCAGGAAAAAGACGCAGATATACACCAGGCAAAGATTACAGATCCTCTCCCGACGTTCCAGCGCCATCTGCAAGGTCGGACTCTTTGGTTACTATCGTCAACGACGACAGCGTCCATTATGAAGCATTACAGGATCATTAAGGATCTCTGTCGCGACAGTAGCATCAACGAATCCAATAGTATCGTGTCCGATATGGCTGGAGGTGCGAACTATCGAAATTCTTAGCGGACGGCGGGGGCGCTCGCCGTTACGTCGAGTACGCGGTTCAGGAACGCGACGCTATCGGCGAGCACCGGTGCTTTGCCGCGGAACGGCTTCGAGAGCGCCATCGCGACGTTCTCGTGGCTCAAACCGGGGTAATCGATGTGCGTTACCGGCGCGCCGAGTGCCTTCAGCCGCGCGGTGAGGTTGATCGCGTTGTGCGGCTTGACCTGCGTGTCGTCGCCGGCGGTGATCAGCAGCATCGGCGGGGCGTCCGCCCGGGCGAAGTGGATCGGCTGGGTCATCACCGGCTCGGCGGCGCCCTGCATCGCGTCGATCGCGCGCTTGGCGGTGAAGGGGTAGAAGTCGTACGGGCCGCACAGGCCGACCGCGGCCTTGATGATGTGCGGGTCGACGCCCTCCGCCTTCAGCCAGCGCTGGTCGAGCGTCAGCATCGCGACGGTGTAGGCGCCGGCGGAGTGGCCGGCGACGGCGATCCGGTTCGGGTCGCCGCCGGACTGTGCGATGTGGTCGCGGGTCCACTTTACCGCTTCGGCTCCGTCCTGGAGGAAAGCGGGGAAGCGGACGTCCGGCACTTTGCGGTAGTCGGGCATGACGACGACGTAACCCGCCTTCGCATAGGCGCGCGCGGCGAACGCATAGGCACCGCGCGAGCCGTGGACCCAGCCGCCGCCGTACCAGAAGATCAACACCGGCAGGCCGGTCTTCGCGCCACCAGACGGGCGCCAGACGTCGAGCTTCTGGCCGTGCGTGCCGAACGGGACGCCTTCGCGGATGCGCGCGGTGCCGCGACCGCCACCCATTACGCCGTCGAGGACGCTGAGCGTGCCGGGGCCCGCGGTGAACGCCGTGCCTGCGATCAGGATGACGATCAGCGCTATGACGATCGCGGCGCGGCGCATCAGCGGCGGAAGTCCGCGGTGATCGATCCGCAAGCGGCGAGGTCGGCCTCGTGGCTTTCCTCGCGCCATGTCTCGGCCAGCGCTGTCGCTTCCCATTCGCGCATCGCCGGGTGCGCGATGATCCGCTCGACCCAGGCGAGGCCAGCCGCACCGACGTCGATCCCGTAGGTCCGGGCGCGAAACGCGACCGGCGCGTAGAAGGCATCGACGGCGGTGAACTCGGCGCCGGCGAGCCAGGGGCCACCGAACCGATCGAGTCCCTCGCTCCAGAGTTCGGCGATCCGCGCGACGTCGCGGTCGAGCGCGTCGCTACCAGGGGCGGCATTCACGCGGACGCCGACGTTCATCGTCCGCTCGTTGCGGAGCGCGGAGAACCCGCCATGCATCTCCGCCGTCGCGCAGATCGCCCACGCGCGTGCCTCGGCGTCGACCGGCCAGACGCCGTCATGACGCTCGGCGAGGTAGAGGACGATGCCGAGCGAGTCCCATACCGTCCGCTCGCCGTCGATCAGCACCGGCACTTGCCCGGTCGGCGAGAAGGCGCGGAACGCCTCGTAATTGACGGGCTCCAGGAACGGCTCGATCCGGTCCTCGAAGTCGATGCCGAGCGCCTTCATCAAGACCCAGGGGCGCAGCGACCAGCTCGAGTAATTGCGGTTCGCGGTGACGAGGGTGTAGCGCATCAGGCGGTGTAGCGCGCGGTAGTCTTCGCGGCGATCTCGTCCGCGGTGACGCCGGGCGCCATCTCGACCAGCTTGAACGGGCTGTCGTGATCGGGACGCTGGAACACGGCGAGGTCGGTGACGATCATGTCGACGACGTTCTTGCCGGTCAGCGGCAGCGTGCACGACGGGATGAACTTGGGGCTTCCGTCCTTGGCATTGTGGTCCATCACGACGATGATCTGCTTGACGCCCGCGACGAGATCCATCGCGCCGCCCATGCCCTTGATCATCTTGCCGGGGATCATCCAGTTGGCGATGTCGCCGCCTTCGCTGACCTCCATCGCGCCCAGCACCGTGAGGTCGATATGGCCACCGCGGATCATCGCGAAGCTGTCCGACGAGCTGAAATACACCGACGAAGGGAGTTCGCTGATCGTCTGCTTGCCGGCGTTGATCAGGTCGGCGTCCTCTTCGCCCGCGTACGGGAACGGACCGATCCCGAGCATGCCGTTTTCGGACTGGAGCGTGACGGTCATGCCCTCGGGGATGTTGTTCGCGACCAGCGTCGGGATGCCGATGCCGAGATTGACGTAATAGCCGTCCTTCAGTTCTTGCGCCGCGCGCGCGGCCATCTGGTTACGGTCCCAGGGCATCAGTGCATTCCTTCCTGGATGGTGGTGATGGTCGTGAATTGTTCGCGGAGCTCGGTGCCGACGCCGTCGACGATCGCCTGCAACGCGGCGTCCTCCTCTAGGCCCCAGGTGCCCGCATAGGCGCGCGCGGCGTGGCGGATCGTGTCGGCGAGAAGGTAGCCGAACACGGTCGGATCCTCGAGGATGCCCGCGTCGATCAGCACGTTGCTGCCGGCGCCGTTGGTGATCCAGATGCGCGCGACCTCGACCGATTCGCTGGTGAGTTGCGCGCCCTTGTCGAGCGCGATCGCGTTTGGGTGGTCGGCCATCAGCGTACGCCTCCTGTCGGGGCCCAGCGGACTGCTGGCGGGAATACCTCGTCGCGGTTGCCTTTCAGCGCGGTGCCGTAGACCGGGTTGGGGAGGACGAACCACCCTGCGCCCCATTTCGCGGCGATCACTGGCGACTGGACGGCGGCGCGCCGCGCGGCGGGGGTCTGGCCGGCGTTGAAGAGGTCGCTGAAATCGCCGAGCTGGTCGCCGCCCATCGCGATGACGCAGTATTTTGCGGCGATCGTTGCGCGACGGCCGTCCTTCTTCGAGCCCATCGCGTCGTCGCCGGCGAGGAACAGCGTCTCGCCGTGGCGCGCGGGCCCGAGGCCTGCGGCTTCGATCGCGGCCTCGGTCTGTGCGGCGTTGGCGGCGGAGCGGTTGGTGTTGAAGATCACGGTGACGCCCATCGCGCGGAGTTGGTTGAGCGCGGCGAGCGCGCCGGGGACGGGGGCGACCTGCTTGACGCCGGTGCGCTCCCAGTCCTGCCAGCGCGGGTCGGACCAGGGTTGGCCGGAGGACGCGTCGTATTCGAAGCCGAGGTTGAGAAGCACGGTTTCGTCGACGTCGAAGACCGCGGCTTTTGGCTTGGTGCCGCAGGTGGTCCAGGCGGGGGCGGCTAGCGAGGCGCCTTGGGCGAGGACGACGGAGGTTGGAGTGCGTTGAGTGCGGACGTAGCCGACGAGCGCGTTCCAGGCCTGGATGCTGACCGCGGCGGCTTCGCCCGAGGCGTAGAGATACTGCATGCCGGCTGGGACGCCGTCGACGGTGACGGGCGCGGAGACAGTCGGCGTCGCTGCGATCGAGGTCGGCGCGGAGACGCTGACGCAGCCTTGAAGCGCCAGTGCCCCTGCGAACGCAGGGGCCCAGGATACCACCCGCACCGCCCGTGATCCTGGAACGGATCGACGTTCAGCCTGAGTCGGCACAGTTCTACCCTCCGTCATGCCGGGCTCGTTCCGGCATCCACGGTGCCGCACGATCGAGAGCATTTGGTTGGCGGAACCGTGGACCCCGGAACCAGTCCGGGGTGACGGAGCGGTTTGATGGCCGCCACCGCCCCGAAACGCAGACAGTTCCTGCCATGCCGGGCTCCAGCCTTTCCAGGAAAACCGAAACAGCGTCACGCCGTCGCACGCTCGCGGACGGTGCGGAATTCGATCTGCTTGTCGTACGGCGCACCGACGATCATTCGCTTCACGTAGATCCCCGGCAGGTGGATCGTGTCGGGATCAAGGCTGCCGACGGGGACGATCTCCTCGACCTCGGCGACGCAGATCTTGCCCGCGGTGGCCATCGGCTGGTTGAAGTTGCGCGCGGTCTTGCGGAAGATGAGGTTGCCGCTTTCGTCCGCTTTCCAGCCCTTGATGATCGCGAGATCGGCGCGGATGCCGCGTTCGAGGATGTAGTCCTGGCCGTCGAAGACCTTGGTTTCCTTGCCCTCGGCGACCTGCGTGCCGACGCCGGTCTTGGTGTAGAAGCCCGGGATGCCCGCCCCCCCTGCCCGGCAGCGTTCGGCGAGCGTGCCCTGCGGGCAGAACTCGACCTCGAGTTCGCCGCTGAGATATTGCCGCTCGAATTCCTTGTTCTCGCCGACATAGGACGAGATCATCTTCTTCACCTGGCGCGAGCGGAGCAGTTTGCCGAGGCCCTGCCCGTCGATCCCGGCGTTGTTGCTGGCGATCGTCAGGTCTCGCACGCCCGAGGCCTCGATCGCGTCGATCAGCCGCTCGGGGATGCCGCACAGCCCGAACCCGCCCGCGCAGATCGTCATGCCGTCGAACAGCACGCCTTCGAGTGCCGTTGCCGCATCGGTGTAGCGCTTGTTCGCCATGCATCCTCCTCAGGTCTTTCGCCTCGCATAAAGCGCGGCGGCAGCGACGGCAACGCCTCGACTTCGCGCGCGCCGCCCGGCTAGGATGCGGCGAGGAGATTTGCATGACCCAGCGTACCGGCGGCCGCATTCTGGTGGATCAACTCATCGCACAAGGGTGCGACCGCATTTTCACGGTGCCGGGGGAAAGCTTCCTGGCCGTGCTCGACGCGCTGCACGATACGCCCGCGATCGACCTGGTGGTGTGTCGGCAGGAGGGCGGTGTCGGGTTCATGGCGTGCGCGGACGGGACGCTGACTCATCGGCCGGGGGTGGCGTTCGTAACGCGGGGGCCGGGCGCGACCAACGCGTCGATCGGCGTGCACGTCGCGATGCAGGATTCGCAGCCGATGATCCTGTTCGTCGGCGATATCGACCGCGGCACGCGCGATCGCGAGGCGTTCCAGGAGATCGATTTCCAGGCGATGTTTTCGCCGATCGCGAAGTGGGCGGCGCGGATCGACGATGCGCGGCGGATCCCGGAATATGTCGCGCGCGCGTATGCGACGGCGATGTCGGGGCGGCCGGGGCCGGTGATGCTCGCGCTGCCCGAGGACATGCTGCTGGACGTGGTCGACGCGGTCGATCGGCCGCGGGTCGAGCGGGTGGCGCAAGGGTGTGATGCCGATACGATGGACCTGCTCGCCGATCTGCTGACGACGGCGGAGCGGCCGGTGGCAATCGTTGGGGGTGCGGGCTGGGATGTCGCGGCGTCTGGGGCGTTCTCGACCTGGGCGGATCGTAACGGCATTCCGGTGGCTGCGGCGTTTCGGCGGCAGGATGCTATTCCGAACGACTGTCCGGTGTGGGCTGGGAACCTGGGGTATGGGCCCAATCCGAAGCTGGTCGAGCGGGTGAAGGCGGCGGATCTGCTGCTGGTGGTCGGGCCGCGGCTGGGGGAGGCTACGACCGATGGGTATGCGCTGATCACGCCCGATCATCCGGGGCAGCGGCTGATCCACGTGCATCCCGATCCGAATGAGTTGCACCGGGCGTACCGCGCGGATGTCGCGGTATGTGCGGGGATGGCGGAGTTTGCGGAGGCGTTGCTGGCGGTCGACCTGCCGCCGCGCACTGCCGGGTCGGAGGCGCATGCGGAGTGGCTCGACTGGTCGACGCCGGCGCCGCGGAATCTGGTGATGGACCTCGGGCCTTGCGTGGCGGCGATGCGCGAGCGGCTGCCAGCGGATGCGATCCTCTGCAACGGGGCGGGGAATTACTCGGGCTGGTGGCACCGGTACTGGGCGTATGCCGGTCCGGGGACGCAACTTGCGCCGACCGCTGGAGCTATGGGGTACGGCGTGCCGGCTGCCGTCGCGGCGTCGTTGCGGCATTCGGAGCGGACGGTGGTTGCGCTCGCTGGCGACGGGTGTTTCCTGATGAACGGGCAGGAACTGGCTACCGCGGTCGCGCATGGCGCGGACATGCTGGTGCTGGTGGTGGATAATGGCGGGTATGGGACGATCCGGATGCACCAGGAGCGGGAGTATCCGGGGCGGGTGTCGGGGACTGGGTTGCACAATCCGGACTTTGCCGCGCTGGGGCGGGCTTATGGGTGTTGGGCGGAGACTGTTTCCCGGACGGATGAATTTGCGGGGGCGCTCGACCGTGCGATGGCGCGGTCTGGGGTTCGGTTGCTGCATGTGGTGACGGATATCGAGGCGATTACCGCTGGGACTACGCTGGCGAGGGTGCGTGGGGACTGAGCCGTATCCAGAAGTGATGCCGAACGCTCGACACGAGCACCACCCCGGCGAAGGCCGGGGCCCAGTTGGGGGACGGCGATAACAAAGGACCGCGCTCCGTTATTGCCACCTTTCCAACTGGGCCCCGGCCTTCGCCGGGGTGGAGATAGTTGTAGCGGGCGACTTCATCAGCGCAGTCTGTTGCCGCGGCGAAAGCGGGGGCCCAGCTAACGGTATTTAGCTGGGCCCCCGCGTCCGCGGGGGAACATTGCTTGGGGTTAGTGTGCGGCGTCGGCGAGTTTCAGGCGCCCATCGTTTCCAGTTTCGCGCGCACCGCAGCGACGGCATCTGAGGCCTTGTCGCCATCGGGGCCACCGCCCTGCGCCATGTCGGGACGGCCGCCGCCGCCCTGCCCGCCTAGCGTGGCCACCGCGATCTTGAGCAGGTCGACCGCGTTGTGGCTCGCCACAAGGTCCGCCGTCACGCCGACCGCGACCGAAGCGCGGCCGTCGTTGATTGCGACCATCACCGCGATGCCGGAGCCCAGGCGCTGCTTGGCTTCGTCGACCGCGCCGCGCAGGCCCTTGGCTTCGAAGTCGTTGAGCACCTGGCCGATGAACGCGACGCCGCCGACTTGCTCCGGCCCTGCCGCTTCGCCCGAACCACCGCCGCCGAGCGCGAGCGCCTTCTTCGCGTCGGCGAGTTCGCGTTCGAGGCGGCGGCGGTCTTCGAGCAGCGATGCGACGCGCGCCGGGACCTCGTCGGGGGTCGACTTCAGCACTGCCGCCGTCTCGCGGAGGCGATCGTCGCGGCCGGTAAGGTACGCGCGCGCCGCTTCGCCGGTGAGCGCTTCGACACGGCGGATGCCGCTGGAAACCGCGCCTTCGCCGACGACCTTGAACAGGCCGATATCGCCGAGCGCGTTGACGTGCGTGCCGCCGCAGAGTTCGATCGAGTAGGTGCCCTCGTCGGTCGACCCCATCGACACGACGCGGACCTCGTCGCCGTATTTCTCGCCGAACAGCGCCATCGCGCCCATCGCGATCGCGTCGTCGGGGGTCATCAGCAGCGTCGTCACCGCGCCGTTGCCGCGGACCTGTGCGTTCACGTCGGCCTCGACCTGCGCGATGTCGGCGGGGGTCATCGCGACCGGCTGCGAGAAGTCGAACCGCAGGCGGTCGGGCGCGACGAGGCTCCCCTTCTGCGCGACATGCGTGCCGAGGCGTTCGCGCAAGGCCTCGTGAAGGAGGTGTGTCGCGGAGTGGTTGGCGCGGATCTGTGCGCGGCGCGCGACGTCGATCTGGAGCTTGACCGGGTCGCCGACCTTGATCTCGCCGGCGTCGACGATCGCATGGTGGACGAACACGCGGCCGAGCTGCTTCGACGTCTCGGTGACGTTCGCGCGCAGGCCGGTGTCGTTGGAGATGTGGCCGGCATCGCCGACCTGGCCACCGCTCTCGCCGTAGAAGGGCGTCTGGTTGACGACGATCGAGACCGTATCGCCGGTGGTGGCGTGGTCGACGCGCGCGCCGTCCTTGACCAGCGCGACGACCTCACCCTCGCCGGTATCCGATGCGTAGCCGAGGAATTCGGTGCCGCCGGTCTGCTCGACGATATCGAACCAGACGTCGTCCGAGGCCTTCGCGCCCGAGCCCTTCCAGGCGGCGCGAGCGGCGCGCTTCTGCTCGGCCATCGCGGTGTCGAAGCCGTCGCGATCGACCGCGATGTTGCGTTCGCGCAGCGCGTCCTCGGTCAGGTCGTACGGGAAGCCGTAGGTGTCGTAGAGCTTGAACGCGACGTCGCCGGCGAGCGTGCCATCAGTCATCCCGGTGGTTGCTTCGTCGAGCAGCTTCAGCCCCTTGTCGAGCGTCTGGCGGAAGCGCGTTTCCTCCTGTTGGAGGGTCGCCTCGATCAGCGGACGGGCGCGCGACAGCTCGGGGTACGCGGCACCCATCTCGGTGACGAGCGCGGGGACCAGCCGGTGCATCAGCGGCTGTTTGGCGCCGAGGATGTGCGCGTGGCGCATTGCGCGGCGCATGATCCGGCGCAGGACATAGCCGCGGCCCTCGCTCGCGGGCAGCACGCCGTCGGCGATCAGGAAGCCGGCGGTGCGCAGGTGATCGGCGATCACGCGGTGGCTGGCGGTGTTGGCGCCATCGGTCGCGGTGTGCGTCAGTGCGCCCGACGCGGCGATCAGCGCCTTGAACGTGTCGGTGTCGTAATTGTCGGTGACGCCCTGCATGACGGCCGCGATGCGCTCGAGCCCCATGCCGGTGTCGATCGACGGCTTCGGCAGGTTGCCGACGATCTCGGCATTCTCCTGCTCATACTGCATGAACACGAGGTTCCAGATCTCGACGAAGCGATCGCCGTCCTCGTCGGGGCTGCCGGGAGGGCCGCCGAAGATGTGGTCGCCGTGGTCGTAGAAGATTTCGGAGCACGGCCCGCACGGCCCGTTGTCGCCCATCGACCAGAAATTGTCCTTGGTCGGGATGCGGATGATGCGGTGATCGGGGAGGCCGGCGATCTTCTTCCAGAGATCGAACGCCTCGTCGTCGGTGTGGTAGACGGTGGCGGTCAGCTTGTCGGGCGACAGGCCCCATTCGCGCGTGAGCAACGTCCAGGCGTGGACGATCGCCTGCTCCTTGAAATAATCGCCGAACGAGAAATTGCCGAGCATTTCGAAGAAGGTGTGGTGGCGCGCGGTGTAGCCGACATTGTCGAGATCGTTATGCTTGCCGCCGGCGCGGACGCATTTCTGCGACGAGGTCGCGGTGGTGTAGGGGCGCGATTCGAGGCCGGTGAAGACGTTCTTGAACGGCACCATCCCGGCGTTGACGAACATCAGCGTCGGGTCGTTCTGCGGCACGAGCGGTGCGGAGGGCACGATCTGGTGCCCCTGCGATCCGAAATAGTCGAGGAAGCCGCGGCGGATGTCGTTCGTCGATGTCATGCGCGGGGACTTAGGCGAGCGGGGCGGTTCGCTCAAGTCGGGTGTGTGAAGGGCCGTGCAGTAGAGAAGGGTGGCGGCGGCGAATGCCCGCGCTGCACGCATCCGATTGAAACGAAGAGAGCTTGTTTCCCCGCGAAGGCGGGGATCCAGACTGGGCTCCCGCCTTCGCGGGAGAACAAGGGAGTGCTGCAATTCAACAAGAGTAACACCACCCCGGCGAAGGCCGGGGCCCAGTTGAGGAACGTGGCTAACGAAGGACTGCGCTCGATTATTACCACCTTTCCAACTGGGCCCCGGCCTTCGCCGGGGTGGTGGCGCGCACGGTGAGCGTAGCTATCCCCGGCAACCAGCCTATCCCAACGGTGCATCCAGCGACTTGGGCGGCTCGCTGAACCATTTCGGGCCCGCATCGGTCATGTGGAAACAATCCTCGATCCGCACGCCGTACCGTCCGGGAATGTAGATGCCCGGTTCGTCGGAGAAACACATCCCCGCCGCCAGCCTGGTCGCCTCACCACGAACGAGGTTGACGGGTTCGTGGCCGTCCATGCCGATGCCGTGGCCGGTGCGATGCGACAGGCCGGGGAGCTTGTACCCCGGCCCGTAGCCGAGCGCTTCGTACTCGCGGCGGACCGCGTCGTCGATGCTGCCGGCGGGTGCGCCTATTTTGGCGGCGGCGAACGCGATCTGTTGGCCGCGGGCGACCTGATCCCATGTCTTGCGCTGATCCGCGGTCGCCGTGCCGTGGACCCAGGTGCGCGAGATGTCGGACTGATAGCCCTGCACGGTGCAGCCGCAGTCCATCAGCACGACTTGGCTGTCGGCAACTCGGTGGATCTCGCGGCTGCCGTGCGGATAGGCGGACGCTTCGCCGATCAGCGCGAGCGCGAATTCGGGGGCACCGCCAAGCTTGCGCGTCGCGGCGTTCATGAGCGCGCCGATCTCGGGGCCGGTCATGCCTTTCTCGACGCGCGGCTTCGTCCAGCGATACGCCGCCAGCGTGACCTCGGTCGCCGCCTGCATCAGCGCGATCTCGGCGGGGGTCTTGATCATCCTGCAGGCGCGGACCACCGGGTCGGCGGAGACGATCTTGGCGTCAGGCAGGACCCGCGCGAGTCCGGCATAGGCAAAGTAGCGCACCTCCGCCTCCAGGCCGATCGGCAGCGCGGCGAGCCTCCGGTCGCGCAGGAAGCCGGCGACCACGGCGAGCGGATTCTCGTCCTCTTGCCAGACGCGGACCTCGGCGGGGACGGCGAGCGTCTCGCGGACCGATGGCTCCTCGAAGAACGGCGTGACGATGCACGGCTCTCCTTCGACCGGGAGGATCATCGCGGTCAGCCGTTCGCTGCGCCACCAACTGACGCCCGAAAAGTAGATCATCGACGATCCCGGCTCGATCAGCACCGCGCCGATGCCCGCCGCCTTCATCAGCGATTGCGCGCGGACCAGCCGCGCGGCGCGTTCGGTGGCGTCGATCGGCCTCGTCGTGCCGGTGATGTCGGACAGCGTCGACAGGTCCGGTTCGGCGGCGCGGAGGATCGCGCTGGTCGACAGCAACGGCGCCGCGATGGCGAGGCTCAGCAGGTCGCGGCGCGATGGGCTGAAGGCGGGCTTGTGGCGTGCGGTCGACATCGCCGGACGATAGGGTCCTTGACCCGGGCGCCGCAATCCCCTTCCCTGTCGGCAATTCTCGGGAGCGATTAATGGCCAAGCGGCTAACCTATTACATCTTGTTCGGCCTCGTCGCGGGGATGGTCGTCGGCTGGATCCTGAACGCGTCGATCGACAACGGCACGGCCGAGTCCGCCGAACGGCTGAAGGACATCGCCGGCTATTTCTCGATCGTGACGACGCTGTTCCTGCGGCTGATCAAGATGATCATCGCGCCTTTGGTGTTCTCGACGCTGGTCGTGGGCATCGCGCATATGGGCGATACCGGTGCGCTCGGGCGGGTCGGATTGCGCAGTCTCGGCTGGTTCATCTGCGCGAGCCTGTTGTCGCTCACGCTAGGCCTGATCCTCGTCAACGTATTGCAGCCGGGCGTCGGACTCGCGCTCGCGATCCCGCCGGCCACCGCGTCGAGCGGCGTCGACCGCGCGGCGTTCGATCTCGCCAAGTTCATCACGCATATCGTCCCCGATTCGATGATCGCGGCGATGGCGGGCAACGAGATCCTCCAGATCGTCGTGTTCTCGGTGTTTGTCGGCGTCGCGATCACCGCGGTCGGCGAGAAGGCCGCGCCGCTGGTCAAGGCGATCGAGGCGCTGGTCGCGGTGATGCTCCAGATCACCAACTACGTGATGCGGTTCGCGCCGTTCGCGGTGTTCGCGGCGGTGACCGCGACGCTCGCCGAGCGGGGGCCGACCATCCTCGGCCAGCTCGGCTATTTCATGCTGAGCTTCTATATCGGGCTGGCGCTGCTTTGGGCGGTGCTGATCGGGATCGCGTTCCTGCTGATCGGGCCGCGGACGCGGTTGCTGGTGCGGTATATCCGCGATCCGCTGATCCTCGCCTTCTCGGCGGCATCGTCGGAGGCGGCGTATCCGCGGACGCTGGAGGCGCTCGACCGGTTCGGCGTGCCGCCGCGGATCGCGAGCTTCGTACTGCCGCTGGGCTATTCGTTCAATCTCGACGGGTCGATGATGTACATGACGTTCGCGTCGCTGTTCATCGCGCAGGCCTACGGCATCCACATGCCGATCGGGCAGCAGATCGCGATGCTGCTGGTGCTGATGGTGACGTCGAAGGGCATTGCGGGGGTGCCTCGCGCATCGCTCGTGGTGATCGCGGGGACGCTGTCGATGTTCAAGATCCCGGAGGCTGGGATCCTGCTGATCCTGGCGGTGGATCATTTCCTGGACATGGGGCGGTCGGCGACGAACGTGATCGGGAATGCAGTGGCGGCGACCGTGGTGGCGAAATGGGAGGGTGGGCTTGATGAGCGCGAGCCCGCCGATCGGGATTTCCCGCATGCGCCGACCGGGCACGGGCCGAAGGTGGATGTGGACAGCTACGAGAAGATCGGGCCGGGGCAGGTTTGAGGTTGGACGACGATCTTGAGCCGTTAACTTTTCAGGGATGCCCTTCCACGCTGGCAGTTTAATAAAGGAGTACCGCCCCGGCGAAGGCCGGGGTCCAATTGGGCGACGCTAATGATGACCGCCGCACCGCGTTACTCCAACCTTTCCAATTGGGCCCCGGCTTTCGCCGGGGTGGTGTTTGGGGAAAGGTTGCGTTCTCAGCCTCGATGCAGTTTCCAATCTGCAGCCCTCAGGCGTAGGCGTACGGCCCGCCCTTCTTTAGCCCCGCCTGATACGCCGGCCGCGCATGGATCTTCGCCAGCCACGCGATCGTCGCAGGCCGCGACTCGTTTAGCCCACCACGACTTCGCGCGGCTTCGAGGGGGAAGCTCATCATGATGTCGGCGGCTGTCATCTCGGCGCCGGCGAACCAGGGACGCTGCGACAGCTCGGACTCGACATAGTCGAGGTGGACGTCGATCATCGGCTGGATCTTCTTGGTCGCTGCCTTCCCCAGGATCGGGATGCGCGCGAGGACGAGCTTCAGGAGCAGCGGCGGCATCATCGAGCCTTCCGCGTAGTGGAGCCAGAAGCGGTAGCGTAGCGCATCGGCGCGGTTGGCGGGGGCGCCGAGTTTGCCGTCCGCCTTGTCGACGAGATATTCGACGATCGCGCCCGTTTCGGCGACCACCTGGCCGTCATCTTCGATCACGGGCGACTTGCCGAGGGGGTGGACCTTCTTGAGTTCGGGCGGGGCGAGCATCGTTGCCTTGTTCCGCTCGTAGCGCTTGATCTCGTAGGGGAGGCCAAGTTCCTCGAGCATCCAGAGAATCCGCTGCGATCGCGAGTTTTCGAGGTGGTGGACGATGATCATGCGGGCTCCCCTGTTGGTCTACTCAGCCGATTTGCGCGCGGTCCAGATCCAGGCGGCGGCGGGGAATTCCACCGTGTCGCCGCTTCGGTACCGGTCGCAGACCTGGGTGAGACGCGCGATGTGGCGCTCGCGTTCCTCGGGGGCGGCGTCGCGGATGGCGGAGGCGGCTGGGCCGATGCGGCGGAAATAGTCGACCGCGTCGGCTACGGGGTCAGCGCCCTCCCCTGCTCGGTAGGCGAATTCGACACGTTCGGGTGACGCGACGTGCCAGCCGGATTTCTCGAGGATGCTCGCGACGTAGGTTGGGTCGGCGAAGGCGAAGGGGCCGGGTGCGGTGCTTGCCGGAGCGTCTGCATCGCCGCCGGTCGCGGTGATGATTTCGGTGGCCCAGCGGTTGGCGGCGCGGTCGGCGAAACAGGAGAAGACGAGCGTTGCGTCGGGGGCGGCGGCTTCGGCCAATGTCGTGAAGGCGGCGACGGGGTCCGCGAAGAACATGACGCCGTGGCGCGAGACGTAAAGGTCGATTGGCGCGTGGTTCGGGGCGGCTGCGGTGATGTCCGCGCACTCGAAACTGGCGTTGGTTTGGGTTTCGGCGCGGTGTTTGGCGATCTCGATCAGGTTTGGTGAGAGATCTATGCCGGCTATCTGCGCGGTAGGGAGGGCTTGCGCGGTGGCGAGTGAGGTTGCCCCGGCGCCGCAGCCTATGTCGATGATCTTGCGTGTTTGGGGGGTGGCGGCGGACAGGATCGCTGCGTTCAAATGCGGGGTCAGGTTGGTGAAGCTGCGGTCGGTTCGGCGCCATTCCGCAGCCCAGACATCGCCTATTCTGCCGGTCCAGTCGTGGGCGGTGGTCATGGGGTGGGGTGCTTTTTGGTTGCGGTTCGGGGCGGTGGTTTTGAGTGAAGTATAGGAAGTATAGACGCTGGTGACGGCTTAGTGTTGCAGGATTTCGAGGCTTTTCCGAGCGCGTTGCACTGCTTTCCTTGTTTCCCCGCGAAGGCGGGGATCCAGACTGGGCTCCCGCCTTCGCGGGAGAACAAGGGGGCGTGGGCTCTTCTAACTATGCGGGGTGATTGCCGCTAAGGAACTTGGTTTAGCGCAGGATTTTGTTTGCAGGGTCATGCCAATTGGGCCCCGGCCTTCGCCGGGGTGGTGCTGAGGGTGGGTTAGCGGGGTGCCAGTTCGCCACGCGTTTGAACTATCGGCCGTGCTCGTCCTTGGCACTATGAACCGTGAGCCATGAAGCGTGCAGCCACCGCGTGCCCTCACCCTCCCATTGCGAAGGCAATGGGTCCCTCCCTCTCCTCGCCGGGGAGAGGGTAAAGAGCGTTACGCGTCGTCGCCTTCTTCGGGGCCGGCCATCATTTCCTCGGCGACCTTGTCGGTGCGCGCGCGGATCTGCTTTTCGAGGCGGTCGGCGGTCTCGGGGTTGTCCTTGAGGAACGTCTTCGAGTTCTCGCGGCCCTGGCCCAGGCGAACGCTGTCGTAGCTGAACCACGCGCCCGACTTCTCGACGAGCCCGGCCTTCACGCCGAGATCAAGGATCTCGCCGAGCTTCGAGACGCCCTGCCCATACATGATGTCGAACTCGACCTGCTTGAATGGGGGGGCGACCTTGTTCTTGACGACCTTTACGCGAGTCTGGTTGCCCGTGACCTCTTCGCCAGCCTTGATCGCGCCGATGCGGCGGATGTCGAGGCGGACCGAGGCGTAGAACTTCAGCGCGTTGCCGCCGGTCGTCGTCTCGGGATTGCCGTACATGACACCGATCTTCATGCGGAGCTGGTTGATGAAGATCACCATGCAGCGCGAGCGGCTGATCGAGCCGGTCAGCTTGCGCAGCGACTGCGACATCAGGCGGGCCTGGAGGCCGACATGGCTGTCGCCCATCTCGCCTTCGATTTCGGCGCGCGGCACGAGTGCTGCGACCGAGTCGACCACGAGCACATCGATCGCGTTCGAGCGGACGAGCGTATCGACAATCTCGAGCGCCTGCTCGCCGGTGTCGGGCTGCGAGACGATCAGTTCGTCGATGTTGACGCCGAGCTTCTTGGCATAGACCGGGTCGAGCGCGTGCTCCGCATCGACGAACGCCGCGGTGCCGCCGCCCTTCTGTGCTTCGGCAATCACGTGGAGCGCGAGCGTGGTCTTGCCCGAGCTTTCCGGACCATAGATCTCGATCACGCGGCCGCGCGGCAGGCCGCCGACGCCGAGCGCGATGTCGAGCCCGAGCGAGCCGGTCGAGATGACCTCGACCTGCATGGTTTCCTTGGAGCCCAGGCGCATTGCCGAGCCCTTGCCGAAGGCGCGGTCGATCTGCGCGAGCGCGGCGTCGAGCGCCTTCTGCCGGTCGTTGGTTGCGGTTGCCATGCCGGTGTCGATCACTTTCAGATTAGCGGCCATCGAATATGCTCCCATCGCTAAAGCAAGCGCGCGTGCCATTCAACGCGTCAAACACCATGTATTCTCTTTGTTCTTTTGGAACAAGTGGAGAACGGGAGGTTTGTTGGAAAAGGTGTAAGTTTGGTAACGGCCGCGGGTGGATGCCCAGCCTAGTCATGCGGGGCTTGGTTCAGCACCCACCGTTCCGCGCTCGTCGATCGTTGATTACGCGGAGCGCTGGCCCCCTGAACATGTCGGCTGCTGCCCTTGCGCGCAAATAAGACATGTTTCCCCGCGAAGGCGGGGATCCAGACTGGGCTCCCGCCTTTGCGGGAGAACAAGGGAAGGGCGTGACGCCGTATGACTGCGGACTAACACGTTCGAAGGGGATAAATGCCGAACACGTCTGGGGTGACGAGATGGGACGGGCAGAGTTTAGTCGAGAACGGTTCTGGTTGTTCGAGCGCGGGTTTGGCGGCGATCGACTCGTCGATGGTGTCGAGAACTGATTGTTACCACCGGTGGCGTTGGCCGCTCTGGATCCTGACTTTCGTCAGGATGACGGGCGGTGGCGGCGCTGTGACGCCCAGCCTCGAAGGTGCCGCCGCCTATCGACCGATCAGGCGAGGGTTGTTGCGAGGGTCCACCAGCCTTTGGCACGCGCGGCGGTGGCGGCGGTGTCTCTGGCTTCGGGGGTTTCGAACAGCGCGAAGCAGGTGGCGCCGGAGCCGGACATTCTGGACAGGAGAACGCCTTGGGCTGCGTCGAGGAGGGTGCGGACTTCGGCGATTTCTGGGGCGAGGGCCAGTGCGGGGGGTTCTAGGTCGTTGCGGCCTTCGAGGGCGCGGTCGAGGAGATTGCCTTCGGGGATCGGGCCTCGGTCGTGGCCGTCCCAGGTCTTGAAGACGGCGGCGGTGGAGACCGCGACGCCCGGGTTCACGAGCAGGAGGGGGGTACCGGACAGGCCTTCGAGATTGGTGAGGGTGTCGCCTTTGCCGGTGCCGAGTGTGGTGCGGTTGGCTAGGCAGGCGGGGACGTCGGCGCCGAGCTTTGCGGCGATTTCGTGGAGGCGGGGGTCGGTTGGGGCTATGCCGTGGAGGCGGGCTAACGCGCGGAGCGTGGCGGCGGCGTCGGCTGAGCCTCCGCCTATGCCCGAGGCGATGGGGAGGTGCTTTTCCAGGGTTATGGCGTGGTGAGCCTCGGGGGCGAACGCGGTGGTGAAGGCGTCTGCTGCGGCGGTTACGAGGTTGCCCTGCCAGGGGGCGTTGCTGGACGAGCGCGGTGCTTCGTCATTGTCCGTCCCCAATTGGGCCCCGGCCTTCGCCGGGGTGGTGTTGGGGGTCGGGGTGGTGTTTTGGGCGGGGAGGAGGGCTGCAGCGAAAGGGCCGGTTATGGTGAAGCTGTTGGTTTGGGCGGGTTCTACCGTGACCACGTCGCCGTCGGTCGCGAAGGCGAAGAGGGTTTCGAGGTCGTGGTAGCCGTCGGGGCGGCGACGGCGGACGTGGAGGGCCAGGTTGATCTTGGCGGGGGCGGGTTCGGTGATGGCGGGCATTAGGGGTCTCGGGGTTTGGCGGCGAAGGGTTCCAGCGCGGCTTAGCGTAATACGCGTGATGTCTGCGGGTTTAAGCGCGTCATCCTGACGAAAGTCAGGATCCAGGTAACGATTGGTGCCGTGCTTGGCTCTGGATCCTGACTTTCGTCAGGATGACGGGAGGGGGATGCCGCATGCCTCGCCAGTTGCGGGCGTTGTCGCGATCACCTCCGCGGTTCGTCCGGCGCTCAGAATTAGTTGTGATTTCGCGAAGCGGCGCCTTCGCGGTCCACTCGCCTTGCCCTCACCCTTCCCACACCTGCGGTGCGGGGCCCTTCCCTCTCCCGATGGGAGAAAGGTTTCAGCGGCGGGCGTTGGCGGGAAGGCCGTTGGCGATCTTGGCGGTTATGCGCGCAGTGTCTCCGGGTTCGGCGGTCAACAAGGCGGCGCGCCAGGCGTAGCGTGCTTCGTAGTTTCGGCCGGTGCTCCAATAGGCGTCGCCGAGGTGGTCGGCGATTTCGGCATTCGTGGGCTCGGCCTGCGCGGCGGTTTCGAGCAGGGGGAGCGCTCGGGTGGTGTTGCCGGAGAGGTGGTAGGCCCAGCCCAGCGAGTCGGTGATCGATGCGTTGGTCGGGTCGATCCGGCTTGCGCGTTCTAACAGCTTGATCGAGGCGGGGATGTCGTCGCCGTGCTCGACTTGCGCAAAGCCTAGATAGTTGAGTGCGAGCGGTTGCGCTGGGCCGCGGGCAACGGCTTTTTCCAGCGCATCGCGCGCTTCGGGCCAGCGGCCGGCCTGGTCGAGCGCGCCGCCATATTGCAGCCAGTTGCCCCAGCTGCCGCCCTTCGCGCCGTCGGCGGCGATGATCCGCTGGTACCAGGTCGCGGCTTCTGCGGGGTTGCCGGTGGTCAGCAACAGGTCGGCGTAGCGTTGCCAGTCGGCGGGCTCCGAACCCTTCTGGTCGACGCGGTTCTTGGCGGCGGCGAGCGCTTCGCCGTTGCGGTCGGCGGTGGCGAGGATGTCGATGCGTTCGGCGGCGGCGGCCGGGGCGGAGGGGCTTTTCGCGTCGATGCCGTCGAGCACCACGAGCGCGCGGTCGACCAGCTTGTTGCGGGCGAGCGCGTCGGCGAGGAGGACGCGCGCAGCTTCGTAACTCGGGTCGGCGCGTAGGGCTGCCTGGGTAAGCGCGATCGAGAGCGGCGAGGGTTCGCCTGCGCTGAGATCGCTGGCTAGGCGCGCGAGCAGGCGCGAGACGCCGATCGACATCGGTTGCTTGCGCGGTGCCGCGACGATGAGAGCGCGCGTTTCCGTGGCGAAGCGGTTGGCGACGGGGTCTTTCGCTGCGGTCGCTAGCGACGGTTCGGGATCGCGGCCCTCGGCATGCGCGACCCACGCGTAGAGCGAGGGCGCGAGGACCACGAGGGGGCCACTCGACAACGTGCCGATCGCTGCGCTCGCGGCCTTCGCGTCGTTGCGGCGTGCGGCATCGGCGAGCGGGATCAGCTCGGCGTCGGCGGGGGCTACGCCGGCCTTGTTCAGCACCGCGACGGCGCGGGTGGCGAGTGGCATGTCGCCCGCCTCCAGCGCCTCGCGATAGGCGCGGATCGCGACGACGGGGTCGTCGGGTGCGGCCGCCAGCACCTTCGCATAGCTGGCGGCCGCCAGGCTCGTCTCGCCGGCGGCGTCGGCCGCGCGCGCCTTCAGATAGGCGGACAGATCACCCGTCCCGGCCGTGGCGGGCGCCGCCAGGACGAGACCGAGCGCGAGCAATGCAGGCTTACATGTTGGGATAATTGGGGCCTCCGCCGCCCTCGGGTACGACCCAGTTGATGTTCTGGGTGGGGTCCTTGATGTCGCAGGTCTTGCAGTGGACGCAGTTCTGCGCGTTGATGACGAACTTCGGATCCGCGGTGTCCTCGCCGACGACTTCATAAACGCCGGCCGGGCAATAGCGTTGCGCGGGTTCGTCGTACATCGGCAGGTTGTATTCGATCGGCACGCTCGCATCCTTGAGCGTCAGGTGGACCGGCTGGTCCTCCTCGTGGTTGGTGTTCGAGACGAACACCGACGAGAGGCGATCGAAGGTCAGGACGCCGTCGGGCTTCGGATAGACGATCGGCTTGACCAGATCCTTGCGCCACAGGCTCTCATTGTCGGGGTGATGGTGCATCGTGAAAGGCACCTTGATGCCGAGATGCTCCATCCACATCGTCACGCCGGCGAGGCCCGAGCCGACGAGGTCGCCGAACTTCTTGACCAGTGGCGCGACGTTGCGGACGACCGACAACTCCTTCTTGACCCACGACTTTTCGAACGCTTCGGGATAGGCGGCGAGTTCGTCATGGCCGCGCTGCGAGACGATCGCCTCGACCGCGGCTTCGGCGGCCATCATGCCGGACTTCATTGCGGTATGCGTGCCCTTGATCCGCGGCACGTTCAGGAAGCCTGCGCTGTCGCCGATCAGAGCCGCACCGGGCATCACGAGCTTGGGGATAGACTGCAGCCCGCCGTCGCTGATCGCGCGAGCGCCGTAGCTGACTCGTTTGGCGCCCTTGAGCAGCGCGGCGATCTCGGGATGCGTCTTCCAGCGCTGCATCTCGCTGAACGGCGAGAGATATGGGTTGGTGTAGTTCAGCCAAGTGACGAAGCCGATCGAGACCTGGCCGTTCGCCTGGTGATAGATCCAGCCACCGCCGTTCGAGCCGTCGGTTTCGGACAGCGGCCAGCCCTGCGTGTGGATGACGCGGCCGGGGACGTGGAGTTCGGGATCGATGTCCCAAAGCTCCTTGATGCCGAGGCCGTAGACCTGCGGGTCGCTGTCCTTGTCGAGCGCGAACGTCCGGATCAGTTCCTTGGTGAGGTGACCGCGGCAGCCTTCCGAGAAGAAGGTGTATTTGGCGTGGAGTTCGAGGCCGGGGGTGTAGTCGCCCTTGTGCGTGCCGTCGCGCGCGACGCCCATGTCGCCGGTCGCGACGCCCTTGACCGAGCCGTCGTCGTTGAACAGAATTTCTGCCGCGGCGAACCCCGGGAAGATCTCGACGCCGAGCTCTTCGGCCTTGCCCGCGAGCCAGCGGCACAGGTTGCCGAGCGAGCCGGTGTACGTGCCCTTGTTGTGCATGAACGAGGGCGTGACGAAGTGCGGCATCTCGCTCTTCTTCGTCTTGGTCAGGATCCAGTGATGGTTCTCGGTCACCGGCACTTCGGCGAGCGGGCAGCCGTCCTCGCGCCAGTTCGGCAGCAGCTCGTCGAGCGACTTGGGATCGATGACCGCGCCGGACAGGATATGCGCGCCGACTTCGGAGCCCTTTTCGAGCACGCAGACGCTGATCTCGGCGTCCTTCTCCGCGGCCAGCTGTTTCAGGCGGATCGCTGCCGAGAGACCGGCCGGGCCAGCGCCGACGATCACCACGTCGTACGGCATCGATTCACGTGTCGTCATCATCGTCTCCCGGGGGATGTCCCCTATTGCCATAGCTTTGCGCCCCACCCCTCGTTCGGGCTCGGGCCGGCACCATCTTGTCCAATATGGCGATTGCGCGAGTTGACCGCCACGTCAACCATGCAGCATAGGTTACCCTGTGGGGGCGGATCAAACCATCGATTGGCGAAACGCCGCCGCGAGCGCGCTCGATTGGTGGCACGAGGCTGGCGTCGACACGCTGGTCGACGACGTTCCACGCGACTGGTTCGCGGCGCCCGAGCTGCTTGTCGTGCCCTCCGCTACGCCTACTGCGCCGGTCGTGGCACCGTCCGCGATGCCGCATTTGCTGGCCGATTTCCTGGCCTGGCGGAGCAGCGCGGAGGTTCCCGAGGCGGAGTGGAGCGGGGTTTCGCTCGCTGCCGTAGGTCCGGCTGACGCTACGGTCATGGTGCTTGTCGATTGTCCCGACCGGGATGATGGGGACGCGGGGGCGTTGCTGAGTGGCGCATCGGGACGGTTGCTCGACAAGATGCTCGCGGCGATCGGACTTACGCGCGACGAAGTGCATCTCGCGGCGGTCTGCGCGAAGCGGCCGACGGCGGGGCGGATCCAAAGCGAGGTCGAGGCGCGGCTGTCGGAGATCGCCAAGCATCACATCGGGTTGGTTGCCCCCAAGCGGTTGCTGCTGCTGGGCAATGCGGCGAGCCGTGCGATCCTCGGGACGGAATTGCAGGCGGCGCGCGGGCGTTTGCACGGATTTAACCATAAGACCGGAGAAACGGGGTCCGGTTCGGCTTCTGGCGAAGCATCCAGCGAGACCGGTGTGGTCGCGAGCTTTCACCCGCGGTTTCTGATCGAGAAGCCCGCGGCCAAGGCCGAGGCCTGGAAGGATTTGCAGATGTTGATGCGCGGACTGACGTCGCAAGAGGGTGTGAGATGATGCGGATCCGATCGGTTTCCTGGGCGGCGATCGCCCTGGGCCTCAGCGCCCTCCCCCTCCCGGCCTTGGCGGCGACTGCCGCGGGCGAGCCTGCCGGCGATGCGCGGCTCGGGACGACCAAGCTGGTCGGTGCGCCGACGCTGGAGCAAATCCCCGACCAGCTCGATGCCAGCCAGCGCGAGGCCTACAAGACGGTGTTCGCGGCGATCCGCGACGGCAAGTGGACCGACGCGCAGATCGGGCTCGACACGATGAAGCCCGGCCCGCTGCATGCGATCGCGCGCGCCGAGATGTACACGGCGAAGGGGTCGCCGCGGGTCGAGATGGAGCCGCTGGTCGCGCTGCTCAACGAAGCGCCCGAGCTTCCCGAAGCCGCGCAGATCTCCCGCCTTGCGACGACGCGCGGCGCGGTCGGTTTGCCGCCCCTGCCCGTAGCGCAGCGGTTGATCTGGCAGGACGGCGCGCCGCGTAGGGTCCGCGCCAAGAGCCTGCAGGGCGACATGATCGCCGCCGATCTCGCGATGAAGATGCAGCCCTACGTCAAGGCGGACATGGGCCGTGAGGCGCAGTCGCTGCTGGAAAGCACGCCCGGCCTTACCCCCGAGGCGCTGACCGAATGGCAGCAGAAGATCGCATGGATCTATTTCCTCCAGGGCGACGACGTGAACGCGCGCGTGATGGCGGCCAAGGCACAGGACGGCGTCGGCGACTGGGCGGTCCAGGGCCGCTGGGTCGGCGCGCTGTCGGCCTGGCGGCAGAATGACTGCGCGAATGCCGAGACCGGGTTCGAGGGTGTCGCGGCACGCGCGGGCGACGTCGATCTGCGCGCTGCCGCGCTATACTGGGCATCGCGTGCCGACATGGTCTGCTCGCGCCCCGACAAGATCGAGGGTCGGCTGAAGGCGGCGGCGCAGTTCGGCGAGAGCTTCTACGGACAGCTCGCACGTCAGCAGCTTGCGATGAGGGACAAGGGCACATCCGTCGGTGGGCTGGTAGCGAGCGACTGGAAAATCGTCGGTAACCGCCCGAACGTCCGCGTCGCCGCCGCTTTGGTCGAGGTCGGCGAGACCGACCTGGCCGATACCGTGATCCGCCAGCAGGCCAAGATCGGCGACCCGCGCGAGTTCGGCAATCTGGTGCGCGTGGCCGAAGCGCTGAGCCTGCCGGCGACGACCGTGTGGCTCGCACACAATTGCCCGCAAGGGATCACGTCGACCGCCGAGGCGCGCTATCCGACGCCGAACTGGACGCCCGACAGCGGCTGGCACATCGACAAGGCGCTGGTCTACGCACACACGCTCGAGGAATCGCGGTTCCGCAACACCGTGAAGAGCCCAGCCGGCGCGTATGGCCTGATGCAGATCATGCCCGCCGCCGCGACTGATTTCGCGCGCGAGCGCGGTACTTCGATCGACGTGAAAGCGCTGACCAAGCCGAGCACCAACATGGATGTCGGCCAGCGTCATCTCGAACGGCTGCGCGACATGGCGGGCGTCACCGGCGGGCTGCTGCCCAAGGTGATCGCGGCGTATAACGCGGGCCCGCGCCCGGTCGGCGACTGGAACGCAATCGTCCACGATAACGGCGATCCGCTGCTGTATATCGAGAGCATTCCGTACTGGGAGACGCGCGGATACGTCACCACCGTGCTGCGTAACTACTGGATGTACGAGGCGCAGGGCGGCAAGAAGGCGTCGACCAGCCGCAACGCGCTGGCACAGGGCATGTGGCCGCGCTTCCCCGGCCTGCCGGGTGCGACCGCGGTGCGGATGGCCGCCAGACCCTATACGCAATACCGGGCCAGCACGGCGCCCTTGAACGCCACCGTTGCCGTCAATGCCAGCGTCGGGCCGCAATCCACCACTGTCACGCGCGCGGACTGAGTTTCATGCCGATCGATGAAAGCCGGATTTTCCTGCCGGTGCGGATTGCCGTATTGACGGTGTCGGATACGCGTGGCCTTGCCGAGGATCGCTCGGGCGATACGCTGGTCGCGCGACTGACCGAGGCAGGCCACGTTCTCGCCGACCGCCGGATCGAGAAGGACGACGTCGAGACGATCGTTTCACGCCTGCACGCCTGGATCGGCGATCCCGAGGTCGACTGCGTCATCACCACCGGCGGCACCGGCGTCACCGGCCGCGACGTGACCCCGGAGGCGGTCGAGCAGGTCGCGGAGAAGATGATCCCGGGGTTCGGCGAACTCTTCCGCATGCTCAGCTACCAGACGATCGGCACCTCGACCGTCCAGTCGCGCGCGTGCGCCTGCGTGTCGCACGGCACCTATATCTTCGCGCTGCCGGGATCGACCGGCGCGGTGAAGGACGGCTGGGACGGCATTCTCCGCGACCAGCTCGACAGCCGCCACCGGCCCTGCAACTTCGTCGAGCTGATGCCGCGGCTGCTGGAACGGTAAACGCACCAACCTTCCGTATCGCGCGCCAGATCATGGTGTTGCGTTCGGTGCGTGATGCTAGCGGCCCTGGAAGAAATTCGACAAATTATGACGTTTTGTGAGTGCGTTGAAGGTAGCGTGTCGCTGTAGTAACAAACTGGCACACTCGGTGCATTGGTGATCAGGCAATCCGATCGGGTTGCAACGCCAACAATCCGAAGGACGCCCTCATGTCATCGTTCATCCTCAAGAGCCTGATCGTCGCCACCGCGCTCGTCTCCGCCGCACCGGTTCTCGCTGCCGGTGGATCGCAACCGACGACCGAACTGAAATACGACGCGAAGACGCAGAAATACTGCGTGACCGATCCGGCCGTCACGGGCAGCCATCTTCAGCGCAAGACGTGCAAGACCGCGACGCAGTGGAGCGCCGACGGGCTCGACATGCCGAAGGCAGCGATCGGGGACACGAGGACGGTTGCGACGATCGTCGAGAAGTAACCCGCAAACCGACGCTCGGGGCGACATGGCCAGCATGTCGCCCCGCCGTTCGAGGCTGAACCACCCTCCCCCTCGAGAGGGAGGATATCTCGACCGATCCTTCGCGCTAGCCGCGCAGGGCCCGGCCGGCGACCACGGCGAGCTTCGCAACCAGAGCCGGATCGCGCGCGTCGCCGGCGGTGATGATCGCGCTGTCCAGGCAGGTATCGATCGGCGATGTCGGACGCTCCGCCGGTAACGCGCGGAGGAGCGCCATCACCATCGCGCGGGCCTTGGCCGCATTCGCGCCGAGTTGCGCGATCACCTGCGCGACGTCGACGCCAGCCTCATCTTCCCGCCAGCAATCGTAATCCGTCACCATGCCGACCAGCGCATAGGGCAGCTCCGCCTCACGCGCGAGTTTCGCCTCGGGCATCGCGGTCATGCCGATCACGTCGCAGCCCCATTGGCGGTAGAGCCGGCTTTCCGCCCGCGTCGAGAATTGCGGGCCTTCCATCGCGAGATACGTGCCGCGGTCGTCGACCTGCGCGCCGGCTTCGCGCGCGGCGTCGGCGGCATAGCGCGACAGGCGCGGGCAGACCGGGTCGGCCATCGAGACGTGCGCGACGAGACCGGTGCCGAAGAAGCTCGACGGCCGCCCCTTGGTACGATCGACGAACTGATCGACGACGGTGAAGCTGCCGGGCGGGCGCTGCTCGACGAGCGAGCCGACCGACGACACGGCCAGAACGTCGGTCACGCCGAGCCGCTTCAACGCATCGATGTTCGCGCGGGCGTTGATCTCGGAGGGGGAGATGCGGTGGCCTCGGCCGTGCCTTGGCAGAAACGCGACGCCGACATGGCCGACGCGGCCGGTGTAGATCGCGTCCGATGGCTCGCCCCACGGCGTCTCGACCGTCTGCCAGCGGCCATCCTCGACCCCGTCGACCGCGTACAGCCCCGAGCCGCCGATGATCCCGATCGTCCAGCCGTTCACTCGGCGAGCGCCCTGGGCCGTGCGTAGACGAAGTAGATTGCGAGACCGAGCAGGTTCCATAATCCGAAATAGAGCTGCGTCTTGGAGGGGAGGCTGAAGAAGAGGTACAGGCAGCCGAGGATGCCGATCGTGCCGACCAGCGTCGCCGCCGGCGCGCGGAACGTCCGGATCGCATCGGGCCCACGGCGGCGCATCACGAGCATGCACGCGCAGACCGCGACGAATGCAGCAAGCGTGCCCGCATTGGCTAGCGCGGCGATCTCGGCGAGCGGCAACAGGCCTGCGATGACGGCAACGATCGCCGCGGTGATCCAGGTGATCCGCACGGGGGCACCTCGCTTGGAGACCTTGGCGAGGCTCAGCGGGAGCAGTCCGTCGCGTGCCATCGTGAAGAATATCCGGCTCTGGCCGAACAGGAAGGCGAGCAGCACCGTCGGCAAGGCGATCACGGCGGAGGCGCCGAGGAAGGTCGCGAACCCCGGCCGGCCGATTTCGCGCAGGATCAGCGCGAGCGGCTCGGCGCTGCCGGCGAACTTGGTGTAGGACAGCGCGCCGACCGCGGCGACCGCGACCAGGATGTAGATCGCGATGCACGCGACCATCGATCCGACGATGCCGATCGCGAGATCGCGGCCCGGGTTCTTGGTCTCCTCCGCCGCGGTGGAGATCGCGTCGAAGCCATAGAACGCAAAGAAGATGATCGCCGCCGCCGCCATGACGCCGCGCTCGGCCCCGTCGGGCTGGACGGCCTTGGGGAAGCCGTAGGGCATGAACGGATGCAGGTTGGCGCTGTTAAAATAATGCAGCGCAATGAACACGAACACGGTCAGCGCGATCATCTTCACGCCGACGAGGACCGCGTTCAGCGTCGCACTCTCGCGCGTGCCGAACGACAGCACGCCGGCTACGACCGCGATGATGAAGATCGCCGGCACGTTGAGAATGCCGCCGAGTTCGGGGCTGAGCGTCAGCGCCTCGGGAAAGCCGAACGCACCGCGCAGCAACGGCGCCGCATAGCCCGACCAGCCGACCGCAACGGTCGACACGACGAGGGAGTATTCGAGGATCAGCGACCAGCCGATCACCCACGCGATCAGCTCGCCGAGCACGACATAGCTGTAGGTATACGCGCTGCCCGAGGCGGGGATCATCGTCGCCATCTCGGCATAGGCGAGCGCGGCGCAGGCACAGATCCCGCCGGCGATTATGAAGGAGAGGATCACCGCCGGCCCCGCGAGCCCCGCGCCGACGCCGATCAGCGTCAGGATGCCGGTGCCGACGATTCCACCGACGCCCATCGCCACCAGATGCGGCCACGACAGCGTCCGCGCGAGCTGATGCTCCGGCGGCTGCTCGGTGACGATTTTTCGGCGAAACAGACTGGCCACGGATATCCCCTCTTCTTTGGCGCGGGGAGTGGCACAGGTGGGGCGCGGCGGGCAAGTTCGGCGACCTTGCCAGCCCCGGTTGCCGCCCTCCCCCCGTCATGCCGGGCTCGTTCCGGCATCCACTGTTCCGCATATTCGAGAGATTTGAGTTCGCGGAAGGGTGGACCCCGGAACCAGTCCGGGGTGACGGAGCTATGGGGCACCGTCTCGACCCAATCCTTGTTCTCCCGCGAAGGCGGGAGCCCAGCCTGGGTCCCTGCCTTCGCGGGGACACAAACTAGCTAACGCTGGAACTCAAACGGTGAAGCTTTCCCCGCACCCGCACGCGCCCTTGGCGTTGGGGTTCTGGAACACGAACCCTGCGGTAAAGTCGTCCTCCACCCAGTCCATTGTCGAGCCGATCAGATACAGGATCGACCCGCCATCGACGAACAAGGTCCCCCCCGGCGTATCGATCCGCTCGTCGAAAGGTTTGGCCTCGGTGACGTAATCGACCGAATAGGCCAGCCCCGAACACCCACGCTTCGGCGTCGACAACTTCACCCCGATCGCATCTTCCGGAGCCCGAGCCATCAGGTCGGCGATCCGCGCATGCGCCGTCGCCGTCAGGTTCAGCGCCGCCGGCCGTGCTCGCAATGTCGTCGCCATCACCAATTCCTTCTGCTCCCCTCCCGCCTGCGGGAGGGGTTGGGGGAGGGCTTGAACAGCAGCGTTCCGCTCTCCCCTCCCCTAACCCCTCCCGCAAGCGGGAGGGGAATTGTTACAGCATGCCCAACTCGAGCTTCGCCTCGTCCGACATCTTCTGCGGATCCCAGGGCGGATCCCAGACCAGGTTCACTTCGGCAAACCCGACCCCCGGCACCGATCCGACGCGCATCTCGACCTCTGCCGGCATCGACTCCGCGACAGGACAGTTCGGTGTGGTCAGCGTCATCGCCACCACCGCATGCCCGTCCTCGGTCACCTCGACGCCGTAAATCAGCCCCAGGTCATAGATGTTCACCGGGATCTCGGGATCGTAGATCTCCTTCAGCGCATCGATGATCGCATCGTACACCGCGCCACCGGGCTCGCCGGGCGAGTCCACCTGCGGCTTCTGCGCCAGGAAGCCCGCGAGATAATCCCGCTTGCGCTCCGCGTCGGAGTCCGTCTCCATCACGACGCGCGCCTTGGGCGGCGATGCGACCGCATCCACTTCCTCGATCTCGAACCGATCGGTCATTTGAAGATCCTCGTTACTCGCTCGATACCGCGCACCAGCGCCTCGACGTCCGCCGGCCCGTTATACACGCCGAAACTCGCGCGTGCCGTCGCCTCGACGCCCAGCGCCTCCATCAGCGGCTGCGCGCAGTGATGGCCGGCACGGATCGCGACGCGCTCCTCGTCCAATATGGTGCCGATGTCGTGCGGATGAACCCCCTCGATCGTGAAGCTCACGATCCCCGCCGAGTCCGCCGGACCATAGAGGCGCACAGAATTGATCCCCGACAGCGCCTCGCGCGTCGCCGTGACCAGCGCCGTCTCGTGCGCGTGGATCGCGTCGAGCCCGATGCTCTCGACATAGTCGATCGCCGCATGCAGCCCGAGCGCGCCGACGATATGCGGCGTCCCCGCCTCGAACCGTCCCGGCGGCGGCGCATAGGTGGTCTTCGCAAACGATACCTTGTCGATCATCGACCCACCACCCTGGTACGGCGGCATCGCGTCGAGCAATTCAGGCTTGGCCCACAGCACGCCGATCCCGGTCGGCCCGTACAGCTTGTGCCCGGAGAACACGTAGAAATCGCAGCCGATCGCCTTCACGTCGACCATGATCCGCGGCACCGACTGGCACCCGTCGAGCAGGATCTTCGCGCCGACCGAATGCGCGATCTCGGTCGCGCGCCTGGCGTCGAGCACCGAGCCGAGCACATTCGAGACATGCCCGAGCGCGACCAGCTTGTGCGCCGGCGTGATCATCCGCTCCATCGCGTCGAGATCGATGCGGTGGTCGGGCGTCAACGGCAACACGTCGATCGCGACGCCGCGCGCTTCCGCGATCATCTGCCACGGAACGATGTTCGAATGATGCTCGAGCATGGAGAGCAGGATGCGGTCGCCCGCCTTCAACTGCGTCCCTGCCCAGCACTGCGCGACCAGATTGATCGCCTCAGTCGCACCACGCACGAACACGATCTCGTCGGGAGAGCCAGCGCCGATGAACCGCGCGACGGCCTTACGCGCCGCTTCGTACGCGACCGTCATATCGGCGGACCGCTGGTACACGCCGCGGTGCACGGTGGCGTAGGTCTCTCCATACGCGCGCGTAATCGCATCGACCACGACCTGCGGCTTCTGCGCAGTCGCAGCGGTATCGAGATACGCCCAGCCCTCAGGGATCGCCGGGAAGTCCGACAGGCGGTCGAGCGGGCGCGTTTGGGTCAGCATGGTCATCTTCCCCCCTCCCTGAAAGGGAGGGGTCGGGGGTGGGTCGGCTGCTGGGACTCGGTGACGCCAGCCAAAGGGCCAACCCACCCCCAGCCCCTCCCTTCCAGGGAGGGGAGCGCGTTGCGCCCGTTCACAACGCTCGCTCCAGCCACGCATCGGCGTCCGCCACGAAAGCCTCGCGCACCGTCTCGTCCGCGATCTGCACGAACGCATCCCCGACGAATGCGCGCGTGAGCAGCGCCTGCGCCTTGGCATGCGGGATGCCGCGGCTCTGCATGTAGAACAGCGCGCGCTGATCGAGTTCGCCGACCGTCGCGCCGTGCGCGCACTTCACGTCGTCCGCGAAAATCTCCAGCTCGGGCTTCAGGTTCACCGTCGCGGTCCGCTGCAACAGCAACCCGCGCAACGACTGCACCCCGTCGGTCTTCTGCGCATCGCGCGCCACCTCGACCCGCGCCGCAAGGCTCGCCGTAGATTTGTCCGCAGCGACCGCACGCCAGATCTGCTTGCTCTGTCCGTTCAGCGCCGCATGCCGCACCGACACCGCGCACTCCTGCCGCTGGTCGTTCCGCGTCAGCAACGCGCCGCCATATTCGGCAAACGCATCGTCGCCCGTCACCGTGATCGCCCCATCGATCCGCGTCCCGGCATCGCCCGCGCCCAACACAGTGACGATCAGGCTCGCCTCAGCACCGATCTCGACCTCGTCGCGCAACGACACGAAACCACCGGCCTGAAGCAACCGTACCGCCCGCGTAAGTTTGGCACCCTTGCCAAGCACGATCCGCGTCGACCGGTTCGACCAGCCAGCCCCGACATACGTCTCGACGACCGACGCGCTCGCGCCATTGGCCAGCACGATCTCGGCCGGAAGCTGATTGTCGCCACCCGTGGCGATGTGGACGATCTGGATCAGTTCGGCCGTCGCATCCGCGTCGACGCGCAAGGACCAGCCCAGCCCGGTCGTCCGACGCCCAAGCGCGTGCGATCCGCCGTCAATGGGAACGATCGTGACATGCCGCAGATCTCTGCGCCCCTCGTCGAGAACGCCATCGACGAACACCGCCCGCGCACCCGGCAAGTCGAGAAACCACTCGCCAGCATCCAGCGCAACGCCGCGCGGCAACTCCGCCGCCGCCGCAATCGCCGCCGGATCACCCCAGCGCCAGGATTCCTCGCGGGTGGAAGGAAGTTCGATCCTGAAATCCTCCCCGGCACGGGGAGGGGGACCGCGACGCGTAGCGGCGGGGTGAAGGGGGGCTTCCACAGACGCTACGTCCAGCGGAGAACCCCCTCCACCAGCTTCGCTGGTCCCCCTCCCCGTACCGGGGAGGATTTGCGACAGGCTACTCACGCGGCGATCCCCACATAGCCTTCGCTCTCGAGCTGCTTGGCGAGGTCCTTGCCGCCCGAGCGGACGATCTTGCCGTCCGCCAGCACGTGGACGAAGTCCGGCTCCACGTAATCGAGCAACCGCTGGTAATGCGTGATCAGCAGCACCGCCTTGTCAGGCGCGCGCATGATGCGGTTGATGCCGTCGCCGACGACGCGCAGCGCATCGATGTCGAGCCCCGAATCCGTCTCGTCGAGGATCGCGAACTTCGGGTTGACGATGCCCATCTGGACCATCTCGTTGCGCTTCTTCTCGCCGCCCGAAAAGCCGACGTTCACCGGCCGCTTGAGCATGTCGTAATCCATGCCGAGCAGATCCGCCTGCCCGCGCGCGAGCTTCAGGAACTCGCCGCCCGACAAAGGCTTCTCGTCGCGCGTCGCGCGCTGGGCGTTGAGCGCCTCGCGCAGGAACTGGACGTTCGACACGCCGGGGATCTCGACCGGATACTGGAAGCCAAGGAACACGCCCGCCGCAGCGCGCTCATGCGCCTCCAGCTCGAGCAGGTCGACGCCGTCGAACGTCACCGAGCCCGCCGTGACCTCATAGCCGGGCCGCCCGCCGAGCACATAGCCCAGCGTCGACTTGCCCGCCCCGTTCGGCCCCATGATCGCGTGCACCTCGCCCGCGTTCACCGCGAGCGACAGGCCCTTGAGAATTTCCTTGCCGTCGATCTCGGCGTGGAGGTTTTCAATTTTCAGCATTTAGATTTCTTTAGAAAAAATTGCTTCGCGACGAGCCAATAGCCGCCGCAACATATTCCTTAAGCGTGGCGCCTTCAAAAGACTCGCGCTGAACCTTTTTATCAACAAACCAAACGCAGTGAACCAATTCATCTGAAAGTGATTCAACAGTCATCTTTTCGCCGCCGGATTTTAACCGAACAACATCTCCAGGTTTAAAGCTCATTGTTACCACTCCTGTTTTAGACAAAAAGAATTTAGCCTACGCTACCTTCCAACGAAATCCCCAGCAGCTTCTGCGCCTCAACCGCGAACTCCATCGGCAGCTGCTGCAGCACCTCCCGCGCAAAGCCATTCACGATCAGCGCGACCGCCGCCTCCTGGTCCAGCCCGCGCGACATCGCGTAGAACAGCTGGTCCTCGGAGATCTTCGACGTCGTCGCCTCGTGTTCGATCTGCGCGGACGGGTTGCGGACCTCGATATACGGCACGGTATGCGCGCCGCACTGGTCGCCGAGCAGCAGGCTGTCGCACTGCGTGAAGTTCCGCACGCCCTCCGCGGTCGGCGCGACGCGCACCAGCCCGCGGTACGTGTTGTCCGAACGCCCCGCCGAAATCCCCTTCGACACGATCGTCGATCGCGTGTTCTTGCCGAGGTGAATCATCTTCGTGCCGGTATCGGCCTGCTGGCGATTGTTCGTCACCGCGACCGAATAGAACTCGCCGACCGAGCCGTCGCCGAGCAGCACGCACGACGGGTATTTCCATGTGATCGCGCTGCCGGTCTCGACCTGGGTCCAGCTCACCTTCGAGTTCTTGCCCTGGCACAACGCACGCTTGGTGACGAAATTATAGATCCCGCCGACGCCGTTCTCGTCGCCCGGATACCAGTTCTGCACAGTCGAATATTTGATCTCGGCATCGTCGAGCACGACAAGTTCGACCACCGCCGCATGCAGCTGGTTCTCGTCGCGCATCGGCGCGGTGCAGCCCTCAAGATACGAGACGTACGAGCCCTTGTCGGCGACGATCAGCGTGCGTTCGAACTGCCCGGTATTCTCGGCGTTGATGCGGAAATAGGTCGACAGCTCCATTGGGCAACGGACGCCCTCCGGGATGTAGACGAACGTCCCGTCGGAGAAGACCGCCGAGTTCAGCGTCGCGAAATAGTTATCGCGCTGTGGCACGACCTTGCCGAGCCACTTCCGGACGAGCTCGGGATATTCCTTGATCGCCTCGGAGATCGAGCGGAAGATCACGCCCGCAGCCTCGAGCTCCTTGCGGAACGTGGTCGCGACCGAGACGCTGTCGAACACCGCATCCACCGCGACGCGACGCTTGGGCGTGCCGTCCTCGTTCAGCGGATCCTCGACAACGCCGGCCAGCATCTTCTGCTCGCCGATCGGAATGCCGAGCTTCTCGTAGACTCGCAGGATCTCCGGATCGACCTCGTCGAGCGATCCGAGTTTTGGCTTCGCCTTGGGCTCGGCGTAATAATACGCGTCCTGGTAATCGATCGGGGGCACGTTGAGCTTCGACCAGTCGGGCGCCTCCATCGTCTGCCACAACGCGAACGCCTTCAGCCGCCAGTCGAGCATCCAGGCAGGCTCGCCCTTCTTGGCGGAAATGAAGCGCACCGTGTCTTCCGACAGACCCTTCGGCGCGAATTCCTGTTCGATGTCCGAGGAGAAGCCCCACTCGTACGTCTTGTTCGCGGCGGCGTATGCCTCTGCGTTCCGGGTAGCCATCATTCCATCTCCGCCGCAACGCGGCTCTCTAAAAACTCGGCGATCTCTGCGTCTCTGCGCGAGCAAAATTCTTTGCGCGCAGAGGCGCAGAGATCGCGGAGGAAGGGGTAAGGCGCTTCGCGCGTCATGCGGGCACCTGTGAAAGAGGGGGGTGTAAAACCGGGGCTTGCGAAAGGCTGGCGAGCGACACGCCGGCGAGCGCACCGCGGACCGCGCCGTTGACGGCGTTCCAGTGCGGCTTGACCTTGCACGTCTGCTCGACGCAGCAATCCTGCGATGCGCCATCGACGCACGACGTCAGCGCGATCGGACCCTCGACCGCCTCGATGATGTCGGCGAGCGAGATCATCGCGGGTGGGCGCGACAGGCGGAAGCCGCCGCCGGTACCGCGCGTGCTCTCGATCAGCCCTGCGGCGGACAGCCGGCTGACCAGCTTCTGCACGGTCGGCAAGGGCACGCCCGTCTCCTCTGCCAGCAGCGTCGCGTTCAGCCGCGCGACACCGCCGCAATGACGCGCCGCGGCGCTCATCATCACGACAGCATAGTCAGCAAGGCTGGAAAGACGCATGGTGGCTTCTAAAGTCCAATCGGACCGATATGATCCGATTGGTCAAATGGGCTTTGTGCAGTGCATCGTCAACCCGCTGAGCCATGCTAACGACTCGCAACTGAGCCCTCCCCATCATTCCCGCGAAGGCGGGAATCCACTTCGCCTTTCGCGCCTGCGGATGGTTGGATCCCCGCCTTCGCGGGAATGACGGAAGAAGGGTTTGGCCGCCCCGGCCGATATGCCTAAGAGCGCGCATGGCCTTTTACCACCCGATCCTGTTCCGCCTCGACGCCGAGCGCGCGCATACCCTCACCATCGCCGCGCTCGGCGCATGGGGGAAGGCCGGTGTGCCGCTGGCACCGAACGTACCGCGGCTCGCGACGACGGTTGCGGGGATCGCTTTTCCCAACCCGGTTGGGCTCGCTGCAGGCGTCGACAAGGACGGCCGAGCGATCGACGGTTTCTTCGGGTTGGGCTTCGGCAGCGTCGAAATCGGCACGCTCACGCCGGTGCCGCAACCCGGCAACCCGAAGCCGCGCATCTTCCGCCTTCCCGAGGACCGCGCGATCATCAACCGGCTCGGCTTCAACAATGGCGGGCTCGATGCGGCGCTGGGTCGCGTCAGGAGCGGGGCTGGCGGTGAAGGCGTGCTCGGCATCAACGTCGGCGCCAACAAGGACGCAACCGATCGCACCGCGGATTACGTCCACGGCGTGACCCGCGCATCGCGCCACGCCAATTACGTCACGATCAACATCAGCTCCCCCAACACGCCGGGGCTGCGCGATCTCCAGCACGGCGCGGCGTTGCGCGACCTGCTCGCAGCCTGCACCGCGGCGAAGGGCGACACGCCGATCTTCCTCAAGGTCGCGCCAGACCTCGAACCCGCCGATATCGACGATATCGCCCGCGCGGCGATCGACAACCGCATCGACGCGCTGATCGTCAACAACACGACGATCTCCCGCCCCGGCCTGCAATCGACCAATGCGAAGGAAACCGGCGGCCTGTCCGGCGCGCCGCTGGTCCCGCTAGCCCGCAAACGCCTGTCGGACTTCCGCAAGGCGACCGGGGCTGCGATTCCGCTGATCTCGGTCGGCGGCATAGACAGCGGTGCCGAAGCCTATACCCGCCTCCGCGCCGGTGCGAGCCTCGTCCAGCTCTACACCGCGCTGGTGTACGAAGGGCCCCGCCTCCCCGCCCGCATCCTCCGCGAACTCGACGCGCTGCTGACCCGAGATGGCTTTACGTCTGTCGGCGACGCGGTGGGTGTCGACGCGCGCTAAGCCGCTTCCGTCATCCCGGCTCCTCCCGTCATCCCAGCGAACGCTGGGATCCAGAGCCGCGGATGTCGCCCTGTGTGGCTCTGGATCCTGGGTCGAGCCCAGGATGACGGGAAGTTCGAGGTGAATGCTTGCCTCGTATCCGAACCGCGCTAGGCTCGCGCTCGATGAAGACCTCTCTCCTAGCGCTCGCCCTCCTCGTCCCCGCAGCCACCGCAGAGGCGCGCCAAGCCGCCCCCGCCCCGGCCAAAGACCAGGGCATGGTCAGCGCCGCCGACCCGCGCGCAGCAGCCGCCGGCGTCGAGATCCTCCGCGCCGGCGGCAGCGCCACCGACGCCGCGATCGCGACGATGCTCGCCCTCAACGTCGTCGAGCCGCAAAGCTCGGGCATCGGCGGCGGCAGCTTCTGGATTTCCCACGCGGCGGGCGGCGCCCTCAGCACGATCGACGCGCGCGAAGAGGCCCCCGCCGCAGCCGACGCACGCTGGTTCTACGCCCCCGACGGCACGCCGCTAAGCCACAGCGACGCAGTCCCCGGCGGTCGCAGCGTCGGCATCCCCGGCGCACTCCGCGGCATGGCGCTCGCGCACCGCGCTTCGGGCAAACTCCCCTGGGCGCAACTCTTCGCCCCCGCGATCCGCCTCGCGACCAACGGCTTCCAGGCCTCCCCCCGCCTCGTCAACGGCATGACGGCGTATGGCGACCACATCACGTCGGAGACGCGAAAGCTCTTCTCCGCCCCCGACGGCTCGCCGGTCGCGATCGGCGCGGTCATCAAGAACCCGCAGCAGGCCGCCCTCCTCCAGCGCATCGCCACCCAGGGCCCCGACAGCTTCTACGTCGGTCCCGAGGCGCAGAAGATCGTCACCGCGGTCAACACCGCCGCGCGCAATCCTTCGAAGATGACGCTCGGCGACCTCGCGAGCTACGACGCCAAGTCGCGCCCGCCGGTGTGCGTCAAATACCGCGTCTACCGCGTGTGTGGGATGGGCCCGCCCTCGTCCGGCGGCATCACCGTATTGATGATCCTGAAGCAGCTCGAACGCTTCGACATGGCCAAGCTCGGCAAGGACAGCGCGAAAGCCTGGCACCTGTTCGCCGAATCCTCGCGCCTCGCCTATGCCGACCGCGATCTGTACGTCGGCGATCCCGATTTCGTCCGCGTGCCGGTGCAGGGCATGCTCGACACCAAGTATCTCGCGTCGCGCTCCGCACTGATCTCCCCCGCGAAGACGATGGCAAACGTCGCTCCCGGCACGCCCCCCGGCGCCCCTGCCCGCAGCCGCGCGCCGGTCAGCGAAGTCCCCGGCACCACCGACATCGCGACGGTCGACGCCCGCGGCAACGTCGTCGAGGTGACCACCACCGTAGAGGGCTATTTCGGCTCCGGCATCACCGTCGACGGGACCGTCCTCAACAACCAGCTCACCGACTTCGACATCGTGCCCGTCAAGGACGGCGCGCTCGTCGCCAACCGCGTCGAGGGTGGCAAAAGACCGCGCAGCTCGATGTCGCCGACGATCGTCTACGGCCCCGACGGGAAAGTCCGCCTAGCGGTTGGCGCGGCGGGCGGCTCGACGATCATCGCGCAGGTCGCGAAGGCGATCATCGGCGTGGTCGACTGGAAACTGTCGGCACAGGACTCGATCGCGCTCGGACTGCTCTACGCCCCCGGCCACGTCGCCGCCGCCGAAAAGGGCACGGAGCGCGAGGCGATGGTCCCAGCCTTGCGGGCGCTAGGCGAGACTGTGCAGGTCGCGGCGCTCGGCCTGAAAGCGAACGCGATCGAGCGCGTCGGCGGCAAGTGGGTCGGCGCGGCAGATCCCCGTAGCGAAGGTGTCGCGATCGCTGAGGACGGTACCGTTACCAAGATCCAGCGCGTCGACGCCCTCCAGCGCGCACCGGAGTAACAACCAAACTTCACCTCCCCGGCGTAGGCCGGGGTCCAGTTGGGGGACCTTGCTAATTGACGTTCGCGCGTCGTTACTGCGACCTTCCCAACTGGACCCCGGCCTCCGCCGGGGAGGTGCCAAGCCCTTGGCAGAGGTTGGGGTTGAGCCCCCGTCGGTTATGACGCACTAACCGACCAACGCTCAGAATCGCGTCGTACAAGGCGCAACGGCACAGCGCCCAGGGAGAGACAATGGCCCGCCAGCTCGAACGATTCCCGAACCTCGTCACGATGTTCTTCGCGCGCGCCGCGGAGAAGGGTGACGCGCCGTTCCTCTGGACCAAGACGAGCGGCACCTGGTTCGCCACCAGCTGGGCCGAAGCCGCTCGGCAGGTCGCGAGCTTGGCGACCTCACTGACCGCGATCGGCCTGAAACGCGGCGACCGCGTGATGCTGGTCAGCGAAAACCGCCCCGAATGGTGCCTGAGCGATCTCGCGATCATGGCGGCGGGGTGCATCACTGTGCCGACCTACGTCACCAACACCGAGCGCGATCATCTCCACATCATCGAGAACGCCGGCGCCTGCGCGATCATCGTCTCGACCGCGAAACTTGCGAAAACCCTCCTCCCCGCGGTCATCCGCTCGAACCAGGCGCAGACCGTCATCGGGTTCGAGGACATGAAGGTCCCCGCCGGGATCGACTTCCACAACTGGCACGCGCTGATCGCCGCGCACCAGACCGCGCCCGAGACCGCCGCCGCCCGCGCCGACTTCGAACGCGAAGACCTCGCCTGCATCATCTACACCTCGGGCACCGGCGGCGCGCCACGCGGCGTGATGCAGCACCACGGCGCGATCCTTCACAATTGCGCCGGCTGCGCGTCCGTCATCTCGGAGGATTTCGGCTGGGACGACGAGGTCTTCCTCTCGTTCCTCCCCTTGAGCCACGCCTACGAACACACCGGCGGCCAGCATTTCCCGATCTCGCTCGGCGGCCAGATCTACTACGCGGAAGGCCTGGAAAAGCTCGCCGCGAACATCGAGGAGACGCGGCCGACGATCATGTTCGTCGTCCCCCGCCTGTTCGAAGTCCTCCGTACGCGCATCTCGAAGACGATCGAGAAACAGGGCGGCGCGTCGGCGTATCTGCTGCGCCAGGCGCTCGACATCGGCGGCAAGCGCTATGCCGGTCGCCTCCGCCTGATCGACCGCCCGATGCAGGCCGCCGTCGCCACGCTGTTCAAGCCGAAGATCTCGAAGAAGTTCGGTGGCCGGTTGAAGGCGATGATCTCCGGCGGCGCACCGCTCAACCCCGAAGTCGGCCTGTTCTTCGAGGCGCTCGGCCTCACCTTCCTGCAAGGTTACGGCCAGACCGAAGCCGCCCCCGTCATATCCTGCAACCGCCCCAAGGCCGGCGTCCGCATGGACTCGGTCGGCCCTGCGCTCAAGGATACCGAGGTGCGGATCGCCGAGGACGGCGAGATCCTGGTGCGCGGCGAACTCGTCATGCACGGCTATTGGCGCAACGACGCCGAGACGGCCAAGGTGCTGAAGGACGGCTGGCTCCACACCGGCGACATCGGCGAGATCGACGATCGCGGCCGGATCCGCATCACCGACCGCAAGAAAGACCTGATCATCAACGACAAGGGCGAGAACGTCGCCCCGCAAAAGGTCGAGGGCATGCTGACGCTCCAGCCCGAAATCGCGCAAGCGATGATCGCCGGCGACAAGCGCCCGTACATGGTCGCGCTGATCGTGCCCGATCCGGAGTGGACGCAGGAATGGTGTGCGGGCAACGGCGACGCGTGCAGCTTCGCGCGGCTGGCGGAGAACAGCGAGTTCCGCACGGCGCTGGGCGCGGCGGTCGAGCGCGTGAACAAGGAGCTTACGGTGACCGAACGGATACGCCGCTTCGTACTGGCGGACGGGCCGTTCACGATCGAGAACGAGCAGTTGACGCCTAGCTTGAAGATCCGGCGGCATGTTTTGAAGCAGGCGTATGGGGAGCGGCTGGACGGTTTGTATTCGGGGTGAGGTTACGGGCTGTTCAGGCAAATGGCCCCACCCCGGCGGAGGCCGGGGCCCAGTTGGAAAGGTTGTAATAACGGAGCACGGAGCTTCACCAGCACCGTACCCCAACTGGGCCCCGGCCTTCGCCGGGGTGGTGTTGCTTGGTTGGGCTAGGACAGAACCCGCCCCCCTTGTTCTCCCGCGAAGGCGGGAGTCCAGTCTGGGTCCCCGCCTTCGCGGGGAAACAGTCTGGGTTCGCGGCTTACAGCGCTTCCATGCGGCGGCGGGCTTCGGCGGCTATCGCTTTGCGGTCGCCGTATTGCGCGGGATCGAACGGCTCGGCGAAGTGCAACGTCGCGACGAAACTGCCTTTGCGTTTCAGGACGCGCGCGGCGTGATGTTGGCCGGGCTCGTCGCCGATCCAGGCGAGTTCGCTCGTCGCCGCGCTATAATCGATGCGGACAGGCTGGACCTTGACGCCCGCTGGCGGTGGGTCGAGCGCGGCGAGCAGCGCGGCCTTGAACGGGAGCAGCATCGTCCCGTCGCCTGTCGTCCCCTCAGGAAACAGCGTCACGGGCCAGTCCGCGGCCAGCGCATCGCGGATCTGCGCGATCTGGGCGGTCACCGCCATGCGGTCGCCGCGGCTGACGAAGATGGTGTGGTTCAGCGTGCAGAGCCAGCCGACCAGTGGCGCAGCACGAAGCTCGGATTTGGCGACGAACGCGCTACCGGTCGCGCCGGACAGGAGGAGGATGTCGATCCAGCTCAGATGGTTCGAGACGAAGACGACGTCGTGGCGAAGCGGCGTCCCGACCACCCGCGCCCGACCACCGACGATCCGCGCGACCAGTCCCAGGAACCGCGGGGGCCAAGGCGATTTTCGCCCGAACAGCCGCCACATCCCATGCAGCGGCAACGCCAGGACCAGCGCCAGCAGCAGCGCCGCCAGCCGCGCGCCAAAGCGGATCTGGCCGATCGCGTCAGTCCTTGCGGGTGAGCGCGACGCCGTAGAGTTCCATGCGGTGGTCGACCAGCCGGAAGCCGAGCTTCTCGGCGATCGCCTTCTGCAACTGCTCGAGTTCGGGATCGACGAATTCGATGACCTTGCCGCTCTCGACGTCGATCAGGTGATCGTGATGCGCTTCGGGCGCAGGCTCGTAGCGCGCACGACCATCGCCGAAATCGTGGCGGTCGAGAATGCCGGCTTCCTCGAACAGGCGGACCGTACGGTACACCGTCGCGATCGAGATGCCCGGGTCGATCTGCGAAGCGCGCTCATAGACCTTCTCGACGTCGGGATGGTCGTCCGCCTCGGACAGCACGCGCGCGATGACGCGGCGCTGCTCGGTGATGCGCAGGCCCTTCTCGTTGCAGAGTGCTTCCAGATCGATCTTGCGCGGCATGTGTCATTCCCTCGTTGAGTGCCATGTAGGGCCTCCGCGCTGTTGCGAAAAGGGATAGTGACTCGCAATAAGCCTTAGCTGTTGATATCTTTCGAGTATGTATGTGCGTCGTACGCGACGCCGGTCTTGCCGCGGTAGTAGGCGCGGCGTTCGCCGACCTTGGTAAAGCCGTGCGCATCGTACATCTTGACCGCGTCGTTGCCGGCGCGGACCTCGAGATGGAGCTTGGCGATGCTACCGACCGAGCAATCGGCGATCGCCGCGCGGATCAGCGCGGTGCCGACGCCGCGGCGGCGATAGTCGGGCGCGACCGCGATCAGCAGGAGTTCGGCCTCGTCGGCGACCGACCGGGTCATCGTGAAACCGGCGGGGAAATCGTCGACGAACGCGAGCGTCAGGTGGACGCCGGTCAGTGCAAGCACGCCGAGGCACTGGCTGCGCGTCCACGCCTCGCCGTAGCGCGGGTCGAACGCATCGGTCATCAGCGCGTCGACGATCGCGAGATCGCGCGCGTCGCCGGTGCGGAGCGTGACGGTGCGCGTGGCGGCCTGGCGCGTGGCCATTATTTCGGGACCGACGGCTTGGCGTCGGGCGCGCGGCCGTAGATCGGGCTTGGCGCGAGGGCAGTCAGTGCTGCGGGCAGCAGGATCGCGGAGGCTGCGTCGGGAAGCGCTTCGGTGAGGTCCAAGCCGTCGTCGAGTGCGGCGAGCCAGCGGACGCCGTTGCCGACTGCGCGCCGTCCTGCCAGCGCGGCGAGCGCGGCGTCGGGCTTCAGCGATACCATGTCGGATCGCGGCGACAGATCGGCGGAGAACGCTTGCATGAAGACCTCGCCATGCCCGCCTTCCATGATCACCGCAATATCGTCGGTTAAGCGGTCGGCGAAACCGGCGGCGGCGATGAGCGGGAGCGAGGAAAAGCCGGCGATTTCCGCGCCCCAGCCTAGCGCTAGGCCGCGCGCGGCGGCGATGCCGACGCGGACGCCGGTGAAGCTGCCGGGGCCGCAATCGACTATGATGCGGTCGGCTCGGCCTCCGTTAGGGAGCTCGGCGATCATCGGGATGAGGCGCTCGGCGTGGCCGCGGCCGACGACGTCGTGCGCGCGGGCAGTGACGGCGCCGTCGTCGATGAGGGCGACCGAGCAGGCGGTGGTGGATGTTTCGATGACTAGCGTGCGCACGTCTTATTCCCTCTCCCCCTCGGGGAGAGGGCTAGGGTGAGGGGCAGTCAAGCAGTGCGTCGCCTGGAACAGCCCCTCACCCAACCCTCTCCCCGAGGGGGAGAGGGCTATTATCAAGCGATGCTGTTGAACTTCGCGAAGTCGGGGCGGGGCGAGCGGGCGTAGATCGTCGCGGGGTCGCCGTGGCCGAGCGTCGAGATGAAGTTGGTCCGCACCGCGGGTGTATCGTGGAAGAACGCCGCATCGACCTTGCCTGCGTCGAAGCCCGACATCGGCCCGGTATCGATCCCGAGCATCCGCGCGGCAATAATGAAATACGCACCCTGCAACGTCGAGTTGCGGAACGCGGACGCCTCGCGCAGTTCGGCGTTGCCGTCGAACCAAGATTTCGCATCGGCGTGGGGGAACAGCTCGGGGAGGTGTTCGTGGAAATTGGTGTCCATGCCGATGATCACCGACACGGGGGCCTTGAGGATCTTCGGCTGGTTCTGCGCGCTACACGCGTCGGCGAGCTTCTGCTTGGCCTCGTCGCTGGTCACCCAGATCAGGCGCGCGGGCAACTGGTTCGCGGAGGTCGGGCCCCATTTCATCAGGTCCCAGATCGCGTGCAGCTCGGACTCGGCGACCGGCTGATCGGTATAGCCGTTATAGCTGCGGGCATCGCGGAAGACGGAGTCGAGAACGGTATCGTCGAGTTTCTGACGCATCAGACGGCTCTCACTTCGGTGACTTCGGGGACATAATATTTCAGCAGCTGCTCGATGCCGTTCTTGAGCGTCGCGCTCGACGACGGGCAGCCTGCGCACGCGCCCTGCAACTGGAGGAACACCTTGCCCTTGTCGAAGCCGCGATAGACGATGTCGCCGCCGTCGTTGGCGACCGCAGGGCGGACGCGCGTGTCGATCAGTTCGCGGATCTGCGCGACGATGTCGGCATCGGCCGGGTCATCCGACAGCGCGGGCTCGTCCGACGGCACCGAGAAGCCGGCGCGCGCGGGCTTGAACAGCGGCATCGCGGCGGAGAAGTGATCGAGCAGGATCGCGAGCACGTCGGGCTTCAGGTCCGACCAGGCGACGCCCGGCCCGGCGGTCACAGACACGAAATCGCGGCCGAAGAACACGCCGGTCACGTCGCCGAGATTGAAGATCGCCTCGGCCAGCGGACTGGTCTCGGCCTCCTCGGGGGTGGCGAAGTCGCGCGTGCCGGCGTCCATGACGGTGCGTCCCGGCAGGAACTTCAACGTCGAGGGGTTCGGGGTGGATTCCGTTTCGATGAGCATGAGGGTCATGTGGCCCGGCGGGCGCGAGGGATCAAGCGCGGAACGGGAAACGGTTTCTTTCGGGCGCCGAGCACCGCTTTGTTGTCGCGCCGGGGCCGGCGCGCTGGGGTTCCTATGCCAGAGCTCTCGCATCGTGGCTTCCGTGCCGGGGCTGTCCCGTTGGGTCAGGCATCACTGTGCGGCTGATATGCGGTGGTGTTGCTCTTCGACAGACTAGGCCGCGAGGGGGAGCGAGGGATCGGACCGCTTGGGGCTGAGTTTGGCGGCCCAGCGCGCAAGGACATCCTCGTTCTCACCTATCCACGTCTTGGCCAGTCCCGTCAGCTCGGCGAGATGCTCGGGGGTGGCATCGTCCAGCCCGCCCCCATTAAGAGTGAGCGGGATATCGGCGCGATCATAATGGCCGTCGCTCGCCAGTTCTCGGGCCTGGTACGATATCGTGCTGGAGCCGGCCTGCATCAGGATCGAGAAGATCGGCACGCGGCGCAGCGGATTGACCCAGCCGAAGATCGACCAGTGGCCCGCGGATCTGTAGGGCCGGTCGGAGGCCCCGGTGCTGAGCGACAGGATTTCCAGATCGCCGAGATGCCAGCCGAGCTTGCGCGCCTCGATGATCGCCGCGATCGTCGGGTCGTTGGCGAAGACGCCGCCGTCGATCAGCAGCAGCGCGGGTTCCGCCCTGACCGAGCCGCCCCCCGCGGTCGCTGGGATGGCCGCGGGGGGAAAGAAGGTCGGTGCCGCCGAGGTCGCGCGGGCCGCCACATGCAGCGGGAAGACGCGCTCGGGTTTTGCCGAATCCACGGGGTAATCGGGGCCGCCGGCCATGAAGACGGCCTTGCGCCCGATCATGTCGTAGGCCGGAATGACGATGTTGGTCAGCGCGTCGCGCGTCGTCGCGATCGTACCGATCCGCGCGGCGAGAATCTTCTCGAGCGGGCGGGCGCTGTAGGGAAAGCCCGGCAGCCGCTGCGACAGGCCGAGGATATGCGGGAATATCCGCTTGCCGTCGGTGCGGTAGAAATCGACCAGATCGCTGGCCGTACACGCCGCCCTGGTCTTGTCCGCCTGGCTCGGCGCGGTGAGGCCGGCGGCGATGATCCCGCCGGTCGAGGTGCCTGCGATCAGGTCGAAGCATTCGTGCAGCGGCCGTTCGATCCGCCTCTCGAGTTCGGCGAGGATCAGCGCGGGGATCAGCCCGCGTATCCCACCGCCGTCGATCGTCAGCATGTATCTCGGTGTCGCGCGATCCTTGGCCACGGCCATTTCTCCCCACCAGTACGGCGTATCAGCAAACGGCCGCGCGGTTTGCAAAGACCGGTCCGGTTTGGTTCGATCCGCCCGGCGTCAAGTCTGTAGCTGAGGGATCAGGATAGTTGGGCTGGGTCAGAGCGGCGGGCGACGCGCAGGACGAGGTCTGCAATCCATTTGCCGGGATTGCGCAGCGGCCGTTCGAAATGGATCAGCAACACCACCCGCGTGCCGCGCGTGTCGTTCCAGACCTCGTGCCGATACGTGTCGTCGAACACCAGCGTCTCGCCTTCGGCCCAGCGAACGGTGCGGTCGTGGACACGCATCCGCACGTCGCCGTCGCGCGGGACGATCAGGCCGAGGTGGCAGGTTATCAGGCCCTTGGTCGCGCCGCGGCACTCGGGAATGTGCGTGCCGGGCGCGAGAACTGAAAAGGACGCGCTGTGGAGGCCGGGGATACGCGCGACCGCGGCTGCCGTATGCGGGCAGCGCGCGAGAGTGTGCTCGATCGTCGCGCCGCCGGGCAATGCCTCGGCTGGCAGCGCGACGCGGATGGCTTCGTCGCGGATCGCCGCCCAGTCGTCGCGCAACCCCGCGGTCCACGGGAAGTCGCGAACGTCGAGCACCGGATCGTTGGCGACCAACGACGACGACGCGATCACCCGGTCGGACGCGCGACGCAAATGCTCGCCGATACGGGCAACTAGGGGGCGGTCGGCTTTGCCCGCGGTCGACGCGCTAGAGATGACGTTCACATCGGGAACGCGAACGCTGCGCCGTACGGCCGACCCGCCCGAATCCCGCCACAATGAAGACTGCCCCAGTTCGGCTCCGACCGTCATCGCTACCCTGCATATCGGCACGTCCCCGCGCCGATCCCCGTGTTGGAGTGCGGCATACCGCAGGTGTTGGACGAAATGATGGCGCCGCAGCGGCGGACTGAGGCTGGCGCTGGCGATCTAAGGCGCGGCGCTGGCGATGCGCGCGCGGGGGCGCTAGAGATGCACGATGCTATCCTTTCCGCGCCTGTACCGCGCTCCCATCCTGCTTCCCCTCGTGCTCGGCCTCGCCATCCCGGCGAGTGGGCAGATGGCGACGCAGCAGGCCGCCTCCACGCCCGCTACGGAGGGGGCCAAGGAAACGCCGACGCTTCCCGAACTGACCGGGATCGATACGACCGCGTGGCTCTACAAGGGCAGCGATCTCACCCGCGATCCCGAGTGGAAGTTCGGCACCCTGCCCAACGGCATGCGGTTCGCGGTGCGCAAGAACGGCGTACCGCCCGGGCAGGTTTCGGTGCGCGTGCGGATCGATGCGGGGTCGCTCAACGAGACCGACAGCGAACGCGGCTTCGCGCATTTCATCGAGCATCTGACCTTCCGCGGCTCCGAATACGTCCCCGACGGCGAGGCGAAACGCGTGTGGCAGCGGTTCGGCGCGACCTTCGGCTCTGACACCAACGCGCAGACCACGCCGACATCGACCACCTTCAAGCTCGACCTGCCCTCGGCGACTGAAACCGGGCTCGACGAGAGCCTGAAGATCATGTCGGGTATGATGGAGAAGCCGACGATCACCGATGCGTCGGTCACCGCCGAGCGTCCGGTCGTGCTGGCGGAACAGCGCGAGCAGCCGGGGCCGCAGGTGCGGTTCGGCGATGCGATCCGCGCGACGTTCTTTGCCGGGCAGCCGCTCGCGGATCGCTCGCCGATCGGCAATATCAAGACGCTCGAGGCGGCGACCGGCGTGACCGTGAAGGCGTTTCACGACCGCTGGTATCGGCCGGAGAACACCGTCGTCATCATCTCGGGCGACATGGACCCGGCGCTGTTCGGGCGGCTGATCGTCAAGAACTTCGCGGACTGGAAGCGTACCGACCCGTTCACCCCTGCGCCCAGCTTCGGCAAGCCCGATCCTAAAGCGCCGGTCGCCGCGTCGATCGCCGAGCCGGCCATACCGGCGGTGGTCACGCTCGGCGTCGTCCGGCCGTGGGAGTATAAGGACGACACCGCGATCATGAACCAGAAGCGGCTGGTCGACGTGCTGGCGACGCGGCTGATCAGTCGCCGCCTCGAAACGCGCGCGCGCGCCGGCGGCAGCTTCCTGCAGGCGGGCGTGTCGATCGACGACGTATCGCGGTCGGCGAACCTGACCAGCGTCAACATCGTGCCGATCGGGACCGACTGGGAAGCGGCGTTGAAGGACGTCCGCGCGGTGATCGCCGACGCGCAGACCAACGCGCCGAGCCAGGCCGAAGTCGACCGCGAATATGCCGATTTCGACACGATCATGCGGACCAGCGTCGAGACCGCCAAGGTCGAGGCGGGATCGAAGCAGGCCGACGATATGGCCAGCGCGCTCGACATCCGCGAGACGGTCGCGGGGCCGGAGACGTCGTACAAGATTCTGCAGGACGCCAAGGCGAAGGGCATGTTCACGCCCGCCACGCTGCTCGCATCGAGCAAGGCGATCTTCGAAGGCATCACGCGCGCTCTCGTCAATACGCAGACGCCCGATGCCGGCGCCGCGACGAAGCTGGCGACGGCGCTGAAGGCGGACGTGTCGGGGCTGGCCGGCAAGCGCCGCGCGCAGGCCGCGGTCGATTTCTCGAAGCTGCCGTCGCTCGGCAGGCCGGGCGTCGTCGCGAGCCGCGAGAAGATCGCCGCGTTCGACATGGAGCAGGTGAACTTCGCCAACGGCACGCGCGTGCTGCTGTTCCCCAACTCGGGCGAGACCGGGCGCGTCTATGTGCGCGTGCGGTTCGGCGGCGGCTATACCGCGATCCCGTCGAACCGGCCGACGCCGGCCTGGGCGGGCGATCTCGCGCTGGTCGCGGGGGGTATCGGCAAGCTCGACCAGGGCGATCTCGATCAGCTGACCGCGGGGCGGCGGATCGGTCTCGACTTCGGGATCGATGACGATGCGTTCACACTGAATGCGATCACGTCGCCCGCGGATTACGCGGATCAGTTGCGGCTGATGGCTGCGAAACTGACGTTCCCGGCCTGGGATCCGGCACCGGTCGCGCGGGCGCGTGTCGCTGCGCTGGCGGGGTTCGCCGGCTATGATTCGTCGCCCGACGGCGTGTTGTCGCGCGACCTCGAAGGCCTGCTGCGAGCGGGCGATCCGCGCTGGGGCACCCCGTCGAAGGCGACCGTCGAGGCGCTGAACGCGAAGGACTTCCGCGCGTTCTGGGAGCCGATCCTGAAGACCGGACCGATCGAGGTCTCGATCTTCGGCGACGTGAAGACCGAGGAGGCGATCGCGGCGGTGGCGAAGTCGTTCGGGGCGATGGCGCCGCGGACAGCGGTGTCGACGGTCGGTGCGCCGGTCGGCTTCCCGGCGCACAACACGACGCCGGTGATGCGCGCGCATACCGGCCCCGAGAACCAGGCGGCGGCGGTGATCGCGTGGCCGACCGGCGGCGGGATCGACAACATCGTCGAGGCGCGGCGTCTCGACGTGCTGGCGCAGGTGTTCAGCGATCGGCTGTTCGAGCGACTGCGGCAGGCAGCGGGCGCGAGCTACAGCCCCAACGTGTCGAGCCAGTGGCCGGTGGGCATGACCACCGGTGGCCGCATGGTCGCGATCGGTCAGGTCGCGCCGGACAAGGTGTCGTTCTTCTTCCAGATCGCGCGGCAGATCGCGGCGGAACTGGTGTCGACGCCGATCGCGGCGGACGAGCTGGACCGGATCAAGAAGCCGATGGGGCAGTATATCCTGCGCGCCTCGACGGGGAACCAGTTCTGGTTGCAGCAGCTCGGCGGCGCGACGTTCGATCCGCGCCGGATCGCGGCGACGCAGCGGATCGCTTCGGACTTGGTCGCGACGACGCCGGTGGAGTTGCAGGCGACGGCGGCGAAATACCTGCGGCCGGAGAAGGACTGGACGATGGCGGTCGTGCCGGCTGCGGTTCCAGCGAAGAAGTGAACTAGTCCCTCTCCCCCACGGGGAGAGGGAGGGAGGAGCCACTTGGCGACGGAAGGGTGAGGGGCTTTGGGGCGCACGATCCGAGCCTCACACCCCTCACCCTCCCACCCGCAAGAGCGGGCGGGCCCCTCCCTCTCCCCGAGGGGGAGAGGGGTTAGAGAGCCCCCTCCCCACTTGCGCGCAAATTTGGTAGGGGCACCGACATGTCCCCTCCCAAAACCTTCCACGTCAAGTCGTTCGGCTGCCAGATGAACGTCTATGACGGCGAGCGCATGGCCGAACTGATGGCCGCCCAGGGCCTGACGCAAGCCGATGCGGTCGATGCCGACGTCGTCGTCCTCAACACCTGCCACATCCGCGAACGCGCCACCGAAAAGGTCTATTCGGACATCGGCCGGCTGCGGAAGGACCAGCGCCGCAAGTCCGGCAAGACGCCGATGATCGCCGTCGCCGGCTGCGTCGCGCAGGCCGAGGGCGAGGAGATCTTCACCCGCGCCAAGGTCGATATCGTCGTCGGCCCGCAGGCCTATCACAACCTCCCCGACCTCGTCGCCAAGGCCGCCGCGGGCACGCCGTCGCTCGACACCGACATGCCACTGCTGTCGAAGTTCGGCGCGCTGCCGGCACGGCGGAAGGTCGCGCCCTCGGCGTTCCTCACCGTGCAGGAAGGGTGCGACAAGTTCTGCACCTATTGCGTCGTACCCTACACGAGAGGCGCGGAAATCAGCCGACCGTTTGCGGCGATCGTCGACGAGGCGAAGGCGCTGGTCGACGCCGGTGCGCGCGAGATCACGCTGCTCGGCCAGAACGTCAACGCGTGGTCGGAGAATGAGCGCGGGCTGCACGACCTGATCCGCGACCTCGACCGCATCCCCGGCCTCGCGCGGATCCGCTACACCACCAGCCACCCCAACGACATGACGCAGGGCCTGATCGACGCGCATCGCGACATCGAGAGCCTGATGCCGTTCCTCCATCTGCCCGTCCAATCCGGCAGCGACCGCGTGCTGAAGGCGATGAACCGTTCGCACACGCGCGACTCGTACCTGCGCCTGCTCGACCGGGTCCGCGAAGTCCGCCCCGATATCGCGCTGTCGGGCGACTTCATCGTCGGTTTCCCCGGCGAGACCGACGCCGAATTCACGGACACGCTGAGCCTGGTCGACGCGGTCGGCTATGCGCAGGCGTACAGCTTCAAATATAGCCCCCGCCCCGGCACGCCTGCGGCGTCGATCGTCGAACAGGTCCCGGAAGCAGTCATGGACGAACGCCTCCAGCGCCTCCAGGCCGCGCTCAACCGCGACCAGCACGCCTTCAACGCCGCCACCGTCGGGCGGACTTGCTCGGTCCTGCTCGAGCGTGCGGGGAAGCTTCCCGGGCAACTGATCGGTAAGTCCCCCTGGCTGCAATCGGTCCACTTGATCGGCGACCACGCGATCGGCGACTTGGTGGCGGTGACGCTGGCCGCTGCCGGACCCAATTCGCTGACTGGCGTGGAGCGCGTGCGCGAGGCGGCGTAACGACGGGACGGTTGGTGATCGTCCACGCGCCCCTTTCCACCCTCCGCCATCCTGACGACAGTCAGGATCCAGGGTAACCGAGGGCGCTCCGCGCGGCTCTGGATCCTGACTTTCGTCAGGATGACGGGAACGATTGTCTGCTGATATCCGACTTTTGATCGGGGCCTGTCGGGCCCAGTGAAGATCGTATCGAACCTCCACACGAACCCCCGCGATTTTGCTGTCCTACATCCGGATCGCCTGTCACACTCGCCCCCGATGCAGCTTCGCCCACGCGACTCGAATCATCTCTCGGCCAGCGCTCCGGCGCGGCTTGAACGCGTCGCTTGGCGTGCTCATCTTCCTTTCAAAGGTTACGGTTCGACGCTTCCAGGCGTAACCTTTGACACCCTGAAAGGACCGTATGAGCCGTAAACCCGTTCCCGCCCAGTCCGGTGACCGCGCCCGAGTCGAGCTGTTGTTCGACAAGCCCCAATTGCTCGTCCGGCTGTTCGGCCAGTACGACCAGAACCTGGTAGCGCTCGAAAATCGCCTCGGCGTCTACATCACCGCACGAGGGAACAAGATCGGCCTGGAGGGCACCGCCGAACAGGTCGCCAAGGCGCGCGACGTGCTCCACGATCTCTATGCCCGGATCCAGCGCGGCGAGGACGTCGACACCGGTCTCGTCGACGCGTCGATCGCGATGGCGGACGAGCCCGTGCTCGAGGGCATCATTCGCGCCGATGCGGGCGGCGGTGGCGCGCCGCCGATCATGATCCGGACGCGGAAGAAGACGATCGTGCCGCGCACGCCAGCGCAGGCACACTACATGCGCGAACTCGCCAACAACGACATGATCTTCGCGCTCGGGCCGGCAGGGACGGGCAAGACCTATGTCGCTGTCGCGCAGGCGGTGCAGCAGCTCATCACCGGCAGCGTCCAGCGGCTGATCTTGTCGCGCCCCGCGGTCGAGGCGGGTGAGCGGCTTGGGTTCCTGCCCGGCGACATGAAGGAGAAGGTCGATCCGTACCTGCGCCCGCTGTACGATGCGCTGTACGATTGCCTCCCCGCGGAGCAGGTCGAGCGCCGGATCGCGAGCGGCGAGATCGAGGTCGCACCGATCGCGTTCATGCGTGGGCGGACGCTGGCGGATGCGTTCGTGATCCTCGACGAGGCGCAGAACACCACGCCCGCGCAGATGAAGATGTTCCTGACGCGTTTCGGCCAGAACAGCCGGATGGTGATCTGCGGTGATCCAAAGCAGGTGGATATCCCGGGCGGTGTCGCGGCCTCGGGGCTTGGCGATGCGGTCCGGCGACTGGAGGGACTCGAGAGCATCTCGATGTGCCGCTTCACCGTCGGCGACGTCGTCCGCCATCCGATCGTCGGGCGCGTCGTCGAGGCTTACGAGGGCAAGGACGACCAAATCTAACGCGGCCATATCCAAATCACCCCGTCACCCCGGACTTGTTCCGGGGTCCACGGTTCCGCAGATCAGCTCTCTCGATCGTGCGGAACCGTGGATGCCGGAACAAGCCCGGCATGACGCAGGATTAGGACCGTGGGTATTCCCTACGCGGTTCAGCCCTTCAACTTGGCCGCGGTCTCCGCGATGCGCTTGCCCTGGTAGCGGGCGCCGTCGAGTTCCGCGGTGCTCGGCATGCGGCTGCCGTCGCCGTCCGAGATCGTCGTCGCGCCGTAGGGCGAGCCGCCGTTGACCGCGTCGACGCCCATCTGCGCCTGGAAGCCATAGTCGAGCCCGACGATCGTCATGCCGTGATGCAGCAGGTTGGTGATGATCGAGAACAAGGTCGTCTCTTGCCCGCCATGCTGGCTCGCGGTCGAGGTGAACGCACCGCCGACCTTGCCGACCAAGGCGCCCGAGAACCACTGGCCACCGGTCGTGTCCCAGAACTGCGCCATCTGCGCAGGCATCCGGCCGAAGCGGGTCGGCGCGCCGACGATGATCGCGTCATACTGTTCGAGCGCGGCGGGACCTTCGATCTCGGCGTGCGCGGTGTCGGTCTTGAAGTGCGCGGCCTCGATGACGGCCTGCGGTGCGGTCTCTGCGACCCGGCGGATATCGACGTCGGCACCCCCGGCCCGCGCGCCCTCGGCGACGGCGTCGGCCATCTGCTCGATGTGGCCGTAGGACGAGTAATACAGCACGAGAACCTTGGTCATATGTGTTTCCTTCGAGTTCCCCTCCCGCTTGCGGGAGGGGTTAGGGGAGGGAAGTTCCGGGCGGGGTCGAGGTAGGAAGCCCCTCCCCCAACCCCTCCCGCAAGCGGGAGGGGAGTATTATTCCGAGTCTACGAGAACGATCTCGGCGTCGTCCTGTGCCGTGATCGTCACCGTCTGGCCGCCCGAGAGCGCCGCTCCGTCGCGTGCGGCAAAGGCGTCGTCGCCGATCGTGATCGCACCGGTCGCGGGCACCAGATAGACGTGGCGACCTTCGCCGATCGCATAGTCGACGCTGTCGCCGGCCTTCAGCGTCGCGGCCAGCACGCGGGCATTCGCGCGGATCGGCAACGCGTCGCCATCACCCTCGAACCCGCTCGCCAGCGTCACGAACTGGCCCGAGCGCTCGCCCTTGGGGAACGGCTTGGCGCCCCAGCTCGGCGCGCCGCCCTTGCGCGAAGGCTCGATCCAGATCTGGAAGATCGTCGTCGTCTCTGGTTCGAGATTATACTCGGCGTGGCGGACGCCGGTGCCGGCGCTCATCACCTGAACGTCGCCCGCCTCGGTACGGCCCTTGTTGCCGAGCGAATCCTGATGCGTGATCGCGCCGCTGCGGACGTAGGTGATGATCTCCATGTCCTGATGTGGGTGCGGCGGGAAGCCCGAATTGGCAGCGATCTGGTCGTCGTTCCACACCCGGATCGCGCCCCAGCCCATCCGCGCGGGATCGTAATAGCTGGCGAACGAGAAATGATGCCGCGCGTTGAGCCAGCCGTGGTCGGCATGGCCGAGGCTGTCGAAGGCGCGGCGGTCTACTTTGCTGAGCGTCGTGGTCGTCATGAGATGTCTCCACTGGTTGATCCCAAGATAGGCGCGGGGATCGCCGCGTAAATAGAAACGGTGGAAACCGATCGTTTCGGTGCTAGCGTGATGGCGAGCTGATCCACCACCCCGGCGAAGGCCGGGGCCCAATTGGCAAGGTCAACATAACGAAGGACTGCGCTTCGTTATCGATGCCTCCCAATTGGGCCCCGGCCTTCGCCGGGGTGGTATATTTCTGATGTTTGCGGAGCCCCCCATGCGCCTGCCCGATCTCGAAGCCTGGGCAATCTTCGCCAGTGTGGTGGAGCATCGCTCGTTCAGCGCGGCCGCCGATGCGGTGGGCTTGAGCAAGGCGACGGTGTCGAAGGCGATCACGCGGCTCGAAGCGCATCTCGGCCAGTCGCTGTTCCACCGCACCTCGCGCAGGCTCGCGCTGACCGAGGCCGGCAAGCCGCTCGCCGAGCATGCCGCGCGTATCCTCGCCGAAGCGCGGGCCGCCGAAGAGTCTGCGCACGACGCCGCCAGCGCGCATACCGGTCGCGTCCGCCTCGCCGCGCCGATGAGCTTCGGCATCACCAACGTCGCGCCGTTGCTCGCCGAGTTTCTCGCCGCGCATCCCGGCATCGAGGTCGACCTGCATCTGTCCGACGCGCGCGTCGATATCGTCGCGGAGGGGTTCGACGTCGCGTTGCGGATCGCCGAGCTGCCCGACAGTTCGCTCCGCGCGCGCCGCCTGTGCACGATCCAGGCGCATCTCGTCGCAGCGCCGCGTTATCTGGCGGCGCACGGAACGCCGACGCATCCGGCGCAACTCGGCGAGCATAAACTGTTCGGCTATTCCAATGTGGTCGGGCCCTGGCGCTTTCACGGCCCCGCCGGCGCGGACGTCTCGGTACGCACGCAGGGCCAGCTTACCGCGAACAGCGGCGAAGCGCTCGTCCCCTCGCTGATCGCCGGCCTCGGCATCGCGCGGCTGCCCGACTTCATCGTCAATGCGCATCTCGCGAGCGGCGCGCTGGTGACGATCCTCGACGATTGGGCGCCCGCGCCGATCGGGCTTCATCTGCTGACTCCACCCAGCCCGTTGCGGCCGGCCAGGGTCGAGGCACTGATCGAATTCCTTGGGCGCCGCCTGCGCGACCGATAGAAATGCGCTGGCGTGGAACTTCCGTTCGCGGGTAATGCTTTCGTCCTGACGCTTTCGCCCCGAAAGGCCTGCATGCTCGAAATAGCACTTTCTTCCGACGCCCCCTGGCCGGGCCAGGGCCCTGGGTATGACTGGGAGGCGCTCGCCTTGCGTGCGGCGACGGCGGCGATCGAGCGGACTCCGCACGGCGAACTGCTGACCAGCGCGGCGACGGTCGAGATCTCGATCCGGCTCGCGTCGGACGACGAGGTCCATACCCTCAACAAGCAGTACCGCCAGAAGGACAAGCCGACCAACGTCCTGTCCTTCCCGATGGTCCAGCCGGACTTGCTGGAGACGATCACCCAGAATTCGGACGACGGCGAGGTCTTGCTCGGCGACATCATCCTCGCGCACGGCGTCTGCGTCGCGGAAGCGGCCGAGCGCGGTATCTCGGTCGAGGATCATGCGATGCATCTGATGGTGCACGGCACGCTGCATCTGCTAGGCTATGACCATATCGACGACGACGAGGCCGAGGGCATGGAGCAGATCGAGCGCGATGCGCTCGCGGCGCTCGGACTCCACGATCCTTACTTGATAACACCCTGATTCCACCACAAAGGACTGACGACCACGATGGCCGATGGCCCCAATGCCGGTAACGGCGATAGTAGCGACAGTATCTGGCGCGGGCTCAAGGGCCTGATCTTCGGTGCTCAAGACGAATCCCTTCGCGACCAGCTCGAGGATGCGATCGACCGGCACGAGGGCGATCCCGCCCCCGATGCAAAGGGCGATCTCACCCCGCTCGAGCGCCAGATGGTCCGCAACCTGCTCCACTTCAGCGAGCGCGACGCGGGCGACGTCGGCGTGCCGCGCGCGGACATCATCGCGGTCGAGGAGGACACGCCGTTCGCCGATCTCGTCAAGCTGTTCGCCGAAGCGGGCCATAGCCGCCTGCCGGTGTACCGCGACAACCTCGATACGATCATCGGCATGGTCCACATCAAGGACGTCTTCAACATCCTCGCGACCGGAGCCGAGCATCCGACGTCGATCGCCGGGCTGATCCGCGAGCCGCTTTATGCGCCGATGTCGCGCGGTGCGCTCGATCTGCTCGCGGACATGCGGCAGAAGCACGTCCATTTGACGATCGTGCTCGACGAATATTCGGGCACCGAAGGGCTCGTGACGTTCGAGGACCTGATCGAGGAGATCGTCGGCGAGGTCGAGGACGAGCATGACGAGGCGCCGCAGGTGCTGATGACGCCGATCGAAGGTGGCGCCTGGGATGCGGATGCGCGCGCCGAGTTGGAGGATGCCGCCGAACTGATCGATCCGCGTCTGGCGGAGGTCGATGGCGATATCGACACGCTGGGCGGGCTGGCGGCCTTGCTGGCGGGGCATGTCCCGCAGATCGGCGAATGCGTCGATCATCCGAGTGGCTGGAAGCTGGAGATCATCGACGCCGACGAACGCCGTATTAATCGCCTGCGCCTGCATCCGCCGGTGGTGCCGGTCGAGGACGACGACTGATACTGCCTCTGCAATGGATCGGCGGGCCTTTTACCCATGATCCATTGCCCCGGCCCTGCCTCCGTTCTAACTTCCCTTCATGCGCAAACACATCCTCATCGTCCTTGGGTTGATCCTGCTCGTGATCGCCGCGGGCGTCACCTATCTCGCCTGGCCCGACACGGCGGAATTGTCGGTCGACCAGGTCGCCGGCAAGCTGCCCAAGATCACCGATCCCCGCATCCAGACGATCCCGACGGTCAAGGTCGCCAAGGTCGTCGGCTGGCAGAACGGCGCGATGCCGACGCCTGCCGCCGGCCTCAAGGTCCAGCCGTTCGCGACCGGACTCGATCACCCGCGCTGGATGTACCGCCTCCCCAATGGCGACGTGCTGGTCGCCGAGACGAACTCGCCCCCGCGCGAGGGCGGCGGGATCACCGGCTGGGTGATGAAGATCCTGATGGGTCGCGCCGGCGCCGGCGTGCCGTCGGCGAACCGCATAACGCTGCTTCGCGACGCGAACGGCGACGGCGTGGCGGAGACGAAATCGGTGTTCATGACCGGCCTCAACTCGCCGTTCGGCATGACGCTGCTCGACGGCCAGCTCTATATCGGCAACACCGACGCGCTCATCCGCGTGCCGTACACCGACGGCGCGACCAAGATCACCGCCAAGCCCGAGCTCGTCATCAAGCTCAACCCCGGCGGCAATCACTGGGCACGCAACGTCATCACCGCTGCCGACGGCAAGACGCTGTACGTCGGCGTCGGCTCGTCGTCGAACATCGCCGAGAATGGCATGGACGCCGAGAAATACCGCGCCAACATCCTGCAGGTCTGGCCGAAGGACAAGAACTGGCGGATCTACGCCGCCGGTCTGCGCAACCCCAACGGCATGGCGATCAACCCCAAGTCGGGCGGGCTGTGGACCGTCGTCAACGAGCGCGACATGCTCGGCTCCGACCTCGCGCCGGATTACCTGACGCAGGTCGAGTTCGGCGATAACTTCGGCTGGCCCTGGTATTATTGGGGCGGCTATCCCGACACCCGCGTCGAGCCGAAAAACCCTGCGCTCCAGCAATATGCCAAGCGTCCCGACTATGCACTCGGACCGCACGTTGCCGCGCTCGGCCTGACCTTCTCCGCGGATGCTAAGCTCGGCGCGAAATTCGCCAACGGCGCGTTCGTCGGCGAGCACGGCTCGTGGAACCGCAAGCCGGTCTCGGGCTACAAGGTCGTCTACGTGCCCTTCGGCGACACTGGCTTCCCGGCGGCGAACGCGAAGCCAGTCGACGTACTCGGCGGGTTCTTGAACAAGGATGGCGACGCGCAAGGTCGTCCGGTCGGCGTCATCACCGACAAGACCGGTGGGCTGCTGGTCGCGGACGACGTCGGCAACGCGATCTGGCGGGTAAGCGCTGGGGGGTGATTTCGGTGGAGGGCGAACCACGACTCCGCCCTCCAACATTATCGTAATGCAGCGCGCATAATCACTAACTCCCCGTCATCCCCGCGAACGCGGGGATCCAGAAGCTCAAGGGTTGTCGATTAACTCGCCAGCTTTGCCAGTATGGGTTCCCGCCTGCGCGGGAATGACGATCCGGGGGGTAGGTCGGCGGTTTCCTGCCAGCGCCTAACGCACCCCCTCACCCCGCTAAAATCCCCCTAGCCTCTTCTAGATCATCCTCGTCGACCATCACGCGGACCGGGATCAGCAACCAGCTGCCCTCCATGATCGACATCCCGCCATCGAACGCGATCGCGGGGATGCCCTCGCTCTCCAGCCGCCCGACGATGATATGCGCCTCGTTGCGCCCGTACCGCCCCAGCTCGACCAGGCTCATGCGCCGACGCGGTCCGGCAGGACGGTGCCGAGCCGCACCGGCAAGCCGTCGATGCTCGCAACTGGCCCCGCCAATTCCTCGGTCCGTTCGGCGTCGGACTGCCTGGCGTGATATTTCGACAGCGTCTGGCGTTCGCTGTCCAGCGTCATGAACGGCACGCCCCAGCCGCAACTCGTCTGCACTTCGTCGACCGCGATCACGAAGATCTGCCGCGTGCCCGGCAACGGCGTGAACTCCGCATATAGCTCGGCCCAGCCATCGTCCTGCGGCAACACCGCGCGGCCCTTGCCGTAGATGCGGAAGATCAGCGCGGGCTGGTCGAACGCGCAGAACATGATCGTAATGCGACCATCGGCGCCCAGATGCGCGTTCGTCTCGTTTCCGGAACCGCCGACGTCGAGATACGCGACCGTCTTTGGATCGAGCACACGAAAGCTGTCCATGCCCTTGGGACTGAGATTGATCCGCGCGCCTTCCGCGGCTGTCGCAACGAAGAATACCGGCTGCCGCATCACGAACGCGCGATGATCGTCGGTGAGCGCGGGGAAGAAGTCCATCGTTCGGCTCCGAATTGACGCGCGTCGTCAACGCGCATACTTTGTGCGCATGAAACATGATCCCATCGCCACCGGCAAGCGCAAATCGGTGAACCTGTCGCTCGATACCGGTATCGTCGCGGCTGCACGCGAGGCCGGAATCAACCTGTCACAAGTCAGCGAAATCGCGATCCGCGCGGCGGCAAAACGCGTGCAAGAAGAAAAATGGCGCGAGGAGCATCGCGACTGGATCACGGCAAACAACGCCTGGATCGAAGAAAATGGCCTGCCGCTCGATCGATATCGACTGGCCTGATGGCGCGATTCGACGTCTACCCCGCACCCGAAGGGGGGTATTGGCTCGACTGCCAGTCTAATTTGCTGTCGGACCTGAACAGTCGTTTCATCGTACCGCTCAGGCTGTATGCCGATATGCCGGGGGGCGATCGACGGCTAAACCCGGTCTTCGCAATCCACGGCACCGAATACGTCATGCAAACGCACCTCGCAGCCGCGATCTCAGTGAAACTGTTGTCCGAGCCAATCGTCTCGCTGGTCGAGAACGAATACCGCATTGGCAGCGCGATCGACATACTAACGGGCAGCTACTGAAGAACCTTAAGCCGCCGTCCCACCGACCGTAAGCCCATCGACCAGCAACGTCGGCTGGCCCACACCCGCCGGCACCGACTGGCCTCCCTTGCCGCAGATCCCGATACCCTCGTCGAGCGCGAAGTCGTTACCGATCCCGCCCACCTTGGTCAGCGAACTCGGACCGTCGCCGATCAGCGTCGCGCCCTTGATCGGCGCACCGAGCTTGCCGTCCTCAATCAGATACGCCTCGGTGCAGCTGAACACGAACTTGCCCGAGACGATATCGACCTGCCCGCCGCCGAAGGCTTTGGCGAAGATACCCTTCTTCACGCGCGACAGCAGCTCGGCCGGGTCGTCGTTGCCCGCTTTCATGAAGGTGTTGGTCATCCGCGGCATCGGTGCGTGCGCATAGCTTTCGCGCCGGCCGTTGCCGGTCGCCTCGACACCCATCAGCCGTGCGTTGAGGCGATCCTGCATATAGCCCTTGAGGATGCCGTCCTCGATCAGCACGGTCTCGCGCGTCGGCGTGCCCTCGTCGTCGATCGTCAGCGACCCGCGGCGATCCTGCAGCGATCCGTCGTCGACCACCGTCACGCCCTCGGCCGCGACGCGCTCGCCGATGCGGCCCGAGAAGGCCGACGTGCCCTTGCGATTGAAATCGCCCTCGAGCCCGTGACCGATCGCCTCGTGCAGCAGGATGCCGGGCCAGCCATTGCCGAGCAACACGGTCATCTCGCCGGCTGGTGCCGCGATCGAGTCGAGGTTGACCAGCGCCTGCGACAACGCCTCGTCGATCGCGCGATTGTACGTCGCCGGCTCGAACAGGTCGTTGTAGAGATAGCGGCCGCCGATCCCGTAGCTGCCCGTCTCGCGACGGCCATTCTGCTCGGCGACGATCGACACGTTGAGCCGGACCAACGGCCGCACATCGGTCGCGACGAAGCCATCTGCGCGGACGATCTCGACCACGGACCACGTCCCGGACAAGCTGACCGATACCTGCGCCACGCGAGGATCGCGCGCGCGGGCGGCGGCGTCGATCGTCTGGCACAAGTTCACCTTGTCGGCGAACGGCACGAGGTCGAGCGGATCGGCGGCGGTGTAGCGGCGCTGGTTGGTGCCCTGCGGCGGACCGGCCTTCGCGGCGACACCGGGTTCGATCAGCGCCATCGTCTCGGCGGCGCGACGGATCGCGGCGGGGGTCATCTCGTTCGAATGCGCGAACGCCGTCATCTCACCCGAGACGGCGCGCAGGCCAAAGCCCGAGCTTGTATCGTAGGAGGCGGTCTTCAGCCGGCCATCGTCGAACCCGAACGCCTCGGCCTTGCGATACTGGAGATACAGCTCGCCGTCATCGGCCTTGCCGAGCGCCTTGGCGGTCAGCGCCTGCGCCTGTTCGGGGTCCAGGGTATCGCGGTAGAGAAACGAACGGGGGTCTGCTGCTATCGTCATCCGATAGATATAAGAGGCTTAGCGCCCTGCGCCATCCCCGTGGTCGCGCAAAGTCGACTGGTCCGCGCCATCAGCGGCACCGCCGACGAGAATGAAGCGCCGGTCGCAATAGCCGCAATCGACGTATCCCGTCTCGTCGATCTGCAACCAGACGCGCGGATGGCCGAGCGCTGCACCGCCGGGAATGTCGGTGGCGCCGTCGCAGGCGACGCGGGCGTGGGTGACGCGGATGGTTTCGAGCGGCGGATGCATGCAGGGGCGATAGCAAGCGCGGGCGGGCCGGGCAATTGCTTCTTCTGCGTGGGCCGGCGGAATAGAAGTAAGAATGGGTTCGCGCAGAGGCGCAGAGAGTGCGGAGATGTTCCGCTTGTCGCGGAGCGACCTTTCATATCATCTACAGCCGAGCAGATAGTGGCGTCTCCCGACTGACAGGCTTGATACAACTCCTCCAGGCTCTCTGCGCCTTTGCGCGAACCGATCTTCTTTGATCGTCAGGGGATGACCCGCCTTGCGGCCGCCGCTATGCCGCTGGCATGACCGAAGCCGCCATCGCCATCAAGAACCTTTGCAAGACCTACGCGCCCGTAGGCACGGCGCCGCCCAAGCGTGCGCTCGACGACGTGACGTTCGACGTGCCCCGCGGCCAGATCTTCGGCCTGCTCGGCCCGAACGGTGCGGGGAAGTCGACGCTGATCAACATCCTTGCCGGGCTCGTCAACAAGACCGACGGCAGCGCGGCGATCTGGGGATTCGACATCGACGAACACCCGCGCAACGCCAAGGCGTCGATCGGGATCGTCAACCAGGAAATCCTGTTCGACCCGTTCTTCTCGCCGTTCGAGACGCTGGAAATCCAGGGCGGGCTCTACGGCGTCCCCAAGGCAAAGCGCCGCACCATGGAGTTGCTGCGCGCGGTGCATCTGGAGGACAAGGCGCACGCCTATGCGCGCACGCTGTCGGGCGGGATGAAGCGGCGGTTGATGGTGGCGAAAGCGATGGTCCACTCGCCGCCCGTCCTCGTCCTCGACGAGCCGACCGCGGGCGTCGACATCGAACTGCGCCAACAGCTCTGGACCTATGTCCGCAGCCTCAACCAGGCCGGCGTGACGGTGGTGCTCACCACGCATTATCTCGAGGAAGCCGAGGAACTCTGCGACCGGATCGCGATCATCAACAACGGTCGGCTGATCGCGAACGAACCGACGCGCGAACTGGTCGGCAAGGCGCAGGAGAAGATCGTCGCGGTCACCGTCGACCGCGACGTCACCGACATCCCGGCGAATGCCTGTTTCCAGAAGATCGCGCTGAAGGGCACGCGGACGCTGGAGATCACCTACAAGAAGGACCGCGTGAACGCAGGCGAAGTCCTGGCCGCGGTCCAGTCCGTCGGGTTCGGGATCGTCGACGTCTCGACCAAGGAACCCGATCTCGAGGACGTCTTCCTCAGCCTGACGCGCGCCGCCAACGCCTGACTCAGTGGCAGACCGCGGGGCGTGCGGGTCCCGACGCCTTGTACGTCAGGATGAATTCGGAATGGCCCAGCTCTTCGGACTTGGTCTGCGCGCCGTTCGCGATGCCGACGATCAGGTCGACGATCTCGGCGCCGACCTCGTCCAGCGTACCGCGCCCCTCGAGGATGCGGCCGGCGTCGACATCCATGTCGTCGGCCATCCGGCGATAGGTGTCGGGATTGGCGCAGATCTTCACCACCGGCGAGATCGCCGAGCCAACCACCGAGCCGCGGCCGGTGACGAACAGGTTGATATGCGCGCCGCTCGCCATCAGTTCGCCGATCTCGGCATTGTCGACGATGTTGGGAAAGCCGAACTTCGGATCGCCCGGCGGCACCACGTCGAGCAGATAGAGTCCCGGCCCCGGCACCAGTTCGGCGGGGTCGATCACGCCATCGATCGCGCGGCTGCCCGACTTGGCATAAGCGCCGGCGGATTTCTCCTCCTGGCTCGACAACCCACCCTCGGCATTGCCGGGTGCAAAGCTGCCATAGCCCATCGCGCGGTAATAGAGCTCGGCCTTGTGGACCGACGCAATCAGCGCGTCCGCCACCGCGGGTGTCGCGGCGCGGCTCGCCATATGGCCTTCGCAGCCGATCATCTCGCCGGTTTCTTCGAAGATGCACGCCGCACCCGCGTCGATCAGCGTATCGAAGGCGCGGCCGACCGCCGGGTTGCCGGTGATCCCGCTGGTCCCGTCGGACCCGCCGCAGATCGTGCCGATCACCAGCTCGGACATTGCCATCGGCACACGGCGCGCGCGCGCGTCGGCTTCGGCACGGACGCGTTCGACCGCCGCCATGCCCGCCGCGATCGCCGGGCCGGTGCCGCCGACCTGCTGGATCACCACGGTCTCGACCGGACGACCCTGCTCCCGCGCGTTCGCGCCGAGCAGTTCGCGGTTGAAGCTTTCGCAGCCGAGCGACAGCAACACGACGCCACCGACATTGGGGTGCGTGGTCAGCGCCTTCATCATCGCCAGCGCGTAGTCGTTGGGATAGCAGCCCGGAAAGCCGATCAGCTGGACGCGCGGATCGTCGATCTTGTCGACGATCCGGCGCGCGACGTGATGCGCGCATTCGACCAGGTACACGACCACGATGGCATTGCGGATGCCCTTGCGACCATCGGCGCGCAGCCAGCCGGTCATCATCCCGTCGTTCTGGGCCACATAGTTCTGGGCCCCAGTGGTCTGGACCCCAAAGGCCTGCACCGCGTCGTTCATGAATGATCTCCTGCCGCGTCACGCAGGTGCGCGGGGATATAGTCGCTTTGCATATTATGCATGTGCACCCAGCCGCCCGCGGGCACGTCCGCCGTGGCCGACCCGATCGGCATGCCATATTTGACGATCTTGTCGCGCGTTTTCAAGGACGAGACTGCGATCTTATGACCGAGATCGACCTTTTCGGTGATCGCCAGCGTGGTGCCCTCGACCACGATCGTCTCGCCGGAGATCAGGTTGCGGCAGGCTACCGCGACATTGTCGCTGGGCGACAGGCGGATCGCGGCGGCAGTCATGCCGTCAACTCCGGCACCGGCGCATCGCCGCGCAGCAGCCCTTCGGTGCGCAAGTCATCCCAGAACGCCGGCGGGATCGCCGCGTGATACAGGTCGACCGTCTGCGCCACGCGCGCCGCGCTGCCGATGCCCGGAATGACGCTGGCGACGAGCGGATGCGCGAGCACGAACGCGAGCGCGGCGGCGGGCAGAGCGACGGCGTGGCGGTCCGCAATCGCCTCGATTCCGCGCACGCGTGCCAGCACGTGGTCGGGCGCGGGACCGTAATCATAGTGGATCGTGCCGCCGCGCCGCGTGCCAGTCGCGAGGATGCCGCTGTTGTATGGGCCACCGATCACGATCGACGTCCCCGCCGCCTCGCACGCCGGGAACAGTGCATCGAGCGCATCCTGTTCGAGCAATGTATAGCGCCCGGCGAGCAGGATCGCGTCGAGCCGTGCCTCCGCCATCACGTCGAGGCAGACCTGGATTTCGTTGACGCCGATGCCGAAGCCCGTGATCGTGCCTTCGTCGCGCAGCCGCTCGAGTGCTTTCAACCCGCCACCGGCGGTCAGTTGCTGCCAATAGCCGTCCGCGGCGTCGCCATGCGTGTACCGCCCGATGTCGTGGACATAGAGCAGGTCGATCTTCGCTACGCCCAGCCGCTGCAGGCTGTGCTCGTGGCTGCGCAGGATGCCGTCATGCGTGTAGTCGTAGCGCATGCGGAACGGCATCGGCGATCGGAAGCCGTCGCGTTCGCGGTCGTCGGTGATCGAGGCATCGGGATCCATCAACCGGCCGACCTTGGTCGAGACGACGGTATCCGGCTGCAACCGCAGCGCATCGCCGACGCGCCGTTCGGACAGCCCGCGGCCATAATGCGGCGCGGTGTCGACATAGCGCAGCCCCGCGGCGAGCGCGGCATCGACCGCGGCGCGCGCATCGGAGTCGGCGACCGGCGCGTAGAGATTGCCGAGCGAGGCGGCACCGAAGCCGAGTTCGGGCACCGACAGCGCGGTGCGGCCGATCGTCCGGTGGGGAATATGCGTCAAAGGTCCAGGTCCAGTCGATAGATGCGGTTGGCGTTGCGGCCCCACAGATCGGCGCGCTCGTCGTCGCTGCGGTCGGCGAGCAGGGCCTCATAGGCGCCGAGCGTCTCGTCCAGCGTCGCGAACAGGCGGTCGGTGGGGAAATTGGTGGCGACCATCACGCGCCGGGTGCCGAACAGCTCGATCACCTCCGCGACGATGTCGGCAAAGGCGGCGGGGTCGAACGGCGCGTGGATGAAGCCGGCGCCCGACAGCTTGATCGACACCTGCGGCATCGCCGCCAGCGCGGTAATCCCGGCGCGCCATTGCTCGAGCCCGTCGCCGGGGATCGGCAGCCCGAGATGATTGACGACGACGGGAACGCTCGGGTGGAGCGCGGCGATCTCGACCAGCCCGGCAAGCTGCGCGGGAAAGCCGTGGAAATCGTAGCTGAGCGCGTGATCGGCGAGCAGGCCAAAGCCGCGTCGCCAGGCCGGATCGATCGTCAGGTCGCGCGGATAGGCTTGCCGCACGGCGTCGGGGTGCCAGTTGACGAGATGGCGGATGCCGCGGACGCGCGGTCGCGCCGCCTGCCGGGCCAGCAGCGCCTCGACGTCGGGATCGTCGAGTTCGACGCGTGCGATGATCGCATCGGGCAGACCCTGCGTGTCGGCGACCGCGTTGAGCCAGTCGGTCTCGCGCTCGCCGTCGTCGCGGTGCGCGCCGGCGTCGATGTGCACCGCGCCGACCAGGTTCCACGCCGCCGCCGCCGCGCGGTGGTGCGCGACCGTATAGGTGGCGGCGATCGGCGCGGTGTCGGGCTCGTCGAGCCAGGGATAGCGCAGGCCATCCCTGTCCCAGAGGTGCAGATGCGCATCGACGAACGGCGGTCGGGTCATCCTAGTTGCGCGGCTGCCAGGCGACGAAATCCTGGCGCTGCTCGCCGAGTTTCTCGATGCCGAGCGTGACGACGTCGCCCGCCCTGAGATACCGGGGCTCGGGCTTCTGGCCCATGCCGACGCCCGGCGGCGTGCCGGTGGTGATGATGTCGCCGGGCTCCAGCGTCATGAACTGCGAGCAATAGGCGACGATCTCGGCGACCGAGAAGATCATCGTCTTCGTGCTGCCGTCCTGCATCCGCTTGCCGTTGACGTCGAGCCACATCGACAGGTTCTGCGGATCGCCCACTTCGTCGGCGGTGACGAGCCACGGGCCGACCGGGCCGAAGGTGGGGAAGCCCTTGCCCTTGTCCCAGGTCGCGCCGCGCTCGATCTGCCAATGCCGCTCGGAGACGTCGTTGACCACGAGGTAGCCGGCGACATGCGCGAGTGCGTCGGCGGTTTCGACGTATTCGGCGCGGGTGCCGATGACGATGCCGAGTTCGACTTCCCAGTCGGTCTTCTTCGAATCGCGCGGGATGACGACGGGATCGTTCGCGCCCTGCAGACAGCTGACCCATTTGTTGAAGACGACTGGCTCCGCCGGGATCGGCAGGTTCGATTCGGCGGCGTGATCGGCGTAGTTCAGCCCGATCGCGATGAATTTGCGCGTGCCCGATACCGGCACGCCGTAGCGCTGCTCGCCCTCGACCAGCGGCAGCGTGGCGGGGTCGATCGCGGCGAGCTTTGCCAGCGATTCGGGCGAAAGCGTCTCAGCGGCGATGTCGGCGTGACCGGTCAGCGCGCGCAGGCGGCCGTCGGCATCGATCAGGCCCGGCTGTTCGTTTCCGGGCGTGCCATAGCGACAGAGTTTCATAGATTATCCTTTGCAGAAACCAGAATGGAGCGATCGATCTTGGCGATCGTGTTGACGCCGGTGAGCGTCATCGCGACGCGCATTTCCTTTTCGATCAGGTCGAGCAGTTGGGTCACGCCCGCCTCGCCGCGCGCGGCCAGCGCATAGAGCCACGCGCGCCCGAGCAGGACACCGTGTGCGCCCAGCGCGAGCATCCGCACGACGTCGAGACCCGAGCGCACGCCCGAATCCGCCAGCACGGTCAGCCGGTCGCCGACCGCATCGGCGATAGCCGGCAGCGCGCGTGCGGTCGACAGCACGCCGTCGAGCTGGCGGCCACCGTGGTTCGAGACGACGATCCCGTCCGCGCCGACATCGGCGGCGGCGCGCGCGTCGTCGGGGTCGAGAATGCCCTTGATGATCAGCGGACCGTCCCACGCTGCGCGGATCCAGTCGAGATCGCGCCACTGGATCGACGGATCAAAATTGGCGCCGAGCCAGCCCATGTAATCGTTCATGCCGCTAGCGTTGCCGAGCACCGGCTCCAGATTGCCGAGCCGGTGCGGACGACCACGCAGGCCGACGTCCCACGCCCAGCCCGGCCGTCCGATCGCCTGCAGCATTCGGCGCAGTGGCGCACGTGGCCCGGACATGCCCGAATGCGCGTCGCGGTAGCGGGCGCCCGGTACCGGCATGTCGACCGTGAACACCAGCGCCTCCGCGCCTGCCGCCTTGGCGTTCGCGATCAGTTCGCGCATGAAACCACGGTCGCGCAGGACGTAGAGTTGGAACCACAACGGTCCGTCGGTGGCGCGCCGGACCTCGTCGATCCCGCACAGCCCGACGGTCGAGAGCGTGAACGGCAGGCCGCGCGCGTTGGCGGCGCGCGCCGCCTGAGTCTCGCCGCGACGGCGATACATGCCGCCGATCCCGATCGGTGCGAGCGCCACCGGCAGCGGCATCTGCCGGCCGAACAAGGTGGTCGACAGATCGATCGTCGCGACGTCCTGCAACACCCGCTGGCGCAGCGCGATGTCGGCGAGATCCGCGGTGTTACGCCGCAGCGTCTGCTCGGCATACGCGCCGCCGTCCGCATAATCGAACAGGAAGCGCGGCAGCCGTGCCTTCGCCGCACGCTGGAAATCGAGGGTCGAGGCGATCGTCACCATCGCATCAGGCCATGCACCAGCCGCCGTCGATCACGTGCAACTGCCCGGTGGTGTAGGCGCTCTCGTCCGATGCGAGATACAGCGCGAGCGCCGCGACCTCGTCGGCCTTGCCGAGCCGGCCCATCGGCTGACGTGCAATGAACGCGGCGCGCGCCGCCGCCTCGTCGCCGGTCGCCGCGAGCCGCTCGTCGAGCGACGGCGACTGCACCGTGCCCGGGCAGATCGCGTTGCAGCGGATACCCTTGGCGACATAGTCGAGCGCGACCGAGCGGGTGATCCCGGCCACCGCGGCCTTAGAGGCGCAATAGGCGTAGCGGTTGCCGACGCCGATCACCGCGCCGGCGACCGAGGACATGTTGACGATCGAGCCACCGCCGCGCGCGATCATCGCCGGCAGCAACGCGGTCAGCATGTGGGTGATCGCGTGGACGTTGAGGTCGAACGACAGGTCGTAGCCCGCGTCGGCGGTCTCCAGCAGCACGCCTGCATCGACATAGCCGGCGCAGTTGAACAGCACGTCGACCCCGCCGGCGCTCTCGGCGAATGCTCTGATGGCCCCGCGATCGGTCAGGTCGATGACATGCGTGGTGCATCCGGCGAGATCGGCGAGCGTTGCCGCGTTGCGATCGAGCGCGAGCACCTCGGCGCCCTCCGCGGCGAACAGTTCCGCCGCGGCGCGCCCGATACCCTGGCCGGCACCGGTTACGATCGCGCGCTTGCCCTTCAGTCTATCCACGTCGTCTTTCCTTTCAGATCGATGCCCGCGCGGTCGCGCCGCGGGCGTACAGTGCAAAGGCGAATACGCCTGCGAAACACGCGGCCGGCACCAGCATCGCATGCGTGATTCCGGCGCGATCCGAGACCCAGCCCATCAGCGCGGTCAGCGCCGCCCCGCCGATGATCGCCATGATGATCAACGACGAACCCGCCTTGCGCAGCGGCCCCAGACCCTCGACGCCGAGCGCGAAGATCGTCGGGAACTGGATCGACATGAACAGGCTGGCCGCGACCATCGCGTACAGGCCGATCGTGCCGCCGACGACGCCTGCGAACACCGCCAGCAGCAGCGAGATCGCCGAGAAAATCGCCAGCAAGACGACCGGCGCAAGCCGCGCCATCAGCGCGGTGCCGACGAAGCGGCCCGCCGCAAACAGCACCAGCGACACGAACAGCGCATCGGCCCCGGCGCGTTCGCCCATGCCAGCGTTCGCCTGCGCATAGCGGATCGTATAGCTCCACAGCCCAACCTGCGCGCCGACGTAGAAGAACTGCGCGACGACCGCCGCGATCAGCTGCGGGCGGCGGAACACATCGGTGAATCGACCCGTCGGGCCCTGATCATGCTCGACGCTGCCGCGCGGGAACGGGACCAGCGCGGCGGCGACCGCGAACAGCAGCACGACCCCGGCGATCGCGACATAGGGCATCACCACCGCCTGCACTTCGGCGCGGTAGAACGCGTCGCGCGCCGCATCGCTCATCGCGGCCAGGCTGCGCTCGTTATGCTCGATCCCCGACAGGATGAAATTGCGCCCGACCAGGATTCCGGTGATCGCACCGAGCGGGTTGGCCGCCTGCGCCCAGTTGAGCCGCCGCGTCGCGGTGCGCGGATCGCCCAGTTCGGTCATCAACGGGTTGGCCGATGTCTCGAGAAAGGCGAGACCGCAGGCGATCACGAACAGTGCAAGCAGGAACAGCTGGTACATGCCGGCGACAGCGGCGGGATAGAACAGCAATGCGCCGCACCCGTACAGCGTCAGCCCGGTGACGATCGCGGTCTTGTAACCGAAGCGCCGCATCACCGACGAGGCCGGGATCGCGACGACGAAATAGCCGAAATAGAAGACCTGCTGGACGAAGCTGGTGCCGAAGTCCGAGAGCGCGAACGCCTTGCGGAATTGCGCGATCAGGATGTCGTTCAGGTTGTTCGCCATCCCCCACAGGAAGAACAGCGCGACGGTAATGACGAGCGCCGCGACATAGCGTCCGCCGTCCGCGCCGCCCGTCGAACGCGGGGCGTGGTGAGGATCGGCCGGGTGAGAATCGATCATCGGCGGCAAGGCCATCCTGTCTCTCCAGTCTCGATCGTTGCGACGCCGCGGAGGCCATCGATAAACGTGTGGCAGCGAAACACCGCCTCCACACATGCGAGATCATATTTTCACAAGCGAGAGCTAACCGAGCACTTCGCCTTTGGCAACCTCTTCCCTGGAAACCACGCCCACAGGACGCGCGGATCCCGTCGATGGCAGCCTCTAACCGGCTTGGTCGCCGAGCGAATATATGCGGCGCATTGGGACCCATTTTTCCCCATCACCGGCGCACGACAGCGGGCGTTGGAAATGGTCCATCGCCGCCTCCCAGCGCGTATCGACCGCCCTCCCCTCCGCGTCGAGGTCGCGTGGCCAGTAGTCGGCGACCTGTGCGATCATCACCAGGCGATCGGCGACACGCCAGATTTCCATGTCGGTGAAGCCCTTGTCACGGATACCCCGCGTCACCTCGGGCCAGACCGCGCCCGGCGCATGCGCCCGCTCATAGTCGGCGATCAGATCCGCATCATCGACAAGATCGAGCGCAAAACACACGCGACGAGACATTTTTCTCTCCTCAATTCCGGCGACGGCGATAACCGGAAATTCGAATTTTGATTGCACATATGATAGGCTGGTCTCATTCTGCGTCAATCAGCCGGTCGTTGTGGAGCAGGCGCCCTGCCCTCGGCGCGCGACCAGCGACGCAGAATGACATAGTGGAGGAAGCAATGAAGGCATTGGTCTGCACGGCGCCCAACGCGGCGCGGATAGAAGACCGGCCGACGCCCCAGCGCGGCGATGGCCAGGTCCTGCTGCGGATGCGGCGGGTCGGGATCTGCGGCACCGACTATCATATCTTCGACGGCAGCCAGCCGTTCTTCACCTATCCCCGCCTGATCGGCCACGAGCTCGCCGGCGAGGTGATCGACGCGCCCGCGGACAGCGGGCTGACACCCGGCCAGATCGTGACGGTCAATCCCTACATCGCGTGCGGCACCTGCGTCGCGTGCCGGCGGGGTCGACCCAATTGCTGCGCGCGGATCAGCGTGCTCGGCGTGCATGCCGATGGCGGCATGACCGAAGTGCTCGCGGTGCCGGTCGGTTCGATCGTGACGACCGAGGGCCTCACCGTCGATCAGGCGGCGATGGTCGAATTCCTCGCGATTGGCGCGCACGCGGTCCGCCGCGCCGCGATCGAACCGGGCACGCGCGTGCTGGTTACCGGGGCGGGACCGATCGGGATCGGCTGCGCGCTGTTCGCGCGGATCGCCGGCGCCGGTTCCGTCACGCTGCTGGATCGCAGCGCAAAGCGTCTCGCGACGGCGGCGGATCGGTTCGGTTTCGATGACGGCGTCGTCGCCGGCCCGGATGCGACCGCCGCGCTGGCGGATCGAACGGACGGCGAGATGTTCGACTATGTGTTCGACGCGACGGGCAGCAGCCAGGCGATGAAGGCGGGGCTGTTCACCGTCGCCAACGCCGGCACCTATGTGCTGGTCGGCCTGTGCCTCGACGATCTGGTCTTCCCCGACCCCGAATTCCACAAGCGCGAGACGACCCTGCTCGCCAGCCGCAACGCGCTCGCGGCGGATTTCGATCATGTCATCGCGTCGATCCGCAACGGCTCTGTGCCGGCCGACCGGTTCCTGACCGACCGGGTCGATCTCGACGATGCGCCTCTCGCGATCCCGGCGCTGATCGCCCGACAGGAGGATGTGTTGAAGGCGATCGTCACCATCTGAGTTCCCGAATGGATTGAGAGCCGGAGACCGCGCCCTGCCCGCGCGCTTCCTTGGCGGGGCGGTTGCGGCTAGACATCAACGCCAGAACGGGGGGTGAGGAAACGATGGCGAAGCAGGAGGGGGACGCGGCGCAGCGCAAGGGCAATTACAATGCGCCCGCGCTCGACAAGGCGTTCCTGATCATCGAACTTCTCGCCAACAACCCGCAGGGGCTGCTGGCGAGCGAGATGGCGACCGCGCTGCAACGCTCGCTCGGCGAGTTGTTCCGCATCGTCGTGGTCATGGAAGAGGCAGGCTATCTGCAGAAATCCAAGGTCACCGACCGCTATACCGTGACCTACAAGTTCCTCGACGTCGCCTATCGCGCCACCCCCGCGCGCAAGCTGGTCGTCACCGCGCAGCCCGAGATGCAGATGCTCGCCGCCGCGATCGGCCAGTCCTGCCATCTCGTCGTGGTGCAACGCGCCGAAGGGCTCGTCATCGCGCGCGAGGAAAATCCCGGCGTGCGCGGCTTCGCGTTGCGCGTCGGGGCGTCGATCGATCTGGTGCGCAGCTGTTCGGGCAGCGTCATCCTGGCCTTCACGCCCGAGGATGCGGCGGAACGGCTGCTGGCGCGCGCCTCCGCGCTGCGCAAGGAGCCGGTCGGGCACGCCGCGCTGGCCAAGACGCTCCGGCAGGTTCGCGCGCAGGGCCACGGTCTGCGCGAAAGCCCGGTGACGCGCGGCGTGACCGATATCAGCTGCCCGATCTTCGGCTTCGACGGCGAACTGCTCGCGGCGCTGACGGTGCCGTTTCTGGAGTTGCTCGACGGCTCGCAACTCGTTTCGATCGAGGACGCGTGTGCCGAACTCAAGCAGACCGGGCAGCGCATCTCGGTCGCATTGGGGTGGCAGCCGCCCCGCGACGCCTGAGGCGACGCGCCGGCAGTAGCAAAACCGGGTCGGCGCGCATCACGGGTTAGCGCAATTCCAGCGCGACGATCTGGTCCCACGCCTTGCCCAGCGGCGGCAGACCCGACAGTTCGATCCGGCGCTTGCCCGCCGTGACCTTTACCGGTTCCCCGCCGTCGAACAGCCGTGCGGACGCGACCCTGCCCCGCATCGGCGCATCGATCGGCAGCGTGACCCGCCCGTCGTGCGCGCGCATCAGATGGACATACACCGTCTTGCCACGCTGCGTGGTGACGCCCCAGTCCCCCGGCGCGATCGGCCCGCCGCGCGTGCCGTAGATGGCCTTGCCGTGCGCGGTCATCCATTCGCCGATCGTACGGAAGGTCGCCAGGTTTTCAGGCTGGATCTCGCCGTTCGGCATCGGTCCGGTGTTGAGCAGGAAATTGGCGTTGCGCCCTGCCGCCCCAACCAGCGTGCGCACCAGCGTTTCGGGCGACTTGTACTTGTCGTCGACGAGATTGAATCCCCAACTGCCGTTCATCGTCTCCGACATCTCGAGCGGCAGTGAGCCGACCGCCGACGGGTCGCTGTAGCCCATCGTGTTCTGCCCGGGCAGGTCGCGCTCGAAGGTCTGGTAATCCTCGCCCGGGAAAGGCGCGTGATGGTGGTTGTTGACGATCAGCGCGGCGGGTTGCAGCGCGTGGATCAGGCGATAGGTCCGGTCGAGCCGCCAGCGATCGCGCAGTGACGTCTTCTCCTGGTCCCACCAGCCATCGAACCAGATGCCACCGATTGGGCCGTATTGCGTCAGCAGCTCGCGGAGCTGCGCATCCTGATAGTCGAGATATTTCTCCCAATCGCCCGATTCCGGGCGGCCGGTGGTGTGCCCGGTCTGGCCACGCGGAAAATAGTCGGGGTTATGCCAGTCGAGCTGCGAGTAATAGAAGAACAGCTTCACGCCCTGCCGTCGGCATGCGGCCGCCAGTTCGGCGATCGGATCCCGCGCGAACGGCGTTGCCTTGACCACGTTGTACGGCGAGACCGTGCTGCCGAACATCGCGAAGCCGTCGTGATGCTTGCTGGTGACGACGATGTAGCGCGCGCCCGCAGCCTTGAACGATCCGACCCAGGCATCGGCATCGAACTTCGCCGGGTTGAAGAACTTGGCCAGCCGCGCGTATTTGTCGGCCGGAATCTTGTTCTCCTGCATGATCCACTCGGCCAGCCCGGGCGAACCACCGCCGCCGAGCTCGCTGTACAGCCCCCAGTGCAGGAACACGCCGAACTTCGCATCCTGGAACCACCGGCGCGCCTCGAGATTGACGGCGGTCGGTGAATACGTCGGTGTCGCCGGAGGGCTCGCAATAGCTTTAGGCGGGGACGGCGGGGTGGCTGCCGATTGCGCGAAAACGCTACCGGACAGGCCGATCGCGGACAGCATCACCAGGGCGCGCCGCATGGACTTTTTCGAGCAGTTCACCGCGGTCTCCCTCACGAGTTTCTCGATAGTATCGCGGCGTTCCAGCATGCCGCAACGCTTCATCCAATCCGACCACGGACGCCTCGGCTGCGGAAAGTTGCGCCCTATTGGCGGCATCGACGCCTTGCTGACCAGACAGTCCCACCGAAAAACATTGGAAGAACCGCCTAACCCGCTTATCGGGCGCTGCCCTTGGCCCGCACCTTCGTCTGCGCAGGCCGTTTGAACCAGAAGCTCCAGACGCTCAACGTCCCGAGCAGGCCTAGAACGAGACCCGACAGCGTCATCACAAGGCGGTAGCCGAGCCCGCCGACCTTGGCGGCGTGGAGCGGATACAGGATATTGTACGCAGCCACGACGTTCGCCAGCGAGCCTGCATCACGCGCACCGATCAGACGACCGTCATCGGCCGCGAACCATAGCGTTGTCCGCCCGTTCGGCAGCCATTCCTGCGGCCGCTTCATGCGGATCGTGATGAGCCCGCTCTCCTTGCGCGGCAGCGACAGGCTGCGCAGTTCGGCGTCGGGAAAGCGCGCGCGCGCCGCGACGATCATGCCCCGCCAGTCGAGATGATCGGCGAGCGCGACCTTGGGCCCCTTCGGCGGCTTCAATGCCGCGTCGATCGTCGCCGGCGCGCTGGGGCCGAGGAACAGCGCGCTGATCGGCCGGAACACCAATGTCGCGCCGGTCAGCAGCGACAGGATCAGCAACGGTGCGGCAACGATCCCCAGATCGCGGTGGTGCCGGACGATCGCCGGACGACTGAGACGCTTTGGCAACGGGCGGAACGCGAACGTCTTGCGCGTCCGCCACCACAGGATCGTCCCCGTGATCACGAAAAACAGCCCCGCCACGCCCGCGATGCCGATGATCGTCTCGCCGGTGTCGCCCGAAAGCAGATGATGGTGCAGGTCGAACAGCCACAATTCAGGGCGCGCCCATTGGCTCTGCCACTGGCTGACGATCGTGCCCGCCTGATCTGTATAGGCGCCTGCCCCCTTGCCGAAATCGAGCCGGTCGAGCCCGAGATTGGCGTTGGCGAAGGTAATGCTCTGCGGGCGCGTCGTGGGATCGGCCATCAGTCGCTCGGTGGTCGCGGCGAGGATGCGCGTGCTCTGGATCTGCGCGTCGCCGGCATGCGGCAGCAAGATCCACGCATCGCGGTGGACCAGGATGGCGCCGGTCAGCCCGAGCAGCGCAAGGACCAGCCCTAGGAAACCGCCAGCCCAGCGGTGCAGCGTATCGAGCAGCGCCATCCTAGAACCACACGTCCCAGCCGAGCGTGAAATTGCGCCCGCGTCCGGAGAAGAAATGCGCGTTGTCGGTCGGCCGCACCGTGTCGCTGTAATAATCGATGTAGAAATGGTCGAAGATGTTCTGCGCGCTCAGCGTCAGCGCGCCGATCGGCAAGGCATATCGTATCGAGGCGTCGGTGATATTGTAGCCGCTGAAGTCGTTTGCGGCGGGCAACCCGGCATATTTGCGCGCGAGGTAGAATTGCTGCTGCACGCGCGCGGACACCTTGCCGCGGACATAGCTCGCCGCGAGGTTGAGGCGATCGGGCGAGATGTTCGCACCGTCCAGATCGATATCGACCTTGCCGTCGTCGTTCGAGTCGGTGCGGCCGACGAGATGCGCGAACCCGGTCGACAGAGTCAGGCCCGGCAGCGGCATCCTCGCCTCCAGATTGACCTCGATGCCCTGTATTTCGACGCGCTGGCGTTGCGCCTCGTACGCGCCGCCCGTGAACACCAGCACCTGTCCGCGCGTGCTGGTCGACCAGAAATAGGTCGCGCTCGCGTTCATCGGTCCGCGCTTCACCTCGACGCCCAACTCACGGTTGTTCGACACGATCGGCGCGATGTCGACATAGCTGTCGAGGTCGACCCCGTCGCGGTTGATCGCGCGCGAGATGCGGCCGACGTCGGGCACCGTAAAGCCCTGCGCGTAGCTGCCATAGGCGCGGATGCCGGGGATAGGCTCGACGATGACGCCGCCATTGAACAACGCCTTGCTGAAGCTAGGACTGCCGCCGGCGACCGCGTGGCTGCCGTACGAGGCGAGCGTGGTGTAGTCGTCGATGACGATCTTCACGTTCTCGTAGCGCGCACCGCCGGCGATCCGGACGACCTTGTCGAACAGCGCGAGGTTGACCTGGCCGAACGGCGCGAGGCTGCGGAAGTCGGCGGGTGGGACCCAGACGCGGTCGGTCGCGATCAGGCGTTGCTCGGTGCGATCGTACAGCGCGTCGAAGCCGAGCGTGGCGGTCAGCGCCTCGAAGCCGGGAACGCCGCGTTCGTAGCTGAACTTGCCGCCATATTTGCGCGAGCGGTTCTGCGACTGGTCGAACAGCGTGCCGACCGGTGCGAGCCGCACGTCCTGGAACGTCGCGATCGGCGCGACCTCCCCGCCGAACGTATCGCGCGACCGGTTGAAGAAGACCTGGGTGACGAGGTTGCCGCCCCACAGATCAGGATCGGTCAGCGACAGCGCGATGCTCTCGGTGCGGTTCTCGGCAGGGTCGCCCGGCGGCGTGCCGCGTACCGACGTGGTCGGCAGGTTCGTGCGGAAATTTCCGTTGCTGGCGATGTAGTTGCCGCCGCCCTTCAGCTCGAACCGGTTGGCGATCAGATCGATCCGTGCGGTATCGGTCAGCGCGTAGCCGGCGCGTGCGAACACCGACCAGCTGCGGGAGTCCTGCGTTTCGCCTTGGGTCAGGTCGGTGCCAACGCGGTTGCCGTGGCCGTCGTAGAACGCACCGCGCTTGTCGTACGCGCCGCCCGCCATCACGTCGAAGCGCCCCGATTTCCACGCGAGCAGTCCGGCGACCTTGCCACCGTTGCCGTCGCCGCTGAAGCCGGTATCGGTCGTCCCCTGCACCAGCGCGCGGCCCGACAGACCTTCGGTGCGCGGCGGCTGCACGGTCACCTGGTTGACGATCCCGCCGGTGCCGCCTATCCCCTGCAACGCGTTCGAGCCGTAGATCAGTTCGACCCGGTCGATGAAGAACGGATCGATCGTGAAGCCGTCGCGCGATCCATCGCGTAGCGGCGTCGACTGCGGGATGCCGTTGATCGCATAGAGCGGCGAGCGCCCGCGCAACGTCTCGCCCGCGCCCGACAGCTTCTGCCGCGTCGGCGAGAAGGACGGCGTCAGGTTCGACACCGCATCGACCACCGACCCGCCGATCGCGACCTGCTGGTCGAGCGCGGCGCGGTCGATCACGTCGATCGTCAGCGGCAGCGCGTTGGGCGGCAGGATGCTGCGGGTCGCACTGACGATGATATCCGCGGGGACATCCGCAGGCCGAGCGTCGGTATCGTCCCCCGCCGGCGTGAGGATCGCCTGCGCGCAAACCGGCGAGGTCGTACCGACGATCGGCAAAGCCAGTAGAGTGAAAAGCCCAAACCGCATGATGTCCCCCGAATGGGGACGCCCCTACGCGACAGGATACGCTAATGCAAATCGTTCGCATATGTCGTTGTTTTGGCTGGCGTCATTAATGTATATCAAGCCCCCCCCCCGCACTGGCATTCGGGGCGTGCAGTCCAAAGCACAAAGCGGACACCCGTTCATGTCGCTCGGCGGGCGGTGCATCGTGTCAACGTCCAGACGGGAATCGGGTACGGTTCGTCCGCAGGATGGCTCGACAAGGGGGCGGAATCGCCATAAATCAGGCCGAAATATCCTTGCCTACGACCTGATCAACCACAGCAGCGCTTGTGCTTTTTCCCCGACCCGCAAGGGCACGGATCGTTGCGCCCGACTTTCGATGCCGTCGTCGTCAGCGCATCGAGCGACGTCGTGCCGGCGAGGCGCGTACGCACCACGTACAGTAGCTGGACGGCTTCTGTGAGCGCCGACGCGGCACCATCCTGCAGCGCGTTGATCTCCACGCTGTCGAGGTCGCTCTCGTCGCGCGCGACCGCGATCAGCGTCGTCAATTCCGACCACGGCGCTGCGCTTTCAGCGTCGCCGGCCATCGCCTCCCAGGCGTTCGGACGTAGTGCGATCGCCTCGGCGAAGCCGTCGATCCAATATTCCCAAAGAACCTCGCCATCGCGCTCGTCGACGTCGAAGATCGGCTGAAGCTTGCCGCGGACGAGATCGCGCGCGATCTCTTCGCGTCGCGCCGCCACCGCGTCGGCGAACCATTGCACGTCCAGCGGGTCCTCGAACGGCGCGACGCCGTCGACGTCCGTTCCCCACACGATGGTCATCCACTCGCCTGGGGGGATCGCCTCCGGGCAAATCAGCAGCCCGGTGAGGAAGCCGTCGAGCTCGGTAAGCAGCATCGGCTCCTCGACGGCGAGATCGGCGAGTGCACCATCGAGGCGCCGGAAGCGCGACGGGAATCGTTTCACAGGCGGATGTCGCGTCGGCGCATCTCGGCCCCCGCCATCTCGCGCAGCGGCGTCGGATCGCCTGCGGCAAAGATGTCGGCGAGGTCGAGCAGATCCTCGTCGCCAAGCGCTTTCACCGACGCCTCTACCGCCGCAAGGCGCTCGAGCGCCCGCCCCGTCTCCGTCGCGCGCCGCTTGGTTCGTATCTTGAGCATGGACGTCCGCTAGCAGGATAAACCGGAAGTTACACTGTCCGACCCCGCGTAAGATTAGCCGAACGCCGGTTTGCGGACATCCCGCCGCATGTGCGCTTCCGCTACTCGAGCGAAGGCAGAGCCTCCTTTAGTCCGTGATCGAGCAAGTTGGGCGAGATCTTCAACGCGAAGTGTCGGACTGTCGTCAGGTAAGGCAGGTATGCCGCAGCCGCAGGTTCATAATGTGCGCGATCGCCACCAGGATGCCGCCAGTCACCGTGACGGCGACCTCGGCGCTGCCTTCCGGCAGGACGAACGCCCCTATCGTCATCAGACCCAGTCCGGCGGCACCAAGGCACAGCGGCCATGATGTGGCGTGACGGGTACGCCCACCGATCAGCGCGATCGCCGCTATCGGGACAGCCACCAGCAGCACCCAACGGTGGAAGCTTTCGGGGATGACGATGATCGCGGACACCATCGGCACCGCCGCCAGGAGGAGCGGTAGCGCAAGGCAATGCACCATGCACGCCGCCGACCCCGCCATCGCCGCCCGATCGAGCCAGTCCATTCCGCACGTCCGTATCGTTCTCATCTTGCCACGCCCGCCGTCAATATCGTAATGATACATCATATCATTTTGCATGAGGTAAGTCGATGGTCCATGATGTGAAGCCGCTGTTGCCCGTGACGGTCCTGTCCGGATTCCTGGGCGCGGGTAAGACGACGCTTCTCAATCACATCCTCGCCAACCGGGAGGGCCGGCGGGTGGCGGTGATCGTCAACGACATGTCCGAGGTGAACATCGATGCGGATCTGGTGCGGAGCGGCGATACCGCCCTGTCGCGCCGTGAAGACACGCTGGTCGAGATGACCAATGGCTGCATCTGCTGTACGCTGCGCGAGGATCTGCTCGTCGAGGTGCGGGCGCTGGCCGATGCGGGACGGTTCGACTGCCTGGTCATCGAAAGTACCGGTATCTCCGAACCGTTGCCGGTGGCCGCGACCTTCTCGTTCGAGGACGAAACAGGCGAAAGCCTGTCGGACGTCGCGCGGCTCGACACGATGGTGACGGTGGTCGACGCCGCCAACCTGCTCCGCGACTATGCGAGCACCGACTTTCTCGCCGATCGCGGCGAGGTGCTCGGCGACGACGATCGTCGCAGCCTGGTCGGGTTGCTTGTCGAGCAGATCGAGTTCGCGGACGTGATCGTCATCACCAAGGGCGATCTGGTCGACGCCGCGCAACGCGCGACCGTGCGAAAACTGGTCGCGTCGCTCAACGCCGATGCCCGCATCGTCGAGGCCGATCACGGACGCGTGCCGCTCGATTCCGTTATCGAAACCGGGCTGTTCGACGAGGAGAAGGCAGAATTGCATTCGCTGTGGGCGAAGGAACTCTACGGTCATGCCGATCACCGTCCCGAAAGCGAGGAATACGGCGTGGAAAGCTTCGTCTACCGGGCTCGCGCGCCGTTCGACCCGGTGAAGTTCCACGCCTTCGCGCGCGGCGGCTGGCCGGGTGTGGTCCGGGCGAAGGGGCATTTCTGGCTCGCGACGCGCCCTGACTGGTGTGGCGAGCTGGTACAGGCCGGCGCGCAGTCGGCGACGGAGGCGCTGGGCCGCTGGTGGGCCTGCGTGCCGGAGCCGAAGCGACCGAGCGGTGAAGCGTGGGAGCGGATGGTCGCCGCGAAATGGTCGCCGATCTGGGGCGATCGACGGCAGGAACTGGTCTTCATCGGCATCGACATGGACGAGGCCGAGATCCGGCGTCGTCTCGATGCCTGCCTGGTGCCCGCCGCCGCTTTCACCCCCCGGTTGTGGGAGGGGCTGCCCGATCCGTTCCCCGCCTGGGGCGTGCGGGAGATGGCGTGATGACCGACGCGTCGATACTCGCACCAGTCCGCTCGCACGTTCATCGGGCGCGGACCGTCGATGCGCTCGCTGCGATCCTCGACCCCGACGTCAATCTCGCGATCTGGGAGCGACCATCGGTGCCGGTCGGGGCACTAGGCGGTTTCGGCACCATCCAGATGACGACGACGGTCGATCGCGCGCATGAGGAACTGACCGGTGCGTTCGCGCAGCTGCCCGCCGCCGCCTGGCATGCGGATATCGCCGCGGACATCGCCGCGCTCACAACGTCCTTCGCGGCGATCATGGCGCTGTCGCACGTCGTGATCCGGCTGGAGCGGGTGGTCGGCGACGCCTGCAAACGCTGGCACGCCGATTACGTCTCGGTTCGCCTGATCTGCACCTATCGCGGATCGGGAACGCAGTGGATCGCGCGGTCGGTCGAAAGCCCGGACGTACCGGTCGTCGAGACACCGCAATCGCTCGACACCGGTGCGGTCGGTCTGTTCAAGGGCCGCGTTCTGGCCGGCGAGCAGGCGATCATCCACCGTTCGCCGCCGATCGCGGGCACCGGCGAGGAGCGACTTCTGCTCGTGCTCGACTGTCCGCCACCAACGGAAACCGCGGCGCTGTGGGCGAGCGCGATGCAACGTGGCTGACACATTACCGGTCCATTGCCGCTACCAAACCGGCGCACGGCGTCTCATGATACAAGCCATCAGGATACTCACCCCATGACGCGTTTGCCGCTTCTCCTCGCCGTGACGCTCGCGAGCCTGGGTGCCGTTGCCGGCGCGCAGCAGGCGCTCGGGCCAACGGGATATCTCAAGCCCGGCGCGTTCGACGTGTTGGCCATCCTGCCGCCTGCCCCCAAATCCACCGACCCTCGCGGGATCGCCGACCGCGCGATCTTCAAGGCGACGCGCGCGTTGCAGGGCAGTCCGCGCTGGGCGCTGGCCACCAACGACGTGAAGTCCGCGCCCGCCGACCTGTTCCGCGACTTCAGTTGCGCGATGGGGATCGCACTCACGCCCGAGAACGCCCCGCGGACCGCCGCTTTGCTTCGGCGCGCCATGGTTGACACATCCCGTCAAACCAACGGCGCCAAGACATTCTACAAGCGGCAGCGACCGTTCCTGATCGATCGCGGACCGATCTGCCAGCCCGCCGCCGAGGTCGCGGACAGCTATGATTACCCGTCGGGCCATACGACCGCGGGCTGGACGATGGCGACGTTGCTGGCGCAGATCGCGCCCGATCGCGCGACCGCCCTGCTCGCACGCGGCCGGGCGTATGGCGAAAGCCGGATCGTGTGCGGCGTCCACAATGCCAGCGCCGTCGAAGCGGGGCGGCTGTCCGCGTCGTCGACGCTGACTGCGATGCAGGGCGACCCGGCCTTCACCGCCGATCTCGCCGCAGCCAGGCGGGAGATCGCGGCGCTTCGACACGACGGCGGAACGGCGAAACCCGACGCTGCGCTCTGCACAGGCGAAGCGGCCCTCGTCGCCCAGCCCCTTTACTGACGAGACCATCATGACCGACACCACCGGCTCGCGCCTGCTTCTCAACCGCCGTACCATGATCGGCGCCGCCGCGGCGCTGGTCGGCGCACCGGCGATCCTGCGCGCGCAACAACTGTTCGCCGCCTACCCGTTTCGCCTCGGTATAGCGGCGGGCGATCCGGCCGCGGACGGCTTCGTCATCTGGACCCGGCTCGCGCCCGATCCGCTCGCCGAGCATGGCGGCATGCCGATGCAGCCGGTCGAGGTCGAGTGGCAGGTCGCGACCGACCCGCGCTTTGCGACGCTAGTCGCCGGTGGCAAAGCGCTGGCGCGTCCCGAACTCGCCCACTCCGTCCATGTCGAGGTGGCGGGCCTGCTACCCAATCGGCCGTATTGGTACCGGTTCACGGTCGGCAGCGAGCGCTCGACTACGGGATGCGCACGGACACTGCCGCTCGCCGGCGCGTCGCTCGACCGGCTGCGGTTCGCGGTTGCCGGCTGCCAGAACTACGAGGACGGCCTCTACACCGCCTATCGTCATCTCGCGGCGGACGATCCCGCCTTCGTCTTCCATTACGGCGACTATATCTACGAAGGGCGAAGCGCGCCGATGCCGGTCGGCTATGACGGCAAGCCCCGCCGCTTCGTCCGCGAACATGCCGGGCAGAAGCTGTTCGACCTCGCCGATTATCGCCGCCGCTACGCCCAGTACAAGACCGACCCGGACCTGCAGGCCGCCCACGCCGCCGCGGCGTGGTTCGTCACGTTCGACGATCACGAGGTCGAGAACAACTGGGTCGGCGAGATCGACCAGGAGAACGATCCGCCCGAGGTGTTCGCACTGCGCCGGGCTGCGGCATTCCAGGCCTATTACGAGCATATGCCGCTGCGTCGTTCGGCGTTTCCGGGACCTGCCGGCATGCAGATCTATCGCCGCGCGACGATCGGCAATCTGCTCGACCTGCATTTGCTCGACACCCGGCAATTCCGCACCGACCAGCCCTGCGACGACGGATTCAAGACGCGCTGCAAGGGCTGGGCGGATCCCGCGGCGCAGGTCATGGGACGCGCGCAGGAGGCGTGGCTCGCAACGGCATTGAAGCAGAAGAAGGCGCGGTGGAACGCGCTGGCGCAGCAGGTGATGATGATGCCGCTCGACCGGCGCACCGGCGACGAGCCTGCGCCGATCCGCAACATGGACAGCTGGGGCGGCTATGACGCGCCGCGCGAACGCGTGTTGAAGATGGTCGAGGGGCTCGGCAATGCCGTCGTCCTGACCGGCGACGAGCATCAGAACTATGCCGGCGTCCTGCGTACCGAGGGTGGCCAGGGCGATGCCGTCGCCGTCGAGTTCGTCGGCACGTCGATCAGCTCGGGCGGCGACGGTGCGGATCGCCGGGTCGGCGAAGACCGCATCCGCGCCCGCAACCCGTTCCTCGCCTGGACCAACGACCGTCGCGGTTACCTGCTGTGCGACGTGGGTACGGACCAGTGGAAAACGGAATTCCGGACGGTCGATACCGTCGCGCGCCCCGACGGCGCTGTCAAAACGGCCGGCACGGCGATCATCGAGCACGGCCGTGCCGCCGTAACGATGACCTGAATTCCGCTTCGCGCGAGGGTCGGAACGCTTCGGCATTCCTCCGGTCGTCCCGGTGCACCAAGACCCGGTTCTCGAGTGACACGAGCCCAGCGCGCGCAGGCTAGGTCCGGAAGTCTGGCTCAGTCTGCAGTGCTTCGCGTTCGGAGGGCGCGTCGTCCCCAGAACCAATTCTCGCGACGGTATCGCTCATCCGCGCCATGAACAGCAGGGCCGCGAATGTCACGCCGATGACGATCGCGGCGACCTGACCACAGGCGGCGGCGACGCCGATGATCAGGCTGCCAGTCGAGGCGATCTCGTCATTGGCCCGTCATTGGCGCCGAACGCCACCGCGCGCAGCCAGCCGATCCGGTCGGCGACGTGGCGTTCGCGGTGCGACGATACCGCGCCCATGTCAGACAATTTCGAGCAGGTTCTCCACCTTTACCGCACCCGGTGCCGCCCAGGCGGTGCGTTCGGCGACCATCCGGTCGTGCGGTGAATCGACCGAGCCGGTGAGCCGCACCGTGCCGCCGTCGACCGACACCTTGATCATGTCGCCATCGAAGAACCACGAGCGGTGCAGCGCGGTGCGGATGTCGTTGCTGACGTCGGTCACGTCGACGCGCGGTTTGAGCGTGACGTGGTTGATCACGCCGACCACGCCTGCGAGCGGCCTTACCGCCGCCTCGGCTGCGTCTTTCTGGAAATGCCAGCGCACTTCGCCGCGCAGGCTGACCCAGCCGTCCTCGACCTGCGCCTTGATACTGTCGTGCGGGACGGTGGTATCCCAAGACAGCCGCTCGACGATCGCACTCGCTATCGCCTCGTCGCCGCGCTTGAAGCGGTCCTCCAGCTGCACCTCGATCGCCTCGGCGACTGCCTTCACCCCATCGACGCGCGCGGCGGCACGTTCGGCGGCGTATTTCGCGGCGTAGCTGCCGGCGTGACCGCTCAGCGTCACGACGCCGTTGTTCGCCGTCACGCCGATGTGCCCGGCGGGGACACTCGGATCCCAGTTGAGTTCGGCGAGCACGGCTTTCTGCAATCTAGCGTCGTGGGACATGACACGCTCCTGGAAACAGCGCAGAGAGGTCCGAGCCGATGACCGCACCCTACCGCCGCGACCTATCTCGGCCAGCGTCGGGAACTACGCAGCCCGCGCTTATGCGTAGTTCCCGATGCTTTCCCGCGCCCGCCCTCACGCCGACAGCTCGGCGAAAGAGGGAGATCGCGCGTGACTATTCGACCCTGATGGTACATCTCGACGGCGGCCGGCCTAACGCCGTCCTGCTCGACGTCGCGGCCACGCTCGCCGATCAGCATGACGCCGCGGTGATCGGCATCGCCGCGTGCCAGCCGGTGCCGATCGGCACGTGCGACGGCTATCTCGGCGGCGACTATGCGGTGATCGAGCGCGATATCGTCGCGGACGAACTCACCCGTGCCAAGACCGAGTTCCACGCGCACGAGCGGCTCGCGAAGCACGTCCTCGAATGGCGATCGGTCCCGACGATCGTCAACATCGCGCACGTCGTCGCGGAGAATGCGCGATCCGCCGATCTGGTCATCACCAGCGCAGGTCCCGGGTTTGCCGACCGCGCGACGCACGCCGACACCGGCGACCTGATCCTGCGCGCGGGCCGTCCGGTGCTGGTCGTTCCCGACGGCGCCGCCACCGCCACCTTCTCGACGATCATGATCGCGTGGACCGATACGCGCGAATGCCGCCGCGCGATCAGCGATGCGCTGCCGATGGTCCACGCCGCCGACCGTGTGGTGATCGTCGAGGCCGCGATCGACGCGATCGATGCGCGCAAGCCGATCGACGACGTCACCGCCTGGCTCGCACGCCACGGCGTCGATGCGGACAAGGTCGTCGCGCGGATGAAGGGCACCAGCATCGACACGCTCGCCGCAATCGCGAACGACGTCGAGGCCGACCTCGTCGTCGCGGGCGCCTATGGCCACAGCAGGATCCGCGAATGGGCGTTCGGCGGCGTCACCCGCGATCTGCTGCTGCGCGACCGGCGCTGCACGTTGCTGTCGCACTGAGTCACGATGGGTGCCGTGATCCGTAAGTATCTCGGCTCGGTTGCCAAGGCGAACCGAAGACTAGTCGTCGGCGTCACGACCTTGTCGGCAATCGCGATCATCGAAGGACTATTAGCATATAGCGGGTCTTTGGCTTAACATGCGTCATGGTCCGAACGAGGGTGTACTATTCTTGTCTCCTGCCGGATCGGATCCGTGTATCGAACAAGGTCCGCATCTCAATGACTTGCCTCTGCGCGCCCCGAGCCACCGCACCGCCCGCATGATCGCGTCGCAGTCCTCGCCCGATACCGACCCGCAGGCGGTGGCGCGTGGCGATGCGATGCTGGCGGAGGAACTGGGGCTGCTGATCGACGGCGCGACGACCTATGCGATCTACATGCTCGATCCCCGCGGCCGCGTGACGATCTGGAACCGCGGGGCCGAGCGGATCAAGGGCTGGGCCGAGGCGGAGATCATCGGCCGTGATTTCGCGATCTTCTATCCCGCCGACGATATCGCGGAGGGTAAACCCGCAGCCGATCTCGCCCGCGCACACTGCGACGGCCGGATCGAGGAAGAAAGCTGGCGAGTCCGCAAGGACGGCTCAGAATTCCTCGCGCATGTCACGATCACCGCGCTCCACGACGATGCCGGCGCGCTGCGCGGGTTCGGCAAGGTGATCCGCGACATCACGCACGAAAAGGCCGCCGAGGCCGCGATCGTGCGCCGCGAACACCACCTCCGCTCGATCCTCAACACCGTCCCCGACGCGATGATCGTGATGAACGAGAACGGCATCGTCGCCTCGTTCAGCGCCGCCGCCGAACTCGTCTTCGGCTATGCGGCACGCGAGGTGATCGGCCAGAACGTCGCGATGCTGATGCCGCAGGTGGAAGCACGCGACCACGACGCGCACCTGCGCAAATACCGCCACACCGGCGAGCGCCACGTGATCGGCAACGTCAGGCTTGAACGCGCAATGCGTAAAGGCGGCGAGACGTTTCCGATCGAACTGGCGGTCGGCGAGGCGTCGATCGCGGGTGAACGCATCTTCACCGGCTTCATCCGCGACCTCACCAACCGCCACGCGACCGAACGCCGCGTGCAGGAACTCCAGTCCGAACTCGTCCACGTCTCGCGCGTCAGCGCGATGGGCACGATGGCCTCGACCTTGGCGCACGAGATCAACCAGCCGCTGACCGCGATCGCCAATTACCTCGAGGCGACGCGCGCGATGATCGACGGCAGCGCAGACCCGCTGCTGGCAGACATCGCCGAGGCGCTCGACCTCGCAGCGGCGCAATCGCTGAGGGCGGGCACGATCGTCCGCCGATTGCGTGCGTTCGTCGATGGCGGCGATACGGGCTTTCGCGACGAAGCGCTCGACCTGCTCGTCGAGGAAGCGACCAGCCTGGGCCTGCTTGGCGCGCACCAGGCGGGAATCACCGTCGTCAACTCAGCCTCGCCAAGCCCGGTCATGGTTCGCGTCGATCGCATCCAGATCCAGCAGGTGCTGGTCAACCTCATCCGCAACGCGATCCATGCGATGGCCACGTCGTCCGTCCGGACGCTGTCGATCGCCACCGCCTCCGAGCGCGAAGGCTGGATGCAGATCACCGTCGCGGACACGGGCTCCGGCATAGACAGCGACGTCCGCGCGCGCCTGTTCGAGGCGTTCGCGACCACCAAGGAGGACGGCATGGGCCTAGGCCTGTCGATTTGCCGGACGATCGTCGAGGCGCATGGCGGGCGGATCTGGGCGGACGGCGTCGCGAGCGGCGGCACCGCGTTCCACTTCACCGTGCCGCTTGCCGCGCTCCAGGAAGGCGACACCGATGACTGACGTACTCCGCACGGTGCATATCGTCGACGACGACGAGGCGATCCGCCAGTCGGTCGGCTTCCTGTTGCGCAAGGCGGGGTATGCGGTCGAAACCTATCCGGCGGGCACGCATTTCCTGAAGTCCGTGACTCGAGAGACACGCGGCTGCGTATTGCTCGACGTTCGCATGCCGGATCTCGACGGGCTGGAGGTACAGGCTCGCCTCGCGCAGACCGGCATCGCGCTGCCGGTGATCATGCTGACCGGCCACGGCGACGTCACACTAGCCGTTCGCGCGATCAAGGCGGGCGCGATCGAGTTTCTCGAAAAGCCGTTCGAGCGCAGCGCCCTGCTCGCGGCAATCGAAACCGCGCTCGCGCATGCCGCCCGGTCCGACCGCGAGCACCTTGCCGCCGCGGATGCGCTCGTACGCCTCGCAGCCCTCACACCGCGCGAACGCGACGTGCTCGACGGCATGGTACTCGGCCGCCCCAACAAGCTGATCGCCTACGACCTCGACATCGCCACCCGCACCGTCGAAGTCCACCGCGCCAATCTGATGGAAAAGCTTGCTGCACGCAGCCTGTCCGACGTCCTGCGCATCGCGTTCTCTGCAGGCCTCGGCGAGGCGGTCGAGCCGGCCTGACACCTCGCTTTCTACGTACAGACGCGGCGGCGTCCGCATGTCATCAAAGGACCGACAAGGATGCCCGATGACCGACCACGCTCCCCAATCGCATGACGGCATCGGCATTTCGCTGGTCGACGGCGACCCCGCGATCCGCCGCGCGCGCCAGATCATGCTGCTCTCGGAGCATTACGACGTCCGCTCCTATGCGACCGGCGCGGCGCTGCTCGCCGACCCCAGATCGCGCGACGTCCCCTGCATCGTCGTCGATGTCGAAGGCACGGAGGGCACCGGCATGGCCACGCTCCAGGCGATGCGCGCGTCGGGCTGGCGCGGCAAGGCGATCCTGCTCGACGGCACCGCCCCGCCCCCCGCGCTGATCCACGCCGCCGAACGCCACGGCGACCGCATCCTCGACCGCACCGCCGGGGACGCCCCGCTGCTCACCGCGATCGCCGCCTCGATCGACCGCGGCTGGTCCGGCTGGAACGCGGAGGGGTGACTGCGGCGTGAGGATAGCCTGTTTTCCCGCGAGGCGGGGTCCAGACTGGCTACCGCCTTCGCGGGAGGCCAAAAGCGTGTTCGATCCGCGAGCGCCATTCGAGCGCCCGTCCCACGTCCGCACCGATCGCTAGCGCGCGCTAGACTAGTTCCCGATTCTGGTGCCGCCACATCCCGATCCTACGGTTTGGCAACGCCCAATTACCGAGGATCACGCCATGAATTCAGCCATTCGATCGTCGCCGGCTTCGACGACCACAACTGACCGGCGAACTGCCGATCATCGAGCCGATCGCCTGACGCAGGCGCAGGCGCACGGGGCTCCACGGCAATCCTGTCGAGCGATGACCCCGTGGTGGTCCAAAGCCGCCTCCCCAGCCTCAAGCCATGCTTCCCGGCGTTCGCCTGCGCTGCGGCTACCGTTCGCTGATCCATACTGCGCTGCGCACCATGGCAGCGGGAATGCGGACTAGCAGGCGAGCTTAAGCGTCAGGCGCGGGCGATACGCGATCACCCGGAGGCGCGGCGCGGCGCCGATACTCCGCACCGCCAACGTCAGCACAGGTTCGGCGATCAGGCCGACGGCCTGGACGGACAGCGCTTCCAGCGTCTCGCCATAGAGTTGCGCAAGCAGTTCGTGAGCCCGGCGCGCGCACGGCCCTGCGGCGGCATCGGCCATCGCCCGCGTGGCGTCGAGGCGGCGCTGGAAATAGAGTATCTCGGTGTGGATAGCGTTCATCACGAACTCCCCGCCGGTCCGCCCCGCTGCCGCACGATGCGGGTGTCGATGAGCCGATCCGTATCTAGACGGTAGCGGGCGTGGACGGCGGCGTCGGGACTCGGAAAGCACGTACCTCGCCAAGGTCGTCAGGCGAGTGCGGTGGCATGCAGCGCGATCTGCGCGTCCTCCTGCGAGGGTAGTATCCGGATTTCGAGGCCTGGAACCCACGCGAGACCCGCGCGGATCGCTCGCGCGGTCGGCGCGTCGTTCTCGCCGATCCCGCCGGTCAGCACGAGCATGTCCGCGCCGCCGAGCGAGGCTATCATCGTTGCGATCTGCTTGCACACCGATCGCTCGAACATCCGGACGGCGAGGTCGGCGTCTTCGGTCGCCGCAGCGCGCAGGACGCGCATGTCGCCGGACAGCCCCGAGATACCCGTCATTCCGGAAGCATGATCGACCATCGTCGCCAGCGCCTTGGCGTCCAGCTCGGCTTCTCGCAGCAGGTACAGCAACACGCCCGGGTCGATATCCCCGGTCCGCGTCGCCATGATCACGCCGCCCGACGGGGTCAGCCCCATGCTGGTGTCGATCGATCGCCCATCGCGCACGGCGGTCACGCTCGCGCCGTTGCCGAGGTGCGCGATCACTAGTCGGCCCGGTCTGTCTTGGCCGAGTTGCCGTACGATCGACTCGCAGGACAGGCCGTGGAAACCGTAGCGCCGCACGCCGGTCGCGTGGTATTCGCGCGGGATCGGCAGCGTCCTGGCGATGTCGGGCATGCCCGCATGGAACGCGGTATCGAAGCACGCGATCTGCGGCACGCCCGGATAGCGTACTTCCGCGGCCCGGATCAGCGCCAGCGACGCCGGCCCGTGCAGCGGCGCGAACGCACACGCCGCCTCCAGATCCGCCAACACCGCATCGTCGATCCGGCAATGCGCGTCGCGGTGCGGGCCACCGTGGACGATCCTGTGACCGATCACCGCCGGCGTCGGCCACCCCGTCAACGCGGTCTCGATCGTATCGAAGAAACGCGCATGATCGTCGCCATCATCGTCGGGCGTCTCGATCGTCCCGCCGACGAGCAGGACGGGCTCCGGATCGACCGCGCACAGCCCATATTTCAGCGACGACGAACCGCTGTTGAGCGCGAGAACTACCGCGCCCCCCTCTACCGTGCCCATTGCCAGTCACGCACCTCCGGCAGATCGTCGCCCTGCTCGGCGATGTAGAGCTTGTGCCGCTCCATCGTCGTCCAATACCGCGCCGTCTCGCGCGGCACGCAATCGCGCAGTCGAGGCACGCGCTCGATCGCGTCCAGCGCCAGCCGGTACCGGTCGAGATCGTTCAGCACGACCATGTCGAACGGCGTCGTCGTCGTCCCCATCTCCTTATATCCGCGGACGTGGATATTGGCGTGGTTCGCGCGCCGATAGGTCAGCTTGTGGATCATCGCCGGATAGCCGTGGAACGCGAAGATCACCGGCTTGTCGCGCGTGAACATCGCGTCGAACTCGCGCTCGTCGAGCCCGTGCGAATGTTCGGAGCGTGGTTGCAGCACCATCAGGTCGACCACGTTGACCACCCGGATGCGGATATCGGGCACGTAGGCGCGCAGCATCGTCACCGCCGCCAGCGTCTCCAGCGTCGGCACATCGCCCGCACACGCCATCACCACGTCGGGGTCGGCATCGTCGCCCGCCCACGCCCAGATCCCCGCACCCGCGGTGCAGTGCCGCACCGCTGCGTCGATCCCGAGCCATTGCCATTCGGGCTGCTTCCCCGCGACGATCACGTTCACATAGCCGCGACTGCGCAGGCAATGATCGCCGACCGACAACAGGCAGTTCGTATCGGGCGGGAGGTAAATCCGCGCGACGTCCGCGGTCTTGTTCGCAACGTGATCGATGAACCCCGGATCCTGGTGCGACAGCCCGTTATGATCCTGCCGCCAGACATGCGAGGTCAGCAGATAATTGAGCGACGCGATCGGCCGCCGCCACGGGATCGTCCTGGTCGTCTTGAGCCACTTGGCATGCTGGTTGACCATCGAATCGACGATGTGGACGAACGCTTCGTAACACGAGAACAGCCCGTGCCGCCCGGTCAGCAGATACCCCTCGAGCCAGCCTTGGCAGAGATGTTCGCTCAGCACTTCCATGACGCGTCCGTCGGGCCCGAGGTGCTCGTCGACCGCCTCGACATCCGCCATCCACGCCTTGCCCGACACGTCGTACACGTCTGCAAGCCGGTTCGACGCGGTCTCGTCGGGGCCGAACAACCGGAAGTTCACCGTCGCCAGGTTGAGCTTCATCACATCGCGCAGATACCGGCCGAGCACCCGCGTCGCCTCGGCCTTCACCTTGCCCGGCGTTTCCACCGGCACCGCGAAGCTCCGAAAATCGGGCAGCGACAACGGCACCATCAGCTCGCCACCATTGGCGTGCGGATTCGATCCCATCCGCCGATGCCCGGTCGGCGCGAGCGACGCATACTCCTCCAGGAACTTGCCCGTCTCGTCGAACAGCTCTTCAGGCCGGTAACTCCGCATCCACGCCTCGAGCTGGCGCAGATGCTCCGGATCCTTGAAGTCCGCAATCGGCACCTGATGCGCGCGCCACGTCCCCTCGACCGGCTTGCCATCGACGAACTTCGGCCCGGTCCAGCCTTTCGGCGTACGGAACACGATCATCGGCCAGCGCGGTCGCTCGGGCGTCACACCCTCGACACGCGCCGCCGCCTGGATCGCCTGGATCCGCGCCAGCGCCTTGTCGAGCGCCGCGGCAAGCTGTTGGTGGACCGCCGCCGGATCGCTGCCGCCGACATAATAGGGCTCATGCCCATAGCCGCGCAGCAACGCATCGAGCTCGTGCCCGTCGATCCGCGCGAGGATCGTCGGGTTGGCGATCTTGAAGCCGTTGAGGTGCAGGATCGGCAGCACCGCGCCGTCGCGCGCGGGGTTGAGGAACTTGTTCGAATGCCAGCTCGCCGCCAGCGCGCCGGTCTCCGCCTCGCCGTCCCCGACCACGCACGCGACGATCAGGTCGGGATTGTCGAACGCCGCGCCGTAAGCATGCGCGAGCGAGTACCCGAGCTCGCCGCCTTCGTGCATCGATCCCGGCGTCTCGGGTGCGACATGGCTCGGGATGCCGCCCGGCCAGGAGAATTGCCGGAACAGCCGGTGCATGCCCGACCGGCTCCGCTCGATCGCGGGATAGCGTTCGGTGTACGAGCCCTCCAGATAGGTGTTGGCCACCAGCCCGGGCCCGCCATGCCCCGGCCCGATGATGTTGATCGTGTCGAGGTCATGCTCGACGATCAGGCGGTTGAGATGGACGTACAGGAAGTTCAGCCCCGGTGTCGTCCCCCAATGCCCGAGCAATCGCGGCTTCACGTCGGCGATCGTCAGTGGCCGATCGAGCAACGCATTGTCCCGCAAGTAGATCTGCCCGACCGACAAATAATTCGCCGCCCGCCAATAGGCATCCATCCGGCGCAGCATGTCGTGGGACAGAGGGTGCGTCCTGGCAGGCGCCAGCGTTGCAGTATCGGCCATGTTCAGCTCCCGAAATCGAGGACGACGCGCGACGCGACCTGCCCGTGCTGGAGCCGGTCGAAGATGTCGTTGATTGCCGACAAAGGCTGCACTTCGATATCGGCCTTCACCTTGCCATCCGCGGCAAAGGCGAGCGCCTCGGCCATGTCCTTGCGCGTCCCGACGAACGAGCCGCGCACCGTGATGCACTGCGCCACCACGTCGAACAGCGGCATCGGAAAGTCACCCGGCGGCAGGCCGACGAGCACGCACGTCCCCTTGCGCCGCGTCATCGCTACGCCCTGATTGAATGCGGTCAACGACGGCGCGGTAATCAGAACGCCGTGCGCGCCGCCCCCCGTCCCATCCTTCAGCGCCGCGATCGCATCCGGCTTGCGCGCGTCGATCAACAGTTCCGCGCCGAGGGCCTTCGCGTGGGCCAATTTGCCTTCGTCGACATCGACGGCGGCAACGCGCAACCCCATCGCCTTGGCGTACTGCACCGCGAGATGCCCCAGCCCGCCGACACCCGAAATCGCGACCCACTCGCCCGGCTTAGCGCCGGTTTCCTTGATGCCCTTGTATGTCGTGATGCCCGCGCAGATGATCGGCGCCGCCTCGACCGCGGACAGCCCGGCGGGAATATGCGCGACGTAGTTCGGGTCGGCGAGGATATACTCCGCGAACCCGCCATTGCGCGTGTAGCCGCCGAACTCCGCCTCGGCGCACACCGTCTCCCAGGCGGACAGGCAATATTCGCAATGCCCGCACGCCGAGTAGAGCCAGGGCACACCGACCCGGTCGCCAAGCGTCACGATCGTCACCCCCGCGCCGACCTCGACGACGATGCCGATGCCCTCATGACCTGGAATGAACGGCGGCGTCGGCTTGACGGGCCAGTCGCCGTGCGCGGCGTGCAGATCGGTGTGACACACCCCGCATGCTTCGGTCTTGACGACGATCTGTCCGGGTCCTGCAACCGGTATCGGCCATTCGCGCAGGATAAGGGGTTTACCGAACGCCTCGACGACGGCGGCGTGCATCATACGGGTCATGGAATTTCCTTGAAGATGCGGATGGATCAGCGTGCCATCCGGGCGACGAGCGCGGGATCGGCCAGCAGCGCCTCGTCGCCGAACGCGATCTGCGCACAGGTCCGCTGCGCCTGCGCCGCGACCTCGCGCAGATACTGGTCGGCGAACCGCGCACTGAGGCCCGGCACGATATGCGCGTATCGCCGATGCTCCTGTGACCGCATCCCGAACGCATGCACCAGATACTGGTCGAAGACGCTGTTGAGGCCCTGTCCCTGCCCTTGTTCGTCGAGCCAGACCTTGCTCGCCGCGGAGGTCGAGAAGCTGACCAGCCGCTTGCCGCCGAGCAGGTCGGTCCGCACCCGTCCCTGCAACGCCTCGGGCTGGACGCCTGCGCCGAACACGCGTTCGACATACCCCTTCAGCATCGCCGGCGGCGTCCCGAACCAGATCGGATAGACGAGAACGAAGACGTCGCAGCCGGCGATCGCATCGACTTCGGCCAGTACGTCCGCTTCATATACGGCGCCCACGTTGGTCGGCCGCTCCGCCGCCTTGAGGACCGGATCGAACCCCATCGCGTACAAATCCCGCAACACGACACCCTGCCCCGCCCCGCGCACCGCGTCGCAATAGGCGCCCGCGATCGCATGGTTGAAGCTCGACGGATCTGGATGACACAGGATCACGGCATGCCGTCCGCCTGTCGTGCCGCGCTCGCCACCTGCCATCGTTGCGTCCTCGCCAAAGTGTCGCGATCCCCGCCGGCCGCAGCAAAGCGCGGCGCGATCCTGCGGGGTATCTGGTCTGGCCGTTTTATCCGTCGACAGCCGCCGAAGTGACCCTCGGAAAGTACGCAGGTCGCAATGCTGCTGCGGCGTTCCGATACGTATCCACGCCCTTTTACGAATTGCCCCGATAAGTCGGGATAATGTGACGGTGGCAGCCGAACCCGCGGTCGTCGTTCCGCTCGGCGACGCCGTGCTGCACCGCGACTACCTGCACATCGTATGGCGCGGTACGTCGCGGTTGCTGTCGCCGGTCACGATCCACCGCGCGCTGCTGATCACGCGAGACAAAACGACCGGCGGCGGCCCTTCGGTCGAGGGCTCGGCACCACCGTCGACCGACGCTCATACTATCGAGTTCGGTGTTCCGTTCGCGGCGGCGATCTCCGCGATCACGATCGTTCCCACCGGCCGCGACGATCGCAAGCAGCCGTGGCTTGCCCTGGGCGAAAGCGTACGTCGGTAATTACGATATAGTCGGCACCACGCGCATGGAGGCCTCGACGTCCGCCAGATTGCGGCGCAACGCTGGGCCAAGATGGTCGATCAGCGCCCGCACGCTTCCATGAGACGCGCGCCCGGCGGGGAATACCAAATGCACAGGTACGGGCGGCTCCTCCCATTCCGGCAGCAGGCGTATCAGGCGGCCGTCGGCGACCGCATCGACGATTTGATAAGAGCGAGCCTGAATTACGCCGTGGCCGCGCATGGCGGCATCGATGGCGGCGGCTGCGTTGCTGATGCTGAGCCGGGGCTGGACCCGGACCGATCGCCGCTTGCGCGCGGGGGTCGTAGGGCTCGCGAACGTCCAGCGCTCCCCCTCGGCCGCGACGTCTAAGCCGATGCACGCGTGGTGCTCGAGATCGGCTGGGGTCGCCAAAGATGCTGCCTTGTCCAGGTACTCCGGGGATGCGCACAGCAACGTACGTACCGCGCCGATCCGGATCGCGCGCAGCGAAGAATCCCCCAGCGGCGCCAGCCGCACGGCGAGATCGACCCCTTCCCCGATAAGGTTGACCAAGCGATTGATCAGAAGAACGCGTGCCGACACCAGCGGATGATCTTCGAGAAAGCTTTCGAGGAGCGGCAGGACGGCGACGCGGCCAAACAATTCGGGCGCCGTGAGCACGATATTTCCCTGGACCGGCGCGCCCGCGCCGATCAGCGCAAGGTGTTCGAGCTTCTCGAGCACGTCCCGCCATACCGCCACATGATGCTCACCGGATGCGGTCAGGCTCAGCTTGCGGGTGGAGCGCAGCAGAAGCGTCTCGCCGGCGTCCCGCTCCAGCAACGCGACCGCGCGCGTCACGCTGGCCGGCGATCGCCCGTAGCGTTTGGCCGCGGCGGCGAGCGACCCGCGATCCACCGCGGCAACGAACAGCGCCATCGCTTCCAATCGATCCATCGTTTCCGATCCTGCAATCAAGCCTGTCAGTATGCAAGGCTAACCGCCGCTTCCTGCAAGGCGTATATAAGGTCTGCAAGGAGGCCGCATGCGCCATCGACCAACTCTCTACCCCCGCCGGACGCTTCTCTCATGGCTCGCGACAGGGCCAGCGCTGGCGAGCATCCCAAGCCTTCTCACCGCTGCCCCGCCGCAACCAAAGGAACCGCCCGTGTCCAAAATTCACTATCGTCGAAAACAGGTCGGCGAGGTCGACGTCTTCTACCGCGAAGCCGGTCCCGCCGACGCGCCGGTGCTGTTGCTGCTGCATGGATTTCCCTCCGCAAGCCATATGTTCCGCGATCTGATCCCGTTGCTGGCGGACCGCTATCGCGTCATCGCGCCGGATCTGCCGGGATTCGGACAGACCAGGGCACCGGCGCGAGGGGCATTCCCCTATACCTTCGACACGCTCGCGCGGGTGCTCGGGGAGTTCGTCGATGCGCTCGGTATCGACCGCTACGCCCTGTACATCTTCGATTACGGGGCACCCGTCGGACTCAGGCTGGCAATGCAGCATCCCGAGCGAGTGACCGCGATCATCAGCCAGAACGGCAACGCCTATGAAGAAGGGTTCAGCGATCAGTGGGGTGCCTGGCAAGCGTATTGGCGCGAACCGAACGACGCCCACCGCGAGGCCTGCCGCGCATCCTTGACGCCGGACACGATCCGCGATTGGCAATATGGCACCGGCGCGGATCCCGCGCTGCTGTCACCGGACGGCTACGAACTCGACATCGCCTATATGGAACGTCCGAGCGCTGCGGACATCCAGCTCGACCTGATCCTGGATTACCGCAGCAACGTCGCTCTGTACCCCGCCTTCCACGCGTATTTCCGTAAGCATCAGCCCCCACTGCTCGCGGTGTGGGGCAGACACGATCCCGCTTTCATCCCCGCCGGAGCGCAAGCCTATCGGCAGGACCTGCCCAAGGCAGAGATACACTTGCTCGATGCCGGCCATTTCGCGCTCGAAACGCACCATGACGTGATCGCCAGCTATATCCGGGACTTCCTTGGCCGAACGTTGACCTGACTTAGCAGGGCGACCGGGGTGCATGCCGCCCGGGCGTGCGCCTCGGTCGCCGAGACTGCTGCGAATGCGGACGGGACAAGCTTGCCAGGCCAGCCCCGTCTGTGGACGCCCCTCCGGCCCCGGGCTTGTTCTTACGCTGTGGCCACTTTAGTGCGCGTGGAGGTATGACCGCCGGCGCGATACAACAGGTCGGCTGCATCGTCCGGGGTAATCCCGGCAGCGCTGGTATCGACAGACACGAACACGCCGCCCTCCTTGATGCGCCCCTCGTAGTAGCTCGCATCGACGCGGCTGACGCCGTGGTCGGTCATCACCTTCTCGAGCCCCCCGATGGCCCCACCGAGCGCCGCGCCAGTGATCGCGGCACCGGGAATTGCCGCCGATGCGATCGCACCCGCTGCGACCAAGGGACCGACCCCGGGAATGGCCAGCGCAGCAATGCCGAGCAGGGTCCCGATGCCCGCGCCGGCTGCAACCTTGCCGGCGAACTCCTGCGTGTCGCCGTTGCCGTCGGTCGTCGCGGTCTTGCCATCGTGCTGAGCGACAATGGAGATGGCGCGGTCCTCGACCCCGGCAGCACGAAGCTCCGAGACCGCGCGCTCGGCGTCGGCGTGATTATCGAATACGGCGGATATGAGGTTCGTGCTCATGGTGCTTCCTGTCGATGGCTCGGTTGCAGATGCTCCTAAAAGCGGTGTCGACAGACGATCGTTCCAGACATTGAAGGTTACCGCCCCGGTAACCGAGAATAGCATCGGGCGGTCAGGCTTCGTCGCTCGAGATCGGTTTGCGCGCGGCCATCTGCACCGGCTTGCCGATGACCGGACGGCCTAGTGGCCACCGCCGCGCAATGCACCGATCCTTGGCGACTCTCGCGACAGTGACGGCATCGCCCTGATTGCCGCCAAGGACATGATACGCAGCGGCATCCTCGCCAACATAGAATCCGACGTGACCACCGCCCGGACGCGCGAACACCAGCACCGCGCCGGGGGCAAGCCGTTCCGGACGAAGCGCCTGCCCCCATGTCGACCACGACGTCGCGCGAACCGCGATTGCCACCGGCTCGATCCCGTCTTCCTGAAGACAATAGGCGACGAACACGCCGCACCACGGGACGCTGTCGGCGTTGTAGACCATGCCGAGCACTTTCGTGCCGAGCCGCTTCGCCCAGCCGAGAATGGTGGCACTGTCCGCCGAACCGGCAGCCTCTTCGGTGCCCAACTTCGCTCTAGCTGCCTTCAACCACTTCGGCTCCGTCGCCATGACTTTAGTCCTCATATCCCGACACGATCCCAACAGCCTGCGGTTACGCTTGAACGCGCGGCGCTACACCATTCGCTCCACTACCGGCAGCATCGCGGCCACGACCGCAGCGATCGCCTTCGCGTTGGGATGCACCCTATCTGCCAGCACCATGTCGGAGTGCCCCAGCACACCCGGCGGGAAGAACGGCCAGACGGTCGCGCCGTGTTCGGCAGCCACCTCGGCATGAATGTGCAGATACGCCGCGGCGCGGTCGCGTATGAACGCCGGCGGCTCGACGGTCGTAAGGACCACGGGAATGCCGCAATCGCTCAGGCTCAGCAGGATGTTCGCGAGTTGCGCTCGGGTACGGGCTACGGGCACCTGCCGCAGGACGTCGTTCGGCCCTACCTGCACGATGGCCAGCGCCGGCCGCCGGTCGAGGCTGGACAGCAGCCGTGGCAGGCGGCGTAGAACGTCTGCGCTCGTATCGCCTGACACGCCGCCGTTCACCACGGACACACCGGGATATTGATACCGCAGCGACGACTGCAGTTGCGCCGGAAAGCTGTCCGCGACTGCCAGTCCGTATCCTGCAATGAGACTATCGCCGATCGCGAGGATGAGAGGTGGGAAGTTCGCCATAAGTCACCGCGACATAGGGCACAGGCGCAGCAATATAAGGTGACGCGGGCATCTCATCGGTATTCCCGATGCGATCGTGTTCGCGGTACCGTGCAGGAGAACGTCCTCGCTGCAGCGAGGGCGATCAGCGAACTATCTATCGGATCAATGCGTCGTCCGGCTGGCATCGGCGACGGCATTCAGGCAGTCAGCTAACACCTCCCACTGTCGGTATTGCTCCGGTCGCCCTGGCGGCGTCTTCTGCATACCAGATGCTACGACCGCGCAGGCACCCAGTTGCCCATGATCGGCCATCAGCGCAAATGCCTGCTCCCACGCGTCCTGCATCATGCCGACAACCAATCGGATTCGGCATCGTCGACCGCGGCGAACATGTCGCCCTCGGCCTGCATGGCGCTGAGATGCTTCCGCACCGTTTCCGGATCCCCGTTGCGCGGAAAACGGCGGTCGGCGACCGCTCCGATCGCAAGCTGCCCGACAAGGTCGTTGCGGTCCTTCTGCGTCACAAGCCACTGGCCGAACGCTGGCCTTGGCTCCTGCTGGTTGTCGTCGTGATCGGTCATTCTCACGTCCTTCGAATCGTCGATCCGGCAATCGCATCAAATCGGTGTTCTTGCAATGTTCTCGTGAATCAATCGAGATTGGGCCTAGGGATCGGCGGCATGATCTATGGCTGAGAACGGCTTACGCCAGAACGCGAGCATGGATCGGCCGTTTCGTTAGATGAGCCGAAACCAGGCGATGCCAGACGGCAGGCTTGCTAGTGCACCGCAGAAGCGGAGCGGAGCGGAGCGGAGCGGAGCGCACCGTAGCGATTCGTCAGCAAATGTACTCAGCTGCAAATCGTCTTCGAGTCATGCGACCCTGGTGATCCTGTCGACGATCATACGGATCGCATCCCGGTCGAGCGGCGCGGAGTCGATCGAATTGTGAATGCCGATCCCCTCGACGAGCGCATCCAGCGCCCGCGCCGTGACCGGATCGAAGAACCGCCCAAGCGCCGCGCGACTATTGTCCATCCATTGCTGCATGACCGTCGTCACCTCGGGATGGCGCGCCGCGTAGGCGTAGAGCTCGTAGCTCAGCAACAGCGTGCGCGGATCCGCCCAGATCGACCCGGCAATGATGTCGATGACACCCTCGATCGCCTCGCTGCGCGTGGCGGCTGCATCAAGCCTCGCCCCGAACGCGCCGGACGAGGTCGTCGCCAGTTGCAGGAACGCGGTCGTCAGCAGGTCCTCGAGCGATGCGAAATAATAGGTGACCGAGCCAAGCGGCACCGCGGCCGCCTCGGCGATCCGGCGATGCGTCGTCCCGGCCACGCCGTGGCGTTCGATGACGATCAGCGTCGCGTCGACGATCCGCTGTCTGCGCTCCGGATCATTCCGCCGACGAGGTTCCACGGTCAATTTTTGACTTTCCAGCAATTATGTACATCTGTACACATTCGGCAATGTAGCGAAAGGCAGCGCTTGTGAAGACCCCTGATATATCGCGACGTACGGTTCTCGGCGGAGCGGCAGCGTTGGCGATCCCCGCGGTTGTGGCAACGCCGATCGGAGCGGCGAGCGGTAAATCGATACTTGGAAGATTCGACGGGCGGTGGTTGAACGAACCGAAGAACTGGGCGGTCGATCCGAATGGTGACATGTCGATCGTCACCGACCAGGGAACCGATTTCTGGCGGGAGACGCATTACGGCTTCACGCGCGACAGCGGCCATTTCCTCGGTTTCACCGCGCCCGACGCGTTCACCGCACATGTCCGCATCCGTGGCCAGTACGAAAAGCTCTACGATCAGGCCGGGATCATGGTGCGGGTCGACGAGCGCCATTGGGTCAAGGCCGGGATCGAACTGTCCGACGGACGCGCGATGCTGAGCAGCGTGTTGACCGACGGCAAGTCCGATTGGGCGACCGGGCCTTACGAGCATCCGGCGCAGGATTTTTGGATGCGCGCGACCGTCGCCAAGGGCGTGCTGCGACTTCAGGTATCGGCGGACGGCAAGACCTGGCCGCTGGTGCGCCTCGCGCCGTTCCCGATCGCCTCGTCGTACCAGGTCGGCCCGATGGCCTGCACGCCCGAACGCAGCGGCCTGAAGATCCGGTTTTCCGATCTCCGTATCACCGCCCCGCTCGGCAAAGACCTGCACGATCTGACCTGAACATGGCGACCGAAAAGCAGAAGATGTTGCGCGGCGACCTGTACACCGCGGACGATCCCGAGCTTGTGGGCGACGCCGCGGCAGCCTCTGTCTGGCTCGCGCGCTACAACACCGCGTCCGCTGCGCCTGCGTCCGAGCGGCATGCGATGCTGGCCGAAGCACTGGGCCACGTCGGCAACGGCGCCATCGTGCGATCGCCGTTCAACTGCGATTATGGCTACAACATCCACCTCGAGGACGGTGTCTTTCTCAATTTCGGCTGCATCGTCCTGGATGTCGTATCGGTCCGGATCGGCGCGGGAACGCAGATCGGACCGGGTGTCCAGATCCTCACGGCGGATCACCCCCGCGATCCAGCGATCAGGGCAAAGATGCTGGAGTTCGGTCGCCCGGTCGAGATCGGCCGCAACGCGTGGATCGGCTCGGGCGCGTTGATCCTGCCCGGTGTGACGATCGGCGACGACGCGATCGTCGGTGCCGGCAGCGTCGTCACTCGGGATGTCGCGGCGGGAACGACGGTCATCGGCATTCCCGCACGCGTAGCGGCCGAGCGCGATCCCGACGCGCGCGCTTGAAGCGCCAGCGTCAGCCTTGCTTGCGCTTCAACGCGTCGGGGAGCGTCGTCCGCCAAGGCGTCGTCGGGCGACCGATCAGCGCGCTGAGCGCCCGGCCCTCGTCGAACAATGAGCCGTTCGCCGCCTTCGAATCGCTTTCCGCGAGCATGTCGGCGATCGCTGCCGGGAGGCCAGCGCCTTCGAGGATCCGGCGATAGTCGTCCTGCGGTAGATTCTGGTAGATGACCGGGCGCCCCGCGATCTCACCGATCGCAGCGGCGAACTCGGCAAGCGTGAACGCATCGTCCCCGGCGAGTTCGAAGACCCGGGTCTCGGCGGATTGATCGACCAGCACCGCCGCCGCCGCATCAGCATAGTCTTCCCGGCTCGCGCTGGAAATCCGGCCGTCGCCTGCACTACCGACCAGTGCACCATGCTTGATCGCGGACGCGGCAGACATAACGTAATTCTCGGTATACCAGCCGTTGCGAAGGATCGCGTACGGCAGGCCGCTGGCCTTGATCGCGGCCTCGGTAGCGCGGTGCTCGACCGCCAGGTTCATCGGATTGGCGTCGGCATGGAGGATGCTGGTGTACGCGATGTAGCCGACACCCGCCGTCTTGGCGGCGGAGATCACAGCGCCGTGCTGCGCCTCGCGCGAACCGACGTCGCTCGACGAGATCAGCAACAGGCGATCGACCCCGGCGAGTGCGGGCTCGAGCGTATCCGGCGCATCATAATCGAATGCCCGCACGACGACGCCGCGTGCGGCAAGGTCGCTCAGCTTGGCGGGATTGCGCACGAGCGCGACGATGTCGGATGGCCTGGCCGTCCGGAGAAGGGCGTCGATGACCAGGCGGCCAAGCTGGCCGGAAGCTCCCGTGACTGCGTACATGATGGTCTCCACTTTCACGCTGTTGATGAAGCCGAGGTAAGCGCCTAACTTACGAAAGAGAAGTACGTACAAAAAGGTTAGTTTTGAAAATGACCACCGCATCGTCCACGCGCCTCGCCGATCGCATGGAACGCGGCGACGTGTTCGCGCCCCGGTGCCCCTCGCGCGCAATCCTGCGGCACGTGACGAGCAGTTGGGGCACGCTGGCGTTGATCGCGCTGCTACCGGGGACGCTCCGGTTCAGCGACCTGCGCCGCAAGGTCGCCGGCGTCAGCGAACGCATGCTCTCACAGACATTGAAGCAGCTCGAAGGCGACGGGCTCGTCCGCCGCCAAAGCTTCCCGGTCGTACCGCCCCGCGTCGACTATGCGCTGACCGAGCAAGGCAAGCAGGCCGCGCTCCTCGTACAGGCGCTGGCCGACTGGATCGAAGACACTCTGCCCGAACTTACCCGAGGCTAGGTCAGAATCGGATAGCGTGGGCTCTTGCGCACCGCCTGCGCCGAGCAGTTTCAAAGGTCTGAAGGATACCATCGAGGAAATGTCAGCTGTGCAAATACCTGCCACCCCGCGCGGATTCCTCGCGACGATGACCGACGATAAAAGACATCGATGAGCAGCACGGCGCGTTGCTCGATGACCTGCTCGCCAAAGGGTAGACCCTGGCGCACGGCCCCGTGATCGATCCCGACGACAGCTATGCCGTTTCGCTGTGCCGACTTGAGGATGATCAGGACATCGAGGCCATCACTGCGCTGGATTCGATCGTGCAAAACGGGATCGGACGTCACGAGCATTTGGATGCCCCATCTGAAGGTGCGCAATTGAACGCCGATTTGTTCAACGTGGCGCGGCAAACCGAGGTAAAAGCTAACGGTTGTAGGCAAGCTAGCCTCTTGTCCCCGCAGATTTACCTATCGACTTCCGGACTTCAGCCACTCGTTCATCAGGTTGGACGGCAGGGACTGGGTAGATCAGCGTTACAGCAGTCATCGGAGAGAAGTGTGCGATAGCTGCCGTCGAGCTGCATTGCCGCCTTTCCCTGAAACGCTCGAGGTTCGGAACCGGTGGCAGCCGCAAATTCCCCATTCCCGGCCAGGATGCTGATCGTCACCATTTGAATTCGGCCGCTCTCAGGAAGGATCACTTCCGTGGGTGAAGAGCACATCCTCACGTGGCCGGAGACGTTGCGCCTGGTTCCCCCACCGAGCCCGAGCATCGCGGAAGGCGGCTTTGTGATCGACGATCGGGGTAGGGAGTGCATTGTCGACCAGAGCCACGGTTCGTGTCCGAAACCGACCGGCACCGGTTCCAGTTCGGGGATCCACCGCCTGACGTACGTCTCGAACGGATCGAGATCGCGGCCTTGCTTGACCGGATTGAGGATCCGTGGACCGCGATCCTGCGTGATCGTCCCATCGTTCAGGCCGACCTGTGGCCAGGTGATGCCAGGCTCATAGTCGTCGAACATCTCGGCAAGCGCGCCGCCGACCTCTGCCGCCGGGAGCTGAAGAAGCTGAACGCCGTAGGACGTGACCAGCTGCCGCAGCCGGAAATTGATCCACCCGGTGCCAGCCAGCTCCCGCATTGCGGCGTCGGGCATGGGGATGCCGGTGCGACCGTCTCGCCATGCCCGGACCCGCTCCATCTGCGCCGGGGGCGAGGCCAGCGGTGGCGTCGTGTCCTGGTAGCGGGAGAACGTCGTCAGAAACCCCGTCCTGATGCTGACCCTGCTCCGGAAGTGGCGAAACGACGCACCTTCCGGCGTCCGTGATTGCCCAGGATTGGCCGCGTTCCAGGCGCGTTCGGCCTTGATGGTTTCCCATGTCGCACGGTCACTCGACAGCGTTCCCGCGGCAAAATGGGTCGAGAGCTGGCTGGAACTCGTCCGGTCCCGACCTGGTATCCACATGTCGGCCAGATAATTGCGATCCGGCAGCGCAAGCAGGAACGCGCGCAGCAGCAGGATCGGGTGATCGTCAGGCAAGCGGTCGGATTCGACCTCCCGGTCATCCGACAGGAACGGACGGTCGGGTTTTGCACCGCCCGGACCCAGCCGCCGGATCATCTCCCCGTTGACCGTTAGGAAGGGAATGTTCGCAGCAGCCAACTCCCGCTCCAACTCCCAACGATACTTGCCCCCCGTCGGACGATCAACGGTGCCGAGCGTATTGAGCAGAGTCGACTTGCCACACCCCGACGGGCCCATGATCGCGACGAACTCGCCCCCCTGGACGTGCAGGTCGATATCGGCGAGCGCGGTCGTCTCGACCTCGTCGGAGACGTAGCGGCGCTGGATATTCTCAAGATGGATCACGTGTAGCCTTTCGAAGGATGGGTCTAGCGGAGGTTGAGGGTGTCGCCCTTCACGGTCGCGGTACCGGAGGTGACGATTCGGTCGCCGGTGGCCACGCCGGACAGGATCTCGACCTGTTCGGGATTGCGCCGACCGGTCTTGACCGCCTGGCGGCGGGCGTGACGGCCGTCGGCGTCGAACACGAAGACGGACGCGCCGCCGCCCGATTCCAGCCAGCCGCCGACCGGCGCGACGAGTGCGGGGGCGGTGCTTCCCAGCGTGATACGGCTGTCGAGCGTCTGGCCGCGGTTGAGCCCGGCCGGCGGGGCCGACACGAACGTCAGTTCGACGCGGAAACGCCCGTCCTTCACCGCCGGCAACACCTTCGACACGCGCAGCCGTGCGTCGCCCGCCGTCGCCGTCTGCCCCACCGCGACGCGCCCGACATAGTATTCGTCGACGTCCGCTTCGAGCTTCCACGAGCCTTCGCTGTCGATCTGCCCCGCAGGGTCACCAGCCTTGAGCGTCTGGCCCGGCTGGATCGTGAAGTTGGTCAACCGCCCACCCGCCGGCGCACGAATCACCAGTGCATCCAGACCGGCACGCACCGCCGACAGGTTGCTTTCCAACCGACCGCGCGTATCGTCGAGCCGTTGGCCCTGCGTGGCCGTGATCCGCGCCTCCGCCGCGCCGCCGGACTGCAACTGCGCGAGGCGCTTTTCCTGGTACGCCGCCTCCTCTACGAAGCTCCGCACCCCCGCATCCGACACAAAGCCCTTGTCATGCAGCTGCTGGCGAATCCCCAGTTCGCGACGCGCCTTGATCAGGTCGTAGTTCGCCTGTGCGATCTGGCCGGCGCGATCGAGGCGGTTGCGCTCGATCCCCAGATTCTCACCCGCGACACTGCCGAGCTGGCTCGCGATCTGTGCCTCGCGGGTCAGCACGTCGAGCTTGAGTGTCGGGTTGGCGAGCGTCGCGAGCGGCTGGCCTTCGACGACCATCGTACCGTCCTGGACGAGCAACTTTTCGACCTGTCCGCCCGACAACACGCCGACCAGCGTGGTGACGCGCGGCGCGACGGTGGCACGCACCGGCAAATAGTCGGCGAACGGTAAACGCTCGACGATGCCGGTCTCGACGTCGGCAGCGGCCATGTCAGTCGATCCGCTGGCCGGCAGGAACCGCCATACCGACGCCGCAGCAACGATCAGCGCCACCGCGAGCAGCACGCGCGGGTTGCGCCACCAAGGCGTCGCATGCCGGTCGACCCGGCGGTCCATTGCCGCGCCCGCGAATGGGCTGGCAGAAGCAGTTGCGTGTACGGGCTGTTCGGGCATCATGGTGCCAGTGTCGCCGATCACCGCCCGAAAGACTAAATCGTTATGGATCAGCCGCTTAACATGATTGCCCCACCGGGCGGCCGTTCGAAAATGGACGGACCGTCCACCAATGGACGGTCCGAGGCCATGTCAACTGCCGCCACCATCCTGCTGGTCGACGACAATAAGGCGGTGGCTCGGGCAATGGAGATCGTATTCCGCATGGCAGGACACCGGCTGGATGTCGCCGCCACGCCGGAAGACGCCTTCTCTCGGCTCGCTGCGTGCGGCTACGATGCCATCCTGCTCGACATGAATTTCAGCGCAGGTGAATCGAGCGGCAGCGAAGGGATGGCCTGCCTCGCTCGCATCATGTCCGACGATCCGAACGCCCGCGTCGTGATCATCACCGCCCATAGCGGCATACGGATCGCGGTGGCGGCGATGCAGGCAGGCGCAAGCGATTTTCTGATGAAGCCGTGGCGCAACGCCGAGCTGATTGCCAAGGTCGAAGGCGCCATCGCTCGTGGTGCGACCGTCAGCACGGGCACGCCCCGCTCTGCCAACAGCGACGAGCCGGCGCGGTTGCTCGGCGAAAGCGCGGCGATGCATCGGCTGCGCGCCCTCGTTCGGCGGATCGCTCCGAGTCCGGCGAGCGTCACCATTACCGGGCTCCCAGGCAGCGGCCGGACGCTGACCGCGCTCGCGATCCACGCCGCGTCGCCGCACGCCGATACGGCGCCGATGCGGATCGACCTGCGCGACGCGGCGGCATGGGGTCGGCTCGACGATGCCCGGGACATCACGATCCTGCGCCATCCCGATGAGCTCGACGCGATCGCCCAGTCGCGCTTGCTCGACCGCCTCCCGCCCGGCCTGCGCTGCATCGCGATTGCCAGGACCGTAACACCCCTGACGCCAGCGCTGCGGCGTCGACTCTGCACCGTTGAAGTTGCCGTCCCCCCCCTAACCGCCCGCGACGACGATGCCGTCCTGCTCGCGCGGCATTTCGCCCGCGTTGCTGCGGACCGGTTCGGTCAGCCAGAGCCGACGTTGAGCGAAACAGCCGTGGCGGCGATCCGCTCGACCGTGTGGCCCGACGATGTGCGCGGGCTGGCACTTAGCGTCGAGCGCGCGGTGCTTCTGTCGGATGGCGGCATCATCGATGCAGCGATACTCGCTCCCCCGACGGCCGATGCGCCGATCGCGGCCGGCGTATCCGACGCAGCGTTCGATCTGACCGATGCCGAACGGACGCTGATCGAGGCGGCCCTGCGCGAGCATCGTCACAACGTTACCCATGCTGCCGCCGCGCTCGGGCTGAGCCGAGGGGCGCTGTATCGTCGCATGGCGCGCTATGGGCTTTAGACTGCCTGCGAGCAGGGGCTTTTCCGCGATCCTCGCAAGCATCGGTCTCGTCGCGTCTGGAATCGCCGGAGCGACGGCATGGCGGATCGGCCTGTGGGGCCTGCTGACGGGCGCAACGCTGATCGCCGCGTGGCTGGGGACGCTCGTCTGGTGGGCAGTCATGCGTCCGCGGGCCGCTCCTCAACCATCGACGGCAACCGAAGCGGACGCTGACGCTTTGGTCTTGCGCGTCCTGCTCGACGCCGCGCCGACTCCTCTGCTCGCCATTGAGGGCAACGCAGCTCGGGCTCTCAACCGTGCCGCCCGCACGCTGTTCGCGACCGACGACCGCATCCACTGCGCGTGCTGGCAACCACTGGCGAACGGCCACCGCCCGGTGACCAGCCAGCCACCATCCACGGTCTGCGCGGTGCCCAATGGCTGGGAGGAGCCCGCGACGACGACGTCGGGACTGTCCCGGTAGATCAGGTCGTATGTTTCCTGCGGCAGGAGCGGCAGGAACAGCGACGAGCTGCATCCGATCATCGCCGTCCATCCAACCGATCCATCGATGCGGCCGAGCGCACTGATAGCCTCGACGATCGATGCGAGATCGAACTCCAAGCCACCTCGACCTCGGGCCGCTGTCATCCGGAAGATGCCGATAGTACGGAGCCGGTCGATCAGATCCGACGGCACGCGGCGGTCGATCTCGATCTCGTCGGCACGCGACCGTATTTCAGGTGCGAGCGCCTGAATATCGGCCAGCAATTCTTCAATACTGTTGGGGATGGGATAGCCACTGTTGAAGTCCGTGGGGCATGTAGCTGGCAGGCGCGATACCATAACGGTCATTTCGATTTCCTCGCTGGCGATGGCGGCAATAGTGCCTATCCGATCGTCGGAGAGGACCGTCTGTGCCAGCGGGGAAGCGCGCGTTGGTTCTCAGCTGTTGAGCGTGGAAAGCACCACTGCCGCTATCGTCATTCATGTAGTCGCTGACGAATTTACCAGCCAACAGGGCTGCGCGCGGAGAGGACGAATACGCGGTTTCCAGTAGATATTTGCCGGCTGTGTAGTTGGGTTTGAACGCGCCGCGAGGGGATGAAAGCGGCCGTTCAAGTCGACGTCGTCGCTTTTGAAACCGGACACGCCTTCATGATCCGTTTCGACGGTGATCGGTCACGGTCGACCTACCCTGCGACCTTTACTCTTCGCAGTGCTGAACCAGCCGGAACGCCGTGACACGCGCCGCCTCAGCGCCATCCGAGCGCGGGCGCGACGTAGGTCAGGACGGACTCGAGCACATGCGCGTTATAGTCGACGCCGAGTTGGTTCGGCACCGTGAGCAGGTTGCAGGCCTTTATCAGGAACGCACCGAGAATAAGGCTCGCAATGGCGCTATCTCGAGCCTTCTCCGCGACGGCCGAAGCTGGCGCGATATCATGGCCGCAACCTGATGCCGCCGAACGCTGCTCGCCAAGATCGCTGGTAATCGCCGACTACAGGCAGAGGCTGACGGAGCGATCCGGGCAGATGAGCCGGACGCGCATTTCTCATGTCGAAGGTCGCCGCGCGGATCGAGACGCCCGAATACCGGTGCGGCGTCACATCAATGGCGGGCTCGGCCATCGCAACGTCAGCGACTACCTCAACCAACACCGGATCGCCGAAGTCCGCAGCGCGCTCGCCGCCCCCTCGCGGGCCGACGTGCCGCTCCTGATGAGCGCGATAGGTGCTAGGTTTGGCAACCTCGTGATGTTCAACCGGGTGTTCAAAGAACTTTTCAGCATAACCCCAGCACGTTTTGGCGGCGGCATCTCGAAGGCTAGGCGCGCCGTTTTCCGAGCCTGCGTACCAGTCGTTTTCGAAAATGACTGGTCGGTTTCGAGGATCGGCGTGCCAGGATCGGTTCAAATCGGCAGGGCGACCGCGTTCACAACGGGACGCGACGATGCCGATGATTTCAATTGCCCCGACCAGGCTGCCAAGCAAGCTGCCGACTAAGCTGATCATCGCCGCCGATCTGCCCCTCCTGCCTGCGCCAGCTGTTCTTCTGAACCGGTCGTATCGCCCCGATCCGACGCCACGCTTGTTAACGTGGTCACCATCCATCATGCCGGCGGACAGACCGCGGCGTTGGACGGCGTCCTGCGCCCGCGCCGCGACATTCCGCTTGGCATCAAGACCGGCGGCCGGGTGCTCGCGCTGAACGTGCAGGTCGGCGCCCGCCTCTACGATCGTGATCTGGCGTCGCGGTACCAAATGCTCGCAACGGTCGAGGCCCGCTACGCCCGTGGCGATCTCGGCGCACCGCCCGTGCTCGACACGCGCCAAGCAACATTAACGGCAAAGCCCGCGGTCGTTCGCCAGCGCGTCGCGTCGACGCTCGCACACATCCAGCGCCACCGCGCGCTTGGCGTCTAGCCGTTCTCTTCGCCCTTATCGATCAGCAAAGGATCTTCCCGTGCTCTATACCCAAATCCTGAAGTTCACGCTCGCCAGCATTCTCGCCGCGACCGTCACGCTACCCGCTTACGCACAGGACCAGCCCGCCGATCCGTACCGCGATACCGTCACCGTCGGTGCCGGCGTCGCGGCGCTCCCTGATTACGAAGGCTCCAACGACTACCGGATCACCCCCGTCCCCGCCGCGATCGGCGCCGTCAGGGGGTACGGCTTCGTGCTTGCCGGTAACCAGCTGAGCGTCGACCTAATCAAGGACGAGCCCGGTCCAGTCTGGGATTTCCAGGTGGGTCCGATCGTCCAGCTGAACTTCAACCGCAGTTCGCTCGGTAACATAGTCGACCTTCGCGTCCGTGCGCTCGGCAAGCGCGCCACCGCAGTCGAACTTGGCGGCTATGTTGGCATAGGCAAAACCGGGGTGCTGACGAGCCCGTACGACAAGCTGTCGGTCACGCTCGGCTATCGCCACGACATCAGCAATGTCCACGACGGCGGCATCTGGAACCCCAGCATCACTTATTTCACGCCGCTGTCCCGCAAGGCTGCTATCGGCGTGTTCGCGTCCGCCGACATCGTCGAACGCAGCTATGCCCAAACCTATTACAGTGTCTCAACGGCGCAGAGCGTAGCGAGCGGTTTGCCTATCTATGCCGCCGGTGCTGGCCTCAAGAACTGGACGCTCGGCGCGATCGGCAGCTATTCACTCACTGGCGACCTACTGCAGGGCATCAAGATCGTCGCGGGCGGCACTTATGGACGCATGGAAGGTGACATCGCCCGCAGCCCGCTCGTCGCGATCGCCGGATCGCGCGATCAGTGGCTCGGGACGATCGGTCTTGCCTATACGTTCTAGTCCGTAGTGTGGGTCGGGCCAGTTGGCCCGTAGCCGGTCATCCACCCACAGCAAGGTCGACTATAGGGGGGCGTTCACGCTGGCACAGCTCAGATGCCCCATTCCCAGACACTCAGCGCTTCGTTGGCTAGCTCCAACTTCAGACATGTCTTCATCTCAGTGGAACGCGGCGTCAAGCCGCCACGGATCGAGAATTTATTGGCGAACATTGGGACAAAGCCGTCGTTCGGGCAATCGGCCGTGAATGTCGAGCTCTGGAAAAATTGCCATTCGGGGGGGGATCCGAGATCGGCTCGGCAATAAGCCAGCCTGCGAAGTAGCAACTTCGTCGAGATTGGATCTCACGCCAAACAGCAGCCGCTGTTCCCTGACGAAAACCTCGTCTCCGAGGTTGTCGCGCACGTTCTCAATCCGGCAGGGTATCTCGGCCAATGGTGCCGACATGGAGCACGTACGCCACCGCGCAAGCAGCAATTGTCCAGGATTAGGGTGCGCGGCAACGACAAACCGGTGTTTTACGACGGCGCTCGGCGACCAGTCGACACTTAAAAGCGGCCGGGCCATTTCCGCCCATAATCCGACATCGAAGGAACTCTCGCTGCATTCCAGAAGCGACCACCCGACCTGAAAGGCGTAACCGCCGTTTGCGCAACCCTGAAGATTGCGCCGCTTCGACGTCGTTGGCCAATCTTCTATTGGAGCAGCGCGAGCGCTCGTCGGTATTTATCAGCTCGTTGTCGATCCCGGTTCGTAACAACAGGAAGGCGCGAAAGGTCCAAATTGTCGGTAATGTCGGCGCGCTTCACGTCACGCGCGATCTCGTTTGCGGCGCAGCGCGCGACGAAAGCACCGTAGTCCTCATCATCGCGTCGCGTGAGTGCCACCACGGCGTCGGCAACCGCATCGCCGAAGCGGGCGCGGATCGTGGCTGGCGTTACAGCGCAATCCTCGACGACATCGTGCAGCACCGCGGTGATCCGGCGCACATCGTCCGCCTGCGCCAGCATTACCCGGAACGGATGCAGGATATAGGGCGCGCCAGCCTTGTCGACCTGTCCCTGATGCGCATGAGTTGCGAACACAATCGCTTCGTCAAGTGGGCTAAACGATAGGTCAGTAATTGTCGTACTCCTCTCGGGTCGCGAGCCGACCGCCCATTCGAGCGTCCATATATAAGCGGTTTGAATGGACGGTTTCGCTCTCCCGCCCCGTACCCTTGAAGCGACGAAAAACCCGTCCAGACACATGCTCCCAGTGGAAGGCGACGTCTTCGAAGCTATAAATCAAATAGACGTCACGCCCCTCCCGAAATGCGTCGGATGGTACGCCGCGCTCATCGTCCTCAAGCAACGCAACGCGCCCTTCCTGTTAGCTGCCTCATCGGCATCGCACGCCTGGATCCAAACGGAAGCACCTCAAGCCGTTCACCTAGTTTCGAACCGTATCTGCTCGAGGCCGGACCGAGGATCGCGCACGAGGTCGACGCTCAAATTGATCGTCGTATTGCAGCGTTCCGAACATCTCGTACATCAAACGCTCGTGTTCCCTTCGAGGCTGCTGCTCTGCGCGTTCATAGTCATTCCACCCGGCACCAGGCACGTCGCCCCAGAAATAGCCGCTGTTGATCTTGACTTCCAGAAACGCGACAAACGCCCCCACCGGTCGGGCGTCGACTTTAACGAAGCTCCATGCTCGATTATCTGGCTTGTCTTGAACGCTGACGCCCAGAGCCACTGCGAGTTGCGTGACGGAAACACTCGGTCCGATCCGAACTCCGTGAAAAACGAAAGAGGATGTCTCGTGTTCGAACGTCAACATATCAGGGTCCCGCGACACGATCCGCGCGAAAGCTCCCTCGCGGCATGGGCCAATGTATCATATCGACGTTTCGGAGGATCGCTGCTGATCTCGCGAATCAAGTCCACGTGATGCTGAAAACACGTGATATCGACACGGCGCGTGGTGGGCAGCGATCCACACCTGCAAAAGCGGGAATATGGCTGCTTTATGCCGGTCGTCTTAGATACGATCGAGTAGAAAATGTTCGGTATCTGCAGAAACGACATACCAGGTAAAACGCCGACGGCATGTTACTGCACGGCTGGATCGCGCCGGGCGAGGTACTTCGCACGGTCGGTCAGGTATATTCCTGGACTGTGAGTTCGAATACCACGTCATGCCATCCCGCCATCCCGCCATCCCGCCATCCAAGGTGGGTAAATGTTTCGACAGCGACCTAAAGCGATGGTAGCGTCATCGCCAATATAACGCAAACCGCTAAGATATATGGTATCGCGCTTTCAGCGCCCGATCCAGCATCATTTCCCGCGCGCGCTGTTGTTCCGTCATACCATGGAAGTCAATTGGGGAATAATCGTAGCCGTTTTTTCGTCATCGAGCTTCGTACGGGCGCTGAAATTCACTCCGCGTCATTTACTGATCACGACAAATGGCGGCGGCAATGACGTCAACCAGATTTCATGTTACCAGTTCGTATTCAACCACAGTAAACCGTCCGCTGGTCAGCTCTTTACTAAACGCCGAAACCTCGCATTACTCCACGACATCGGAACCGTGCAGCACTGACTGCTCGTATTTTGAGCTACTTCACATTCGCCATGTTTCCAGCAAACTGCGCCGCGCCGCGGGACGCTCGGCTATCACGCTGCGGATAAAGGAAAGGTTCGCGTCGAATACCGGCACCTGCCAGATTGCTTCGCCTTGCGCCGACAGCCACGCCTTTATGATCCACAGCAAGGAGGTTTCGTGACGCCCGTCGGCGATACGGGCCGCCAATGCTGTGGCAAAGGATGGCGGCAGTTGATGGCGGGCGATCGCTTGCGCAGCGAAGGCCGAATCGCGGTCCTCGCGTGTGTCCAATCGATCGATTAGCGGGGCAAGGACGAGCACATTTCCCGTCAGGGCGAACAAAGTCTCACGGCGCGCACACTCGAACGCAATGCCTAGCCTCTTATCCTGAGCCTCCGCGGCTTCGAGCACGGCGATGCTGCCGGCATCGCCGATCAATCTCAAGCCATCGAGATCGGTGGTATCGCCGGCCGAGCCACGCGTTTCCATCAACGCTCGCGCCCGCGTCAATTCGTTGGCGTCCATGCCCTCAAAGTGGAAGGGAAAATAGCCATCCGCCTTCTCCCGCCCCTTTGCCTCATATTGCTTGCTGAAGGCTGTCCAGGTCACGGCCAATTTCCCGTATCAGGCAACACGATCTTCTCCTCGAAACTGGTGATCCGACCCGCCGCTTTGCCGGCCTCGATCTCGGGCATCTCGTATTTTCGGAAGACGTAACCGCCGCCTGCCCTGCTTGGTGATTGCAACGCTTCAACGTCCCCCGTCAATCCGCGGGTATAGCGTGCAGATGTTTGGCCCCAGACCTGCTCGCCACCTTTGTCCCATGGCATAGAGGTGTTCAAATGATCCCAGTCATCGATGACCCGGCCACCCGGTGTGCCTTCCAGCGTCGTGCCCCCATGAGCCTCGGCATATTGCCCTGCCGCGACCTTGTTACCTGACCACAGGAAGCCACGCTGCCCGTCGGTTGATACATCCAGTCGGCGTACGACGCCGTCGATGTCTCCTGCGTCGACATGGCGTTTCAGTATGGCACGCGCGTCCTCGATTTGACCGTCTCTCGAGAGTTGCGAGATACGCGATCGCTCGCTCGCTATACTTCCTTCCCTTGCCAACTTTGGCCCGGACACGACCATTCCCATGCCGACCAGACCCTGCAATAGGTCTCGGTAGCCCGGCCCGATCGCGTCCCCGACCAGACCGACGCCCTCCATGCCTACGAAACCCAGAGCCCCAATGCCGAGAAATGCGCCGAATGCGGCAACACCGGCCATCGCAGCAAACGCGCCAGCACCTACCGCGGCGCCTATCCCCAGAATCTGTAGGCCGCCACGCGTCCACGCCTCAAGGTCGAAAACGAAGCCGGTCCGCACCGTCTCGCCGCCAATGAAGACGTTAGGCGACGCGGTCTTGATATGCGCGCCGCACGTCAGCGTCGATTTCAGGCGCGACGCGGGCTGCCCGTTGATGAAGACGGTCGACGATCCCTCGCGGACGATAATCGATCCGAGCCAGGGAGGGTGATTGAACGGCAGGCCGTTGCAGCTCGACGCGCTCGACAATTCGGCGCGGATCGCGCTGCGTCCGTTGATGAAGACGTTCGGCGATCCCACCGCCAGCACGCCAGTCGTAGGTTCGGGCAGGTCGAAAATCGTCTCAAGCCCCGACGCGATCTGGTCTCCGGCTAGGCCACCGCCCGCCACCGCGCCCGCAATCGCCACCGCAGCAAGTCCGCCGGTTAAGCCGATCGCACCCACGACGGCGATCCCCGCCGCCACACCGACCAACGCGCCACCGACCATCGCCAGCATGCCATAACCATGGGCGATCTCGTCCTCGACGCGGGCGGCGGGTTCCATGGTCACGGGGTTCAGCGAGTCACGGCTCTAAGACTCATGGATAGCTTGCAGAGGCAGCCGGCGGATCAAAGACCAGGCTGGCCATCACCCGTCGCCAGTCTGCGTCATGATAGCCGATGTCCGCAGGGAGTGTGGTCAGCGTACAGATGACGGCCAGGAAGCCGCTGTCGAAGAAGATCTGCCGCAACTGCATGGCGCGACCGTCCTTCTCGAATTGAAACTCAAGCCATCCCGCGTCGCGTTCATTGGCGTGAAACAGTTCACGCTTAAGCTCGTGATAGCCGGGCAGGCTGCGACGTATAGTGTCGGCTTGTCCATTGAAGTATGACGCGAACGGGGTAACGCCCTTACCCGGGTCCTTAGTGATAACGAAACTCGCATCGCCGCCACCGCCGGGAGCAGGCGGTAGGCGAAACGCCACGATCGACTGATCATGCCAAGAATCGGGCACATCAAACACGGCCACACTGGTGCGATAGGACGACATGAGCTGCATGATGCCTCAGTCACGCGGTTCTCGCAACGCCCTACCGGGTGGCCGCGCGCGTAACGGGCCGTCCTGAGATCACCTCACCCGCAATCTCGGCTATCAAGCGTACGGATCCCCTCCATGCCGGCAAAGGGTGCGCGGGTATCAAGCAGGCAAGCATACATCGTCGCCTATGATCGGCTAAAAACCAACTCGTCGCAGATCGAGATTATCTCCCATTTCGCGGGACCGGGCTTCCCAGACGGGTAACCATATTGGACTGCGCTTTTTCTGCCGGGGGCGCGGCCGCTTTCAGGTCGCGAGCGTCAGGCTTCGAACGACCGCTACGTGCGCGTGAAGCGGCCGGGAGCGGCGTTCATGAACGAGCGCGCCCGCTTGCGTCCTATCGACCGCGTCTCGCCTCATGATCCAATCGACGGCATCACCACCAGCGCGGCACGCAAAGCATTGCCATGCCGCGTCAGTCGCGTAGAGGCTGCGGGTTCCATCGGGATGCCACGGAAAGGCGCCATGGAGCCGGTCAACTCCATCGACGAATGGTTGCAGGTGGACGGTCTGGCCAATCGGCCCGACCAGCGCACCGCGCGTTGATCCGTCGCGCAATGAGAACGTATTGTTTTTCATATCCGCCTGCCTCGTCCAGATTGCCGATCTGTATGCTGGAATATAATTTCGGTTGGCTCACTACGACGATCGCCGATCCGGAGCAACCAATCAACGCGGATTGGGTCGGTGTCGGCATCAGCGATGAACCCGCCCCGCGCTCGAACGCACGGTGCAAAGATAGCACGAACGATCGTCGCCAAGATCAGAATGAGGCGCCGCGCAAGCGGCCACGCTTTTCCGTTTTCGATCCGCGAAAGCGCAACCCGACTGATCCCGACCTGCGCCGCAAAAACCTTCGCATGGTTCGCCGCGGGGTGCCCTCTATTCAGATCGGCACCCGGCTGAACGACGAAGGCGTGCCGGCCCCCGTGGTGGGGAGTGGAACGCCTCGACGGTCCGAGGCGATCCCGCCAAACTCGTCGGCATCCTTAACAACCCGCTCTACGTGGGACGCCTAGTATGGGGGCGCCGGAAGTGGCGCAGGAACCCCGACAGCGAGAAGCGCGAACGCCGCTATCGGCTCCGTAACCAGTCTGATTGGGTAGAAGTTGGGATCCCAGATCTACAAAACATCGACGATACTGTCTTCGAAGCCGCGCGCGATAAAATCGAACACCGCAAGCGCCCGGCAACGGCATCGTCGACAGTCGGCAGCAAGCGCACAAAGCATCTCCTGTCCGGGCTCATCCGCTGTATTTGCTGCGGGGCAAACTATACGATCAGCGGGAAGGATTATTACCGCTGCGCTGGTCAGAAGGAGCGAGGCACGTGCGGTAATCGTGTTTCCGTGCGCAAGGAACCTCTGGAGGCCGCGACGCTGGCGGTTCTGCAGGAGCATCTGCTGACCGAGAACCATGTGCGCCTATTTATAGAAGAATTCGAGCACGAGATGCAGCGATTGGGCCAGGACGCGGGCATGGAGCACGCAGCTCAACACCGCCTCAAGCAGGTCACTACTGAACTCGACAATCTGTACCAGAACCTGCTCGCCGGCATTGCCAGTCCGGTGCTCCGGGCGATGATCGCGGAGCGAAAGGCGGAGAAGGAGCGGCTGGAGACACAAAGAGTTGCAACAATTACCAGGAAACCGATCGTAGTCTCCCTGCCCGACCCGGTGCTTGTGGACCGGTTCCGCAGCAAGGTTGCGGCACTCCGCCAGTCGCTCGACGACGGAACGATCCGGACCGAGGCTGCGGCTGTGATGTTGACGCTCATCGAAAGCGTGCCCATTTGCCCTGACGCCCCCAGGCCCTGAGATGGAGGTGGTCGCGAAGGTATCGGATCTGCTGGCATGGGCCACAAACGACAACGCCGCCCCAGGAGCCGGCGTGAGGTCGAGTTCTGTAATGGTGGTTGCGGGGACAGGATTTGAACCTGTGACCTTCAGGTTATGAGCCTGACGAGCTACCGGGCTGCTCCACCCCGCGACGGCACGGCTAGCGTGCGTTGGGTAGAAGACGTTTGTGAATGGGTTTTGGATATGTTGCGTGTTTACATGTTGCACGGGCTTCAATGCCTGGCGACGACCTACTCTTCCATCGCTTGAGCGATAGTACCATTGGCGCAGTCGGGTTTCACGGCCGAGTTCG